>NZ_CDDA01000030.1:0-39183 GCF_000819745.1 Aeromonas bestiarum | reverse complement strand
TGATTACCTGATTACCTGATTGATTACTTGGCAAAGATGAGGGAGGCAATTTGCTTGGTCAGTGGTGTTCGTTTTTAGTGGCTGATGTTGGTTTTTTGTTAATTTGGTTTGTGATGTGAGTGGGTTGTGAAACTCACTATTGTCAGTCGAGTGATATATATAGTGGTTAATTGTCTCTCATTGTTTTGAAATGTCATGGGAGATTGTAACTTTATGATTTTAAAGTGTTTATAAAGGAATTTATAAAAATCAAAATGTATTTGATGTGCATCAGATGTGTCGTTAATTTATCCACCAAGCAAAAGTTGAATTCGGTTTTTTGTGCAGATGACATGGATGTATGTAGTCGTGCAAATGGGAGGTGGCGGGAACTGCCTCTAATACTGCAAACACCTTTGCTTGTTTGATATGCACAGATAATTGCACCAGTAGCCATATCTCATTAATGAGGCGTCGGTCTGCTGACAGTTGCTGAGCAATAATATCGCGGCATCATCGAAAATCATGACTCCAGCTTGATCCAGATGATGCCGCATAACAACACACGTTAATGTAGGTATATACGAATGAACGCTAATAAAATCTTGGTTGCTATGGGTGTTGGTTCCATTCTGCTGTGCGGCTCCGCCGTTGCTGCCGGTGGCGCTGGTTCAGGCAAAGTCACCTTCAACGGTGAAATCATCAACGCTCCTTGCTCCGTTGCTCCCGAGTCTGTTGACCAGGTTGTAGAGATGGGCCAGATCAGCACCAAAGAGCTGGTCAGTGGTGGTGAGTCCAACTCCAAGCCGTTCAGCATCAAGCTACTGAACTGCGAAATCTCCGACAAGGAAGATGCCGTCAAGGTGACCTTCAGTGGTGCCAAAGATCCGGTAGATTCCAGCCTGCTGCTGATCGGTGGTGGTCAAGCTGCCGGCGCTGGCATCAAGATGACTGCTCCAGGTACTGGCGCAGATATCGTACTGGGTGAACCCACTGCTGCGTTTGGTCTGGTAAACGGTGACAACGAACTGCCCTTCAGCGCCGTGCTGAAAGGTTATGCCGATCAGACTGCCAACCCGCTGAAAGCCGGTGCTTTCACTGCAGTGACCAACTTTACTCTCTCCTACGAGTAATTGGCTGCCTTAACGTGTGACAAGGGTTGTGGTGGTGCGAACCACCACAACCTCACACATTCTGTTTCCTCGTATCGAACCTTGATCATGAAAACTTCAATGATGGTGCCGGTAGTGCTGCAGATGGTGATGATGGCGGGGCCTGTTCTTGCCAATGAGATCACGGATGGCCTGGCTGAATCTGGGTGTACTCTGGATGTTTTACACAGTATCCCTCAGCAAGCCCAACACCAGGGCACGCTGAAAATCAGCGGATGTCAGGCTGAAGGCACATCACTGCCTTTTATTGCCATGTCCGTGCGCAGTGCCATGAACGATGAATTGAGCATCATCAGCAATGGCCAATATTACAAGGTATCCGGCGAACGCTTTATTGTCTCGGATATTGTCAACAGCGATCTGGAATTCAATTTGAAAATAAATGGCAATCAGCTGTTTATTTCAGATAGAACGGCGCTGTTTGAGCTCGATTATATGTAAGCAAGTTCATTGCTTAGTGTAGATACCTCATTAATGTGAGACCGTTATGCCATCCCTAGAGTAAATTTATGAGCGTTTCAACATCAAACTCTGCAAGAAAAAAACATTATTCAAAGATGGCTTTTATGCTGTGCGTGCCCGGCCTGATGGCGGTGGCAAACCACGCATGGGCAGAAACGGAGTTTAATATTGACGCGCTCGATCTGGACGAACGAACCAAGATCGACCTCTCCCAGTTTGCCGATGAAGGCTACATTCTGCCCGGTGACTACTACCTCGAGATCGAGGTCAACAAGAACAAGCTGCCCCTGCAGAAGATCCCTTTCTACGAGACCAATGCCGGCAAGGGCAAAGGCGGGGTTGCCTGTCTGCCGCAAGAGGTGATCCCCAAGCTGGCGCTGACCGATGAGGCCATTGCCAAGATCGATACCTGGCACGATGGCCAGTGTGCCAATCTGCTGGCGCTGGACGGGGTCGTGATCTCGAACGACATCGGCAATGGCCTGCTCAGGATTGCCGTGCCCCAGGCGTGGATGAAATACAGCGACCCCAACTGGATTCCACCGGAGCAGTGGGACGTGGGTATTACCGGTCTGATGCTGGATTACAACATCAACGCCCAGGTCAATGAAGGGAGTGACTACTCCAATAGCAATATCAGCAGCTATGGCACCCTGGGGGCCAACTATGGCGCCTGGCGCCTGCGTGGTGACTATCAGGCCAGCTCTTATTGGGGTGATGATGAGCGGTCGTCAGCCGAGCTGAATCGTATCTATGCCTATCGCCCCTTGACCGACATGGCGGCCAAGCTGACGGTGGGCGAGCAGCAGCTCAACTCCCAGCTGATCGACGGCTTTCGCTACACGGGCGTGAATCTGGCCAATGACGAGCGCATGCTGCCGCCGAGCCTGCAGGGTTATGCGCCCGAGGTGAGCGGCATCGCCAAGACCAATGCCAAGGTCACCATTTCCCAGTCCGGCCGCATCATTTATGAGACCAACGTGCCAGCCGGCCCGTTTCGTATTCAGGGGCTGGACAGCTCGGTGCGCGGTCGTCTCGACGTACGGGTGGAGGAGCAGGATGGCAGCGTCAGCTCGTTCCAGGTAGACACCGCGACCGTCCCCTACCTGACTCGCCCCGGCTACGTCAGATACAATCTGGCCGTCGGTGCTCCCTCCGAGCTGGGGGATTCCGCCCACGACGTGCATGGCCCGGCGTTTGTCACCGGCGATTTCTCCTGGGGGGTGGCGAACTCCTGGTCACTTTACGGTGGCAGCCTGGTCGCTGGCGAATATAACTCCATGGGCCTGGGGATTGGTCGCGACCTTTATGCATTCGGTGCTATTTCTGCCGACCTGACCCAATCCATTTCGAAATTGCCGGGCCTGTCGACCAAGATTGGCCAGTCGGTACGCGTGAACTACGCCAAGCAGTTCGATGAATACAACAGCTCGATCACCTTCGCGGGTTATCGCTTCTCTCAGCATAACTTCATGACCATGTCGCAATTCTTGAGCAACAAGGATCGGCTGGAGAACAACAATACGACCTCGAGCGATGACTACAACACCTGGGGTGACAAGGAGCTATATACCATCACTGCCAACAAGACCTTCTGGGCGGATGATGCGGCCAAAGCCCTGACAATCTATCTGGACTACACCCACAGAACGTACTGGGATCACGAGGCAGAGGATCGCTACGGCCTCTCCATCAACAAGAACGTGAGCATCGGCAGCTTCAAGGATGTCTCCGTCTATGTATCTGCCTACAAGACCAAGACCGAGAATTACGAGGATGACAAGAGCGTCATGTTGACCCTGAGCATGCCGATCGGGGACAGGAAGAGCGCGGGATACAGCGTGCAGTCCTCCAACGGCAAGGTCACCCACCTGGCGACCTATCAGGATTACAGCCGGCCGGATGATACCTATCAGCTGGGGGCGGGCGTGCAGAGCAACGGCCACGCCGTAGCGCGTGGCTACTACAACCACAACGGAGATGTAGGTGCCGTCAGCCTCAACGCCTACAGCGTGCAGAGCGAGTACACCTCGGTCGGAGCCAGCCTGCGCGGCGGTCTGACGGCGACCGAACATGGGGCGGCGCTGCACCAGGCTACTCGCCGCGGCGGTACCCGCATGATGGTGGACACCGACAAGACCTCCGGCGTCTCTTTCAACAACGGCCGCGCCGTGACCAACCGCTTTGGCGTCGCTGTGATCAGCGACATGACCGACTATCGCAAGAGCGACACCCGGATAGACGTGGATCAGCTGGGCGATGACATAGATGTCATGAATGCCATCAAGCAGGGGACCCTGACCGAGGGTGCAATTGGATATAATGCCTTCGAAATGGCCGAAGGGTTCAAGTTGCTGGCCAATGTCAAACTGCCCGATGGCTCAGTACCGCCGTTTGGCGCCACAGTCGTCAAGGATTCCGGCCGGGTGCTCTCGGTGGTGGATGAGGATGGCCTGGTCTATCTGACCGGGGTGAAACCGAATGAAGCGTTTGAACTCTCCTGGGGCGGGGCCCGCCAGTGCCAGATAGTGGCGCCGCAAGAAGTAACCGATCTGTCGATGAAGACTCTCACTTGCAAGTAATGGGATACCGATGAAAAAGCTGCTCTCTTATACCTGTCTGGCCGTGCTGGGCATGACCTCGCTCAACGTCAGTGCTGCCATAGTGCTGGATCGTACCCGCGTCGTGTATCCGGGCGGTGCCAAATCCATCAGCCTCAACATCAAGAACGAGAACCAGAAGCTGCCCTACCTGGCGCAGGCCTGGATTGAAGACACCCAGGGCCAGAAGATCGCTTCTCCCTTCGTGATATTGCCGCCGGTACAACGGGTGGATGCCAACCAGAAGTCCATCGTGCGCATCGCCAGCGTGCCAGCCATCGACAGCCTGCCCAAGGATCGCGAGTCGATCTACTACTTCAACCTGCGCGAGATCCCGCCCAAGAGCGAGAAGAGCAACGTGATGCAGATTGCGGTGCAGTCCAAGATCAAGTTGTTCTACCGCCCCGAGGCCATCATCCCGGAGCGCGGCGCCGTCTGGCAGGATCAGGTGTTGATCACCAAGCAGGGCACGACCCTGAAGGTCAACAACCCGACCCCTTACTACATCACCTACGTGGGCCTCGGCCATCCGCAGGGCAAGGAGCGGACCACCATCAAGGGTTTCTCCGCCTTTATGGTTGAACCCAAGTCAGAGCAGACGGTCACGATCCCGGAAGCGTTGGGCAACCAATTTGTGATCAGCTACGTCAATGACTACGGCGGATATATGGATATCAAATACCAGTGTGCAGGCAATGCCTGTAAAGCCATCAAGAGCGAGTAATACCTATGCTACGTTCCATCTTCTGTTCAAGCCTTATGCTGTTTGCAGGAACAGCATTGGCAAATGGCTATGTGACACCGACTTCGACCCATGATTATTTTATCGATCTTGAGAAAGCTGATATTCAAAATAAGCCTAATGCCACCACCAAGGCCTTTGAATGGAACTTGAAAGGTAAATATTCTGGTACCGTAAGTTGTCCTGAGAAGAATATTTCAGCATCACCCGTTTATTACAAAGCAACAATGCTCGGCGGCTTGCCTCAACTGGGGGATGGATTCGTTAAGCTGAATGAATTCTTGGACATGAAGGTTGAAGTCTGGATTGCTGGTAGGAAAAATAAATATGTCACTGCGCCATTTGTAAATGAGAGCAACGAATATACAAGATATTCTTGTACTAAAGGCAGAGAAACCAGAATAGATGACTTTGAAAGTGGTAGCAAAGGACTTGTTACCTTTCGAGTTAGAAAACAAATCATCAATGGTGTACAGATATCAGACCGCCAAGTGGTAGAGATGTATGGTCGTTTAGGAAACACATCTACGGATTTTAATAATATCCCTATGTCTAGGATTACCATTACTTCAGCCATATTGTATGTACCGGAAGAGTGTGTTATCAATGGTGGCCAGACCATCGAGGTTGAATTTGGTGACTTGCCAGCTAATGGGCTGGATGGAAATAATTTCGAGAAAGTTATGCCTTTGACTTTTCAATGCAAAGGTGGTGCATTTGAAGGAAATGCGCTGAAAATAAACCTTGGCATTTCTGGAAGACCTGTATCCTTCAATCAAGAGTATTTGCGAACTACCAAAGATGGCTATCAGGGAGGGCAAGTAATTAATGATCTGGGCATAAAATTCAAGCAGCTGGATGGCTCCCCGCTGAGAATTAATGAATTTTACCCCGTCACCATGCAAGGTAATATCGGTGACTGGGGCTTTATTGCTGCGCCGATAACGCCGGTCGGTGCTGATATCCCTGCGGGTGACTTCTACGCCACCGCCACCATTGTTGCCGAATTCCAGTGAGGGGCTGTCATATGTTGCGGACGCTGTGGATAGGTTTGATGCTTTGCCCGGCGTTGGCCGCGATGGCCGCAACGCGGGCTGGTGATGATTTGGAGCTGCTGGGCAACACTGTGCACCTGCATGGCCGGATCATAGATCAACCGTGCGTGATTGCCCCCGAGTCGGCCGATCAGTCGGTCGATATGGGGGTGGTTGACGTCAGGGAGCTCTACTCGGCCGGTACCGGGGCTCAGGTGCCATTCGTCATCCGCCTGACCAACTGCAAACCCGGTATTTTCCGCATGGCCAAGGTGACCTTTACCGGTGCACAGGATGCCCAGCTCAGCGGCGGCCTGGCATTTTCGGCAGGTTGTTCAGCTAAGGGGGCCGGGATCCGGCTCTATGATGCCACTCAGACCCAGCTGGATTTGGGTACAGCTTCTCGCGGCTATGTCTTGGGCGGTTCAACGGAAAATGAACTGCTGTTTTCCGCTCGGGTTGAGGGCCACCCGGGTGCGATCGCCGCCAAGAGTATCACACCCGGGGATTATACCGCCGTGGCCAACTTCATCGTCTCCTATGAATAATCTCAAAGATCATTACGCTGGATGACCTTTAAATTCTCTCTGCTGGGCCAGGAGATAACACCGCCCATATAGCTGGAGAGATATATCCCGCCTGGCAGCTGAATAAACAGCGACTTCTGTTTAGGTGGGGTCAGGGCAGCTACCAGGGTGGCGACCATACTGTTGCTGATCAGTGCCTTCTGATCGATAAAGTTGACTATGGTATTCTTTATTTCGACCGCAATATCATCCTGATCCCGCTCTATATCGCCAACGGAATCCAGATTGAACAGGGTTTGCCCCTGATGATCCGTTGCTATCACAGTGGCCACGACAATTTCTCTGTTCATGGTCACTATGATTTTGCTTTTTCTAGTGATTTCGACCCAGTTATCCGGGGCCTGGCAATTGCTGTGATATCTGACGGTGGCATTCGGATAGTTATAGTAATTATGGGAAACGTTCTTTCCCTGTAATGCAATGGTAGTCATGACGCATTGCAATTCCTCGGCGATGGAATGGCCGGCTCTCAGCAGGAAGACATTTTCTGACAACTCTTTGTTTTTATTATCAATGGAAAAGTAGCTGATAGCTTCCTTTCCGATGAGAATGGAAACACGTTCGTCTTCATAATGCGGCACTCTTTTGACAAGCGGTGCCAGCGTATCAATCTTCAATTTCAACGCATTCTCTGTCTCGCTGGTCGTATACAGAGAAACATGGCCGAGGTTAATCGTTCTGAGGGTATTTTCATTGTTGTAATGATAAATAAACGCGGCCAGCGAGGAGGCCACCACAATCAGCAGTGCAAACAGCATGATGCGCTTTGGGTTGAAATAGCGATCGTATTTTCTGCGAGAGTATTGTCGTCTGGCCCGCGGTGAGGCTGCGGGTGTTTCTGCCCTTGCCTCCGTATTCTCAGCCTCCCCGGTGACCTCAATGGGTGCACAGAAGATATAACCTACCCTAGGAATGGTATCAATTGAGTTCAGCAAACCAAATGATTCCAGTTTTCTCCTCAGGGAGAGGATCTGTCGATTAAGGTTGGTGTCGGTATTATCCTGATTTGGCCACAAGGCTTCCTGCAGTACGTTTCTGGGAATGACACTGCCTGCCTCATCACACAGCATTTCGAGCAGCTCGGCTTCTTTGTTGCTGAGCTTGATGTCCTTTTCTCCCTTAGAGAGTCGGAATATTGCCGCGGAGAAAAATATCTCCTCTGCAATTTTATAAATTTTGTTACTCATGTGTGACTCGCCTTACTGCCAAGGAGTGCATTTTACCACCATGTCGCAGTTGTTCAAATAACGCCAAATTAACAATTTCCTTTACTATCAATCGATTATATTTCCATCGAGATACTGGGCGAGGGACATGGTACTACAGTCGATTAATTTGGTTCAAAAAATGCTCAAAAAGATGACCAATGATGTAATCGTTCTCACTCAGGATGACGACGGAGGGATAATGTTGGCCTTGAGCGGGGTTTCTCTTGAATAAGGTGCATACAGACGGCTCCTGCCGTGTCGGAAACTGTCGTATGACGCCTTATTGCTTGAAGATAGATGGCTGATGCAGCTTTCGCTGTGGCTTGAGAGCCCCGCCCATGTCGGGCCAGGGTTGCCAAAGGTCGGGCACCATGAAGCCGGGCAGGGTGGCGCGGATCCAGGCGGCCAGCTCCGGATAGGGAACAGGCTCGCCGTGCCAGTCGATGAAGGCGGCGGGGCGTTGCCCCCACTCGTCGCTCGGCATGGGCACCACCAGTGCCTGCGCCACGGCAGGATGATCCACCAGCCGCTGCTCTATGGTTTCGGGCTGTATGTTCTCGCCCCCCGAGATGAACAGATTGTCGAGTCGCCCCTCCACCACCAGCTCGCCGTCGGCGGTGATATGCCCCTTGTCGCGGGTGTGAAACCAGCCGGCCTCGTCGAGCGGCCGCTCCAGTACGCCCGCCTTGAAATAACCGGCAAACAGGGTGTCACCGCGCACGCAGATCTCATCTTGCTGGATGCAGACTTCCCGCCCCGGCAGCGGTTTGCCAACCACGCCAGCGGCGGACGGCTGGCCGGTGCAGACCTGGCTGCCCATCTCGGAGAGGCCGTAACTCACCTTGGGGGTGAGCCCCATGGCCTTGAGGCGAGCGACCAGCGGCTCGGGGATGGCGGCGCCGCCGAGCAGCAGCTCGCGCAAGCGGGTGCGGGCTGGGTCGAAACCCTCCGCTAGCAGCCGCCAGAGCTGGGTCGGCACCAGCGAGAGGTGGGTGATGGGCTGGCGTTCGAGGCGCGCCTTGAGGGGTTGACTGCGATCGTCCAGCACCAGGCTGGCGCCTGCCAGAAAGACCCTAAACAGGATAGCGTAGCCGCCGACGTGAAACAGCGGCAGGGAGAGCAGCCAGCCGCACTCTTCATCGAGCGGGATCAAAGACGCTGAGCCCCGCGCCGAGGCCAGGTGGTTGGCGAGGCGATGCACCACGGCTTTCGGTGTGCCGCTGGAGCCGGAGGTGAGGATCATGTTGTTGAGCTGGGCAGGCGCGAGCGGCCAGGGCTGATCGGCCGCCGCCAGTTCAGTGTCGAAATCCAGCCGCAGTGGGCACCCGCTTCCCGCCGGAATTTCGTCGGCCGACCAGCAGGTGGCCACGTCCAGCTGCTGCGCCAGTTCGGCCTGTCTGGCCGCAGGAAAGGCGGGATTGAGCGGGCAGAAGACGATGCCGCTGCGCACGCAGGCCCAGGCCAGCAGGACGTCCGGCAGGGCGCCGCGCACCACTGCAGCCAGCCGGTCGCCGGCTTTCAGGCCAGCCAGCGCCAGCTGCCGACACAGGCTGTTGAGCCGTGCATCCAGCTGCTGATAGCTGAGGGGGCTGTCTGTGTGGATGGCGATGCGCCGGGGAGATATATGTGCCCAGTAACGCACCGGGCAGGGTTCCAGGGGGGAGTGATGGTCAGATGTCGGCAGCATTAAGGCCCCTTCAGTCACGGTGAAACAGGGGCTCCAGCAGGCCAGGATCGGGTTTGCCTTGCTTGTCCAGCAGATCGCTTGCCAGCCAGCGTTTGGTGTCCAGGCCCGGCGCCTGATCCGGCGCCCACTCACCCGCAAGACGGGCGAGCTGGCCGAGGCCGACCCCGGACTCGAAGCAGGAGGAGACGATCACTTTCAGGCGCAGCTCGCGGGCGCGGGCCACCAGGGCCTCGCTGTTGGCCAGCGAGCCAAGCAGCATGGGTTTGAGCACCAGGGCTCTCAGCTGCGGGATGGGTTCCCAGGGTTTGCCCTGTGCCAGCAGCTCGTCGATGGCCACCGGCATGCCGGTGCGGTTTGCCACGAAGGCGATGTCGTCAAAGTTGGCGCAAGGGTCTTCCAGATACTCGATCCGGTTCGAGTCCAGGTGACCGCAGAAGGCCCAGGCCTCCTCGCGGGTCCAGCCCTGGTTGGCGTCCAGCACCAGCTTGAGGGTGGGGATGCGATCGCACAGCAGGCGGATCAGTGCCAGCTCGTCGCGCATGGGATAACGGGCCACCTTCAGTTTGGCCTTGGTGGGCGTCTGATGCAGCCAGTCCTTCCAGTGTTTGAGCAGCTCCTGGGGGGAGCCTTGAATGAGGGGATAGGGCTCGGGCAGGGTGGCCGTCTGTTCGGGCCAGACCCGCCGCGCACAGTCCAGCCCGAATTGCACCGAGGGCAACAGGGGCGCTATGGGCTGCCCCTGAGCCAGCAGCTCCAGACAGCCGAGCGCTTCGGCTTGCGCCTCGGCCAGGGTCTCTCTGGAGAAACCGGGCAGGGGGGCTATCTCCCCCCAGCCCTTGTCGATGCGAACCAGCAGGCCCTCTCGCGCCACCTCCACCTTGCCGTGAAAGGTCAGGGGCTGGGTAAAAGGCAGTTGGTAGCGATAGAGAGCGAGTTTCATCAGGGATTCCGCTTGTATTTGGAGAAGTCGGGACGGCGTTTCTCGTTGAACGCGTTGCGCCCTTCCTGACCCTCTTCGGTCATGTAGAACAGCATGGTGGCATTCCCCGCCAGCTCCTGCAAGCCGGCCTGGCCGTCGCAGTCGGCGTTGAGGGCCGCTTTCAGGCAACGCAGCGCCATCGGGCTGTTCTGCAGCATCTCGCGGCACCAGCGCACGGTTTCGCGCTCCAGCTCGGCCAGCGGCACGACTGTGTTGACCAGCCCCATGTCGAGCGCTTGCTGGGCATCGTACATGCGACACAGGAACCAGATCTCGCGAGCCTTCTTCTGGCCGACGATGCGAGCCATGTAGGAGGCGCCCCAGCCGCCGTCGAAGGAGCCGACTTTCGGACCTGTCTGGCCGAACTGGGCGTTGTCTGCCGCTATGGTCAGATCGCACATCATGTGCAGCACGTGGCCACCACCGACCGCGTAACCTGCCACCATGGCGACCACGGGTTTCGGGCAGGTGCGGATGTCGCGCTGGAAGTCGAGCACGTTGAGGTGATGGGTGCCTTCGTCATCCTGATATCCGCCGTAGTCGCCCCGGATCTTCTGGTCGCCACCGGCGCAAAACGCCTTCTCGCCGAAGCCGGTGAGTATGATGGTGCCGATATGATCGTCATAGCGGGCATCGGCCAGCGCCTGCAGCATCTCTTTGACGGTGCGGGGACGGAAGGCGTTGCGCACCTGGGGACGATTGATGGTGATCTTGGCAATGCCATCGCCGGACTTGTGATAGAGGATGTCCTCGTAACCGGTGGAGCAATCGCGCCACTCTATCGGTGCATACAGTTCTGCTTCCGTCATTGCCTCAATCATCTATTTTTCCTTCTGTTGTAGTGCACAGTGAGCAATCGCGTCATCCGAAACAGGTGCGTACAGTTCTGCTTCCGTCATTGCTTCAATCATGTGCACTCTCTTTTTCTTGTTGGTGATAAGCCCGCAACGCCGGCTCAGGTAAATGGTGTCATGCCGTTTTATGGCGTACTCACAACCCACTCCCGCAGGAGCTGGGCAAACGTCTCGGGCTGGCTGGCGTGCAGATTGTGGCCGCCATCCAGGGTCAAGTGATTGATATTGCAGCCCTGCTTCACCAACTGGCAAGCCAGCTGATGGAATTTGTGATCCCGGCTGCCGGAGAGCCAGGTCACCGGCAAGCGGGTACCGGCCAGCGGTTCTGCTCTTAGCCAGGGGGCGAGATCCGGCTGCTGGCCCAGCGAGGTGGCGCGCAGCATGCTAGCGACGGCTCTGCCCTCGTTGCCAAGGCGGCGAGCTGCCTGGCAGGCGCGGGCCGCCTCGTCGAGATCGGCGAACACTCCCTGCCGATACCAGTCGGCCAGCACTTCTGTCAGCGGTTCGCGCTCGAAGCGCCGCGCCCAGCGCTCGTCGTGTTCGATACGAGCGGCCCGTTCGGCCAGCGGCAGGCCGGGATGGCAGTTTTCCAGCAGCAGGGCCTGCAATCCGGCAGGGGATTGGCTGGCGTGATAGAGGGCGAGCCGCCCGCCCAGCGAATAACCGGCCAGTCGGTACTGCTCGATGCCGAGTGCCTTGAGCGCATCGCAGAGCCACTCATGGGCTTCTTCGAAGCCGCTCACCCGC
Organism: Aeromonas bestiarum; assembly: GCF_000819745.1. Classification (GTDB taxonomy): domain Bacteria; phylum Pseudomonadota; class Gammaproteobacteria; order Enterobacterales; family Aeromonadaceae; genus Aeromonas; species Aeromonas bestiarum. The sequence goes on along the minus strand of NZ_CDDA01000030.1, from coordinate 27,132 downwards.
AGATGCTGGTTGTGGCCGTGGCCTGGCAGATCCAGCGCGTGGCAATCCATCCCAGGCAAGGCTTCGATCACCGGCTGCCAGTCGTTGGCATCGCCGAGCAGACCGTGCAGCAGCACCAGGGTTGGCTGGTCAGTGCTAGATGCCACGGATAAGGGTTCCCAAGGCTTTCAGATCTTCGGCCACCTCGCTGCTCGGTACCTTGATTTCAATCAGGGTTACTTTCTTTTCCAACGCAGGGTTTGTCAGGGCTGCGCCGTAGGCCTGCTCGAATTCAGCCAGCGTGGTCGGTGCCCGATAGTGGAGGCCGAACATGGCGGCGGCATGCTCGAAGTGCAGGCCGTGGGGCAGGCAGTAGTAGGTTTCCAGCAGCCGATCGCCGGTGGGCACAGGCAACATGCGAAAGATGCTGCCGCCGTCGTTGTTGAGCAGGATCACCACCAGCGGCCGGCTCGACTTGCCGAGCAGGGCCAGGCTGTTGAGATCGTGCAGGGCGCTGAGATCGCCGATCAGCAGGGTCGTCGGCTGCTCGCTCGACTGGGCGAAGCCATAGGCGCTGGCGATCAGGCCGTCGATGCCGGAGGCGCCGCGGTTGGTCATCACCCGGCTCGGTCCCTTGCCCGCTTCGCCGAGCATGTCCATCAGCCGGGCCGGCATGCTGTTGCCGACGAACAGCTGGCCTTGGATCAGGGCTCCCAGCCGATGGCAGACGCCGAGCTCGGAGAAGCGATCGCAGGCGCTGCGGATCTGGCGGGTGGCGCTCTGCTGGCGCTCTGCCAGCCGGTGCCAGGGCAGGTGGCGAGTGCTCACCTTGTGGGTCGCGGCGAAGGCGGCGGGCTCGCACACCAGACGGCGGCGCAGCCGGTAATCGGGGTCGAGCCGCGCCGGCTGCGGGTCCACCAGCCAGTAATCCTGCCAGGGGTGCTGCTTGATGAACTGGCCGAGCCGCTTGGAGATGAGGCGGGCACCGAATTGCAGCAGCACTTCGGCGCGAGCCAGCTCGGCCACGAAGCAGCTGTTTTGCAGGGCGAGATCCATGTGGATGAGGTTGCGGGCATCGAAGCGGATCTGGCTCTGCAGATCCGCCAGCAGCGGCCAGCCGAGGCGCTCGGCCAGCTCGGCCACCAGCTGCGCCTGGGCGGGATCCTGAATGCGGCCCGCGACTATGACGCCACGCTTGCCCTGCAAGGTCGCCCAATCCGGCTGGCGAGGGCAGATCTGCTCGTTCTGCTGCCAGGGGCTCCAGGGTTCGCTTGAATGGAGCCAGTCACCGAGGGGGGCCAGGTAGTCGCTGAAGTCTTGATATGCGTCGCCGGGGTAGAGCGGTTCCGGGTACATGCAGTTGAAGTGCACAGGCCCCGGCGTCAGCGCCTGCTGGGCCAGCGCCTGATCCACCGAACTCAGCACGAAGGCCGCCGGTATGGTCGGGGTGGGGCTCGGCAGGTTCTGCTGATAGACGGGGTAGCGACCGAAGATCCCCTGCTGATCGATCGCCTGGTTGGCGCCGTTGTCGATAAGCTCGGGCGGTCGATCGGCCGAGAGAATAATCAGCGGCACGCCTGTGAGTTGCGCCTCAGCCACCGCCGGCCAGAGGTTGGCGACCGCCGTGCCCGAGGTCATGATCACCGCCACCGGTCGGCCGCTGCCCTTGGCCAGCCCCAGCGCCATGAACCCCAAGCCCCGCTCGTCAAAATGCAGGTGGCGGCGAAAGCCGGGGTGGGCGGCGGCGGCCATGGTGAGCGGCGCCGAACGTGAGCCGGAGGCCAGAGCTATGTCCCGCACGCCGAGGCGATGGAGCTCTTCCAGCAAGAGGGAAGACCAGACGTGATTGAAGGTGGCATGTTGACTGGCAAACACGGGGCTCGCAAACATGGGGCTCTCGCTGAATGAGGGTCGATGGGAAAACGCTATCCCAGCAGGGAGAGCACGTTGGCGATCTTGTTGTCGAGTTCGGCCCACTCGGCGGCGGGCTCGGATCCCGCCACTATGCCGGCCCCGGCGAACAGCGTGATGGTCTGTGCCGTGATGCGGGCGCTGCGGATGGCGACCGAGAATTCCGAGGTCTCCCGGCTCAGCATGCCGCAGGCGCCGGCATACCAGCCGCGCTGGTAGGGTTCACATTCGCGGATAAAGGCCAGTGCGGCTTCGCGCGGGGCGCCGCCCACCGCGGGGGTGGGGTGCAGGGCGTCCAGCAGTTGCCAGTCACAGACCCCGGGGCTGAGTTCGGCCTCTATGTCGCACTTGAGGTGTTGCAGCAGCCGCAGTTTCAGAATGCGCGGCTCGGTCAGGCTGGCGCCCGTGGTGAGCGGTGCCAGTCGGCTGAGGATGTCGGCGTGCACCAGCCGGTTCTCCAGCCGGTTCTTGCTGTCGGCCAGCAGCTCGGCGGCCAGGGCCGCATCGGTCGCCTCGTCGCCGGAGCGGCGTATGGTGCCCGCCAGCGCCTCGGTGAAGAGGTGCCTCCCTTCCCGGCGGTAGAGCCGCTCGGGGGAGCAGGAGATGAAACTCTGCTCGGGGGAGAACTGAAAGCCGAAGTGGAAGCAGTCCTGGGCGTGCTGCGCCCACTGCGCCAGCAGGGACCAGGGGCAGAGGTCATCGTCGTGCCGCTGGCGGGAGAGCAGGCTCTCCCGCGACAGCACCACCTTGGGGGTGTGCGCCTGAAAATCGGGCGCCGTCACCCGCTCGACCAGCGTCTGCCACTGGGCTGGGCCCGGGCAATCCTGGCGCTGCCAGACGTGGGGTTGCAACGCAGGCAGGGGCGCCTCCGGTTGCAGGGCCGCGAGGGCCGCCTCGGCCGCCTGCAGCTCGGCATCCAGATTGCCGTCGGTCAACCAGAGATTGAGGCAGAGGCTGACACACTCGCCCCGGCGCACCAACTCGATGCGGGGCAGCACGAAGCGGCAGGGGCCAAAACCCTGCCAGCCGGGCTGAGCGGGATCGAACGCCAGTCCGCCGTAGTAGCGCGGACTGTCGTCGTGGGGCTGGCCCGTGTGCGCGCAGACCTGTTGTATGTCCTGCGGCCGGGTCAGCTCGCGAATGCAGCCCAGCGCCACGTATTCGGGACGGTCGTGTCCTCTGGCATGCCAATAGATACGGGGATAGAGGGTCTGCGCCGCGAGCCAGCCCAAAAAGGAGTCGACTTCGATCGCCACGCGCAGCCGCACGAAGCCGCTGGCGTTGCCGTGACGCAGGGCGTCCAGTTGTTGCTTGATATGGGTCTGAGCCAACATGGATTTCGTCTATGAGCCGATAGTGACGGTCAATCCTGCAGAAGGATGCCGTTGGTTTATGCCAAAGGAGCGATTATTCCTATATATTATCTGCCCATTCGTCCATGTAAATCGCCCGGGGAGCTGACTCCCGAGGGGCCAAGTATACCGAAATCCGGTTCGATAACCCTTAACACGATCAATATCTGATTGTTTGGCCATCACAATATGACAAATACCTTCTCTATCTGGTTGCTGGCGGCGCGTTTGCGAACACTGCCGCTCGCGTGCTCCTCCATCTTGCTGGGATCCGGGCTGGCGGCCAGCCGTGGCGCCTTCGATGGCACTATCATGGTGCTCTCCCTGCTGACCGCCATACTGCTGCAGATCCTCTCCAACCTGGCCAACGATTACGGGGATGCTGTCTCCGGTGCCGACAATGGCGAACGGATCGGTCCCCAGCGCGCCGTGGTCTCGGGTCTCATCACCCAAAAGCAGATGTGCATGGCCATGGCGTTGACCGCCCTGGCCGCCGTGGTGAGCGGCCTCGCCCTGCTGGGCTGCGCCTTCGGCGATCAGTGGCTGCAGATCCTCACCTTCGTGGTGCTGGGCGGCGCGGCCATAGTCGCGGCCATCACCTACACGGTGGGCAAGACCCCTTACGGCTATCGCGGTTTCGGCGATATCTCGGTGTTCCTGTTCTTCGGTCTGCTGGGGGTGCTCGGCTCTTACTACCTGTTCACCAAGACGCTGCAGTGGGATCTGCTGCTGCCGGCCACCGCCTGCGGCCTGCTGGCGACCGCCGTGCTCAACATCAACAACGTGCGGGACATAGAGACGGACGCGGTCAGCGGCAAGATCACCCTGGCGGTGCGGCTCGGTCGCAACCGCGCCATCGCCTATCACTGGCTGTTGCTGGGGGCGGCTCTGATCAGCACCATCGCCTTCCTGCTGACCCAGCCCGCCAGTTTCTGGCCCTGGATCTTCCTGCCCGCCATGAAGCCGCTCACGGACGCCGCCAAGACATTGCGCACGAGCTTCGATGGCGAGGTGTTGACCGGCGCCCTCAAGAAGACCGCCATCAGCGCCTTCCTGTTCAGCCTGCTGCTCTCCATCGGGCTGGCGCTCTCCTGATGGGATGATGATGCATAAAAGGCTCCGAACAGGGGCCTTTTTTGTGGGCATCTCCGCCGGTTTTTCCAATTATTTCAGTCTCATCAAGTTCACCATTCCCCAAACGGCCGTGATCCGGTCGGCAATATTGAGAAATTTTCCGGCCAGCGAGTTGAGTTGTGACAGGCCCCGATTGTAGCGCCAGAGCGATTGCTATAGAGATGTAACCGTATCTGGTTGCACATGTAAAAATCGATGGCGGGAGCAGACTGATGGACAAGTTAGGGAAACACCTGGGATGGGGGCTGATGGCGCTGGTGGGCGCCAGTTCGCTCGGCTATATCGCCCTCAACCGGGGCGAACAGATAAACGCACTCTGGATCGTGGTCGCGGCTGTGTGCGTCTATCTGATCGCCTATCGCTATTACGGCCTGTTCATCGCCAAGCGCGTGCTGGCGGTCGACAGCACGCGCATGACACCGGCGGTGCGTCACAACGACGGTCTGGACTATGTGCCGACCGACAAGAAGGTCTTGTTTGGCCACCATTTCGCCGCCATCGCCGGCGCCGGCCCCTTGGTCGGTCCCGTGCTGGCGGCCCAGATGGGCTATCTGCCCGGCATGCTCTGGCTGCTGGCCGGGGTGGTGCTGGCGGGGGCTGTGCAGGATTTCATGGTGCTGTTCGTCTCCACCCGGCGGGATGGTCGCTCCCTCGGTGAGCTGGTCAGGGCTGAGATGGGGCCTACGGCGGGTGTCATCGCCCTGGTCGCCACCTTCATGATCATGGTGATCATACTGGCGGTGCTGGCGATGATAGTGGTCAAGGCGCTCGCCCACAGCCCATGGGGCACCTACACTGTGGCCTTCACCATACCCCTCGCCATCTTCATGGGGATCTACATTCGCTACCTGAGGCCGGGCCGCATCGGCGAGGTGTCTGTGATCGGTTTGGTGTGTCTCATCTTTGCCATCATCTCCGGTGGCTGGGTGGCCGAGAGCGAGACCTGGGCACCCTATTTCGACTTCGACGGCGTGCAGCTGACCTGGATGCTGGTGGGCTATGGCTTCGTCGCCTCCGTGCTGCCGGTCTGGCTGCTGCTGGCACCCCGTGATTACCTCTCCACCTTCCTCAAGATCGGCACCATAGTGGGCCTCGCCATCGGCATACTGGTGACCCAGCCGACCCTGCAGATGCCGGCGCTGACCCAGTTCATCGATGGCACAGGCCCGGTCTGGGCCGGGGATCTCTTCCCCTTCCTGTTCATCACCATCGCCTGTGGCGCCGTCTCAGGCTTCCACGCGCTCATCTCGTCCGGCACCACTCCCAAGATGCTGGCCAACGAGAATCAGGCCTGCTTCATCGGTTACGGCGGCATGCTGATGGAGTCCTTCGTCGCCATCATGGCGCTGGTGGCCGCCTGCGTCATAGATCCGGGTGTCTACTTCGCCATGAACAGCCCCATGGCGGTGCTGGCGCCGGCAGGTACCACAGACGTGGTGGTCTCTGCCGCCGCCGTGGTGAGCAACTGGGGCTTCCAGATCACCCCCGAGACCCTGACCCGCATCGCCAGCGAGGTGGGTGAGCAGAGCATCATCTCCCGTGCCGGCGGTGCCCCGACCCTGGCGGTCGGCATGGCCTACATACTGCACGGTGCCCTCGGCGGCCTGATGAACGTCGCCTTCTGGTATCACTTCGCCATCCTGTTCGAGGCCCTGTTCATCCTCACTGCCGTGGATGCGGGGACCCGGGCGGCGCGCTTCATGCTGCAAGATCTGCTGGGGGTCATATCCCCGGCCCTCAAACGTACCGACTCCCTGCCGGCCAACCTGCTCGCCACCGCTCTGTGCGTGCTGGCCTGGGGTTACTTCCTGCATCAGGGGGTGGTGGATCCCCTCGGCGGCATCAACACCCTGTGGCCGCTGTTTGGCATAGCCAACCAGATGCTGGCGGGCATGGCGCTGATGCTCTGCGCCGTGGTGCTGTTCAAGATGAAGCGTCAGGCCTATGCCTGGGTAGCGCTGCTGCCCACCAGCTGGCTGCTGATCTGCACCCTGTCTGCGGGTTGGGAGAAGACCTTCAGCGACAATCCCAAGCTCGGCTTCCTGGCCATAGCCAACAAGTTCCAGGCCATGATCGACAGCGGCACCATCCCGGCCCAGTACACCGAATCCCAGCTGACCCAGCTGGTGTTCAACAACCGGCTGGATGCGGGGCTGACCATCTTCTTCATGCTGGTGGTGGTGGTGCTGGCCGGCTTCTCCCTGAAGACGGCCCTCAAGGCGCTGAAAAATCCGCAGCCGACCGCCAACGAGACGCCGTATCAGGCTATGCCGAAACAACCGGGTGCAACCCGGCCCAAGTCTGACGACGATGCTGACGACGGCGAGCTGGCTCCCAGCCTCAAGTAAGTCAGCAGGCCGGCACCCGCGGGTGCCGGCGCCTCATCGACGGCCTTTAAGGAGTTTGCATGTTCGATACCCTGGCCAAGGCGGGCAAGTATCTGGGGCAGACCGCCAGACTCATGGTGGGTATGCCCGATTACGACAACTACGTGCAGCACATGCGGCTGACTCATCCCGAGCAGACCCCCATGAGCCACGACGAGTTCTTTCGCGAACGCCAGGATGCCCGCTACGGCGGCAAGAATGGCGGGCGCTGCTGTTAGGTTTCACGTCACAGGACTTCCACCATTACACATGCTGTCGCGGTCATCCTTTATTGAACGGTTTTCTCGGCTCTGGCCGGATACTGCGACTAGCCCCCTCACCACAGGACTTCCATCATGACGAATGCTGTAGCGGTCACCTTGCTGACCGGTTTTCTCGGCGCCGGCAAGACCACGCTGCTCAACCATTTCCTGCGCCACCACGCCGACGCCTCCGTGGCGATCCTGGAGAACGAGTTCGGCGCCGCCAACATAGACGGCGCCCTGCTGGAGGGAGGCTCGGGGGTGAGCGTGGTGGAGCTCAGCAACGGCTGCGTCTGTTGCAGCGTGCGCGGTGAGTTTCGGGCCGCCCTGAGCGACCTGCTGGCCCGGCGGGCGGCGGGGGAGCTGAGGTTCGAGCGGCTGATCGTCGAGACTACTGGGCTCGCCGATCCTGCCCCCATCATCCAGACCTTCTTTGTCGAAGAAGAGTTGCGCGATGCCTTGCGCCTGGATGCCGTCATCACCCTGGTCGATGGTGAACACATAGGCCGCCAGCTGGACGAGCATCCGGTGGCGGCGGCCCAGATAGGTTTTGCCGATCGCATCCTGCTCACCAAGACAGACAGGGTGGACGGGGCGACGCGGGAGGCGGCCATAGCGCGAGTCCACGGGATCAATCCCAGGGCGCAGATCCTCGACATAGTGCAGGGTGAGTGCCCGGCCGAGTGCTGGCTGGATCTGGATGCCTTCAGCCTGAGCGACGAGCTGGCGCTGAGTTCAGGCCTTCGCATTGTGCGGGCAGGGCAGCAGGGCTTCGAGGCGTTTCGCCCGCTCTCGGCCCGGCCCCGTTCCTGGCAGGATGCCATCTCGGCCCAGCTGTTCGAGGGGGGCGAGCTGGATTTGAAGCAAATCGGCGCCTTCATGGAGCAGTGCATCGAGTTGCATGGCAATGACATGCTGCGCTACAAGGGAGTGCTGGCCATCGCGGGCGAATCGCGCCGCCTGATAGTGCAGGGGGTACACAGGGTGGCGGGGTTCGATTACGGCTCTCCCTGGGAGGAGACGCCTCCTCAATCTCGGCTGGTGATCATCGGCCGCTACCTGCCCGTCGAGGCACTGAGGGAGGGGTTTGCCCGGACGCAAGCATGAGGGAGAAAAGCACATGCGCGGATCATTGAAAAAGAAAATCATCCAGGTCTGCCACCAGAAAATTGCGCAGAAGGGGGAGACGGTGGGCGTCTCCTTCTATGCGTTTTTTGCCAACCGCAATGACGACCCCGAGTTATTGATGGAGGCGGCAACCTGGTGGATCCAGACCCAGAGACTCGACCATTTCGAGAAGGCGCGGAAGATCATAGCGCTGGTCGAGGCGATGGAATAATAGGGGGGATGAAACAAGAAGGGCTCCTGATGAGGAGCCCTTCTTGTTTGCCGCCATGGCGGGCGAGCGGCCTCAGCCGGCTTGCGTCAGTCCAGCCGCGCGGCGGGAGACGATCAGGCTGTCCAGCAGCCAGATGACGACCATGGAGGCACCCACCAGCGGGAAGCAGATGCCGAGCAGTACCAGCACGGCGATGGCGCCGCGCATGGGGGGCAGTTTGGCCGGCAGCGGCGGCGCCGCGAGACGACCCTGCGGGCGACGGCTCCACCAGATCCAGAGGCCGCTCACGGCGCTCAGCAACACCATCAGGCAGATGAGCAGTATGGCCAGCTGATGGGGCCAGCCGTAGAGCTTGCCGGTGTGCAGCATGACGCCGGTTTCCACCGTCTTGGCGACCAGGCCGTAATCCTGCCAGCGCACGTCGGCCAGCACCTTGCCGCTGTACTGATCTATGTGCAGGGTGGCATCGTTGCGCGGATCATCGGCGAACAGGGCTATGGTGTAGACGCCGCTCTTGCCGGCCGGCGGCGTGATGCTGTAGCCCGGGGTGACCCGGCGCTCGTTGGCAATCTCCACCACCTGCTGCAGCGGGATGCGGTGCTCGGCCATCACCATCCCCTCGTGTTCCCCGCCATGGTTCATGGCGCTGTGATCGTGGCCTTCCGCACTCTGTGGCATGGCCGTGTCCGCCATCGCCATGGAGCCCATCTCGTCGGGCGTGACCGAGCTCGGCATGGGGGTACTCTCCATCGCCCAGGGCACAGTTTGAGCGTGGGCCTGGTTCAGGCTGCGGGCAAGCGGTGCGGATGCGGGCACCTGGTTCCACATGGCGGCAGGGAAGCGGTTCCAGACGTTGGCGAACTGATCGCCCCAGAAACCGGTCCAGGTCATGCCGCTCAGCAGCAACAGCAGCAGGAAGCCCGCGCCCCAGAAGCCGACCACGGCGTGCAGATCGCGCCACCAGAGGCGTCCACGCTGGTTCATTCTGGGCCAGAGGATGCCGCCCACGCCGGGCCCCTTGCGTGGCCACCACAGATAGAGGCCGCTGACGAGCAGCACTATTCCCCAGCCGGCGGCCAGCTCGATCAATCTATCCCCTGTGGTGCCGAGCAGCAGCTCGGCGTGCAGGGCGCGGGCCACCGCCTGCAGATTCCATTGGTTGTCCAGGGTGCCGAGCAGGGCGCCGCTGGCGGGCTCGAGGAACAGGGTCAGCTCGCGGCCGCCCTGGCGGACGATGAACTGGGCGCTGGCATCCGGGCTGACCGGCGGCAGGTACTTGCTCAGGCTGGCGTCCGGCATGGCCACCATCGCCTTGACCAGCAGCTGATCGGCGCTCAGGGTCTGGCTGGCAGGCATCACCTTCATCAGCTCGGGATACATGAGATTGTCGAGCTGGGGCTTGAACAGGTACACAATGCCGGTGAGGGAGAGCAGGATCAGGAAGGGGGCGACGAAGAGGCCGGCGTAGAAGTGCCAGCGCCAGATCCGCTGGTAGTGACTCGAGTCCCGGTTTTTCATCTCTGATCCTTGCGTTGATGACCAACGTTTCCGCTGGTGGAATGTTCATGGCGGCGCGGATGATAGCAGCAACGTTTTGTTAACTGCAACAGAACATGACGGGAGGGGAGGCCGCTCCATATTGCCTGGGCATCTGTGCCGGCCAGGGGCTGGCTGGCGGCGGGGCAGGGGTTTGGCCATGCGCAGTGGCATGGACTTTGTGTAGATAAATCCTTACCTTGTTGCAACATGCCACCGTTTTGGTGCAGTGGGAAAGGATCCAAGGAAGGAGACTGGCGTGAAGTTGCAACCACACGGCCATTTTGAGATGCAGCGGCGAGGACAGGTGCTGATCTGTCAGCCGAGCGGCCCCTTCAACCTGGCGGGGGCCATGGCCTATGAGGCCGCCTTCAGTCGGCAGATAGCGGAATTGCGCGATGCACCCTGGGGGATCGTCGAGGTAGCGACCGAGTTTGAGGCGGCAGGGCCCGAGGTGCTTGCCCGCTTTCGTCGCCAGTTCGGCTGGTGCGCCGTCAATGGCTGCGCCTTCCTGGCGGTGGTGCTGGCAGGGAGCTTCAAGCAATACCTGGCCGATCAGATCTTCAGCGAGCTGCCATTTCAGGCGATCCGCTACTTCGAGCAGACCGACGAGGCACTGTGCTGGCTGGAGCAGCGGCTGGCCGCCGATCCGGTTCCGCTCACTCCTGCGTGATAAACCATGTGTCCCGCTCGTCGATGCAGTCGGGTTCACCCATCTCGAACTCGCGGCAGATGAGGGGGCGCACCTCATGGATGCGGCACATCATAGAGGAGCGATCCAGCACCGCTTGCTATCCCTTGGTCAACTCAGCTTGATAAACCATTTGTCCCGTTCATCGATGCAGTCGGGTTCACCCATTTCGAACTCGCGACAGATTAAAGGGCGTACCTCGTAGATGCGGCACATCATGGTGTTGCGATCCAGCGCTGCACACCAGCCATCTTCCAGCCGGTGCATCACGGGCACCTGCCCCTCTATCTCGTCCACGTAGCGATCCGGCACGCCGGTATCGGTAAACAGCATGACTTCGAGGCGGCAGCAGCAGGCTTCGCAGTTCTGGCAGCTGACCTCGGCTTGGGGTTGTTTGTTCATCTCTGTTGTCCGTGCCATGGGATGGCACATTCCTGATAAAAAACAGGCGCCTGCAAGAGGCGCCCGTGCTGTGGTCAGTGACGAGTCGGGCAGAGGTGCCGCCCGGCATCCTCTTTAACCCAGTTTGCGGGCGCGGTAGGTGCGCCCCTTGATCTTGCCTTCCTGCAACCGCTTGAGGGCGGCGCTCGCCACGCTGCGCTTCACCGCCACGTAGGAGTACTGCTCGGAGATCTGGATCTTGCCAACATCGGCCCCGGCAATGCCGCCTTCGCCGGTCAGGGCGCCCAGGATGTCACCGGCCCGTACCTTGGTCTTGCGGCCTGCATCGATGGAGAGGGTGGCCATCAGCGGCGCGATCGGTTTGATCTCGCGGCCAATCTCGGCCAGATCCCCTTGCGGGATGGGAGCCTGCTGGTACTCCTCGATAAAGTTGACGCGCTGGGCCTCATTCGGCTGATACAGGCTCAGGGCCAGACCCTGCTGGCCGGCGCGACCGGTACGACCGATGCGATGCACATGCACCTCGGGGTCATAGGTCAGCTCGAAGTTGATGACGGCGCCCAGCTCCTTGATGTCCAGACCACGGGCGGCCACGTCGGTGGCGACCAGTATGGTGGCGCTGCCGTTGGCAAAACGCACCAGCACCTGATCCCGCTCGCGCTGCTCCAGGTCGCCGTTCAGCGCCAGCGCCGAGAAGCCCTTGGCAGCCAGGTGGTCGGCCACATCGTTGCAGGCGCGCTTGGTGTTGCAGAACACCACGCAGGAGCTCGGCTGGTAGTGGCTCAGCAGCCAGGTGAGGGCGTCGAGGCGCTGGCCGGCCGGCACTTCATACAGCTTCTGTTCGATGGCGCTGCCTTCGTGCAGTGACTCCACACTCACCTCGACCGGGTTGCGCTGCACACCGCGGCTCATCTGGGCTATGCCCTCCGGATAGGTGGCGGAGAAGAGCAGGGTCTGGCGGCGCTCGGGCGCATGGCTGATGACTTTATTGATGTCTTCGCCAAAGCCCATGTCCAGCATGCGATCCGCTTCGTCCAGCACCAGCGTCTCCAGGCTGGACAGCTCCAGGGTGCCCTGTTCCAGGTGCTTGAGAATACGGCCAGGGGTGCCGACGGCGATGTGGGCACCGAAGCCCAGGGTGGCGGACTGAGGTGCGGTCGGGGTGCCACCACACAGGGTCACCAGCTTGACGTTCGGCAGGGCGCGGGCCAGACGACGGATCTCCTGGGCGACCTGATCTGCCAGTTCGCGAGTCGGGCAGAGCACCAGCGCCTGCACGTCGACACGGTTGACGTTGAGCCGGGAGAGCAGACCCAGAGCGAAGGCGGCCGTCTTGCCGCTGCCGGTTTTTGCCTTGGCGATCAGATCTTTGCCATCGAGCACCAGGGGCAGGCTCTGGGCCTGGATCGGGGTCATCTGCAGATAACCCAGACTGGCGAGGTTCTCGAGCAGGGCGGGGGAGAGGTTGAGGCTGCTAAATTCGCTGTTGTTCACAAAAGGACTCTATTTCGGAGAAAACGGGGATGCGCTAACGCTAAGGCCGCGCATTGTACCAGAATGCGGCCTCGGGTGTGGCGGATTTTTGAACGCCTGAGCAAAGGAGCCTGGTGAGGCGCGTGCAGGAAAAAGCGGGCACTTTCCCGCTTGTGTGCACGGAACAGAATGCAAAACAGCGTCAAAAATAGTGCGACTAAGCCGGCGTCGTTCATCGCAAATAAGATAAACGTTTGTCACTCTGGTTTGATTAAATATTTTTGTCTCAAATTTAACCTGACAGCTACGACGGGGCGGCCAGCGTTTTAAGCAGATGTTGATATTGTGTTGTGGCGGCTGTTTCTGATTGAGGTGTTTATTTGTAACTGGCTGTTTATTATCTATTTTTATATTTATTGAACAATGATTAGATGGCGCGGTGAGCGTTTAATTAATTTAAAAACGTTTGTATTATCCAACATGCATATTTTTACCGCAGATTGTGATGGCTATCTGATTTTTAAATATGCAAATGTCTATGATGGCGCCGGTCAAAAATAACAATTCACTCAGGTGCTACTGGTATGGAATACGTTCACTTTGTGCTCGGACTCGTGATGGTCCTCGCTCTCGCTTTGCTGGCTAACCGCCACAACTGGAAACAGATCAAACTGCGCTATATCGGCCAACTGCTGGTGGTCGAACTGGCGCTGGCCTGGTTCATGCTGAACTCAGAAGTGGGTCTGGCGGTGGTGGGTGGCTTCGCAGCCGGCTTCACCAAGTTGATGGAGTTTGCCAAACAGGGTACCGACTTCGTGTTCGGTGGCCTGGTCAACGAAGGGGCCTTCTCCTTCTTCCTGATGGTGTTGATGCCCATCGTCTTCATCTCTGTGCTGATCGGTATTCTGCAGTACATCCGTCTGCTGCCCATCGTCATTCGTGGCATAGGTACAGTGCTGGCCAAGATCAACGGTATGGGCAAGCTGGAATCCTTCAACGCCATCAGCTCCATGATCGTCGGCCAGTCCGAGAACTTCATCGCGCTCAAGAACACGCTGCCGCACCTGAACGAAAAGCAGATGTACACCCTGGCGGCGACCGCCATGTCCACCGTCTCCATGTCCATCGTCGGTGCCTACATGCAGCTGATCGAGCCGCGTTACGTGGTGGCCGCGCTGGTGCTCAACATGTTCAGCACCTTCATTGTGCTGTCCCTGATCAACCCGTATGAGCCGGACAACTCTGTCACCGACCTGAAAGCCATCGCCGAGGGCGACGAGCACCACACCCCGAAGAAAGAGAACTTCTTCGAGATGCTGGGCGAGTACATCATGGCCGGTTTCTCCGTTGCCGTTATCGTGGCTGCCATGCTGGTGGGCTTCATCGCCCTGATCGCCCTGGTCAACTACCTGTTCGAGCTGGCGTTTGGCGTCAACTTCCAGTACGTCATGGGCTACCTCTTCTACCCGATCGCCTGGATCCTGGGCATCCCGGGTGGTGAGGCCCTGCAAGCCGGCTCCATCATGGCGACCAAGCTGGTGACCAACGAGTTCGTGGCCATGATGGACTTGGGCAAGATTGCAGCCGAGCTCTCCCCGCGCACCGTCGGCATCCTCTCCATCTTCATGGTGTCGTTCGCCAACTTCAGCTCCATCGGCATCATCGCCGGTGCGGTAAAAGCACTGAACGAAGAGAAGGGCAACATGGTCTCCCGCTTCGGTCTGAAGCTGGTGTACGGTTCTACCCTGGTGAGCCTGCTCTCCGCCGTGATTGCCGGTGTGATGCTGTAACTCATCCATCCGCTCTCACCATGACAAACCCCTGCCTCGGCAGGGGTTTGTTTTTTTCAGGGGGAGCAAAAGAGCCTCCAGCTGATCCGCAGCGGTGGCGGGTCTGGGCCCGCTCAACCGGCCCAGTGGTTCCAGTAACCGGCGGCCAGCAGGGTGAGGGTGCAAAAGCCGGTCTCGACGGCCCCGCCGCTCTTGAGCGGCCAGCCCGGCAGCCGGTAGCGCCGCTTGAGGGGCCAGAACAGCGGTATGCCGGCGGGGGTGAGCCAGTCCCCCAGCAGGTGGCTGAGGTAGCCGATGATGAGCGCATCCTTGACCCCGGCGGGCAGCAGTTCGGGCGCCAGGCTTTGATCCAGCCCCCATACGGCCACGGCCACCGCCAGCAGGCTGTGGGTGAAGCCGCGATGACCGAACAGCCGTGACAATGGCTTGGAGATCCAGGGCAGCCGCTGACCCAGCACGGATTTGGGGTGGTCGAGATCCGGCAGCAGGGCGCTGGCCAGTGCGGCGGGTATGGTCTGCCACAGACTGGCATCGGCCAGGGCCGGCGTGAGCTGGAACTTGTGGGCGAGCAGGGTGCAGGTGACGGAAAACAGCAGGTGCCCTTGGGCTGTCATGGTGGCTACGGCATGGAGAAATGGCGGCGCATCTTACCAGTGTCGCGGGCCATTGCAGCAAAAAACCGGGGCCAGCGGGCCGGCCCGGTCATTAACTGCGCGGATCTTCCACCTTGGCATCGGCGGGCACCCGTTTTTTGCCCAGCACCATGGCGCGCAGCAGATCGCTGCGGGTGAGGCGGTCGGTCAGGATCACCACGGCGGCATGGACACCGACGGCGGCCATCAGGGTGTTGGCGACGACCCCGTGCAGCTCTTCCATCCACTCTTCACCCCAGAAGGCATCCCAGGTGGTGAACCAGCCGGTGGCCAGGGTGCCGACCAGCGATAGCAGCAACAGCCAGATCATCAGGGCGCCGAGCGGGTTGTGGCCGAGATAATAGGGGTGGCGGCCCTGCGCCAGCTGGCGCAGGTAGTAACGAATACGGGCCGACGTCGGCCACCACTGGCCGAAGCGGGCGTAATGGGGGCCGACCAGTCCCCACAGCAGCCGGATCAGCAGCAGGGCTGCCAGGGTATAGCCGACGTATCTGTGGTTCTTGCTGCCCTCTTCCAGTACGAAGAAGTTGAGCAGGCAGAGGATCACGGTCGCCCAGTGAAACACCCGGATGAGGGGATCCCAGACTTTCACTTCAGACGGGGTTGTCATGGCAAGGCTCCATCAAGGGGGCCAGCGACAGACCGGCCCATGGCTGGGTTATTCGTCTATCTCTTCTTTCACTTTCTTCAGATCGGTCGGGTCGAAGTAGATCTCGACCTTGCGCTTCTCCTTGTCCCAACCGTAGATCTCGTAGCAGTGGGTCTTGGTCACCTTGAACTTCTTGATGTCGTAGCCCATCGCCTTGATCTGCTGCTGGGCATCCGCCTCGCTTAGCCATTGGCTCTTGTCGGTCTGGGTACACTGGGGATCGGCCAGAACGGCACCGCTGAACAGGGGGATCAGTAACAACAGAGGGGTCAGTTTCATGTGTGCTCCTTGCGGGTGAGTGTGAAACAGCCACAAGGTTAGGGCACCAAACTTAAGGAAAAATTAAGCACAAGGAGGTAGGAATGAATATCCCCGGCTGGATGCCGGGGATGCCGCAATCAGCTCAGCTTGCCCTTGAGCAGCCACTTGTCGAGGGCGTTGGCGAAGCGCTGCTTGTCGGCGGCGTTGAATGGCGCCGGGCCGCCGGTCTGCACCCCGGCCGAGCGCAGCTCCTCCATGAAGTTGCGCATGCCGAGCCGCGCCTGGATGGTCTCGCGGGTGTAGATCTCGCCGCGGGGGTTTAGCGCCTCGCCACCGGCATCTATGACCCAGGAGGCGAGCGGTATGTCGCCGGTGATCACCAGATCCCCCGGCGTGACCTGCTGGGCGATGACATGATCCGCCACATCGAATCCCTTCTCCACCTGCTGGGTCTTGATGAAGGGAGAGGGGGGTACGCGCAGCCCCTGATTGGCCACTAGCGTGGTGACGACCTGGGCGCGGTGGGCGGCGCGGTAGAGGATCTCCTTGACCGGGAGGGGGCAGGCATCGGCATCGACCCAGATGGGCATGGCATGGCTTCCTGTGTCTGAAATGAGGCCGCATCTTAACATGGCCAGCGCGGGCCGGCTGCCCCGGGGCTGAGTCAGGCCCGGCTTTCGTGTAAGCTGGGCCGATGAATCGGAACGAGAAGGACGAGCAGATGGATCGGGTGCCCAGTGACGTGATTTATGGCCTGACCCTGGATGGCAAGGGCGGCATGCAGCCGCTGGCGGCGGGGAGCGAGATACCGGGGGATAAACCCGGCTGGTTGCATCTGGATTACGGCAATCCGGAAGCGGCCCGCTGGCTGCTGCAGACCCCGCTGCTCAATGACGCGGCCAAGGAGTCCCTGCTCGGCCAGAGCAACAGGCCCAAGCTGGTGCGGATGGGGGAAACCGTGCTGCTGATCCTGCGTGGCATCAACCACAACAAGGATCACAGGCCCGAAGAGATGGTGGCGCTGCGCATCTACATCACCCCGGATCTCATCATCAGCAGCCGTCGTCGCGCCTTGTTGTCGGAACAGGACGTGTATGGCCAGCTGAAACTGGGGGGCGGTGCCGATACCCCGGCTGACTGGCTGGTGGAGATCTGTGACGCCCTGACCGACAGGGCGGGAGAGTTTGTCGAGGAGTTGCACGATAAGATCCTGGATCTGGAGGAGATGGTGCTGATGCGCGACCTGCCCGCCAACGGCAGGCTGGCGCTGATCCGCAAGCAGCTCATCATGATCCGCCGCTACCTCTCCCCCCAGCGGGATCTGGTGGCTCGGCTCGCCAACGAGAAGATCAGCTGGCTGGACGAGGATGACAGGCGCCGCCTGCTCGATATCGCCGACCGGTTGCGGCGCTGGCTGGATGATCTGGATGCCGGGGTGGCGCGCACCGCCGTGCTGGCGGACGAGATCAACAACCTGATGGCGGAGGCGACCAATCGCCGGGCCTACCAGATGTCGGTGATGGCGCTGCTGTTTCTGCCCGCCAGCTTCCTGACCGGTCTGTTTGGCATCAACCTGGGGGGGATCCCGGGGGCCGAGAGCCCGACCGCCTTCTGGGTCTTCTGCGGCTCCCTGGTGGCACTGGCCACCGGGCTGGCCGTCTGGCTCAAACACAGACGCTGGTGGTAAGGAGTCGTCATGACCATGTGGCAATCTTTTGGCGTGACCCTGCTGCTGTTGCTGGGCCACACCCTGATCCGCAGCCTCATTCACAAGAGTCTGCTGGCGCTGGCCCAGAGCCGGCAGGTGAGCGAGAACCGGGTGCTCTACGTGGAGCACGTGTTCCACTTCCTGCTCGGCTGTGCCACCTTGCTGATCCTGGCCGGGGTGTGGGGGCTCGACTTCTCCCGGCTGGTGGTGCTCGCCTCCTCCTTCTTCGCCGTGCTGGGCGTCGCCATGGTGGCGCAGTGGTCGATCCTCTCCAACATCACCGCCAGCATCACCATCTTCTTCGCCTTCCCCTACAAGATTGGCGACCGGATCCGCATCCTCGACAAGGATGATTCCGTCACCGGCGTCATTACCGAGATAGGTCTGTTCTACCTGAGGGTGCGCGATGACAACGGCGATCTGGTCACCTATCCGGCCAACCTGATCCTGCAAAAACCGGTCAGGCGGTTGGAGGGCAAGGGGGCGGAACCGTTGCAACCTGAATGAGAAAAGGCTCCATCGGGAGCCTTTCTTGATCCTGAATGCCACTCAGCGTTCGAAGAAGCGGTAGAGATGCTCGATTTGGATCGGGCAGTCCGCCACCAGATGCACGTGCTGGCGGGCCTCCTCGATCGAGCCGAAATAGCGGGGGCAACCTAGGGTGTCTGTCAGCTCGTACAATCTGCCATCCTGACCCCTGAACTCCACGATCCAGCCCGGCAGTATGGCATCCTGCAGGATCTCGGCTTCCTTGAAGGCTTGCTGTTGGTAGAGCAGGCGAAGTTCACTGACTGTCATGACGTCCTCCTGTGACTCTTGGCGCCTCTTCAAGTCTAGTGGCTGGGACTGGTGGCGGCCCGGCTCATTTGGCTGTGTTCAGGCACTCCCAGGCCCAGCGAATGCGGATGAAGGTCTCGGCATCGCCACCCCGATCCGGGTGGTGTTGCAGCGCCAGCTCCCGCCAGCGGCGGCGCACTGTCTCCTGGCTGGCATCGGCGGTCAGCTCGAACAGGGCCAGCGCCTCCGCCCTGTGCCCCGTTCCGTCATAAGCGAGCCAGAAACGGGTGAGCAGGGCCTCCACCTCCTCCCTGTCTGTCTGCCAGAACACCCGCCAGTCCAGGTAGTAACTGCGCAGCGGCTGGCCGAGGACCAGCCTCTGGCGAGTATCTGTTGCCCCGGCAAGGGGCTCTAGCCGGATATCCAGGGTGCTGATCACCAGCCACCAGCCCTCGTCATGGAGCTCGGCCTGCAGCTGGTAGAGGGCGTTCATGATGAGGAAGTTGACCCGAAACAGCTGCAGCTGCTCATCCTCCGCCAACGTCGGAACCGCCCCCTGCCGGCGCAGGGCGGCCAGCAGCTCGTGCACCTTGTAGCCGCCCCTGGCCTGTTGCAGCAGGACCAGCAGCGGTGCGAGCAGCGGATTGTGGTGGTGCGACGTCTCGCTCATGAGCTGGCTGTCTCCTTCGGCGGTTGCAGGGCGATCAGCAGCTCCCCCGCCAGCGGCGTGACAGGGCCTGTGACTATGCGGGGCCTGGCCTTGCTATCCAGCACGAACAGCGGGATGGCACCGGGATTGGCCGCCTGGTATTGCGCCCAGTCAAACGCCTCGCTCAGGCGGGTCGCCTTGATCTGGCCGCCCCGGCTCAGCAGGCCGCTCAGGCGGGCATAGTTGACCTCGGGACCGAACAGGTTCTGGCGGGCGCGGAAGGTGGCGCTCTCCCGGTTCGCCTTGCCGTGCTGTTCGCTGGAGCGCAGGGAGTAGACCTTCTCCTCCCCGTACAGATGAGCGAAGTGCAGCACGCCGAGGGCGTTGTTGTGACGGTTGGGGGAGAGCGCCAGCACTGTGCTGATGCTGGTGAGCGGCAGGTGCAGCTCGGCATGTTCGGACTGCGGATTGCCGAAGTAGCAGGGCAGGTTGCTCATGCGCGCCTGGCGGCAGAATTCCCAGGCCGGGTCGCAGAGCTGCACCGGCACCCCCTGCTCCGCCAGCGCCCGGCCTATGGCCCGCGCCACCGAGTTGGCCCCTATGATGAGCCAGGTGTTGGGTGCGCTCTGGCGCATCTTGAGCAGGCCCGCCAGCGGCGCCGAGGTGAGGCTTTGCAGCACCACTGTGGAGATGATCACCGCGAACACCAGGGGCACCAGCTTGTCTGCATCGGGAATATCGGCCTGATGCAGGCTGATGGCGAAGGAGGCGCTGACCGCCGCCGCTACTATGCCCCGCGGCGCTATCCAGCTGAGCAGGGCGCGGGCTCGCCAGGAGAGATCCGAGCCCCAGGTGGAGACCAGGATGCAGAGCGGGCGCGCCACGAACTGCACCACGCACAACAGCGCCAGCACCATGGGACCGAGCTGCCAGAGCTGGGCCAGATCGAGGCGGGCCGCCAGCAGGATGAACAGGGAGGAGATAAGGATGACGGCGAGATCCTCCTTGAAGGCCAGCACCTCTTCCAGATCCAGCCCCTCCTGATTGGCGAGCCAGATGCCGAACACGGTGACCGCCAACAGGCCGGATTCGTGGCTGAGCCAGTTGGAGAGGCTGAAGGTGACCAGTACCAGCGCCAGCACCCCGAACTTGTGCAGGCTGACCGGCAGCCAGTCCTTGCGAATA
The DNA here is from genome assembly GCF_000819745.1 of Aeromonas bestiarum. Classification (GTDB taxonomy): domain Bacteria; phylum Pseudomonadota; class Gammaproteobacteria; order Enterobacterales; family Aeromonadaceae; genus Aeromonas; species Aeromonas bestiarum. The sequence goes on along the minus strand of NZ_CDDA01000030.1, from coordinate 7,014 downwards.
AGCAGTGTGGTAAGCCAGCCGGCGGCCACCCCGATGAAGGAGCCGACCCCCACCGTTTTTGCCAGTGCCAGCAGGGTGTGGCCGATGAGATCCCCCTGGCTGCCGAGGCGCACCGCCTCGAACACCAGCACCGCAAACAGGGCACCGATGGGGTCTATGACTATCCCTTCCCAGCGCAGTATGCGGTCCACCTCCCGGGTGGGGCGGATCACGTTGAGCATGGGGGCGACCACGGTCGGCCCCGTCACCACCAGCACGGCACCGAGCACCATGGCGACCCGCCAGTCCAGCCCCAGCAGAAAGTAGCTGGCGCTGCCGATGACGGCGAAACTGGCCAGCATGCCCACCGAGCAGAGGTTGCGCACCACCTTGCCTATTCCCTTGAGTTCGGCCAGATGCAGGGTCAGGGCCCCTTCAAACAGAATGATGGCCACCGAGAGGGAAACCAGCGGAAACAGCAGGTCGCCGAGCAGGGCATCGGGGTCGAGCAGGCCGCTGACCGGGCCCAGGGTCAAGCCGGTGAGCAGCAAAAACAGGATGGCGGGTACTCGCAGCGACCAGGCGAGCCACTGGGCCAGCACTGAGACCAGGGCGATCCCGGCCAGGGAGAGAGCAGTCATGCAGACCTCGATTCAGCTAATGGACTAGGGGGAAGTGTAGCGGGGAAGATGGCCAGATTGACACCCTGCGGCGGCGCGAGCAAGGGCGGCGGGGATAAGCGCGACAGCCGGCGTCATGGCCGTCGGGAAGAAGGGGGTGGGCAAGGGGAGGCTGCTGACCTGACGTCACCAGCCGGATTAGATGGGGCTCTCTTTGTGGAGATCGGTGACGCAGTCGGCCACCGCCAGCACCAGCGCCGAGCGCACCACCTGATCGAGCCGGTTGAGCTGCATCTGGTAGAAGGGCCAGTCCTCCTCGTTGGCCGGGGGATCCTGCGGCATCATGCTGCCCTGGTTGAGACCGTGCAGACGATTCAGCAGATCGCGGATCGGCTTGTCGCTGAAGCGGTAATCCTTGGGATCGCGCACCAGAAAGTCGCGGATCTTCAGGTAGGCTTCCAGATCCTGATAGCGCTCGAGGGAGATGAGACCGAGGGCGAAGATGAGTTTGAGGCGCACCTCCAGCTGGCCGAGGGGGCCGCTCTGGTTGAGCAGGGGTTCGATGGCGTATTTGACGGCATACTCCTCCTGGCGGAACGCGCGCCGCATCAGGGAGTCGACCGCCTCTTCCAGGATGGTCACGACTTCGAGAAAGAAGCCGCGGGGGCCATCCTGCTCGTTCAGTCGTTCCAGTACTTCATCTTCCTGGTGTGTGGTCATAGGTGCTTAGGGTCCAGCTGACTGGGAGAGAGAGTGCCTCTCTCCCGGTTTTTATCATATGGGGCAAATTTCCATGCCATTCAACCGGTTGAGGCGGCTGTCCGGCGATGAGTATGCCCCATCAGGGTCACTTCAAGCTGTCGTAACGGGCGACGATGGCACGCACGATCTCGCTCTCTTCATCCAGTCCGGTGACGCGTGCCAGCGCTTTGGCCGGGCCAAGATCCGCCAGCAGGCTCTGCAGCTCCACCGCCTGGGGGTCATCGGCGTTGCAATAGTGCAGCGCCGCGGCGATCCCCTCCTGCAACTGTTCGCTGGGCAGGCCGTACTCCAGGGTGCCGAGCAGCGGCTTCACCAGCCGGTCTCCCGCCGCCAGCTTGCGCAGCGGCTGACGACCGACCCGGTCAATCTCGTCCACCAGATAGGGGTTGGCGAAGCGAGAGAGGATCTTCTCGATATAGGCGGCGTGCAGACGGGGATCGAAGCCGTAGCGCTTCACCAGCACGGCTCCGCTCTCCTCCATGGCGCGGCGCACCTTGCTGCGGATAACAGGATCTTCAATCGCCTCGCGTATGGTGCGATAGCCCCGCAGCTTGCCGAGGTAGGCGGTGACTATGTGGCCGGTGTTGAGGGTGAACAGCTTGCGCTCGACGAAGGCCATCAGGTTGTCGGTGGGCTCCATGCCCGCCACCTGGGGCAGTTCGCCCTTGAACTGGGTCTGATCGACGATCCACTCGCTGAAGCTCTCCACCGTCACTTCCAGCGGATCGTCGTTGGCCGCCGCCGGTGGCACTATGCGATCCACCGCCGAGTCGACGAAGCCAACGCAGGATTCGAGCGTGGCATGATACGCGACCGGCAGGTACTTGAGTACCTCCTGCTTGAGGTGGCTGGTGCCGCGCACCATGTTCTCGCAGGCGATGACGTTGAGCGGGCTCAGGTTGCCGGCATCGAAGCGGGCCTGCAGCCCCTTGGCCAGGGTGCTGGCAATCTTGTCCAGGATATTGGGGCCGACCGCTGTGGTGACCAGATCGGCGGTGATGATGCGGGCGATCACCTCGTGACCGGCGGAGCTGACCGCCGCCACGTTGCGCACCACGTCCAGCTTCTGATCCGCCCCCACCACGTGCACCTTGTACTCCTGACGGTGGTTGAGCTGATCGATCAGGGTCTCGTTTACGTCGGCGAAGGTGACCTGATGGCTGGCGTCCGCCAGCAGTTTTCCGATGAAGCCACGACCTATATTGCCGGCACCAAAATGCAATGTTTTCATGATATTAACCTCTTGAACCAAAGACGATGAAGGACGATTACGCAGCCTGTTCGGCACCCAGCAGATCCAGAAACTCCTGGGGATCCTGGGTGCTGGCCAGCCGGTCGATGAGACCGGGTTCATCCAGTGCATTGGTCAGGCGGGTTATCACCTGCATGTGTTCGTCGTTGCGGGCGGCGATGCCGATCACCAGGCGTGCCACTTCATCGGCGCCATCGCCAAAGGCGACCCCTGCCGGATACTGGCAGATGACGATGCCGGTACGCTTCACGAACTCCTTGGCGGCTATGGTGCCGTGGGGCACGGCGATGGATTCGCCGAGGTAGGTGGAGACCAGCTGCTCGCGCTCCAGCATGGCGTTGACGTAGTCGGGCGCCACGTAGCCCCGCTCCGCCAGCAGCTTGCCGGCAGCGCGGATGGCGGCCTCCTTGTTGTCGGCCTTGAGCCCCAGGTGCACGTCCTGACGACTCAGGGTGAACACTTCGCTGGCTTGCGGCTCGTAGTGGTCGTCATTGGCCGCCACCAGCAGCTGCGGGTGGGCGATGTCATCGTTGGCGGCCTGGGTCAGGCTCTGCACCAGCTCCTGATAGAGGCCGTTGTCGAGGAAGTTGGTGAGCGAGATGTGGTGGGCATTCGGCGCATGGCGACGGGCCCGCTCGGTCAGATCCTTGTGGGTGATGACCCAGTCCACCTGATCGTCGAGCTGATCGATGGCGCGGTTGGTGACGCTGATGTCGAGCCCGGCGGCCTGCACCCGCTTGCGCAGCATGCCGGCGCCCATGGCGCTGGAACCCATGCCCGCATCGCAGGCAACCACGATATTGCGCACCGCCATCAGTTCACCGCCCGGCTTCTTGGCCGCCGCAGTTTCGGGTTTGGCACCCTTCATGGCTTTCATCTTGCGAGTGGCTTCACCCAGGGCATCGGCCTCGTCGGCTTCAGGCTGCTGGGCGCGCACGAACACGGCGGCGACCAGGAAGGAGACCAGGGTCGAGCAGATGATGGAGAGAGCAACCCCGATCAGGGAGGCTTTCGGCGTCATCAGGAGCACGGCGAAGATGGAGCCCGGCGAGGCGGGGGAGACCAGTCCTGCGTTGAACAGGGTCAGGGTGAAGACCCCTGTCATGCCGCCGGCGATCACCGCCAGTATGAGGCGCGGGTTCATCAGCACGTAGGGGAAGTAGATCTCGTGGATGCCACCGAAGAAGTGAATGATGGAGGCACCGGCGGCGGACTGCTTGGCGGCACCGCGACCGAACACCATGTAGGCCAGCAGCACGCCCATGCCCGGGCCTGGGTTCGCTTCGATCAGGAAGAAGATGGAGCGGCCATGCTCGGTCGCCTGCTGGATCCCCAGCGGCGAGAAGATGCCGTGGTTGATGGCGTTGTTGAGGAACAGGATCTTGGCCGGCTCGACGAAGATGGAGGTGAGCGGCAGCAGGTTGTTGTCCACCAGGAAGCCAACGCCACCGGCCAGTACGCCGGAGAGTACCTTGACGAAGGGACCGATCACGAAGAAGGCAAGGATCGCCAGCAGCATGCCGATGAGGCCGGCGGAGAAGTTGTTGACCAGCATCTCGAAGCCGCTTTTGACGCGTCCTTCCATCACCTTGTCGAAGCGCTTGATGGCCCAGCCACCCAGCGGGCCGACCATCATGGCACCCATGAACATGGGGATGTCGGTCCCTACTATGACGCCCATGGTGGTGATGGCACCGACCACGCCGCCCCGTTCACCGCCCATCAGCTTGCCGCCGGTATAGCCAATCAGCAGTGGCAGCAGGTAGGTGATCATGGGGCCGACCAGCTTGGCCAAGGTTTCGCTTGGCAGCCAGCCGGTGGGGATGAAGAGTGCGGTAATGAAGCCCCAGGCGATGAAGGCGCCTATGTTGGGCATGACCATATTGGACAGGAAGCGTCCAAAATTCTGTATCTTGACTTTGGTATCCGGTGATAACATGTCGGGACCCCGTTTTAAGCCTGTTTGATTAAAAGTGGTAGTCGGGATGACGGGTTTTGCCGAACCCCCATCCCAGTCGTCTAAGCAACTTCAATCTACCAGCTTGTGATCAAATTAGGCTGAAAACGGGGTGTCTTGTGACCCACCTCTCAAATACCCAGGCCACCCCCCTCCCTTCATGGTGACGTAGATCACATTCAGGCGCTGTAGTTTGGCTACATTTCGATCTTTCCTGCTAAGTACATAGATTTAATGTGAGCAAGATCACCTTATGTGGTTTGCGCAAACTAGCTGTCAATGTGATTTGGGTCACAAATACATTATTTGTATTCAAATGGGGCGATTTCAGTGACCCCAAATCAGCGAGTCAGGACGATGAGTCCTTCGCTTTATGTCATTAATCACCAATGAATCAATTATTTTGTAACCCACTTTCAGTTTTCCACTCAGCTCCTTCAGCCGCACAGCCGGCGCATCACCCCCTCCAAAAGGCCTCGATCGAAGTGCTTATTCCACAAGTTGGCAAACAGCAGTGCCGCCAGGGCGAAGAGGGCGGCGGCCAGCACCACCTCGGGCAGATCCTGCCCCTGCAGCCAGCCCAGCGCTTCCAGCACGCCCATGCCGATCATGATGTGGGCAATATAGAGGGTCAGCGTCTGCCGTCCGACCGGCAGCCAGACCCGCCACCAGCGCGCATGGGGCAGGGCACGGCCGAGCCAGAGACAGAGCGCGATCAGGGTGCTGGCCGCTCCCATGCCAAACAGCAGGTAGAGCGGGGCCGGAGGTATGGGCTGGGTCGCCAGCAGAGGCGCCAGCTCAGGCTGGGGAAACAGTGTCAGCAGCCAGAGCGACAGCCCCTTGGCCAGCCCCATGGCACCCACACCGCCGACCAGCAGCCAGCGCTGTACGGTTGCAGTCGCGAGGGTCTGGCGGCTCAACCAGAGGCCGTAGAGCAGAAAGCCCAGCCAGGGCACCACGGGGTGCCAGCCATTGAACAGCAGATTGCGGACGAAGCCGTGCAGGGTCCAGAACTCGGGATAGCTGAAGCTGTGCCACTGCCAGCCCTGATCGTAATTGAAGTGAAATAGCAGGCTGACGAAGCCCGCCGCCAGCAGGGGGATCAGGGCGAGCAGCCAGAGGGAGGGAAGCCGTAGACAGCAGGCCCCCAGCAGGAAGTAGATTGCGTAGTAGTGAATGATGTCGGCCGGAAACACCAGGTAGTTGAGCAGCCCCAGGATCAGCAGGAACAGAGCCCGCCTGGCTGTGTGGCGCATGGCTGCCGGCCAGCTCAGCTTGCGGGTCGACAGACCCAGGCCTATGCCTGCTAACACCACGAAGCTGGCGGCGGAGCGCCCCTCCAGCGCATCCAGCAGGGCTTTGAGCCAGTCAGGCCCGCCCGTCAGCACCCCCATGGCGATGCGAAAGTTCACCAGCACCATGCCGAGCAGGGCCAGGGCGCGGGCCAGATCCAGTCCTTCCAGTCGATTGAGCGGGGAGGTCATGATGGCGACTCCTTGGGGGGATCAGCTGGCCGGGCCCAGCAGCAAGTCCAGCAGCTGGGGCAGTCGTTGTTCGACCGGCGCCTGCTCCGGGTGCAGGGCCAGGGCGTGGCGCAGGGCCTGCCCCTCCAGTGCATCCAGCAGCAGCTGGGCCGTGAGATCCGGCACCAGGCGGGCAGCCAGCTCCCCCGCCTGCTGGCCACGGCGCACCGCAGCAGCCAGGGCATCACACAGCTGGCGCTGGTTGCTGGCAAAGGTGGCCGCCATCTCGGGGTGGCGGGTCAGCTCGGCCAGGATCTCGGTACCGAGCAGCAGGTTCTCCGGGGTCAGCGACCAGGCCAGGTAGCCGGCGGCGAAGCGGTCCAGCGCCGCGCGGGCCGGTCCCCGGGTCAGCTCATCCAGCAGGGGTTGCAGCTCGGCCGCCTCCAGCGAGGCGATCAGGGCGATCAGCTCCTCCTTGCGGGCGAAGTGGTTGTAGAGGTTGCCCAGACTCACCCCGGCGGCGGCGGCTATGTCGCGCATCCCGGTCTGGTGGAAGCCCCGCTCGATGAAGCAGCCGAGGGCGGCCTGGATGATCTGCTCCCGCCGCTGCTCCAGGCGGTTGTGATTGATGGACATGGCCGGTTTCCCCTCTGCTGGTCCAAGTCTTATGAGCGAACGTTCGTTCATTTGTGGTATTCACCTTATCCCCGGTGTGAAAAATAAGCAAGCCACAGGTGGCCAAGGGGACGCACCTTCTCGGTCGGCAGGCTCAGGGGCAAGCCATGCCTCCGCCGAGCCGCCCTTACCCCAGCCTTCAAGCCGGTCAGCGCCGTGACTGGGAGGATGAGCGCTACTCTGGCCATCGCCTCATAGGGCCGCCTGCTCAGCACTCACCTGCTGGCTCAAGGGACCATGGAGAGGGCTGGTTGCGGGCGGGTGTGCTGGCTGTGAACAATGGCCATAAAAAAAGGCTATGTCCCA
>NZ_CDDA01000029.1 GCF_000819745.1 Aeromonas bestiarum | reverse complement strand
GGGCACCACGCTCAGCACCACCCTGGGTTTGTGCAGTACATAGTGGTCCAGTACCCGCTTTACCTCGGCGGGCGTCACCCGCGCCATCCGGTCGAGATAACGGTGCAGGTAGTTGGGCTCCTGAAACAGGCTGTGGCCCGTGCCCAATAATTCCGCCTTGCCGGCCACGCTGTCCAGCGACCAGACCAGGTTGGCACGCAAGGCATTGGCAGAGTGCTCGAGCCGGGCCCCGGGGATGCCCTCCTGGGCCAGTCTGGCGATGACACCGTCTATCTCACGCTTGATGGGTTCGAGCTCGGCGCCCTGCTCCAGATTCGGAATGGCCTGGATCACCAGCATGCAGGCGAGCACGCCACACTCATGGCGGGCCGAGACGAACACCAGCTTGCCGCTCTGTTGCAACTGTTGTTGCAGCAGGCCACTGGCGGATCCCCCCAGTTGATCGGCCAGCAGATCGAGGGCTTCGAAACTCGGGTCCCGGGCCGAAACGGTCGGATAGGCCAGAACCAGCATGGGGTCCTGTACCGGGGCCGTCAGGGTACGATATCGACTCTTTTTCAGTGCCACAGGCCGGGGCACTGAGCGAGCCTGGCCGGGGGCTGGCGACAAGGCGCCGAAGTAGCGTTCGACCCAGGCCAGGGTTTGCGCCGGCTGGATATCACCGCCGATCACCAGGGTGGCATTGTTGGGGCCATACCAGCGCAGGAAAAACTGGCGCACATCCTCCAGGGTGAGGCGCTCCAGATCCGCCATCCTGCCAAACGGCGTGTTGAAATAGGGGTGATTGGGTGGATAGAGGGTACGGTTCAACACCTCCAGCACCCGGCCATAGGCAGGTGTGTCGACCAGGTCGGCTCGCTCGTTTCTGGCCACGTCACGCTTGGCATCAAACTTTTGCTGGTACAGGGTATCGAGCAGGAAGCCCATCCGATCCGCCTCCAGCCAGAGTACTTTCTCCAGCTGATTGGCCGGCACCGTCTGGTAATAGCGGGTTTGATCCCGTGTCGTCAGCCCGTTGATGTCACGCCCCCCCACCTGCTGCAGCAGGCGGATATGCCCCTCCTCCCCCACATGGGCCGAGCCCTGAAACATCATGTGTTCGAACAAATGCGCCATGCCGGACTGGCCCGGCGCCTCTTCGGCCAGCCCGACCCGATAATTAACTTCCACATGCACCAGAGGATCCGAGTGATCCTGGGTCAGGATCACCGTCAGGCCGTTATCAAGCCGATATTGCTGGTAAGGCACGATCAGCGGATTGGTGCCTTTTTTTTGCTCCTTGACCAGTACCGGGCCAGCCAGAGCCAAGGCACTGAATAAATACAATAAACTCCACGCGACTCTCATTTTGTTTCCCAATTCTCAAGTCTGAACATTATTATTGTTATCTGTTGTTGCACTCACGCCATATTCACGCCGATTCGCCAGCGGCCCCATTATTCATCTCTATTTGTGTGGTGATATGAATCATGCTGGCAGGTCAGTACGCTGGCGACATATCGTCAGATGACTGACCCTTGTATCAATATTTGCACGCCATGGGTGCCATGCCTGCGCACGGGTAGCCCCCGGGGCCAAGGCCACCAGTGTAATCAATCGGGGCCTTCAGGGATATCTCGCGGGCACCGTCATTTGTAACAAGCCATGAGATGACCAGAGAGAAGCGTTAATCATGGCCATCACAACCCTTATTTCCGAGCCGAATGTATCGCCATTTTTCAATGTGTCAAAAGGCGCACGCGGATGCATTTCTCACCGGGTGACTATTTACCATTGAGTCAGGAGAAAATACGCAACCGGTGATGAATAATATCAATTCAATTAATAACGAGACGAGGCCTCTCCATGTACACAATCTAAGTGAATATGCCATTGCGCCGGAACGCCCGCGCTCTGCACGCCAAAATGGGCAAAAAAACAGGGGGCCTAGGCCCCCTGCTTCACACTCACCTCGGTTGGATCAACCGCGATCCAGCAGTATGTTGAGCATGCGGCGCAGCGGCTCGGCGGCGCCCCACAACAGCTGGTCACCCACAGTGAAGGCAGCCAGATATTCCGGACCCATGTTGAGCTTGCGCAGACGTCCCACCGGGATGCTGAGGGTGCCGGTGACGGCAGCCGGGGTCAGCTCGCGGGCCGTGATGTCGCGATCGTTGGGGATCACTTTTACCCAGTCGTTGTGCGCGGCCAGCAGGGCTTCGATCTCGGGGAGCGGCACATCCTTCTTCAACTTGATGGTGAAAGCCTGACTGTGGCAGCGCAGGGCGCCGATCCGCACGCACAGACCATCCACCGGGATGGCGGCATCTTCAATCCCCAGGATCTTGTTGGTCTCGGCCTGGCCCTTCCACTCTTCGCGGCTCTGGCCGTTGTCGAGCTTGGTGTCGATCCAGGGGATGAGACCACCGGCCAGCGGTACGCCAAAGTTGTCCACCGGCAGGGTGCCGGAGCGGGTCTTCTCGGTGATCTTGCGCTCTATGTCGAGGATGGCAGAGGCGGGATCCGCCAGCTCCACCGCCACTTCGTCATGCAGCAGGCCCATCTGGGTGACCAGCTCGCGCATGTGGCGCGCGCCGCCGCCCGATGCGGCCTGATAGGTGGCCACGCTCACCCACTCCACCAGATCGGCCTTGAACAGACCGCCGAGGGCCAGCAGCATCAGGCTGACGGTACAGTTGCCGCCGACGAAGGTCTTGAGCCCCTTGTCCAGCGCCTGCGCTATGACGTCGCCGTTGACCGGATCCAGGATGATGACCGCGTCCTTCTCCATCCGCAGGGAGGAGGCGGCATCAATCCAGTAGCCCTGCCAGCCGGCGGCTTTCAGGCGCGGATAGACATCCTTGGTGTAGTCGCCGCCCTGCGCCGTGATGATGATATCCTGCTTGGCCAGCGCCTCGATATCGAAGGCGTCCTGCAGGGTACCGGCATCGACACCGAAGTTGGGGGCGGCCTCACCGGCCTGGGAGGTGGTGAAGAAGGTGGGTTGAATGCGGGCAAAATCCTTCTCTTCCTGCATCCGGCTCATCAGTACCGAACCCACCATGCCACGCCAACCGACCAAACCTACTTTTTTCATAATGTCCTACCCTGGATAGCTGCTATAGAAAATTGTGTATTGAAACCCGTAACCCCTTGTCCGGCGCGGGCCGTTCACAAACAGATTACAAAATACGTGTTGCGAAAAATGCGTCTATCCACATTACGGATTGTGACGACGGGCGCAAGTCGAATTGCGCAATATTCTGTGCCGTTCGCTGCAATATCCGCCAGCCAGCTCCCGGCTGATGCGATCTCTTGGCACCCGGCGTCAGCTTGGGGCATGATTGAAACCGACTGGCAGCCACTGCCCCCTGGGGACGACCCCTGGGCCTCATGATGTGCAGGGACGACCCTGCTTCCTGCGGAATATCCTTATGTCCTGGTTACTCCTGTTGCTGGCCGGCCTGTTCGAGGTCGCTTGGGCCATTGGCTTGAAATACACCGACGGTTTCAGCCGTCCCCTCCCTACCCTGCTGACCCTGAGTGCCATGGGGGTGAGCGTTGTGCTGCTCGCCATGGCGGTCAAACAGTTGCCGCTCGGCACCGCCTACGCGGTCTGGACCGGCATAGGTGCGGTCGGCACAGTGCTGATGGGGATCTGGCTGTTCAACGAGCCCGCCACCCTGGCACGGGTGCTCTGCCTGATGCTGATCATCGGCGGGATCCTGGGTCTGAAGTTTATCGGCTGAACCAACGGCAGATCCCGGATCTGTGGATAGCTAAACGGGGCTCTTGCCCCGTTTTTTGCCTGCCAAACGCGCCGACCCCTGCTATTATCTGCGGCCAAACATGAGCCAATAAAAATCAGGATATTGTGATGACCGACCACACTTTTATTCCCGGCAAGGACGCGGCACTGGAAGACTCCATCGACCGCTTCCAGACCAAGCTGCAAGCCCTGGGGTTTGATATCGAAGAGGCCTCCTGGCTCAACCCCGTGCCGAACGTCTGGTCGGTGCATATTCGGGACAAGGAGTGCGCCCTCTGCTTCACCAACGGCAAGGGTGCCAGCAAGAAGGCGGCACTGGCTTCGGCCCTTGGCGAATATTTCGAGCGTCTCTCCACCAACTATTTCTTCGCCGACTTCTATCTGGGTGAGCAGGTCGCCAACGGCGACTTCGTGCACTACCCCAACGAGAAGTGGTTCCCCATCGAGGGCGATCAGTTCCCGGCCGGTCTGCTCGACAGCTTCACCCGCAAGTTCTACAACCCGGACGGCGAAGTGGCCGCCGACATGCTGGTGGATCTGCAATCGAACAACGAGGAGCGCGGCATAGTCGCGCTGCCGTTCGAGCGCCAGTCCGATCACCAGACCGTCTACATCCCGATGAACATCATCGGCAACCTCTATGTCTCCAACGGCATGAGCGCCGGCAACACCCGCACCGAGGCCCGCACCCAGGCCCTGTCCGAGGTGTTCGAGCGCCACGTGAAGAACAAGATCATCGCCGAAGCCCTGAGCCTGCCGCTGATCCCGAATGAGGTGATTGCCCGTTATCCCGGCATCAAGGCCTCCATCGATGCGCTGGAAGGCGAAGGCTTCCCCATCTACAGCTTCGATGCCTCCCTGGGCGGCCGCTATCCGGTCATCTGCGTGGTGCTGCTCAACCCGGACAACGGCACCTGCTTTGCCTCCTTCGGTGCCCACCCGCGCTTCGAAGTGGCCTTCGAGCGCACCGTCACCGAACTGCTGCAGGGCCGTGGCCTCAAAGATCTGGACGTGTTCGTGCCGCCGTCATTCGACAACGAGCAGGTGGCGGATCACCACAACCTGGAGACCCACTTCATCGACTCCTCCGGCCTCATCAGCTGGGATCTGTTCAAGCAGGATGCGGACTTCGAGTTCGCCGACTGGGATTTTCGCGGCACCTCGCAGGAGGAGTTCGACCATCTGATCGGCATCTTCCACGAGCTGGAGCAGCCGGTCTACATCGCCGACTACGAGCATCTGGGTGTCTACGCCTGCCGCATCCTGGTGCCGGGCATGTCCGACATCTATCCGGCCGAAGACCTGCTGCTGGCCAACAACAACATGGGCGCCAACCTGCGGGAAGTGATCCTAGCGCTGCCGTCGCTGGAGTGGGATGCCGAGCAATACATGGCGCTGTTCGACCAGCTGGACGAAGAGGGGCACGACGAGCGCACCCGCGTCCGTGAGCTGCTCGGCATCGCCGCAGCCAAGGGTACAGCCCTGCACACCCTGCGCGTCGGCGAGCTGAAAGCCATGCTGGCGCTGGCCGCCGGTGAGCTGGAAACGGCACTGGATCTCATCGACTGGACCATGGAGTTCAACCAGTCGGTGTTCCCGGCGGATCGCGCCAACTACTACCGTGCCCTGCGCGCCTGCGTCGAGCTGTTCATCGACCAAGAGCGGGATCCGGAGCAGTACCGCGCCGTGTTTACCCGCATGTATGGCGAGCAGACCCTGGCCGATGCCTGGGCCAACGCCAGCGGTGAAGCGCGCTTCCACGGGCTGGAGGCGGCCGATCTGTCCCTCGTCCAGTTCCCGCAGCACCAGAAACTGCTGGCAGCCTATGAAAAGCTGCAAAAGGCCAAGCGAGCCCATCATTGGGCCTGATGTGGTAGTATTTGGGGGGGCCTTGATGGCCCCTTCTGTTTTATGGTGCCCCGGCTGGGGATTTGTTATTCAAGGATGAAATAAAAAACAAAAAATACCCCTTAGGGGGTTGCCAACGTCGAGTCCATGATGCGGGGGGGATGCAAAGATGCCTTGCCAGTACCTTTTTTCAGGCTTGACAAATAAATTCTTTAAAATCATTACATTAAAAAATCAGCATTTCTGTTTCAGCTGAAACCTGGTGTAAAGAGAGGCTTCCAGGGGACTCAAATTTTTGTAGTAAAATTACATTCACAATCTGCAATTCTTGATCGGAGTCAATTTTGACGATCTGGCCCTTTGTTATGATTTCCACAGGCAAAACAGCAGGTACATGAGAATTGAAAGCAGAATCTCCCTTTGATTGTCTCAAGCCAGAAGCCATCGCTGCACTGGCAGAAGATATAACCTATGCCAAGGCAACCAAGCCGGCTCATAAGGTCATCCCCCTGGCCATCACAGCAGGCGCTTTCATCGCCATCGCTTTTGTCTTTTTCATCACAGTCACCACGGGTGCCGGCAACGTGGCCTGGGGCCTCAGCAAGCTGGTCGGCGGTCTCTGTTTCTCCCTCGGTCTCATTCTGTGTGTGCTGCTCGGTGCCGAGCTGTTCACCTCCACCACCCTGACGCTGGTGGCCAAGGCGGCCAATCGCATCACCTGGGGTCAACTGCTCAAGAACTGGGGTCTGGTCTACTTCGGCAACCTCATCGGCGGTCTCATCATAGTCGCGCTCATCATCATGTCGGCCGAGTACATGGCGGCGGATGGTCAGTGGGGCCTGAACGCCCTGAAAGTGGCCCAGCACAAGATCCATCACACCTTCTTCGAGGCCCTCGCCCTCGGTATCCTCTGCAACCTCATGGTGTGTCTCGCCGTGTGGATGGCCTTCGGCGCCCGCAGTGCGACCGACAAGGTGATGGTCATGCTGCTCCCCGTCGCCATGTTCGTGGCTTCCGGTTTCGAGCACAGCATCGCAAACATGTTTATGATCCCGGTCGGTATCGCTATCCATGCGGTAGCAGGCCCGGAATTTTGGCAGGCCATCGGCCAGGATCCGGCGACCTTCGCCGACTTGACCGTATCCAACTTCGTCCTACACAACCTCATTCCCGTCACCATTGGTAATATCATTGGTGGTGGCGTCATGGTTGGTCTGACTTACTGGTTTATCTTCCGTCGTCATCATTAAGGATGATTGCGGGATACTACATCAATACCGTGTGAGGTAATGAAAATGGCAGAACTTAACGAACAGTTCCAAAAAGCATGGGAAGGCTTCGCGGCCGGTGAATGGCAGTCCTCTGTCAACACCCGTGACTTCATCCAGAAGAACTACACCCCGTATGAAGGTGACGAGTCCTTCCTGGCTGGCGCGACCGAAGCTACCACCAAGCTGTGGGACAAGGTCATGGAAGGCATCAAAATCGAGAACCGCACTCATGCGCCGGTCGATTTTGATACCGACCTGCCCTCCACCATTACCGCTCACGATGCCGGCTATATCGATCAGGGCCTGGAGCAAATTGTAGGTCTGCAGACCGACAAGCCGCTCAAGCGCGCCATCATCGCCAACGGCGGTATCAAGATGGTTGAGACTTCTTGCAAGGTGTACGGCCGCGAGCTGGATCCCATGGTCAAGAAAATCTTCAGCGAGTACCGCAAGACTCACAACCAGGGCGTGTTTGACGTTTACACCAAAGACATCCTGAACTGCCGCAAGTCTGGCGTCATCACAGGTCTGCCGGATGCCTACGGCCGTGGCCGCATCATAGGTGACTACCGTCGTGTCGCCCTGTACGGCATCGACTTCCTGATGGCTGACAAGCTGTCCCAGTTCAAGTCTCTGCAAGCTGACCTGGAAAACGGCGTCAACCTGGAAGCCACCATCCGTCTGCGCGAAGAGATCTCCGAGCAGTACCGTGCCCTGGCCCAGATCAAAGAGATGGCCGCCAAATATGGCTGCGATATCTCTGTACCGGCTGCGAGCGCCAAAGAAGCCGTGCAATGGACCTACTTCGCCTACCTGGCGGCAGTCAAGTCCCAGAACGGTGCCGCCATGTCCTTCGGCCGTACCTCCAGCTTCCTGGACGTGTACATCGAGCGTGACCTGAAGAAAGGCGTGATCACCGAGCAAGAAGCTCAGGAGCTGATGGACCACATGGTCATGAAGCTGCGCATGGTTCGCTTCCTGCGTACTCCTGAATACGATTCACTGTTCTCCGGCGACCCCATGTGGGCGACCGAGACCCTGGCCGGTATGGGCGTTGATGGCCGTACCCTGGTCACCAAGAACAGCTTCCGTATGTTGAACACCCTGTACACCATGGGCCCGTCCCCTGAGCCGAACCTGACCATTCTGTGGTCCGAGAAGCTGCCGGTCGGTTTCAAGAAGTACTGCGCCAAGGTATCTATCGAGACCTCTTCCGTTCAGTACGAGAACGACGACCTGATGCGTCCGGACTTCAACAACGATGACTACGCCATCGCTTGCTGTGTGTCCCCGATGATCGTCGGCAAACAGATGCAGTTCTTCGGTGCTCGTGCCAACCTGGCCAAGACCATGCTGTATGCAATCAACGGCGGTATGGACGAGAAGCTCAAGATCCAGGTCGGTCCCAAGACCGAGATGGTGACCTCCGAGTACCTCGACTACAACGACGTGATGGATCGTCTGGATCACTTCATGGACTGGCTGGCCAAGCAGTACGTGGCTGCCCTGAACATCATCCACTACATGCACGACAAGTACAGCTACGAAGCCTCCCTGATGGCGCTGCACGACCGTGACGTGTACCGCACCATGGCTTGCGGCATCGCCGGTCTGTCCGTTGCGGCTGACTCCCTGTCTGCCATCAAGTACGCCAAGGTCAAGCCGGTTCGTGACGAAGATGGCGTTGCCATCGACTTCGAAATCGACGGTGAATACCCGCAGTTCGGTAACAACGACTCTCGTGTCGATGACATCGCCTGTGACCTGGTAGAACGCTTCATGAAGAAAATTCAGAAGCTGAACACCTACCGTGGCGCCGTGGCTACCCAGTCCGTACTGACCATCACCTCCAACGTGGTGTATGGCAAGAAGACTGGTAACACCCCGGATGGCCGTCGTTCCGGTGCACCGTTTGGCCCGGGTGCCAACCCGATGCACGGTCGTGACCAGAAGGGTGCCGTTGCTTCCCTGACTTCCGTTGCCAAGCTGCCGTTCGCCTACGCCAAAGATGGTATCTCCTATACCTTCTCCATCGTGCCGAACGCCCTGGGCAAAGACATGGAAGCGCAGAAATCCAACCTGGCTGGTCTGATGGACGGTTACTTCCATCACGAGACCAACCTGGAAGGCGGTCAGCACCTGAACGTCAACGTGATGAACCGTGAAATGCTGCTGGACGCCATGGAAAACCCGGAGAAATATCCGCAGTTGACCATCCGCGTATCCGGTTATGCCGTTCGCTTCAACTCTTTGACCAAAGAGCAACAGCAAGACGTCATCACCCGTACCTTCACCGCTTCTCTGTAATCGCTTATTGCTAAGCAAGAGTCGCAGTGACTAAAAACCGGCGCCCAGGCGCCGGTTTTTTTATGTCTGATTGTCAGCAGGCATCGACTCGAAAGAGTGATGACGGCCCTCCTTCCCCTTCACCCGGAAGTGACCGAGGTGGATTCTCCCCTCACCCCCTTGTTCCCCGTCTCTTCCCTCTTGTCAATGAAACGGAAAGCAGCAACGAGATCCCTCTATAGGCCCCATAGTCCCCGCACTGCGCGCTTGGTGCACTCTCCCGCAGGCAAGGGGACACAGAAGCCTGTCTATCGCTCGCAGCAGGCCACCAGATAGCAACAGGGGCAGAAGAGTATGACTCCCCTGCCCCTGCGGCATATCAATGGCACTGTGGACCGGATAACGGCTTGGCTAGTCTGATTTAACTCGCCCAGGTGATGATGTGATCGATCCACTCACCGGCATGGGCTTCGTGTATCACCTTGCCGCGCACCGACTGTCCAGCCTGATGCATGGCGGAGCGACTGCCGGTGATCAGCGGATGCCACTCAGGCAAGGTCTGCCCCTCGGCCAGCAACCGGTAGGCACAGGTCGAGGGCAGCCAGTCATACTCGGCAATCTTGTCATGGGTGATCTGCAGGCAGTCCGGCTCCTTCTTGAAGCGGTTGCCGTAATCGGAACACTGGCAGGTCTTGGTGTTGAGCAGATCGCAGGCGACATTGGTGAACACCAGTTCGTCGGTATCCTCGTCAATGAGCTTGTTCAGGCAGCACTTGCCGCAGCCGTCGCACAGGGATTCCCACTCCGCATCCGTCATCTGCTGCAGGGGCTTTTCCTGCCAAAAAGGAGTTGGCTGCATTTTCTCGACTTGCTGCATGGAAGGGGCTCGCTAAATAGACCAGTAAAGCGCGTGGTTATACGCCTTATGGCCCAATTTTTCAAGGTCGATGGTAAGTATCAGGCATCATTCATTCCACCGACTCTACTCCATCAAAAGGATCTGACTGATACTTGTCAGCTCTTTATACTGGAATGAAAATTAATTTAAATAGGCAGATCTACCTCAGCTATGCCTTGTTCACTCAATTTATGTCGTTGGGACGCTATCTCTAAAAATAAATCTCGGTCATGCTCCCCTACAAGACATATTACAAACTCCCAACGAGGAGGAAAGCTACTCAAAATCACATTTATTCCAGCTTCTTCTAACAGCGTTGACAACATGTTTGATGCTGGCCTAGTTTCTGATAACCAATATCTGCCATGCTTGTCAATGGATTGAACAGCTGGCATATAATAATTTTTAAAAACAATACTTCTGAGATTGTTATAGTCAACATTCATGTCTAGCCCCTCAACACATAGCCGAACTATACCTTGAAAGAATTAATGAGTTTACTTATTTGCTCGATCCCATCAAACGTAGATGGCAGATTACCATCTTCCGTTACTATCCCTGAGAATATCACTCGTTCAAATCGCTCTAGAGCATCAGCATCTTTACTCTTTATCTCACTAGCATACCCAGAATAACTTTGGATAAATCTGCACAATGTCTTTCTAAGGTCGATCTGTAGTAATTGAGACTTAACCGACTTGTAATTAAATAGAAGAACCCTAAAATAATATATCGATATTGCGACTAAAGATATGGTTGGAAAAATAGATACCAATAGCCCATCTCTGATGACATTTAAGTTATCTATATTAGCATAAATGAATGCAAGCTCAGCTACTATTGGCAAGACTATAACCAAAGACAACAGTCTAAGCCAAAACAAGATCCCATCACGCTCACGTATCTTTTCTTTTGATAAGTCATCAAAACCTTGATACAAGCCAACGAAGTTAAATGCATTCTCATATCTAGATAGAGACGCCTCGATTGTTTTTACTCTACTCTCTTTCTCACTTAAGTCTCTATCCCATTCTTCTTTAAGGTTTTTAGCTTTCGCTGAAACAGCATCAAAATTCTTTAAACTTTCAATTCCCTCACTGTTTGCGATCTCCTTGAAAATACTAATAGGCATGTCACGGATCGCAAACTCAATTTGTTCCTTTGCTGTAACTTCAAATAAGCTTACATTATCAAAAACGAAGCGTCTTGCAGCTTCGAACTCCATCGCCAAGTCATTTTTGGTTGAGAGATACAACTCGAAAAGAAACCTAAAACACATCGAGCAAATTT
This sequence comes from Aeromonas bestiarum, assembly GCF_000819745.1. Taxonomy (GTDB): domain Bacteria; phylum Pseudomonadota; class Gammaproteobacteria; order Enterobacterales; family Aeromonadaceae; genus Aeromonas; species Aeromonas bestiarum. The sequence continues at coordinate 92,129 of NZ_CDDA01000029.1, read as the reverse complement.
CATCCAATCGTTCTTTCGTTAGCTCTTTTTCATCAGCAAGCCTATTAATGAATTGATCGCCTATCCACTTTATATTTATCTGGCAGAACGTATTCCATTCATCAGGTCTTTTTTCCATAGCATTAATAATTAGGCGGATAAGACTATTCCGTTGTTTATCGAAGTCATTCGAAGGAACTAAGCCATCAATTTTTTTCCTAAATTTAGAAAGTACAGTTTTACTCTGGTTTGTATCAAATAATTCCATCATAAATATTGCCACTCACAAAATATGAAAAAATTTGTCATTTAGTTAGCCGCTATCCTACGCAGGGATCTATTCAAGATCTAGCTGTAGATAGAATAACTATTCTAAATGTGCCCACCATCATATTCTATCCATAAAAAATGCCGCCCTAGGGCGGCATTTTTCTATCAGAGATAACGGGCTGAAAGGAATTACCAGCCGGTTACTTCACGCAGGGCCTTGCCGATATCGGCGAGGGAGCGCACGGTTTTCACGCCGGCATCTTCCAGGGCGGCAAATTTCTCTGCCGCCGTGCCCTTGCCACCGGCGATGATGGCGCCCGCATGACCCATGCGCTTGCCAGCCGGGGCGGTAACGCCCGCGATATAGGAGACCACCGGCTTGGTGACGTGGGCCTTGATGTAGGCAGCCGCTTCTTCCTCGGCGCTGCCGCCGATCTCGCCGATCATGACGATGGCTTCGGTCTTGGGATCGTTCTGGAACATCTCCAGGATGTCGATGAAGTTGGAGCCTGGGATGGGGTCGCCACCGATACCGACGCAGGTGGACTGGCCGAAGCCCTCGTCCGTGGTCTGCTTGACCGCTTCGTAGGTCAGGGTACCGGAGCGGGAGACTATGCCCACCTTGCCCGGCTTGTGAATGTGGCCCGGCATGATGCCGATCTTGCACTCACCCGGGGTGATAACGCCCGGGCAGTTCGGACCAATCATGCGCACGCCGGTTTCCTGCAGCTTCACCTTGACCTGCAGCATGTCCAGGGTCGGGATGCCTTCGGTAATGGTGACGATGAGCTTGATGCCAGCATCGATGGCTTCCAGGATGGCGTCCTTGCAGAAGGGCGCAGGCACATAGATGACGGAGGCGGTGGCGCCGGTGGCTTCGACCGCGTCACGCACTGTATTGAACACCGGCAGGCCCAGGTGGGTGGTGCCACCCTTGCCCGGTGACACGCCGCCGACCATCTGAGTACCGTAGGCAATGGCCTGTTCGGAGTGGAAGGTACCCTGACCGCCGGTAAAGCCCTGGCAGATCACCTTGGTGTCTTTGTTGATCAGAACGCTCATTATTTGGCCTCCGCTGCTTTAACCACTTGCTGAGCTGCGTCAGTCAGACTCGTTGCGGCGATGATATTGAGGCCGCTGTCGGCCAGTTTACGGGCACCCAGTTCGGCATTGTTGCCTTCCAGACGCACTACCACGGGCACCTTGACCCCCACTTCCTTGACCGCGCCGATAATGCCTTCCGCGATCATGTCGCAGCGCACTATGCCGCCGAAGATGTTGACCAGCACGGCCTGCACCTTGGTGTCAGAGAGGATGATCTTGAAGGCTTCGGTCACGCGCTCCTTGGTGGCGCCGCCGCCGACGTCCAGGAAGTTGGCCGGTGAGCCGCCGTGCAGGTTGACGATATCCATGGTGCCCATGGCCAGACCGGCGCCATTGACCATGCAGCCGATGTTGCCATCGAGCGCCACATAGTTCAGCTCCCACTGGGCGGCGTGCGCTTCGCGGGGGTCATCCTGGGAGGGGTCATGCATCTCGCGCAGCTTGGGCTGACGATAGAGGGCGTTGGCGTCGATGTTGATCTTGCCGTCGAGGCAATGCAGGTTGCCCTGGGCGGTGATCACCAGCGGGTTGATTTCCAGCAGTGCGAAATCGCAATCCAGGAACATCTGGCCCAGACCCATGAAGATCTTGGTGAACTGCTTGATCTGATCGCCGACCAGACCCAGCTTGAAGGCCAGCTCGCGCGCCTGATAGGCCTGCGGGCCCACCAGCGGATCGATGGCGGCCTTGTGAATCAGTTCCGGGGTTTCGTGGGCGACTTTCTCAATCTCCACGCCACCTTCGGTAGAGGCCATGAAGACCACGCGACGGCTGCCACGATCGACCACGGCGCCCAGATAGAGCTCCTTGGCGATGTCGGTGCAGGATTCCACCAGGATCTTGGTAACCGGCTGACCGTTGGCGTCAGTCTGATAGGTCACCAGGTTCTTGCCGAGCCAGTTCTGGGCAAAGGCGCGGATCTCGTCCTTGCTCTTGGCCAGCTTGACGCCGCCCGCTTTACCGCGGCCACCGGCGTGGACCTGGCACTTGACGACCCAGGTATTGCCGCCAATCTTGTCGGCCGCTTCAGCAGCTTCCTGCGGGGTAGCACAGGCATAACCTTCGGAGACCGGCAGGCCATACTCGGCAAACAGCTTTTTTGCCTGATATTCATGCAGATTCATAGATGCTCTATCCGTGTTGTAGGTATTTCCGTCCGGGGCTCGTGTTTCTCAATCCCCTGTGAATGGGGGCCTGGGCGGCCCCTCGTTATCTTTCTAATTCGCTCAGAATGTCGCTGGTTGCCTAGACATCCAGCAACAGACGGGTCGGATCTTCCAGCAGCTCCTTGATGGAGACCAGGAAGCCCACCGACTCGCGACCATCGACGATGCGGTGATCATAAGAGAGGGCCAGGTACATCATCGGCAGGATCTCGACCTTGCCGTCGACCGCCATGGGTCTGTCCTGGATCTTGTGCATCCCCAGGATGGCGCTTTGCGGCGGGTTGATGATGGGGGTGGACATCAGGGAGCCGAACACGCCACCGTTGGTGATGGTGAAGTTGCCGCCGGTCAGTTCGTCCACGGTCAGCTTGCCGTCACGGCCCTTGCCCGCCAGATCCTTGATGGCCTTCTCGATGTCCGCCAGGCTCATGTTGTCGCAATCGCGCAGCACAGGCGTCACCAGCCCGCGCGGGGTGGAGACGGCGATGCTGACGTCGAAGTAGTTGTGGTAGACGATGTCGTCACCGTCCAGCGCAGCATTCACTTCCGGATAGCGCTTGAGGGATTCAACGACCGCCTTCACGTAGAAGGACATGAAGCCGAGCTTGATGCCGTGCTTCTTCTCGAAGATCTCGCCGTACTGCTTGCGCAGCTTCATGATGGGCGCCATGTTGATCTCGTTGAAGGTGGTCAGCATGGCGGTGGTGTTTTTGGCTTCCAGCAGACGCTCGGCGATGCGCTTGCGCAGACGGGTCATTGGCACACGCTTCTCGGTGCGACCGACCAGCGGCGCTACCGCAGCTACAGGGGCAGCCGCGACCGGCGCGGCGGCAGGCTTGTTGCCACCCTTGATGAAGGCTTCCACATCTTCCTTGCTGATGCGACCGCCCTTGCCGGTGCCGGTCAGCTTGGTCACGTCGATGGCGTGCTCGGCCACCAGGCGGCGCACCGAGGGGCTCAGGCCATCGGCGCCGTCATCGGCCACGGCTTCCACCGGCTTCTCCCTGGTCTCTTCACCGGCCACGGGAGCCGGCTTGAGCATGGCGATCAGCTGGCGGGACAACACGGTCGCCCCTTCCGCTTGCAGGATGTCGCCGAGGACGCCGGCTTCCGGCGCCGGGACTTCCAGCACGACCTTGTCGGTCTCGATGTCGACCAGTACTTCGTCACGGGCAACCAGATCACCCGGTTTCTTGTGCCAGGTGGCGATGGTGGCGTCCGCCACTGATTCCGGCAGGTCCGGTACCTTGATCTCGATAGTCATGTAATCAGTTCCTTGTTACTTCTTGTTCAGGGCTTAGGCCAGAGTAAGGGCGTCTTCCACCAGGGCTTTTTGCTGCTTGGCGTGGACCGACATGTAACCGACGGCCGGTGAGGCCGAGGCCGGGCGACCGGCATAACGCAGACGGGCATGGCTTGGCAGCACGCTGTCATAGTGATGACGGGTGCTGTACCAGGCGCCCTGGTTCTGCGGCTCTTCCTGACACCAGACGAAGTCGGTGACGTGGGCATAGTCGGCCAGAATGGCGCGCACTTCCTCCTCCGGGAAGGGGTAGAGCTGCTCGATCCGCACCAGGGCCACATCGTGCTGCTCGGCCTTGCGACGGGCATCGAGCAGGTCGTAGTAGACCTTGCCGGAGCAGAACACCACCCGCTTGACCCCCTTGGGATCCAGGGCGTCGATTTCGCCAATGGCGTTCTGGAAGGTGCCGGTCGCCAGCTCGTCGAGCTTGCTCACCGCCAGCGGGTGGCGCAGCAGGGATTTGGGCGTCATGACGATGAGCGGACGGCGCATCGGGCGCACCACCTGACGGCGCAGCATGTGGAACACTTGCGCCGGGGTGGACGGCACGCACACCTGCATGTTGTGCTGGGCACACATCTGCAGATAGCGCTCGAGACGGGCGGAGGAGTGCTCCGGGCCCTGCCCCTCATAACCGTGGGGCAGCAGCATGGTCAGACCGCACATCCGGCCCCACTTCTGCTCGCCGGAGGAGAGGAACTGATCCACCACCACCTGGGCGCAGTTGGCGAAGTCGCCGAACTGGGCTTCCCAGATGGTAAGACCGGCCGGCTCGGCGCTGGCGTAGCCATATTCAAACGCCAGTACCGCGTTTTCGGTCAGCACTGAGTCGTAAATTTCAAAGGGACCTTGCTCGTCGTGCAAGTTGCACAGCGGAGTGTAGGTACTGGCATCGCTCTGGTTGTGCAGCACGGCGTGGCGGTGGAAGAAGGTGCCACGGCCGGAGTCTTCCCCGGTGAAGCGGATGCGAGAGCCCTTGTCCACCAGGGTGGCGTAGGCCAGGGTCTCGGCAAAGCCCCAGTCCAGCAGCTTGTCGCCGGCGGCCATCAGCCGTCTGTCTTCGTAGATCTTCTCGACCTGGCGCTGCAGCACGTGGGTGGCCGGATACTGGCTGATGCGCTCGCCCAGGGATTTCAGGTGATCCATGGGCACAGTGCTGTCATAGCTCATGGCCCAGTCGTGACCGAGATAAGGGGTCCAGTCGACGGAGTGCAGCTCCATTGGACGCCACTCCTTGCTCACCCGCTCGCCCCGATCCAGGGTATCGCGATAGTCGTTGACCAGGGTGGTGGCCAGCTCCTGACTGATGCTGCCTTCCGCCACCAGCTGGTCGGCGTAGATCTTGCGCGGGGTCGGGTGCTGTTTGATCTTCTGGTACATCAAGGGCTGAGTTGCACTGGGCTCGTCGGCCTCGTTGTGACCGTGACGACGGTAGCAGACCAGCTCGATCACCACGTCGCGCTTGAAGGTGTTGCGATAATCCAGCGCAATCTGGGTCACCAGCACCACGGCTTCCGGGTCATCCCCGTTGACGTGCAGCACGGGGGCCTGCACCGCCTTGGCGATGTCGGTACAGTATTCGGTGGAGCGCAGGTCACGTTGATAGGAGGTGGTGAAGCCTACTTGGTTGTTGATGACGATGCGCACAGTGCCGCCGACGCCGTAGGCACGGGTCAGGGACATGTTGAAGGTTTCTGCTACTACGCCCTGCCCCGCGATGGCGGAGTCACCGTGGATGGTGATGGGCAGGACGCTGGAGCCATCCTTGTCGCCGCGTCTGTCCATGCGGGCACGGACCGAGCCGATGACCACGGGGTTGACGATCTCGAGGTGAGACGGGTTGAAGGCCAGCGCCAGGTGGACGTTGCCGCCCGGGGTGGCGAAGTCGGAGGAGAAGCCCATGTGGTACTTCACATCCCCTGTGCCCCAGGATTCACCGTGCTTGCCGGCGAACTCGTCGAACAATTCTTGCGCCCGTTTGCCGAGCACGTTGATCAGCACGTTCAGGCGACCACGGTGGGCCATGCCGATGACGGCCTCTTTGCAGCCCTGCTCACCGGCGCGGCGAATAAGCTCCTTGAGCATGGGCACCATGGCATCGCCCCCTTCCAGGGAGAAACGCTTGGCCCCCGGGAACTTGGCGCCCAGGTATTTTTCCAGCCCTTCGGCCGCGGTCAGGCTCTCGAGGAAGCGGGTCTTCTCCTCTGTGCTGTAGTTGCCCGTGGCTTCGATGGATTCAAGACGGTCTTGCAGCCAGCGCTTCTCCTCGGTAGAGGTGATGTGCATGTAGTCTGCACCTATGCTGCCGCAATAGGTTTTCTTTAGCGAGGCGTAGAGATCGGAGAGCACCATGGTCTCGCGACCTATGGCGTAGGAGCCCACGTTGAAGGTGGCCTCCATGTCGGCGCCCTGCAGATTGTGGAAGGCAGGATCCAGTTCGGCAACGGTTTCACGGGTCCAGAGTCCAAGGGGATCCAGATTGGCATTCTGGTGACCACGGAAGCGGAAGGCGTTGATCAGTTGCAGCACGCGCACCTGTTTCGCATCCACTTGCGGATCGGACACGGGGGCACTGTAACGGGAGGGATCCTTGGCCAGACGACGGAAATAATCGCGGACTTGGGAGTGAGGTTGTTCAACCGCATGGCCATTGACCTGGGGCAGCGAGCTAAACAGGCTGCGCCACTCGTCGGCTACGGATTCGGGGTCTTCCAGGAAGGATTCGTACAAATCCTCAATATAGCTTGCATTCGCACCAGCCAGGTGAGATGACTCCAACCAGGCCTTCATCACGCCGTTATGCATTTCTATCCCTTGTACATCTTGTTCACTGCAGCGCAGCTTGTAGGGTTTAAATAGCCATCCAGCCATGGGGTCGGATGGCTATCCAGAGGTCGGGCCTGGCGCGTGACGCCCTGGCCCTGATACTAAACAGCCCGATTGAGCAGCATCGACTTGATCTGACCGATGGCCTTGGTCGGGTTCAAGCCCTTGGGACAGACGTTCACGCAGTTCATGATGCCGTGGCAACGGAACACGCTGAAGGCGTCATCCAGGTTACCCAGTCGTTCGCTGGCGGCGGTGTCGCGGCTGTCGGCCAACCAGCGATAGGCGGCGAGCAGCCCGGCCGGGCCGATGAACTTGTCCGGGTTCCACCAGAAGGAGGGGCAAGAGGTGGAGCAGCAGGCACAGAGAATACACTCGTACAGGCCATCCAGCTTGGCGCGCTCTTCGGGGGATTGCAGGTGCTCACGCACGGGCGGCAATTTCTCATCGTTGATGAGGAAGGGTTTGACCTTCTCCCACTGGGTGTAGAACTGGGTCATGTCGATCACCAGATCGCGGATCACCGGCAGGCCGGGCAAGGGGCGAATAACGACGCTATTGCCCTTCTTCAGCAGATCGGAGAGCGGGGTGATGCAGGCAAGACCGTTCTTGCCATTCATGTTGAGACCGTCTGATCCACAGACCCCTTCGCGGCAGGAGCGGCGGAAGGCGAGCGTGGGATCCAGCTCTTTCAGCTGGATCAGTGCATCGAGCACCATCATGTCGGAACCTTCAGGAATATCAAGACGATATTCCTTCATATAGGGGACGTTATCAACATCCGGATTGTATCTGTAGACAGAGAATGTGACGTTCATGTTGTTTGGCTCCGCAATCGTTAAGTCCGCACCTTGGAGAAGAGAGATGGGAATGCCTCCCACCTCTTCACAGACCGGTACATGCTGCGATAAGCCGACTGTCTGCTCTTCATGGTGCCTGTCTCCGCCATCGGTCAGTAAGTCCGGACCTTGGGTGGGAATGCCTCACGGGTTTTCGGAGACATGTTGACAGCGCGACGGGTCATGGACTCTGTGTCCGGATGATAGAGGCTATGGCACAGCCAGCCCTCATCGTCACGATCCGGGAAATCGAAGCGGCTGTGGGCACCCCGACTCTCGGTACGGAAGTTGGCCGCCACCGCGGTGGCAAACGCCGTCTCCATCAGGTTGTCCAGCTCCAGGCACTCGATGCGCTGGGTGTTGAACTCCTTGGAGGTGTCGTCCAGACGGGCATTCTTCAGCCGCTCGCGGATGCGTTTCAGCTCGGCCAGCCCTTCGGCCATGGCGTCACCTTCACGGAACACGGAGAAGTTGTTCTGCATGCAGGTCTGCAGATCCTTTCGGATCTGGGCCGGGTCTTCGCCGTCGCGGTTGTTTTCCCAGCGATTGAAACGGGCCAGCGCGGCGGCCAGATCAGACTCGGAAGCCTCGCGACCATGTTCCATCTCGCCCAGGGTGTTGACCAGGTGCATGCCCGCAGCGCGGCCAAACACGATCAGATCCAGCAATGAGTTGCCGCCCAGACGGTTGGCTCCGTGCACGGAGACACAGGCTATCTCGCCCACCGCGAACAGACCGACCACGGGGACGTCGTTGCCGTCCTTGTCCTGGGTCAGACACTGGCCATTCACGTTGGTCGGCACGCCGCCCATCATGTAGTGGCAGGTAGGTATGATGGGGATGGGTTCCTTGACCGGATCCACGTGGGCGAAGGTGCGAGAGAGCTCGCAGATGCCAGGCAGACGGGATTCCAGTACCTCTTTGCCGAGGTGATCCAGCTTGAGCTTGATGTGCGGGCCCCAGGGACCGTCACAGCCACGGCCTTCGCGGATCTCGATCATGATGGAACGGGCCACCACGTCGCGACCGGCCAGATCCTTGGCGTTCGGCGCGTAACGCTCCATGAAGCGTTCGCCGTCTTTGTTGAGCAGATAACCGCCTTCACCACGACAGCCTTCGGTCACCAGCACCCCTGCCCCGGCGATGCCGGTCGGGTGGAACTGCCAGAACTCCATGTCCTGCACGCCGACGCCGGCGCGCAGCGCCATGCCGACGCCATCACCCGTGTTGATGTGGGCGTTGGTGGTGGACTGATAGATGCGACCGGCGCCGCCGGTGGCCAGCACGGTTGCCTTGGCCTTGAAGTAGACGACTTCGCCACTCTCCATGTCGATGGCGGTGCAGCCAACGATGTGGCCGTCCTGGTTTTTCACCAGATCCAGCGCATACCACTCGGAGAAGACGGTGGTCTTGTTCTTGACGTTCTGCTGATAGAGGGTGTGCAGCAAAGCGTGACCGGTACGGTCCGCTGCGGCTGCGGTACGAGCCGCCTGCTCGCCACCAAAATTCTTGGACTGGCCGCCAAACGGACGCTGGTAAACGGAGCCGTTGTCGAAGCGGGAGAAGGGCAAGCCCATGTTCTCCAGCTCATAGACAGCCTCGGGGCCCGTCTTGCACATGTATTCGATCGCTTCCTGGTCACCGATATAATCGGAGCCCTTGACGGTGTCATACATGTGCCATTGCCAGTTGTCGTCGTGGGCATTGCCCAGCGCAACCGTGATCCCGCCCTGGGCAGAAACCGTGTGAGAACGGGTCGGGAAGACCTTGGACAACAGAGCGCAGCTCTTGCCGGACTGGGCAATCTGCAGCGCGGCGCGCATGCCAGCACCACCGGCACCGATCACGACCGCATCAAATTCACGAGTTGGAATAGTCACCTTACACCCCCCACAGCACAACGAAGCCGGTCATCAGGTAGACAAACAGCACCACTACCAAGGCAAATTGCAGCGCACCGCGCAGCCCCACCGGCTTGATATAGTCGGTCAGCACCTGCCACAGACCGATCCAGGCGTGGATCAGTACGCACAGCAGCGCCAACAGGGTGAATACCTTGGTGAAGGTTTTGGCGAAGAAGCCGGTCCACACCTCGTAGCTGATGTCATTGAACGCGACAAAGCCAACCAGATAGAGGACGTAAGCCGTCATGATGAGGGCGGTGGCGCGGATCAGGATGTAATCATGAACACCGCTGCGCCCGAATGTTGCAGAATTGGTTACCATACCAGTACTCCCGCCAATACCGCCAAAACCGCGGTGATCACGAAGGCCACACGGGCACTCTGATTACCGGATTCCAGCTCTTCCCAATAGCCCATATCCATGACCAGATGACGCAGACCGCCCACAATGTGGTAAGCCAGCGCAGTCAGGATCCCCCACAACACGAATTTGACCAGGAAGTTGTCCATGATGGACACCACGGTTTCAAATCCTTCGGGAGAGGCGAGTGAAGTACCAAGCATCCACAGCAAGATAGAGAGCGCCACAAAGGTGATCACCCCTGAGACACGATGCAAGATGGAAGCGATGGCGGTGACAGGAAAGCTGATCGTCTGTAGGTCGAGGTTTACAGGTCTCTGTTTATTTTTCACGGCTTTGCCCACTCAGCTCCATTGAGCACGTTAGTTATTGTTTTTACACGCTTATGAGGGCACGGAGTGGCGTTTGTTAGGTTTTTGTTACCAAAACGACTCAAAAAAGCCAAAAACAACATTTTCAATATCGCATCCGACTTTGCGCAAGCGTTTCAAACACCGACAGCCATCACCCACGAGGCGCAGTATATCGGCGGGCTTAACCAATGACAATCAATTAGCTACAAAGAAAACCCAAAACCGTAAACCAGATCTCACAACTCATTTAACAACTCATTAATGATCATCCAGAAAAATTGACAGCGCCCCTGAACTCTGTTTCAAATAAGGCGCTCCAGCCGCCCTGGTACGGGTCAGAACCTTTGCCAGCGTCATCAAACTCGTAATAAAGTAGAGCTGGAATCAAATTATAAAAGAGCAAAGGAGACGTGCTATGGCTGATAAGATAGCCACCCTACATCTGCCCGGTAAAGACCCGGTAGAACTACCGATCCTGTCAGGGACTGTCGGACCCGACGTGATCGACGTCAGAAAATTGGGCGCGCAAGGGTACTTCACCTTTGACCCCGGTTTTATGGCCACCGGTGCTTGTAAATCATCCATTACCTATATCGATGGCGATCAGGGTGTCTTGCTGCACCGTGGTTACCCCATCGCCCAGTTGGCCACCCAGGCCAGCTACCTCGAAGTCTGCTATATCCTGCTGTACGGCGAGGCGCCCACCAAGGCGCAGTACACAGAGTTTGAACGTCTGGTCACCCGCCATACCATGGTGCACGAGCAGATCGCCTTCTTCTTCCGCGGCTTCCGTCGTGACTCCCACCCCATGGCAATCATGTGTGGCGTGGTCAGTGCGCTGTCCGCCTTCTATCACGATGCGCTCGACATCAACAACGAAGAGCACCGCGAGATCTGTGCCTTCCGTCTGCTCTCCAAGATGCCGACCCTGGCCGCCATGTGCTACAAGTACTCCATCGGTCAGCCGTTCATGCAGCCGCGCAACGCCCTCTCCTATGCCGGCAACTTCCTGCACATGATGTTTGGCGTGCCGACCGAAGAGTACAAGGTCAACCCCATAGTCGAACGCGCCATGGACCGCATCTTCACCCTGCATGCGGATCACGAGCAGAACGCCTCCACCTCCACAGTGCGTCTGGCCGGCTCCTCCGGTGCCAACCCGTTTGCCTGTATCGCCGCCGGGATCGCCTCCCTGTGGGGACCGGCTCATGGCGGTGCCAACGAAGCCTGCCTCAAGATGCTCGAAGAGATAGGCTCAGTGGAGCGCATCCCCGAGTTCATCGGCCGCGCCAAGGACAAGAACGATCCCTTCCGTCTGATGGGCTTCGGTCACCGGGTCTACAAGAACCACGATCCCCGTGCCACCGTGATGCGCGAAACCTGCCACGAGGTATTGACAGAGCTGCAGATCAAGGATCCGCTGCTGGATGTGGCCATGGAGCTGGAGCGCATCGCGCTGTCGGACCCCTACTTCATCGAGAAGAAGCTCTACCCGAACGTGGACTTCTACTCCGGCATCATCATGAAGGCCATCGGCATCCCCATGTCCATGTTCACCGTGATCTTCGCCATCTCCCGCACCATCGGCTGGATCGCCCACTGGAACGAGATGCACTCGGACCCGGATCAGAAGATCGGCCGTCCCCGTCAGCTCTATACCGGCCTGGCCCAACGGGAATTCACCCCGCTCGATCAGCGTTGATGCGCTGAGTCGACACGGTTTGTTACTAAGGCGGTCATTGACCGCCTTTTTATTTGCCGCTCTAATGCCCCCTTTCGATTTAGAAGGAGTCCATCATGAGACCATTGTTCATCAGCGCCGCCCTGCTGCTCAGCGCCTGTCAGAGCGCACCGACCCCGTCACAGGGGGAAACCCTCTACATCAACAGCCAGCTGGTACACTGCGTCGGTGTCGGCCCCATGCAATGCATGCAGGTTCGCAGCGACGAGCAGCAGGCCTGGACTCTCTTTTATCAGCAGATAGAAGGCTTTCAGTTTGAACCCGGCTACCAGTACCAGCTGACCGTCAGCAAGGAGCAACTCAGCGACGTGCCGGCGGATGCCCCTTCCCTGCGTTATCGCCTGATCAAGCTGGTCAGCAAGCAGGCCGCTCGTTAAGACGCCCACCATAATGGGCATCGTTTGGAAATGATTGTTCAGTTCATGGCCGCATTCTGATACGCTGGCTGACGCACACATTATTTAATCAGCGTACCCAGGCAGCGATGCCCCATGACTATGATCCAGATCCGCACTACCCGGGCCAATGACTGGCCTACCATCATGGCCATTCAGGATGAGTGTTATCATCAGCTGGATCCTGAACCCCTCGAGGTCATGAGCAACAAGGCCGAACTGGCTCCCGACTGCTGTTGGGTGGCCGAATATCAGGGCAAGGTACTGGGTTACCTGCTCTGCCATCCCTGGCGCGCCCATCAGCCGCCCTCCCTCTCGGTACCCATGCAGACACTGGCGGGGAACGACGAGTTCTATCTGCACGATCTGGCCGTGTCAGCGCAGGCGCGCGGCAAGGGCATAGGCCAGCGGCTGCTGGAAACCGCTCTCGCCTTCGCCAGCGCGGAAGGTTACGAGCATGCCGGACTGGTGGCGGTGCAGGATGCCCCAGCCTTCTGGCGCAAGCAGGGCTTTGTGCCCACCAAGACCCCAAAATCATTGGACGAGTACGGTGAGGGCGCCGTCTATATGCGGCTGCCCTTGACCGATCTCGCCTGAGGGTCGCCCGATTGCCAATAAAAAAGGCGCCTTGCGGCGCCTTTTTTCACATCATCGACTCATCAAGCCTTGAACTTGCTGAATACCAGGGATGCGTTGGTACCGCCAAAGCCGAAGCTGTTGGACATGACGGTATTGAGATCGGCCGCTTCGTACTCACGTACTATGGGCAGCCCCTCGGCCTTCTCGTCCAGGGTCTCGATGTTGATGCTGGGGGCGATAAAGCCATGCTCCATCATCAGCAGGGAGTAGACGGCCTCGTGTACGCCGGCGGCGCCCAGCGCATGGCCTGTCATCGCCTTGGTGGCGGAGATCTTGGGACCCTTGGTGCCAAACAGAGTCTGGATGGCTTCCAGCTCCTTGGTATCACCAACCGGGGTAGAGGTGCCGTGGGTGTTGATGTAATCCACAGTGCCAACACCCTGCATCGCCATCTTCATGCAACGCACGGCGCCTTCACCGCTCGGGGCGACCATGTCGTAGCCATCGGAGGTGGCACCGTAACCGGTCAGCTCGGCATAGATGTGAGCACCACGGGCCAGGGCATGTTCCAGCTCCTCAACCACCAGGATGCCGCCGCCACCAGAGATGACGAAACCATCGCGGTCGGCGTCATAGGTACGAGACGCTTTTTCCGGGGTGTCGTTGTACTTGGTGGACAGGGCGCCCATGGCGTCGAACTGTATGGTGGAGGACCAGTCCAGCTCTTCACCGCCGCCAGCGAAGACCACGTCCTGCTTGCCCAGCTGGATCAGTTCCATGGCGTGACCGATGCAGTGAGCAGAGGTGGCGCAAGCGGAACTGATGGAGTAGTTCACACCCTTGATCTTGAACGGCGTGGCCAGACAAGCGGAGGTGGTGGAAGACATGGTGCGCGGCACCATGTAAGGGCCCACCCGCTTGACGCCTTTCTCGCGGGCAATGTCGCAAGACTCGGAGGTGTTCTTGCCGGAGGCACCACCGGAACCGACTACCAGGCCGGTACGCTCGTTGGAGACCTGATCTTCCGGCAGACCGGCATCTTCGATGGCCTGCTGCATGGAGAGATAGGCATAGGCCGCAGCGTCACCCATGAAACGCATGACTTTACGGTCGATCAGTTCAGACGGCTCGAGTTTGATGTTACCCCAGACACGGCTGCGCAGGTTGTGCTGCTCGAACTGCTCGGAATAGGTGATGCCGGATTTACCTGCTTTCAGGGAGGCCAGCACTTCTTCCTTGTTGTTGCCGATACTGGAGATGACGCCGATACCGGTGATCACTGCTCTTCTCATTAATTCATCTCGTCTGGAAAAACTGGCACCGAGTCTACCCGCTTTCGGCTGCCAAACTGGTCTGCTTTCACGTAGAATGCCCGCGTTCTTATGACGCGAGCAGAGGAAAACGTGAGTCAAACATCCTTACATCATGCCCGATTGGACTGGAATGAAGCGGGAACTCCAGTCTCCAGTGACTTCGGGGATGTGTACTTTTCCAATGATAACGGTCTAAGTGAAACCCGCTACGTCTTTTTGCAGCAAAATCGGTTGCCAGCGCGATTTTCGCACCACGATAGTGACAGTTTCGTGATAGGTGAAACAGGTTTCGGCACAGGCCTTAACTTTCTGGCGACAATGGCCGCCTTCCTGGAACAGGCGCCTCAAACCGGCAACGGCGCCCGCCTGCACTTCATCAGCTTCGAGAAATATCCCCTCACCCAGCGCGATCTGAGCAAGGCGCTGGCGGCCTGGCCCGAGCTTGCTCCCTTGAGCCAGGATCTCATCGCCCAGTGGCCGCTGCCGGTCCAGGGCTGCCATCGCCTGCAGTTTGCCAAGGGCCGCATCCGGCTCGATCTCTGGTTTGGCGACATCAAGGAGATGTTGCCGCAAGTCCCCCATCAGGAGGGCGGGCTGGTGGATGCCTGGTATCTGGACGGCTTCTCCCCCGCCAAGAACCCCGAGATGTGGACGCAAGCATTGTTCGATGGCCTGGCCCGTCTCGCTCGCCCCGACGCCTCCATTGCCACCTTTACCTGCGCCGGCTTCGTTCGCCGCGGCCTGATTGCCGCAGGCTTTGCCATGAAAAAGGTCAAGGGCCACGGCAGCAAGCGGGAGATGCTGATAGGGGATCGCACCGACAAGCAACCGGTGCAGACCATAGCCCCCTGGTATGCCCGCCCCGCAGGCCCGGACGGCGAGGTGCTGATCATAGGTGGCGGCATCGCCTCGGCCATGACGGCGCTCTCGCTGGTGGAGCGGGGCCGCAGGGTGACGCTCCTGTGCGAAGGCCGCGAGCCCGCCACCGGTGCCTCCGGCAACCGGCAGGGCGCCCTCTATCCCTTGCTCAATGGCGAGCACGATGCGCTGTCGCGCTTCTATTCGCTGGCCTTTGGCTATGCGCGCCAGCGGCTGCTGGCCCTGGCCGAGCGCCACCCCATCGCCTTCGATCTGTGCGGCGTGGTGCAGCTCGGCTATGACGACAAATCCAGCGCCAAACTGGCCAAGATGGGTCAGGGTCCCTTCCCTCCCGAGCTGATGCACTCCCTTTCGGCCACAGAGGCCGAACGGATCGCGGGCCTGCCCAGCGGCCATGGCGGCGTCAGCTATCCGCTGGGGGGCTGGCTCTGTCCGGCCGATCTCACCCGCGCGGCCATCAGGGAGGCGCAGGCCAGCGGCCTGCTGCAGGTGGAATATGACACCCCCATCACGACGATCGATGAGCGAGCGGATGGCTGGCGGGTGGAGAGCGACACCGGCCGCCAATGGCAGGCTCCCATTCTGGTGGTCGCCGCCGGCCACCAGTTGCCCGCCCTGCTCCCCTTTGCCGAACTGCCGCTCTATCCGGTGCGCGGCCAGGTGAGCCATGTGCCGACCACGGCCAGTTTGAGCCGGCTCAAGACGGTGCTCTGTTACGACGGCTACCTCACGCCCGCGCACAACCACCAGCACTGCATCGGCGCCAGCTACGGCCGCAACCAGAACAGCCTCGAGTTTCGCGCAGAAGAACAGCAGCAGAACCAGGCCAGGCTGCAAGCCTGCCTGCCGGATCAGAGCTGGCCAGCCGAAGTGGATGTGAGTGGCAATGAGGCGCGGGTGGGTGTGCGTTGCGCCAGTCGGGATCACCTGCCGGTGGTGGGGCCAATCGCCAGATTGGCAAACCTGGCGGATCACTACGCCCAGCTTCAGCGTGATCAGCAAAACGCAGCACCACTGCCGCTGCACCCCGGCCTCTATGTGCTGGGGGCGCTCGGCTCACGGGGCCTCTGCTCGGCACCGCTATGTGGCGAGCTGCTCGCCAGCGAGATCTGTGGCGATCCACTACCGCTATCTGCCGATCTGCTGGAGGCGCTCCATCCGACGCGCTACTGGGTGCGCAAGCTGCTCAAGGGCAAACCCCTCAACTGACCGCCAGCTCCGGTTGGCAGATCCAGTCCAATAAAAACGGGCTCCCCAGCGGGAGCCCGTTTTTATCTCAGTCAACAGCGACCGATGCGCTAGATGCCCTTGGGCCAGATCAGCCCCAATTTGCGGCCGTGATCCGTCTGCTGCTGCAACCGGGTGAAACGCTCGCGCGAGCTGGCCAGCACCCCCTGCCCCTGTTGCCAGGCCTGATATTGCAGGGCGGCGCAATCACGCTCCACCGGCAGTTGTGCCAGCTGGATGCCAAGCTGGCTGACGCTTTCCAGCAAGATGTCCTTGTGACGGCTCTCATAGTCGAACATGGCGGCCACCAGCTTGTCCCACTTCTGGCGCTCGGCGGCGGATGCCCTGGCCTTGTCCATCCAGTTCGGCACCATCACCTTGATCCGGGTGGTGACCCTCACCTGCTCCAGCGCGCAGCGATCGACCTCGGGGCGGGTCTGCAACTGCCAGGAAAGTTGGTAGCTGGCCATGCCGATATGGCCTCTGGCCTGGGTTTGTCCCTGCTTTGCTATCTGGCGGGCCACGCTGACCACATCCGGTCCAAAAACCCGGTAAAACTGGAAATCAACCTTGATGTCAGGCGCGACCTTGATGCCGGCATAACGGGAACTTTCGGCCCCTGCCGCGGCGGCATACAACAAGGCTGCCACCATGAAAACTTTGCTGACCATTCCCATTTCTGCTGCCTTGACCTCGTTGATGACCGGGGTGTTATTTTAATTAATAATCAACGTATTAATACTCGAAGCAGGAGATTAACCGCGATCCCCGCGACTGTCACCTACTCCCGTCACAAAGCCTAAGTGTCAGGTTGACAAGTCGCAACCCCGCGCCTTCATTGATTTGCAAGCAAGATCACAAGTGATGATGGACATCATGGTGGCTTACCCCTTATTGGATAATAATCACCGAGTTTTATGTCGATACAGTTCGGGATTGGCCAGATTAACCTCCAAGTTGACGCCAAAAATGTATCCACCTTCATTTCGTACTCAGGAACTCACTCTATGATGGAACTCCTTATTGGCACCCTGGTCACCCTGGCCGTGGGTCGCTACATCTTCAAGGGCTACTCGGCCACCGGAGTGCTGCTCAGCGGCGGTCTGCTGCTGCTGACCATTACCGCCCTGATGGGCAAGGCCGTACTGCCTGCCAGCGTCACCTCCACCGGTCACGTGGCCACCGACGTCTTTGAATATGTGCGCTTCCTGCTGGTGGATCGTGGCGGTGGCCTTGGCATGCTGATCATGGTGTTGTGCGGCTTCGCCGGCTACATGAGCCACATAGGCGCCAACACCATCTTGGTGAAGCTGGCCAGCAAACCGCTCGGTATCATCAAGTCCCCCTACATACTGCTGGTCGCCGCCTATCTGGTGGCCTGTGCCATGTCGCTGGCGGTGAGCTCCGCCACCGGCCTCGGCGTGCTGCTGATGGCCACCCTGTTCCCGCTGATGGTCAACATGGGGATCTCCCGTGGCGCGGCGGCGGCGGTGTGCGCCTCTCCGGCCGCCATCATACTGGCGCCCACCTCGGGGGATGTGGTGATGGCCGCCCAGGCCGCCAACATGGAGCTGCTCGACTTTGCCTTCAAGCTGACCCTGCCCATCTCGCTGGTGGCCATCGCCGCTATGGCGGTGACCCACTTCTTCTGGCAGCGCTATCTGGATCAGAAATCGGGCGAGCACAATGAGCCTGTCGCCCCGAGCGATCTCATCACGGATGCCCCCGGCTTCTACGCCATACTGCCGTTCACCCCCATCATAGGCGTGCTGCTGTTTGATGGAAAACTGGGCCCCAAGCTCGACATAGTGACCATCATCGTCATCTGTCTGGTGCTGGCCGCCCTGCTGGAACTGGCGCGCAAGCGCAATGGCAAAGAGCTGCTCGACGGTCTGCAGGTGTGCTGGCGCAGCATGGCTGACGCCTTCGCTGGCGTAGTCATGCTGCTGGTGGGTGCCGGTGTGTTTGCCCAGGGTCTGATGGGGCTCGGCTTCATCGCAAATCTGCTGGATCTGGCCCAAAGCTTTGGCACAGGCGGCATCGTCATCATGCTGGTTCTGGTGGTCATCACCACATTGGCGGCCTTTACCACGGGTTCCGGCAACGCCCCCTTCTACGCCTTCGTGGAGCTAATTCCCCATCTTGCCACCAGTCTGGGCGTCAATCCCGCCTACCTGGTCATCCCCATGCTGCAGGCTTCCAACCTGGGTCGCACCATATCCCCGGTCTCCGGCGTGGTGGTCGCCTGTGCGGGCATGGGCAACCTCTCCCCGTTCGAGGTGGTCAAGCGCACCTCGGTGCCGGTCGCCGTCGGCCTGGTGGTGGTGATCCTCGCCACCCAGATCATGGTCCCCGCCTGACATTCGGCCTGCACCAGCGCGGGGCCTGACCCAGGGCCCCGCCTGATCTGGCGATTGTTTCACCAGCCTGGCGTCCTGCCGGGCTGGTATCTTCCCCCGAGCTTGGAGTAGACTCTGTGCTCTTTTTTCTCTAAGGAGGACCGAGATGAGTATTACGGTTCAACTTGCCCATTTCAGTGACTGCCACTCCCATTTCGATGGCGCCCCCATGCGCTTCTCCCCCGTTGGCGAGTCCGAGTGGCGCACTCAGTGTGGCGGCTATGCCCGCATCCTTTCCCGGCTCACCGCCCTGCGCCAGCAGGCCGACGCGGCGGGTCAGACCTGCCTGTTCCTGCACGGCGGTGACACCTTCCAGGGTTCGCTTTATTTCAACCGATTCAAGGGACGCGCCAACGCAGATCTGCTGAGCCTGCTGCGACCGGATGCCATGGTGATCGGCAATCACGAGTTCGATCTGGGCAACGGTCCTCTGGTGGAGTTTTTGCGCCAGCTCGACTTCCCTGTGCTTGCCGCCAACCTGGACAGCAGTCAGGAACCGGCCGATACCCCGTTGCGGCTGAGGGGGCTGCCCATGCTGCATGATGCCAGCCGCCCCTGGCACAAGCGCATCATAGACGGCGTACCCTTCGCCCTGCTCGGCATCACGCTGCCGCAGATGGCCGCCATCGCCAACCCGGATGCCTATACCCATTTTCACGGCATAGAGGAGACGCTGGTTGCTGCGCTAGCGGAGATCAAGGCCGAAGGCATACACCACATCATCTTGCTGAGCCACCTGGGGCTGGAGCAGGATAAGCGTCTGGCGGCCCGCTTTCCCGAACTCAGCCTCATCATAGGCGGCCACACCCACAGTCAGCTGGGGGATCTGGCGCCGCTCGGGCTCGAGAGCGACGGCAGCTATCCGCTGATGGTGAACGAGGTGGCGATATTGCACGCGGCCCACAGCGCGCTCTGTCTCGGGGTGTGCGAGCTGGAATTTGACGCCCGTGGCCGGGTGCAACGCAGTCAGGGCCGGCTGGAGTGGCTGCCCTGGCAACCCTGGCCGTTTGACTCTGTGCCGCCGGCCGGACTGCACTTCTGCGAGCCGGCTCCCGCACTTGAGCTGCATCTGGCCAAGCGCTACCGGCCCGAGCTCGAGACCATGACCCAGCGCATCGTGACCCGGCTCGCCGGGCCGCTGCACCATCAGCGCCTGCCCGATGCCAATTTGCCCGCCGGCAGCCAGGTTGCCCCCCTGGTGGCCCACGCCATGCTGACCGGCGCCCGCGAGCAGGTCGGTCAGGTGGATTTCGCCCTGCACAACGCCGGGGGCGTGCGCTGCTCCCTCGAACCCGGCCCCTTGAGCGAGGCGGACATCGCCGGTCGCCTGCTGCCCTTTGCCATTCCGCTCACCCTCTATCGGGTGCACGGCCATGAACTGGCCGAGGCGCTGGAGGGGGCCATCGACAACGCCACCAACAACGGTGTGACGGGCAACGGCAGCGGCAGCTTTCCTTATACTGCCGGGGTCCGTTTCAGCTACCAGGCAGACAAGCCCAAGGGGGCCAGGATCACCCGGCTGGAGTGGGAGGCGAGCCCAGGTCAGTGGCAACCGGTCGAGGCAGATGCCATCTATCGTGGCGTCTCAAGCGCCTATACCGCCTCCGGCAAGGAGGGCTACACGGCGCTGGCCCGCACCCTGACCCAGCACAATCAGGAGCTCGGCATCACGCTGGCGGATGCCTTCATCCGCTGGGCCCGCTATCTGCCCGAGCTGAGTGTCATGCCGCCGCTGCTGGCGTATCAGGGCCCTGGCGTAGTGTCGTGACCCCTGGGGGACTCAGGCCACAGCTTCTGCCGCGTTCGTCATGAAAAAGTGCCGCTTTCTTGCCAGAAGGCGGCACTTTTGCAAATTATTTCAAGCACATCTCCCTCGCCCATTGCATAGCGCAGTCAGGCTCGGCAAGATAGGCCCGCTTTCGAGACTTCCCAGCAGGAACAGGTCACCCATGAATCATGCCATCCGTTTTACTCCTCCTCGTGTCAATCCGGGCCTGCGGCCCTTGGTGATCCTGCTCACCGGCCTGCTGGCCTTGCTGTTCTGCCTGCGCAACCCGCTGTTTCATGGCATGGCTCCCGGCTTCGATGCGTCCTTGTTCGCTGTGATGGGCAAGATGTGGAGTGAGGGGGGCGTGCTCTATCGGGACATGATCGACATCAAGGGCCCCATGATCTTCGCCCTCGATGCACTCGGCTACAACCTGGCTGGCTTCTTCGGGATCTGGCTGCTGGAGTGGGCGCTCTGCTGGCTCGGTCTGCTGGCCAGCTGGCAGGCATTCGGCCAGCTCGGCCTCTCCCTGCGCGCCCGCCTCGGCACCATGCTGGCGGTGCTGGCGCTCTACAGCACCCGTTATTACTACGGCAACATGACCGAGGACTGGACCTTCCATCTGGCCCTCCTCGCCCAGTGGGCCTTCATCACCATGCTGCTGGACAAGCGCTTCAGCTGGGGACCGGCTCTGGTGGCGGCGCTGACCTTCGCCATCGTGGCCTGGATGCGCACCAACAACGGCGCCTTCTGGGGCGCCTGGTATCTGGTGCTGTTCTGCCACTGGTGCCTGCGCGAGCAGTGGCGCTGCGCCTTCGCCCTGCTGTTCTCCAGCCTGCTGGGTCTGGCCCTGATAGGCGGCCCCCTGTTCGCCTACTTCCAGCACCACAGCCTGCTGGCCGAATTCAAGTATTACGCCTTCGACATCTTCTTCGAGGGGAGCTACGGCAACGGCTTCTCGCCGGATGTGGGCAGCGTCGGCCTGCTGCGTACCGGCCTCATCATGCTGCTGCCCGCCTTCATCGTACTCATGATGGGCCGGCGACAGGAGTGGTATCTGCCCGCCCTGTGCGCCACCCTGTTCGGCGTGGTGTTTACCCTGGTCGCCAACTCCGTCTCCGGCCATGTGTTCGATCACTACGATGTGCTCTATCTGCCGCTGGCCCTGCTGCCGCTTGCCTGCCTGCTGGATCGCAGCGAACAGCAGGCCGATGGCCTCGGCCTGCTCTGCATCTCGCTGGTGGTACTGACCGCCAGCTGGCTCTTGGCCCAGCAGCTCGGATACGGCTGGAGCACCAAGGAGTGGTCGCTGGAGCGGGTGCGGGAAGTGCTCGGCAACAGCCTGTTGTGGGCCCTGCCCGTGCTGATCCTGGTGCCCCTGTGGCGCGCCTGGGATGTGCGCAGTGCCACCCCCTGGCTCGCCTCGCTGGCCATGCTGGCCCTGCTGCTCAACAACGCCTGGGAAGGCAGCCTGAAGGGCAGGCCGTTCAACCCGCCGGCCCAGGTACGGGTCGATCGGATCAAGGCCGAAACCGGCCCGACCGACAAGATCTGGGTCGATGGCATACAGCCGCAATATTATCTGTGGACCGATCGCCAGCCGGCCTCCGCCTATCTCTTCTTTGCCAACGTCAATCCGCCCTACGACGTGCGTGAACGTGTGCTGGCCGACATCAAGCGCCAGAGTCCCAAGTTCATCATCGCCAAGCCGGAACGGATTGCCGACGAGCTGAAAAAACCGAGCTCCCCTTCCAGCCTCGCCTTCTATCAATATCTGGTGAGCCAGTATGAAGAGGTGGACCCGGGCCTCTATCGCAGGCGCTGATCCCGCACCATCGCCAGCCAGGGCCGTCATTGATCACAATGACGGCCCTTTTGCTTGGATGAACACACGCCGGGAAGGGAGCAAGCCCTACCCAAGCCGAGACAGGATGACTACAATGGCGCTCTTTTTGATGTGACGAGTGACAAACCATGGTGGAACTGACCTATCTCGGGGGCTACCCGGACCCGCTCAAGGCCCAGGTACAACAGCTGATCGCGGCCGGCAAGCTGGGCGACATGCTGGAGAAACGCTACCCGGACAGCCACCTGATCCAGAGTGACAAGGCGCTGCTGGGTTACGCCATGGAGTTGAAGAACCGCTATCTGAAAAGCTCGGCGCCGCTCTCCAAGGTGATCTTCGATGGCAAGATCAACGTGATCAAGGATGCCCTCGGCCTGCATACCTATGTCAGCCGGGTGCAGGGCAACAAGCTCAAGGCCAAGAACGAGATCCGCATCGCCGCCCTGTTCAAGGAGGCTCACCCCGCCTTCCTGAAGATGATAGTGGTGCACGAGCTGGCCCACCTGAAGGAGAAGGATCACAACAAGGCCTTCTACCAGCTCTGTCAGCACATGGAGCCGGACTATCATCAACTGGAGTTTGATCTCAGGCTCTGGCTCACCTGGCGCGATCTCGAGCGTGCCGCACGCTGACTGACTGCCGTTTCAAGGAGGAAACATGATCCCGTTGCGCCATCCGCTGCTGCCCCGTGCCCGCGCACTCAAGGGCTGCTTGATGGGCGTGTGGAGCCTGGTGATGCTGCTCCCGTTGCTTCCCCTGCACGCCGCCGAACGCTGGCAGAGCGATGCCTATCTGACCCAAAGCTTCTTCGAAGTCGCCATGAAACGGGAATATGGCCACGAGCAGGGGGTACGCTTCTCCCGCTGGCAACAGCCCATCCGTCTCAGGCTCATCAACGAATTTGGCGACAAGCCGCTGCAGGCCGAGGTGGTCAAGATCCAGAGCCAGCATCTGGCCAGCATCATAGGCCGTCCCATCACGCTGGTGAACGACAAAGCCAACATCACCCTGATCATGACCCAGCGCTCGCAGATGGCGAGCTGGGCCAGCCGCACCATGGGCCAGGATGCCTCCATCAAGACGGCGCTCAAGGAGGGGCTGTGCATGGCCAATTTCGCCACCAATGCCCGCCATGAGATAGCCCGCGCCACCATCATCATTCCGGTGGATTACAGCCGGGCCAAGGGGCGTTTTCTCGATTGCGTGGTGGAGGAACTCACCCAGGTGATGGGGCTGCCCAACGACTCGGACAAGGTATTTCCCTCCATCTTCAACGACAACAGCATCGACAGCTTCCCGACCGGACTCGACTATGTGCTGCTCAAGCTCGCCTATCACCCCGCCCTGCAGGCCGGCATGACGGCCGCCGAGATACGCGCCGCCCTGCCCGACGCCATCAAGGCGCTACGCACCCATGGCGAGATAGCCCAGGCCGACCAGCGGGTTCAGGTCAACAGCCTCAAGCGCTGGGCCGGGTTGTAAGGCACGGGCTCCCCCTTCCTGTACGCAGTGAGCAAGCCAATCCCCCGAGTGATCAGAAACGAAAAACGCAGCCCGGGGCTGCGTTTTCTCTGATCCGGATTGAGTCAGGCTGGCGTCTGCCATACACGACTCACGCGGCTGCCAGCGAGCCTCAGGAGGCGGCGTTTTCCGGCATCCAGCTGTCGGCGTTCTCCCACACCTCCTGCACCATGGCCTCTGCCAGCTCCTTGTCTTCCTTGCTGGCACGGCTGACCGTCATCGCCATGGCACCGCCCGGCGCGACCCGCACATGCAGGTCGGGGAATTTCTCGCCCAACTGCTTGAGCAACTCCTGACGCAGCGCCTCCATGGTGGTGGTAGGGATCTGATGTTTCTTGTCGATGATGATTTCCAGACGCATAGGATAAGTCTCCATGATTTATACCTGTATTTTTATACAGTAAAAATCAAAAGTAAAGGGGGCATTATCTGCTTCCACAGACAGGCCTTCAATCAAAGTCGCAGCGACGCGGCAGATAACCGGACTTCCCCGCTCCCAGGCGGTGCACGCCAGCCGGTTTTTCCTCTATGCCGGCCCGGCCCCCAGGTGTCATTCCAAAAATTTGTTGATATTCATTCTCAACAGGAGCATGATTTAATTGTTATAAGATAACATACCAATTAATTGAGCGAGTATCATGCGTCCCGACATACACCCCGAATACCGTCAGGTCCTGTTCCACGACCTGACAGGCAATACCTATTTTCTGGTGGGTTCCACCCTCAAGACAGATCGCACCAAATTGTGGGAAGACGGCAAGACCTACCCCTATGTGACCCTGGATGTCTCCAGCGCGTCACACCCCTTCTACACCGGCAAGCAGAAGCAGGTCAGCAAGGAAGGTCAGGTAGCCCGCTTCGGCCAGCGCTTTGGTCAGTTCTTCAACAAAGGAAAAGACAAGTCATGAAAGTGCTCTCCTCCCTCAAATCAGCCAAGTCGCGCCACCCCGATTGCCAGATTGTCCGCCGACGCGGCAAGTTGTTCGTGATCTGCAAGAGCAACCCCAGGTTCAAGGCTCGCCAGCGCTGAACCGCAGCACAATAAAAATAAGGCCCTCATGCGAGGGCCTTGTCAATTCATCACTCCGGCATCAGGCCAAACCTGCCGCTGTTGAAGTCATCGATGGCCTGCACTATCTCCTCATGGCTGTTCATCACGAAGGGGCCGTGACCCACTATGGGTTCCTCGATGGGCTCACCGCTGAGCAGTAACACCACAGCCTCGCTGTTTGCCTCGATCATGACCTGGCGCCCCGCCCTGTCCAGCACCACCATCTGTGCCTCCCGAGCGATGGTACTACCGTTGACCTGCACGGTCCCCTTGAGCACGATGAGCGCGCCGGTCCAGCCTTCGGGCAACTCGAGTGTGCTGACGCTGCTCTGCACCAGCCGCAGATCCCAGACATGCAGCGGGCTGAAGGTACGGGCCGGGCCGCGGTGCCCCTCGAACTCCCCGGCGATGACCCGCACAGTGCCTGCGCCCTTGGCCAGCGTCACCGTTGGAATATCCCGATCGAAGATGGCCTGATAGCCAGGCGGCGTCATCTTGTACCGGCTGGGCAGGTTCACCCACAGCTGCACCATCTCGAGCTCGCCGCCCGACTCGCTGAAGGCCGGTGCGTGAAACTCCTCGTGCAGGATGCCGGCACCGGCGGTCATCCACTGCACATCGCCGGGACCGATCACGCCACCTTGGCCGGTCGAATCCCGGTGCGCCACCTCCCCCTTGTAGACGATGGTCACCGTCTCGAAGCCGCGATGGGGATGCTGACCCACGCCGCGCGGCTGGCTGGTCGGCGTAAAGCTGGCCGGGCCGGCATAGTCGAGCAGCAGGAAGGGGCTCAGCTGCTTGCCGTGGCTGCTGTAGGAGAAGAGAGAGCGTACGGGGAAGCCGTCGCCAACCCAGTGAGGGCGGGGTGCGCTGTAGACGCCGAGGATCTTTTTCATCTGTAGCTCCTGAATTATCCGGTGGATTTCATCGTTGGAGATAGCTTAGTTTCGAGACTAATCCATGGGTAGACTGCTAAATTGAGCATCAGCGTCCTATTTTTGGAACGATGAGAGCACCCTATGCAGGATCTGAACGATCTCTACTACTTCGTCCAGGCGGTGGATCATGGCGGCTTTGCCCCCGCTGGCCGCGCCATCGGCATGCCGAAATCCCGGCTCAGCCGCCGCATCGCACTGCTCGAAGAGCGGCTCGGCGTGCGGCTGATCCAGCGCTCGACCCGCCAGTTCGCTGTGACCGAGCTGGGCCGCACCTATTACGAGCACTGCAAGGCGATGCTGGTGGAAGCCGAGGCAGCGCAAGCCGCCATTGAGGTGACCCGCGCCGAGCCCTGCGGCCTGATCCGCCTGAGCTGCCCCATCGCCCTGCTGCACACCCATGTCGGCCCCATGCTGGCGGATTTCATGGCGCACCATCCGCAGGTCAGCGTGCAGCTGGAGGGAACAAACCGGCGGGTGGATCTCATCGCAGAAGGGGTGGATGTGGCGATCCGGGTCAGGCCGCCGCCGCTGCAAGACAGCGAGCTGGTAATAAGGGTGCTGGCGGATCGCAGGCAATGCCTGGTGGCGAGCCCGGCACTCATAGCACAACATGGGTTTCCCGCCGCCCCTTCCGAGCTGAACGGCTGGCCCAGCATGGGGTTGGGCACCTTGCAGCAGAGCCATCACTGGTCGCTGTTCGGGCCGGGTGATGCCCATGCCAGCGTCGTCCACCAGCCCCGTTTCGTGACCACCGACATGGTGGCACTGCGCAGCGCCGCCCTGGCCGGGGTAGGCGTGGCCCAGTTGCCGCTATTGATGGTGCGGGAACAGCTGGCCGCCGGTGATCTGGTGCAAGTGGTGCCCGAATGGGAGCCAAGGCCCGAGATCATCCACGCCGTCTTCCCCTCCCGCCGCGGCCTGCTCCCCTCGGTGCGGGCGCTGATCGACTATCTGGTCGAGCGCTTTGCCGCCATCGATGAAGAGTGACGGAACGGGAAGCACCATCAAGCAAAGGCCGTCATAGCGGGGTGGCGCATTTGCGGTATTCGGTGGGGCTGACCCCCACCCGTTTCCTGAACACCCGAGAGAAGTAGAGCTGATCGTCATAGCCCACCTGCTGGCCTATGGTGGCCACCGACATGGGGGTGGTCTGCAGCAGCAGCTTGGCCCGCATGATGCGCTGATCCTCGCGCCAGCGCACTATGCTCACCCCCACCTGCTCGCGAAACAGGTGAGCGAGGCGTGAAGGAGACAAAAACACCTGCTCCGCCAGCGCCTCCACCGAGATCTCGGCACAGAGCGACTCGCTCAGGATCTGGCACGCCTGGTGAACTCTGTGATCTATGGTGGGGTAGGCATTGAGGGAAGAGGCCTCGTAGCAACGGATGAGCAGCCGCTCCAGCAGGTTCATCGCCAGCTGCTCCGACATGGGTCTGAGCTGCTGGTGGGTCTCTTCGATGTCGAGGAACAGGGCATCGAACTCGGCGAGCAACTGGCTGTCCGCCAGTTGCAGACGCCCCACCCGCTCAGTGACCTGCGGCCACTTGAGCCAGTCGGCCCAATAGGCTCTCGGCCGGAAATAGACCCAGCGGTGATACCACTCCCGCGCATCCGGCGCCCGGCCGTAATGGTGTACCGCCGCCGGCGGGAACAGCAACAGATCGCCGGGCTCCACCGTGAAGGCCTGCTCCCCCTGAAAGATCTGCCCCTTGCCCCTGATGGTCAGATTGACGATGAAGCCCTTCATGCCCAGGGGGCGGTCGATGATGAAGTCGAGCGCACTCCCCTGCTCGATGGGGGTCATGCCCGAGACCAGGAAGACATCGAAGGCGTACCCCGGCAACAGGGGGTTGAGTTGTTTCGGTTTCTCTTTTTGCATCGAGGACATGGCGGAAAACAGCGCTTGGGTAAAAAAATCGGCTTGGGCCATTGTAAAGACTCACCTTGGGAACGCGCCATCCGGCGCTCGGCGTCGTGTGAAATTGTTGAACTGGCTCACAATGGCATGGGCCGTGCGCCATGGTGTCACCGGTCATCATGGGACCATCGGCAATCAGGCCCGCAGAATGCGGGCCCGGGCCGGTTGAAGGGAGGTCAGACACGCGCCTTGCGCACCTGCTTGTAGCGATCGAACAGCACGGCGGCGAGCAGGATCAGGCCGCGCACCACGTACTGGGCGAACGGGGATATGTTGAGCAGGTTCATGGCGTTCTCCATCAGCCCCAGGATCAGTACACCGGCGATGATGTAGGAGATCTTGCCAATCCCCCCCTTCATGGAGACCCCGCCCAGCACGCAGGCCGAGATGACCACCAGCTCGAAGCCGATGGAGGTCATGGGCTGGCCCGAGGTCATGCGCGACGCGAGTATGATGCCGGCGATGGAGGCAATCAGCCCGGTCATGGTGAAGATGATGATCTTGGTGCGCACCACATTGACCCCGGCGAGGCGCGCCGCCTCCTCGTTGCCCCCCATGGCCAGGGTGTTGCGGCCGAAAGTGGTCTTGTTGAGCAACAGGCCAAACAGCACGAAGCAGAGCGCCGTCAGCCAGACCGGCGTCGGGATGCCGAGCAGGGCTGAGTTGCCGAGTTCGAAGAAGCCCTCTTCCACTATGCCGACCGCCTTGCCGTCCGAGATGATGTAGCCCACCCCGCGCGCCATCTGCATGGTGGCCAGGGTGGTGATGAGGGCGTTGATCTTGAATTTGGCCACCACTATGCCGTTGATGAGGCCAAACAGCACCCCCACCGACATGCCGGCCAGTATGCCGACCGTGATGCTCTCGGTGGCGTTGATGCCCACCGCGCAGGCGACGCCCGAGCAGGCCACCACTGAGCCGACCGACATGTCGAACTCGCCGGAGGCGAGGCAGAACAGCATGCCGCAGGCCACCATGCCCGACATGGAGACGGCGAGCCCCAGGCCGCGCATGTTGATCAGGCTGGCAAAGTTGGGCACCAGCACGCAGGCCAGCAGGAACAGGATGGCGAAGATCACCAGCATGCCGTATTGATCCCAGATCCGGGCCAGTTGCACTCTGGAGCCGCTCGTCGCAGAGACGGTCGCGGCCTGACCGACTGAGGTAGTTGTTGTCATGGTATTTCTCCTGAAGTTTCCGGGTGCTATCGCGTTGCAGTCACGGGGGATTAACGGGCCGGCATGGCCAGATTGAGCGCCTTGACCTCGTCGGCCTCATCGTGGGAGAGCTCGCCTGCGATCTCCCCCTCCCGCATGACCATGATCCGATCCGCGATGCCCAGCACCTCCGGCAGCTCGCTCGAGACCACCACCACGGCGATACCCACCTTGGCCAGATCGTAAATCACGTTGTAAATCTCGTTTTTTGCCCCGACGTCTATGCCGCGGGTCGGCTCGTCGAGCAGGATCACCTTCATGTCTTCGGAGAGCCAGCGGCCCAGAATGGCCTTCTGCTGGTTGCCGCCGGAGAGGTTCATGATGGCCTGATGGGGGGACGGGGTCTTGACCCGCATGTCGCGGATCCTGAGCCTGGCGTTCTCGTCCTCCCATTTCTGGTTGATCCAGAAGCCCCCCCACGCCTTGTGGCGGCGGGCGCTGATGTTGATGTTCTCCTGCACCGAGTGGATGGGGATGATGCCGAGGGCCTTGCGGTCTTCGGTACAGAGCATGATGCCGCTGTGAATGGCATCGATGGGGTTGCGGATGGGCACCGGCTTGCCAAACACGGTAATCTTGCCCCCACGCGCCTTCTCGGCGCCGAAGATGAGCTTCATCAGCTCGCTGCGACCGGCCCCCACCAGCCCGAAGATGCCGAGGATCTCCCCCCGTTTCACCTCAAACGAAATGGGCGCTTTCAGGCCCGGCCCCATCAGGTTCTCTACCTTGAGGCCCACTTCCCCAAGCGGCCTCGGGCTGTAGCCGTAGATGTCGGTCAGCTCGCGCCCCACCATGGTCTTGACCAGCAGATCCCGGCTGACCTCGGCCATGGAGGCGAAGGTGCGCACGAACTGGCCATCCTTGAAGACGGTGATGGCATCGCACAGGGCGAAGATCTCGTCCATCCGGTGGGAGACATAGAGGATCACCTTGCCCTCGTCGCGCAGCTGGCGAATGACCCGAAACAGCTG
Organism: Aeromonas bestiarum; assembly: GCF_000819745.1. Taxonomy (GTDB): domain Bacteria; phylum Pseudomonadota; class Gammaproteobacteria; order Enterobacterales; family Aeromonadaceae; genus Aeromonas; species Aeromonas bestiarum. Next base: position 62,261 of record NZ_CDDA01000029.1, on the reverse strand, counting down.
ATCTATCTCGCGGGACGACAGGCTGCTGGTCGGCTCGTCGAAGGCGATGACGCTGGCGTCCCGGGTCAGGGCCTTGGCGATCTCCACCATCTGCCATTGACCGAGCGACAGGTACTTCAGCGGCGTCTCGGGCGACACATCCATGCCGAGGCGCGCCAGCTGTCTGGTCGCATCCCGGTACAGTTTTTCCCGATCGATGACGCCGTGCCGGGTCGGCAGCTGACCGAGATAGATGTTCTCGGCGATGGTCATCTCGGGCACCAGGTGCAACTCCTGATAGATGATGGCGATCCCGCTCTCCAGCGCGTCGACCGTGCTCTGAAAGACCTTCTCCTGGCCTGCCAGCTTCACCACCCCTGTGGTGGGGGCCTGAAAGCCGCTCAGGATCTTGAGCAGGGTGGATTTGCCCGCGCCGTTTTCCCCCATCAGCGCGTGCACCGAGCCCTGCTGGCAGCAGAAGGAGACGTTCTGCAGCGCCTTGACGCCGGGAAACTCCTTGCTGATGCCGCAAAACTCCAGATAAGGAACCTGATTCATGTGTTCACTCCAGCCAACCGGCATGACGCCACAGCGTCATGCCGGTCTCGGTGTCAGGGTTTAAATGGCGTCAATCACAGACCTTTCTTCTGCAGCTCGACCTTGAAGTTGTCGCGGGTAATGAGCACAACATCGGTCACCTCGGTGAACTTGGCCGGCTCTGCTCCGTTGACCACCCAGTCATGGAGCATCTGGATGCTCTTGTAGCCGTGCACGTCCGGGCTTGGCAGCAAGGAGCCGAGGAAGCCGGTGGCGCTGGACTTGGAGAGCTCGTTCACCGCATCCACTCCATTGATGCCGATGCCGATGACGTTCTCGGCCTTGAAGCCCTGCCCTTCGGTGGCGCGCACGCCGCCGAGCACCGTATTGTCATTCATGCCGACGATGAGCCAGTTCTTCACCTCGGGGTGTTGCACCAGCATGGAGTTGGCGGCATCCAGGGCCCCCGGAATGTCGTTGGCCTTGGTCGGTGAGCGGTAGATCTGCCCCTCGGGGAAACCGGCGGTCTTGAGCGCGCTCAAGGAGCCTTCGACCCGGCGACGGGCGGTATCGAGCTCGTCGGCGGTGATGGCGAGCACCCCGGTCGCCTTCACATCCCACTGGCGTTTTTGCATCTCCTTGTAGAGCTCCTGACCCTGGCGTTCGCCAATCTTGGTGGCGGCCATCATCACCAGCGGCACCTGCTCCATGGGCTGGCCCTTGGCGTTGACGAACTGGTCATCCACAGTGATGACCTTCAGATCCATGCTGTTGGCCTTGGCCATGATGGCGGCCCCGAGCTTGGGATCCGGGGTACAGATGACGAAGCCCTTGGCGCCGTTGGCCGCCAGGCTGTCGATGGCATTGAGGGTCTTCTCGCCATCGGGGACGGCTATCTTGATCACCTCGAAGCCGAGATCCTTGCCCGCCTTGTCGGCGAAGTTCCATTCGGTCTGGAACCAGGGCTCCTCCGGCTGCTTGACCAGATAGCCCAGCTTCAGTGCCTCGGCCGAGAAAGCAGAATTTGCCATACCAAGGGCAAACCCCATTGCGATCATGCTGTTAACGATTTTGTTCATGCGAGTGTCTCCAGGTGTTCTATCAATCCATGTATCCACGCAGTGCTGCTCCTTGAGTCAATCAAGTCGCAGCCATATAAAAACATGCTTAAACAGGACGTTATTGTTGTTGCTAGTTGAGCGAACCAAGTTGTAATCGTTTTCACATGGAAAAATGGAGAGCAGGATCACGCCATGAAATTGCAGCCGTTTTGTCTATGTTTTCAGCAAAATAATCACATAGCCGATCTTCGATGGCCGTCACCCTCTTGCCGGCATAGCGTTTAAATCCATATTTCCAGCAGCCAATGGCTAACCGCCCGTCCGCTCCATCTCCTATGGTTCCTCACCAGTCACCCCTCATTGATGGTCAGGAGCACTTATGTCTGAGCACCCCAGGTCCGAGCACATCACCATCGGACTCGATTTCGGCAGCGATTCGGTCAGGGCACTCGCCGTGCGCTGCCACGACGGCGCCGAGCTGGCAACCCAGGTCGTCTATTACCCGCGCTGGCAGGTCGGTCGTTACTGCCAGCCGGTCACCAACCAGTTCCGCCACCACCCCCTCGACTATCTGGAATCCATGGAGCAGGCGGTGGTGGCTGTGGTGAGCCAGCTCACCCCGAGTCAGCGCGCCGCCGTGCATGGCATAGGGGTGGACAGCACAGGCTCGACGCCGGCCCCCATCGATGCAGAGGGGCATGTGCTGGCCCTGCGTCCGGAGTTTGCCGACAACCCCAACGCCATGTTCGTGCTGTGGAAGGATCACACCGCCATCGAGGAGGCCGAGGCCATCACCGCCCTTTGCCACAGCGGCCAGTTCCCCGACTACAGCCGCTACATCGGCGGGGTCTACTCCTCCGAGTGGTTCTGGGCCAAGATACTGCACGTCTCCCGCAGTGATGCGGCGGTGCGCGCCGCCGCCTGCAACTGGGTCGAGCTGTGCGACTGGGTCCCCGCCATCCTGAGCGGCACCCAGGCCCCGGCCGACATCCGACGCGGGCGCTGCTCCGCCGGCCACAAGTCTCTCTGGCATCCGCGCTGGGGCGGCCTGCCCCCCGCCGAGTTTCTCAACGCGCTGGATCCGCTGTTGACCGAGGATCTCGACTGCCCGCTCTTTACCGACAGCTGGACCGCCGACCTGCCGGTCGGCACTCTGACTCCCGAGTGGGCGGAGCGGCTGCATCTCTCCTGCGAGGTGGTGATCGCCGGCGGCGCCTTTGACTGCCACATGGGGGCTGTGGGGGCCGGGGCCGGCAACAATGCGCTGGTCAAGGTCATCGGTACCTCCACCTGCGACATCCTGATCGCCGACGAGGCCACCATAGGCGATCGCGCCATTGCCGGGATCTGCGGCCAGGTGGACGGCAGCGTAGTGCCGGGCATGGTGGGGCTGGAGGCGGGACAATCGGCGTTCGGCGACATCTATGCCTGGTATCAGCGCCAGCTCGGCTGGCCGCTGGAGAGCCTCGCCGCCCAGTACCCTGAGCTGCGCACCGCCATCGAGGCCCACAAGCGGGAGCTGCTGCCAAGCCTCGCCGCCGCCTGGGAGCAGCAGCGCGATCTGGCCCACTTGCCGGTGGTGCTCGACTGGTTCAACGGTCGCCGCACCCCTTACGCAAACCAGCGCCTGCAAGGCACCGTCACCGGGCTCAACCTCGGCACCGATGCACCCGATCTGTTCGGTGCCCTGGTGGCCTCCACCGCCTTCGGGGCCCGCAGCATCATGGAGTGCATGACCAGTCAGCAGGTGCCGGTGGAGCAGGTGATCGCCCTTGGCGGCATCGCCCGCAAGTCGGCCACCGTGATGCAGACCTGCGCCGACGTAATGAACAGGCCCATCCAGGTGGTGGCTTCGGATCAGTGCTGCGCCCTGGGGGCGGCCATCTTTGCCGCCGTGGCGGCCGGGATCCACGCCGATGTGGCCAAGGCCCAGCACCACATGGCGAGCGCCGTGGAGCGCACCCACCAGCCTGACCCCGAGCGGGTCGCCGAGTATGAGCGCCTCTACCAGCGCTACCTTGCCTGGGGCGCCGCCGCCGAGCCACTCTACAACCGGGGGATACCGGCATGAACCTCAAGATGCTCAAGGAGCAGGTGCTCGTCGCCAATCTGGATCTGCCGCGCCACGAGCTGGTGACCTTCACCTGGGGCAACGTGAGCGGCATCGACCGAGAGCGCAATCTGGTGGTGATAAAGCCAAGCGGCGTCAGTTATGAGCGGATGCTGCTCGAAGACATGGTGGTGCTGGATCTGGCGGGCAAGCAGGTGGAAGGCGCCTTGCACCCCTCCTCCGACACCGCTACCCACCTGGTGCTCTATCGCGCCTATCCGGAGCTTGGCGGCGTGGTGCACACCCACTCCACCCACGCCACCGCCTGGGCCCAGGCGGGGCGCGCCATCCCCATTTTCGGCACTACCCAGGCCGACTACTTTCACGGCGAGATCCCCTGCTCGCGCCTGCTCACCCCGGGTGAAGTGGAGGAGGATTACGAGGGGCTGACCGGTCATCTCATCGTCGAGACCCTCAAACAGACCCCCATCCTCACCATGCCGGGGGTGCTGGTGGCCAACCATGGCCCCTTCAGCTGGGGCAAGAGCGCCGAGGACGCGGTACACAACGCCGTGGTGCTGGAAGAGGTGGCCCGCATGGCCTGGCTCACCGGCCAGATCAACCCTGCGGCCCGTCCCCTGCCCGATTACCTGCTGGAGAAGCACTACCAGCGCAAACATGGCAAACACGCCTATTACGGCCAGACAAAAGCATAAACAGAGGACACCAAGATGGAATTCATGAAACAGCTGGAAGTGTGGTTCCTGGTCGGCAGCCAGCACCTGTATGGCGCCGCCACCCTGAAGCAGGTGGCCGATCACGCCCACACCATCACCAGCCAGCTCAACGAGCGCGCCGGTCTGCCGGTCAAGATAGTGCTCAAGCCCACCGGCACCACCCTCGACGAGATAAGCGCGGTGGCCCGCGATGCCAACCACGACCAGCGCTGCATAGGTCTCATGGTGTGGATGCACACCTTCTCCCCCGCCAAGATGTGGATCCCGGCGCTGAGTCAGTTGCAAAAACCCCTGCTGCAATTTCACACCCAGTTCAACCGGGATCTGCCGTGGAGCGAGATCGACATGGACTTCATGAACCTGAACCAGACCGCCCACGGTGGCCGTGAGTTCGGTTTCATGGGGGCTCGCCTGCGGCTGCCGCGCACCGTGGTGGTCGGTCACTGGCAGGATGAAGAGGCCCACCGCAAGCTGGGCAACTGGATGCGGGTCGCCGCCGCCATTCACGACAGCCGCCACCTGAAGATCGCCCGATTTGGCGACAACATGCGCAACGTGGCGGTCACCGAGGGCGACAAGATTGAGGCCCAGATCCAGTTCGGTTATCAGGTGAACTACCACCCGGTCGGGGATCTGGTGAAGGTCATCGACGCCGTGCCCGCAAGCGACATCGAGGCGCTGCTGGCCGAATACGAAGAAACCTACACCCTGACCGAGGCGGTGCAGGCGGGCGGGGAGCTTCGCGCTTCTCTGTATGAGGCGGCGCGCCAGGAGCTGGGGATGAAGAAATTCCTCACCGACGGCGGCTTTGGCGCCTTTACCACCACCTTTGAAGACCTTCACGGCCTGCACCAGCTGCCGGGGCTGGCCTGTCAGCGCCTGATGCAGCAAGGCTTCGGCTTTGGCGCGGAAGGAGACTGGAAGACCGCGGCCCTGCTGCGCACCCTCAAGGTGATGGGTGCCAGTCTTGCAGGCGGTACCTCCTTCATGGAGGACTACACCTACCACCTGGAGGCGGGCAACAACCTGGTGCTGGGAGCTCATATGCTGGAGGTTTGTCCCTCCATCGCGGCCGATAAACCCGTGCTGGATGCCCAGCATCTGGGCATAGGCAAGAAGGCCGATCCGGCCCGCCTGCTGTTTGCGGCCCCCGCCGGCAAGGCGGTCAACGCCAGCCTGATCGATCTGGGCAACCGCTTCCGGCTGGTGGTCAATCAGCTGGAGGTGGTGGACTTGCCAGAGGCCATGCCGAAACTACCGGTGGCGAGCGCCCTGTGGAACCCCATGCCGGATCTGCAAACCAGCGCCGAGGCCTGGATCCTGGCCGGGGCCGCCCACCACTCTGTGTTTACCCAGTCGGTGGATATAGCGCAGCTGCGCACCTTCGCCGACCTCATGGGCATAGAGTTAGTGGTGATCGACGAGCACACCCGCATTCCCGAGCTCAAGCAGACCCTGCAGTGGAACGAGGTCTACTACAAGATCTGCCGCTAACGCCTTCTTAGGCCAGCGGCCACCAGCATGACAACAGCCCCGCCAGCGGGGCTGTTGCTTTGCTTGCGCGGACAGATGTCACCCCGCCAGACGAGGCGCTGACAGCGATCAGGGATGGTCGCGGCTCTCCAGCAACCAGTGACAGGTGCGGGCCACCCCCTGGCGCTGGCTGTCGGGGCGGGCGAGCAGGGCGTACTCATGATCCGTGCTGAGCACGGGGGCAAAGGGTGCCACCAATGCGCCGCTGCCGAGCTCCTCGGCCACTATGGTCGGGTCCCCGAGGGAGAGGCCAAAGCCCTGCAAGGCCGCATTCATCGCCAAGTCCAGGGTATCGAACAGCTGGCCGCCCTGAGGCTGCCAGGGAGTATCGAGGAAGGCGGCGAACCAGTTGCGCCAATCCCGCCGATCCGCACTGGCATGGAGCAGCGGCAACAGGGGCAGCTCCTCGAGGGAGCGTTCGAACAAGCGATGCTTGGCCGCGAAGGCGGGGGCACAGATGGGGGTCAAGCGCTCCCGAAACAGCGGCTGGCTGTGGGGGTATCTGGCCTGAGTGGATTGATAGACGATGGCGAGATCGAAGGGCTCGCGGGAAAAATCGATGCCGTGGCTGTGACTGCCACGCACCTCGACCGCCTCTCCATCGAACGCTTGCAGCCGTCGCAGCAACCAGCGGCTGGCGCAGGAGGGCACCTTGATGCTGATAGCCTGCTCGTGGGGCAGGGTTTGCAGGGCGCTGACCCCCTCCCCCATACGAGCCAGTCCCTCCCCGATGAAGGGCAGCAGCCGCTCGGCGGCCGGGGTCAGGCTCAGGCAGCGGGTGCCACGCACGAACAGCAGATGACCGAGGCGGGCCTCCAGCTGGGCTATCTGCTTGCTCACGGCCCCCTGGCTCACGCATAGCTCGTCGGCCGCCAGGGTGAAACTCAGATGGCGGGCGGCACACTCGAACACCTGCAGGCCATAGAGAGGCAAGTGGCTACGGGGCTGGCTGGTCAACATTCAAGGCTCCATGCTTGAGAAAAACTCATGCGTAACATGCCGAATAATCCGTTGTCCGGCAAGGGGCCGCGAGGCTAAAAAGGGACATCTTTCACACACTCAGGTGATGGCGTAATGTCTTCCCCCCGCATTGTCAGCAAACTGCCCCAGGTGGGTACCACCATCTTCAGCGTCATCGGGGATCTGGCCGACCGCCACCCCAGCATCAACCTCTCCCAGGGAGCCCCGAGCTTCCCCTGCGACCCCGAGCTCATCCGGGTCACCCATGAGGCCATGCTGGCGGGGGAGAACCAGTATGCCCCCATGACGGGGCTGCCCGCCCTGCGCGAGCAACTGGCGGCCAAGATAGCGACCAGCTACGGCCACCACTATGACGCGGGCGAGGAGGTCACCATCACCGCCAGCGCCAGCGAGGCCCTGTTCTGCGCCATCACAGCCCTGGTCCACCCCGGCGACGAGGTGATCATGTTCGAGCCGGCGTTCGACAGCTACCGCCCCATGATCCAGCTGCAGGGGGCCACCCCTGTGGTGATCGCCCTCAAGGCGCCGGACTTTGCCATCCCCTGGGAGGAGGTGGCCGCCCGCATCACACCGCGCACCCGCATGATAGTGCTCAACACCCCCCACAACCCCACCGGCACCGTCTGGCAGGCGGGGGATCAGGAGCGCCTCGCCCGCCTGGTGCGCGGCACCGACATCGTCATTCTCTCGGACGAGGTCTATGAGCACGTGGTGTTCGACGGAGCCCTGCACCAGAGCGTCATCCGCTATCCGGAGCTGGTGGAGCGCTCCGTCGCCGTCTTCTCCTTCGGCAAGACCTTCCACGTCACCGGCTGGCGGGTGGGCTACTGCGTGGCACCCCGCCCCCTGATGGAGGAGATCCGCAAGGTGCACCAGTTCGCCATGTTCGCCGCCGACACCCCCATGCAGTACGGCTTCGCCCACCTGTTGCAGCAACCGGCCCACTATCAGGGGCTGGCGGCCTTCTATCAGCGCAAGCGAGACCTGCTGGTCTCGGCCCTGGGGAATTCGCGTTTCACGCTGCTGCCCTCCGCCGGCAGCTTCTTCATGCTGGCCAGCTACGAGCGGATCAGTGACGAGGCGGACAGCCTGTTCGTACAGCGGCTGATCCGCGAGCACGGGGTCGCCACCATACCCGTCTCCGCCTTCTATCACGACGGCACGGATCAGCGGGTCATCCGCCTCTCCTTCTCCAAGGATGACGACACCCTGCTGGCGGGCGCCGAGCGCCTGTGCGGCGTCTAGGAGGCACCATGGATTCACTGCGCGTTGCCGTTATCCAGATGGTCTCCGGGGACAGTCTCGACCACAACCTGGCCCAGGCCGAGGCCCTGCTGCGTCAGGCGGCGGCCGAGGGGGCCGAGCTGGCCCTGCTGCCCGAATACTTCTACCTGATGCCCGTCGACGAGCGGGCGCGGGTCGCCCTGGCCGCCCCCGTGAGCAGTCACCCCCTGCTGGTCTGGGCCCGGGAGCTGGCCAGGGAGCTCGGAATCTGGCTGCTGGCGGGCACATTGCCGCTCGTAAGCGACGAGCCCGGCAAGATGCATAACAGCAGCCTGCTCATCGACCCGCAAGGGGAGCTCGCGAGCCGCTACGACAAGCTGCACCTGTTTGGCTTTTGCACCGGGCAGGAGCAGTATGACGAGGCCGCGACCATGAGCCCGGGCCGGGAGGTGGTGAGCCATCCCCTGCCCTGGGGCATGCTGCGCGTCGGGATCTGCTACGACCTGCGCTTCCCGGAGCTGTTTCGCCTGGACCCTGCCCCCGACTTCATCGCCCTGCCCGCCGCCTTCACCCACACCACAGGGCTCGCGCACTGGGAGCTGCTGCTGCGGGCCAGGGCGGTGGAAAATCTCGCCTTCGTGCTGGCCTCGGCCCAGGGGGGAGAGCACCCCGGCGGGCGCCGCACCTTCGGCCACAGCATGATCATCGATCCCTGGGGCCGGGTGCTGGCCCAGGTAGAGGAGGGTCAGGGCATGGCCATCGCCACCCTGGATCTGGCCGCCCAGCGCAGGGTGCGCAGCCAACTGCCGGCTCTCAGCCATCGCAAGATACCCGTCGGCCCCTAAGGCCGGTACATTCAAGACCATCGGCATGACGCCACAGACGCCACAACGGCAAGGGAATGACCATGAAATTCAATACCGCAATGATGCTGGTGGCCCTGGCCACCGCCGGCCAAGCCGCCGCCAAACCCCTGGTGATCGCCACCGATGCCACCTATCCCCCCTTCGAGATGGTCGATAACAGCGGCAAGCTCGGCGGCTTCGAGGTCGAGCTGGCTTACGCTCTGTGCGCGGCCATGAAGACGGAATGCGAGGTGATCAACCAGCCCTGGGACGCCCTGCTGCCGGGTCTGCAGGTGCGCAAGTACGACGCCATCATGTCCTCCATGAACATCACCGACGAGCGGCGCCAGAAGGTGGACTTCAGCCAGGTCTATTACATGATGCAGAACCGCTTCGTGGGGCGCAGCGACAAGGCCGCCACCTTCGCCGACGACCAGGCACATTTCAAGGGCAAGGTGATAGCGGTGCAGGAGGGCACGCCCCAGGACAACTTCATCACAGCCCGTTACGGGGAAGTGGCCAGCATCAAGCGCTACGTCAACGCCCAGTCCCCCATGCTGGATCTGCAGTCCGGCCGCGCCGATTACACCTTCGGCAACATGGTGCAGCTGAAAGTCGGTTTCCTCGACAAGGAGATGGGCAAGCAGTTCGCCTTCGTCGGCCCCCAGTTCAACGGCACTCAGGACAAGACCCTGGGTGAAGGGGTGGCGGTGGCGCTGCGCAAGAACGACGCCAAGCTCAAGGGCCTATTCGATGCCGCCATCGACAGCGTCAAGGCCGATGGCACCTTCGACCAGCTGCTCAAGAAGTATCAGCTCGAAGACCTGCTCTAAGGCCGGTTGGCCCATTGCAGGAAGCGCTCCCCCCAAACCCACAATGCCAGTCAGCTCCGACTGGCATTCTTTTACCCGGGCTCTGCCGGCAACGCGGCAAACCGCTCTCCTTTATGCAGGCCGCCTGCACCTCGACGCGAAAGAGCCCCCATCTACCCCTACAATGGCGAGGCAGAGCATGCCATGCTGCACTTGTCCACGGGCCCCCGATCACCCATCGGCCATCCGGCGGCGCCGCGAGCCGGTCACACCAGACAAGGAGGCAAGCCATGAACCCGTCACCGCTGATCAGACGCTTCGCCCGCAATCCTCTGGGGCGGGATCTCGCCGTCGGCGATATCCACGGCTATTTTTCGCGGCTGGAACAGGCGCTGGACCAGGCGGGATTCGATCCCGCTCGAGATCGCCTCTTCTCCGTGGGGGATCTGACGGATCGCGGCCCCGACTGCACCCAGGTGCTCGAGTGGCTGGCCAGGCCCTGGTTCCACCCTGTCTGCGGCAATCACGACGACTACGTCTGCCGTTACGAGAGCTGCGATCGGGAGAACTGGATCCAGAACGGCGGCGGCTGGTTTCAGCAACTGACCCCAGGTGAGCAGGCGGCATTTGCCACCCACTACCGCACCCTGCCCATCGCCATCGAGGTGGCCACCCCGGCCGGCCCGGTCGGGCTGCTCCACGCCGATTGCCCCTTCTCCTCCTGGCAGGGGCTGCTGGACAAACTGGATGCTGGAGTGAGCGGCGGGAGGCTTAGGGCCATCAAGAACGTCAGCCTCTGGTCAAGGCGCCGTATCGAACGCCTGGACGAGAGCGGGGTCGAGGATCTTGTCGCCCTGGTGGTGGGGCACACCCCGGTGGGCCGCCCGGCCCGCCTTGGCAATGTGTACTACATAGACACAGGCGGCTGGTATCCCGACGAAGGCGGCTTCTTCACCCTGCTGGACCTGCATACCCTGATGCCGGTGGCTCTGGAGGCATCCCGACGATCCACCTGATTGTGCAATGTTTCACCATGCAATCCGCGATCATGCTCGGCCCCTTGATCCGGCACCCTTGAGCGTTCAATAAACCGGCAGCCGGGCTGCCTGCCCTTCGTTCTGTCTGCGCTATGGTTTACCATGCAGGCAATTGTGGTGCATGGCACCGCCCACTCAGGTGCGTGGCACCACCGCATCGGACACCCATCTCGGAACTTATGAGCAAAACAGCACAATCCGGCACAGCGCCCACCTTCTACTTCCACGATTACGAGACCTTCGGCATCAGCCCGGCCAAAGACAGGCCGGCGCAGTTCGCCGGCATTCGTACCGATGCGGATTTCAACCTCATCGGCGAGCCGCTGGTCATCTATTGCAAGCCACCGGCGGACTATCTGCCGGAGCCGGAGGCCTGCCTCATCACCGGCATCACGCCGCAAAAGGCGATGAAGGACGGGCTGTGCGAGGCGGATTTCATTGCCCAGATCCACGAGCAGTTTGCCACCCCGAATACCTGCGTGCTGGGCTACAACAGCATTCGCTTCGATGACGAGGTGACCCGCTACACCCTCTATCGCAACTTCTACGACCCCTACGCCTACAGCTGGCAGAACGGCAACTCCCGCTGGGACATACTCGACATGCTGCGGGCCTGCTATGCCCTGCGCCCGGAGGGGATCGAGTGGGCATTTGACGAGGAGGGCAAGCCGAGTTTCAGGCTGGAGAAGCTGACGGTGGCCAACGGCGTGGCCCACGCCAATGCCCACGATGCGCTCTCCGATGTGCTGGCCACCATAGAGATGGCCAGGCTGGTGAAAAAGGCCCAGCCCAAGCTGTTTGGCTATCTGTTTGAGCTTCGCAACAAGAACAAGGTCAAGGCACTGATCGACGTGGTGACCATGAAGCCGCTGACCCATGTCTCCGGCATGTTCTCCCCCTGGCAGGGGTGCGTCAGCTGGGTGTCACCGCTCGCCTGGCATCCCAGCAACCAGAACGCGGTGATCATGGTGGATTTGACCCGCGATCCCACCCCGCTCATCGAGCTCACGAGCGACGAGATCCGCGAGCGACTCTATACCCGCAAGGACGAACTGGGAGATCTGGCGGCCATTCCGGTCAAGCTGGTACACATCAACAAGTGCCCGGTGCTGGCGCCGGCGGCCACCCTGACCTCCGAGCGCGCCGACGAGCTTGGCATAGACAGGGAACAGTGCCGCAAGAGCCTGAACCTGCTGCGGGCTCACCCCGAGGTGCGGGAAAAACTGGTGGAGGTGTTCAATCAGGAGTTCGCGGGCAACAACGACTCGGATCCGGATACCCAGCTCTACGCCGGCTTCTTCGGTCACGGCGACAAGGCCACCATGGATCTGGTGCGTGCCACCCCGGCCGAACTGCTGGGGGAGCGGGAATTTGCCTTCACAGACGCGCGTTTGCCCCAGATGCTGTTCCGCTACCGCGCCCGCAACTGGCCGCACACCCTGAGCGAGGCGGAGCAGAAGCGCTGGCGCCTGCACTGCAGCGACTACTTCAGCCGCCGCCTGCCGGACTACGCCCCTCGCCTCGAGGCGCTGGCCGAGCAGAATCAGGGTAACGAACGGAACTTTGCGATTCTCAAGAGCCTCTATCACTACCTCGAAGATCTGTGAGATGTGATCGGTTTCACAGTTAAATGTCGGTATGCTCCCCTCGCCCAAGACATAATGGGAAGGGGAGCAAAGACTCCTGAAGTTTCAATTATTTGTGCGCTAACATTGCATTAACGGCCTTTGGCTATCGACCCTTGGGGATGCCTCATCTGATGCGTTCAGGATTATCCGGTTTCGGCTTGCTCGTCTGCTCCCTGCTGCCTTCGGCCGGCATGGCGGGCGTGCGTTTTGATGTCCCCGACTATTTGCTGCAATTGCCGCAACAGACTTATCAGCTGATCGAGAGCAACTTCAGCCGCCTCTATCAGCAGACCGACTTCACTCCCCAGATCACCAACAGCTATTTCAACCGCTCCGATCTCTACAACTTCGTCGGCGTGCCGCTGGCTATCACCCCCCAGGCGGGTTTTCAGCTGGAAGTGTTCGGTCAGCTCTACAATCGCGCCTCCCAGAGCTATGTACACATGAGCCAGGACATGTCGCTCTATCGGATGATCCGGGCCGACATGATGGGCAACACCAACGACGAAGTGGCCCTCGGCATGGGGCTCGGCATTCCCCTCAGCCCGCAGCTCACCTTCAAGGCGCTGCTCTCCAGCAACGAGATCCCGGGCTATGGCGCCGCCAACTACGCCATCGGCTTCGAGTGGCGTTACTGATCCACCGCATATTTGCCCCTCTACGAATAATTCAGGCTCCCATGGGAGCCTGAATTATTCTCGCCAGCGTACTCAGCGGTAGCGGATCACCCGCCCTTCGCCCCCTTGCAGGGTGAGCGCGGTGCCGACCGCATCCTCATCCCAGAAATCCTGGCCGCCCGCCGGCAACAGGAACTCCTGGGACTGCCCCTGCCAGTTGAAGAGGCAGAGCAGGGTACCGCCCTCGGGCAGGCTCACTTCCCCACAGGCAAACTCCATCGACTCGAAGCGGGCTGAAGGGGCCCGGGCCGCGCACAGGGCCAGCAATTTGTGCAGCTGCGCCGTCTGTGCTGCATCGAGATCCTGCAGCCGGTCACCGGCCAGCATCATGCCGCCGCTCGCCACCAGCGCCGCCAGATGAAAGCGGTACTCTGCGGAGCTGGCCTGCTGACTCGGCAGATCCCGCAGGCAGATGCAGTCGGGATCCAGCGCCCACAGCCGCTCGTTTTGCCAGGCGCGGCAGAAGGCCTCGCGGGCAATCTGGCGAAAACGGTGGCCATTGCGCTCCACGTCATCGCTCACCCGCATGCCGTGCACCAGCCCCAGGCTCGGCCAGATGGGGGCGTTGCAGCCGAGCAGGAAGGCGCCCTCGCCCGCCCCGCGCAAGATGGCGGCCATGCCGCGCCGATAGGCTTCGACCCGGGTGGCGGAAGAGTCATGGAAGCGGCCGCCGTGAATGGCACCCCAGAAGTTGGCATCCAGCTTGAAGTAGTGAATGCCCCACTGCTGGCGCAGGGTGCGGAATACCTGCTCAAGGTGAGCCTGCACCTCGGGGTGGGTGCCGTCCAGCACATACCAGGGGGTGCAGCGCCAGCCACCATAGGTGACCCGCTCTGAGGGGAGCGGCAGACCGTCATCCCCCTTCACGAACCAGTCGGGGTGATCCTGAAACACCTGTGAGGTCGGCTCGGCAATAAAGGGGGCGACCCAGAGTGCAGGCTCGCAGCCGGCACTGCGGATCTCCGCCGCCAGGGCCGCCACGCCCTGTTCGAACTTGGGCGAAGGGGTGAGCCAATCCCCCATCTTCGCCTGATAGCCATCGTCGATCTGCACGTAGCGCAGGGCCGGAAAACGCTCGGCCCGCACCGCCAGATTCTCGCGAATATCGGCGGCGCTCACCTGCGCATAGTAGTGATACCAGGAGCACCAGCCGCTGGGGCGGCTCGCCACCTCGGCGATCAGGCTGCCGTGCTCGGCCTCGATCATGCTCGCCAGTTCGGCCAGCAGTGCCTCGCGATCCGCCCCCTCCAGACAGATCAGCGCCTCGCTCTGCCAGTGCTGGCCGGCAGGCAACAGACGATCTTCGCAGTTCATCAGGATTTGCAGACGACCATCGGGATAGAGGCGGAACTCGCCGCCAAAACGGTGGCAACTGGCAAAGGCGAGCAGCAGCCAGCCCTGGCCGTGTTCCACCAGCAACAGGTTGTGGACCGTGTGATAGCCGTCGTCGTCGCTGATGCGATAGACGCCGGCATCGGGACAACGGCCGACCGGCTGCGGGGCCTGCCAACTGCCCATGGTCTGGGCCAGCATCTGGAATCCTTCGCCATAGATGGCGCACGCACGCGAGAGGCCGAGCTTGCCGTCAAACAGCACCCAGCGGCCGACCGGCGCGGCCTCAGGGCCTGTGTTGTCGAGCCTGACCCGGCACACAGACCCGTCCCACTGACGGGTTTGCAACAAATCCGGGGGCAGGCTGCTATCGGCTGCCAGTTGACGCACGCGGGACAAGAGGGATGTCATGGCTACTCCTTGTAATTCATAAACAAAACAAACAGTTCAGAACCTGGTCGTTCGAAAAGTGCATCGAGTCAGAAAATCTTCAATCAAATCAGCTTCAAACGAACTGATTTCAACTGTTATTGTTTTAATGCCGCGCCCCTGCCTCTCTGGTAAACTGCCCGTTCATTCACAGTTACCAAGTTGGGGCTCACGTGATCGCGCAACGTGCCTTGCTGTACCTTCGTGACTTCATGGTCATAGTCGCCTGCCTGCTGGCGGGCAAAACCCTGGCAGCCATACTGCCGTTCGCCTTCCCCGGCAGCATCATCGGCATGCTGCTGCTGTTCGTGCTGCTCTCCTTGCAACTGGTGAAATTGCACTGGGTCGAGCTCGGTGCCGGCCTGCTGCTGCGCCACATGGGCGTGCTGTTCGTGCCGGTGGCGGTCGGGCTGGTGGCCTGGCTGGAGCCGCTGCGCCAGTCGTTCGGCCTCATCATGCTCTGCATAGTGCTGGGGATAGTCTTGATCCTCGGCACGGTCGGCCGGCTCTACCAGAGGATGAACCGATGATCTTCTGGCTTGCCATCCCCCTGACCCTGGCCCTCTACTTCGCCACCCGGGCCCTCTATCGCCGCCTGCCTTGGCCCATCATCAACCCCGTGCTGGTGCCCACCGCCGTCATCATAGGCCTGCTGCTCTGGCTCGATCTACCGCTGGATCAGTACGAGAGCGGCACCCGCCCCATCACGGCACTGCTGGAACCCGCCGTGGTGGCGCTGGCCCTGCCGCTCTACCAGCAGGCCCGCCAGATCCAGGCCAGGCTCAAGCCCATCCTAATCTGTACTCTGGCCTCCGTCTTGATCTCGGTCTGCACAACCTTGCTGATCGGTCATTTTATGGGCGCCGATCCGGCATTGCTGGCCTCGCTCGCCACCAAGTCCATCACAACCCCGCTCGCCATGAGCGTCAGCCAGTCCCTCGGCGGCATTCCGGCCATCGCGGCGGCCGTGGTGGTGGTGGTCGGAATTGTAGGCGCTCTCATCGGCTACCCGCTGCTCAAACTGATGCGGGTGACCGACCCCGAGGCCCAGGGGCTGGCCATGGGAGCCTGCGCCCATGCCATCGGCACCGCCACCTCCGCCGAGAAGGGCATTACCCAGGGGGCCTTCTCGTCGCTCGCCATGGTGGTGTGCGGTATCCTCACCGCCGCCGTGGCCCCCTTGCTGTTTGCCATTTACCACTGGTTGAGCTGAGTCGTACCGATTTTCGGTTGTGCGGGCCGGGTGGCCCGCCACAGTGCGAGCTGACGCACAGTTTGCGCAAGACAAACGTTTCCTTTACCATCCCCCTCCTTTTGCCCATCAGGGCGTGAGCGCGCTCACACATTTTGCCGAGCTTGCTCCCTACAATGGCCCCCCAATTGGCCTTTGAGGACACACTATGCATCCCCGTTTTGCCAAGCCACTCGATACCCTGCCCGCCCCGCTCAAAGCGGCGCTGCTGCCCATGCTGGATCCCGAACAGGGCGGCGAATTCAATGCCCGTTTTACCCCTGCGCAAGTGGCGACCCTGAAAGCCGCCACAGGTCTCGATGATCGCGCCCTGCGCCTGGCCCTGTTGCCACTGGCCGCGGCCTGCTCGGTGGCCCCCATCTCCAAGTTCTTCGTCGGTGCCATCGCCTGCGGCCTGAGCGGCACCTGGTATTTCGGCGCCAACATGGAGTTCGCGGGACAAGGGCTGTTCCACTCGGTCCATGCCGAGCAGTCCGCCATCTCCAACGCCTGGCTGGGCGGTGAGACAGGGATCAGCGAGATCACAGTCAACTACACCCCCTGTGGCCACTGCCGCCAGTTCATGAACGAGCTGAGCACCGCCAAGATCCTGAAAGTCTCTCTGCCGGACGACCTGAGCGCCCTGCAATCCTTCCTGCCCCACTCCTTTGGCCCGGCGGATCTCGACATCACGGATGCCCTGATGAGCCCGCAAGCCCATGACGAGCTGACGCTCGAGAGCGAGGATCCGCTCTGGCAAGCCGCGCTGGCCGCCGCCCGCCAAAGCTATGCCCCCTACAGTCAGGGCTATGCCGCGGTGGCGCTGCAGTTTGCCGATGGTCGCCTCTTCTGCGGCCGCTACGCCGAGAACGCCGCCTTCAACCCCAGCCTGCCGCCGATGCAGATGGCCTGTGCCCATGCGGTGCTGAACGGTGAAGATCTCGCCACCATCCGCCGCGCCGCGCTGCTGGAGAGCAAAAACGGCCAGATCAGCCAGCGGGATTCCGCCCAGTCCACCCTCAAGGCGCTGGGGTCGGTCGAGCTGGAATACCAGGCCGTCTGAGGTCAAAAATGCCCAACAACAAGGGGAGCCACCGGCTCCCCTTGTTGTTTCTGCTGCTAGCTGAGACTCAGGATTCCCAGATGATGCTCTGGGAGGAGGACCAGGCCTCGCCGAGGTCCGCGTATTTCTGCTCCAGCAGGTGGCGGCGGATCTTCATGGTGGGGGTGAGTACGCCGTTCTCTATGTTCCAGGGGCTCTTCACCACCAGGATACCGCGAATTCTGGCATGGGATTCCAGCTGCTCGTTGACCCGGTTGCGCGCAGCCTCCAACTGGGCGTTGATAACGTCCCGATTGCCCTTCATGGCACTCTCGGCCAGTTGTACCAGGGCAACCGGCTGGGGCATGCCGTAACCTATCACGCAGAGCTGCTCTATGATGGGCTCCTGCCCCAGCAGCCCCTCGATGGGCACAGGCGCTACGTACTTGCCCTTGGCAGTCTTGAACACGTCCTTCATCCGGCCCGTGATGGTGAGGTAACCTTCCCTGTCCAGCTTGCCCATGTCGCCGGTGTGAAGCCAGCCATCGCCGTCGATGGCCTCGGCGCTGTGCTCGGGATCCTTGTAGTAGCCCAGCATCATGCCGTCGCAACGGCAGAGGATCTCCCCCTCATCCGAGATGCGGATCTCGACCCCGGGCCCCGCCTTGCCGACCGTGCCTATCTTGTCGGCGCGGAAGGGATAGTTGAGGGTGGAGAAGGCGTGGTTCTCGGTCATGCCCCAGGCTTCGGTAATATTGACGCCTATGCTGTAGTACCACTGCAGCAGGGCCGGTGACACTGGCGCCGAGCCGCAACCCAGCACCCGCGCCTGATCCAGCCCCAGCCCCTTTTGCAACTTGCGCTTGATGAGCCCCGATACAAAGGGGATCTTGAGCAGCAGCTCGAGCTTTTTCTGGGGCAGCTTCTCGTGGATCTTGATGCGGAACATGGCCCACAGGCGGGGTACGGAGATAAAGACGGTGGGACGGCAACGCTTGACGTCATCGATAAAGGTGTCGAGGGATTCGGGGAAGGCGATGGTCGCGCCACTGAACAAGCTGCCACCATAGATGTAAACCCGCTCCGTGATGTGGGCGAGCGGCAGATAGGAGAAGCCGCGATCGGTGGCGGTCAGCTCCACCGCTTCCACCAGCTTTTCACACGACCAAGCGTAACGCTCGACGCTCAGCATGGCGCCCTTGGGCTTGCCGGTACTGCCGGAGGTGTAGACCAGGCTCAACAGGGCGTCCGGCACCTGCGCCGGGCTGTCAGCAATGGGCTCGTGCGCCTCCAGCAGATCATCCCACTGATGGCTGGCGGGCATGGTCTCATAGGGCAAGGCGATGCGCAGCAGATCGGCGGGCACGCCGGCCTCCTGGCTCTTCCAGTCATCCAGCTTGCCGACGAAGATCGCCTTGGCCTCGCTGTGGCGCAGCACATATTCGATGGTGTCGACGTTGGCGGTCGGGTAGATGGGCACGCTCACATACTGCCCCATCTGCATGGCCAGATCGGCGATGAACCACTGGGCGCAGTTCTTGGAGAGCAGGGCCACCTTGTCACCGGGCACCAGCCCCAGATGACGCAGTGCCGTCACCATGCGGCGCGCCTCGTCGGCGACTTCACCCCAGGTGAAGTCGACGTATTCGCGGTTGATGGTTTGACGAAGGTAGACTCGGTCAGGACACTGCCGCTCCCAGTGATAGAGCATCTCGAGCGGCAGTTTGTTGGCAATACGTGATGAGGAGGCCATAGTTTAATCCCTGAAACAAAAGGCGAAACTTATTATTAACCTTTCACTAACTTCAGGGAAGAATAAACTCAAACTTCTGTTTGAAATGTGTATCCGATCAAGCTTCTGCTTGTTGCTGCAAACGAATCCACATTGCCTGTACCAGCTTCTCATCTTCTTCGGAGAGCTCACCCTCCAGAATGGCCTCGTTCAGGCTGCGCAGCACATAGCTCTTCACATCCCGCACCAGGTTCTTGCCCTCCAGCTCGGCGCGCGCCACCGCCAGCGAGATGTGGCCGCGCAGATAGCCCCCTGCAAACAGCTCATCTTCGGTCGCCGTGGCCACCATGCTGTCTATCAGTCCCAACAACTTGTGCTCAAAATCATGAATCGTCATGTAACGCAGCCTCATTTTCAGAGTGGCTGGCAAAAAATTGCCGGCAAAATAATTCGGGGGAGTGGAACCGCGATCCGGTTGATCACGGCTCTCTGGCGCCAGGCCAGCCGCATCCTTGATGCCCTATTCCGGGTTGGCCACCGGGTAGATGACCTGATCCTTGTATCCCGTGGTTATGCGCAGATAACCACTTAACGACCGGTTCAGTGCCGGGTCATCGGTGTCCACCAGCAGCGGCCTGCCCGCGAGGGCTGCCAACTTGGCCTTGGTGGCCAGAACCTGGATCTGGTCCCGCCCGACAGCCCGGATCACCTCTGGACTCAATTGCTGATTTCCGCGCCCGAACAGATGTCCCTGTCCGCCGATCAGGGTAATGATCAGCCGGCAGTGACGACCGCGGATCCGGGTCAGGATCTCGGCGGCGGACAGATCCTGCCCGATAAGCTGGCCGTTTTCCACCAGATCCACACCGAGCAAGGTATTTTCCAGGCCTAGCTCTGCCATGCAGGCGGCGACCGTGCTGCCCGACCCCATCAGGTAGAGGGTGTCGGGTTCCATCTGCTCGACCACACCGGCGGCGAGATCCGCCAGCACCAGCTCCTCGGACTCCCGCCCTCCCTGCTTGACCGCCTGCACGTAGCGCAGATCGCCGGGCACCAGCAGCTGGCCATAATGGCGAGCCCGCACCTTGCCAGCCCGAAACGCCTCCTCGTCTATGTCCATCACCTCGGCATCCACCAGGCTCAGCAATTCGCCGGCGATCATCAGCGCCACCACCCGACCGCTGGCGGCCGGGGTGACGCCATACACACCGGAGTGGATCTTGCAGCCCGCCGGGATGCCGAGCACATGGCACGACTCCCCCACTGCCGCGCAGATGTCACGCGCAGTGCCATCGCCACCGGCGAACAGCAACAGGTCGACGCCCGCCTCGCGCATCCGCTCGGCGGCGGCGCGGGTATCGGCCGCCGTGGTGGTGTCGGCGACGGGCCGATAGACGATACGGCAAGGCAGCTGGAGCGATTTCGCGAGATCGGCGCCCATCTCGCCTGCGACCGTCAGCAACTCGAATGAGTCGGCGAGATCGCACAGGGGCAGCAGGGCTTGCCGTGCCCGCTCCTGCGCCCTGGGCACGGCGCCCAGCGCCAGCGCCTCGGCGACCACGCCATCGCTGCCCTTGAGACCGACCGCGCCGCCAATGCCGGCAACCGGGTTAATGATGAGTCCTAAACGAAACATAGATTTCTCCCTCAAATCGCCCGCCATTTTATCTTTTCAAGGCGCTGGGACAAGCCATGTTGCGCCTGCTAGAATGCGCTGCTTCAATTTTTTAACCAAGGTTCAATCATGCTGGAATGGGTTCTTGATCCCTCTGCCTGGGTTGCGCTCGCGACCCTGACCCTGCTCGAAATCGTGCTGGGTATAGACAACATTATCTTTATCTCCATCCTGGTCGCCCGCCTGCCGGAGGCGCAACGCCAGAAGGCGCGGATCCTGGGTCTGGGCCTCGCCATGGGCACCCGCATACTGCTGCTGCTGTCGCTCGCCTGGGTGATGCGCCTGACCGAGCCGCTGTTCACCGTGCTGGGTGAGGCCATCTCGGGTCGCGATCTCATCCTGTTGCTGGGAGGCCTGTTCCTCATCGGCAAGAGTGCCCACGAGATCCACGCCACCCTGGAAGGGGCGGCGGAGCCAGAAGGCTCAATCGCGGTTGCGTCCGGCTTCGTCAGCACCCTGATCCAGATCGCCATCCTCGACATCGTCTTCAGCCTGGATTCGGTCATCACAGCCGTGGGCATGGCGGATCACGTGCCCGTCATGGTGCTGGCCATCATGATCGCCGTCTTCATCATGATGTTCGCCGCCAAGGCCATAGGTGACTTCGTCGATCATCACCCCACCATCAAGATGCTGGCCCTCTCCTTCCTCACCCTGGTCGGCTTCGCGCTGATGGCCGAGGGGATGGATCTGCACATTCCGAAGGGTTACATCTACTTCGCCATGGCCTTCTCGCTGACGGTGGAGATGATCAACATCCGCCTGCGCAGTCACCACGACCGCGAGAAGCTCGAGCAGTAAATGCCAGAGCCACAAAAAAGAGCGCCATCAGGCGCTCTTTTTTTATCCACACAACCGGCTTATTCGTTGCTGATGACGATGGCAACACGGCGGTTCTCGGCCCGCCCGGCAGCGGTCTTGTTGTCTGCTACCGGATCCCGCTCACCGCGACCACGGATGTCCAGGTTGGCCGGCTGCATGCCGACCGACACCAGCACCTCGGCCACCGATTTCGCCCGTTTCAGGGAGAGCTGATCGTTGTAGAGCTCAGGCCCGTTGGAGTCGGTGTGACCGTCGATGCGCGCCTTGTTCAGGCCGACACCCAGCAAGGTCTTGCCCAGCTTTTCCACCAGAACACGGGTCTTGGGGTTGAGGACCTCCACGTTGTTGGCAAACAGCACCCGGTTGGAGAAGTCCAGAGTCCAACCCTCATCGGTCAGGCGAAAGCCCTGCTCCTTGAGTACGGCGATCTGCTCTGCCGTCAGGCCGTGGGGGGCGCTTTGACAGCCCACCAGCACGCTCAACAGCAGGCCGATCAGGCCGGTTTTCATCAGGACATGGATCTTCATTGTTATTTTTCCTCTGCAGAAACATCAAATTCCAGCTGGTCATGGAGTGCAAGCTCCCGACGCAGCCGCTTGGATTGGTACATGGCGTTGTCGGCCTGCTGCAACAGCTCGCCAGCGGTCAGCCCCTGCTCCGGATAGAGGGCCGTGCCTATGCTGATGGCCGCCACCAGCTGGCGACCATCCCCCAGCACCACGGGATCGGCCATGGCCTGCTGGATGCGGGATACCACATCCTGCGCCTCGCTCTCTTGCAACACAGGAGTCAACAGGATGGCGAACTCGTCACCCCCCAGCCGACATACCAGATCCATCGGCCGAAGCTGATGTTGTACCCGTCTGGCCAAGGCGATCAGCACGTCATCCCCGGCGGCATGGCCCAGGGTATCGTTGATCTGCTTGAAGCGATCACAATCGAGGTAGAGCAGTGCGAAACGCTCTTCATGCAAGCGACCCGTGGTCACGGCTTGATCCAGACGAGCCTCAAAAAGAGCACGATTGGGCAGGCCGGTCAAGGCATCGTGGGTGGCCCGGTGCAGCAGGCTGGCGTTCTCCCGCCGCTGATGAGCCTGCCAAGCTTCCAGCTCGTCGAGCAGGGAGTTGAAGTCCTGACCGAGCTCGTGCAGCTCGGCGATATGCGCCTCGGGGACCCGCATGGCCAGGATGCGTCGACGGCTGACACTGTGAGCCACCTGCGCCAGCTCCTTGAGTGGTACTGTGAGGGAGTTTTGCATCCAGCGCGCCACGTAGAGCGCCCCCAGCGCACTGAGGATGAGACAGACCAGCATGGCCAGCAGGGTTTGCAGCAGGAACAGCAGCAGATATTGGCCGTGGCCGACCAGATGGATGCGGGCTATCTCCACCCCGCCCCGCATCATGGGCTGATCGACCGGGCCCGGCAGTATGAGCCTGGCCAGATACTGCTCCAGCCCAGACCAGGGGGTGCTCATGGCCCGGCGCCAGCTGGCCAGCGGCTGACCCGTGGGCAGATAGATGCTGGCCTGCGCCACATCCTCATGGGTGACTATGGCTTGCAGCGCCTCCTTGGCGGCCTCTTCGTCATGGAACACCACGGCCGCTTCACTGGTGTAACTGATGGCGCGGGCCACCAGCTCCAGGTTGTGATCCGCGTAGAGGCGCAAGGCCAGCAGAGCGATACCGGTCAGCAGCACACCGGCCATACAGACAGCGGTCAGGGACGTCACCAGGTGGGTGCGTCCCAGACTCTGTCGCAAGGTGAGCCGCTGGGTCCGTGGACGAAAGAGCCCTATCATGGTGTCTCCTCATCCGCCTTGGCCAGCTTGAGCACGGCAGGATGCACCCGCACCCCGCTCCTGGCCAGGGCATCCAGATTGACCCGGAACCGCACGCGATCCAGCCCGACCTGCAGGCAGAACACGGCGTCGGCGACACACTCGGCGCTCTGCTCGCTGATGCTGAGAATGGGGTGTTCCCGCAGCCGCTGGAAAAGGGACAGCCGCCGCTCCGGCGCCAATATCCCCAGGTAGAGCACGTCACAGCGCCGCCCCAGCGCCTCATCATCCACGTCGTAGCGATGGACGCTGACCGGCCGGCCATTGGCTTGCTGCTTGATGGAAAAGAGGGCGGTGGCATATTCGGTCGGTGCCGTGATGCACAGGCGCAGCTCAGCGGGCTCGGTCGGCCAGCGGGTATAGCTCAGAATGTCGAGGACCGTCTGGCGTACCTGCTCGGCACGCAGCTCGGCAGAGGTGGGGAGAACAGGCTCGGTGGCGAGGGCCAGCGAACAGAGCAGCGGCGTCAACCACGCCAGGATTCGAACCAGTGAAAGAGAGTGCATCGTGCCTGCGCTTATGCCCACGCCAGCGCCCGCGAAGGCCTGACGCCCAGGAAGGGTGAGCCGGATAGGAGTAGTATTGAGCTTATCAGCAGCATGACAAGGCACCGCCAACAGAACAAGCACATACGTCACTAAATGTCGCAACAATGGCAGGGGCCCACCCTGGTGTGAGCCCCAAGATCCTACCTGCATTCATCTACTTACTTCTTGCTGATCCCGTATTCGCGCAACTTGTTGGCGATGGCGGTGTGCGACACCCCCAGCCGTTTGGCCAGCTGACGGGTAGAGGGGAAGGCCGGATAGAGCCGCTCCAGCAGCCGGCTCTCGAAACGCTTCACCGCCTCGTCCAGGCCCCCTTCGAACCACTCGTCGATGAGCGGCATGGCATCGGCCGCCACCGGCAAGTCGACGTGCTCCGGCCCTATCTCGTCCCCTTCCAGCAAGGTCATGGCCCGGTAGAGGCAGTTGCGCAGCTGGCGCACGTTGCCGGGCCAGCGGTAGGCGGTCAGGTACTCGGCCATGTTGCGGGTAAAGCGCGGGCGCGGCCGCTGCAATTCGCTGGCGAAGCGGGAGACGAACTGCTGGGCCAGCGCCATGATGTCCGCCTTGCGCTCGCGCAGGGGGGGCAACGCCAGGCTCAGCACGTTGAGGCGATAGTAGAGATCTTCCCGGAACTTGCCGTCGTGCACCAGATCCAGCAACTGCTTCTGGGTGGTGCAGATAAAGCGCACATTGACCTTGACCTCCTGCTCGTCACCCACCCGGCGGAACACCCCGTCCTGCAACACCCGCAGAAACTTGGTCTGCAGATGGGGGGACATGTCGCCGATCTCGTCCAGCATCAGGGTGCCGCCGCTGGCCAGCTCAAGCACGCCGCGCTTGCCTTCGGTGTTGTTGCCAAAGGCACCGGGGGCGTAGCCAAACAGCTCGCTCTCGGCCACGTTGTCCGGCATGGCGGCACAGTTGAGGGCCATGAAGGGGTGGCTGGAACGCAGGCTGGCGCCGTGGCAGGCGCGGGCCAGCAGCTCCTTGCCGGTGCCCGTCTCGCCGACGATGAGCAGCGGCGCGTCCTGCATCGCCAGCTTGCTCGCTTCCGTCAGTACCTGCTTCATCTTCTGGCTCTCGGCCTGCAGGTGCTCGAAGCCCCCCACTTCCACCGCGTGCAGCGCGCTGAAGTGCATGCCGACCCGACGGGCGGATTTGAGTACCACCACGGCGCCGGCCAGGGCCTGACGGCCCTTCTCTTCGGCCACGAACAGCGGCATCAGGTCCGCCAGATACTCTTCGCCATTGAAGCTGAGCTTGCAGGTCTGCGGCTTGATCTCGCTCGCCTCCAGCCAGCGGCTGAAGGAGAAACCCTTGACCAGGGAGCCCAGGGCCACGCCGCGTATCTCTTCCACCGGCAGGGCCAGGGTGGTGAGGGCGGACTGGTTGGCCTGGGTCACCTTGCCCTTGGCATCGAGGGAGAAGACCAGATCCGGCAGTGCCTTGAGCAGGGCCTCAATCTCGTGGTGCTCACGCTCGGAGGGCATGTAGGGGATGGTCTTGACGTCATAGACGCCAGGAATGCGGCGGATCTCCGGCATCAGATGCTGGAAATCACGAAACTCCAGCTCGGGAAAGTTGAGATAGATGATGCCTGAGGTATCGATTTCGATGCCGCGCAGATCGATGTTGTGCTCCACCAGACGGTCGAGCAGTTCCCGGGTCAGGCCCAGGCGGTCTTCACAGCTGACTTCAAGACGCATTCGGGACACACTTCCTAGCTAACTCTATGAATGACCGGATAATACAGACTCGATCCCGCCAGTGCGAGCGCCAGCCCATAAAAATGCGGGCCCGCCCCGCTTTCGCCGGACAGGCCCGAGTCACTGGATGAGGCTTATTTGTGCAACGGATCGCTGAGCAACTGGTCGGTACGCGCCGCCATAATGAAGTCGTTGCGATGCAAGCCGCCTATCTTGTGGGTCCACCAGCTGACGGTCACCATATCGCCCACTCGGTGAGTGATGGCGTCTTCACTTCAGCAGCTCATCCGTGCGCGCCGCCATGATGAAGTCATTGCGATGCAGACCGCCTATCTTGTGGGTCCACCAGCTGACGGTCACCTTGCCCCATTCGGTCAGAATGGCGGGGTGATGGAATTCCGCCTCCGCCAGCTCGCCCAGGCGGTTGGTAAAGGCCAGCGCCTCCTTGAAGTTGCGAAAGGTGAATTCGCGCCTCAGCTGCAGCTCCCCTTTCACCACCAGCGGCTGCCAGTCGGGGATACGCTGCATCAGCTCGGCGAGTTCCTGCTCGCTCACCTTGGGGGCATCGGCGCGGCACGCTTCACACTGCTGGCTGGCCAGTTCGGACATGGGTTTCTCCTTGTTCATCAATGGGATCGGATAACGAAATGAGTCTGATCAATTCAGCTCGCCTGTTTGCCGCCGGCGGGGGCAAAGCGGGGCGGACGCAACCCCAGCCGGCGGGCATCGGACACCATGGCCATGATGTCCTGCTCCGCCAGACGGTAGAGATCGGCCAGCTCGGGCAGCACGAAATAGGTGGGCTGCATGATGTCGATGCGATACGGGGTGCGCAGCACTTCTATCGGGTCGAAGGGTTGCAGCACCGGCTGACCGCCGAGGGCATAGGCGGTCTCGCCGATGGAGGAGAGAATGCCGCCGCCGTAGATGCGCAGCCCGGCAGGAGTATTGAGCAGGCCAAACTCCACGGTGAACCAGTAGAGCCGCGCCAGAAAGACGCGATCCTCCTTGCCCGCCTGCAAGCCGAGCTGGCCATAGACATGGGTGAAGTGAGCAAAAGCCGGGTTGGTCAGCATGGCGCAGTGGCCGAAGATCTCGTGAAAGATGTCGGGCTCTTGCAGATAGTCGAGCTCGTCCCGGCGGCGAATGAAGGTGGCCACCGGAAACTGGCGGTTGGCCAGCAGGGCAAAGAAGCGATCGAACGAGATAAGCGCAGGCACGGCGGCCACCGACCAGCCGGTGGCGGGTTGTAACACGGCGTTGATCTGGGCCAGCTGGGGGATGCGATCCAGGGGCAGATTGAGGCGGGTCAAGCCAGCCAGATAGTCGTCACACGCCTTGCCTTCCAGCGCCGCGAGCTGACGCTCGATCAGGATCTGCCAGGTGCCGTGCTCCTCATCCGTGTAATGGATGAGGCCCTGAGGGTCCGGCTGGTGTGCTGTGTAGAGACTTGCCATTAAGGGTTCCATCCTGTCTGCCCGCCCGGTAATCCAAGCAGTGGCGACTCACGTTTGACTGATGGGATCACTGTAACGGTTTGTCCCCTAAAAAAGCAGCCGACCCCTGGGTCGGCTGCCGTTGACAATTGTAAATAATTTGTGACAACCACAATCGAGGCCCGGCCCGTCACCCCTTGTTGAGATAGCCAGCCAGCTGGCCGATGAGCCGCTTGCGCAGCTCGCCGAGCCTGGGCTTCTCGTCCGCGCACCAGGGCAGCGGGCGGCACGCCTCCATGGTGCGCAGGCCAAGACGCGCTGTGAGCAGCCCCGCCCCCACCCCTTGCGC
This sequence comes from Aeromonas bestiarum, assembly GCF_000819745.1. Lineage (GTDB taxonomy): Bacteria > Pseudomonadota > Gammaproteobacteria > Enterobacterales > Aeromonadaceae > Aeromonas > Aeromonas bestiarum. Next base: position 35,021 of record NZ_CDDA01000029.1, on the reverse strand, counting down.
GGCGCGGGCGGAGAGCTTGGCGGCGAACTCTGCCCCCAGCAGATCCATGCCCACCTCGGTCACCAGCTCGGTGGCCCCGGCATAGAGCATGTTGCGAAACACCTGCCGAATGAGGCGGATGCGGCTCCAGTAGCCGAGCTCGATGGCGTAGACGTCGGCGATGTCCTCGATCATCCGCAGGTTGCGCCACAGCATCAGCATCATGTCGACGGTGGCGAGCGGGCTCAGGGCCACCAGCACGGCGGCCTCCCCCGACCATTTGGCCACCCGCGCCTGGGCCAGCTTGTCCCGCTCGGTCAGCACCAGCTGACTGTAGAGGGTCAGCACTTCCCGATCGCTGTGGCTCTCGTCGAGCTGGGACAGCCAGTTGTTGTACCCCTCCCGCCCCTTGTCACCACTCTTCTCGGCGAGCGCCTCGCAAAAAGTCTGCCCCTGCCCGACGCCCTGACGGGCCAGCAGATCGTCGGCCCGGGAGCGCACATCCTGGCGCCGCTTGAGGGTGCGCAGCCGCAGCCACTCGCGCCCCACCACACCTGCCGTGCCTACGGCCACCAGACCGGAGGCCAGCAACCAGGCGCTACCCCAGAGCGGGGTGGTGAGCAACTGGTCGTAGAGAAAGGCGCCATACTGGCCCAGCGACAACAGGCCAACCGCCCCCAGTCCCCAGCCGAGCAGCCGGTGCCGCCGGCGCGGCTTGATGGTGAGAGCGGGCTCCACCTCGGTGAATGCCTCCAGCTCGTCGAGGCGCTCGAAGCTCGCCTCTTCCAGCCGCTGGGCAGGTGCAGGCGGTCGCTCGTCGCTGGCCACAGTCAAGGCGGGCTCCAGGATCACCTTGCCCTGCAGCGGGGCCGGTTCGGCCACCGTCGGTTTTCTCTGATCGTTCATCTTTTTGCTTGCTCCTCCACGCGGCCGTGCAGCCATGCCTTGCCTGCATTGCCGCACAGCCTGGGTTATTCGAGGTGATCCCCGAGCAGAAACTCCAGCGCCGCATCGAGCCGGATATGGGGCAGCGCCTGATGGGCACTCATGGGCAGGGGGCGAAACGCCTGAAAATCGAAACCCTGATTGTTCCACCATTGCGCAGGCGGGATATGGGGCGGCACCTCTCCCGGGAACAGCAGCAGCGGCTCGCCGGCAAGGCTGGTGCCACGGATGGCGGGAAACTCGCGGCCATTGGCCACCCCCTTGCCCACCTCGGTCGCCTTGATGGCGGCGAGCGCCAGACACTCAGTGGTGATCCCCTCAAAACGGGCCTGACCGCGGCCGCTGCGCACCAGATGCTGGAGCAAAGAGACCAGAGGGCCGTGCTGCTCCGGGGTGACGTGATCCGCCTTGCTCGCCACAAACAGCAGCTTGTCGATGCGCGGCGAGAAGAGCCGGCGCCACCAGTTGCTCTTGCCGTAGGCGAAGCTCTCCATGATGCGGGCGATAGCCTGCTGCATGTCGCCAAAACTGGCCGCGCCGGCGTTGAGGGGCTGCAGGCAGTCCACCAGTACTATCTGGCGATCGAACCCGGCAAAATGCTGCTCATAAAAACCCTGTACCAGGTATTGCTTGTACTGCTCGAAGCGCTGCTTGAGGGTGGCGTAGAGGGTGCCATCGGCGGGCTCGCCGGCGGGCATATCCCACACCCAGGGCACGAACTGCAGCAGGGGCGCACCGGCATACTCCCCCGGCAGCACGAAGCGACCGGGTTGGATGAGGTGCAGCCCCAGCTCTCGCTTGCAGGCGTGCAGATAGTCGGTGTAGCGCTCGGCAAGCTGTGCGACCGGCCGCTCTTCAAAAGGCTGCATAGCCTGCCATTCTGGGGCCAGCCAGCCAGCGGCAAGCGCCTGCAGCTCGGGGCGGCGCAACTGGTCGCGCACCTGCTCGCTCCACTGCTCGTAACTGAGTTCCAAGAGCGGCAAGTCCAGCAACCACTCCCCCGGGTAATCCACCAGGTCCACATAGAGGGTGGAGATCTCCCCCAGATGCTTGCGCAGGGGGTGGCGGGTGCGATAGCGAATTTCGAGGCGCACCTCGGCCACCCCGCGGGTCGGCTCGGGCCAGGCGGGCGGCTCGCCAAACAGGGCATCGAGGCCGCGCTCGTAGGCAAAGGTGGGAATATGGGCATTTTGCTGGGGCACCCGACGGGCGCCGAGAATGCGCCCCTGACGCAGGGCATCCCACAACGGCAAACGGCCATCGATGGCCGCGTGTTCAAGCTGGTTCACCAGCGCCGTGATAAAGGCGGTCTTGCCGCTACGGGAGAGGCCGGTCACCGCCAGCCGCAGGTGGCGATCCCGTACCCGGTTCACCACGTCTGTGGCCCTGTGCTGCAAGAGCGACCACTTTTGTTCCAGTGTGTTGCGTATCAAGGCTTGTTCAATCCCTCAATTCGATCGTCGGTTTCAGGTGTGCCCGCCATGTCGGGTCTTGGGATCCCGTTCAAGAGAGGGGCCTCGCTCAATCGGCGAGACCCGGCCAGAGGTCACAGCTTGCTGAACTCCCGCTGCAGGGTGAACTCCTTGGAGGTCACCAGCTTCTCGATGCGCTGCAATCTCGGCTCCAGGGTATCTAGCTCCTGTGCGATACGGCCCAGCGCCTGATGAGGGGTGACACCAGCCTGCCAGCTGCGCGCCTTCATCCGCACCTCGGCAAACTCTCCCTCTTCGTTTTCATAGAGAGTGACCGGCCGCTTGTCGAGCAGAAACCAGGCGGCAATATAAGCGGTGAAGGTAATGAAACCGGCGAAGATGAGGCCGCTGATGGCCAGCAACCGCACTATCCAGGTCTCCACCCCGAAGTAGTCGGCAAGGCCGGCGCAGACGCCCGCTATCTTGCCACGCTGAGGGTCACGATAGAGATTGCGCCCCTCCCGATTCGATGGACTCATACCTTGTTCCTCCAGCCCGGCACTTCCGCGTCCAGAATGGACTCCAGCGCCCCAACCCGCTCCTGCATCTTCTCGGCCCGCACCAGCAGCCCTTGCAACTGTTCCCGCTCGCTATCGGCCAGGCCGACGCCTATCCGCCCCTTGGCTCTGTAGTGCAGCACCAGCCAGATGGGGGCTACCACCACCATGAAAACCACCATGGGGACCATCAATACGCCCAGCAGATCTTCCATCTATTACTCTCCCTGTTTGCCTTCGCCCTGGCCCAGCTTCTGGCGCATGGCCTCGAGCTCTTTGCTTATCTGATCGTCGACTTCCAGCTCGGCAAACTGCTGGGCCAGTGCCTTGTCGGACTGCCCCAGATCGGCGCGGGCCTCCATCTCGTCGATGCGACGCTCCATGCGCTCGAACTTGCTGACCACCGCCTGACTGTCGCCACGGGCGACCTGACTCTGCACGTTGAGGCGGCTGCTGGCCGCTTCGGTGCGAATGGCCATCGCCTTTTGACGGCTACGGGCATCTTCCAGCTTGGCTTCCAGCTGACGTATTTCGTCACCCAGCTTGTCGATGCCGCTGTCCACCGCCTGCTGCTCGCGATAGAGCGTCTCGGCCAGCTCGGTCTGCTTCTTCTTCTCGATAAGGGCGGCGCGGGCCAGATCTTCACGGCCCTTGGCCAGCGCCAGTTCGGCCTTGCCCTGCCACTCGTCAACCCGCTCCTGATGGCGGTTGACCTGACGGCCGATCTCTTTCTGGCTGGCGAGGAAGCGGGCCAGATTGGAGCGCTCCTTCACCAGCTCGTCTTCCATCTCCTGGATGATCAAGCGCACCATCTTCTGGGGATCTTCTGCCTTGTCGAGCAGTGCCGTCAGGTTGGAATTGATGATGTCGGCCAGACGGGAAAAAATACTCATGATAGAACTCCTGTGGTTGGCATGCGTTGTTTCTCCATTGACAATGGCAACTTGTGTGCCAATCTGGAACAGAATTTAACTTGTTGATTTATATGGGGCTCATGCGTCGAGTTTCAAGACGCCCCACACAAAGGATGATAAGAATCACCAACTTTTGGTAAGATTGACCAGCTTTTACAACGGACAGGGATCACTATGACCACGGCCACGGAAAGCCTGTTGGGGGAATCCAACGCATTTCTCGAGATCATTGAGCAGGCCTCACGGCTCGCCCCGCTGCGCAAGCCCGTGCTGATCATCGGCGAGCGCGGGACCGGCAAGGAGCTGATCGCCCATCGCCTACATTATCTCTCGGCGCGCTGGGATCAAAGCTTTGTCACCATCAACTGCGCCACCCTGAGCGAGAGCCTGCTGGAGACAGAGCTGTTTGGTCACGAGGCGGGCTCCTTCACCGGCGCCGCCAAGCGCCATCAGGGCCGCTTCGAGCGCGCCGATGGCGGCACCCTCTTCCTCGACGAGCTGGCCACCACCAGCGCCCGGGTGCAGGAGAAGCTGCTGCGGGTCATCGAATACGGCGAGTTTGAGCGGGTGGGCGGGGCCAAGGCTCTCAAGGTGGATGTGCGGCTGGTGTGCGCCACCAACGAGGATCTGCCGGCACTGGCCGACAGAGGGGACTTTCGCCACGACCTGCTGGACAGGCTGGCCTTCGATGTCATTACCCTGCCCCCCTTGCGGGAGCGGCGGGAGGATATATTGATGCTGGCGGAGCATTTTGCCCACAGCATGACCCGGGAGCTGGGTTATCCGCTGTTTGCCGGTTTCTCCCGCAAGGCGATCCAGTTGCTGCAGGATTACCCCTGGCCCGGCAACGTGCGGGAGCTGAAAAACGTGGTGGAGCGCAGCATCTACCGCCAGGGCAACCCCCAGTTGCCGCTGTCCGAGCTGGTGCTCAATCCGTTCGACTCCCCCTGGCGCCCCCGTCCCCGGGCAAGTCTGGCCGCGACCCTCGAGGAGCCCACCCAGCTGACCACCCCGGCCTCTCCTACCCTGCCGCTGGATCTCAAACACGCGGTGGCGGAGTACGAGATAAATTTACTCAAGCAAGCCATGCAGCAATCCCAGTATAATCAGCGCAAAGCCGCTCAATTGCTGGCCCTGAGCTATCACCAGTTTCGCGGCATGCTGCGCAAATACCAGTTGCTGGACAGTGACAGCGATGCAGATTAATGCCCGGAGCAGCCAGGTTCAGGCCGATGCCGGCTCAGGTGCCGGCCCTGCGCTATCGCCCGTTTCGTGGCAGGCTGCGCCAATACCGGTTGCTGGACAGTGACAACGATGCAGATTAAGACCCGGGGCAGCCAGGTTCAGACCGACTCCCGCAACTCGCCAGCCTTGGTGCTGGCACATTCGTATAAAAACATGGTTCTACAATGAGAATGTTCAAACCCTTGCTGCTTGGATTGCTGGTGCTGGTTACCGGTTGTCAGAAACAGGACGACGCTTCCAGGACGGGTCTCATCTATTGTGCGGAAGGCTCGCCCCAGACCTTCAATCCCCAGGTGTCCAATTCGGGGGTGACCCTGGATGCCAGCTCGCGCCCGCTCTACGATCGCCTGCTGGAGGTGAACCCCAACACCCTGGCGCTGGAGGGGGGACTCGCCACCCGCTGGACCCTGAGCGAGGATGGCCTCTTCTACACCCTGACCCTGCGCAAGGGCGTGACCTTTCATCACACCTCCTGGTTCAACCCCTCGCGCACCTTCAACGCCGATGACGTGCTGTTCACCTGGCAGCGCCTGCTGGACAAGCAGCACCCCTATCACGACGTCTCCGGCGGCGAGTATCCCTATTTCTACAGCCTGGGGCTGGATCAGCTGATCAAGCGGGTCTACAAGAAGGGGCCAGAGCAGGTGGTGTTCGAGCTGAACCGGCCGGATGCCTCCTTCCTCGCCACCCTGGCCAGCGACTACGCCATAGTGCTCTCCGCCGAATATGCCGGCCAGCTGCAAAAAGCCGGCACCCCGGCCCTGCTCGACAGCCGCCCCATCGGCACGGGCCCGTTCAGCTTCAAGGAGTACCGCCACAACGAGTACGTGCGCTACTTGCGCCATCCCGGTTACTGGGGCGGCGAGGCCAAGATAGAGCAGCTCATCTACGACATCACCCCCAAGTCCTCCAAGCGGCTCGCCAAGCTGCTGACCGGCGAGTGTGACGTGATGAGCACCCCGTCCGCCAGCCAGCTGTCGGTGATCGACACGGATCCGGATCTCAGCCTGTCGGTGCAGTCCGGCATGAACGTCGCCTTCCTGGCCCTCAACACCCGCAAGTCGCCGTTCAACAAGGTACAGGTGCGCCAGGCCATCGCCAGCGCCATCAACATAGACAACCTGCTGCAGGCGGTCTATTTCGAGACGGGCCAGGCCGCCAACAGCCTGCTGCCACCCCTCTCCTGGGGCTACAACCCCTCCCTGCCGATGCGCAAGCCTGACCTGAAGCGGGCGCGCCAGCTGCTCAAGGAGGCGGGGTTCGAGCAGGGATTCGAGATGCAGGTGCTGGTGCAGCCAGGTTCACGCCCTTACAACCCGGATGCCCTCAAGACAGCCCAGCTGATGCGAAACGATCTGGCCAGGATAGGCATCAAGCTGAACATAGTGCAGCAGGAGTGGCCCGTCATCGAGGCCCGCCTCGCTCAGGGTCAATATGACAGCCTGCTCTCTGGCTGGATTGCCGACAACGCAGATCCGGACAACTTCTTTCGCCAGCTGCTGAGCTGCGCCGCCGTCGAGCGGGGCAACAACTACAGTCGCTGGTGCAGCCCGGCCTTCGATCAGCTGCTGGACGATGCGGTCACCACGCCCCAGCTGGCGTTCCGGCTGCGCAACTACTATTACGCCCAGAGCCTGCTCAACGAGCAGGTGCCGCTCATCCCGCTGGCCCATGCCCTGCGCACCCAGGTCAGTCGCAGCGACATTCAGGGGCTCTCCCTGATGCCCTTTGGCGGCACCGTCTTCAACCAAGCCCACAGGGAGTAAGCATGTTTCTCTACATACTGCGTCGCATCAACCTGCTGCTCATTACCCTGCTGGCACTGACCTTCGTCGCCTACCTGCTGGACTTTCGTCTCATCGGTCAGCAGGCCAGCTTCTGGAGCGGTTATCCCGATTTCCTGCGCCGTATTCTGGATGGGGATCTCGGGCTCTCCAGCGTCTCGGGCCTGCCGGTGCTGGAGGAGATCCGCCACTACTTCCCGGCCACCCTGATCCTCTGCATGGCCGCCTTTGCCATCTCGCTGCTGGTGGGCATTCCGCTCGGCACCCTGGCGGCGCTCTATCAGGGCAAGCCGCTGGATCTCTCCATCATGACCGCCGGCCTCATCGGTTATGCGGTGCCGGTGTTCTGGCTGGCGCTGCTGGTGGTGATGTTCTTCTCGCTGGATCTGGGCTGGCTGCCCGCCTCTGGCCAGATCAGCCTGCTCTATGACGTGCCCTCCATCACCGGCATAGCCGTGTTCGATGTGCTGATGAGCCACGAGCCCTGGCGCCAGGCGGCGCTGCACGATGCCCTGCGCCACCTGATCCTGCCCTCCCTGGTGCTGGCTGTGGTGCCCACCACAGAGGTGATCCGCCACGTGCGCAGTTCGCTGATCGACGTGATGAAGCAGAACTACATCAAGGCCGCGGCGAGCCGTGGCCTCTCCCGCCGCCAGATCGTCTGGCGCCATGGCCTCAAGAACGCCCTGCCGCCGGTACTGCCGCTGCTCGGCCTGCAGCTGGGCAGCGTGCTCACCTCAGCCATGATCACCGAGGTGGTGTTCGAGTGGCACGGGATCGGCCGCTGGCTCATCAACAGCATTGCCCTGCAGGACTACGCCGCCATCCGGGGCGCCACCCTGGTGGTCGCCGGCTTCGTCATCTTCATCAGCGTCAGCACCGAGCTGCTCACCACCCTCATCTATCCGGCGCGGCGCAAAGAACTCTATGCAAAACAAGACTGAACGTGCTCATGGCATGACCTGGAGCCAGGAATCCTATGCAAGACAAGAATAACCTCTACCCCGAGCTCAAGATCCTCTCCCCGCTGGAGCAGACCTGGGCCTCCTATCGCCGCAATCCGCTGGCCATGGGCGGACTCTGGTGCTTCGTGATCCTGCTGCTCATCACCCTGTTCGGCCCCCTGGTGGTCCCCTACGGCATCGACGAGCAGCACAGCGGCCGTCTGCTGTTGGCCCCCTCCTGGGCCAACAGCGGCAACATCGACTACTTCCTCGGCACCGACGATCTGGGCCGCGACATTCTCTCCCGTCTGGTGGCGGGGGCACGGCTCACCTTCGGCAACGCCCTGCTGGTGGTGATGATCGCCATGGTGGCCGGCACCGCCATCGGCATCCTGGGCGGCATGAGCAAGGGGCTGAAATCGAGCGTACTGCACCACCTGCTCGATACCCTGCTCTCCATCCCCTCCCTGTTGCTGGCCATCATCATGGTCGCCATCCTGGGACCTGGCCTGTTCAATACCCTGATCGCCATCACGCTGGCGTTGATCCCTCCCTTCATCCGGGCGACCTACAACGCGGTCCATACCGAGATGCAGAAGGAGTACATCATCGCCAGCCGCCTCGACGGCTCGCCGCCGCTGCGGATCATGCGTCTGGCCATTTTGCCGAACATAGTGGAGACCCTGGTCGCCCAGACCACCCGCACCCTGTCGGCGGCCATTCTCGATATCTCAGCGGTGGGTTTTCTCGGCCTCGGCGCCCAGTCGCCCCAGCCGGAATGGGGCGCCATGCTGGCCGATTCGAGCGATCTCATCTACCTCGCCCCCTGGACAGTGACCCTGCCAGGCATGGCCATACTGTTCAGCGTGCTGGTCACCAATTTAGTGGGTGAAGGCATTCGCGAAGCACTCAAAGAGGGGAACGATTGATGCAGCGCTCTCTGCCCAAGATAGACATGTTCACCCTTGGCACCTGTCCATTCCTGTACGGCGTGCTGGTCAACCCATCGCTGGTGGGTGAAGGCATTCGTGAAGCACTCAAAGAGGGGAACGATTGATGCAGCGCTCTCTGCCGAAGATAGACATGTTCACCCTTGGCCCCTGTCCATTCCTGTACGGCGTGCTGGTCAACCCATCGCTGCTGGGTGAAGGCATTCGTGAAGCACTCAAAGAGGGGAACGATTGATGATCTTGTTGCTCTATACCATCAAAGACGGCATATCCCCGATGCAGCACGCCGTGCCACACCCTCATGAGGAGCGCAACTGATGCCCTTGCTCGATATTCGCAACCTCACCATCGAGATCGACACGCCCCAGGGCAAGGTCAAGGCGGTGGACAGGGTGAGCCTGACCCTGACCGAGGGGGAGATCCGCGGCCTGGTGGGTGAATCCGGCTCCGGCAAGAGCCTGGTGGCCAAGGTGATCGTCGGCATCCAGAAGGACAACTGGACTGTGCGTGCCGACCGGATGCGCTTCAACGACATGGATCTGCTGACCATGGCCCCCAAGGAGCGACGCCGGATCATGGGTCGCGAGATCGCCATGATCTTCCAGGACCCCATCAGCTGTCTGGACCCTTCCGAAGAGATAGGTACCCAGCTGGAAGAGGCGATCCCGACCGATTCGTTCGAGGGCCAGTTCTGGCAGCGCTTCCAGTGGCGCAAGAAGAAGGCAATCGCCCTGCTGCACAGGGTCGGCGTCAAGGATCACCGCAAGGTGATGCGCGCCTATCCCCACGAGCTGTCGGATGGCATGTGCCAGAAGGTGATGATCGCCATGGCCATTGCCAACAAGCCGCGCCTGCTGGTCGCCGATGAACCCACCAGCGCCATGGAGTCCACCACCCACTCCCAGATCCTGCGGCTGCTGGACAAGATGAACAAGCTGGGCAACACCACCATCCTCATCATCAGCAACGACATAGCGGCCATCGCCAACCTGACCGACACCATCAATGTGATGTACTGCGGCCAGATGGTGGAGGTGGGCACCCGGGAGCAGATCCTGACCTCGCCCCATCACCCCTATACAGATGCCCTGCTCAAGTCCATTCCCGATTTTGACAAGCTGGTGCGCCACAAGTCGCGGCTCGAGACCCTGCCCGGAGTGATACCGCCGCTGCAGCACCTGCCCATAGGTTGCCGGCTCGGCCCCCGCTGTCCCTATGCCCAGAAACAGTGCGTACAGACGCCGCTGATGAGCAAGGTCAAGGGTCACCAGTTCAGCTGCCACTTCCCGCTGAACATGGAAGAGCCGAAGAAATGAACCCAAGACGTTATCAGCCCGTGGCCGCATGCTCTGCCACCAAGGAGCCAGGACAGTGATCGAACCCTCCCTGCTGCAGGTCAGGGGCCTGTGCAAGACCTATCAGAACCGCACCGGCCTGTTTCGGCGTCAGGCGGTCGAAGCCATCAAGCCGCTCTCGTTTGACCTCGAGGTCGGCCAGACCCTGGCCATCGTCGGCGAGGCCGGCTCCGGCAAGAGCACGCTGGCGCGGATCCTGGCGGGCATGATAGAGCCGAGCGGTGGCGATATCGCCATCGAGGGTCAGACCCTGATCCACGGCGACTATCAGACCCGCTGCAAGTTGCTGCGGATGATCTTCCAGGACCCCAACTCCTCGCTCAATCGCAAGATCCGGGTCGGCCAGATCCTGGAGACGCCGCTGCGGCTCAACACCGAGATGAGCGATGAGGAGCGTCACGACAAGGTGGTACAGACTCTGCGTATGGTGGGCATGCTGCCGGATCACGCCCTCTTCTATCCGCAGATGCTCTCCGCCGGTCAGCAGCAGCGGGTGGCGCTGGCCCGGGCGCTCATTCTCAACCCCAAGATAGTGGTAGCCGACGAGGCACTCTCCACCCTGGACATCTCGGTGCGCTCCCAGATCATCAACCTGCTGCTGGAGATGCAGGAGACCATGGGGCTGAGCTATGTGCTGGTGGCCAACGATCTGGGGGTGGTGAGCCACATCAGTGACGAGGTGCTGGTGATGCACGAAGGACGGGTGGTGGAACGTGGCAAGACCCTCAAGGTGTTTGCCGACCCCCAGCACGAGGTGACTCGCCGTCTGATCCAGAACTACAACAACGAATACCGCCGCTGATCCCCGGGCCGGTGCCGACCCTCTTCGTCATCTGCTGGAAAAAGCGTAAAAAAATCCCGGCTCAGTGGCCGGGAATTGCGCTCAAAAATGAATGCGTCGTTCGTAGTAGGAACATGGCCATGGTAGGCAGTGCCTCTTGCGTCAACAACTGTCAGATCTGACAGGCAGCCCGCTATGGAACCTGAACTGCAGATCCGGCGAGCAGACAAGCTCGGCTTCGAGTTTGCCAAAATAAGCCACCCGCTCGCTGATATCCTCCCCCGCGTATTGCTCGGCCAGCGCCAGATAGTCCTGGTAGTGGCGCGCCTCCGAGCGCAGCAGGGAGACATAGAAGCGACCCAGCTCCTCGTCCAGATGGGGCGCCAGCTTGGCAAAGCGCTCGCAGGATCGAGCCTCTATGTAGGCACCGATGATCAGCTTGTCGACCAGGGTGGCAGGTTCATGGGTACGCACATGCCGCATCAGGTTGCGGGCGTAGCGGGAGGCGGTCACCGGGCCATAAGGGATGTTGCGCGCAGCCATCAGCGCCAGCACCTGCTCGAAGTGGTGCAGCTCCTCCTGGATGAGACGCACCATGGGAAACAGCAGCAGGTTGCGGGCCAGCTCCTCGAACACGGTACGGTCGGACTCCCCCATGCTGCGCTTGCCCAGGATCTCGGCTTTCTCCGGGATGGCATCCAGCTCCCGATAAAACTCCAGCTTGGGCAACAGATGGCGCTTGCCCTTGGGCAGGCAGTAGCGCCGCACCAGGCTGTGGGCTGTGAGCGCAGCCTTGTTCTCGCAGTTGGCGTGATCGATGAGCAGGGTCGGCAACCAGCCGGGATCCCGCGCCATCTCGACCCAGGCATCCGGGGTCTCACACTGCAAAAACTGGCGCACGGGGGCTAGCAGGTCATCCATCTGAATTCTCGTCTGTTCTGGTTGATACGGCGGCGCGATTGGCGCGGCTGCCCATGCTAGCGGATCCCGCCGCCGCTGCCCACACCCGGCGGTATAAGTGACTATTTTTAAAGCAGATAAACGCCCTGCCCCGCCGCCCGGACAAGACAATGGGGGCCATGGCCCCCATCTCATATCTGTCATATCAAGCGAAAACGTTTAACTGCCTTCGTTAAAAATTTCCAGATTGCTGGTGCCTTCCTGCCACTCACGTACCGCCTTGTTGTCGTCGCTGCGCAGGGCGTTGAGGTGATCCAGATAGGATTGATCCACGTCCGAGGTGACGTAGTGACCGTTGAACACAGAGGTCTCGAAGTGACGCAGCTCGGGGTTGATCTCCCGCACCGCCTCTTTCAGATCTTCCAGATCCTGGAAAATCAGGCCATCGGCACCGATCAGCTTGCACACCTCTTCCACTTCCCGACCGTGGGCGATCAGCTCATTGGCGGTAGGCATGTCGATGCCGTAGACGTTGGGGAAACGAATTTCCGGTGCCGCCGAGGCGAAGTAGACCTTGGCCGCCCCTGCCTCACGGGCCATCTGGATGATCTGCTCGGAGGTGGTGCCGCGCACTATGGAATCGTCTACCAGCAACACCTTCTTGCCCTTGAATTCGGAGCTGATGGCATTGAGCTTGCGACGCACCGACTTCTTGCGCTGGGTCTGGCCCGGCATGATGAAGGTACGGCCTATGTAGCGGTTCTTCACGAAGCCCTGACGGTATGGCAGGTCCAGGGTGTGGGCTATCTCCAGCGCCACGTCACAGGAGGTCTCGGGGATGGGGATGACCACATCCACGTCGAGATCTTCCCACTCCCGTGCAATCTTCCGGCCCAGCTTGCGACCCATGTTGAGGCGGGCGGCGTAGACGGAAACCTTGTCGATGCAGGAGTCGGGACGGGCGAAATAGACGTATTCGAAGATGCAGGAGCTCATCTGCGGGTTTTCCGCACACTGCTCGGAGAAGAGCTGGCCCTGCTCTGTGATGTAGATGGCTTCACCGGGGGCGACGTCACGCACCGTCTCGAAACCTATGGCGTCCAGCGCCACGCTCTCGGAGGCGAGCATGTACTCCACCTGGCCCTGCTCATCAGCCCGACGACCCAGGATCAGCGGGCGAATGCCGTTGGGATCGCGAAAGCCGATGAGGCCGTGACCGATCACCAGCGAGACCACGGCATAGGCACCGCGGATCTGCTGGTGCACCTTGCGCACCGCCGAGAAGATGTCTTCCGGCCGCAGCGCCATCTTGTCGCACAGATCCAGTTCGTGGGCCAGCACGTTCAGCAGCACTTCGGAATCCGAGGTGGTGTTGATGTGGCGACGGGCCACCTTGAACTGCTGCTCCTTGAGCTCCTTGGCGTTGGTGAGGTTGCCGTTGTGGGCCAGCACCATGCCGTAGGGGGAGTTCACGTAAAAAGGTTGGGCTTCAGCGGCACTTGAGCTGCCTGCGGTGGGATATCTGACATGACCTATGCCGATGTTCCCTTGCAGACGCTGCATGTGGCGCACTTCAAACACGTCCTTCACCAGGCCGTTGGCCTTGCGTTGCCGGAAGTTTCCACTCTCTATGGTCACGATCCCGGCGGCATCCTGTCCCCTGTGCTGCAACACCGTCAAGGCGTCGTAGAGGGCCTGATTGACGGGGGTGGTGCCAACTATACCGACAATACCACACATGTCTTTGCTACCTCGAAGTCACTATACCTGTTTAAGAAAACTGGACGAGTTCAACATGAACCCGAAAAACCACTGGATCACCGGCTTGAACTCGGGAACCAGTTTGGACGCCACCCACCAGTCGCTCTGGGAGAGGCTGGTGAAGGTATCCATAAAAAACAGCAGGGCACTGACGATCAGTACCCCGCGAATGGCGCCGAAGCAGATGCCGAGCACCCGATCCGTTCCTGACAGGCCGGTCTTTTCCACCAGCAGACCCACCACGTAGTTCACCACGCCACCCAGGATCAGGGTCGCCACGAACAGGGCTGCGATGGCCAGGCCGTTGCGTACCAGAGGGTCGCTGAACGAGGTGAAGTAGATGGCGAGATCGGGATAGAAATGGCTGGCGATGAAGAAGGCGATAAACCAGGTGACGAGCGACATGGCTTCCTTGACGAAGCCGCGCACCAGGCTGATGAGGGCGGAGAAACCGACGATGCCGATGATGGCGTAATCAATCCAGACCATAGGAAAAAGTGTCCTGCGAAATTGCGGCGCAGTCTAACAAAAACGATTGCGCAATGCTTGATAAAAATGTGTTAAATGTTCAGCCAGGGGCCGGATGAAGCACTTTTTTCGGCGCCGATACCAGGATTCGGCGCCCAAACGCACAACGCCATGGCATGGCCATGGCGTTGTGTTGATCCGAGTGTGCTTAACCTATGTGGGTCAGGCCACCCATGTAGGATTGCAGCGCAGCCGGGATGGCGATGCGGCCATCTTCCTGCTGGTAGTTCTCCATCACGGCTACCAGGGTACGACCCACGGCCAGGCCGGAGCCGTTCAGGGTGTGCAGCAGCTGGGGCTTGCCGTCGATACGCACGCGAGCCTGCATGCGGCGCGCCTGGAAATCGGTGCAGTTGGAGACGGAGGAGATCTCACGGTAGGTGTTCTGGGCCGGCAGCCAGACTTCCAGATCGTAGGTCTTGGCGGCGCAGAAGCCCATGTCACCGGTGGCCAGCGCCATCACGCGATACGGCAGCTCCAGCAGTTGCAGCACCTTCTCGGCATGACCGGCCATCTCTTCCAGCGCTTCCCAGGATTTTTCCGGGTGAACCAGCTGCACCATCTCGACCTTGTCGAACTGGTGCATGCGGATGAGACCACGGGTGTCACGGCCATAAGAACCGGCTTCGGAACGGAAGCAGGGGCTGTGGGCCGTCATCTTGATGGGCAGCTCCTGCTCATCGAAGATCTCGTCGCGGGCCATGTTGGTGAGCGGCACTTCGGAGGTCGGGATCAGGGAGAACTTGCGCATCTTGCCCTCGTCTTCCCCTTCACCCTCGATCCCCGTGTTGAACAGGTCTTCGGAGAACTTCGGCAGCTGACCTGTGCCGTACAGGCTGTCCGGGTTCACCAGATAAGGCACGTAGCATTCGGTGTAGCCGTGCTGCAGAGTGTGCAGGTCCAGCATGAACTGCGCCAGGGCGCGGTGCAGGCGGGCAATCTGGCCCTTCATCACCACGAAGCGGGCACCGGACAGCTTGACGCCGTTCTTGAAATCCACGCCCTTGGCCGCTTCACCCAGATCGATGTGATCGCGCACCGGGAAGTCGAACACGCGCGGGGTACCCCAGCGGCGCACTTCCACGTTGTCGTTCTCGTCGCGGCCCACCGGCGTGGTCTCGCTCGGCAGGTTGGGGATGGCGTCGGAGATGGATTTGAGATCGCGCAGCAGCGCCTCGAGCTCAACCTTGCTGGTTTCAAGCTCGTCGTTGATCTTGGTCACCTCGGCCTTGAGCGGGGCCACATCTTCACCACGACGGGCAGCCTCACCGATGGACTTGGAGCGGGCGTTGCGCTCGGCCTGCAGCTCCTGGGTACGGGACTGCAGATCCTTGCGTTTCTCTTCCAGAGCATTGACAGCCGCTACGTCCAGAACGTAGCCACGTGTCGCCAGACGAGCGGCAGCTTCGTCAATCTCGCTACGCAGATATTTGGGATCCAGCATGGTTTACCTACTTTTTTAAAATGGGATCTGGGCCTGGGTCATCATGACCGGGCGAGAGAACAGATCCGGAAGTTAACATCGGTTGGCGCACCCCTATCGTCTTCAGGATCGAGCCTTCAAAAACAGGCCTTCGAAATCAAGAAGATGGCGCAAGGCCGAGACAAGCGGGGTCAGAGGGCCAGTGTATCAGACCGCCCCCCCGCCCGAACAGGGACTATTTGTGTCGTTTTCACGGACCTTGCCGGTCGGCAAGGCTCGGGATACTCCCTCACTCCCCATTCCTGACCACAGCGGCAAACCGGTACCTGAACTGCCTCATTTGAACAAGTGCATTCAGGGGCCACGGGTCTGCCGGCAGGGCTGGTCGAGGGCGCAGGCGACGGCCTGCTACTTGCCCCTTTGTTGCGGGCTCTGCCGGTCCAGCTCATGGAGGTAGTCAAGCTTCTGGGCTATCTGCTTCTCAAGACCGCGATCCGTGGGCTGGTAGTACTGTTTGCCCGCCAATTCCGGCGGCAAATACGCCTCGCCGGCGGCATAGGCCCCCGGCTCGTCGTGGGCGTAGCGATACTCGGCGCCATAGCCCAGCTCGCTCATCAGCTTGGTGGGGGCGTTGCGAAGGTGCGCGGGCACCTCGAAGTCGGGCAGGTTTTTGGCATCGTTGAGCGCCGCCTTCCAGGCGGTGTAGACCGCATTGCTCTTGGGGGCGCAGGCGAGGTAGACGATCGCCTGGGCGATGGCCCGCTCCCCTTCCGCCGGACCGATGCGATGGAAACAATCCCAGGCCGACAGGGCGACCTGCATGGCCCGCGGATCGGCATTGCCCACGTCTTCCGAGGCGATGGCGAGCAAGCGACGGGCGATATACAAGGGATCGCAACCGGCGCTCACCATGCGGGCGTACCAGTAGAGGGCCGCATCGGGGGCGGAACCGCGAATGGACTTGTGTACCGCCGAGATGAGGTCGTAGAAGTGATCGCCGCCCTTGTCAAAACGTGCCACGTGCTCCCCCACTACGGCGGCAAGCAGAGCGCTGTCGATCACTCTCTTCCCTTCGCCATTGGTCTCGGCCATGTCGGCCAGCAGCTCCAGATAGTTGAGGGACTTGCGCCCGTCACCATCCACGGCTTTGGCCAGCGCCGCCTTCACCCCGGGGGCGAAGGCCAGGGTCGGATCATTGAGACCACGCGGATCCTGCATCGCCTGATCGAGCATGGCGAGTATGTCCTCCTCTTCCAGCCGCTTGAGCAGATAGACCCGTGCCCGGGAGAGCAGTGCGTTGTTGAGTTCGAACGAGGGGTTTTCGGTGGTGGCGCCGATGAAGGTGATGGTGCCGTCTTCGATGTGGGGCAGGAACACATCCTGCTGGCTCTTGTTGAAGCGGTGTACCTCATCCACGAAGAGGATGGTGCGTACCCCGCGCCAGCTGTTCTCCTTCGCCTTGTCGATGGCGGCGCGGATCTCCTTGATGCCGGAGGTGACCGCAGAGAGTCGCTCCACCTCGGCCTGGCAGTAATGCGCCATCAGTTCGGCCAGCGTGGTCTTGCCGGTACCGGGCGGGCCCCACAAAATCATCGAGTGGCAGTGGCCGGCCAGTATGGCTTTGCGCAGGGGCTTGTCAGGCCCTAGGATATGCTGCTGACCTATGTACTGGTCGAGGTTTTGCGGCCGCATCCGGGCCGCCAGCGGGCGAAAATCCGACGAGAAATCCAGCGACAAGTTGCTCATCTGCGGTGACAGTCCAGTACCTCGTCGATCGCCAGTGGAAGACGGTTCGACGATAAATCCAAAGAAAGATGGCTCATCAGCGCTGGTCGTCCAGCTCGACCCCCTTCGGGATCTTGAAGACAAACTCATTGCCCTTGAGCACCGGCTTGCGATTGAAGCTGCTCAGGGTGAATTCGCTCCACTGCCCCTGGGCCTCTTTCACATCGAAGCGGCTGATGTTGTTGTCGCGATCGAAGGTGACGCGGAAGGAGGCGATCAGCTCATCCTTGTTGCGGCTGGTGACTGTGTAGACGTCCCCCTGCTGGGTCACGTCGTAGTTTTTCCAGAACTTGTCGTCGTTGCCGGCGATCAGGATGAAGGGGGTGTTGAGCACCGCATCCTTGAGTTTGAGGGCGGTCACCTGCTCGACGAAGGGATCGTAGACCCAGACGTCCTTGCCATCGGCCACGATCAGGCTCTCGTCCGGCGAGGTGGTGTGCCAGTTGAAGCGATTGGGACGCTGCACCAGCAGGTCGCCACCGGCCTTTTGCAGCTCCTTGCCCTTGCTGTCATAGACGGTCTGGGCAAACTTGGCGGAGAAGAGGCTGACACCCGCCAGCTTCTGCTTGAGGTCGCTGGCCGCATCGGCCCACACCTGGCTGCTGGCGACCAGCAGTACGGTTCCCATCAACAGTTGTTTTTTCATCATGCTTTTCATAACGACGATCTCGATAAAAGGCCACGCCGCTGAGGGCATGGCCAGGATAGTGGGATGAGGCTTAGTCTCGTACCGGGGGCGGTGCCAGCACGTCGCGCTGACCATTGCCACCTGGCGAACTGACGATGCCCTGGTTTTCCATCTGCTCGATGAGACGAGCGGCCCGGTTGTAACCAATCTTGAACTTGCGCTGCACGCTGGAAGTGGAACCACGGCGGGACTCCACCACGAAGGCCACCGCCTCGTCGAACAGGGGATCCAGCTCTTCATCGCCGCCCCCGCCAAATTCGCCGCTGCCACCCTCGCCGCCCGACTCGCCGGAGAGGATCTCCTCTATGTAGTTCGGCTCGCCGCGCAGTTTCCAGTCTGCCACCACCTTGTGCACCTCGTGGTCATCGACGAAGGCGCCGTGCACCCGGGTCGGGTTGGATGTACCGGCCGGCATGTAGAGCATGTCGCCCATGCCGAGCAGGGATTCGGCGCCGCCCTGATCCAGAATGGTGCGCGAGTCGATCTTGCTCGACACCTGGAATGAGATGCGGGTCGGAATGTTGGCCTTGATGAGGCCGGTGATCACATCCACTGAGGGACGCTGGGTCGCCAGAATGAGGTGAATACCGGCGGCCCGCGCCTTCTGGGCGATCCGGGCGATAAGCTCCTCCACCTTCTTGCCGACGATCATCATCATGTCGGCGAATTCGTCCACCACCACCACTATGTGGGGCAGCTTCTCCAGCTCCGGCGGCATCTGATCCATGGAGTCACCCGGGCGCCACAGCGGATCCCGCAGGGGCTCGCCCTCGGCAGCCGCAGCCAGCACCTTGTCGTTGTAACCCTTGAGGTTGCGCACCCCGACCGCCGACATCAGCTTGTAGCGACGCTCCATCTCGCCCACGCACCAGCGCAGCGCGTTGGCGGCATCCTTCATGTCGGTGACCACCTCGGTCAGCAGATGGGGGATCCCTTCGTAGACCGAGAGTTCCAGCATCTTGGGGTCGATCATGATGAAGCGCAGATCGTCCGGCGATGACTTGTAGAGCATGGAGATGATCATGGTGTTCACCCCCACCGACTTGCCCGAACCTGTGGTACCGGCCACCAGCAGGTGCGGCATCTTGGCCAGATTCACCACCACCGGCTCGCCGGCTATGTCCTGACCCAGGCCCATGGTGAGCGGGTTGCGACTGTCACGGAAGGCCTCGCAGTCGAGGGTCTCGCGCAGGTAGACGGTCTGGCGCACCCGGTTGGGCAGCTCGATGCCGACGAAGGTCTTGCCCGGGATCACTTCCACCACCCGCACGCTGCTGGCGGAGAGGGAGCGAGCCAGATCGCGCGACAGGTTGGTGATCTTGCTCGCCTTCATGCCCGGCGCCAGATCCAGTTCGAAACGGGTGATGACGGGGCCCGGATAGACACCGACCACCTTGGCCTGCACGTTGTAGTCGGCGAGTTTTGCCTCCACCAGACGGCCCATGCGGTCCAGCTCGTCCTTGCTCATCATCTGGGTCTTGGCAGGCGGCCTGTCCAGCAGCTCCAGGCTCGGCAAGGGCGCCATGCCTGGCTGTGGACGACGCTTGGGCTTGCTCGGCGCAACGGCGACCGGTGCGGCCACGTCGTCATCACCCTCGGCCCAGGGCAGATCGAACTCTTCATCCTCGTCATCGGCCGTGGTCAGGGCCGGCTGGCGACGGGCAGTGGCAGCAGCGGCGCGCTTGGGCTTGGCCACAGGCGCCGGCTCGTCGTCTTCATCATCAAATTGTGGATCGAACTGGAAGGTGTCGTCATCGAGCTCGGGCAGCCACTCATCGGACTTGGTCTTCTGGCCCTTGCCAGTCTTGCCCTTGGGATTGCGGGTCCAGCTGGTGTGAGGATCGTCCTCTTCATCCTCTTCCAGCTCGATGGCACCCAGGCCCCCTTCCAGCAGGGGATCCGGTCCCTCAAAACGGGGCTGGCGCCAGCCGCCGGTCAACCAGCGACCCAGGGTGGTGGGGAAGTGGTAAACCGCGCTGACCGAGCCAGTGCAGGTAGCACCGATCCGCTCGACTATGGTGAGCCAGGACCAGCCGGTGAACAGTGTGATACCGGTGGCCACGAAGCAGAGCAGCATCAGGTTGGCCCCGACGCCGCCAAACAGCGGCACCACGGCGGAGGAGATCACATCCCCCACCAGACCGCCGGCGGAAAAATTCTGCATGTCGTTGAAGTTCATGCTGGCGATGGCGGACATGCCGAGCACGGTCAGCACAAAACCCACTATCCGTACCGACAGGGTAAGGTAGTCCACGTCCAGCAGCCGGCTCGGACGCCAGAACAGGCTCCAGCCCAGCAGGACGACCAGGGGGGGAACCAGATAGGAGAAGGCCCCAAAGGTGAACATGGTGATGTCGGCGAGCCAGGCCCCCGCGCTACCGGCGAGGTTCTTCACCTCCCCTTGCCAGGAGGTCTGGGACCAACCGGGATCGGCCGGGTGATAGGACAACAGGGCAAGCAAGAGATAGGCAGCCATCAGGGTGATGGCGATCAAGACGGCTTCGAAGATCCGTTGTGTACCTGATAAAGGAGTAAACAGCTTTTTATCGGCCAAACTCCGGCTCCTTTCTGAAAACATGTAATGCAGGGGATAAGGGGGCCTAGTATCCCTGAAAAGCCCACCGATTGTCAGCCAGTGCCTGATGGGCTGGGCCATATTCACAACCAACGCGATAAGAAGAAACGAGCGGACCGGCCGCTCGTTTCTGACTGTCGTGACTTGTCATAAGCCTGGCAAGCCACAGCATAACCCAACTCAACGGGTGCTGATCACCAGACGACTGCTCTGTTTGACCTCTTCCATCACCACGTAGGTGCGGGTGTCATTGACACCGGGCAGTCGCAGCAGGGTTTCCCCCAGCAGGCGACGATAGGCCGACATGTCGCTGACGCGGGTCTTGAGCAGATAGTCGAAATCGCCGGAGACCAGATGGCACTCCTGGATCTCTTCGAGCACCTGAACAGCCTTGTTGAACTGTTCAAACACATCCGGTGCACCGCGATTGAGGGTAATTTCCACGAACACCAGCAGAGACGCGTCCAGATAATGAGGGTTCAGAATAGCGGCATATCCCTCGATATAACCTTGTCGCTCAAGGCGACGAACCCGTTCCAGACACGGTGTAGGACTCAGGCCAACTCGTTTGGACAACTCAACGTTCGAAATCCTGCCATCCTTTTGCAGCTCATTCAGAATGTTGCGGTCAATCCTGTCCAAATCCTTTAGCCGACTCTTAGCTTCCATCATTTTATTCCATCCTTTGGCTATTTTTTGGTAAGAATCACCAGTCATTTTATAATTATGGTCACAAATCCTGTCAATACCTGAATATACTAGGCGCAAATGTTGCTTAACATTTTTGCAACAAAAAACACCAATCGATAGACGAGGGATAGCATGATTATCGGTGTACCTAAAGAAATAAAAAACCATGAATATCGCGTAGGCATGGTTCCGGCCAGTGTACGTGAACTAACAGCACGAAACCATACTGTTTTCGTCCAAAGCGGCGCCGGAAACGGCATTGGCTTCGGTGATGCAGATTATCGCGCTGCCGGTGCCGAAATTTTGGCCTCCGCCGCAGAGGTTTTCGCCAAAGCCGAGATGATCGTCAAGGTGAAGGAGCCCCAGGCCGTCGAACGCGCCATGCTGCGCCCGGGCCAGACCCTCTTTACCTACCTGCATCTGGCGCCCGATCTGCCCCAGACCCTGGAGCTGATCAAGAGCGGAGCCATCTGCATCGCCTACGAAACCGTCACCGACAGCCGTGGCGGCCTGCCCTTGCTGGCCCCCATGTCGGAAGTGGCGGGACGCATGTCTATTCAGGCGGGCGCCCAGGCGCTGGAAAAATCCCGTGGCGGGAGCGGCATGCTGCTCGGCGGCGTACCCGGGGTCGAGCCGGCCAAGGTGGTGATCATAGGGGGTGGCGTAGTGGGTTCGAACGCAGCCCGCATGGCCATTGGCCTGCGTGCCGATGTGACCATACTCGACAACAATGTCGACACCCTGCGCCGCCTCGACAGCGAGTTCCAGGGAGCCGCCAAGGTGGTCTACTCCAACCGCGAGACCCTGGAGCGCCATCTGCTGGCGGCGGACCTGGTCATCGGTGGCGTGCTGGTGCCCGGCGCCACTGCGCCAAAACTTGTCAGCCGTGACCACATTGCCCGCATGAAACCGGGTTCTGCCATCGTCGATGTGGCCATCGATCAGGGCGGCTGCGTGGAGACCTCCCACCCGACCACCCATGAAGATCCCACCTACCTGGTCGACGAGGTGGTGCACTACTGTGTCGCCAACATGCCGGGGGCGGTAGCCCGCACCTCAACCGTGGCCCTCAACAACGCCACCCTCCCCTTCATCATCAAGCTGGCGGAGCAAGGCTATCGGGAGGCACTGCTCAAGGATGCCCACCTGCGCCACGGACTCAACATCATGGCGGGTCACGTCACCTGCAAAGAGGTGGCCGAGGCCCATGGCCTGGCCTGCGCCGATCCGCTGACCTTGTTGAACTGATCGCCGCCCCGCCCGGGGAGTCGATGAGTCAGAATCCGCCCGCGATGGGCGGTTTTTTTATGCCCGAATGCACGCCAACTCGCACCGACGGCCGATTGCCACAATCGACTCACTGGCCTTTGACCCCGGATCTCGAATTACCTACAATCGCGCAAACTCATCACGTCTCGGAAATCACATCATGAGCCAAGTCACTCACAGCAAACTGCTGATCCTGGGATCAGGCCCGGCCGGTTACACCGCCGCCGTCTATGCGGCCCGCGCCAACCTCAATCCCCTGCTCATCACCGGCATGCAGCAAGGCGGTCAGCTGACCACCACCACCGAAGTGGAAAACTGGCCCGGTGACCCCGAGGGGCTGACAGGTCCGGCCCTGATGGACCGCATGAAAGAGCATGCGGAGAAGTTCGACACCCGCATCCTGTTTGATCACATCAATGAGGTGGAACTGACCCAGCGTCCGTTCCGCCTCAAGGGCGACAGCGCCGAGTACACCTGTGATGCGCTGATCATCGCCACCGGTGCCTCCGCCAAGTATCTGGGGCTGCCTTCCGAAGAGGCGTTCAAGGGCCGCGGCGTCTCCGCCTGCGCCACCTGTGACGGCTTCTTCTATCGCAACCAGGAAGTGGCCGTGATCGGCGGCGGCAACACCGCCGTGGAAGAGGCGCTCTATCTGGCCAACATCGCCAAGAAGGTGCACCTCATTCACCGCCGCGACGAGTTCCGCGCCGAGAAGATCCTGATCAAGCGGCTGCACGACAAGGTAGCGAGTGGCAACATAGTGCTGCACACCCACCAGACCCTGGACGAAGTGCTGGGCGATCAGATGGGCGTGACCGGCGTGCGTCTGCGCAGCACCCGGGATGAGACCACCTCAGAGCTGCCGCTGATGGGGGTCTTCATCGCCATCGGTCACCAGCCCAACACCCAGATCTTCGACGGTCAGCTGGCGATGCAGAACGGCTACCTGAAAGTACGCGGCGGACTGGACGGCTTTGCCACCCAGACCAGCATCGAAGGGGTCTTTGCCGCCGGGGACGTGGCCGACCACACCTACCGTCAGGCCATCACCTCTGCCGGCACCGGCTGCATGGCAGCCCTCGACGCCGAGCGATATCTGGACGCGCAATAAGCGCAAGGGATATAAAAGGCATGCCGTGAGGCATGCCTTTTTATTTTAAGGAGCCGGATGAAACAGAAAATATTGATTGTCGAAGACAGTCTGACGATCCGCCGCATGTTGATCCAGGCCATAGCACAGCAAACAGGTCTGGAAATCGATGCGTTCAATACCCTGGAGGGCGCCCGTCATTGCCAGGGGGAAGAGTATGTGGTGGCCCTGGTCGATCTCACCCTGCCGGATGCCCCCAGCGGGGAAGCCGTCAAGGTGCTGCTGGAACTGGGCCTGCCGGTGGTGATCCTCACCGCCGACATCAGCGAAGACAAGCGGGAAGCCTGGCTGGAGGCCGGGGTGCTGGATTACGTGATGAAGGATTCGCGCCACTCACTGCAATACGCAGTCAGTCTGGTGCATCGCCTCTATCTCAATCAGAAAATTGAGGTCTTGGTGGTCGATGATTCACGCACCTCCCGTCATCGCACCATGGCCCAGCTGCGCAAGCAGTTGCTGCAGGTACATGAGGCGAGCCATGCCCGCGATGCCCTGGCCCAGCTTGAACAGAACCCGGCCATTCGGCTGGTGCTGGTCGACTACTACATGCCGGAGATCGACGGCATCAGCCTGGTGCGCATGCTGCGGGAGCGTTACAGCAAGCAGCAGCTCGCCATCATAGGGATCTCTGTGTCGGACAAGCGCGGCCTCTCCGCCCGCTACCTCAAACAGGGCGCCAACGACTTTCTCAACCAGCCGTTTGAACCGGAAGAGTTGCAGTGCCGGGTCAGTCACAATCTGGAGGCTCTTGAACAGTTCAACAGCATTCAGGAGTCGGCCAACCGCGACTACCTGACCGGGCTCTATAACCGGCGTTACTGGTTCAATGAGGGACAGAAGTGGTTTGAGGAGCATCAGCGCCAGGAGACGCCACTCGCCCTCTGCGTGCTCGACGTGGATCACTTCAAGCAGGTCAACGATCACTGGGGTCATGCCATCGGCGATCAGCTGCTTTGTCACCTGACCCGGTTGCTCACCCAGTTCTTCCCCGATGCCATGATCGCCCGTTTTGGCGGCGAGGAGTTTGCCCTGATGGTGCCCCATTGCACCGTACCTGTGCTGCTCAAGCGGCTGGAGGGGCTGCGCCAGCAACTGCGTCAACAGCCGTTGTCACGGGAGATCCCGCTGTTTGCTCGCGCCAGTTTCGGGGTGATCAAGGTCGGGCGCGTCTCCATGGACGAGGCACTGAGCGAGGCGGATCGCCTGCTCTATCAGGCGAAGAACACAGGTCGCGACAAGATAGTGTCTCAGGACTCATCGGCCTGAGCAGACCTCGGCAGATGAGCACCGTGTAGTACCGCCCGACGGATCCTCACTGTGGATGTCGTCGGGTTGCTCCCCCTCTCCCCCTACTTCCTTCCTGGTTCCACTCAATAGGTCTTGTCGACCCGCACCCCATCGTTGAAATAGAGGATGCGCACCTTGTCGCCGTTCATGAATACCATGGCCGGATCATAATCCTGAATGACATTGATGAGCCCGTTCTGCTCGTTGCGAATGAGCAGCTCCACCAGCTTGTTCTCCACCACAGTGCCGCCAGACTGATACTGCTGCGCCGCAGCCGCCCCGGCCAGCGCGCCGACTGCGGTGGCTATTTCACGGCCGTGGCCGCCGCCAAACTGGTTGCCAAGCAAGCCGCCCAATACGGCGCCCCCCAGGGTTTTCCAGCCGGAGTGCTCGGACTCCAGGATCTGACGCTGGGTGATATTGCGCACCGTCTCGACCTGGCCAAACACCACCTGATCCACGGGCCGCGCCGTGTTGCGCTCGTAGACCTGGGCCCAGGCGGGCGCAGTGACAAAGCAGAACAAGCTGGATACTATCAGGATAATGGCCTTCATCTGTGAACCTCTTCGCCTTATGTCTCGCTATCTTACCCAATTGGATGATGAGCTGTGCTGGTTTCCCGACCCCGAGCACGCCCTGGAAGAACCCAATGGCCTGCTGGCGATCGGGGGGGATCTCTCCCCTGACCGATTGCTGGCAGCTTACCACAAGGGGATCTTCCCGTGGAATGAGCCCCACCAGCCGCTGCTGTGGTGGTCACCAGATCCCAGAGGGGTCATCATTCCGGAACAGTTGCACGTCAATCGCAGCCTGCGCAAATTTATCCGCCGTACCTCATTCGATATTTCCATCAATCGCGCCTTTAATGAGGTAATAGCGGCCTGCGCCGCCCCCCGTCGCAGTGCCAGTGGAACCTGGATAAGCACGCCCATGATCGACGCCTATCGACAACTTCACCGCCTTGGCCATGCCCACTCAGTCGAGATCTGGCAGGATGGCCAGCTGCAAGCCGGTCTCTATGGTCTCTCACTCGGCCGCCTCTTCTGTGGCGAGTCCATGTTCAGTCGCATCGACAACGGCGCCAAACTGGCCATGATGGCGCTCTGCCAGCACTTCGCCCGCCATGGCGGCGCGCTGATCGACTGCCAGATGCAAAATGACTTCCTGGCCACCATGGGGATCCAGGAGTGGCCGAGGGCCACCTTCTTGACGGCCCTGGCCCAACTGAGCCGACAGCCATTGGCGGAGAACTGCTGGCAATCGGGGAGCATCAGCCTATGACAGAAGAAGTGATCCTCAAGGTAGGGCTGACCCCCAAGCATCAATGCAGCTACCTTGGCCATGAGCAGGAGCAACTGCTGGTATTGATGGACCACAACCTGCTCAATGCCAGCGGCTATGAGCGGCTGCTGACGGCGGGATTTCGGCGCAGTGGCAACGACATCTATCGACCTCACTGCCCCGCCTGCAGTGCCTGCCAGTCCTTGCGCATCCACAGCGAGCGTTTCGTGCCGAGCCGCAGCCAGAAGCGGATCCACCAGTTGAATCAGGACCTGGAACTGGTGCTCAGCTACGACGACAAACCCGAATATTATCAGCTCTACGAGCGCTACATTCGCGAGCGCCACCATGATGGCAGCATGTATCCCCCCAGCCGAACCCAGTACAAGGGCTTTTTGCACTGTGACTGGATGCCGCCCCTCTATCTGGAGATGCGCAAGGACAACCGCTTGATCGGGGTCGCCACCACGGATCTGCTGCCCCACAGCATGAGTGCCATGTATACCTTCTTCGATCCGGCCCATGCCGATCGCTCCCTCGGCACCTTCGCCATCCTGAGTCAGTTGGAACTGGCCAGACGTACGGGTCGTACCTGGTTGTATCTCGGCTATCTGGTGGAGGAGTGTCGCAAGATGAATTACAAGCGCCAATACCTGCCCCACGAGCGCCTGATCCAGGGGGAATGGAAAAATATCGACACCAAGCCCGAGTAAACTTTACACATAGCCTTAAATCCGGCATGATCCAGCGGATTTTTGTTGTGGCTTATCAAGAGGATTCAATGGCTAAAGAAGACAGTATTGAGATGCAGGGCACCATTCTCGAAACCCTGCCCAATACCATGTTCCGTGTGGAACTGGAAAATGGTCACGTGGTTATCGCTCATATTTCCGGCAAGATGCGCAAAAACTACATCCGTATCCTGACTGGGGACAAAGTAACGGTAGCTCTGACTCCGTACGATCTCTCCAAGGGACGTATTGTTTTCCGCTCTCGCTAAGCCAGGAATTCAGCAAAAAACCCCAACCTCTCGGTTGGGGTTTTTTGTCGCTTTCTAACTATGGTGCCTAGTGGGAGACAGCTTCAATATTGACCTGAAAATCAAAGCTGAGGCTGTCATTTACCAACTCAACCTTCACTACCCCCCCATCAACCAGTGATCCGAACAGGATCTCATTGGCCAAGGGTTTCTTGAGGTGTTCCTGGATGACCCGTCCCATGGGTCTGGCTCCCATGGCCCTGTCATATCCCTTCTCGGCCAACCAGTGGCGGACACCCTCGGACACTTCAAGAGACACTCCCTTGGCATCCAGTTGTACCTGCAACTCGACAATGAACTTGTCGACCACCTGATGGATCACCGTCATGTCCAGATGGTTGAACCAGATGGTGTGATCGAGCCGGTTGCGGAATTCCGGACTGAACGTCTTGTTGATCACCGCCATGGCATCGTGGCTCATGTCTTGCTGCTGGAAGCCGATGGACTTGCGCTGGGTCTCCTGCACGCCGGCGTTGGTGGTCATCACCAGGATCACGTTGCGAAAATCTGCCTTGCGCCCGTTGTTATCCGTCAGGGTCCCGTTGTCCATCACCTGCAGCAGCAGGTTGAACACATCCGGGTGTGCCTTCTCGATCTCGTCCAGCAGCACCACTGAGTGCGGATGCTTGAGCACCGAGTCGGTCAACAAGCCGCCCTGTTCAAAGCCGACATAACCGGGAGGCGCGCCAATCAGACGTGAGACTGTGTGTCGCTCCATGTACTCGGACATGTCAAAACGCAGTACTTCCACCCCGAGCGCCTTGCCAAGCTGCTGGGTGACCTCTGTCTTGCCCACCCCGGTCGGACCTGCAAACAGGAAGCAACCCACAGGACGACGTTCATTGCCAAGGCCCGAGCGTGACAGGCGGATGGAATCGGTCAGCACAGAGATTGCCTTGTCCTGGCCAAACACCACCATCTTGAGGTTGCGCTCCAGGTTCTTCAGTACTTCCTTGTCGGAGGAAGAGACTGATTTCTCCGGGATGCGGGCTATCTTGGCGACTATGGCTTCGATTTCCGGCACATTGATCACTTTCTTGCGCTTGCTCACCGGCAGCAGCCGCTGCCCTGCCCCCGCCTCGTCGATCACGTCGATCGCCTTGTCAGGCAGATGACGGTCATTGATGTACTTGGCCGACAGCTCGACCGCAGCCCGGATCGCCTTGACGGTGTAACGCACGCCGTGGTGCGATTCGTAACGACTCTTGAGCCCCATCAGGATGCGAGTGGTGTCATCCACACTCGGCTCGACGATATCGATCTTCTGGAAGCGACGGGCCAGCGCGCGGTCTTTCTCGAAGATCTGGGAATACTCCTGGTAAGTCGTCGACCCGACACAGCGCAGCAAACCATTGGAGAGCAACGGCTTGATGAGGTTGGCCGCATCCAGCTGGCCACCTGAGGCGGCCCCGGCCCCAATGATGGTGTGGATCTCGTCGATGAACAGAATGGCACCTTCCTGGCGCTCTATCTGTTTGAGCAGCACCTTGAGGCGCTTCTCGAAGTCACCACGGTATTTGGTGCCCGCCAGCAGGGAGCCCATGTCGAGTGAATAGATGGTGCTGCCGGCAATCACCTCGGGCACATCACCCTTGACGATGCGATAGGCCAGCCCCTCGGCGATGGCGGTCTTGCCTACTCCAGCCTCCCCCACCAACAGCGGGTTGTTCTTGCGGCGACGGCACAGTACCTGGATGGTGCGGCTCAGCTCCTGATCGCGGCCGATGAGCGGGTCGATACGCCCCTCCAGCACCAGCTGGTTCAGGTTGGTCGCAAAACTCTCAATCTGGGCAGCAGAGACATCGTCATCGGACTCGGCGTTGTTACCGCTGTTATCCGGTTTGCTGTCTTTGCGCACACCGTGGGAGAGGAAATTGACCACATCCAGCCGGCTGATCTCGGCTTTCTTCAGGAAGTAGGCCGCCTGGGACTCCTGCTCGCTGAAGATGGCAACCAGCACGTTGGCGCCGCTGACTTCGGTATTGCCAGAAGACTGGACATGGAACACGGCACGCTGCAGCACCCGTTGGAAGCCAAGCGTGGGTTGGGTTTCACGGTCTTCATCATCGCGAGGAATAAGCGGGGTTGTTTGACTGATGAATGCGCTAATCTCTTTGCGCATCAGTTCCACATCAGCACCACATGAACTCAGCGCCTCATGGGCTGAGCTGTTATCCAACAGGGCTAACAACAGGTGCTCGACGGTCATGAATTCGTGGCGCTCGTCACGGGCCAGTTTGAAAGCCTCGTTCAGCGTCTTTTCTAGATCTTTATTCAACATAGGCACCTCCCCTCAGTACAGCAACAATGTGGTGTCGTCATCGCCATCAAGTCATCAGATTCAAGCCTTTTCCATGGTACACAGCAGTGGATGTTCGTTGTTACGTGAATAGGTGTTGACCTGGACCACTTTGGTTTCGGCAATCTCGGCGGTGAACGTGCCACAAACTCCCTTACCACTATAATGCACACTCAGCATCACCTGGGTGGCCTTGTCCAAATCCATACCAAAGAACTTTTGCAGCACCTCCACCACAAACTCCATCGGTGTGTAGTCGTCGTTGTTCAGGACGACCTTGTACATGGGTGGCGGTTGCAGCTTCGTTTTCTCTGCTTGTGCAATCTCTTCATTAGCAAAGAGTTCTTTCTGCTTGCTCATAATCGCGCTTCGGTACCTCTAGATTACTACCGTCTAACACAAGATTGTCAATAGACTTGTTAACCAGATCACATCAGTTGTTAACAACTCCTTGACTCGCTCAAAAGTTAGACTAGATTGGTTACTTGCTAATCGGCGCCCGTCTGCTATGGGCTTATGCTACTAGTTATAAAGGGCTGGCGCAGGTTACTCAACGACTTCAGGGTAATCAATAAAAGGATGTAGATGTATGGCAACCGGAACAGTCAAGTGGTTTAACAACGCAAAAGGATTTGGGTTTATCTGTCCGGAAGGGGGTGGTGAAGATATCTTCGCCCACTACTCCACGATACAAATGGAAGGTTACAAGACCTTGAAAGCAGGTCAGGCAGTCAACTTCGAACTGCAGCAGGGGCCGAAAGGAAATCACGCCTCTGTCATCGTGCCAAACGAAGCACAGAACATGTAAGAGTCGAACTGGATAAATAAAAAACCCGGCTAACCGCAAGGTCGCCGGGTTTTTTATTGCGCTGCGCGATTGCGAGCGTGAAGCCCGTCAGACGTGGGCTTCATCGACCATCACAGGGCTTGGTCGTGGTAGTCCTGGCAGGCACTCAGGGTGTTTTCCATCAGGCTAGCCACCGTCATGGGACCAACCCCCCCCGGAACCGGAGTGATGAAGGAGGCGTGATTACGCGCCGTCTCGAACTCCACATCCCCCACCAGAGAACCGTCGGCCAGACGATTGATGCCCACATCGATCACCAGGGCCCCCGGCTTGATCCACTCCCCCGGAATGAAGTTCGGCTTGCCCACGGCCACGACCAGCAAGTCGGCGCGACGCACCTGATCTTCCAGATCCTGAGTGAAGCGGTGACAAGTGGTCGTGGTACAACCGGCCAGCAGCAGCTCCAGCGTCATCGGGCGCCCCACAATATTGGATGCCCCGACCACTACCGCATGCAGGCCGTGTGTCTTGACACCCGTAGCCTCAATCAGCGTCATGATGCCCTTGGGCGTACAGGGGCGCAGCGCCGGAATACGTTGCGCCAGACGGCCCACGTTGTACGGGTGGAAGCCATCCACATCCTTGTCGGGACGGATACGCTCCAACACCTGAGTCGTATCACAATGGGCCGGCAGCGGCAGTTGCACCAGAATGCCGTCTACGTCCGCATCATCATTGAGCCGATCGATCAGAGCCAGCAGCTCTTCCTGGCTCGCCGTCGCGCTCAGATCGTAAGAGCGGGAGATAAACCCCACCTCTTCACAGGCGCGGCGCTTGCTGCCGACATAGACCTGAGATGCCGGATCCACTCCGACCAGGATCACCGCCAGACCTGGCGCCCGTTTCCCTTGTGCCAACCGCTGTTGGACTTGCGCTGCGACCTGATTGCGAATCGTTTGCGCAACCTGTTTTCCATCAATGATTTTGGCAGACATCGTTCTTCACTCACCATGTGTTCAACTGCCGCGCATTGTCGCATTTTTTTGGCGCGGGTGTTAGCAGCGCTCGCTGGGCGGGCAATAAGTAGGCACTTGAATTTACTAGCGGAAAAATACGTTGACGCTGCCTTTCCCGCTTGGGTATGATGCCCGCCCGTTGCCCAGTACCGCCGCTATCGGTATGCTGGACAAGAAATTTTCGGTGATTAGCGCAGCCCGGTAGCGCATCTGGTTTGGGACCAGAGGGTCAAAGGTTCGAATCCTTTATCACCGACCAAGTTCATCGATGAGCCACCTTGGCTGATCGATACAGAGCGCCCTTAGCTCAGTCGGATAGAGCAACGGCCTTCTAAGCCGTGGGTCGCAGGTTCGAATCCTGCAGGGCGCACCATTAATGAATCCTCCCTCCCAGGGATGGATAGTATTAATGGAAATTTTCAGTGGTGGCTGTAGCTCAGTTGGTAGAGTCCCGGATTGTGATTCCGGTTGTCGTGGGTTCGAGCCCCATCAGCCACCCCATTTCCTCCTTTAAAAAACACCCAATCCTATCTATTTAAATCCAGTAGAAATAAACCCCCTCCTTGTGTGCTGACGATTGCCTGTAAAAATGTCCGCAACGGGCCTCACAGGTACTCACCCTAAAAGGCATCAGCGTCGGTGCTGGCCGTGTCTGTGGCATGCATTTGCTCTCTAAACTCAACCGCTTGTTACACCTCACATGGACCATCGAGAATAGGCGATTGGGCTTAACGATGAGCAAATTCACCTGCTTGAGCACTTCAGTCCGTAGTTTCGAGAACGCCAGCTAGAAATCCACTACATCGAGGAACTGGTGACGGTCGACACCTTCTTCATCAGCAAGCTCAAGGGGTTGGTAAGGTGTATCTGCAAACCGTGCTGGACCGCTACAACCGCCACGCCTGGGGACGGCTCTACACCAGCAAGCTGCCAGTTACCTCAGTCCATGTGCTCAATGAAACGACACTGTCGTTCTTCGAGGCTCACGAGGCGCGGGTCTATACCATCCTGCCGGATAACGGGCGTGAGTTCTGCGGACACCCTGACCATCATCCTACGAGCTGTTTCTGCAACTGGAGGGGATTAAGCTACAGACCACCAAGGCGCGCAGACCGCAGAGCAACGGGTTTATCGAGCGGCTACATCGAACCTTGCTCGATGAACACTTCCGTATCAAGGGGAAGACAACTTGGTATGAGTTAGTGGGGCAGATGCAGACAGACTTGGACAGCTACCTTGATCACTACAACACCCAGCAGCCACATCAGGGCAGAATTATAGAGGGATAGACCC
This sequence comes from Aeromonas bestiarum, assembly GCF_000819745.1. GTDB lineage: Bacteria > Pseudomonadota > Gammaproteobacteria > Enterobacterales > Aeromonadaceae > Aeromonas > Aeromonas bestiarum. The sequence goes on along the minus strand of NZ_CDDA01000029.1, from coordinate 2,384 downwards.
CCTACCGCATGTTCAAGAAGAGGTTGAAACTGATACCGAAAGAAGTGCGATCTAAAGTGGGGTAAGCAAGACACCGGTTTGAGACCGGTGTCAGGTGGCAACTATATTTGTTCATGCTACTACCAGCTTATCAGCTGCCATCAATGATCTTTAACATGCAGCTAAACAGCTATGAACAAGGTGTGCACCCCATATTTTTACTGGATGTCTATTGCACCTTACCAAATTCTTAACCATATTTTTCTTTCATATACTTCTTTACCGATATTGCATTGTTAAACTTATATGTTCCATCACCGGTACCATCCTCTGTGCCACTTAAAACTGGATCCAAAGTCTTTGCTTTATCAAAAGTATATTCTCCACCAGCGTTCTTTTTATAAATATTAACTTCAATATTTGTCTCATCAATCCCTTCTGCCTGATGCTTACTATGCCATGAAACTATAGTTCCTATATGATTCACACCTTTCAGAGTAAAGAAAAAAACGCTCCTAAGATTCGGGTAATCGCCGTTCTCACATATTTTATCCAGCTCATAATGTGATATTTTATCATAAATAACCATAGATAATGGACAGTTTATGTCATCTTTTTCCTCAATTTGAACGCTCGCTGTATCATTACTTATCCTATAGGGCCCTTGAATAATATCAGCCGCGCTCACAAACAAAGTGGGGGAAATTAAATTTAAAATGAAAATTAAAAAACCATACTTCCTCATTATAACCTCACGAATTTGCACTCACTATTATCAATACCTACTGGGTGATATCGGTTCAAGCAGTTGCTGGCGGGGAAAATCTGTCTGCGTAACTACAACGGCCAAGTGGGAGAAGTCATGGCGTATGTAGGTGCCATAAACAAACTGAATACCCTAGGTCTGCCTGTCAGAAAGCCCCGAGTGTAGCGGTCACCCGGGGCTGGGGAAGTGATGACTTGATGGTTGATTTGGGCAACAACGCCGTCAGGTGATAACTAGATCTGTACACCCGATGAATGAGGTGCCTCAGTATTTCACAACCACCGTAATCAAAAACAATCCTCATAATTTTCTAATGCCTGAGAGAAATCAAATTTCTTTCCTTTAACATTTATATAAAACACATTGTCAAAGTTAGCACCTTGGTAACCAAAGTGATACCGTCCATTTACCTTGCCATCAACTATTTCAACCCAGTCACTATTAACAGCATACGGTCGACCTTCGTCATTCGTCTCTTCTTCATAATTCACTTGGACTATAGTTATTTTATCTTTATTTTTCCCATATTGAACATATCCTCCAACCCAACCTACAGTGGAGGCCCACATCATTCGCATTTTAATTTTACCATTGGGACTAACAAAGCATCGATAGTCTACGCCGACATCTTCAGCACGGCAGACAGAAGACAACAGAATAAAAACCAAGACCAAATATTTATTCATTTAAGTTACTCTAGAGTTATAATACGCTGCTCAACAAAATCTCGACAAAGCCGTCCATACCACTTTTTACCCATTTCCTGCGGAGTAAATGGTTGAGTATCTAGCAGAGTCAAAAATATTGGGCTCCCAGATTTTCCCACCGTACGGACTTACTGGATCAACGCCTCCCCATGATGGATACCTGGACTGAATTTGTTACTGGATAACTACCGTTCAAATTAAATAAGCGACTTGGACAGGCCACTTCCCTCTATATTTTTTGCCTAATATGTTGCTTTATAAATATATGCTACACAACCATCTGATGGGCACAAAACTGATGCAGAGCCGTCCTTGGCCATCAGCCTTGCCTATCAAGGTAAATCATGAATGAATTGAATCTCATTATTCAAAAAAAACACTCTTTCCTTTGTTACATTCATAAGGCATTTTTTAATCTCTATCAGTTGAGCAATAGAACTGTCTTCAAAAAAAGCTCCCCTCGCGTAACACTGAGCATCTCTGAGCATCTCTGAGCATCTCTGAGCTTAATCCAATATCTTTGGGATTGAACCAGTTGACTCCAGTATTTTTCTTTAGATTGCTTATCATAACCGCTAGATAACAATGTAGATTTTAAATTATTATATGTTTTGTTTAACTCAGCATCAGCTTGTTTTGATTTACTTTCATAACAAGCAGCAAGATTGGTAGATGGCGCAGAGATATCACAATTACGATCTGTGTTTGAAAACACACTCAATGATATAAAAAAAAGAGCAAAAGATAGTCTTTTCACAGTTATTCTCCAGTTAGATATTTAGCTCTGTTACGCCCAGGCTCATATTGGCTCAAGGAGGGGTTGTTTTTGATGTAATCGGCGTATTTTTGTCTCTAATGAAGAAATCAGAGGAGCCTTTCTCAAAGGCGCTGTCCCAATTATGCGTTGAAAGGCTAATCTTGAAGTAGGTCAT
>NZ_CDDA01000028.1 GCF_000819745.1 Aeromonas bestiarum | reverse complement strand
GACATAGCCATAAAAAAACCACCTTCGGGTGGTTTTTTTTATTGCTCTCAATCGCCTGGCGATCAGGCGGGCGCTATGGCCAGCACCAGGCAGTCGGGTTCGTTGATGCGAAAGCGCACGTTGAGATCGAACAGGCGTACCCCGTACTCCTTGTCGTCCGGCTTGCCCTTCTTGTAGGCGGGGCGGGGATCCTGTGCCAGCACCTCGCTCACCAGCAGGCGCAGCTCGGGATGGGCCTTGAGCCAGGGTTGCAGCTGTTGCTCCGCCTCCGGGCTGAAACTCACCGCCAGCGGCGGGGTGGGGGCGTCGGGGGCGAAGCCGCCACAGGCGTCCGGCAGGCTGTCGGCATAGGGGATGTAGGGCTTGATGTCGACTATGGGGGTGCCATCGAGCAGATCGACCGCGCCGAGCTCCAGCCACAGCTTGCCCCGCTCGCGACCCACCCCGTGCAGCTCGACCACCGACAGACCGAGCGGGTTGGGGCGGAAGGTGGAGCGGGTGGCAAAGACGCCGACCCGTTCGTTGCCGCCGAGCCGCGGCGGACGCACCGTCGGGTGCCAGCCCTGATCCATGGTCTGGTGAAACACGAAGCTGAGCCAGAGGTGGGAGAACTGCTCAATGCCGCGCAGCACGTCCGGTTGATCGTAAGGGGGCAGCAGCTCGAGGCGGGCACGGGCCGACTTGACCAGACCGGGCTGGCGGGGGATGGCGAACTTCTCCTTGTAGGGAGAGCGGATGATACCCAGGGTGTCGATTTCGAACTTCATGGCGGATCCTGACTGAAAACCCCGGCAATTTAGCACAGGCGGCGCCAAAACGCAGGCCTCGCCTCCCTTGCCTGGCCGGGCTCCCTGTCTCCCTTTCCCAGACCCTTTCCCTTATGCCTTGCCGTGATCACAGTCTCATCCCCGCGCCATGGAGGCTGTACCCCGCCGCCAACTTGGGTAGGGTGGGGGCACTATGAATACCGGCATGCAAGGCGAGTCATACCCGAGACAGCCAATCGTGCCGGACAGGAGGGACATGGATGAAACTGCTGATCATCGGCGGCACAGGTTTTCTGGGCCGCCACCTCACCTCGCTGGCGCTGGATTGGGGCCACGAGGTGACCCTGTTCAATCGGGGTCATCGCCAGCACCCGGATTGGCGCGATCTGGTACAGCTCACCGGTGACAGGGACAAGGATCTGCACGCCCTGCACGGGGAAGGGCCCGGCTGGGATCTGGCCATCGACACCTGCTGCTACCGGCCCGAGCAGGCGGCCAGCCTCTCGGCAGCCCTGCTCGGGCGCTGCGAGCGGCTGATCTTCATCTCCACCATCAGCGTCTATCGCGACTTCGCCCAGCGGGGGATGGATGAGTCGGCGCCGCTGCACGAGACAGGGGCCGGGGAGACGCCCACCGACTATGGCCCCCTGAAGGTGTTGTGCGAGGCCGAATATCGGGCCCGCTGGGGCGAGCGGCTCTGCATTCTGCGCCCCGGCGTGCTGTGCGGCCCCTATGATCCGACCGGCCGTCTGGCCTGGTGGGTGAAGCGGATACAGCAAGGGGGGCCCTGGCTGCTGCCGGGGGAGGGGCAGGATCGATTGCAATACCTGGACGTACGTGACTGCGCCGAGTTCGTGCTGCGCGCCGCCGAGCAGCAGCTGGGGGGCATCTTCAACCTGCTCAAGCCCGGCATAGCGCTGGTGGACTGGGTGGATCGCATAGCAGCCCGACTCGCGCCCGCCATGGCGCCGCAACCTGAGTGGGTGCCCTGGCCCGCGCTGCTGGCAGCCGGTGTCGAGCCCTGGCAGAGCTACCCGACCCTGTTGCCCAACGAGTTGCCGGAGTATGCCGGCTATGGCCGCATCAGCGCCGAGGCAGCCATAGTGCAGGGGCTCAACTTTCGGCCGCTGGAGGAGACGGTGGCCGATCTGGCCCAGTGGCTGGCGGATAACGATCAGGCCCTGGTGGCCGGGATGACGGCCGAGCAGGAGCGGGCGCTGCAGCAAGTGTTGCGGGTGGGCAGTCTGCAATAGGGTCGGGGTGTCCCCATCCTGCCTTGATGGCCAGCATATGAAAGAGGGCGTCCTGTGGGACGCCCTCTTTCATTCACCAGCGGTGCGGGTTAGCGCAGCCTGGCGCCGCACTGGATCAGCAGCTCTTTCAGCAGGGTGCGATGACAGCGCTCGGCCTGCTCACAGTAGCAACCCACCGACAGGTTGGTGGTGTGGGAGAGGGCGGCCAGCAGCGCCAGATCGTGGCGGGCGCAGGGGCTGGCCATCTCGGCCTTGTACTGCTTGCAGAAGGCCGCCCATTGGGCCGGCGTCTCGGCAGCCTGGCCCAGCTTCATGGTCTCGCTGCTGGGGGCCAGGTTGGGGAACCAGACGTCGTACCAATCCTGACTGGCAAATTCGCTCTTGGGCACGCCACGGGGCGGACGCCGCACAGTGCCGATGCGCAGCCCCTCATCGGGGAGGCGAGGGCTGCCGAGCCGGACTATGGCCAGTGCCATTGGGTCCTTACTTCTCTTGCGCCACTTTCAGCGCCTGCCCGTAGCAGATCACCTGTTTCAGGCAGCCCGGGGTGTCGCTGAACTCGGCGCACTTGTCGAAGGTGACACCGTTGCCACCCATGTCGGCCACGCGGCGGCGCGCCAGGGTGCGGGCTTCACCTGCGTTGGGGATGGGCTGCTTGGCATCGCTCTGGCAGGATTCCCCCTCGACAGTGCCGAGGTAGAGGTAGTTGAGGTCAGCCAGCTGACCCTGCTCATAGATCTGGACGCCGCCCGGCTTGAAGTACTCGTCGAAATTTTCCTTGTCCAGGTTGCTGTTGAAAGAGAAGTCGGCGCAACCGGAGGCGATCAGGGGCATCATCAGGATAAGGCGTTTCATGTCGGTATCTTGTTGAACTGTGAGGGGGCCATTATAGGGGCCAGTCGCTGCCTGCGACCAGCCCCATTTTCAGCCATGGAGACGGGGTGTGACGGGGATCAGACAGGTTCTTGCACGCTGATACCGGCTGCGATAGTCGTCATCATGATGTGAGAAGGGCGCAGGTGCGCCCCTCTGCCGTGCTTGCGATCAGACCGGTGCCAGCCGCTGATGCAGGCTGCGATAGTCGTCATCGGCCGGCAACTCATGGTGTGAGAAGGGCGCAGGTGCGCCCTCTGCCGTGCTTGCGATCAGGCCGGTACCAGCCGCTGGTGCAGGCTGCGGTAGTCATCATCGGCCAGCAACTCGTGGTGTGAGAAGGGCGCAGGTGCGCCCCTCTGCCGTGCTTGCGCTCAGACCGGAGCCAGCCGCTGGTGCAGGCTGCGATAGTCATCATCGGCCGGCAACTCATGATGTGAGAAGGGCGCAGGTGCGCCCCTCTGCCGTGCTTGCGATCAGGCCGGTGCCAGCCGCTGATGCAGGCTGCGATAGTCGTCATCGGCCGGCAACTCATGATGTGAGAAGGGCGCAGGTGCGCCCCTCTGCCGTGCTTGCGATCAGGCCGGTGCCAGCCGCTGATGCAGGTTGCGGTAGTCATCATCAGCCGGCAACTCATGATGTGAGAAGGGCGCAGGTGCGCCCCTCTGCCGTGCTTGCGATCAGGCCGGTGCCAGCCGTTGATGCAGGCTGAGGTAGTAATCATCCGCCAGCAACTCGTGATGGGGGGCGCAGAGGCGGATCTGCCCCTCTTCCATCAGGGCAATACGGTCCATCTGCTCCAGCCCCAGCAGGCGGTGGGAGATGAGCAGCAAGGAGCGATCCGCCCCCAGTCTGAACAACAGGTCCATGATCTCCCGTTCGGTCTGGCTGTCGAGCCCCTCGGTCGGCTCATCCAGCAGCCAGAGCGGGGCATCGTGCAGCAGGGCGCGGGCGATGCCGATGCGGCGTCGCTCGCCACCTGAGAGCGGGCGGCCGCCATCCCCCAGCCAGGCATTGAGCCCGCTGTCGCTGTGGCCGTTGTCATCTTCCAGCAGATTGGCCAGGCCGACCTGGGTCAGTACCTGCACCAGTTGCTCGTCACTGGCATCGGGGGCGGCCAGCTTGAGGTTGCCTCGCAAGGTATCGGCAAACAGGTGAACCCGCTGGCTCACCACCGACAACGAGGCGCGCAGCGCCCCTTCGCTGTAGTCGGTGAGCGGCTTGCCATCGAGCAGGATCTTGCCTGCCTGCGGGCTCCACTCCCGGGTCAACAGCCCCATCAGGGTGGACTTGCCGCAACCTGTCTGGCCCAGCAGCGCCAGCTTCTCGCCCGCCTGCAGTTGCAGGGTGCAACCGCGCAGCACAGGATGCGGGTTGCCGGGATAGCCGAAATAGAGGTCGCTGATCTGCAGGGTGCCGATGCTGGCGTGTTGCTGCTCGGCTCCCCACTCGGGGGCCTTGGCCTCCTGCAGTATCTCGTTGAGACGACGGGCCGAGGTGAGGCTGGTGGAGAGGTGCTGGAAGGCACCCGCCAGCGGCAGCAAGGCCTCGAAGCTCGCCAGGGTGGCAAACACCATGAGCGCCGTGATGGGATCCGGCGCGGCACCTGCCACACCGTGGCCGGCCAGCCAGAGCATCAGAGTCAGGGTCCAGCCGCTGAGCAGCTGCACCGAGAAGTTGGCAAGGCCGCTCACTCTGGCCATGCGGGCCTGGGCGGTCAGCAGTGCCTGTTCGGCCTGTTTCAGCTCGGTCAGCGCCTTGGGGGCGGCGGCAAACATCTGCAGTTCGGCCTGACCGTCCAGATAGTCCACCATGCGGGTTCGCATGGCCGATTTCTCGGCGATCAGCCGACGACCGGGCTGGCGACCGAGGAAGTAGAACACCAGCGGCAGGGCTATCATGCCAAGCAGCAGTATGGCGCCCAGAGTCAGGGCGAGACGGCTGTCGAAGAAGGAGAGGAAGAACACCAGACCGGCGCAGCTGAGCAGGGCCGCGCCTATGGGGGTGACCAGGCGCAGATAGACGTGATCCATGGCGTCTATGTCGGCTACCAGCCGGTTGAGCAGATCCGCCTGGCGAAAGCCTGCCAGGGTGCCGGTGGAGAGCGGCGAGAGCTTTTGCCAGAACCAGACCCGCAACCGGGTCAGCACCCGGAAGGTGGCGTCGTGGCTCACCACCCGCTCGCCCCAGCGACCCGCGGTGCGGATGATGGAGAAGAAACGTACCCCGCCGGCCGGGGTCATGTAGTTGAAGGTATCGCGGCTGGCGACGGCCAGTCCCGCCACGGCGGCGGCGGAGAGGAACCAGCCGGAGAGCGACAGCAGTCCCATGCCGGCCACCAGGGTCACCAGGGCCAGCAGCAGGCCCAGCGAGAGGCTCAGCCAGTGCTGACGATAGAGGCGCAGAAACGGCAATAGATCAGTCATCGAGAGAATCCCCCGGGTGTTGGGACAAGAGGCGGGCGAACGGGCCCTGCGCCCTGCTCAGTTGCTGGAAGTTGCCTTGCTCCACCAGCTGGCCGCGCGCCAGCACCAGTATCTTGTCCATCTTGGTCAGTTGATCGAGGCGGTGGGTGATCATCAGCAGGGTCTGGCCCGCCATCGCCTGCTCCAGCGTGGTCATGATGGCGCGCTCCGAGTGGCGGTCCAGGCTGGCGGTGGGCTCATCCAGTACCATCAGCTGGGTGGATTTGAGCAGGGTACGGGCCAGGGCGAGGCGCTGGGCCTGACCGACTGAGAGGCCGCCGGCCTGATCCCCGACCGGATAGTCGAGCCCCTTCTCCATGGCAAATTCCCAGGCCTGTGCCCGTTTCAGGGCGGCTTCCAGCTCGGCATCGCTGGCTGACGGCTTGGCCAGCAGCAGGTTGTCGCGCAAGGAGGCGTGGAACAGCTGCGGGTTCTGGGAGAGCCAGCCCAGCTGCAGCCGCCACTGGCTCATGTCGAGGCTGGCCAGCTCCTGGCCGTTGACCTTGAGTTCACCACGATAGGGGGCAAAGCCGAGCAGGGCGTTGACCAGCGAGCTCTTGCCGGCGCCGCTGATACCGATGAGCGCCGTGCGTGAACCCGCCTCCAGGGTGAAGTCGATGGGGCCGACCAGCACCTTGCCTTCGGCACTCAGCACTTCAAGGTCTTTGGCTTCGACCTTGATGGGGGTGTCGGCATGGAAAGGGGCGTTGCCAGAGGCGGGCTCGCTCACGTCGGCCTCGAGGAATTCCAGCAACTGCTCGGCCGCGCCTATGGCCTGCGCCTTGGCGTGGTAGTGGGCGCCAAGCTCGCGCAGCGGGGCGTAGAACTCGGGGGCGAGGAAGAGCACGAACAGGCCGGTAAACAGGGTGACCTTGGTGCCATAGTGGCCGAAGTTCAGGTGATCTATGTAGGAGAAACCGAAGTAGACAGCCACCAGCGCCACCGAGATGGCGGCGAAGAATTCAAGCACGGCCGTGCTCAGGAAAGCGAGGCGCAGCACCTCCATGGTGCGCTCGCGAAAATCTTCCGAGGCATCGCGAATGGCATCCCCTTCCGCCTGGGTGCGCATGAAAAGCTGCAAAGTGCGCAGCCCCTTCAGGCGATCGAGGAAGTGGCCGGAGAGACGCGCCAGTGCCTGGAAGTTGCGGCGGTTGGCATCGGCGGCGCCCACCCCCACCAGGATCATGAACAGCGGAATGAGGGGCGCCGTGCCCAGCAGGATCAGACCCGCCGCCCAGTTGACCGGGAACACGGCCACCAGGATCACCACGGGAATAAAGACGGCAATGGCCATCTGCGGCAGGTAACGGGAGAAGAAATCCTGCATGTTTTCAATTTGTTCCAGCAGCAGGCTGGCCCAGCTGCCGGCCGGGCGTCGCTGGATATAGGCAGGGCCGAGCCGACCGAGACGGGTGAGCACCAGCTCGCGAATGGCCTGGCGTACCGCGCTGCCCGCCTTGAAGCTGGTCACTTCACGGCCATAGGCCAGCGCCGCCTTGGTCAGGGTCACCAGCAGCAGGGTGATGAAGAGGGGAATGGATTGTTCCGGAGTGGCTCCCTCTATGATGAAGCCATGCAACAGGGTCGCCAGCAACCAGGCCTGTGCCACCATCAGTATGCCCTGACCCAGACCAAAGCCGATGGAGAGACCGATCCAGCGTCGGCCGTGGCTCGACTGGTTGCGCAACCAGCCATAGAGATGTTTCTGAGTTTTTTTGTCCATTACCACCATCCTCGCGTCGAGTGGCGCAAGACTATCCTCGGCCCCCGGCATTGGCAACCTTGTAAATTCCCGGTGTTGAAAATGTTTGATGGAAAAAACAGCTTGCTGCTCATTAGTTGGTCGAACAGCTTGATTTATGGTAAAAAACAGCACTGCGGTGATTGCGCTCGGCGGCAAAATGCATATAGTAGAGGCCCTGACGCGGGTGTAGTTCAATGGTAGAACGGTAGCTTCCCAAGCTGCATACGTGGGTTCGATTCCCATCACCCGCTCCACATTCTGATCCCCGGTAACCAAGCCGTCTTGTTATTAGCGCACTGCTTCTCGACGTTTGTTTGATGCCTGGTATCTGCTGCGATTTTGATGCCTAGCGGGCATCGTATAATGGCTATTACCTCAGCCTTCCAAGCTGATGATGCGGGTTCGATTCCCGCTGCCCGCTCCAGCTTTCATGCAAAAAGCCCACTCCTGCGAGTGGGCTTTTTGTTTGCTGGCTCATCGGATGTTGCCAGCTGTGCTTGCCCCGAACGCCGTAAACGAAAGAGGCGCCAACGGCGCCTCTCTTACCACACTGGGATCCGACGAACAGGGATTATTCCTGTTCCAGCTCGCCACAGAAGCGGTAGCCTTCGCCATGTATGGTGGCGATGATCTCCGGGGTGTCGTTGACGCTTTCGAAGTGCTTGCGAATACGGCGTATGGTGACATCCACGGTACGGTCGTGAGGCTTGAGCTCGCGGCCTGTCATCTTCTTGAGCAGCTCGGCACGGGTCTGGATCTGGCCCGGGTTTTCGCAGAAGTGCAGCATGGCACGGAATTCGGAGCGCGGCAGCTTGAACATGTCGCCAGCCGGGCTGACCAGTGCGCGGCTGTTGATGTCCAGTGCCCAGCCGTTGAACAGGTAACGTTCAACCAGCTTCTTCTCTTCGCCACCGGCGGCCACATTCATGGTGCGGCTCAGCAGGTTGCGGGCACGAATAGTCAGTTCACGGGGGTTGAACGGCTTGGTGATGTAATCATCGGCGCCGATTTCCAGACCCAGGATCTTGTCCACTTCATTGTCACGACCGGTCAGGAACATCAGGGCTATGTTGTCATCTTCACGCAGCTCGCGTGCCAGCAGCAGGCCATTCTTGCCCGGCAGGTTGATGTCCATAATCACCAGATTGATGGTGTGGGCGGTCAGGGCTTGATGCATCTCGTCGCCATTGTTGGCTTCGAGCACTATATAGCCTTCGGCCTCGAAGATGCTTTTCAGGGTATTGCGGGTGACCAGTTCGTCTTCGACGATCAGAATGTGTGGTGTTTGCATGAGTATTCCCAGATTCTTATCAGTTAGTTATCTAAATTTTAACACTCTTTGGCGTTACCCGACCGGTCCTGAAAATTTATTACGTCATCCTGGGTATGAATGTCAGGTCGGATTATCGCGAATTTGGCATCAGCGTTGGCAAACATCCCTGTGCCACACATAGGCTCTCAACAAGTCTGATCGAGAGAAGCCTGGAAAGGTAGTCCATTACAAAAGTGGCTGCATTTTATCAGTTAACAGGCGCATAACAACACTCTTTGCCGTCAGATAGCAACTTTTTAACTCTGGTTTGATATAGGTCAAACCCTGAGTTCACAGCATGATACTTGGGGTTGCCCCCATTTTCGCCCTTATAAAATGTAATGGAATGTAACATGTGGTTGACATGAATTTGTGGGAAAACTACAGAAAAATTTGTTTTATTGCACCCTTTGCGGCGCCGCAATGGCCCGCTTACGCCATAGTGACGGGCTGGAATCCGGCCAGTCGCGAGGTGGGAATGCGTCGTAATACCCGGCGCCAGCGGGCCCTCTGGCGGGTGATCGCGGCATCTCCCCGCATGATGGCCATGGGGCCCTGCTGGGGGAGCTCGCCCGATGAAAGTTGGCGCGAATCGTCGCTGTTGCTGGCTTCCTCCCGCGCTGAGGCCATCGATCTGGCTGCCCGTTTCGGCCAGCACGCCCTCTATTGGGTGGAGCGGGGGGAGCTCTGGTTGCTGCCGGTATTGATGAAAGGCATACCTCTCCATCTGGGCAGAATTGAATCCCACTGGATTGTCAGGAACCCGGCTTGATGAAAGAATGAGCGAATTCATGTCCATGGAAGGAAGCTTATGATGCTGGATCTACTGCCCGACCTCTGCGATCAACACGGCGATGCCCTGCAAGTGGCCGAGCCGCTGTTCCATAATTTTGGTGGCAAGCCGCTGTTTTATGGTCAGGCGGTCACCCTCTCCTGCTATGAAGACAACAGCCTGGTGCGGGAGCTTGTCACGCGGCCCGGCCAGGGGCGGGTGATGGTGATCGATGGCGGTGGTTCGTTGCGCCGCGCCCTGCTCGGTGATCAGCTGGCCATCAAGGCGGCGGAGCAGGGATGGGAGGGGATCCTGATCCACGGTGCCGTGCGCGACGTGGGCACCTTGGCAACGCTGGCGCTGGGGGTCAAGGCGCTGGCGGCCTGCCCGGTCAAGACCGAGAAGCGGGGTCAGGGTGAGCTGGATGCCGTGGTGTCGTTTGCCGGAGTGACCATACATCCGGGTGACTACGTCTACGCCGACCTCAACGGCGTACTGGTGAGCGCCACCCGGCTCATCTGAGCGGTCAGAAGTTGAGGCCGACGCCTATGCTGAGGGACTGTTCCGTGCTGAAGGCGCTGACGCCGTAGTTGGCCGTGATGGCCAGCTGCGGGGTGAGCAGCAGGCTGGTATTGAGCTCCAGCAGTGTGCTGGCCTTGTTCACTTCCAGCTGCTTGAGCTGGCTGCCGATGTTCAGCGAGGGGGAGAGCTGATAGCGCACCCCCGAGCTGATATTGAAACCAGTCTGCTCGCTGTGGGTACCCACCGCCGGCCCGGCTTCCATGTAGAGGCTGACATCGTCCTGTACCGGATACTGGTAGCCGGTGTTGATGAGCCAGAGATCGAAATTGTCGCTGTGATGGGACTGGCTGCCGAGCAGCACGCCGGAATAGCTTTTTACGTAGAGCTGGCTGTTTGCCTCGCTCTTGAGGAAATCCCAGTCGGCGGCCTGGGCACCGAGGCTGAGGCATGAAGCGAGTGCGATGATGAGTGGTTTGACCATTCTTTTCCCCTCCCTGGGTCCGGAACAGGAATACAAGCATGGCACATGCCAGCTGCTAGTAAAGGCAACCCAGATCACAATAAAACAGTTTTAATCTGCCGCCGACTCATGATAAACAGGCCACCATCATCACTTTCCTTTCCCTATTTCTCTCACATCAAGAGGTGAACCCATGAACAAGAAACTGACCCTGCTGGCCGCACTGGCACTGGGAGGCTGCGCCATGGCAACTGGTTCCAATCTGGCTCAACTGCAAGCATCCACCTGGCAGCTGCAGGGGGCGAGCGGCGATACCTTCACCCTGCAGGTCGCGGGTGACAAGGTGGCGGGCAAGGGCGGCTGCAACCGCTATTTTGGCGGCATCACCCAGCAGGGTGACGGCGTATTGACGCTGGGGGCCATGGGCTCGACCCGCATGATGTGCATGGGCGATCTGGCCGGCAAGGAGATGCTCTATCTGCAGAAACTGGAGAAGGTGGCAACCTTCAAGGTCAGCGGTCAACAGCTGGTGCTGAGTGATGCCAACAAGGTGGCGCTGCTCACCTTCGATGCCATGCCGGCCGCCAAGTAACTGATATTCCTGTCAGAGGCTGTCGTAGCATGCGCAGGCAGCCGCGATCAGCAAGGGACGCCGCGGCGTCCCTTTTCAATGCCGTTTTGCGGCTTGTGCCAGCAAGCATCGCAAGATGCATCGCATCTTGAATCACCGGCAAGGCGCCGAGAGTTAATCCTCATCCCCCCCGCTGGAACTTGAAGCGCTTCTTGCGTCGATAGGGATAGACATCCTCGAACACCCCCACCTTGATGTTGCTCTGCAGCATCTTCCAGTAGTTGGCGTCGAACATCTCCTTGTGCAGCTGCATCATGATCTCCCGCACCTGGGGCTTTTGCAGCAGGAAGGTGGCGAACTCCTCGGGGAAGATGTCGTTGGGGGCCACCGAATACCAGGGCTCGGCGCTCCATTCATCTTCCGGGTAGCGCGGTGGCGGGATCTGGCGGAAGTTGCACTCCGTCATGTAGCAGATCTCGTCGTAGTCGTAGAAGACCACCCGGCCGTGGCGGGTGACGCCGAAGTTCTTGAACAGCATGTCGCCGGGGAAGATGTTGGCCGCCGCCAGCTGTTTGATGGCGTTGCCGTACTCCTCCAGAGCGAGTCGGGTCTGCTGCTCGTCCGCCTTGTCCAGATAGAGGTTGAGCGGGATCATCTTGCGCTCTGTGTAGAGGTGTTTTATCACCAGCTTGTCACTGGTGATGGTGAGCGCCGAGGGGGCCACCGTTTTCAGCTCGGCCAGCAGCTCGGGCGAGATGCGATCCAGGGGAAACTCGAAGTTGGTGAACTCCTGGGTGTCGGCCATGCGGCCCACCCTATCGTGCTGTTTTACCAGCCGGTACTTGGCCTTCACCTGCTCGTGGCTCACATCCTTGGGCGGGGTGAACTCGTCTTTTATCACCTTGAACACAACGTCATAGGAGGGGAGGGTGAACACGCTCATCACCATCCCCTTGATGCCGGGGGCTATGACGAACGGCTCTCGGCTCTGGGCCAGGTGCTGCTGATAGTGACGATAGAGCTCTGTCTTGCCGTGCTTCTGGCAGCCGATGGCGTTGTAGATCTCGTAATCGGGCTTGTGGGGCATGATCTGGCGCAGAAACACCACAAACAGCGCCGGCACAGGGGCGTAGACCATGAAGTAGGCGCGGGCGAAACCGAAGACGATGGAGGCCAGCTCCGGCTCGAAGATGACGGTATCCACATAGATGCTCTGGCCTGTGCTGAGCAGCGGCAGAATGAAGGGGAATACCTGTCCCTTCACCCGAATAAGCCCCACCAGATAGGCCCCCTTGTTGCGGTAGAACACCTCTTTGAGCAGCTCGATGGCGAAGGGCTCTTCATGCAAGATCTGCGGGCCGTTCTCGGCAAGATGGCGGTGGATGTCGACAATGTCGCGCTGCTTGTCCTCGTAGGGGAGGGTGAAGCTGTAATCCCCGAGCAGCTGGCTCAGGGTCTGGGGCAGGTGGGTAAGGTCGGTGCGATAGACCCGCAGCAGAGCGCTCAGATCCGGATGTTCCCCCCGGCTGCGAAACGGGTGGATGTAGAGGTTCTCGTCGCGAATGTTGCGATGGCGGAAGATGCGGCGATAGACGGAGTTGAAGAAGGACTCCGCCACCTCGAAGTTGTCACAGCGGGGCAGCAGATCGCTGAAGGCGCCCTTTACCCGCTTGAGCAGCTCCTGGGTGGCGTGATGCTCCCCCATCATCTGCTTGATCAGGGCCGTGGTTGCGCCCACGTGGTGATCATAGAGGCGAATGCGCTCGCGCCCGGCGAGCTGCACTCCCAGCCAGTCGCTGTTCTCGAAGCGGCTCTTGCTGCCCTGGGTTATCTCGAGAAACCGGCTGTAAAACGACTCGAAGCGTTGCAAGATAGTCTCGGCGACGGCCTGTTCCAATGGCTGCTGCATCTCTCTCTTCCTTGTGATGTGTCGGCCGGTATGGCGGCTGAGTCCGGGGCTGGTCTGTCGTCCTGTCCTTGCCCTGCAAGCGCTCAATCCCTCGCGGCATTCATGCCGAGAATGGCTAGCAGTTTGTTCACACGTCTGGCCACTATGGCAACATTCAAACGTCTGTTCAAGTGGCAATTTCGGGGGATAAACGGTAGATTGCGCCCCTGTTTTGCCGACCATTTGCAGCCTGTTCAAGCGGTCGGCCTGCCCAAGAGGAAACCCAATGAAACTCTATTTTGTGCTGGTGGCGCCTGCCCGGGCATCCAACGTCGGGGCCGCTGCCCGCGCCATGAAAACCATGGGCTTCGATGCCATGCGACTGGTGGCGAGCCGGGTACACGAAGAGGAGGAGGCTAGCTGGGTAGCCCACGGGGCGCAGGACATTTTGACCAACGCCGAGGCATTCGACACCCTGCCGGAGGCGCTTGCCGACATGGATCTGGTGATCGCCACCACGGCCCGCCAGCGTGGCCGCTATCAGCACTACCTCACCCCGGGGGAGATCCGCGAGCAGATCCGCGCCAAGCCATCGCTCGGCAAGGTCGCCATAGTGTTTGGCTGTGAGGAATCCGGCCTCTCCAACGAGCAGCTGGCCCACGCCGACCTGCTGAGCTACCTGCCGCTCAAGGTGAGCTACCCGTCGCTGAACCTGGGGCAGGCGATCATGCTGTATGCCTACGAGATGAGCCAGTTGCTGGATGAGCCGCAGGCTATAGCAGAAAATTTTGATAACGCCGGGCAGGTTCGTGTACTGAAACACAAAACAGCAGAAATACTTGGTGAACTCGGAGTTTCTCAGGATGAAAAACTGCATCAATGGGTGATGGACCGAGTGCCCATGCTGCCGCAGCGGGATTTGAATATGCTGCATCTGCTCTGCAAAGACCTGGTTCGCCGATTTGAACGCAAGGGGCAATGAGGTTTAAGTTGACAGCCCATCGCCTGCCGCGGTATTGCTAAAAGCCAGCTTCGTTCAAGAGTGTTCGTCATGCAGTCATTCACCAACGTCATCACCACCACCATTATTACCGGTACCACCACAGGTGGCACTGGGGCCGGTTGATGCGCTGACGAACAAGCACAGAAATCAAAAAAGGCCCGTACCCACCCAGTACGGGCCTTTTTGTTGAGTTGTTTTTAGACCGTTTTCAGATCAATTTGCAGGGTTCACAGGGAGATAAGCGATGAGAGTGTTGAAGTTTGGCGGGTCGTCACTGGCCGACGCAGAGCGTTTTTTACGGGTAGCCGATATCGCGGTCAATACCCACGGCCAATCCCAGGTTGCCCTGGTGCTGTCGGCACCAGCCAAGGTGACCAATCACCTGGTCGCCCTGGTGGAGCAGACCAGTCGCGGCATGGATGCCAGTTCCACCCTGTTTGAAATCAACGGTATCTTCTCCCGCCTGCTGGCGGGTTTGAAGGCGGCCTATCCGGCGCTGGATGACAAGGCACTGCAGGCCCGCCTCACCGCCGAGCTGGATCAGGTGGAGCGACTGATGCAGGGCATACGGCTGCTGGGGCTCTGCCCGGACAACGTGCAGGCCCGCATCCTGAGCCGCGGTGAGAACCTCTCCATCGCCTTCATGCACGAGTTGCTGCGAGTGCGCGGCCTCGAGCTGGATATCATAGTGCCGGAGCAACTGTTGGCCACCGACGGCGGCTACCTCGAAGCTCACGTCGACATCGAGGCCTCCCGCCTGCGCTTTGCCGCCAAGGGGCTGCGTTCCGATTGTCTCTACCTGATGCCGGGCTTCACCGGTGGCAGCGACAAGGGTGAGACCGTGCTGCTGGGCCGCAATGGGTCGGATTACTCAGCTGCCGTGCTGGCCGCCTGCGTCGATGCCGAATGCTGCGAGATCTGGACCGACGTGGAAGGTTGCTACAACTGCGACCCGCGCCTGGTGCCGGATGCCTACCTGCTGAAAACCCTCTCCTATAAAGAGGCGATGGAGCTCTCGTATTTTGGTGCCAAGGTACTGCACCCGAAAACCATCGCGCCGGTGGCCCAGTTCCACATTCCCTGCCTCATCAAGAACAGCTTCAACCCGCAAGGGCCGGGCACCCTCATCGGTGTCGAGCAGGGGGATGACGACCTGAAAGTGAAGGCCATCTCGGACTTGTCCGGCATGTGCATGTTCAACGTCTCCGGCCCCGGCATGAAGGGCATGGTCGGCATGGCCGGCCGCATCTTCTCCGCCGTCTCCCGCGCCGGGGTCAGTATAGTCCTCATCACCCAGTCATCCTCCGAGTACAGCGTCAGCTTCTGTATCCACAGTTATGACAGCGACAAGACCCGTAAGGTGCTGGAGCGCGAGTTCGAGTTGGAGTTCAAGAACCAGCTGCTGGATCCGCTCGAGATCATGAGCGATCTCGCCATCATCTCCCTGATCGGTGACGGCATGCGCACCAGCAAGGGGATGGCGGCCCGCTTCTTCACCTCCCTGGCGCAGGCCTCCATCAATATCGTCGCCATCGCACAGGGCTCGAGCGAGCGCTCCATCTCCGCCGTGGTGCGGGATCGCAAGGTGGCGGAAGCCATCAAGGCCTGCCACCAGAACTTCTTCGGCAGCCAGCAGTTCATCGATCTCTTCGTGGTCGGTGTCGGCGGCGTCGGCGCGGCCCTGGTGGATCAGATTGCCCGCCAGCAACCGGTACTGGCCGAGCAGGGCACAGGCCTGCGGGTAGTGGGCATCGCCAACAGCCGCCAGATGGCGGTCAACAAGGATGGGCTGAATCTCGCCAACTGGCGTGAACAGCTGGTGGAGGCCCGTGACAGCTTCAGTCTGGAAGCGGTGCAAAAGCTGGTGGAAGAGAGCCACCTCATCAACCCTGTGATCGTCGACTGCACCTCGAGCGAGGCCGTCGCCGTCCAGTACGCCGACTTCCTGGCCGCCGGTTTCCACGTGGTCACCCCGAACAAGAAGGCCAATACCGGCTCGCTCGATTACTACAAGGCGCTGCGCCGCACCGCCCGCCAGACTCGCCGCAAGTTCCTGTACGAGACCAACGTCGGCGCCGGCCTGCCGGTCATCGAGAACCTGCAAAACCTCATCAAGGCCGGCGACAAGCTGCGTGCCTTCGACGGCGTGCTGTCCGGGTCGCTCTCCTTTATCTTCGGCAAGCTGGATGAGGGCATGGCTTTCTCCGAGGCGACCAAGATTGCCCGTGGCAACGGCTTCACCGAGCCGGATCCGCGCGACGATCTCAACGGCATGGACGTGGCCCGCAAGCTCTTGATCCTGGCCCGCGAGGCCGGCATGGCGCTGGAGCTGTCCGATGTCGAGGTGGAGCAGGCACTGCCGCCATCTTTTGTAAAAGAGGGTGATGTGAGCGAGGATGTGGAATCCTTTATGGCCCGCCTGCCGGAGGCTGACGGCTGGTTCCGCGACCAGTTCGCGGCAGCCCAGCGTGAAGGCAAGGTGCTGCGCTATGTGGGTTCCATCGAGGGGGGCAAGTGCAAGGTCGCCATCAAGACGGTCGGTGCCGACGAGCCGCTGTTCAAGGTCAAGGACGGGGAGAACGCGCTCGCTTTCTTCTCCACCTACTACCAGCCCATCCCCCTGGTGCTGCGCGGCTATGGTGCCGGTACCGAAGTGACTGCCGCCGGCGTCTTCGCCGACGTGCTGCGCACCCAGAACTGGAAGCAGGAGTTGTAAGCATGAGTTCAGACATGTACCAGAGCGGTAGCGTGGTGGCCTATGCCCCGGCCTCCAGTGCCAACCTGAGCGTGGGATTCGATGTACTGGGGGCGGCGCTCGCCCCCGTGGATGGCTCCCTGTTGGGGGATCGCGTCCAGGTGAAGGCAGCTGACGTGGCATTTGCCCTCTCTTCCGTGGGCCGCTACGCCCACAAGCTGCCGGACGATCCGAAAAAGAACATCCTCTATGACTGCTGGGTCGCTTATGGCGAGGCGCTGGAGAAGCGCGGCATCAAACTCAAGTCGCTCGAAATGGTGCTGGAGAAGAACCTGCCGGTGGGCTCGGGTCTGGGCTCCAGCGCCTGCAGCGTGGTGGCGGCGCTGGAGGGGCTCAACGCCTTCCACGATAATCTGCTAAATGAGCACGATCTCCTGCTGTTGATGGGGGAAATGGAAGGGCGTATCTCTGGCTCGGTGCACTACGACAACGTGGCCCCCTGCTATCTCGGCGGCATGCAGCTGATCGTGGAAGAGGCGGGCGTCATCAGCCAGGGCATACCTGTGTTCGAGCAGTGGTACTGGGTGGTCTGCTACCCCGGCACAGTCGTCTCCACCGCCGCCGCCCGCGCCATACTGCCGGCCCAGTATCGCCGCCAGGACTGCCTCACCTACGGCCGCCGACTGGCCGCCTTCGTGCACGCCAGCTACAGCCAGCAGGAAGGCTTGGCGGCGAGCGTGCTCAAAGACGTGATCGCCGAGCCCTATCGCGCGGCACTGATCGAAGGCTTCAACGAGGTGCGGGCCCAGGCGGCCCAGAACGGGGCGCTGGCCACCGGCATCTCCGGCTCGGGCCCCAGCGTCTTCGTGGTGATGAAGGATCTGGCCCAGGCCGAGCGCATGAAGGATTGGATGGACGCACATTTTGTGCAGAACGAAGATGGATTTGCCCGGGTCTGCAAACTGGACATGGCCGGGGCACGGGTAACAGGAAGCGAGCTATGAATCTTTACAATATCAAGGACAAGAGTGAACAGGTCAGCTTCGCCCAGGCGGTGCGCCAGGGCTTGGGCCGCGATCAGGGGCTCTTCTTCCCCGAGGTGATTGCGCCGCTGGCCGATGTGGATGCCCTGCTGGCGCTGCCGCTGGCCGAGCGCTCCGCTCGCATCATCAGCCACCTGTTGGGGGACGAGGTGCCCGCCGCCAAGGTGAGCGAGCTGATCGACGCCGCCTTCACCTTCCCGGCGCCCCTGGTGAAGCTCAAAGATGGCACCTATGCCCTGGAGCTGTTCCACGGCCCGACCCTGGCGTTCAAGGACTTTGGTGGCCGTTTTATGGCCCAGTGTCTGGCCACCTTCCGCACCAACGACAAGATCACCATCTTGACCGCCACCTCGGGTGACACAGGCGCCGCCGTGGCCCACGCCTTCTACGGGTTGGAGGGGATAGAAGTGGTCATCCTCTACCCCAAGGGCAAGATCAGCCCCCTGCAGGAGGCGCTGTTCTGCACCCTCGGCGGCAACATCCGCACCATTGCCATCAACGGCGACTTCGATGCCTGTCAGGCGCTGGTGAAAGATGCGTTCGACGACGAGGAGTTGAAAAAGGCCATAGGTCTGAACTCCGCCAACTCCATCAATATCAGCCGCTTGCTCGCGCAAGTTTGTTACTACTTCGAAGCCGTGGCGCAGCTGCCCAAAGCGGATCGTGCCAAGGCGGTCATCAGTGTGCCGTCCGGCAACTTTGGCAACTTGACCGCAGGGCTGATTGCCAAGGCGCTGGGGCTGCCGGTGAAGCGCTTTATCGCCGCCACCAACGCCAACGACACAGTGCCGCGCTACCTCAAATCCGGTCAGTGGGAGCCGCACCAGACAGTGGCAACTTTATCGAACGCCATGGATGTCAGTCGCCCCAACAACTGGCCGCGGGTAGAAGAGCTCTGCCGCCGCGAAGGCTGGGCGCTGGAAACCCTGGGGTCTGGCATGCGTGACGACGCCCAGACCCGCGATGCGCTCAAACGCCTGCACCAGCTGGATTACCTCTGCGAGCCCCACGGCGCCATCGCCTGGGATCTGCTGAACGAGCAGCTCGGTGAAGATGAGGTGGGGGTCTTCCTCTGCACCGCCCATCCTGCCAAGTTCAAGGAGTCAGTGGACGAGATCCTGGGGCTGGATGTGCCGCTGCCGGGCCCGCTGGCCAAGCATGCCGTGCTGCCGCTCTTGTCCCACAACCTGCCGGCGGAGTTTGCTCGCCTAAGGGCCTTCCTGCTCGGTTAAGTTGATTGCCAATCCCCCGACCTCGGGGGATTTTTCTATCCGTTGTTTTCTATCCGTGACAGGGCGGGTAAGCCGCCCCATAAGGAGTGAAGATGAGTCAGCATCCCCTACGTGCTCTTATCGAAACCTGCGACGCAGCCATCTCCCGGCGCGATTTCGACGCCCTGATGGCCTTCTACGCCGAGGACGCCGCCCTGGTGGTCAAGCCCGGCATGGTGGTGCGCGGCATTCCCGCCATCCGCCGCGCCTTCACTGCCATCTCGGATTACTTTCAGGGGCAGCTCAAGGTGGAGCAGGGCGCCATGGAGGTGATCGAGGGGGCCGACAATGCGCTGGTGATCATGGAGACCCGGCTCGATTACCCGGATGGTCAGGGGGGCCTGACTGATGAAACCCGCCGCGCCACCTATGTGTTTCGCAAAGAGGCCGATGGGCAGTGACGCTGCACCATAGATAGCGCCTACGGGACCTCGTTGTTGGATGTAATCCTATAAGTTACAGCATCCTGCTGATGGCGATGGTCCAACAGCCCGAGTTGCGGTTGCTAGATGAGCTGGACAGCCACCAGGATAACGCCTCTCGCCAGTTGCTCACACAGGTGCTGGCTGATTACCCGGACACATTGCTGCTGCTCTCCCACGATCCCGAGTTTGTTACGGGAGTGGGGATTGGGCGGGAATATACCCTGGGTAGGGAAACTGGGGAATCGATAGTTTAGAAAATTAAGTGCCCGAAATTTTTCCCTAATATTCTGGATTATCCCCCCATATGGTTACGAAAAAATAGCTATTGGTTGACATACAAAGCATGGGTGAATACTATCCATGCAAAATGAAAATGATTATCATTTGCGGGGTCGTATGATTATGAATATACTTAGATTCATCCTTATTTTTTTATTTTCAATCAGTGTTCATGCTTTTCCATTGACGGAGGAACAGCGTGCAAAACTACATCATGAGATAAGGATAAGCCCTATCAAAATAGCAATAGATCCTTTGCGATGTGGTTGGGTGGGGAAACCATACTTTATTTTGAAAGCTGGTAGTAAACGCTGTAAAATTTTTAACAGGCCACAAAATGATCATGTTCAGCCTGAAGTATATACACTGGTAAATATGACATCGGAGACTATAAAATTCGCATCTATTGCTGGCGCTGCATATTTAGAACCCAATGATATGACAGTATCATATGGCCGTTTTATTTTAGATTCAGAGCGTGACCATGCAGTTTACAATATTTTTCCTAAGCTCAAGGAAAAGTTAATTTTGATTGGAGAAACATCATTTAAAGATGGTGATAGAGTAGCATATGAGGATAATAAAAACTTAACACTATCATACTTCCATGATGCTGTTAGGAGAAAAGAGTTGATGTATATAGAACCGAGTGGCATGCATCCTTCTGGGTATAGTAATGCATATGGTTATATTATTAGAGGCGCTGGCATGGTATTTGTTGCTGCTGCACAAGGAGCTTCGCTAGCAGCATTTGGGGCAATTGCAGAGTCGTATGCCTTTGGAGAAGATTTGGACATGTATAAACTATCCGTTTTAGCTACAGGAGGAGCTGCTGCCGGTGTAGTTGAAAAGTTCACAAATAACCCTAAGCTTGCCGCTGCTATTGGTGCCTCTGTTGTCGGTGGATGTGCATCTTGCCATCTAAAAAGTAATGAATGGCCAGAGTAGTATATTCTCCTATGGTCTTTCTATATTTTATGGTGGAGTGAGAATTGCTGGTTGCGCTATTTATTTTTGCTATTTACCTTGTCGTGAGCTGTATACTGAAATTTGTGTGTGTTCATCTTTTTAAAATGATGATGACAAGACAGTTGCAAGTGTATATATTTTACTTTTCAATCATTACTGGCTTTATTCTTGGGCTTCGAGTAGAGGCGTTCGTATGTTGTTTAGTGGGGGCTGGATAGTAATAGTTTCTGGGATAAATTGGGTCACCCACCTTTTTGACAGCGGCGCAGTGCTGTACTTGGCTTGAGATGAGAGGTCACTGTCGAGGGGTGAGCCATGACCATTGCCCGTTCACGTCAGATCAGCTTGCAGGATACGCCTTATTACCATGTGGTTAGTCGCTGTGTACGGCGGGCTTTTCTGTGTGGGGAAGATGTTCATTCTGGCCAGAGTTACGAGCACAGGCGCCAGTGGGTAGTCGACAAGCTGGGCCAGCTGTCGCGTCTGTTTGCCATCAGCGTCTGCGCCTATGCAGTGATGAGCAACCATTATCATCTGGTGCTCAAAGTGGAACCCGATACAGCTGCCAGCTGGAGCGAGCGGGAGGTGGCCGAGCGCTGGGCTGCCCTGTTTCAATGGCCGCTGCAGGTACGGCGCTGGTACCAGGGGGAATCCCTGATTGAGCCCGAGCTGGTTGTGGTGCAGCAGCTGATAGGGGAGTGGCGCGAGCGGCTTCACTCCATCAGCTGGTTTGTGCGGCTGCTCAATGAAACCCTGGCACGGCAGGCCAATCGGGAAGATAGCTGCAAGGGCCATTTCTGGGAAGGGCGCTTCAAAAGCCAGGCTTTGCTGACCGAGTCGGCCCTGCTCGCCTGCATGGCGTATGTGGACCTCAACCCGATACGGGCTGGATTGGCCGACCGGCCCGAGCAGAGCGATTACACCAGTATCAAACAGCGTCTCGAGAAAGATCCCGGCACCGATGTTTTGCCACCACTATTGCTGCCATTTGCCAGTAGGTGCGAACCTGACGGCCTGCCCTATGTCTTCACTGACTATCTGATGCTGGTTGACTGGACCGGCCGTGCAATTCGGACCGACAAGCGGGGTTATATTCCGGCCCACCTGGCCCCAATCTTGGCGCGGTTGGGCCTTGATGGTGCCCGATGGCTGAAACAGGTGATGCTGTTTAGGCGACAAGGGCTCAGAGTTGTGGGAGACAAGGCACATTGTCGGCAGTTCGCCCGCCACTGTGGTCAACAACGATGTCATCAGCCACCTTACTAATCCGTTAGCCCCTGTCTTCTCCCCGTTTTTGGCATATGTTCCGGTGTCAGGCATTGCCACGTTTGTACAAGTGATCTGTCAGGCAAAAACCACTCGTTTGCCCGATTGTTACTGTTTTCTTGGAGTCAGTATTCATGATTGCAGAGATAGCCCGCCGAGCAGTGGCTGGCTCAGAAAGGTGGGTGTCCTAGATATTTTTGGTGGAGATTGAAAGGGAGTATTGGTTGGAGGGATAAAGTAGCTAAATTGTGAGCCAGCCAAATCATGGCTGGCTCAGAAAGATGGGTATCCTAATTTCTTACTATTTAATCGAGTTCCTTTATTTTAAGCCACAGCTCATCGGTAGAAAGAGCCAGCTGATCCTTGATTAATTTCATTCTTGATGTATATTCCCTTTTCGGATTGTAAATGAATCCTCCGGTATCCTTGCTTTTTTCAATTAGCCCCTCTGTAAGTAATATGGATAATATTCTCTCTATTTTTTTTCTGTCGAACTCTTGGCCAAAAGCCCCTTTGTATAAGGAGTTTTCTTTTCTCCCACCACCACGTTGGAAGAATATTTTTTGAATTATAGATAAGAAAAGTTTCTGTGATGCGGGAAGATTACTTGATTTTATTCTTGATGAGTTAGATGTACTTTCTGCTTTTAGTATATTTGTATTTTTAATCCACTCAGGTAGTTTCTCCGTGCTCGCCATTCCTTTAGCTTCACTTATATCTGAGTCTATAATCGTTACATGGGATGATTGATCAACCTTGCAATCATTGAAGCAAACTTCTTCTATAATGCAGTTTCTAAATGTAACGTTGAATACTCTTCTAGCACCAAGTAATAGAATAGGAATTATTGATTCAACACTAACACCGCCGAAATCAATATCATGACTAGATAGGTTATATATAGATGATGTAAGTTCACCAATAACTTGTTGGTTTTGTTTTGTAGTTCCTCTATGGATAAATGATAGTGCATCATCACTCAAATCATATAAGTCTATCCACTGTGATAACAGTTGGCTTCCCATTTTATTTAGAGGTTGTTTCCAGTCCTCATCAAGTATTATAAATTCTTTATTTGTTATGTCATCAACTAAAGAATCTGCATATAATAATTGAACTATGTATGTATCAATGAATTGCCGGTCAGGAGACTCAGGCTCAACTCTTCCGAGAGTGCATAGTCGACTGAGCATTAAATTCCCTGCCTCATCAGGGACATTTCCTGTAGCCTTCTCATAAGCATTATTTACATCTTTTATAGTCAATCTACCTAAGTTGTAATTTCCACAGCGGGTTGTTTTTGCTAAATTACTTAGCACTAATCTGACTACATCGGGATCTATGGAGTTTTTTACAATTGTTGCTTCGCGTTGACATATCGTATCTAGGAATTGTCCCCAGAAATGCAGCTCACCATTATTACTAGATAAAACTCTAACTATCTCATTTTGGTTCATTTGGGAGAGTATTTGGAATATCAATGGCTTTTTGGGGAACCAAACGGGCGGTATATTATTTATGCCAATACTTTGTAGGTATAATGCTGCTTGAACTTCATTAAATTCACTTTCGCAATATAATATATTTGTATTACTACTTCTTGTTGAAAGGCCTAGGCATTCTAACATTTCTTTGTTGCCGTGAAAGAAATGTGGTCTACCAGTTATCAGTACTCCTGATGGGCAAATTCTAATCAAATCAGATACGCCCTTTAGAGCTTCCTTTCTCAAACTGTCTCTTTTTTCTTGGTTACTAACAAATAATTGAGATCCGACTTCATCAAAGCCATCTAACAGGATAACAATGCTACCAGAGTGTAATAATTGCATTGCTCTATCTATGGATGTTGATAAACCTAGTCGTTTCAAGTGCCCTGTAATTATCTCTTCTGCAAAGCTTGCGCCCCAATGCTCACGTAAATTTATAGCAAGAACATATTTTGATGTAAGTCTTTCACTAAGGAATGTAAACGTTTCTTTTATACACCTACTTTTCCCAGTGCCATAATCACCAAGTAGTACAATTTTTTCGCCTCGTTCTATTTTTTTTGCTAGGTCATCTATAGAAAAAGATTTATTTTTGGTCTCGTTGTAATAATTGACTGATATATATTGGTGTGTATCAGGCCTCCCAGTTGATGGATTTATTGCGCTACCAAAAGGATGTTGGTTTCTCAAACAATAGTAATCTTTATATTTGAATGCCTGGGAAATAAAGCTTTCTTTTGATAGTACTTGTATTTTATGGTCAGCGCCTATATCTAACATCCCTTGGGTAGGTTCACTATCTAATACAATATATCCTCTAACTATTACACCTTCTGCTGCAAACTTTAGTTTTGTTGAATATATTTTTATAACATCCTCTCGTACCTTGGTCAGATCATTTCTAACAGTCATTTCTATTATTATTATCTCGTCATTGCTTTTCTTAATGACCGCGTCGTAATTAACACCATGCAGTCTGTCTGCCTTGGCATCAGCATTAAATATTATCTTGGATATCGTCAATATATCTTGTTCATGTTTTTTCCAGTTAGGAATTATTTCTGCTTTCATATTAATCCTTCACATAGCTTATGGTTTAAATTATAGAGAGGTGATACAGCAATTTTTTGAACAAGGCACAGTCCGATCAAAACAGCTCCGTTGACTTGAGAGGGCTGTACCTTCGCAGCCAAACAATAGGCACCAGATGACTATCTTACGCTTCGTCAATCTCGGCTCACCAGTCAAAAATTGACGTAACTATCAGGAAGATCTGCGTTTTATGCGCCAGTTCAAAAAATGGTAGAGGTAGGACAAGGATTCCCATGGCCCTTGATTTTATTGGGGGTGGCAGGCGTCGTGAGGAAGAGGGGCTCTGACTTGTGCTGAGGGAAGCCTGTTGGGGGCGATCCCGCTCTGCCAATCGGCGCTATAGTGCGGGCAATACTGCCCTGCTCTCTGTGGCCGGGCGATCTGCGGTAACAATCAGCTGTTGTCATAACAGTTACTTGCAATCAGATCACCCTGCAAACAGGTCACCATGTCAACACATCACAATAAGGAACGTCATATGAAGCGTATTGCCATCCTGTTCGGCCTGCTCTGCGGCAGCGTGCTGCTGGCCAATCCGGCCTTTGCCAACGACGCTGCCCAGTTGCAGTGCGAGGCGCAGGCCGCAGCCAAAAAGCTTAACGGCGCCGCCAAGACCAGCTTTGTCGGCAAGTGTGTGAAAGATGCCGCTGGCGCCGCGACCGGCGAGTGCGAGAAGGCGGCCGCCGACAAGAAGCTGGCCGGTGCGGCCAAGAACAGCTTTATCCAGAAGTGCGTGAAGACGGGCGCGGCGATGGATCCGGCGGCCAAGTGCGAGAAGGCGGCGGCCGACAAGAAGCTGGCTGGCGCGGCCAAGAACAGTTTTGTCCAGAAGTGCGTAAAGGATAGCGCCGCCAAGTAAGGCGTTTTCTCATCCGGTGTGTTTGCGGGGGGCCATCAGGCCCCCCGCGCTTTTTGGGGCGCACTGATGGCGCAACGCACAAGCCTTGTATCGGGACGGCAATAGCGACACTATTGACTCCTTTTATGGATTCCGCAGAGGTGCAGCCATGACCTGTCGTGACCGGACGAGGCGTTGGCGAGCACCATTTGTGCGGGATTACGCGCGATAAGGGGGCAAAGCAGGATGATGGAAGGGACGCAATGGCGCTGGCTCAATGAACCGGCCCAGTGGCACCAGACAGACGACGGCTTGCAGGTAGTCACGGACCAGCAGACCGATTTTTGGCGCAGCACCTGGTATGGCTTCGAGCGCCACAGCGGGCATCTCTATGGCTGCGAGGTGGCGGGGGAGTTTACCTTTCAGGTCTGCGTCGAGGGGGAGTTCACCACCCTCTACGATCAGGCGGGATTGATGCTGCTGCAAGACGACGCGCACTGGCTCAAAGCGGGGATCGAATACAACGATGCCCAGCCGATGATTGGCAGCGTGCTGACCAATCCGCGCTCTGACTGGGCCACCGGCATTTTCACCGGTAATCCGCGCCGTTTCTGGCTGCGTCTGACCCGGCTGGCCGATTGCCTGCGTCTGCAATACTCCACCGATGGCAAGGTGTGGCCGCTGCTGCGCCTCGCGCCGTTCCCGCCAAGCGAACGCTGCTTTATCGGGGTGATGTGCTGCACCCCCGAGCGGCAGGGGCTGGCGGTGCGCTTCTCGGATCTGCGCCTCACGCCGCCCCTTGGCAAGGCGCTGCATGACCTGAGCTAGCTATCTGCCTATTGTTGGCGCCGTGACGGCGTTAATCTGCAGAACCAACAATGTCATCGGCCCGTTGCGCCAGTAACAGGGTCTATCCAGCGGGAGGGCAGTCGCCCTCCCGCTTTTTTATGCCGGTTGCCAAGCGGGATGGTGGGTGACTGTGATGGGCAAGCCGTAGCAAGCAACGTCGAAAAGCATGCAGCACGCAACACAGCAGACAACAAGTTGCCGGAACTGGGATCTCGATCGGGGCAACAGGACTTTTGTCCTGCAAGGGGAGGCCGGGCGGGGGCTAGGATGCGCTCATCTACAGGAGTCAAACTGGAGCACAACAATAATGACCGCTCATATCAATGCCAACCCGGGCGATTTCGCCGAGACCGTCATCATGCCGGGGGATCCGCTGCGGGCCCGCTATATCGCCGAGACCTTTCTGACCGATGCGCGCGAGGTGACCAATGTGCGCAATATGCTGGGCTACACCGGCTACTACAACGGTCAGCGCATCTCTGTGATGGGCCACGGCATGGGGATCCCCTCCATGGTGCTCTACGCCCACGAGCTGGTGAACGACTTCGGGGTGAAGCGGATCATCCGCATCGGCAGTCTGGGGGCGACCCAGCGCCACGTGCAGATGCGCGATGTGATCCTGGCGCAGGCGGCGGGCACCGACTCCCCGACCAATGCCAAGCGCAGCGCCGGTTACCAGATGGCGACTTCGGCCGATTTCGCCCTGCTGCACAAGGCGTTTACCAAGGCGCAGGAGAAGGCCATTCCGGTCAAGGTGGGCAATATCTTCACCGGCGACCTCTATTACGATCCGGACGAAAACCTCATTCCGGCGCTGGAGAAGTTCGGCGTGCTCGGCATCGACATGGAGGTGGCCGGTCTCTACGGGCTGGCCCATCAGCAGGGGATCGAGGCGCTCGCCATCCTGACTGTCTCCGACCACTGCCTGACCGGTGAAGAGACCACTGCCGAAGAGCGGCAGCTCTCCTTCAACCAGATGATCGAGCTGGCGCTGCACACAGCGCTGTAAGCGCCGCGGCCCCGACCAACCCTGCACGCACCCTGACCCCTATGAGAGATCCAATATGAACAATAAGCTCTCCCTCACTGCCATCAGCTTCCTGGCCAACTTCGTGATGGCCGGTTTCGCGACCCAGTTCGGCATGCTGATCGACCCCATAGCTGCCAAGTTTGGCGCCGATGTCAATCAGGTGGCCTCCATCTTCTCCCTGCTAAACGGCGGGGCGCTGGCGGGCACCATAGCCGCCTTCTTCCTCATCGAGAAGGTGGGCCTCAAGCGGATGACGCTGCTCTGCTATGGCCTGATCGCGCTGGCGGCGGCATCGCTCCACCTGACCGGCTCCCTCTATGTGGTGATGGCGGCCATGACGGTGATTGGCCTGTGTGGCGGGGTGGGGCTCTGCATTGCGGGAACCCTGGTGGTGAGCGTATGGAAGGAGCGGATGCAGAGCACCATGCTGGTGGTGCAGGATGCCACCTTCAACGTGGCCGGGGTGGTCTTTCCACTCATCACCACCTACACCCTGACCCACGCCATGGCGTGGAGCTGGAGCTATCTGGCGGTGGGCGTGGTGGCGCTGGCGACCATGCTGGTGGCTGTGCTGACGAACTTCAGGGCCTGCGAGGCGGGGGGCGAGAGTACCGGCAACGAGCACTCTGAGTGGAACCTCGGCATCATCAGCGGCGGGCTGGGGCTCTTTCTCGGCATGCTGGCGCTTTACACCTTCCTCACCTGGGCGCCCATGTTCGTGAAGAACAAGTTCGGCATCCCCTTCGAGGAGGCGGGCAACATCATCACTCAGTACTGGACGGCGGCCCTGCTCGGCGCCCTGGTGTCGACCGCCATAGTCACCCGCATTCCGATCCGCACCTTCCTGCTGGTGATCATCACATTGGCGATGGGGATGACGGCGCTCATCGTCACCACCGACAGCCTGAGCCAGCTGCCTTACCTCACCTATGGTTACGGCTTTGTCTGCGCGGCCCTCTACAACGCCTTTATCGCCTACGGGGTGTCGTTCGTGCGCCAGGCGTCGAGCAAGAACGTCTCCTATATCCTTATCAGTGGCAGCGCGGGGGCCATGTTCAGCCCGGCCATCAGCGCCCTGCTGGAGCAGGTGATAGGTCTGCAGGCGGTGATGTACGCCATCCCTGTCATCTATGGCGTGATCCTCGCCATGCTGGTGGCGTCGCTGCGCATGGCCCGGCCTCAGCCTTGTCTGGCCTGAGTTGGGGAGTGAATAACAAGAGGGGCGGTATCGACCGCCCCTCTTTTT
The DNA here is from genome assembly GCF_000819745.1 of Aeromonas bestiarum. Classification (GTDB taxonomy): domain Bacteria; phylum Pseudomonadota; class Gammaproteobacteria; order Enterobacterales; family Aeromonadaceae; genus Aeromonas; species Aeromonas bestiarum. The sequence continues at coordinate 260,573 of NZ_CDDA01000028.1, read as the reverse complement.
ATCCTGTTATTGCACCCTGTCGGCGGGCGTTGCCTGCTTTGTTTATGGTTGCTCCAGAAACGCCTTGAGCCCCGTCAGATCGCGGATCTGCAACCCTTCCTCGCCGCGCGCCACCAGCCCCTTGTCGATCAATTCCTTCACCGCCCGCCGGTAGACCCGGTCCGTGGTGCCGAAGCGCTCCGCCTCCTGATACCCCTTGCGAAAACCGCTCACCGGATTGTCATGACAGTGGCTGTGATAGAGGTCGAGGGCGATGTTGTAGCTGATGGGGTAGAGCATGCGGCAGGTGAAGATATCCACAGTGTCCTGATAGTCGATGGCAATGGCCGTGGCGAAGAAGAGCGCCACCTTGGGGTGGGCGACCAGCGCCTGCTCCAGCCGTTCACCGTCGATGCGGGCCACTTCCAGCGGCTCCTCGGCCATGATGTCGAGCTGGCAGCGGTAGCCGGTGAAGAACTCCATCTCGCCAAACAGCTGGTGGTCGCACTCCAGGGTACCGAGCTGAAAGCGGCGACCGTTCATGGCGGTGTGGCCCATGGCGATGCGGCCGCTCTTTACCAGCACCAGATCCCGCAACGGCTCCCCCTGACGCATCAGGGGCTCCCCTTCCGGGATCAGGCGCCGTTCCGTGATGCAGGAGCCGACCACCTGTTCGATCAGATCGTGGCCGGCCTGCCAGTGGGGCTGGAAGCGCCCCTTGAGAAGGGGTTTGAGTTGCATGAAGTGTGCGCGCCTGCTGAAAACAAACGACTATTACACACGCTTGCGGGCGGATACTCCAGCCCTTAAACCCGCTCGCCTGTCCGGGTCTGGGCTTCAAGCTGGTTGAGGCTGGCGAGCGCGGTGCGCAGGCGGGCAAGACCTATGGGCTTGTAGAGGCAATCATCCATGCCGGCTGCCAGACAGAGCGCCCGCTCGCGGGGCAGGGCATGGGCGGTGAAGCCCCAGATCGGCAGCTCATGGCCGCGGGCGCGGATGCGGCGAGTCAGCTCGAAACCATCCATCAGCGGCATCTGGCAGTCGGTGATGACCAGATCGAAGGGGTGGCTCTGGATGGCCCGCAGCGCCTCGACTCCGTTGCCGCGCACGCTCACCTCGTGACCCAGGTGCTTGAGCTGCTGGCGCAGCAGGATCTGGTTGGCGTGGTTGTCATCCACCACCAGGATCTGCAGTTGCGTCGCGCCACCCGGTACCGGGGAGCTGACCCCGTCGCCGTGTCGGGGCGAGGGCGGCTGCGCGGCGGCATCGTCCAGCGGGGTCAGCGGCAGGCGGATCCTGAGTTCTGTGCCTACCCCGAGCTGGCTGCTGACCTCTATCTTGCCCCCCATCATCTGGCACAGGATCCGGGCAATGTTGAGGCCAAGGCCAGTGCCCGCGTACTGATAAGGGTCGTGGGCACGATAGAAGGGGTTGAACAGCAGGGGCAGCTTGTCGGGCGCTATGCCCACCCCGCTGTCGGCTATGGTGAGCTGCAGCAGGGGGCGAGTGGCGTCCCCGCCGAGGGTGGCCCTGAGGCTCACCTCCCCCCGCTCGGTGAACTTGATGGCGTTGCCGAGCAGATTGAAGATGATCTGGCGCAGCCGCAGCGGATCGATCAGCACCCGCGGCAGGGCGTCCAGGGTGACGAGGTAATTCAGCCCCTTCTGCTCGGCCATGCCCCTGAACACCTGGGCCACGGATTGCAGCAGCGGCGCCAGCTCGCAGGGGGCGGGGGAGAGCGTCATCTGGCCCGACTCTATGCTGGAGATGTCGAGCACGTCGCCGATGAGATCCAGCAGGCCGTTGGCGGACTCGGAGGCGATGCGCAGCTGCTCGCCTGTGTGGGGCGCGAGCGCCGGATCCTGAATGGCGAGCTCCAGCATGCCGAGAATGGCGTTCATGGGGGTGCGGATCTCGTGGCTCATGGTGGCGAGAAAATCGCTCTTGGCCCGGCTGGCGTTGTCGGCCTGCTCCTTGGCGTGGCGCAGAGCCTCCTCCATGGTCTTGCGCTCCGTGATGTCGATCCAGCCGTTGATCACCCCGCTGATGGCCCCCTGGCCGTCGAAGTAGGGCACCATCCAGTGGTAGACGAACTGGCGCCGCTCCGTGTTGCTGAAGATGCGATCCGAGAGGATGGGGCTGCCGCTTCGCAGCGCCTGCTGGAAATCCTGCTCCAGCGCGGCGATGGCATCGGCATTGATGTGCCCCCGCAGCCCCTCGACGAAGGATTTGCCCAGCACCTGCTCCAGCCGGGCGTCCAGGATGGCGAGGTACTTGCTGTTGCAGAGGATCACCTTGCCGCCCGTGTCACGCACCACTATGGGGTGGGGCAGACTCTCCCCCAGCGCCTCGATGAAACGCACATGCTCCTCCAGCTGGCGACGGGAGGCCTGCTCCGCTTGCGCCAGCCGGTTGAGCATGCGGTTGCGGTAAAACAGCAGCAAGGCCAGGCCGAACAGGGCCGCAAACAGCAGGTAGAAGTAGTGGGCGTTGCGCTCCATGAAGGTGGGCGCCGGCAGTTTCCGGTTGCGCCACTCGTAGCTCATCATGGCCAGCTCGTTGGGGGAGATGGAGAGTATGGTCTTGTCTATGATGCGCATCAGCATGTCGTGGCCCGGCATGCTGGCAAAGCCCATCTTGATGGGCATGCTGTCGGCGGGCCCGGCGATGCGGATCCTGGCCAGCCGGCCGCAATCCACCGCGTTCTGGGCAAAGTAGAGCGGCACTATGGCGGCATCGAGCCGGCCACTGTCGACGGCCCGCATCGCCTCGTCCGCACTCTCCATGAAGCTCACCTGGCTGGCGGTCAGGCCCCTGGCTATGGGGTTGTAGTCAGTCGAGCCTACCCGTTTGCCCGCCAGCTCCCCCAGGGTGCCATGCAACTCATCCCCCTTGCGCGCGACTATCACGTAGATGTCGTCGGTGGAGTAGGGGATGGAGGCGTGCAGCCGGTAGCTCTCGGCCACCGGCTTGGAGATGGCGCCGATGAGATCGAGCTCGCCACTGCGCAGGGCCTCGTTGCGCGCCTGCTCCGAGCGAAACGACACGAATTCGAACGTCAGGCCGGAGCGCTTGCTCAGCTTGGCCAGCATGTCCACCGACATGCCGGTGAGCTGGTTGTCGTAATCCCGCACGCCATAGGGATAGAGATCGTCCACCAGCCACACCTTGACGGGCTTGGCCCTGGCCAGCCAGGCCAGCTCGGCGGCGTCATAGATGTCGGCCGGGTTGTCGACTATGTCGCGGATGGGCCCGTTCCATTGGCTGAAGATGAGGCTGCGGGTCACGTCGTTGACCTCTTGCAGTGTGCGGTTGAGCAGGGCCAGCAAGTGCGGGCTGCGCGCCGAGACCGCGAAGCGAAAGCCGTCCGGAGCCAGGCTGGGTTGTGCCTCGCGGCGCTGGATGAGTTTGTCGAAGCGCTCGCTATTGAGGTAGTGCATGGAGTGGATATCGCTCAGCAGCAGCTGATCCCGCCCGAAGAAGACGGCATCGAAGGCCGCCACGTTGGAGGGGTAGCTGACCAGAGTGAGCTGCGGGTAGTCGCGCTTGAACTCGGCCGGATCGACGTACCCCTGCACTGTGGCGACGCGCTGGCCCGGCAGCAGCAGGGGGCCGGATTCAGATTTCAAGGCCGAGAAGATGGGGGTATTGCTGAAGTAACGCTGGCTGAGAGCGATGCCGCTCTGCTGGCGCTTGCTCAGGCTGAGGTTGCCGAGATTGACCAGGTCGAGCTTGCCCGCCCGCAAGGCGGCCAGCGCGCTCTGCTTGTCATCGAACGCCTGCAGCACGATCGGCTTTTGCAGCGTCTTGGCCACTATGTTCAGGTAATCGGCGGAGATCCCCTCGAAGCGGCTGTCCGAGACTATCATGGCGAACGGGCGATAGTCGTGGCGCAGCACGCCGACCCGCAGCGCCTTGACCTGCCTGAGCCAGTGCTGCTCGGCCGGCACCAGGGAGGCGTAGCTGCTCTGTATGTAGTGGCGGCTGTGCAGGGTCAGCGCCTGCAGCGGCAGGGAGATCAGCAGGCCGAGGAGGAACAGGGATCTTGTAAGCTTCATCATGCTACCTGGGTTGCGACAACCATCCCTGCCTGTCAGAAAACGCCCGAAAGGGGCGATTCTACCGCAAAGTCCCGCGCCATGAGTCCCTATTTACCTGTTTGTCAGTGCTAGCACCATGAAAAATGGCGGGACAGGCCCGCCATATCTACTTGATTTGCACGGCGTCAGCCGAAGCGGTAGGAGCCCATGTAGAGGCTGCCGCCATCCCAGCTGTCGTGCAGCTTGAGGGGCTTGTCCTGACCGGCGGCGCCGAGCGCCACGAACAGCGGGCGCAGGTGATCGTCGTGGGGGTGGGATTCCACCGCCCCCGGCGCGCGCGCCCGGTAATCCTCCAGCGCGGGCCTGTCACCCTCGCTCATGGTCTGCTCCAGCCAGTTGACGAAGGCGCTTGCCCAGCCGGGGACGGGCGAGTTTTCCGGCCCGAGTGCCCGCAGGTTGTGGGTGATGGCGCCGGAGGCCAGTATGCCAATCCCCTGCTCGCGCAGGCTCTGCAGCGCCTCGCCCAGTTGCCACAGCTGGCTCGGGCTGAAACTGGCCGGGATGGAGATCTGCACCAGCGGGATCTCGCTGGCCGGATCCATCAGGGAGAGCGGCGACCAGACGCCGTGATCCAGTTCGCGCCGGACCGGCGTGGCCGGCAAGCCCGCCAGCATCAGCTGATCGCCCACCGCCTCCTGCAGCCACTGCGGGCTCTGCGCCGGCCAGCGAATATGGTAGAGCGGCTCCGGAAAACCGTAGAAGTCATACATGAGCGCCGGGTTGGGCTCGACGTTGATCTGCAGCTCGGTGCGGCTGAACCAGTGGGCCGAGATCACCACCAGCCCCTTGATGTCGCCAAGAGACAGGCTTTTCAGGAAGTGGGTCGCCGGCTGGTCGCGCAGAACCAGATCCGGGGCACCGTGAGAGATGAACCATACAGGGGCGATAGACATGACAAGACTCCATATAAGCTGTGTCGGTACGCGCGGCGCACCAGAAACCCGGGTCAGGGCGCGGCGCCACTGACGATGAGCTCATTATCTGCCCAGGATTGATGGTTAACAATCCAGTGCCATGTATAAGCACTGTTCACTATAGGTTGATAGTTGTGGCGAAAATCAGGGGGATTGCTCCCATAAACGACAAGGCCAGCGCATGGCGCTGGCCTTGTCTGATTATCACGGCATCAGGTATTGCTGAATGCCCGGCAGTTCAACATCGAAAATCAGCGCGGGCGCTCAGTGGGATCTTGCCGATGGCACGGTCGCCATAGGCCTGCTTATTGAATGCCCAGCAATTCCACATCGAAGATCAGCACGGGCGCTCAGTGGGATCTTGCCAGCGGCGCGATTGGCATAAGCCTGCTTATTGAATACCCAGCAGCTCAACGTCAAAGATCAGCACGGATCCCGGTGGTATCTTGCCGGCGGCACGGTCGCCATAGGCCAGATTGGCGGGGATGTAGAAGCGGGTCTTCTCCCCTTCCACCATCAGCTGTACCCCTTCGGTCCAGCCGGCGATCACCTGATTGAGGCCAAACTCGATGGGCTCGCCACGGGCGACCGAGCTGTCGAACACTGTGCCGTCCAGCAGCTTGCCCTCGTAGTGCACCTTCACCTTGCTGGTGGCGGTGGGATGAACCGTGCCGCTGCCCGGAGTCAGCACCTCGTACTGCAGGCCGGAGGCCGTGGTGGTCACCAGGGGTTTGTCCTTGTTGCCGGCGAGGAACTCGGCGCCTTTGCGCACATTGTCTTGCGCCAGCTTTTTGTTGTTGCTGCTCGAGTAGAAGTAGTAGGCGACACCGGCAACCAGCAGCGCGATCAGAATGAATTTCATCAGTTTTTCCTTAAATGCAATGAAGGCGGCATCTTATCCCAGTCGGGGAGGGAGGGCGAGCCGGGACGCAGAAGGATGTGACGCAGCAGACAGACGACGAGGGGGCCAGGAACCGGCCCCCTCGCCTGATGAGGGCGGATTACTTCGCCGCCACCATCATCAGGGCGGGCAGGGCGAAGAAGAGGCCCGCCACGTAACCGAGCGCCAGCAGCTTGTTCTCGCTGCCCACCCGGGCCAGCCCCTCGGCGGCCCGGATGGGCAACTCGCGCAAGAAGGGAACCCCGTAGATGAGCGCCACGGCGAACAGGTTGAACAGCACGTGCACCAGGGCTATGGTCAGCGCCAGCTTGGCCCCGGCGCCGCTGATGGCGGTGGCCGCCAGCAGGGCCGTGATGGTGGTGCCGATATTGGCGCCCAGGGTGAAGGGGTAGAGCTGACGGGTGCTGAACAGGCCGCTCCCCGCCAGCGGTATCATCAGGCTGGTGGTGGTGGAGGAGGACTGCACCATGACGGTGACCAGGGTGCCGGAGGCGATGCCGGTCAGCGGACCACGGCCCAGCGCCTTGTGCAGCAGGTCACGGGCACGCCCCACCAGCACTCGTTGCAGTACCTTGCCGAGCCAGGTGACGCAACCGAGGATCAGCAGTATGCCAATGACGATGGTGGCGATGGCCGGGCCTTTGCCCGGCAGGAAGGCGACCAGGCCGTCGATGAAGGTGAGGGCGGGGGAGATGAGGGGCTTCATGAAATCCATCCCCTGCATCGACATGTCGGCGGAGCCAACCAGCAGGTTGGCCAGCGCCTCGGCGCTCTTTTGCAGCAGGCCGAACATCAGCTCCAGCGGCAGGAAGATGAACACCGCCAGCAGGTTGAAGAAGTCGTGGACTGTGGCGGCGGCGAAGGCGCGGCGAAACTCGGCCCTGTCCCGGATATGGCCCATGGAGACTATGGTGTTGGTGATGGTGGTGCCGAGGTTCGCCCCCATCACCATGGGGATGGCCATGCCGATGGGCAGGCCGCCCGCCACCAGACCGACGATCACCGAGGTGACCGTGCTGGACGATTGCACCAGGGCGGTGGCCAGTATGCCGAGCAGCAGGGCGACGAAGGGGTTGCTCGCGAAGGCGAAGATCTGGGCCGCGCCCTCGGCGCCGCCGGAGAAGCCCTTGAAGCCGTGGGAGACGGCGCCAACGGCCACCAGGATCAGGTAGATCAGGGTGATCACAGCGAGCCAGTTGAACAGTGGGCCGGTACGACGGGTCTGCTGTTGTGCGAAAGATGGGGTGCTGTGCATGAAGCCTCTTGGGACAGTCTGCGTGAAAATGGACGGGCGCATTAGACCAAGGCTCCATGACAGAAATATGACAAAGTGACACTTTTATGATGGTTTGATGACATGGCGGCAGGGGGCCGTTCGTGGGGTAACGAGGGGCGCGCCGCCGTCCATGGCGGACAACCGGTGTCGGAGCCGGAGCCGATTTCGGCCCGTTTGGCGGCGCGCGGGACCAGGTGCTTGCACCTGAGAGTCAGGGTTATATGCTGGCCTCCTTTCCTTCCCTCAACGAGAGTGATGTTGTTATGCGAGCATGGGTACTGTGTCTTTCCCTGGGTCTGCTGTCTGCCGGTGCGCAGGCCAGCGTGTTCAAGTCCGAGTGCAACCTCGACAAGGCCGTCAAGAACGAGGCGCTCAATGCGACCCTGGGGGTCAAGGGCAACTGCGATACCGACAAGCTGGTGCGCCAGCAGAAAGAGAAAGCCAAGGCGGAAGTGAAGAAGAATACCACTGACGTGCTGGACAAGAAGACCGCCGGCCTCAAAGAGGGCAAGAGCGATGTGAAGGCGACCCAGCACAAGGTCAACCAGGCCGGGCAGCAGCTCAAGCAGACCCAGCAGGATGTGAAGGCGGTAGCCAAGGATCCGCTCAAGGCGGCCGCCACCGCCGTGATCAACCAGGGCTGAGCCGCAGGCCCGCTGCGGGCATGGCAAGCCGGCGCAGGCTGGGTGCAAAACAAGAAGGGGAGCCATGGCTCCCCTTCTGCTTTCTTGCTGTGTGGCACGGTCCCTTATTGGGAGTCGGCAGTCTCTTCGTACTGACGGAAGGGAATGCGGAACACGGCGAGGCGCAGGAACAGGTAGGTGACCCCGAGACCCGCCCAGATCAGGCCCAGCTCCAGCGAGCTCTGCTCCAGGTTGATCCAGAGTGCCCCTATGGTAGCGGCGCCCAGCAGCGGCAGCAGCAGGTAGAGCAGGTGATCCTTGATGCTCTTGTTGCGCTTCTCGCGTACCCAGAACTGGCCTATGACCGACAGGTTGACGAAGGTGAAGGCCACCAGGGCACCGAAGTTCACCAGCGCCAGCGCGGTATCCAGATCGAACGACACGGCGGAGAGGGCCAGACCGCCCACCATCAGCACGTTGATGGCCGGAGTGCGGTATTTCGGGTGGATATAGCCAAACACCCGCTCCGGGATCATGCGATCGCGCCCCATCACGTAGAGGATGCGGGACACGCCTGCGTGCGCCGCCATGCCGGAGGCCAGCACGGCGACCGTGGTGCACACCAGCACCACGCTCTGGAAGAAGGCGCCGCCGACGTAGAGGGCGATCTCGGGCAGCACGGCATCAGGCTCCTTGAAGCGGGCCAGATCCGGGAAGTAGAGCTGCAGGCAGTAGGAGACCACCACGAAGATGACGCCGCCGATGAGCGCGGTCAGCACTATGGCGCGCGGTATCACCTTGCCGGCGTTCGGGGTCTCTTCACTGAGCGAGCTCAGACCGTCGAAGCCGAGGAAGGAGAAGCAGAGGATGGTGGCGCCGGTAAACAGCGGCACCACGCTGGCGGATTCGAAGTGGAACGGCCGGCTGCTCATCAGGGTTGCCGCGCCTTCGCCGTGATAGATGCCCCAGCCCATCAGACCGATGAAGAGGGTGATGATGGCCAGCTGGATCACCACTATCAGGCCATTGAAGTTGGCCACCAGGTTGATGCCGCGCAGGTTGAGGAAGGTCATCACAGTCACCAGACCGAAGATGAAGATCCAGGGATCGACACCCGGGAACATGGCGGTCAGGTAGATCTTGGCCAAGAGGATGTTGATCATCGGCATGAACATGTAGTCGAGCAGGGAAGACCAGCCCACCATGAAACCGACGTAGGGGTTGAACACCTTCTGGGCATAGGTATAGGCAGAGCCCGCAGAGGGGAACTTGCGCACCAGATGGCCATAGCTGAACGCGGTCAGCAGTATGCCGCCCAGCGCCAGCAGATAGGCGGTGGCGACCCGGCCCTCGGTGATGTCACCGACGATGGCGAAGGTATCGAACACGGCCATGGGGGTCAGATAGGCGAGGCCCATCACCACCACCTGCCACATGCTGAGGGTTTTCTTCAGACGAACGGGTTGCTGCTGGCTCATTCAGGCTTCCTCCTGGCACGGACGGCAGGAAGTGGAATGGCTTGAGGCCATGGGACCGGGTTCTCGCGTACTCACAACATCGGTATGCAAACCACAGACGTTGGTCGCGCGGCGACCAAAGCAGGTTCCGGTGGCGACCGGAGACAAAGCAAACAAGAGCCCCATGTTTTTCCTCATTGCGGCATTAGGTTCATCTGAACCTTGATATCATTTCCGGAATGGTTCCGGCCTCGAGTGGTATTGATTTTTTTTCAAAATGAAAATAACCGATGTGGGATCACATCGGTTATGAAAGCGGCGGGATTTTGCCCCAGATGGGGGGGGAAGACAAGCCACTAAGGCCATTCCAGGCAAGAGAATTATCAATGACCTGGTTTATATCAATAAATGGCGTCCGGTCCCAGGTGGGGGAGATGGACGCCAGCCCAGATGTGGCAGGGGTTGCGGCTCAATAGGTCGGCAAGGATACGCGCCAGAAGGTGGTGCGCAAAAACAGATAAATTCCCCCTATGGCAGCCCAGATAAGGCCGAGGATAAGGGAGGTTTGTTCCAGATTGAACCAGAGAACCGCGACAGTCCCTGCCCCGCACAGGGGCAGCACCAGATATTGCAGGTGATCCCTGAGGGTCTTGTTGCGCCCCTGACGCACGTAATAGCAGGCGATCACCGACAGATTGACCACGGTAAAGGCCACCAGGGCGCCGAAGTTGATCAGGGCCAGGGCGATTTCCAGATCGAAGCTGATGGCCGACAGCGCCAGCAGGCCCACCAGCAATATGTTGAACACCGGGGTCTGCCACTTGGGGTGTATGTAGCCGAAGGTGCGCTGGGGCAGCACCTTGTCCCGCCCCATCACGTAGAGGATGCGGGATACCCCGGCGTGGGAGGAGAGCCCGGATGCCAGCACGGCCACGCAGGCACACACCAGCACCACGCTCTGGAACAGCTTGCCGCCCACGTAGAGGGCTATCTCGGGCAGCACGGCATCCGGCTCCTTGAAGCGGGAGGCATCCGGGAAGTAGAGCTGCAGGGCATAGGCCACCACCACGAAGATGAGGCCCCCCAGCAGCGCGGTCAGGAAGATGGCCTTGGGGATCACCTTGCCCGCCTCCGGCGTTTCTTCGCACAGGGCGCTCAGACTGTCAAAACCCAGGAAGGAGAAACAGAGGATGGTGGCGCCGGTCAGCAGTGGCAGCACCTCGGCGTTGGCGCTGTAGACGGGTTGCAGGCTGACTGCACCGACCCCTTCACCCTGGGCTATGCCATAGCCAATCAGGGCCAGGAACACCACTATGATGGCGATCTGGATCAGTATGATGATGCCGTTGAGGTTGGCCACCAGATCGATGCCGCGCAGGTTGATGAGGGTCATCAGGGCCGTCATGGCGCAGATGAAGATCCAGGGCTCGACGCCGGGGAAGAGGGCGCTTAGATAGATCTTGGCCAGCAGCATGTTGATCATCGGCAGGAAGACATAGTCCAGCAGGGACGACCAGCCCACCATGAAGCCGACCACGGGGGAGAACTCCTTCTGGGCATAGGTGTAGGCCGAGCCCGCCGAGGGGTAGTGACGCACCATCTGGCTGTAGCTGGTGGCGGTAAAGAGCACGCCGACCAGGGCCAGCAGGTAGGCGGTGGTGACATGACCGTGGGTGATGTCGGTGACGATGCCGAAGGTATCGAACACTACCATGGGGGTCATGTAGGCCAATCCCATCACCACCACTTGCCACAGGGTGAGGGTTTGCTTCAATCGAGCCGGGCGTGGAGCCATTGGCCTATCTCCTTGAATTCGGTGCAGGTTTCCCGCGCAGCGGGCAGGCGCAGGATCCGTGACAGGGGGGCCTCGGCCTTGGAGGGAGCCAAGCGCTCCTGTCATCATTTTTTGGGGCGGCGATGATACCGTATGAGCAGGCCGTCCGCGATGGGCGGCCTGCGGTTATCTGACGGTATTTTTCGCACCGACTGGCAAAACGGCGCGGATCTAGCCTTGACTGGCGGCCGTGAGAGCCTGTTCCAGCAGACCCAGCCCTTCCTCGATCAAGGCCGGGGAGGCGGTGAGGGGGGCCAGGAAGCGGATGACGTTGGCCCGCACGCCGCAGGAGAGCAGCACCAGCCCGCGCTTGCCCGCCTCGGCCACCAGCCGCTTGGTGAGATCCGGATCGGGTTGGCCGGCATCGCGTCCCTTGACCAGCTCCATGGCCACCATGGCGCCGGGGCCGCGGATGTCGCCGATGCAGTCGAAGCGTTCCGCCAGCTGGTGCAGGCGGGCCTTGATCTGCTCACCCTGGGTCAGGGCTTGCTGGTTGAGCCGCTCCTCCTCGATCACCTCCAGCACCGCCAGGGCGGCGGCGCAGGCGATGGGCGAGCCCGCATAGGTGCCCCCCAGACCGCCCGGCTTGGCGGCGTTCATGATGGCCGCCTTGCCCACCACGGCAGACAGCGGGAAGCCGCCGGCCAGGCTCTTGGCGAGCGTAATGATGTCCGGCTCTATGCCGCTGTACTCGGTGGCAAAGGTCTTGCCGGTACGACAGAAACCGCTCTGGATCTCGTCGCAGATGAGCACTATGCCGTGCTGATCGCACAGCTTGCGCAGGCTTTGCATGAAGCTTGGGGAGGCGGCATAGAAGCCACCCTCACCCTGCACGGGTTCGAGAATGATGGCCGCGACCCGGGCCGGCTCTATGTCCGAGCTGAAGCAGAGATCCAGCGCCGCCAGGGCGTCGGCCTCGCTCACCCCCAGGTAGTCGCTCGGGAAGGGCAGGTGATAGACCTCCCCCGGGAAGGGGCCGAAGCCGGTCTTGTAGGGCACTACCTTGCCGGTCAACGCCATGCCCATCATGGTGCGGCCGTGAAAGCCCCCCTTGAAGGCGATGGTGCCGCTGCGACCCGTGTGGGCGCGGGCTATCTTGATGGCGTTTTCCACCGCCTCGGCGCCGGTGGAGAGAAACAGGGTACGCTTGGGGGTGGATCCTGGCACCAGGGCGTTGAGCTTCTCGGCAAGCTCTATATAGCCGGGGTAGGGGGTGACCTGGAAGCAGGTGTGGCTGAACTTCTCGAGCTGCGCGCGCACCGCCGCCACCACTTTCGGGTGGTTGTGGCCTGTGTTGAGCACGGCGATGCCGGAGGCAAAGTCGATGTAGCGGTTGCCCTCCACATCCCACAGCTCGGCGTTCTTCGCCCGCTCGATAAACACCGGCAGCAGGGTGCCGACGCCGTTGACCACGGCGGCTTCACGGCGGGCTTGCCAGGCCTGGTTGTTGTTTGCATGACTCATGTTTTCCTCCATGAGGGGCCAGGGGCCCCTGTCTCAATGATGGCGAGCCTCCCCGGCGGAGAGCACTCACTTCGTCCTTGTCTTGCTGTCTGTCTGCGCTGGCACTATCCCGCCCTGCAGGGCGGGCCCGGTTTGCTCTCCCCCTCAAGAAGGGGGAGACCAGGAGGGCCGGTATAAAACCGCCCCTAGCGAATGCCGCCAAAGCAGAGGTATTTGGTTTCGAGGTACTCCTCCAGCCCCTCGGCCGCGCCTTCGCGACCCAGGCCCGACTCCTTGATGCCACCAAAGGGAGCCAGTTCGGTGGAGATGATCCCCTCGTTGATGCCCACCATGCCGTATTCCAGCTGCTCGGCCACCCGCCACACCCGGGCTATGTCGCGGCCATAGAAGTAGGCGGCGAGACCATAGGGGGTGTCGTTGGCGATGGCGATGGCCTCGGCTTCGGTCTCGAAACGCACCAGCGGGGCGACCGGGCCGAAGATCTCCTCCTGCAAAATGGGGTTGCGCTTGTCGACCTTGCCCAAAATGGTGGGCTGGTAGAAGAGCGGGCCGGCGGGATGGGCTTCGCCCCCCAGCAGCAGCTCGGCCCCGGCGGCGGTGGCCTGCCTGACCAGCTCGGCCACCTTGTTGGCGGCGGCCGGGTTGATCAGCGGGCCAATCTGGGTGCCCTCGCTCATGCCGTCCCCCACCTTGAAGGCCTTGACCGCGGCGGTGAGCTTCTCGGCGAAGGCGTCGTAGACACCGGCCTGCACCAGGATGCGGTTGGCGCAGACGCAGGTCTGGCCGGCGTTGCGGTACTTGGAGGCGAGCGCCCCGGTGATGGCGGCATCGAGATCGGCGTCGTCAAATACTATGAAGGGGGCGTTGCCACCCAGCTCCAGCGACAGCTTCTTCATGGTGTCGGCACACTGGCGCATCAACAGCTTGCCGATGCGGGTGGAGCCGGTAAAGGAGAGCTTGCGCACCGTCTTGTTGTTGCACAGCTCGTTGCCCACGGCGGCCGCCTGATGGCTGGTCACTATGTTGATGACCCCGGCAGGGATGCCCGCCTGCTCCGCCAGTGCCGCAAGCGCCAGCGCACACAGCGGTGTCTCGGCGGCAGGCTTGATGACTATGGTGCAACCGGCGGCCAGCGCCGGGCCCGCCTTGCGGGTGATCATGGCGATGGGGAAGTTCCAGGGGGTGATGGCGGCGACCACGCCCACCGGCTGCTTGATGGTGGCCAGACGCCGGTCGCTGGAGAAACCCGGAATGGTGCGGCCATAGGCGCGCTTGCCCTCTTCCGCGAACCACTGGATGAAGCTGGCGCCATAGGCCACTTCCCCCTTGGCCTCGGCCAGCGGCTTGCCCTGCTCGCAGGTCATGATGCGGGCCAGCTCATCCTGGTTGGCCAGGATGAGCTCGAACCAGGCGTAGAGTTTGTTGCTGCGCTCCTTGGCGGTGAGCGCCGCCCAGGCCGGTTGGGCCGCATGGGCGGCCTCGATGGCGCGGCGGGTGTCCGCCTCGTCCATGTCGGGCACCTGGGTGATGACCTGACCGGTGGCCGGGTTGTGTACCTCGAAGCGCTGCCCGCCATGGGCCTCGCACCAGTGGCCACCTATATAGGCAAGGGATTTGATCAAGGAGAGAGCAGGTTGTGATGCTGACATGAGAAGCCTCGATTGTGGGTCAGGGTGGTCACGTCATCCCGTGCTGCCACCGTATAGAATAATAAGCACAGGAAGACCATAAATTGAGCCGAAATGTTTTTCAAGTGTTAAATATATTTGAGTAAACTGGGCTGTACATGCTAGAAATGGAGCTGTCAGGGCGATTTTACCGGTTTTCGCGGTGTTGGGTGTGCAAAATAATGAACGGCATGCGCCGTGCAGGATAACGAACACACCCGACAGATTGACCCGTTATTTTAACCGGGTGCGCCATCGAACAGATCGGCCGCCACACATGTTCGCAGGCACACAAGGAGGTGGGCGATGCAGCAACCACAAGGAAAAGAGGCAAGGTGGCAGACCATGACGGATAACCCGTTGATGGGCAAGAGCATGGGGGAGCGCCTCGCCGCCACCCGCCGTCGTCTCGGGCTCTCCCAGCGGCGAGTCGCCGAGCTGAGCGGGCTGACCCATGGCGCCATCTGCATGATAGAGCAGGACAAGGTGAGCCCGTCGGTGGCCTCCCTGCAAAAATTGCTCAACGTCTATGAGCTGCCGCTGTCGCGCTTCTTCGCCGAGGAGGAGGGACGCACGCCGAGCGTGGTGATCAAGGCCGATCAGCTGATCGAGCTGGGCAGTCAGGGGGTTTCCATGAAGCTGGTGCACAACGGCAACAACCGTCGCCAGCTCGGCTTCATGCTGGAGACCTATGCCCCCGGCACTGACACCGGCGGTCAGGTCAAGCATCTGGGGGAGGAGGTCGGAACCGTGCTGGAAGGGGCCGTGACCCTGACGGTAGCCGGCCAGGCCTATCAACTCAGTGCCGGGGACAGCTACGTGATCGACACGGGCGAGCCCCACAGCTTCAGCAATCCGTCGGGGCAGGTCTGCCGCATCGTCAGCGCCCATACCCCGGCCAACTTCTAGTGTTGAGACTATGTCTCGTTTGGGAAAAGAACCGGTAAGGAAACAGGATCATGACCGAGCATGTAAACAGTTACTACGCAGCCAGTGCCAACAAACACGCGCCCTATCCGACCCTGACCGAGCAGCTTGAGTGCGATGTCTGCGTCATAGGCGCGGGCTACACCGGCCTCTCCAGCGCGCTGCATCTGGTGGAAAAGGGCTATTCGGTGGTGGTGCTGGAGGCGGCCCGGGTGGGCTTTGGCGCCAGCGGTCGCAACGGCGGCCAGATAGTCAACTCCTACAGCCGCGACATCGACACCATAGAAGCGAACTGCCCGCCGGATCAGGCCAGGCTGCTCGGCTCCATGTTGTTTGAGGGGGGCCAGATCATTCGCGATCGCATCCAGCGCTACAACATCCAGTGCGACCTGCAGGAGGGCGGGGTCTTTGCCGCCGAGACGGATCGCCAGCTGCATGAGCTCAAGGCCCAGCAGGCCCGTTGGCAGAAGTGGGGCAACGACAAGCTGGAGCTGCTGGACGGGGACGGGATCCGCGAGGTGGTAGCGAGTGATCGCTACGTCGGTGGCCTGCTCGACAAGAGCGGTGGTCATATCCACCCCCTCAATCTGGCGCTGGGGGAGGCGGAAGCCATCCGCATGCAGGGCGGCAGGATCTTCGAGCAATCCGCCGTCACCAGCATCACCCCGGGCCAGCCCGCTCTGGTCAAGACCGCCAAGGGGGCGGTGAAGGCGCGCTTCGTGGTGGTGGCCGGCAACGCCTATCTCGGTAACCTGGTGCCCGAGCTTGCCGGCAAGAGCATGCCCTGCGGCACTCAGGTGGTCGCCACCGAGGTGCTGGGGGAGGAGCGGGCCCGTTCGCTCCTGCCGCAAAACTACTGCCTGGAAGATTGCAACTACCTGCTCGACTATTACCGCACCTCGGGCGATCACCGGCTGATCTACGGCGGCGGCGTTGTCTATGGCGCGCGGGATCCGGCGGATATCGAGCGGCTGATCATCCCCAAGATGCTGAAAACCTTCCCGCAGCTGGCGGACGTCAAGGTGGAGTACACCTGGACCGGCAACTTCCTGCTGACCCTGTCGCGCCTGCCGCAGTTTGGCCGCATCGGTCCCAACATCTATTACATGCAGGGTTACAGCGGCCACGGCGTCACCTGTACCCATCTGGCGGGCAAGCTGCTCTCTGAGGTATTGAGCGGTCAGGCGGAGCGCTTCGATGCCTTCGCCAAGCTGCCGCACTACCCCTTCCCCGGCGGCCGCCTGTTCCGCATTCCCTTCACCGCCGCCGGCGCCGCCTGGTATACCCTGCGCGACCGCTTGGGGGTGTAAGCGCCGCCGATTCTGCCGCAAGCTATGGGTGTGGGCAGAAGCCAGAAACGACAAGGCCACCGGACGGTGGCCTTGTTTTTTTACCCTGTTGGCGACAGGCGCCTGACTCACTTAGAGATAAAAGGCCTCAACGGTGCCTTTCAGGGTGATCAGAATGGGCTGACCGCGACGATCCAGCGCCTTGGGGGAGGGGATTTTTACCCAGCCTTCGCTGATGCAATACTCTTCGACGTTGGTGCGCTCTTTGCCATTGAGTCGAATACCAATCTGGTGTTCGAAACAGGCGGCGACATGGTGCGGGCTGCGCGGGTTGCCTGCAAGGCGATCCGGCAGGGCCGGCTTGGTGTTGGTATCGCTCATCAATATGACCTGAAATGGATAAAAAGTGCGTCATTGTAGAGAATGCAGCCATGGCATTCAAGGTGGCACAAAACGTGTGCAACCATCCCCTCTTCCATGCTGGATGAAGCTGATCCCATATATTCATGGACGATGAGGTCGATCTCTTCTGTTACCGCCAAGTCGCAGGCAGGCCGGCTTTTGGCGACTGTTTCATGCCTGCGATCATGCTTCGCTGCGTATCACCTGAGCCGTGCTTCGCTCTGTTTTCTGAAGGCGCTGGGGGTCAGGCCGGCGATGCGGGAAAACTCGCGATTAAAGTTGGATTTGGTCTGAAAGCCTGCATTCATCAATATGTGGGTAATGGTCTCATCCGTGGTGAGCAACGCCTGTTTTGCATGCTCGATGCGATATTCATTGACCACTCTGGAGATGCTCTTCTGGTGTACCTGGTTGACCGCCATCGAGATTTGCTTGGCGGGAATACCCAGTTTGCGTGACAGCGCTGCCAGGGTCAGATCCGGGTCAAGGTAGCTGGCTTTTTCTCGCATCAATCTATCCACTCTTGCCACGATCTCGTCGGCCCGCTCTTGTGTCAATAATGACTCCGAGCTTGGTGCCCTGGGAATCTCCGGTATTTGCGGCTGGGCAATATCTTCGACAGCGGGGGTATTTACGCTCACCATGATGACGGCAATTGCCAGCACGGGCAGCAGCACCAGGTGAGCGAGCGTCAAAATATAAAGGGAATATCCGCCCTGATTAACCGCAAAGTCGAGTGAGATAGCCGCATCTATCATGGCAGAGAACAACAGCATCCAGCCCGCCACCTGCTCTGCCCTTTTCACGGCTTCCCAATGGCTGAACGAGACATGGATAAGCAGCGGCTCTTTGGCGGAGTAGCGTACCAGCGCGATGCCATAAAACAGATAAATGGCCGTAATGATCCCATCCAGTGGCAAGGCGAGAAAGGGGTGAGTGCAGAGACTGACGGCAACCAATATAGGTCCCGCAACATGGTGATAAGCGACCCTGTGGGTGTCGGTGGCTGCATGGGTAAAAATGAGCCAGGCGGCCACAGGGATCAGTGAGGCAAGTAGTGGCTGGGCCATGCTGAAGAGCGCAATATCGAATGTCCAGCGCAGCCCAACCAGCCCGGTGGTAGCCGCACAGAGCGCCAAAAACAGGCAAGCCGCTTTTGCTTGGTCGGCCAATCGCACATACAGGATCACCGCCAGCAAGACCAGCAGCAAAGAGACAACAAAGGGTAAGGGAATTGCGAGCATAACCGATCCGGATCCCAGTCATGGTGGTGAAAAGATAACGTCATGCCAGCATAACGATTTGCATCCAGGTAAAGAAGAATGTCGCGGACCAAGTCGGGTTTTAGCACGTCCTAAAACCGGTTTCAGGACGTCTACCGCTGCGTTAGCCCCCAGGATGGGTGACCAAATAACGCTGGAGATAGCCTGAATGTGCTCTTTTTATTTACTCGCGTGGCGCCGCTATGCTGATTTTTCCGGTCGCTCCTCCAGAAAGGAGTTCTGGATGTTCATGCTGGTTCATGTGCTGGTTACCCTGATGTGCATCGCATTGGATGTGGGCACCAATGGTCTGAGCGGCTTGGAGGTTGGTTATAGTGTGGTGAGCACCATCCCCATGGTCGCTATCATAGTCCGCCGGCTGCACGATATTGATCGCTCGGGATGGTGGGGATGGATCTTTTTTGTCCCTGGCGTGGGTCCCTTTGTGTTGATCTATTTGCTTGCTCGGCAAGCTTGTTCAGGCCGCCTATCCGTGAGGGAGGCATCATGAAACATTGCCTCTTGTTGCTCATGCTGATAAGTCCGGTCGCACTCGCTGACGCCGTCAATATTCACCCATTCCCCAAGGGGGCGCAGGGTATATTGTCGGTAGAGCGTCTGACCCAGGGGAAACTGTTGTGGCTGCAGGGCCGGGTTGGTGAGGGAAGCTATACCCGTGTTGATGGCGAAGGGCGTCACTGTACCATCAAGGTGCCGGTTGCAGTGGGTCGTGTTGCAAATACCGGGTTGGGGATAGACGCTGTGGAGGGACTGTCAATCATTGTGATGAATAAGCAGTTAAGCGAAGCCTTAATCAAGGGGGAGCGCATTAATAGCAACGAATGGCAGTTTGTTGCGCTGGCGGAACGTCGCGCCGCAGATGGCTACATAGTAAAAGGCATAGCGGCAGATGAAGGATTCGTGCTCAATTCAAAACGGCGCTGGATTTCCTGGCTATTGGATGAGGCGCCCATGCAGCATTGTCAGTAACCGCATTGAAAAACACCGCCTGTGGGCGGTGTTTGTCTATGGGCCTTATTGGGCCAGGGATTTTAGTTGCTGCTTGTCCGGCGGGTTATTCCAGTCGATGGGGCCGTGGGTGAAGCGGTACTGCAGGCGCGGCAGGCTGGTCTCCAGCCACTCTTCCCGAAAATAGGCATAGCCCTGATCCCAGTCAGGATCGTTCGCCCAGCCGGTTTGCAGGAAGTAGAGCCGGGTGCCCTGACCTTCCGGCACGAACCGCAGGCTGACCTGGGTCTTTTGCAGGCGAATATGGGGCAGGGAGGGCGGGAAATTCCAGCTGAAGCTGAGCAGGTCGTGGGGCATGACGGCCATCACCCGGCAGCCTTCGCTGCCACGTTCACCCAGTGGGGCATCGGGTCTGAAATAGATTTCGAACGGACCATTCGGTTCAGGCACCATCAGACATTCCGGCGCCAGGAAGCTGCGCAGGCCGCTCTCGGTTGTCCAGGCGCGCCAGACATCGTCGATATGGGCCGGAACAAAGATGTTACCTTCTATCTGCTTGTTATCCATAAATCAGCGAGCCTCAAACCATCCATACATGGGACTCAGGCAGTATAGCCCCACGGGCGATAAAATGGACAGAGGTGTGTCACATCCGTGCCATCCACCGGCCAGTCATACTGGCTTGGCAATTTGACATGATGTGGCGATCCATCGACAGTGGTGCCAGGTGATCATAGTGACGAGGAAGGCTTGATGATCAGAGTCATGCGAGAGACAGACACTCCCTACTTGGCGCAGTTGTTTCTGAAAGGGCGGCGTCAGACCTTTCACTGGGTCGATCCTTCCCACTTTCGGCTGGAGGATTTCGACGAGCAGACCCGGGGCGAGCAGATCTGGGTGGCCGAACAGGGCGGTGCCCCCTGCGGGTTTGTCTCCATCTGGGGGGATGAGAGCTTCGTGCATCATCTCTATGTGTCGGCCGACTGGCATGGTCAGGGGCTGGGGCGAGCCCTGCTTGCCCAGGGATTGGCGGCGTTCCAGAAACCGGCCTCGCTCAAGGTGGCGACCCATAATACGGCTGCCCTGGCCTTCTACCATCGCCTGGGCTGGCAGAACACGGAGGAGACGGGTCACTGCGAGATCACCGGCCCTTGGCGTCGACTCAGCCTCGAATAGTGCTCGTCAGCGGCAGGTAAAAATGAGGATGACGAATGTCAGGGGCCATGGGCCCCTGACGACAATATATAGCGTCAATCGTCTACCTTGAGTCTCGTGTGGGTGGCATGGGTTTTAACAGCCGTGGCCAATTGTAAAAATAGCTGACATAAGTGTGATGAGAAATATACCTGGGCGGTCCATGCCTATTTGCCAGGCCGGTATGGGGGAATTGTGCCGAGCGTGATCAGCTGGCCTTGCGCAATGACCAATGGGTGAATAAAGTTGCTGACATATTCAGCCAATAGTTTTTTGTTAAGAAAGTGACAGCAGCTATAAAATCATTATGTTGTTATCAGACAGGCATGCTATTCTCAAGCTGTGTTATCCCTGTGACAAACAAAAATAATTCTGTGAGGAAGTAATGAACGAGTTTCTGAAAGTTCTGCTGAACATTCGCAGCCTGCGCGCTGCCATCCGTGAATTGCCGTTTGAACAGCTGCAAGAAGCAAAAGAAAAGTTTGAGCTGGTATATAACGAGCGTGCCGAGTCTGTTGAACAAGAGCGTGCCGAACAGGAAGAGCGTCAGCGCAAGCTGAGCGAGTTCACTGAAATGCTGCAGCAAGCCGGTATCGACCCGCGCGAGCTGATCAACAGCGCCGCTGCTCCGGCCGCCGCTGCTGGCGCGACCAAGAGCAAGCGTGCTCCGCGTCCTGCCAAGTACAAGTACCAGGAAGACGGCCAGGAGAAGACCTGGACCGGCCAGGGCCGTATGCCGAAAGCCATTGCCGAGCAAGTTGCGCTGGGCAAGGATCTGAATGATTTCCTGATCTGATCCATTGGATCTGTCATGAATGATGCCGCCCGCGAGGCGGCATTATTATTTGTGCTCACCGAAACTCTCTCCTGTCAATTCCCCACTCATTTTGTACCGCCCCGTTTGTCGTCGTATGACGCATCGGTTCAGTCCATGTGTTTGCCTCCTTTATTGGCCGATTAATTGTGATCCGTCTGCATCTGGGTGGTGATGTTGCGCTCTATTTTATTGCAGCGCGCTTGTCGACCACTCGTGAGAGTCAATCTGCTGGACTCATATAGCCCGGTGCATATTCTTCTCTGTCATTCCCCAGAAAATTAGGGGGCATTAAGCTGCCCGCAAGCAAGCCGCGCTTCTTTTTTACTCATTGGGGTTGTCTGTGCCATTAAGCCAGCTGTTTTGCAGTTTTATCTGGCGCAGCATAATGGGGCGCCGCTATACCGTTGTTTATCATGGTGGGGGATATTTTCTTTATCCGCTGCGGACTCGGATATCCAGAATGTTCAACCTGAACGGATCACCCGGGTCGTGCGGACGTGGCGAGGGGGCTGCATTGCAAGGGGGGAGAGACGGGGGTAATCAGGCTCCCACAGGGGGAGCCTTCCCGGGTTCAACTGGCCAGCTGGGTATTCCAGAGCGCCTTGCCAGGCTGGACCTTGACGCTGTGCTGGCGGCGGGCCTCCACGGCATCGGCCAGCATGGCGAGCAGGGTCTGGGTATCGTCCCAGCACAGGCAGGCGTCGGTGACCGACTGGCCGTAGGCGAGCTGGTTCAAGGGCGCAGGCTTCTGGCTGCCCCCTTGCAGGAAGCTTTCGACCATGACGGCGGCGATGGCGTCGCTGCCTTCTCCCAGTTGACGACAGAGCTCCCCCGCCACCCGGATCTGGTTCTTGTGCAACTTCTGGCTGTTGCCGTGGCTGCAGTCCACCATCAGGCGGTGGCTGAGCCCCTGCCGCGTCAGTCGTTCGGCGGCATCCTCCACGTCGCTCTGGTGGTAATTGGGGCGCGTACCGCCGCGCAATATGATGTGGCCGGCCGGGTTGCCTTCGCTCTTGATCACCACAATGCCGCCCTGACTGCCAGGCGCGGTGAACAGGTGGGAGGCTTCACTGGCCTGGATGGCATCGATGGCCACCCGGATATTGCCGTCCGTGCCGTTCTTGAAGCCGACGGGGCAGGGCAGGGCCGAGGCCAGCTGCCGGTGCACCTGGGACTCGGTGGTACGGGCGCCTATCGCCCCCCAGCTGATGAGATCGGCCAGATAGAGGAAGCTGGTGGTATCGAGAAACTCGGTGGCGGTGGCCAGCCCCAGCCGGTTGATGTCGAGCAGCAGCTGGCGCGCCAGCCGCAGGCCATGGCCTATGTCGTTGCTGCCGTCCAGATGGGGGTCGAACACCAGTCCCTTCCAGCCGACCGTGGTGCGGGGCTTCTCGAAGTAGGTGCGCATCACTATCTGCAACCTGTCTTGATAGGCGTCGGCAAGCCGTGCCAGCCGCTGGGCGTAATCGAGGGCGGCGAGCGGATCATGGATGGAGCAGGGGCCTATCACCACCAGCAGACGATCGTCCTCTCCGGTCAGGATCTGGCGAACCTGCTGGCGATGGTGCGCGATCAGCGCCGTGGTCGGGGCGGGACAGGGATGAAGTGCCAACAGGTCGGCAGGAGTGGGGAGAGCCTCCACCGCGAAGGCGCGCATTACCGAGTTCAAAACTGCCATCTGGATTACCTTGCTGTGCAAACGGGAGTGAATGACGTGCGCGCCACGCCCGACCCCTGAGGTCATGGCGAGGGTGCTGCAATGGGGCATCATCACTGTTTATTGTTGAGAGTGATTATCATTATCTTGTTGTCTGCCTCAAATGCAAGCACAACCGAGCGGATCACCAGAATGGGGGGAGAGGGGTAAAAACGGGGGCGGGCAGATAGCCATCAAGCCCATGACCGGCAGGCCATGAGCTTGATAATGGGAGGGAAAATGTGGGGGATCAGCTGTCCATCACGTCGTGACGGGCGTGGTGATAGGCCTCTTCATCCTTGCCTTGACGCCAGTAGGGCACGGCGTAGACGCGCGTGCGATCCACCTCCAGGGTGCGCCTGACGTGACGGCGCAAGGGCACCACCAGCCCCTCTTCGCCGCCGAACCAGAAGTAGCTCGCCTGCTCCTGCATCGGCAGGGCGGTGAAATACGCCACCAGCGGTTCTGTCTGTTCGGGGGTGCCGATAAACCAGCGCAGGCTGACGCCGGCCGGCAGCGACAGATCCTGCACATCTTCCTGATAGGGCACCAGCAGGGCGATATGGCCCTGGGCGTCGGCGGGCATCACCTCCGCCATGGCGCTGATGGCGGGCAGGGAAGTGAGATCCCCCGCCATGTAGTAGTGCCGGGCGGGTTGCAGCATGGGATCCGGGCCGCCCGGGCCCGAGATGGCCAGCAGATCGCCGGGTTGTGCCTCCAGGGCAAAGCGGCTGGCGGGGCCGGCATCGCCGTGCAGCGCGAAGTCGATGTCCAGCTCCAGCGCCTCGCGGCGAAACGCCCGTATGGTGAAGGTGCGCATGATGGGGCGCTGGCTCGGGTCTTCCCAGCGCGGCCCTTGCGGGGTGGGCGTGGGCAGTACGGCATGGGCCTGGCCCGGCTGGGGCAGCATGATCTTGATATGGGCGCCGCCGCAGGTGAAGGGGTAGTCAGCGAGTTCCGGGCTGGTCAGGCAGACTCGGCGCAGGTGCGGGCTCACATCCCGGATGTGTTTGACCGTGAGCAGACGAGGACGATTGACCGGGGCGGGCTGAGACATATGGATACTCCTGACTGATAATGGCGCCCATTTTTCATTAAATGAAAACTATTATCAATTGCTTTGTGTGGCAGTCCATCAGGAAGGGGGCATGAAAAGGAGAGAAAAACGCCGCCTCTCATGGCATGAGTGGCGGCGTCGCCAGGCCTTGGGTTAGCTGCGATCGCTCCCCCCCAGCGCCTTGTAGATCCTGGCCATGGTGTTGAGCTGCTCCTTCTGCTGACCGAGTAGGGCGAGCTCGGCATCCCACAGCCGGTTCTGCTCATCCAGCCAGGCCTGCACCCCGGTGGCACCGGCCTGGAAACGGGCCTTGGCCAGCCGCTCGGCCTCTTTGGCAAACGCCAGCTGCTCGGCCAGATAGCTCAGGCGCTGCTCACCATGATGGCGGGCGGCCAGGCCATCTTCCACCTCCACCAGGGCTGTGTAGAGCTGCTTGCGAAACTCGGCCTCGGCGATCTGGTAGTCAAGCTCTGAACCAGCGATGGCGAGCCGGGTCTTGTTGTATTCGAGGAAGGGCAGCGCCAGGGTGGCGCCTAGGGTGCCTACCGGGTTTTGCAGCACCTGGGTCAGGGTATCCGAGCTGGTGCTGGCGCCGCCGGTGAGGCTCAAGCTGGGGTAGAAACCTGTGCGGATCTCGTCCCCTTTCGCCAGTGTCTTGCGCAGCCGCAGCTCGGAGGCGCGCACGTCGGGGCGCCGCGCCAGCACATCCGCCGGTATGCCGACTGCCAGCGACGGCGCGGGCGTCGTCGTCAGTGCGCTCGGGGCAAATGGCAGCGGACCACTGCTGCGACCGAGCAAGAGGCGCAGGGCGTTGCGGGCCTGTTCCTGCTGCATCAAGAGCGAGCTGAGTTCCGCCTGCTTGCCCGTCTTCTGCTGGCTGGCCTGCACCAAATCGAGCCGGGTGACGGCGCCGGCCTGGTACTTGGCCTGGGTCAGCTGTTCGGCGCGGGTGTAGTTTGCCAGTTGCCGCTCGCCCAGACTGACAGCCGAGCCGAGATAGGCCAGTTGCCAGTACTGCTCCAGCGCCTTGCCGATCAGCATCAGACGGGTGGCTGCCAGATCCTGGGCGGAAGCCTGGGCTTCCCAGCTCGCCTGATCCCGCGCTGAGGCGAGCCGGCCCCACAGATCCACCTCGTAGCTGAGGGTCAGGGTAGGACCCATGCTGCTGCTGGCCTTGCCACTTTTCAGATCCTTGGTGCCATTGCCCCCGAGACTGGCATTGACCGAGGGGGTCAGGTTGGTATCGGCATAATCTGCGCCCAGCAGTGCGCTTCTGAGCCTCAGCCCGGCGACCTGCATGTCCGGGTTGGCGGCCAGCACGGCCTCCACCAGCTGATCCAGCGCCGGATCATGGAACCCTTGCCACCAGAGGCCGGCTTGCTGCCGGGTGAGACCGTCGTCCGGCTGCTGCCAGCTCGGGGCCAGCGCCAGATCTTGTCTGTGATAGCTGCTCTGCTGGCTGCAGGCGCTCACGCCTGCGGCAAGGGCGAGGCAGAGCCCCAGTCTGGATAAGTTGTGCATCGTCATTCCCTCGCCAGCGCCTCGACCGGATCGAGCCGGGCGGCATTGCGGGCGGGCAGGTAACCAAACAGGATCCCGATGAGCGAGGAGCAGCCAAACGCCATCAGGATGGAAAAGAGCGAGAACTGCATCTGTATGCTCTCCACGAACAGGGAGAAGAGCAGGCCGATGAGCAGGGAGACGCCGACCCCGAGCAGGCCGCCGAGCAGGCTCACCATCACCGCCTCGATCAGAAACTGCTGCAGTATGTCGGACTGGCGGGCGCCGACCGCGATGCGGATCCCGATTTCGCGGGTGCGCTCCACCACCGAGACCAGCATGATGTTCATCACCCCGACCCCGCCGACGATGAGGGAGATCACCGCGATGGCGGAGACCAGCAGCGTCATGGTGGCCGTGGTCTTCTCCACCGATTTTATGATGCTGTCGCTGCTGAAGGTGAAGAAGTCCTTCACCCCGTGGCGCTGGGTCAGCAGCTCGATGGCGGCCTGTTCGGCCAGCGCCGGCTGCACCCCGTCCTTGACCCGTATGGTGAGCTGGCTGAAGTGGTTCTGGGAGATGAGGCGACTCATCACGGCGCTGTAGGGCAGCCAGACATTGACCGACTGGCTGCTGCGGCCAAACCCCGTCTCCTCTTCCACCACGCCTATGATGCGCACCGGCAGGGTGCCGACCAGCACCACCTGGCCGACGGGATCTTCCTCGCCGAGCAGACTCTTTATAGTTTTGCCATCCACCACGGCCACCGCGGCCCGGTTCTGGATGTCGCGCTCGTCAAACAGGCGGCCACTGGTGAGCTTCATCCCCTTGACCCGGAAGAAGTCGCTGCCGACCCCCACTATGCTGCCACTGCTGGTTTTGTTGCGATAACGCAGCTGGCCGGGCGAGGCGATCTGGGGACTGGCCCCTTCCAGATAAGGCTGGCCGAGCAGGGCATCGAGATCCCGCTTGTTGAGGGTCTGGATGCTGGCAGCCTTCTCGTCCCCCCAATCCTTGCCGGGGAAGATGTCGATGGTGTTAGTGCCCATGGCGTTGATCTGATCGATCACCTTGGCGCGGGTGCCCTGACCGAGTGCGACCACACTCACCACGGCGGCTATGCCTATGATGATGCCTAGCATGGTGAGGAAGGTGCGCATGCGGTGTGCCAGCATGGCGTGCAGCGCCATGCGCCCCGCCTCGCGATAGCGATCCCAGTCGTTGCCACCGGCTCTGGCGGCGGGTGGTGCAGACGTGAGGGGGGCTGTGGCCGTGGCCGGTTTGCCGCTGTCTTCCAGCACCCGGCCATCGCGCAGCGTGATGATGCGATCCGCGTGGCTGGCCACCGCCATGTCGTGGGTCACCAGTATGATGGTGTGGCCTTGGGCGTGCAGCTCCTTGAGGATGGCCATCACCTCCTTGCCGCTTTGGCTGTCGAGGGCGCCTGTGGGCTCATCGGCGAGGATCACCTCGCCGCCGTTGGCCAGCGCCCGGGCGATACTGACCCGCTGCTGCTGGCCGCCGGAGAGTTGGCCCGGGGTGTGATGGCTGCGATCGCTCAGGCCCAGCCGTGCCAGCAGGGCTTGGGAGCGCGCCTGCCGTTCGGGACGGGAGGCTCCGGCATAGACGGCCGGGATCTCCACGTTGGCGGCGGCATTGAGGTGTGGCAGCAGGTGGTAGCGCTGAAAGATGAAGCCAAAGTGGTGGCAGCGCAACCGGGCCAGGGAGAGGGCATCCAGAGTGGCAGTATCCTGCCCCCGAAATAGATACCGGCCCGCGCTTGGACGATCGAGGCAGCCGAGCAGGTTCATCAGGGTGGATTTGCCTGAGCCGGAGGCGCCGACGATGGCGATCATTTCCCCCGCCTCTATGGTCAGATCCATCGGATGCAGGACTGTGACCTCCTGCTCTCCGCTCTGATAGCATCGCTCTATGCCCTGGAGCTGGATCAGCGGCTCGCTCACAGCATGATCTCCATGTCATCGTTGCTGACCGGCTTGCCCTGGTTCAGGGTGACCTTCTCCTGCTCGCTCAGGCCGCTGACCACTTCCACCTTGATGTCATCCTTCATGCCGGTCTTGATGCGGCGCGTCTCTTTCTGATCGTCATCCTTGAGCAGAGTGACCTCGTACTCGTTCTCCCCCAGCTTCTTGCCAAGGGCCGTCTGTGGAATGGTCAGCACCTGCTTGCGCTCGCCGAGCACTATGGTGACTTGGGTGGTCATGGCGACCCGCAGGGTGTGATCCGGGTTGGGTACGTCGAACAGGGCGTAGTAGTAGACGGCGGCATTGCTGGTGGCCGTGGTGCTGGTGGCCTGCTCGTTGATGTTGGTGGGGGCCAGCTCGACCGTGCGCAGGGTACCGTGATAGCGAGTGTCCGCATCTCCCATCAGGGTGAAGTAGACCGGCATGCCGGCCTTGACTCGAGTGACATCCGCCTCCGAGATCTGCGCCTTCACCGTCATTGTCTCCAGGTTGGCGAGCTTGAGCAGGGTCGGCACCGTCTGGCTGGCGGCCAGGGTCTGGCCCTGGCGGGTCACTATGCTGACGACTGTGCCATCCATGGGGGCCAGGATGCGGTTATAGCCCAGCTCCGTCTTGGTGCGATCCACCTTGATCAGCGCATTCTCGATCTCGGCCTGGGCGCTCTGCAACTCGGCCCGGGTGACCGCCAGCTGGGCTTCGGCGCTCTCCAGATCGGCGCGGGAGCTGGCTTCCTGCTTGAACATCTGCTGCTGGCGACGCCAGGCCAGCTCGTTTTGCTTGAGCTGTGCCTGCTTGATCTTGAGCTGGGCGCGGCGGCTGGCGAGATCTGCCTCGGCGGTCTTGAGGTTGTTCTGGGCGATCAGCGGGTCTATCTCGGCCAGCAGGTCCCCCTGCTTGACGCGCTGTCCGGCCTCGACCGCCAGATAGGTCACCTGACCCGAGACCTGGGCACCCACATCCACCTGCTCTATGGCCTGCAGTACGCCGCTGGCCAGCACAGTCTGCTCCACATCCTGACGAGTCACTGGCGCGCTCAGCACCGGCTCGGGGGCCTTGTTCGGCCAGGCCAGCCAGGAGATGGCAGCCAGCGGGAGCAGGATGAGCAGGGCGAATTTTCGCTGCTTGGGGGTTATGTTCATTTATCACCTGAAAGAAACGTGCGAAGGCGTGCAAGGGCAATATCCTGCAGCAAACGAGGCTTAAAAAACAGCGATGAATATGTAAGGAAACATGTAGATAGCCTTGTCATTACCGGCCTTGCCTGCCGTCAGGGCAGTGGCTGGGTGGCGGCCTGGATGGACAGGGTGGCGAGGTGCGAGAGCGTGCGGCGAGAGGGAATAACGCGAGGCGATGCCGTGTTGGCAAGCGGCGCCCACCCGTGGGGTGGGCGCCAGGCAGATCAGCCGACGGCCTTGAGCTGTTCGGCGTAGGGTTCGTGGCAGATCTGGATATCGATCGGCAGCTTGTAGATGAGCAGGCGGGCCAGTGACCCTTCCATCCAGTGGTGGCGGCTGCCCACCAGCAACAGATCCGCCGGGTGCGCGTCCAGCCAGCGCTTCAGATCGGGCACCACGTCATCGACCACCAGACACTGGTAATCCACCGGGTGCTGCAGTGTGGTGATGAGCTCGCTGATGATGGCCTTGGCATCCAGGGTGCCCTGGGCACTGCGTTCCTCCTCGGACAGTGACAGGCTCTTGCGGCGCATCTTGCTGCTGTGGGTCAGGTGCAGCAGGGTCAATTCACCGCCCATTCCCTGTACCAACCGGCTTGCTTTGGCCAGTGTCTCCTGCTCGTAATCCTTGCCTTCCAGCAACAGCACAATATGGGTTGAGGTCATAAGCAGTTCTCCTTGGCATGGCGCGGGGCACCGGGGACAAATTGTCTGTCCCCTACCACTGTGTTCCCGCTATGTGTCGCATAGAACGAACCGGTTTCGCGCGTCTGGCGTCACTCTTTGTCGGTGATGCATCGCAAAACCATGTTCATTCACATCATCATAACAGACTGAGTTGAATGGAAAATGAAGGGAACCCTGCTTTTTGACGGTTCATCGGTCTGTTGGCAGTGAAAAATCTGACAGGGCAGCATGTTTGCGCTGTGGATGGGCGTCAAAAACCAGGATCCTGTGGTTTGGCATCGATGAGAGTGCGGGTGGGAGCCGTTTGGGGTGTGCGGGAGGCGGTGGCAAGAGTGGGCGACGAAGGGTGGAGAGGGAACCAGCCCTGGCCGGCTCCCTCTCCTCTGAACTCAAGCCGGGTCTGAGGAGAGATACTGGGTCAGCCAGGGCAGCCCCTCTTTCTTGCGGCTGACGGCGCCAGCCAGATGGGTCGGCTGCTCGGGCAGTATGCCGTTACTGGCGAAGTAGAGCAGGCTACCGCCCTTGGCCAGATCGGTCAGCATCAGCACATAGGCATCCAGCTCATTTTGTTCCAGCCGGTCTTGCATGGCCTGCACCAGCTCGGCCTGGCGGGTGTGGATCTGCGCCGGATCCATCACGCAGATCTGGCTGACATAGAGCTTGTAACCGGCGATCTGGTACGCCTTCTCATCGGCGACGAGCAGTTCTGACATAGGGGCGTCACCGAGCTGGGTACGCCGCTCCAGCAGGGTCTGTGCGAAGGGTTCCAGCGCCAGATCGGCCAGTGGCAGCAGTGCATTGACGGCGGCGCGATCACGGGCCGTGGTGGTCGGCGAGGTGAGGCTGAAGGTGTCGCTGATGATGGCCCCTAGCAGCAGGCGAGCCTGGGTGCGAGAGAGGGTGTCATATCCCATCAGCTCCAGCAGGACGGTGGCGCTGCAACCCACGGCCCGGATCCAGGCATCGAGCGGGCCCCGGGTGATGAGTGTGCCTATCCTGTGGTGATCGATCAGCCCCTGCACGTCGGCCTCGGCCAGCCCCTCCGGCCCCTGCTCCAGCTCGCTGAAATCCACCAGAAACACAGATTTGTTGGCCACGCTGCCCTGCAGCAGGGGCGGGGTATCGACCCCGGCAGTTTCCAGAATGAAGCGGGTTTCGGCTATGGGTTCACCCAGGGCATAGGCCTGGGCCTGCCGGCCCTGGCGATTGAGCCAGTCGGCGGTGACCAGGGCGGTACAGATGCTGTCGCTATCGGGGTTCTTGTGGCCAAACACATGGAGCATAAAGACATTCCTGACGTTGGAGGCTAGCCTGGCCGAGATCGCGATGACGCAGATCGGGCAGGGGGCGCGGCTAAGATGGCTAAACGGAGTGAGGGCTTGCCCCCAGTCTGGTTTCACTCTATGCAGCTGTGCTACTTATGGCAACCAGGCTGATCCGCTAGCCCCTTGCCGCCCCCCGTCGTGCGGGTGGGCGGAGCCGGTCATGGCGAGCACCTTGTTGCAGACCCAGACCCAGACCCAGACCCAGACCCAGACCCAGACCCAGACCCAGACCCAGACCCAGACCCAGACCCAGATCCAGACCCAGACCCATGCTCGGATCCTGCCCCAGGAACTTGGCTGCAGCTCAGGTGTTGTCCTGTCTACCGCTGGCGCCAGTGCCGGATCCGGGTCAGAGAGGCTGCTCTGATATTGGTTGGCCAGCCAGAGGAGGGGATTGTGGGAGAGGAAAAGAGCATGAGGCAATGAGGGGAGAGCAATAAAAAAGGAGAGCCCAACCCTGCGGGTCTGGCGCTCCCTTTTACTGCCTGCCTGGAGATGCTTGCTCAGGAGGCCAGCAGCTCGCGGGCATTGGCCAGGGTATTGTCCGTGATATGGTCGCCGCCCAGCAAACGAGCCAGCTCCTTGAGGCGGGCTCCCTGATCCAGCGCCTGCATCTGGGTCTCAGTTGTCTTGCCGTCCGTGTGCTTGCTCACCACCATGTGCTGGTGGCCCTTGCCAGCCACCTGCGGCAGGTGAGTCACCACCATGACCTGAGTGGATTCACCGAGCTGGCGCAGCAGACGACCCACCACGGCGGCGGTGGGGCCGCTGATCCCCACGTCCACCTCATCGAAAATCAGAGTCGGGGTCGAGACCTTGCGGGCGCTGATCACCACTATGGCGAGGCTGATCCGCGACAGTTCACCGCCGGAGGCCACCTTGCCAAGCGGCTGGATCGGTTGCCCCGGGTTGGTGGTGACCATAAATTCCACCCGATCGATACCGAGTGGCGACAGGCTGCTCTGGGCATCCGGTCGTACCTCGATGGCGAAGCGGCCGTCCGGCATCGCCAGCTCGTGCATGCTGGTGGTCACCTTGGTGCCTAGCTCCTGGGCGTAACGCTGACGGCTCTGGCTCAGGGCCTCGGCGGCCTGCACGAAGGCGAGGCGGGCCTCGGCCAGTTCATCTTCCATGCCCTCGAGGCGCTCCTCGTCGGAGTTGAGGCGGGCGAGATCACTGGCCAGATCCTGATGATGCAGGGCCAGCTCGGCCGGTTTGACATGGTGCTTGCGGGCCAGATTGATGGCTTTGGAGAGACGGGCTTCCAGCTCGTTGAAGCGTTCGGGATCCAGTTCAAGCCGATCCAGATAGCTGCGCAGCTCGCTGTGGCTCTCCTGCACGCCTATCATCGCCTCGTTCAGCATCTCCAGCACAGGGGTGAGCCGGCTGTCCATGCCCACCAGACCCTCGGCCTTGTCGACGGCGATCTGCAACAGGCCGGCGATGGTGGTCTCTTCGTTGTCATAGAGCAGATCGAGACAGGCGCCGCACTCCTGCATCAGCTCGGTGCCGTTGGCGAGCCGCTGATGCTCTTCTTCGATCGCCTCGAACTCCCCCGGTTGCAGGGCAAACTCGTCCAGCTCCTGCACCTGATATTCGATGAGCTGACGGCGGGCCTCCCGCTGTTGCTGCTCGGCCTTGAGGCGGTTGAGTTCGTTTTGCAGCTGACGCCACAGCTGATAGTGCTGGCGCACTTCGTCCAGCAGCAGGTGATGGCCGGCATAGCCATCCAGCAAGCTGAGCTGATAGTCGGGTTTGAGCAGGAGCTGGTGGGCGTGCTGGCCGTGGACGTTGACCAGCAGTTGACCCAGGTTCTTGAGCTGGGTCAGGGGGACGGGTACGCCGTTGATGTAGCTGCGGGAGCGCCCCTCGGCGGAGAGCACCCGCCGCACTATGCATTCGCCTTCGTTGTCCAGCTCGTTGGTGGCGAGCCAGGCGCGGGCGGCCGGGTTGCCGTCCAGCAGGAAACGGGCGCTGACCTCTGTCTTGTCGCTATCGGGGCGCACCATGCTGGCTTCGGCCCGCTCGCCGAGGCAGAGGCCGAGCGCGTCTATGGCGATGGATTTACCGGCACCCGTCTCACCCGTAATGCAGGTCATGCCGGGTTGCAGATCGAGTTCGAGAAACTTGACGATGGCGAAGTTGTTGACGGTCAGCTGGGTCAGCATGGTCTCATCCTGTATGGGCCAACATTACTGTGTATGCATCCAGTATATACTGGTTTTACATACAGTAAAGAGTCGGCCCGCAACAGGATGGATAAGGAAGGGTTGAAAAGCGGCTTAGAACAGCTTGCTGCCCCAGCCGAGCTTGTTGCGCAGCACGTGGAAGTAGCTGTAGTCGAGCGGGTGCACCAGGTGCAGCTTGTGGCTGCTCTTCTTGATGAGGATCTCGTCACCCGGGTGCACCGCCAGGGTGACCTGACCGTCGCAGCTCACCTGCATGGCGTCATCCTGGTTGTCCGGCGAGACCAGCAGCCGCACCTCGCTGTCCGCATCCAGCACTATGGGGCGGCTGCTGAGGGTGTGCGGAAACATGGGCACCAGTGTGATGGCGTTGAGCTTGGGGGTGAGGATGGCGCCGCCCGCCGATAGCGAATAGGCGGTGGAGCCGGTCGGGGTGGCGACTATGATGCCGTCCGAGCGCTGGCTGTACATGAAGCTGCCATCGATATAGACCTCGAACTCGATCATGTGGGCTATCTTGCCGGGGTGCAGCACGGCTTCGTTCACCGCCAGGTTGCTCGATTTGCGCTCCCCATGACGATAGACGGCGGCCTCCAGCAGGAAGCGGTGTTCACTCTTGTAGTGGCCGGAGAGCACCTGTTCCAGCGGCAGCAGGTAATCCTGCGGCGACAGGTCGGTCAAAAAGCCGAGATTGCCCCGGTTGACGCCGATCACCGCCACATCGAACCGTGACAGCACCCGGGCCGCCCCCAGCATGTTGCCGTCGCCGCCGACCACGATGGCCAGATCCGCCTGCTCACCGAGCTGGACCAGATCCATCACGTTCTCATCCATGATGCCGAGGGTATGGGCCACCCGGCTCTCCACCAGCACCCGAAAACCTCGGGTAGTGAGATATTGATGCAGACCGGTCAGGGTCTGGTTGGCCCCTTCGTGGTGGGGTTTGCCAATCAGGGCAATGGTTTTGAACGGAGAATCCATATGCTGTCGGGTCTGGGATGAGTATTGGGGGGAGTATACCGCGCTTTGTGGGGGATTTGTCTGCTGCCGGCGTCTACTGGTGGGCATAGCGCCATGAAAAGTGGCAATTTGGCCGTTGGCTCGGCTCATTGGCGACGATAGCGCCCTTTTCCCCTTGAAAGCCGGGGCTGCGTCCCCATAATAGCGCCATTACAGGGTCTGTTACCGACTTGTCGCGCACCCGAACGTCAACAGACCCTAACAAGCAACCCTGAAATTGGAGATGTCATGAACCACGAAGAACAAAAGGTTGAAGCGATGGAGCAAGTGGAAGTCCAGCCAGTCGAGCCAACCGATGTAGACAGTGAAGTGACAGCCGAGCAGGCCCGCATTGCCGAGCTGGAGGCCCAACTGGATGCCGCCCGGCTGGCGTCCAATGAAGAGCGCGAGCGTGCCATTCGTGCCGTCGCCGAGATGGAAAACCTGCGTCGCCGCGCCGCCCAGGACGTGGAGAA
Source organism: Aeromonas bestiarum (assembly GCF_000819745.1). GTDB lineage: Bacteria > Pseudomonadota > Gammaproteobacteria > Enterobacterales > Aeromonadaceae > Aeromonas > Aeromonas bestiarum. Next base: position 226,413 of record NZ_CDDA01000028.1, on the reverse strand, counting down.
GGCTCACAAGTTTGCGCTGGAGAAATTCGCCGCCGAACTGCTGCCGGTACTGGACAACCTGGAGCGTGCCATCGAGCTGGCGGACAAAGAGAACGATGCCCTCAAGCCCATGATCGAAGGGGTCGAGCTGACCCTCAAATCCATGCAGAGCTCGGTGGGCAAGTTTGGTCTGAATCCGCTGGATCCGCTCAATCAGCCGTTCGATCCCAACGCCCATCAGGCGATGAGCATGATCGAGAATGGCGAGCTGGCACCGAACACCGTCATCGCCGTGATGCAGAAGGGCTACGAGCTCAACGGTCGGGTGATCCGTCCGGCCATGGTGATGGTCTCCAAGGCGCCGGCCTGAGAGTCATCGCTGTGCTGAGCCCGCCGCTCGGCGGGCTTTTTATTGATAGCGGCGCCATTTTGCGTATTAAGTGGCGCCATTTGGCAAGCATTCAGCCGTAAACAGGGCAAGAATGCGCGGTTTTTTGAGGGCGGGGCTTGAAGCGACAACTTGAGACCCCATATAGGTTGCAAGGCCGCGGCGGCACAAAAAATTTGATGCCGGGAGCTTGAAAGCCACTCTGGCTGCCCCCACCTAGCCGTTAACGCATTAAGGCGAGTTCCTCGCCAGTTTATTCAAAGTATTTGGAGATTCGTCAAATGGGTAAAATCATCGGTATTGACCTGGGTACTACCAACTCCTGCGTCGCTATTCTGGATGGCGACACCGCTCGCGTGATCGAGAACGCAGAAGGCGATCGTACTACTCCGTCCATCATTGCCTATGCCGATGATGGCGAGATCCTGGTTGGTCAGCCGGCCAAGCGTCAGGCCATCACCAACCCGAAGAACACCCTGTTCGCCATCAAGCGTCTGATCGGTCGCCGTTTCGAAGATGAAGAAGTGCAGCGTGACCTGAAGATCATGCCGTACGCCATCGCCAAGGCCGACAACGGTGATGCCTGGGTTGAAGTGAAGGGCAAGAAAATGGCACCGCCGCAGATCTCTGCCGAAGTGCTCAAAAAAATGAAGAAGACCGCCGAGGATTACTTGGGCGAGCCTGTGACCGAAGCAGTCATCACAGTACCGGCCTACTTCAACGATGCCCAGCGTCAGGCTACCAAGGATGCCGGTCGCATCGCGGGTCTGGATGTAAAACGCATCATCAACGAACCGACTGCCGCGGCTTTCGCCTACGGCGTGAACAAGGTCAAGGGCGAGCGCAAGGTTGCCGTGTATGACTTGGGTGGCGGTACTTTCGATATCTCCATCATCGAGATCGACGAAGTCGAAGGGGAAACTACCTTCGAAGTACTGGCGACCAACGGTAACACCCACCTGGGTGGTGAAGACTTCGACAACCGTGTCATCAACTATCTGGTAGACGAGTTCAAGCGTGAGCAGGGCATCGACCTGCGCAACGACCAGCTGGCCCTGCAGCGTCTGAAAGATGCCGCCGAGAAAGCCAAGATCGAACTCTCTTCCGCCCAGCAGACCGACGTGAACCTGCCGTACATCACCGCAGATGCCACAGGTCCCAAGCACATGAACATCAAGGTGACCCGCGCCAAGCTGGAATCCCTGGTGGAAGACATGGTGAAAGACTCGCTCGAGCCGGTTCGTACCGCCCTGAAAGACTCTGGTCTGGCTGTTGGCGAGATCGACGACGTCATCCTGGTCGGCGGTCAGACCCGCATGCCTATGGTGCAGAAGACTGTTGCCGAGTTCTTTGGCAAAGAGCCGCGCAAAGACGTCAACCCGGACGAAGCCGTGGCCATGGGTGCTGCCATCCAGGGTGCCGTACTGTCCGGTGACAAGACCGACGTACTGCTGCTGGACGTGACTCCGCTCTCCCTGGGTATCGAAACCATGGGCAGCGTGATGACGGCGCTGATCGAGAAGAACACCACCATCCCGACCAAGAAGTCCCAGGTGTTCTCCACCGCCGAAGACAACCAGTCTGCCGTGACCATTCACGTGCTGCAGGGTGAGCGCAAGCGCGCCAGCGACAACAAGTCCCTAGGCCAGTTCAACCTGGAAGGTATCCGTCCGGCTCAGCGTGGTCTGCCGCAGATCGAAGTGACCTTCGACATCGATGCCAACGGTATCCTGCACGTCTCTGCCAAAGACAAGGAGACCAACAAGGAGCAGAAGATCACCATCCAGGCTTCCTCCGGTCTGTCTGATGAAGAGATCGAACGCATGGTACGCGAGGCGGAAGCCAACGCGGCCGAAGACAAGAAATTTGAAGAGCTGGTGCAGACCCGCAACCAGGCTGACGGTCTGGTCCACTCGGTCCGCAAGCAGGTAGCCGAAGCCGGTGAAGCCCTGCCTGCCGACGACAAGACCAAGATCGAAACCGCATTGAGCGAGCTGGAAGCCGTCATCAAGGGTGACGACAAGGCGGTCATCGAAGCCAAGCAACAGGCGCTGATGGAAGCCTCCCAGAAGCTGATGGAGATTGCCCAGCAGCAAGCCCAGGCTCAGGGTGCTGGCGCCGATGCCGGTCAGTCCTCTTCTTCCGCCAAGGCTGACGACGACGTGGTCGATGCCGAGTTCGAAGAAGTGAAAGACGACAAGAAATAAGCCACACCCAGATGGGCAGAGTCCGCTCTGCCCATCGGCTTGAACGATGAATTTACGGGCGTTGGGTGACCAACGCCCGTCTGCATAACTGTTTACGTAGCAACAGGATCAGTATGTCAAAGCGCGATTTCTATGAAGTGCTTGGGGTATCGAAAGATGCCGACGAGCGCGAGATCAAGAAGGCGTACAAGCGTCTGGCGATGAAGTTTCACCCGGATCGCAACCAGGGTGATGCCGCCTCCGAAGAGAAGTTCAAAGAGGTCAAGGAAGCCTATGAGGTCCTGACCGATGCCAACTTGCGCGCCCGTTATGACCAGTACGGTCATGCCGGCGTGGATCAGAGCCAGGGTGGCGGTGGCCACGGTGGCTTTGGCGGCGGAGCCGATTTCGGTGATGCGTTCGGTGACATCTTTGGCGACATCTTTGGCGGTCGCAACGGCGGCGGTCGTCGTGGTCCGGCCCGGGGTTCCGACCTGCGCTACACCATGGAGCTGACCCTGGAAGAAGCGGTGCGCGGCGTCTCCAAGGAGATCAAGGTACCGACCCTGGTCCACTGCGAGGTCTGCAACGGCTCCGGCGCCCACACCGGCAGCAGTGCCCAGACCTGCCCGACCTGCCACGGTGCCGGTCAGGTGCAGATGCGTCAGGGCTTCTTCGCGGTGCAGCAAGCCTGTCCGCACTGCCACGGTCGCGGCAAGATCATCAAGGATCCGTGCCGCAAGTGCCATGGCGAGGGTCGCTACCAGAAGACCAAGACACTGTCGGTGAAAATTCCGGCGGGCGTCGATACCGGCGATCGCATCCGTCTCTCCGGCGAAGGGGAAGCGGGGGAAGCCGGGGCTCCGGCCGGGGATCTCTACGTACAGGTGCACGTCAAGGAGCACGAGATCTTCGTGCGTGACGGCAATAACCTCTACTGTGAAGTGCCCATCAGCTTCACCGCGGCCGCACTCGGTGGCGAGATCGAAGTGCCGACCCTGGATGGTCGCGTCAAGCTCAAGGTCACTCCCGAGACCCAGACCGGCAAGATGTTCCGCATGCGGGGCAAGGGCGTCAAGTCCGTGCGCTCCGGCCAGGTGGGGGATCTGATGTGCAAGGTGGTGGTCGAGACCCCGGTCAAGCTGACCGAGTCCCAGAAAGAGCTGCTGCGCCAGCTGGACGAGTCGTTCAGCGGTGCCGCCGCCAAGACCCACAAGCCGAGATCGGAAGGTTTCTTCGAAGGGGTGAAACGCTTCTTCGATGACCTGACCCGCTGATGGCAGCCGGTCCGGCACCAAGATAGAAAGAGGGAGGCATGATGCCTCCCTCTTTTTTTGTCGTCTTGATCCAAGCGCTATCGCGACCTGTCATCCCGATGTGCAGAGCTGTCCATATCAGGCGCCGACCAGCGTGCTGCCGAGGAAGGCATAGGCGAAGCCAAAATAGATCAACACACCCAGCAGATCCATGATCGAGGTGAGCATGGGGGAGCTGAGGGTGGCCGGGTCAGTGCCTATCTTGCGCGCCACGAATGGCAGAGCCAAACCGAGCAGGCTGCCAACGACGGTCACCGTCATGGCCGACAGGCTGACGATCAGCACTATGTCCCAGCCGATGCTCTTGCTCCAGAATGCCATCACGCCTTCCAGCACGGCGACACCCACCCCCAGCGCCAGGGCCACGGGCAGATCGCGACGCAGTACGAAGAAGAAGTCACGCAAGCTCAGCTTGAGCTGCCCCATGCCCATAGAGCGGATCACCAGGGTGGCAGACTGGCTGCCCGCGTTGCCGCCCATGTCGATGATGGGGGCAATGAAGGCGGCGAGGATCAGGACCTCGCTGAGCAGATCCTCCTGGGCCGCGACCAGATTGCTGGTGAGAATGCCAAAAATGGTCAGTACCGCCAGCCAGAAGAAACGGGCATTGAACATGCTCAGTGTGCTGGATGCGCGAAGATCGAGTTCGGGGCCACCCAGAGCCGCCGTGCCACCGAAACGGGCAATGCGGTTGGCGTCCTCTTCTTCGGCCACATCCATCGCATCATCCACAGTGACCATGCCGAGCAGCTGCCGGTCATTATTCAACACCGGCAGGGCCAGCAGGTTATAGCGGGCTATCATGTCCGCGGCGGCTCCCTTGTGGGCATCTGCCTGAATACTCACCAGCTCCCGCTGCATGATGCTTGATATGGGGGCCTTGCTGTCGGCCAGAAAGAGTTCTCGCAGCGAGACAACCCCGATGAGGCGGCGCATTTCATCCACGACATACAGGGTGTAGATGCTTTCTCTGTCAGCGGCAGTGCTGCGCAGGCGCTGCAGCCCCTCGCCCACAGTGATGTCGGCCGGCAGGCTGGCACAATCCGAGCTCATGATGGAGCCGACCAGGCTGTCGGAGTAAGAGGCCAGTCGTTGGGTATCCTCCCGCTCTTCCTCCGTCATCGCATCGAGCAGGATCTGGCGCAAGGCGGCGGGCAGACGATTGTAGAGGTCGGCCCTGTCATCGGGGGAGAGGCGGGTGCACAGCTCCTCCAGCTGGGTCTTGGCCATGGATCGCACCAGACTGGCCTGAATATCGCTTGGCAGATGGCGGAAGATGCGAGCGGCCCGCAATGCAGGCACCAGGCTGAGGAAGGTGTGAATATGCTTGTCTGTCAGGCGCTTTATCGCTTGAGCCAAATCGACTTCATGAATATTCAGGCTCAGGCTCTGGATCCCCATGCGATCCTTGTTTTGCAGCAGTACGTACAGCTGTTGGTGAATATCTTGGTATTGCATTTATATATCCTTTAATACATCAGCCGGAAAAATGGCAAATAGAGTCCCGACTGACATCACATCAGCAAAAATAGATAAAGAAATAACACCCGAAAATTAACTCGGGCTAGTCGCCAGTACAGGCTCCAGGGTCAGGGTCCATAAGGCACCTCCTGATTGATGTAGAAAACGGCCATATTCTTGCCCGTCATGGGCAATGAAAGGGGAACTGAACTGGTGCAACGCTCGGCCAGCGTGCGGCAAGGGAGACCGGATGGCGAGACGGACGCAACCCGGTGACCGGCGGCTGCCATGTCCCCTGCGGTTTCGCCGGCAAGCCGCATGGCCACTGACCCTCGGCAAACCGGGCTCGCCATTGGCAACTCGCGCCATGGGCGGAGCAACATGGGTTGATGGGTAGACAGCGGTAATGACATGCGGGTCCTGATATCAGGAGAAGATCCATGCAGGCATGATTGACGGCATCCAGCGGGTGACCCTGGATGGCGCAAGTAATAGACATCGAGTGAATACAGGGAAGGGGTGCACTCAGGTGCAAATAAACCGCTCTCCGCATAGCGCGAGATAGCGGCAGAAGACTCTGCGGGATCTCGCGACTCAGGTATTGGCTGACGAGCTCAACAACCTACTGTCATCTGATGAATTGCCCACTGATGGTCTCCGTTATTAATCAATGCGGCGATGCTACTGGAATGACACTTGTTGGTAAATAATTAATCCGTCGACAGAAACATTTAGAAACATCTTTATTGATATGTTTCGTGATTGAACGACAGGGTACATTGGGTACGCGGCCATATTACGCGCCGGGCTCGGCATCATTATCTGCCACTTCGCCGCCGACCCAGATGGTGCACTGTGTGTGTCAACGTCCACTCACAGGATGGTGCATGGCCAATGCCCGGCAGACCCATCGTCAGCACCATGACCCCCTTGACCCATATTGCCAGCGAGATGCGGCCCCTCATCCACACCGCCAGCCGGGATCGCCGGTCTGCGGATGTGGATCCGCCCTATTGAGTGGATCCCGATGAGGGATCCACCTCACAACTCCCGCCAATTCCCCCTGTACAAACGTTATCCCGCTCACAGAGTGGCTGAAACGGTTTAGCTTCTGTATTGAGTTAGCTAAAGCGGTTTAGCTATGCTCTCTTCGCCGATAAAAACAGAGCCCGATCGGGCAACACACGACAGGTGAGGAAGATGATGATGTTCAAGAGCAGATTGGCGTTGGCGGTAGCGCTGGGATTGGGGATGAGCGGCCCGCTGTGGGCGGCTGAGGGCGGTATCGAAGCCAGGCTGGCAGCGCTGGAGGCGCGGGTACAGGCGGCCGAAGCGCGAGCCGAGGCGGCGGAAAGTCGTGCCAGTCAGGCCGAGGTGAAGGCGAGTGCGGCCAGTGAGCAGGCCCAGGTCGCCAACAGCCGCAGCCAGAAGGTGGATGAGAAGACGGCGGGGGCGCAGGGCTTCGAGTTTCACGGCTATGCCCGTTCTGGCTTGCTGGTCAACGGCAATGGCAACGGCGGGCGCGGCGGCCCCTACCTCACGCCAGCCGGCTCGGTGGGCGGGGCTGTTGGCCGGCTTGGCAACGAGGATGACACCTACATGGAGGCCAATCTGCTCAAGACCCAGACCTTCGCCGATGGCAGCTGGGCCCGCTACAAGCTGATGCTGGCCGATGGCGTGGAGACCAGCAACGACTGGACCGCCAGCGATTCGAGCCTCAATACCCGCCAGGTGTTTGCCGAAATCGGCAATCTGGCGAGCTTCGACGGCCCCTTCAAGCATGCGGTGCTGTGGGCGGGCAAGCGCTTCGATCGGGACAACTTTGACATCCACTGGCTCGACTCGGACGTGGTGTTCCTGGCCGGGACAGGTGGCGGCGTCTACGACGTGCAGCTGGCCGACAGCTGGAAGGCGAACTTCTCCCTCTATGGTCGCGACTATGGCGACATCAGCGCCAGCGGCCTGTCGGACATAGAGAGCCATATCCTCACCATGAACAACCGCGTCGGCAACTGGCAGTGGATGCTGAACGGCCTCTCGGCCAAGGACAACGAAGCGCGCATCAACGACGGCGGCAAGGGAAGCGAGGCGGCGAACAAGGGGGCGCACACCCTGCTGGCTTATCACGCCGACAGCTTCTTTGGTATCAACCCCGGCTTCTCCAAGGCCGCCATCCTCTACGGTCATGGCCTGGGGGCCGAGCTCAAGGGGCTGGGTTCCGACAGCGAGTTGCTGCCGGATGCCGATGCGGTGCGAGTTGCCGTGTTTGGCGCCACGGATCTCAACCCGCGCTGGCGTTTCGCGCCGGCCCTGCTGGCAGAGCAGAGTCAGGACCGTTACGTAAAGGGGGATGAATACCAGTGGCTGACCCTCAATACCCGGGTGGCCCAGGTGCTGAGCCAGAACGTCGAGCTGGTCTACGAGGCGGCATGGCAGTACATGGATCTGGATCCCAAGGGCTACAAGGGCCGCCAGACGGTGAGCGGCAACTTCACCAAGCTCACCTTCGCTCCCACCTTCAAGGCGCAGACCGCCGGCTTCTTCGAGCGGCCAGAACTGCGGGTGTTCGCCACCTGGATGGACTGGTCATCCGAGCTCGACAACTATGCCAGCGACGACGCCATGGGCCAGAGCAACTTCACCGCCGGTGGCGAGTGGAACTTTGGCGTACAGATGGAAACCTGGTTCTAGTTCGTTATCCCGATCACAAAAATGGCAGCCGGTGCCGAGATCTGTTGGTTGGCTAAATCGGTTTAGCTGATAATGAAAGCCAAGAGATGAGGGCTTGGCCCCGTCAATGAATCCTGTGCAGCAGTGGAGTAGCAAGGTGACGAATCGTGTGTGGGTAATGGGGGATGCTGTGGTGGACTTGATCCCGGAAGGGGAATTGCACTACCTCAAGTGTCCGGGTGGCGCACCCGCCAATGTAGCGGTCGGGGTGGCACGGCTTGGCGGTGATGCGGCCTTTATCGGCCGGGTCGGCGCCGATCCCTTCGGTCGCTTTATGGCTGATACCCTGGTGACCGAGGGGGTCGATATCGGTCACCTGACCCAGGATCCGGCCCATAACACCTCGACCGTGCTGGTGGCGCTCGATGAGGCAGGGGAGCGCAGCTTCACCTTCATGGTGCGCCCCAGTGCCGACCAGTTCCTCGAACCGGCGGACTTGCCCCGCTTTGAGGCCGGTCAGTGGCTGCTGACCTGCTCCATCGCGCTCGCCAACGAGCCGGTGCGCAGCAGTTGCCTGCAGGCCATGGCAACCATCAAGGCCGCAGGCGGACGGGTCTGTTTCGACCCCAACCTGAGGCCCGAGGTGTGGGGCAAGCCAGCCGAGATGCTGCCGCAGGTAAGCGCGGCCATCGCCCTGGCGGACGTGGTCAAGCTCTCCGGCGAGGAGCTGCAACTGCTGAGTGGCGAGGATGATCTGGCCGCAGGGCTCGCCACCATACGAGGGCCTGCCCTGGTGCTGGTAACCCGGGGGGCGGCCGGTGTGGTGGCCCGCTTGGATGGCGAGTTGCTGGAGTGGGTGGGGCAAAAAGTGACCCCGCTCGACACCACGGGGGCGGGGGATGCCTTCGTCGCCGGTCTCCTGGCCGCGCTGGCACAGGGCGAGCGATTGCCCACGCTGGCCGAACTGCCCATCATCCTGGCCCAGGCCCACGGCTGCGGGGCGCTTGCCACCACCGCCAGGGGGGCCATGACGGCGCTGCCGACCCGCACAGAACTGGATGCCTTTTTGCGATCAGGCACAAGCGGCTGTTGATCTGCGGCTAGAAGCCCGGGTCGACAGCCCTTACTCTCATGTGACAAGGACCCGCCAGCGTGGCGGGTCATAAGAGGAAGAATATGAATATCAGTGCGATAGCCAAGGATCTGGTGCCCCTGCTCGGGGGCAAGGAGAACATCGTCAGCGCCGCTCACTGTGCCACCCGGCTGCGGCTGGTACTGGCCGACGACAGCAAGGTGAACAAGGCCGCCATCGACAAGCTGGACGGGGTAAAAGGCTGCTTCAGCAACGCGGGTCAAATTCAGGTGATCTTCGGCACAGGTCTGGTCAACAAGGTCTATGCGGAGTTCGTCGCCCTGACCGGTACCGGCACCGCCAGCAAGGCGGAGCTGACCGACATGGCGACGGCCAAGCTTAATGTGGCCCAGCGCCTGGCGCGGACGCTCTCCAACATCTTCGTGCCCATCATTCCGGCAATCGTCGCGTCCGGTCTGCTGATGGGGCTGCTCGGCATGGTGCGCACCTACGGTTGGGTCAATGCCGACAGCGCCCTCTTCGTCATGCTCGACATGTTCAGCTCGGCGGCCTTCATCATTTTGCCGATCCTGATCGGCTTTACTGCGGCGCGTGAGTTTGGCGGCAACCCGTATCTGGGGGCCACCATGGGGGGCATCCTTACCCATCCGGCGCTGACCAACGCCTGGGGCGTGGCCGGTGGCTTCAAGACCATGGACTTCTTCGGTCTCGATGTCGCCATGATCGGCTATCAGGGCACAGTCTTCCCTGTGCTGCTGGCGGTCTGGTTCATGTCCCATCTGGAGAAGCAGTTGCGCAAGCGCATTCCGGACGCGCTGGATCTGATCCTCACGCCGTTTCTCACCGTCATCATCACAGGTTTCGTGGCGCTGCTCTTCATCGGCCCGGCGGGTCGGGTGCTGGGGGACGGTATCTCCTTCGGTCTGAGTGCGCTTTATGAGCAGGCAGGCTGGTTGGCGGGGCTGGTGTTTGGCGGCACCTATTCCCTCATCGTCATCACCGGCATCCACCACAGCTTCCACGCCATAGAGGCGGGACTGCTCACCAATCCGGCCATTGGGGTCAACTTCCTGCTGCCCATCTGGGCCATGGCCAACGTGGCGCAGGGCGGGGCCTGTCTGGCTGTCTACTTCAAGACCCGGGATCCGAAAATCAAGGCGATCACAGTGCCGGCGGCCATGTCCTGCCTGCTCGGCATCACGGAGGCGGCGATCTTCGGCGTCAACCTGCGTTACATCAAGCCCTTCCTGGCCGGTCTACTCGGCGGTGCCCTGGGCGGTGCCTACGTGGTGGCGGCCAAGGTGGGCATGACGGCGGTGGGGCTGACCGGCATTCCGGGCATGGCCATAGTCCAGCCCATGAGCCTCATACACTACGTCATCGGGCTGGTGATTGCCTTTGGCGCCGCCTTCGCCGCCTCCTGGCTGCTCAAGTACAAGGTGGAGTGATGAAGGACGTCGATCTCCTCAACCAGGTTGTCCGGTCCCTGCTGGCCGGACAGCTCAAGGCGGCGGCCGATCCCCATAGGCCCCGCTGGCATCTGGCAGCCCCGGTGGGGCTGCTCAACGACCCCAACGGTTTTATCGAGCACGACGGGCGCTACCACCTCTTCTACCAGTGGAATCCGCTCGGCTGCGAGCACCGCAACAAGGGGTGGGGCCATGTCAGCTCGACCGATCTGCTGCACTGGCAGCACGAGCCGGTGGCGCTCTTGCCCACCGAAGCCTATGAGAGCCACGGCTGCTACTCGGGCTCGGCGGTCAGCGACGAGCAGGGGCGCTTGACCCTCATCTACACAGGCAACGTCAAATACCCGGATGGCAGCCGCACCGCCTACCAGTGTCTGGCTCGCGCCGACGGTGAGGGCGGTTTTGCCAAGCTGGGCCCTGTGCTGGAACTGCCCGCAGGCTACAGCGGCCATGTGCGGGATCCCAAGGTGTGGCACGACGGCCAGCAGTGGCTGATGGTGCTGGGGGCCCGCACTTTGGACGACAGGGGCGAGGTGCTGCTCTATCGCGGCGACACCCTGCAAAGTTGGCAGCTGGTGGGCCCCATCGCCGGCAGCGGGCACGGGGGGCTTGGCGAGTTTGGCTATATGTGGGAGTGCCCGGACCTCTTCCCGCTGGCCGATCGCCATCTCCTGATCAGCTGCCCGCAGGGGATTGCCCCGGTGGGTGACGATTATCGCAATCTCTACCAGTGCGGCTGGCTGGCGGGCACTTTCGACGGGATGCAGTTTACTCACGGGGCTTTCCACGAGCTGGACAGGGGCTTCGAGTTCTATGCACCGCAAACCACGCTGGACAGTCAGGGGCGGCGCCTGCTGTTTGGCTGGCTGGGGCTGCCGGAGGAGAACGAGATGAGCCAGCCCACCATCCCCTATGGCTGGATCCATCAGATGAGCTGCCCGCGGGAGCTGTTCTGGCAAGACGACTGGCTCTGCCAGCGGCCGGTGGCAGAGTTGGCGGCATTGAAGGGGGAGTTGACCCGGTTCGAGGGGATGCCCGGCGAATTTGCGGGGCTGGCCATCGACTCGGCCTGGCTCGATCTGGATCTGTGCGGTGAGGGGAGTCTCTGGTTCGGCACCGTGGCCGAGCTGGTGTGGCAGCCGGGGCGCATCACCCTGCGGCGCCAGAACTGGCAGAGCGGGGAATGGGAGACGCGATCCACCCCCTGGCTGGGTGGGCGGATCACAGTGCTGTGCGATCGCTCCAGTCTGGAGTGTTTCATCGATGGCGGTCGCCATACCCTGTCGGCCCGCTACTTCCCCGGTGAAAAGCCGCAGCTATCGGCAGGGAACGCGGGTGGGGGCTGCAAAATTTGCCTCAATCACTGGCCGCTGTCGGCTTGCCTAGTACAATAGCCCGGTGCTAGTCAGCCGGGAGGCCAGGTGGAGAAGAAGAAACGGATCACGATTGCCCAGATAGCCGAGTTGGCGGGGGTGTCCAAGGCGACCGCCAGTCTGGTGCTCAACGGCAAGAGTGCTGAGTACCGGATTGCCGATCAGACCCAAAAGCGGATCCAGGCGGTGGCGGATGAGTGCCACTACCAGCCGAGCTTTCATGCCCGCGCCCTGCGCGAGACTCGCAGTTACACCTGGGGTCTGGTGATCCCCGATCTCACCAACTTCGGTTTTGCCCGCATCGCCCGTGCCCTCGAGGCTCACTGCCGGGAGGCGGGCATCCAGCTGCTGATCGCCTGCTCCGAGGATGATCCCACCCTGGAGCAGACGGTGGTGGACAACCTCATCAGCCGTCAGGTGGATGGCCTCATCGTCGCCTCCAGCGGCCACAGCGACGATATCTATGCCCGTATTCACGACCGTCTGCCGGTGGTGCAGCTGGATCGCCACATAGGCGAGTCGCGCCTGCCCATGGTGATCTCCGATGCCTGCAAGGCCACCGCCGAGCTGGTGCGGGACATGGCCAGCGAGTGCGGCGAGGAGATCTACTACTTCGGCGGTCTGCTGGATCTCTCCCCCAGTCGCCATCGGCTTGCCGGATATGAGCTGGGGCTGCATCGGGCCGGGCTTGAGGCGGACGCCATCCGGGTGCGCCATCGCGACTATCAGCCCAGCTCGGGCTATCAGCTGATGGCCGAGCTGGTGGCCGAGCTGGGTGCGCCGCCCCGCGGGCTCTTCACCGCTTCTTTTACCCTGTTGGAAGGGGTGCTGCGCTACCTCAACGAGGCGGGGCTGATGGAGACGGGCATGCGGCTGTGCACCTTCGATGATCACGATCTGCTCGACTGCATACCGATGCGCATCGACTCGGTGGCGCAGGATTGTCCGGCGCTGGCCCGCGCCGCCTTCGAGCTGATGCAGCAACTGATCGCGGGCAATGCCCCCGCGCAGACCGCCCAGGTGATCAGCCCCAGGGTACGCTGGCGTACCCGCCGCTAGTCGCGCAGGTTCGCTCCCATAGAAAAGCCCCGCCAGAATTGGCGGGGCTTTTTGTTTATCGGGGGAGGGCGCACAGACATGCCCAGCCGGTTCAATCCGTGGTACTGGCGCGCCAGAACACCTGCTTGATATGGGGATGAATGGCCAGCTTCACCATCAGGGCATCCAGCTCGTCGCCATCGATGGAGGTGGCCAGCAGCACGGCGGAGATCTCCAGATCCTGTTCACCGAACGGCTCTATGTCCAGTTCGCTCAGAGGGTAGTTGGCCTGCTCCATCATCTCTTCGAGCCAGTGCAGCACCTCTTTTTGATACTCGCGCTGGGCGAGGGCCGTGACCCTGTAGGTCACCTCGGTATCTGTATTGTCCACCGGGCGGCGGTTGATCTGGTTGACCAGCGGTCGCAGCAGGGTGTTGGCGGCCAGCACGAACAGGGCGCCGAGCACTGCCTCCATGGCGAGCCCGGCCCCGCTGGCCGCGCCCACAGCCGCCACGCCCCACAGGGTGGCTGCCGTGTTGATGCCGCGGATATTGCCAGACTCGCGCATGATGACACCGGCGCCGAGAAAGCCGATGCCGGAGACGATATAGGCCACCACATGGACCACGTTGTAGTTGCCGCCGTGCAGGTCATAGATGCGCTGGGCCAGGCTGACGAACAGGGCGGCCCCCACGGCGACCAGCACGTTGGTGCGAAGACCGGCGGTACGCTGGCGGTACTGGCGCTCCAGCCCGACCAGGCTGCCCAGCACGAAGGCCAGCAACAGACTGGCCAGGGTGTCGAGCAGGGAAATCATGTCAAATTGCTGCCACATTCTCATGGCGTACTCCTTCTGGTTTGAGATGGCCTTCGGGATACAGGATAGAAGGCCCAGTGAGCATTCCTGATGAATCGCAGAGGTGCGCGCGGTGAAGGCCATCATGGGAAATGAAAGCGGGCGCACGGTCAAACGGGCCCGCGCACTCAGAATGGCGAGCAGATAGCCGGGCCAGATGGAAAGGGGCCAGCATGGCTGGCCCCCGATCTACGCGATCCCGGTTAGTTGAGCAGCGGCTCGGCGTCGCGACGGGGGCGCAGCTCCCAGCGAACCGGGTGGGCGACCCCGACCTGGTGCACGAACTGCACCAGATAACGGCGCTGTGGCGGGGTGCAGTGCAGATTGAGCACCAGCTCCCGACCTCCGCTGCGCCCTGGCCTCAGGGACTGCATGGGACGCAGCCCGGCCGGTTGCAGGGTATGAGTCACCATGTCGAGCACCTGCTCCATGTCGGCGCGATCCTGGCAACGGATCTGCAACCTGTAGTGGTGCTGACTCGGCTTGGCGCGCAGCCAGAGTGGCAACAAACCACGGCCCAGCTTGCTCAGCAGGGGGTGAGCCTGGGTGGATCCGGACTTGGTTGAAATAAAACGCATAGCAGCCTCCTTGTGGGAAGCAGAAACTATGCAGGCAAGGTGTCCAGGCCTGGGCTTGGGTCACCTGACGTCAAGTGTAAAAAGAGAAGAGGGGAGTGGATTTCCGCTTCTCGCAGGGTTGCGAGAACGCGGCAGAGGAAGACCTGCGGCTATCTCGCGACCTGGGTGCCGACTGACTGGGTCGGCCTACAACTGTCACTTGATGAATTGCCCACTGATGGTCTCCGCTGTTGATGAACGGCCAGATGGTACTCATCCAGAGCGATGAGGTAAAGCCTTATCCGCGCTCAGCAACATTTAGATACAAGTTTGTCAATAACCTGAGCCACTTGGCTACATTCATACCAGCCCGGCCAAGGCCGGCGCCATCCCAGGCGCCGGGCCAGTGGCCGCGGCAGCCTGCGCCATGATCCACGGCCATGCCTAGGGTTTACTCTCACATAAAATTAGATATTGCTAATTTAGGTTTTATTTATAGAATGAAGCTTAATATAAGCAACTGCTAATTTATGCCTATGGCCCCTTTCGATGAGATGACCCGGCATGCCAGCGAGGCGGCCGCCCTGCTCAAGGCGCTGGCCCATCCCGAGCGGTTGCTGGTGCTCTGCCAGCTGCTTGATGGCGAGAAGGGTGTTGGTGAACTGCTGGCGCACAGTGCGCTGGGGCAGTCGGCGTTCTCCCAGCAGCTGGCGGTGCTCAGGCGCAGCGGCCTGATCCGGTCGCGCAAGGTTGCCCAGCAAATCTACTGCTCGCTGGCGAACGAGGCGGCGGCGGATGTACTGGCCGTGTTGCGCACCCATTTTTCTCACTCCCAAGACGACGAGGTGTCCTGATGTTTGAAACCCAATGGTTACTTGCCCTGGCCGGGGGCATGCTGGTGGGGCTCTCCGCCCTGATGCTGATGCTGTTCAACGGCAAGGTGGCCGGGATCAGCGGCATTCTGGCGGGCGCCATGCAACACAGGCACGCCTGGCGCTGGCTGTTTTTGCTGGGACTGGGGGCGGGGGCCTGGCTGGCATTTTCCCTGGACTGGGCCAGGCTGCCGCGCTTCGACACCCTGCCGGCCTGGCCGCTGGTGTTGCTGGCTGGGCTGCTGGTCGGGATCGGTACCCGTCTTGGCAATGGCTGCACCAGCGGTCACGGCATCTGCGGCATGGGTCGGCTTTCTGTGCGCTCCATCCTTGCCACCCTCACCTTCATGGCAACCGGTGCCCTCACCGTGTTTGTCACCCTGCATCTGTTGTAACGAGGCGATGAGATGAAACTCTTTATCAGTCTGTTGGCCGGTCTCTTGTTCGGGCTCGGCCTTGCCATCTCCGGCATGGTGGATCCGGCCCGGGTCATCGGCTTTCTCGACGTGGCGGGGGCCTGGGATCCCAGCCTGGCCTTCGTGATGGGGGGGGCCTTGCTGGTGTTCATGCCGGGCTACTTTCTGCTGGTCAAACCGAGCCGCCAGAGCCTGCTCGGTGAGCCATATTCGTTCAGCCAGGCCCGGCAGGTGGACGGTCGCCTCCTCGGTGGCTCGGCCTTGTTCGGCATCGGCTGGGGCCTGGTGGGCATCTGTCCCGGGCCTGCCTTGAGCCTCATCTCCAGCGGTCAGCCCATGATACTGCTGTTCGTGGCGGCCATGGTGAGCGGGATCTTGCTGGTGGACAGGGTATGGCCGACGCTGTGGCCCGCCCGCAGCGCCTGATCCCCAGGCGCCATGAGCCCGCAGTCCCGGCATCCGTGCCGGAGTCAGGCAGGCGCAATAGCGAGAGGGCCACCTGGGTGGCCCTCCTCTTTTCACACGTTCAGGTGGCTGGCGCGCTGAGTCAGCGTCCTTTCATCAGCGGGAAGTAGCGTCGGTCGGCCTGGCTCATGTGGCCGACAACCAGCTCCTGAATGATGAAGTTGAGCAATTCGTCGTTGCCAAGCTCGCCGGCCCTGGCGGCGGTCATCAGCTGGCTTGCCCTGTGCAGCAGCCGCTGGTGGTCCTGCTGGTGGCTGGCCAGCTCGGCATACTCCAGCTCGGCCAGCATCTGCTCCTCGAAGGCGAAGTGATGGCGCGCCATCTCGAACAAGCCTTCCAGACTCTCCAGATAGAGGGCAGGGTGTTCGCTGTTGTCTTTCATGCGCTCCAGCAGCCGGTTGGTCAGCACGAAGAGCTGGCGATGCTCGGCATCGATGCGGGGGTGGCCGCACTCGTGGCTGTTTTGCCACAGCAGTGAGCCCAGCTCGGGATCCAGCCCGGCGGTAAACAGGCAGACCCGGCCGCGGCCCCGTCCCTTGGCCTGATACATGGCCTGATCGGCATGGTGCATCAGGGTCTTGGGATCCGTGCCATGTTCCGGGTAGAGCGCCACCCCTATGCTGCTGGAGATCCGCAACTCCTGCTCTTCATCCACCCGGAACGGATGACGCAGGCTCTGGTGCAGATGATCCGCCACTGTCAGCGCCTCGTCACTGATATCGGGCAGCAGGATCACGAACTCATCGCCCCCGAGGCGGGCCACCAGATCCTGTTCCCGCACGCAGTGGCGCATGCGCTCGGCCACCATGTTGAGCAACACATCGCCGGTTTCATGGCCGAAGGTGTCGTTGATCGGCTTGAAGTGATCCAGATCGATGAACATCAGCGCCAGCTCTCTCCCCTCGTCGGCCATGGCCTCCTTCAGCCGCAGTTGCAGCAGGCGACGGTTGGGCAGGTTGGTGAGCGGATCATAGAAGGCGAGGCGGTGCATCATCTCCTCGCTGGCGGCGCGTTCCGTGATGTCGCGGGTGACCCCCAGGATGGCGTCTGGCTGGCCTTTCTCGTTGCCGTGCAAGGTGGTGATGGTCTCGGTCGCGACCAGATGCCCCTCCCTGTGCCGCAACTGGGTGCGGATCACGCAGCGGGTCTGCTCGTGGTCGCCTCGTTGCCAGGCAGCGAGGGAGTCACTGAGCTCATCGCGCAGCTGTTTTCTGGAGGTCTCCGGGATCAGTTGCTTGAGGGGCAGGCTGAGGATGTCGATCGCCTCGTAACCGCTGAGCGGCAGAATGGCCGGGCTGACGTAGCGAAAGCGCAGGGTGGCGGTATCCATGGTCCAGATGACGTCAGCGCTGTTCTCCGCCACAAACCGGTAGTGCTGTTCGCTCTGGGCCAGTTCATGGGTGAGCCGCAGTCGATCCCGGGCCTCCTGACGCAGGCGCAGGTAGAGATGGCAGAAGATGCCGAGCAGGGTCAGCAGGGTGAAGGTGATCAGCATGGCGACGGCCACGCTTTTGTCGAACAGCTGCCTCTGCTGGCGCATCCGCTCCCGGTCCGGGTTGTAGAGGAAGCGCTCCAGATCGGGCAGGGAGCTGAGCAAGCCCGCCTCCAGGTAGGTTCTGGCGATCTGCTGCCATCGCTCGGGTTGCATGTAGCCGGGCTCGATAAGATCCGGCTGCATCAGCTCCCTGGTTTCATGGGCCTCGAACTCCAGCTGCTCACGACCGTAACCGCTGGGATAGTGCTCCATGATCCAGCTGATCATCTCCTCCGGGTTTTCCATGGCATAGCGCCATCCCTTGAGGCTGGCCTGCTGGAATGCATAGACCCGCTCCGGCCTGCCCGCCAGCTCACGCTCAGAGGTAAACAGATTGTCACCGTAGAAGTCGAAGTCGATGTCGCGGGGGGAGAATACCCGGTAGGGGATCCCCAGCTGGGCCAGATAGAAGGGCTCGGTGGTGCTGTAGGCGCTGATGGCATCCACCTGTCCGGTCAGCAAGGCCTGCAGCCCCTGTTCATAGGGCAGTCTGGTCCAGCTCTGTGGCTGGGCATGGCGGCCGAGATAGACCTGCAACTCCCTTGAGCCTGGTTCCAGCATCAGGCGCTTGCCCGCCAGATCAGAGGGTTGCAGTATGTCGGGCCGTTCCAGCGAGAGCAGGACCAGCGGCGAGTGCTGCAGCATGGCCGCCAGTACCACGACCGGACGGCCTGCGGCACGGGCGAGCAGCAAGTCGCTGCCGCTGATCCCGAACTGGGCATTGCCCGACACCACCTCGTTGACCACATTGGTCTGCGGCGTGGCGGCGCGCAGCGCGACATTCAGACCGGCATCACGATAAAAGCCCTTGAACTGGGCTGCGTAATAACCGGCGAACTGGAACTGATGTTGCCATGGCAGTTGCACCACTATCTGATCTGCCGCCCTCAGGGGCAGAGAGGTGACGCTGTAGCAGATCGCCATACCCAGCATTGGCAGATACCAGAGCAAGCGATGAAGGGAGGAATTTACGCCTGTCATATACATTCCTCTCGGGAGACGGGTTCGATCCTAGAGTCAAACAATTCCTTGTTGCCCGCAAGGGGGCGAAAGGCCGCTGGAATGGGGGATGGGTGACAAAAAAAGTGATTTCTGTGTCGTTTATCACATTTGGCTTTCATGCTCGGTATTTTTGTCAATTATGCGAATAATTAAGGAGCCATATGGCCTATAAAAACGGTCGCATTTTAGTCGTATTTAGCTGTTGTTTACCTCAGTAATAGTGAGTGATTGCTTTTTTCACGGTGCAATGCGTCAACCTGTGTCGCCGTATCAAAAGATACTTTTCTGATGCTGTGGGAATGTATCCGGATTGATTCTATTAGGTTGTTAATCGGTAACGATGGAGCCCAGCCGGCAAGGGCCCAAATCCAGTCGCCAGCGGTGGTATGATAGCGGCTCTTCCTTCTCGTTGAGGCTCTCTCATGTCCCGATTGCGTCTGTTGTTGTCCGACTCTCACGATCCCCTGTTCAACCTGGCGGTGGAGGAGTGCATCTTTCGCCAGATGGACCCGAACCAGCGGGTGCTCTTCCTGTGGCGCAACGCCAATACGGTAGTGATTGGCCGCGCCCAGAACCCCTGGAAGGAGTGCAACACCCGTCGCATGGAAGAGGATGGGGTGACCCTGGCCCGGCGCAGCAGCGGCGGCGGCGCCGTGTTTCACGACCTTGGCAACAGCTGCTTCACCTTCATGGCGGGCAAGCCCGGCTATGACAAGAGCATCTCCACCGCCATAGTGCTGGATGCGCTCAAGCGGCTCGGGGTGAGCGCCTTCGCCTCCGGGCGCAACGACCTGCTGGTGGCGACCCCGGACGGGGATCGCAAGGTGTCGGGCTCGGCCTATCGGGAGACCCAGGATCGCGGCTTTCATCATGGCACCCTGCTGCTGGATGCCGACCTGGGCCGGCTCGCCAACTACCTCAATCCCGACCCCAAGAAGCTGGCGGCCAAGGGCATCAGCTCGGTGCGCAGCCGGGTGGCCAACCTGTGCGAGCTGCTGCCCGGCATTGACCACAACCAGCTGAGCCACGCTCTCTGCGAGGCCTTCTTTGCCCATTACGGCGAGCAGGTTCTGCCCGAGCACATCTCTCCGAGCCAACTGCCCGACCTGCCCGGCTTTGCCGACACCTTCGCCCGCCAGCGCAGCTGGGAGTGGAACTTCGGCCATGCGCTTGCGTTCAGCCATCAGCTGGACGAGCGCTTCGGCTGGGGCGGGGTCGAGCTCCATTTCGATGTGGAGAAGGGGGTCATAGGCCGGGCGCAGATCTTCAGCGACAGCCTGGATCCGGCGCCGCTGGATGCGCTGGCCGAACGGCTGGTTGGCCTCGCCTATCGCCGCGAGGCCATAGCGGCGGGGCTGTCGCAACTGCGGGCCGATTTCCCGGCCCAGCAAGCCGAGCTGGACGAGCTCTCCCGCTGGTTGCTGGCCGCACTGCGCTGAAGTTTTTTCCTGTCCGATCACGAAATCAAAAGAGGCGCCCAAAAGGCGCCTTTTTGCCAGCCCACGCCACGGCTCATCATGACAAAAAGTAGGGGAGGCCATTAGATATTGTCGCTGTTTCAAACAGCGGCTCAGGGGTATAAGGGCAGCACACTTGCTGTACTAATGGTATAAAAATGAGTGACTTAGTTTATCTGAAAGATGAAGACGTCAACGCCGTCCACCCCGATTTCTCCGCCCGTTTCGCCACAGTCAAAGCCAACTTTTTCTCGCGCAATCCCGATCTCTGGCCGGTGTTTCGCGAGCCCGGTTTCGCCACCCTCAACGAGTTTCGCGCCCGTGGCCTGGCGCCGGATGCCCGCCTGAACGCCTGGCCAGATGGCCGCGCCCGCCTCGCCGATCTCTGCGAGACCATGCCGGTGCCCGCACAGATGCGCACTCCGGGCGAGCCCATGACCGAGCTGCTGTTTGCCGGCGCCCTGTCGAAAGACTGGGAGAACCCCTCCAGCGTCGAGAACGTCATCACAATGTCGGCGGATCCCGCCATCTACGGCGCCCAGATGGGCATATTGGCCAACCCCAACCTGGTCTACTCCGAGTATGCCGGGGTGGCCGAGGAGCTGGAGAAGAAGGTGGTGCGCCAGATAGCCCTGCTGGCGGGCTATGATCCGGCCCGCGCTACCGGCATCTTCACCCAGGGGGGGACCTTCTGTAACCTCTACGGCTACCTGCTCGGCATTCGCAAGAGCTTGCCCCAGGCCAAGCACAAGGGGCTGGGCCACTATCAGGACTACCGCATCATCAACTCCCAGGGCGGCCACTACTCCAACATCACCAACCTCTCCCTGCTCGGGGTCGACATAGAGAACAAGACCATCCGCATCCAGGTCGGCGAGAACAACGACATCGATCTCGATCATCTGGAGCGCACCCTGACCGCCTGTTTTGCCCTCAAACATGTGGTGCCCACCATCATGCTCACCATGGGGACCACGGACACCTTCGGGGTGGACCAGGTCAAACCCGTGGTCGAGCTGCGGGATCGCCTCTGCGAGCGGTTCGAGGTGTCGGTCAAGCCGCACATCCACGTGGATGCAGCCATCGGCTGGTCGATGATTTTCTTCCTGGATTACGACTTTGGCGCCAACCCGCTCGCCATCAACGGCGCTACCCTGGCGGGGATCGAGCGCAACGTGGCCCGCTTCGCCGAGCTGAAATACGCCGACTCCTTCACCGTCGATTTCCAGAAGTGGGGCTATGTGCCCTACACCTCCAGCCTGGTGATGATCAAGGAGCAGGACGATCTCAAGGCGATGGAGAACGACCCGGAGAACTTCTCCTATTTTGAGCGGGACATTCAGGGCCAGACCCACCTGCAGTCCACCATAGAGTGTTCCCGTGGCGCCAGCGGCCTGTTCGGTGCCTATGCGGCGCTTAACTACCTGGGGGTCGAGGGTTATCGCACCGTGCTGGCCCACTGCCTGCAAAATGCCAACTACTTCCGCTTCCGGTTAAGCCAGCTTGGCAACGTCAAGCTGGTGGCCCAGGAGAATCAGGGGCCGAGCGTGGGCTTCAAGATCTACAACCCCGAGTGGGTGCAGGATCCGGACGCCGAGTTCGCCTTCGAGCTGGCACGCAGCCCGGATGCGGCCTACAAGGCGCGCTTGCAGCGCAACACCGACTATCACCGCGGCCTCTTTACCGGGCGCGGCAAGGTGGGGCTCTACACCAACTGGGTGGAGGCCATAGCCCACTCCGACTACGATGCCCGCGGCAAATACTCCTATATCGCAGGGGAGAAGGCGGTCTTTATGAACCCCGCCTGCGGTCGTGAGCAGATCGATGCCTTCATCGCGCACATTCGCGGCTGATGGCGGATGAATGACGGGGCGCAGGCGGGTTTCCCCCTGCGCCCTGCTTTTTTGATACGTCAATCAATTGAATCAAAAGGGATTGCTTGCGAATCCCCCGGGAAATGTGAAGCTCTGCACGTTACGCCCCTCTGCATCCCTTTCTGACTTTTCTCGCCCTGTTTTTTCCGTACGGTATGGACTCCAACGGGCTGACTTTCAGCCTTGGATATCAACAAAAGGAGCCGTTATGGACAAGCACAGACGCAGAGTCACCCTGGGATTGTTGAGTGCCCCACTGGTCGCCACCCTGGCCGGGTGCAACAGCAGCAACGACAGCGAAGGGAGCCCGGTCGACTTTAGCACCACCCTGACAGACCGGCTGAGCGCCGAATTGCACGACGAGCAGACGGCCCGCCGGCTGGCCCCCTTCATCGAGGAGGCCTGTTTCAACATGACCCCGTCCCGGGTCGTCATCGACAGCGTCAACTGCGTAATAGCCTTTGCCTTTGGCAACCGCCCCAACGCCTCGGGCAACCCGGATGAGCTGGCCGAACCCGGCCCGATGAACGAGGCCCTGGCCGCCTGTTGCGCCGCCCTCTATCGGCAAAAGCCGGTACCCATGTATGTGCAGTGGGAGATAGCCCGCTTCCTGGACTCTAAAGCTTATGGGGATATTCCAACCACGGATATCATCTCCATCGAGCCTTACTGGGATGACGCTGGCAAGCTTATCTATCTGAGCACGGATGATGTGGTTAAAAAGATTATTGAGGAGCACACCCAGGATCAAGACCCGGCCAGCCTCGGCATGGCGGCCGTTATAGGTCACCGCGACCACGTCAAACGCTGCATCATCACCTGCCGTGCCCGCAAGGTGGCGAGCCATGCCCCGGAGGGGATCGAACTGCCCGTCTGGTATGACGAGCAATCCGATCAACCCTGGACCCGTCGCCGCGACCTCTATGTGCTGCAGGACATCTCGGCCCAGCTGATGGGGGTGGCGCAGGCCAACATAGCCCAGGCTTATCCGAACGGGTGAGCCGCGCTGATGGCGCAATGCAAGCCGGGTCAGGGGCCCGGCCTGTTTGTCATCATGACGGGCGAAGCGCCAAGGCATCAGATGGATTGCCTCTGCGGGCTCACACCGGCCTGGATAATATCGGCTTGTGCCCGAATGTGGCGTAATTAGTGCGGCGTAATAGAGACATGCCGGTGCAAGGTGCACCGGCATGATGTGATCAAGGTATATTGAAGGTGATGGGTTCAGGGAGTCGGCACCGTACTGGCGCAATCATATTGTTCGCCACTTAATCCCATGATATGACAGGTTGCGGTCAACACATCATTGGGACGGGCCCATGCAGGATCCCAGCCGCCCATAGGTTCATCATGGCGTTTGTCTTTATACAGATCCCACATGATCATGCCGGATGGTGAATATCTGGCCGTGCGCGTGGCGATATCCGTGAGGAGATCCTTGCTCAGCAATAAATTGCCTGTCGCCGGTCTGCCAACTTCAAATCCGACCGTGATGGCTGGACTTATCAGCAATTTTTGCGGTTGAATGGCGGCGCTGGCATAACTCGGCGATCCTTTTACCACTGCGTGCCCAGGTCGTATGGTGTCACCGGATTTCAGCCAGCTGAAGAAGGCCCCGTAATAATAATCAACCTGTCCTGCCAGATCGCACGGAATATTGGTGTCGCCCCCACAGTCAGTTTCGCTCAGGTCATATGACATTATGCCAATGGTGCTGAGCCGATCGACCAGATCCGGATATTGCAGCGCGGTATTGTAAATCAGGCCATATAAATTACCGCCCCACCAGGCACCACCATAGGTATTGCTGGTATAGGCATTGCTGCCCCAGTTGGCCGACATGTTTGGGATACCGCCGGTTGCGGGGGCCGCCGTGCTCAGTGCCAGCTCGGGGTTGATGGCATCTATGGCCTGGTAGAGGGAGCGCATGATGGCCGCAAACTTGTCGACCGTGTCCGGCATGATCCTGGGATAGGGCTGCTCGGCGGGATTGAGTTGCATGCTGTCGTTGTAGACCCGCACTCCCTTGCCTCTGCTCATCAGGGTAGCCGTGTCCAGGTATTCCACATTGCTGGCCGGCGGCTGCACCGAATCCGGCGTCAGCCGCCAGCTGTAGGCGTTGAGATCCGCGTGCCAGAACTCCTCGTAGTCCAGATCAATGCCTGCCACGCCGAGGTCATTGGCCAGCTGCACCACGTTGCGATACGCCTGATCCGCAGCCTGGCCGGATATCAGGTTGTCGAAGCGGTTGCGGGGGCCCGGGTTGGGGAAGGAGTCGTATTGCTCTCCGGCCGGGCCACAGGCATCCACCTTGCCCGCCGTGACATCGTAGTATTCCGGGATGCAGCTGAAGTTCCAGCCCCCGACGGCAATATAGGTCTCGACGCCATGGAGTTTGAAGGTGTTGATAATATCCCTGAGCTGGGAAAAGTCGGCGATGGATTTATTATTATCAGCCAGATTGTTTTGGGTTGTGGTATCGCAGATATATCCAAACAATCCGGTGCAGGCCAAATCATTTTGCGTGTAATTGACCAGGCTGGGTTGGACAAATGACAGTACCAGCTTGTTGAAATTGCTCTTTTGACTGGCCACCTGATTGCTCAAGGTTTCCAGATTGTCCAGTGACGCATAGTAACCAGGGGTATTGGCTGGAGCATCCGAGCCACTCAGATAGTAGGCGGTTATTTCCGGCGTTTGGGCCATGGCGCCGCTGGCAAACAGCAGCGGGATCGCGCCGAACAGGGGGTGATGTTTCATATAATATCCTTATTGATCTCTACAAGAGCGCAGTAGAGCCGAAAGCAACATCCTTGCTCTCATACAGGGTTATCTTGGATGACATTATCGGTGGTATATTTTATTGGTCTGATGTGACTCCGGTTATGAATAAGGAGCCCTGATAATAAGGTGAGATGACTGTTTTTTGCTGAATATAAACTGAATGGCTGTCAAGCTTGTTTTATTAACTTTGTTGTCAGTGTTTCATCATTGTTTTAAATGCAAATAACTGCTCGTAGTTATATATCCAGCCTGCTTGCCGAGGTCTTTGTTGAATTATATTTGGATGTTTGACCATAATCCGGTTGGGGTGCATCAAGAATAAAGAAAGGGAATATGAAAGGCGGAGGGTGTCCGCCTTCCATATTCCAGTTTCACGTCGGTTGTTTTACCGCTTCTGCAACTGGGTGACCGTCAGCTTGCCGGCCGGGTTTTCGGCGTGAAAGCGCACCGCATCCCCCACCTTGAGCCCCTTGGTCAGGGCGGGATCGGCCAGCAGGAACACCATTGTCATGGGGGGCATCTTGAGGTTGTCGATGGCCTCGTGTTTGATCCCCACCTTGCCGCTGGCCTCATCTATACGGCTGATGACCCCCTTGGTCATCACGCTCTCTCCCATCGCCTGCATATCCGTCCCCTCCATCTGGGCCATATCGTGTCCCTCGTGGCTCATGGTCATTTCGGCCCGGGCCTGGAGAGAGGCGAGGCCAAGCAGCAATGTCAGGGTCAGCGTCTTGTAATTCATGATGTTTTCCTTCAGTCGTTTATTCAAAATCGGTTGTAAGTTCGGGTTATTCGGCTGCCTGGTGCGCGGCCTTGCCAAGGCTTCGGCTGCGCCACAGGTAGTAGGCGGCGGGCAGCACCAGCAGGGTCAGCACCAGCGCGCTCACCATGCCGCCTATCATGGGGGCGGCGATGCGCTGCATCACCTCCGAGCCCGTGCCCTGGCTCCACATGATGGGCAAGAGACCCGCGATGATGGTCACCACAGTCATCATCTTGGGGCGCAGGCGCAGGGCGGCGCCGTGGATCACGGCCTGGTGCAGGCCCGCCTTGTCCGGTTTGCCCTTGGCTACCAGGTCATCCCAGGCGTGGTTGAGGTAGACCAGCATCAGCACGCCCGTCTCCACCGCCACCCCGGCCAGGGCGATAAAGCCCACTCCCACCGCCACCGAGAGGTTGAAATCCAGCAGCCAGATGGTCCAGATCCCGCCCACCACGGCCAGTGGCAGCGTGGTGAGAATGAGCAACACCTCCTGCATGCGGCGAAACGCCAGATAGAGCAGCAGCACGATAATGGCGATGGTTAACGGCACCACGTAGGCGAGGCGCGCCTTGGCCCGCTCCATGTATTCGTACTGACCCGACCAGGTGAGGGCGTAGCCCGCCGGCAGTACCAGCTGCTTGGCCACCTCGGCCTTGGCCTCTGCGACGAAGGTGCCGATGTCGCGACCGCGAATATCCACGTAGACCCAGCCGTTCAGGCGCGCGTTTTCGCTGCGCAGCATGGGGGCCTCGTCACTGATGTAGACGCGGGCCACGTCCGCCAGCGCGATGCGCGCACCGCTCGGGGTGATCAGCGGCAGCAGTTCCAGGCTGGCTACTGAGTCGCGATAGCTCTGGGGATAGCGCAGGTTGATGGGGTAGCGCTCGCGCCCCTCGATGGTCTGGCCCACGTCCATGCCGCCCACTGCGGTGGCGAGCACCGCCTGCACGTCGGCGATGTTGAGGCCATAACGGGCGGCATTGAGCCGGTCTATATCCACCTTGACGTAGCGGCCACCGGCCACCCGTTCGGCGTAGACGGAGGCTGCCCCCGCCACCTTGCCGACGATCTGCTCGAGCTGCTGGCCGACTTGCTGGATCACCTTGAGATCGGGCCCGGCTATCTTGATGCCGACCGGGGTCTTGATGCCGGTGGCCAGCATGTCGATGCGGGTCTTGATGGGAGGCACCCAGGCGTTGGTGAGGCCGGGGAAGCGAATCAGGGAGTCTAGCTCCTCTTTCAGCTTCTCCGGCGTCATGCCGGGGCGCCACTGGTCGCGGGACTTGAGCTGTATGCTGGTCTCCATCATTACCAGGTCGGCGGGGTCTGTGGCCGAATCGGCGCGCCCCGCCTTGCCAAACACGTTCTGCACCTCGGGCACGGTACGAATGAGCTTGTCGGTCTGCTGCAATATTTCCCGCGCCTTGCCCACCGAGATGTTGGCCGCCGTGGTGGGCATGTACATTATGTCCCCCTCATCGAGCGGCGGTATGAACTCCGAGCCCAGATACTGGAGTGGCCAGAAGCCCGCCACCGTCACCAGCAGTGCGGCGGCCAGCGTGGTCTTGGGGTGCGCCAGCACGGCTTTGAGCAGCGGGATATAGGCCTGGCTCAAGCCACGGTTGAGGGGGTTGGCCTGTTCGGCCAGCACACTGCCACGGATGAAATACCCCATGATCACCGGCACCAGCGTGATGGAGAGCCCGGCCGCCGCCGCCATGGCGTAGGTCTTGGTGTAGGCCAGCGGATGGAACATGCGTCCCTCCTGCGCCTCCAGCGCAAACACCGGCAGGAAGCTCATGGTGATGATGAGCAGGGAGAAGAAGATGGCAGGCCCCACTTCGATGCTTGCCTCCGTGATGATGCGCCAGCGGTTCTTGTCCGTTAATGCCTCCCGCTCCATGTGCTTGTGCACGTTTTCGATCATCACTATGGCGCCGTCCACCATGGCACCGATGGCGATGGCGATGCCGCCAAGGGACATGATGTTGGCGTTGATCCCTTGCAGGTGCATGACGATGAAGGCGGTCAGGATGGCGATGGGCAAGGTGATGACCACCACCAGGGACGAGCGCAGGTGGAACAGGAAGGCCAGACAGACCAGTACCACCACGGCGAACTCCTCCAGCAGCTTGCCGGAGAGGTTGTCGATGGCGCGCTGGATAAGATCGGATCTGTCGTAGACGGTGACTATCTCCACCCCCTCCGGTAGGCTGCTCTTCAGCTCCGCCAGCCGCGCCTTGACCCCGTCTATGGTGTGCTGGGCATTCTCGCCGTAGCGCATGACTATGATGCCGCCCACCACTTCCCCTTCGCCGTTGAGCTCGGCGATGCCGCGCCGGCTCTGGGGGCCCGTGACCACATCCGCCACATCGCCGAGCAGCAGGGGAGCGCCCCTGACCTGGGTGCCGAGCGGGATCTGCTTGAGGTCTTCGACGCTCTTCAGATAGCCGTTGGAGCGCACCATGTATTCCGCTTCCGCCATCTCGATGACGGAGGCGCCTGTCTCCTGGTTGCCCTGCTCTATGGCGGTCTGGATGAGGGAGAGGGGGATGCCGTAGGCACGCAGCTTGTCCGGATCGACCCGCACCTGATACTGGCGCACCATGCCGCCGACGGTGGCGACTTCGGAGACGCCGTTGACGGTCTGCAGCTCGTATTTCAGGAACCAGTTCTGCAACGAGGTGAGCTGGCTGAGATCGTGCTTGCCGCTTCTGTCCACCAGGGCGTACTGGTAGACCCAGCCCACCCCGGTGGCATCGGGACCCAGCTGGGGTTTCGCCTCGGGCGGCAGATTGGGGGCGACCTGGCTCAGATACTCCAGCACCCGGGCGCGGGCCCAGTAGAGATCCGTGTTGTCGTCAAACAGCACGTAGACGAAGGAGTCGCCGAAGAAGGAGTAGCCGCGTACCGTGGTGGAGCCCGGCACCGCCAGCATGGCGGTGGTGAGCGGGTAGGTGACCTGATCCTCCACCACCTGGGGTGCCTGGCCCGGGTAGGAGGTCTTGATGATCACCTGCACGTCGGAGAGATCCGGCAGGGCGTCTACCGGGGTCTGTTTGACCGACCAGAGCCCCCAGGCGGTGAGCATCAGGGTCAGCAGCAGCACCAGAAAGCGGTTGCCCACGGACCAGCGAATAATCGAGGGGATCATGATCTGGCTCCTTGCTCATGTTGCGCAGAGAGCGGAGCTTGGTTGTCAGCAACGCAGCGAATGATGGAAGGGATCATGGCTTGGCTCCCATATCATGCTGGCTATGGTCCATGCCTTCCATGTCCGTCATGTCATCGTTGGCAGGCGCGGCGCTGTTGGCGGGGGCATCCTCGATATGGATGTTGGTGATGCGGTACTCGTCCCCCTGCTGTTCCACCTGCAGATGCAGGGTCTGACCCGATGCGAGTTTGGTCATGTCGACGCCGTCCGCCACGGTGAACTCCATCTCCATGGCGGGCCACTGCCACTCGGGGATGGGTTGGTGGGAGACCGTCAGGGTGCGGTTGGCAAGAGTGATCCCCTGCACCTCGCCCTGGGTCCACACCTGGGTGGGACGCACCGCTGTCATGCGCTGGAAGTCCGAGTCGATGGCCGATTCGGAGTCGAGCAGGAACTGGGCCGAGCTGACTATGCTGTCACCCGTTTCCACCCCCTCCTCGATGGCGACCTTGTCACCAAACTGGGCGCCCAGGGTGACGGCCACCGACTTGAAGCTGCCATCTCCCAGCGCCAGTACCAGCCGGTTCTGGTTGCCGGTGCGGATCACGGCTTCGCTCGGTACCACCATTTGGGGTTCCCCCTTGCCGGTGCGGATGCTCACCTTGGCGAACATGTTGGGTTTCAGGAACTCGTCCGGGTTGTCAAAGCGCAGCCGTACCTTGAGGGTGCGGGTGGCGGCATCGAGCGTCGGATAGAGGTAATCCACCCGGCCCTGCCAGCTGCGACCGGGGGCGTAATCCAGGGTCATGGTGACCGGATCGCCCACCTTCAGCTGGGCTGCCTGGCGTTCGAACACCTCGGCGCTCACCCACACCTGCTGCAGGGTGCTGATGTTGAACAGGGCGGCGGCGGGCTCCACGTACTGGCCCTCGCGCACCTTCAGCTCCGACACATAACCGCTGCTGGGGGCATAAATACTGATGGTTTCACGCACCTGGCGGCTGCGCTTGAGGGCGGCTATCTGGTCCGCCGGTACCTGCAGGGACTTGAGCTTGCCCTCGGCGGCGCGCAGCAGCAGCGGGTTGGCGGTGTTGAGCGCCAGCAGGTATTCGTGCTGGGCGTTGACCAGATCCGGGGCGTAGAGCTCATAAATCAGGCTTCCCTTGGTCACCCTCTGCCCCTCGCTCTTGATGGCGAGGGTGCGGATCCAGCCCGCCATGCGGGCGTTGACCGCCTCCAGCCTGTCTTCGTCATAGCCGACGTAACCCACGGTCTCGATCTGCTGGTGGATGGGCAGCCTCTCTACCTTGGCCAGCCGCACTCCCAGGTTCTGCTGGATCTCGGGGCTGATGGTGATGGTGCCGGGCGAGCCACCCTGTTTCTCCTCATAGACGGGGATGAAGTCCATCCCCATGTTGTCCTTGGCGGGGGCATCGCGCTTGTCGCGGGGATCCATGGGGTTGACCCAGTAGAGCGGCGTCTTCTCTTTGGCGCTGGCGCCGTCGGTCGTCTGTTTGGCTACCCAGTAGCCGCCACCGGCCCCGAGGGCGAGCAGCAGGGCAGCGACCAGCAGTTTCTGGCTCATCGCACACCTCCTGTCTGCGGGAGGCGGGTGGCACTTGGTTCGACGCAGCGCTTGGCACTGTGTCCGGGAATGCGGGCAGATGACATCATATGTCTTCTCTTCTGTCAGGCCGCCGGGCTGCCGTGATGACAAGTGCGCCAGAGTGGCACCTGGCTGTCGTTATCACGGCAGCACACACGGGTAGGGCGGCAAACGGGGCGCAGCTGTGTCAGCGCGCACGGCTCCCTGTGGTGACTGGCATGGCCAGTCGTGACAGGGTCAGGCAAGGGCGTGCGCAGGCGACAAAATGAGCCTTGCCGCGAGCACGCGAGAGAAGTGCTTTCTAATGGCGCAACACCGACAGCATCAGATGTCGGCGGGGCCAGGAGGGAGGGTGAGTACCGCGAGATCGCAGGAAGGGATCTCGCAGCCAGTGATCGAACAGATGGCTGGCGACCCCCAGATGGGGCAGCAGCAACAAAGGGAGAACGAGCAGGGTCAGCAGCGCGGCCAGCAGCGGCAGACCGGCACCGGTTGGCGAGGTGAGGCCGCCGTGCATCTGGCACTCCCCCTGGCTCATGGCATCGCCCTGAGCGCCATCATCGGGTGCCATTGTGTGGCAGGCGAGCCCCTGCATGGCGGTCGCGCTCATGGTTGCGTCGTCGCTGCCGGTCGCCATGGCGGGGGAGATGAGACTGGCCCCGTGCCAGCTGATGCAGAGGGTGAGATTGCAGACGAGCATGAGCGCCAGCAACAGCCGGGCAATGCGCTCAGTGGGCAATCTCGATGACAGCATGGACATGTCCTGATGATGATTGGGGTCACTGTAAACCTTACCTTGAGAGTAAGGTCAAGGTGAGTACAAGCCAATCGGCGCGGTTGTGATCCCGCCGGCGCTTTGCCTGAGGAGGTGCCTGGATGGGAGGAGCAGATGGAAGCACAAGGAGGGGGCGACAGATGAGCCGCGTATGCATAACAAAGCCCCCGCATCGGCGGGGGCTTGTGTCACTGTTTCTGCTGGGGCGCGGGGGCGCGGGGTCGCTCCGATCGCTTCATGATGAGGCGGAAGAAGAGCGGGATGAAGAAGATGGCGATGAAGGTCGCCGCCAGCATGCCGCCGATGACCGGCCAGCCGAGGGCGTGACGGCTCGCCGCGCCGGCGCCGCTCGAGGTCACCAGCGGCACACAGCCGAGGATGAAGGCGAGCGACGTCATGACGATGGGGCGAAAACGCAGCCGCGCCGCCTCCAGCGCCGACTCGATGAGGCTCATTCCCTCCTCGTGCTTCATCACCGCAAACTCCACGATCAGGATGGCGTTCTTGGCTGCAAGGCCCACCAGCGTCACCAGCCCTATCTGGAAGTAGACGTTGTTGGTGAGCCCGACCAGCCAGGTGGCCAGCAGGGCGCCGAACAGGGCGAACGGTACCGCGGTTATCACCGCAAACGGCAGGCTCCAGCGTTCGTACTGGGCCGCCAGGATGAGGAAGATCATCACTATGCCGAAGCCGAACGCGGTGCCGGCGCTGCCGGCGGCCGCCTTCTCCTGATAGGCGGAGCCGGTCCACTCCAGCTTGGCGTCGTTGCCGAGGGACTCGTCGGCCACGGCCTCCAGCGCGGCTATGGCCTGGCCCGAGCTGTAACCCGGCGCCGGTTGCGCCATGATCTTGGCCGCCTGGAAGATGTTGAAACGCTCGACCAGTTCGGGGCCTGTGGCATCGCGCACCGTCACCAGACTGCTGAGCGGTATCATCTCCCCCTTGTCGGAGCGGACATAGACGTTGCGGATGTCGCTCTTCTTGGCGCGGTAGTCCGCCTCGGACTGCAATTGCACCCGGTAGGTACGGCCGAACTGGTTGAAGTCGTTGACATAGACCTGACCGAAGGTGGCCTGCATGGTGTCAAACACCGCATTGATGGGCAGCCCCAGCGCCTTGGCTTTCTCGCGATCCAGATCGAGATAGACCTGGGGCACGTTGGCGCGATAGGTGGAGGTGACGCTGGCGAACTCGGGGCGCTCTTTGGCCGCTTCCAGGAAGCGCTGCACCTCGGCCGAGAAGGCCTGGGCATTGCCGGTGCTGCGGTTTTGCAGATAGGCCTCAAGCCCGCCTGTGGTGGACATGCCTGTGATGGGCGGCGGGTTGAAGGAGGCGACGAAGCCATCCGCCAGCCCCATCAGGCTCATGCCCTGGAAGGTCTTGGCCAGGGAGAAGGAGTCCTGCCCCGTGCCCTGGCGCTCGCTCCAGTCCTTGAGGGTGATGAAGCTGATGCCGCTGTTGCTGATGATGGCGTTGGAGAGGATGTCAAAGCCCGAGAAGGTGATGACGTCCTTGACGTTGGGGTTGGCCATCGCCATCCGGTCGAAGTCGTTCGCCACCGCCTGGGTGCGGGTGAGGGAGGCCGCATCCGGCAGCATGACGGCGGAGAGCAGGTAGCCCTGATCTTCGTTCGGTACCAGCTCCCCGGGCACCTTCAGCAGCAAGCCGTAGATGGAGACCAGGATGAAGGCGATGATGGTGAACGCCACCCCGACCCGGCGGTTGAGGAAGGCGACCCCGCGCACGTAGCGACGGGTCAGGCCGTCGAAGGCGTTGTTGAACCAGACGAAGAAGCGGGCCGGCTTGTGGTGACCCTCTTTCAGCAGCACGGCGCACAGGGCCGGTGACAGGGTCAGCGCCACCAGACCTGAGATGGCTACCGACACGGCGACCGTGATGGCGAACTGCTTGTACATGACCCCCGTCATGCCGCCCATGAAGGCGACCGGCAGGAAGACGGCGCACAGCACCAGCACGATGGCGATGACGGGGCCCGACACCTCCTGCATGGCGAGGATGGCGGCCTCCTTGGGCGAGCACTTCTTCTCCTGCATTATTCGCTCGACGTTCTCCAGCACCACTATGGCGTCATCCACCACGATACCGATGGCGAGCACCATGCCGAACAGGGTCAGCAGGTTGATGGAGAAGCCCAGCACCAGCATGCCGGCAAAGGTGCCGATCAGCGACACCGGCACAGCAATGCAGGGGATCAGGGTTGCTCGGAAGTTCTGCAGGAAGAGGTAGACCACCACGAACACCAGCAGGATCGCCTCGAACAGGGTGTGCACCACCTCCTCGATGGAGATCTTCACGAACTCTGTGGTGTCGTAGGGGATCTGGTACTCGATGTCCTGGGGGAAGCGCTCTTTGAGGCGCAGCATGGTGGCATGTACCTGATCGGCCACCGCCACGGCGTTGGCGCCCGGTTGCAGGTAGGTGGCGATGCCGATGGCGGGCTTGCCGTTGGCCTTGGCCAGCAGGTCGTAATCCTTGCCGCCGAGCTCGACCCGGGCCACGTCCTTGACCCGGATTTTCGAGCCGTCCGGCATGGAGCGGATGATGATGTTCTGGAACTCTTTCACATCCTCGAGGCGCCCCTTGGTCTGCACCGTGTAGGTGAAGTCGATGGGGGCCGTGGTGGGCTGGGCGCCTATCTTGCCGGCCGCAAACTGGGTGTTCTGCTCGCGGATGGCGCCGATCACGTCGCTCGGGGTGAGCTCGAGCTGGGCCAGCCGGTCCGGCCGCAGCCAGATGCGCATGGCGTAGTCGGTGCCGCCGAACAATGTGGTATCGCCGACCCCGGGAATCCGCTTGAGCTCATCTATGATGTTGAGCAGGGCGTAGTTCGACAGATAGGTGGTGTCAAAGGTGCCGCCCGGGGATTGCAGGGTCACTACCTGCAGGATCGAGGTCGATTTCTTCTTGACCGTCACCCCCTGCTTTTTGACCTCTTCCGGCAGCTGGGCCATGGCGGCCGAGACCCGGTTGTTGACGTTGATGGTGGCCTGATCCGGATCGGTACCGATCTCGAAATAGATGTTGAGGTTCATCTGGCCGTTGGAGGCCGAACCGGACTGCATGTAGAGCATCCGCTCCACGCCGTTGATCTGCTGCTCCAGTGGCGCGGCCACCGTCTGGGAGATCACCTCGGGGGTGGCGCCCGGGTAGAAGGCAGTCACCGACACCACGGGCGGCGTTATCTGCGGATACTGCTCTATGGGCAGGGATCGCATCGCCGCCAATCCAGCCAGCACTATGATGATGGAGATCACGCTGGCGAAGATGGGGCGTTCGATGAAGAACTTGGAAAACATACGAACTCCTTACTTGGCCGCGGCCTGGCTGACCATATTGGCGCTGATGGCCTTCATCTCGGCGGCCGAAACCGGCTTGACCACGGAACCGGGACGGGCCTTCATCAACCCCTCGACTATGTAGCGCTCGCCGGGCGCGAGCCCGCTGTCGATCAGCACGCCGCTGTCGACCACTGAACCCAGCTTGACCGGCCGTGGCACCACCTTGTTGTCGGCATCCACCACCATCACCATGCGGTCGGCCTGGGACTGGACTATGGCGCGCGGCGGTACCAGGATGGCGTTCTTGCGCAGCCCCAGATCGATGGTCATGCGCACGAACTGGCCGGGCAGCAGGGCGCCCTTCTTGTTGTCGAAAATGGCACGGGCACGTATGGTGCCGGTCTGGGGATCGACCCGGCTGTCGGAGAAGTTGAGCTTGCCCGCCTCTGGATAGACGGAGCCGTCGGCCAGCCGGATGTGGGTGCGCCAGTTGGTGGCATCCTTGGCCTCAATCAATCCCTTTTTCACCGAGTTCTCGAAGTTGAGACGATCCTGCTCCGAGTAGGAGAAGTTGACGTAGAGCGGGTCGAACTGGGTGATGGTGGTGAGCAGGCCATTTTCGCCGCTGGTGGAGATGAGGCTGCCTTCGGACTGGGAGCTCTTGCTCGCCATGCCGTTGATGGGGGCCGTGACCTGGGTGTAGCTGAGGTTGAGATCCGCCTCCTTCACCTTGGCCTGGGCCGCCTGATGGCTGGCGATGGCGGCCTCGTAGTTGGCTATGGTGTCGTCATAGTCCTTGCGACTCACCACCTGGCGTTTGAACAGGGGGATGATGCGATCCCGATCGGCGCGGGCCTTGTTGAGACGGGCCTGCTCCTGGGCAAGTGTGCCTCTGGATTGCTCCAGCGCCACCTTGTAGGGCTCGGGGTCGATCAGGAACAGCTCCTGGCCGGCGCTGACCGGCTGGCCTTCCACATAGGTGCGTTTGAGCAGTATGCCGCTCACCCGGGAGCGGACATCGATCTCGCGAAAACCGGCGGTTTCACCCACCATCTCGGCGGTCAGGGGCACATCGGTCAGCTTGACCTCGGCCACCACCACGGGCACGGGAGGCAGCGCCTGGGCACCTGCGGTCGGCTCGTCGCCACAGGCGGTCAACAGGCTGGCCAGTGCCAGGGCAATACCACAACGCTTGAACCTAGCTTCCCTGACGTTTTGCACTTTCATCATCACACTCCTGTTGGATGGACAGCGATCGCCGTGCACACCTTTCTTCTGAACTGACATCATCAACAGCATGGTTACAAATTCAACTCATTGGATTACTGACAATTTTTCATGATAGAGCACGAATATTGAACCCAAGCTGCTCGGGGATGGAAGTTATCAGTGCCAATGGCGGCAGAGAGGCGAGCCAGCGACAACTTGTGTCCCGGCGCCGGACGCACTCACTATAAGCGTTGCGCGCGGCACGGGTGGTCTGGTGGGCATTATAAGAAGGAAAAGGACGGGGAAGTGGGGGCCGGGTCACAGTGGGGGCGTCAAACGTCCCCACTGTGTGTCGTCATCAGGCGAAGCAGGCCCAGATGGGGGCGTGGTCCGAGGGTTTCTCGATGCCGCGCAGCTCGTAGTCGATGCCGGTCTCGGTCACAGCGTCCTTGAGGGCGTTGGAGGCCATGATGAGGTCGATGCGCAGGCCGCGATTCTCGTCAAAGCCCTTTGAGCGGTAGTCAAACCAGGAGAAACGCTCGCACTCGGTGGGGTTGGCGGCGCGGAAGGTGTCGGTCAGGCCGAACCCTTTCAGCCGTTCCATCCATTCCCGCTCTATGGGCAGGAAGGAGCACTTGCCATCCCGCAGCCAGCGCTTGCGGTTCGCCTCGCCGATGCCGATGTCGAGATCGGTGGGGGAGATGTTCACATCCCCGATCAGTACCAGCTGATCGTCCGGGGTGTGGTGGGTCTCCAGATAGTGCTGCAGATCCTCGTAGAACTTCTGCTTGGCCGGGAACTTGGTCTCGTGGTCCTGGCTCTCGCCCTGGGGGAAGTAGCCGTTCATCACCTTGATGAGGGAGCCATCTTCGCGCTTGAAGGTGGCCATGATCATGCGGCGCTGGGCATCTTCCGGATCCGTGGGGAAGCCTTTTTGCACCTCGACCGGTTTCTGCTTGCTCATGATGGCCACCCCGTAGTGGGCCTTCTGGCCGTGGAACTCCACGTGATACCCCATGGCCTCCACATCCGCCAGCGGGAAGGCCTCGTCGTGCACCTTGATCTCCTGCAGGCCGATCACATCCGGCTGGTGTTTGTCGATGATGGCTTGCAGCTGATGAAGACGGGCGCGCAGGCCATTGATATTGAAAGAGATGATCTTCATGTCCGGGATGCTCATGTCATTTTTATAAGTCGCTATTGGACTAGGAATCCGCCCTGGATGCAAGTTCAGGGAGGGGTTGGCGCCGCGGGGGCGGGCCAACCCCCGTCAGCGGGTCATCTTCTTGACGAACACCACCACAAACAGCGCCAGCGTGAAGCTGCCGGTGAAGGCCTCGAAGGCGGCGAAGAGCCGTGACAGGCCTATGGGGGTGAAGTCCCCGTAACCCAGGGTGGTGAAGGTCACCACGCTGTAATAGAGGCACTCGAGCAGGAAGATGGCGTTCTGCTCCAGGGGGGCGCCTGGCCGGTAGATGAGGTGGTTGCCGTTGAAGCTCAGGCCAAAGAAGAAGTAGAAGATGCTGCAGATGAAGATGAGCAGCAGGGAGAAGAGCACCACCCGCATGGGCGCCTCGCCATAGCCGCAGAAGAGATCGACGATCCAGGAGGTGAAACGCTGGGTCGACCAGAGCGGCAACTGCAGCCGGCGCATGGTGAGCTCCTGCTGTATGTAGCGGCCGGACATGGTGAAGATGCCCTGGGCCTCCGAGGCCTTGCGCAGATCCCGGTAGGTCTCCTCGGCCTCTTTCAGCCAGATGCGGGCCTGCACGGGATCGCGCTCCTTGCGGCCGCGCCGCTCCTGCATCAGCCGTTTGCCGGTGTTGAGGTTGTCGAGGCGGGTGTTGTGCCAGCGAATGCCGAGCAGGTTGACGTCGTCGAGCTCGGCGCAGTGCAGGTTGGCTTCGCTGAGATCCGCTTTCATCAGGCTGCCGCCCTTGATGCGGATGCCGTAGAGGTGAGCTCCCTGCAGGTTGGCGCGATAGAAGTTGCACTGTTCCAGCAAGAAGCCCTGCGGGGCCCCCTTCTTCACCAGGTTGAGGCCGGCCAGGTTGGCGCGGGCCAGTTGCAGGCCGTGGCACAGACCCCCTTGCTGGATGTAGTGCTCCAGCTCGCGAGCGGTATGGGGACTCTGATGATCGGCGTGGGGATAGTGCCAGCGGCACAGTTCGTGCTCCTCCGCCTCCTCGCTGCAGTGGCGCCCGTCCGCCACCAGATATCGACACATGGCCATCGTCTGTTTCCTCCCCTCGCCGAGTCTGTATCAGCATAGGCGAGCGGGCCTTGGCCGGGGTCAACTGAGCTGGGTAAACTCCTGACGCAGTTTGCGAAAACGATCCTGCTGTGCCGGGTTCAGGGGGATGCCGTCCAGCACCTCCAGGGTCTCCTTGCACTCGGCGCCAAACTCCGGGCTCTTGCGGTTCTTCTGCATCAGTTGCAGCAGCACCTGGATCTTGTTGAGGGCGGCACCTGTATTGGCGGGGGCCCGGCGCAGCGCCTCGCGAAAGTGGCCGAGGGCCTGCTCCAGTTCACCGCTCTGGTAGGCCTTGATACCCAGTTCGTTGAGCTGCTGGTAACGCTGGCGGCGCTCGAGCACCGTCTTGTCGTCGCGGGTGGCCTGGATGCAGGTGGTGAGCAGCCTGTCTTCATCCTCCGCCAGCAGCGCCTGCAGCGTCTCGGCATATTCGAATTCGCCGAGCTGGTAGAGGGCGAGTATGGTCTCGCCCAGCAGGCTGGGGGGCATGGTGCCCGGCTGATCGAGCCAGTTCTGGTTGGCGCGATAGAGCATCTTTTTGCCCTTGAGCAGCTCGCCCAGGGCGATTTGCACCCGGGCCTGGCAGATCTGCTCGAACACCGGGTAGTTGAACTCCGACATCATCAGCGAATCGCGAATGCGCGACAGCGCCGAGTTCACCTGCTTTTGCAGGTTGGCGATGTGGTAGATGTCGTTGCTGTTGAGGGCGTACAGGGTCAGCGCCTGGATATAGGCCCCCAGATAGTGGGGGGTGCGATGGATGGAGTTGCGCGACAAGTCGATGAGCGACAGCAGCACGTCCTTGGCCTGGGCGTAGTCGTGGCGCAGCAGGCACACCTCCGCCAGCCGGCGGGAGAGCTGCACCGACTGGGGGGAGATGTCCACCGCCCGTCTGAGCTCCTGCTGGGCCTGTTCGTCATTGCCGAGCGCCAGCTGGGATTCCGCCAGCCAGAGGTGGGCCTCCACCATCAGCGGGGTGTTCTTGAGGGTCGCCTGCAGGTGGCTCACCGCCTCCTCATTAAGTCCGAGCGTATGGCACGCCTTGCCCAGGGTCAGCCGGGCCCAGCTGTTCTCCTGGCCGGCCAGCAGCTGGCGCATCAGGCTGCGCGCTTCCTTGGCCTGCCCCAGCTTGAGCTGGGTATCGGCCTGCAGGCAGCGGCAGAAGTTGGCAAAGCGCGGCACCGCATCGGCCCGTTCGGCACAGGCGGCCAGCAGGGTGGGCAGATCGTCCTGGGCGAGGGCGCTGAACACGCTCTCCAGCGCCAGGCGGCGGGCGAGGGCGCGTTTGAGGCGAAACGAGAACTGCTCCTGGGAGAAGGGCTTCATCAGGTATTCGTCGGGCTCGGCCTCCAGCGCGCTCAACACCATGGCACGGGAGCTGTCGCCACTCACCATGATCACCACGCTCTGGGGGGGGATGAGCTTCTGATCCCGCAGGCTCTCCAGCAACTGGCGGCCGTTCTCGCCGACCCCCAGTTCGTAATCGAGCAGGTAGATGTCAAAGGTCTCTTTCTGACAGCGACGTCTGGCCTCCTCGGCCGAATTGACATAGGTGATGCGACTGATGCCGATGTTGATCAGCATCGCCTTCATCATCACCTGAAAGGATCGCTGTTCGTTGACCAGCAGAATGCGCTTGGGCTTGGGCGGGGCTTTTTTTTCTGGCTCGGGTTCCGGTGTCTGCATCTGTCTGGGTCAGGGCGCTACGGGCGGATAACAGAAGTGTGCCACCAAAGCGCGCAGACAGGCAATTGAACATGGGGTGGGTGCCCTGTTTTTCGGCAAAGCCCCGTTATTCATGGCTTTTTCTGCACCAGATAGGGGGCAAATTGCGGGCTGTAGTCGGCCCGAAAGCCCTGCTCCGTCTTGATGATGAGGTAGACGGCCAGTTGGTGCTCCCTGGCGAAGGCCATGGCCTGCTCGGGCCCCATCACCATGAGCGCCGTGTCGAGGGCGTCGGCTTCCAGTGCGGTCGGGGTGATCACGCTGGCGGAGACCAGTTTGTGGGTCACAGGCGCGCCCGTGGCGGGATCTATGATGTGGGAGTAGCGCTGGCCATCGAGCTCGTAATAGTTGCGATAGCTGCCGGCTGTGCTGAGGGCCATGCCGTTCGGGCTTACCACATCGGAGAAGGCCCCCGGTTGATCGGACGGCTCGACTATGGCCACCCGCCAGGGGTTGCCCTTGCCCTTGCCCTTGCCGTTGTGGCCCTTGCTGCGCACGGCACCGGCCACTTCGATCAGGTAGTTGTGTACCCCCTTGCTCTCGAGCAGGGCGGCTATCTCGTCCGAGGCGGCCCCCTCGCCCAGGGTGGAGAGATCGAGGTAGAGCGTCGGGATTGTCTTGCCGAGCAGGAAGTGATTCCCCTCCGGCGTCAGGCTCAGCTTGTCTATGCCTACCTTGAGGCGGGCTGCGGCAATTTGCCCGGCATCTGGCCGCTTGAGCGGGCGCTTGTCCGGGCCGAATCCCCACAGGTTGACCAGCGGCCCCACAGTCACGTCCAGCTTGCCCTGGGTGAGATGACCGGCGTCGATACCCTGCTGCACTATCCTGGCCATGGCCGCCGGAATGACAGTGGGCTGCTTGCCCGTGCTCTGATTGAAGCGGGAGATGAGGGAATTCGGATCGTAGGTGGAGATCTCGTGGTTCATGCGCGCCAGCAGGGAGTCGACCTCCTGTTGCAGCGCAGGCTCGCCCCCCGGGAAGGGATCGCTCACAGTCACCACATAATAGGTACCCATTGTCTTGCCCTGAATGCGGGTCTGGGTCGGTGCAGGCTGGCAGGCGGTCAGCGCCAGTATCAGGGTCAGCAGGAGGCCGCGCAGGGCCAATACCGGGGGAAACGACATAAGCAATATCTCTATCTTGAACAGGGCCTGGTGCCATGGGCCGCCAGCTTAGCCAAGCGGCTGGCGGCTGGCGAGTGGCCGTGTGGAAAATGACGGGAGAAAATTAAACAGGGGTGGGCCGGGAGAGGGGTTGATGCGTATCCATTCAGGTTCAGCGTCTGTTGTGAATAAGGTCAATCTGGTGACCTGACCCGCAGCTTTGCGCTAAAGCCATAGCCGATTGACAACATTTGAGTAGAATAAGGTCGATTTTGACAGCATCTTTGCCAGTCCGGGCGCTCGCCTGCAGGCAATCGTGTTGCCATCTATTGCCAATCAAAGGAGAGGATGATGAAAAAGGCGATTACCCTGCTGTTTCTGAGTACCCTGGCTGCCCCGGCTCTGGCCGATGAGTGCGCGTTGGTCATCGAAGGCAATGATGCCATGCAGTACAACCTCAAGGAGATGAGCGTACCTGCCACCTGCAAAGAGGTGACTGTGACCCTCAATCACACCGGCAAGATGCCGGTGACCGCCATGGGCCACAACTGGGCGCTGGCGAATACCGCTGACTATCAGGCCGTGGCCACCGCAGGCATGAGTGCCGGTGCCGACAACAACTACCTGCCCAAGGATGATCCGCGCGTGCTGGCCCACACCAAGCTGGTGGGCGGTGGCGAGAGCACCAGCGTCACCTTCAAGACCGACGGCCTGGCCGGCAAAGACCTCACCTTCTTCTGCTCCTTCCCCGGCCACTTCGCCATGATGAAGGGCACCTTCAAGATCGGTTAAGCCGCTTGTCGGGTTGTCATGAAGAAAAAAGCCGGGCTGCCCCGGCTTTTTTTATGGTGCGGATACCTGGTGTCTATCGCGCTGTGCTGACGAGCCAAGCGATTGAATGAATGGTTCATTTCGTGATCTGGCGAGGAGTGGCCGCGTCCTGGACGGGATAGAATAGGCCGCAAGCGGGGCCTGTTGCCCCAGACTCAGAATGGA
Organism: Aeromonas bestiarum; assembly: GCF_000819745.1. Lineage (GTDB taxonomy): Bacteria > Pseudomonadota > Gammaproteobacteria > Enterobacterales > Aeromonadaceae > Aeromonas > Aeromonas bestiarum. Next base: position 184,739 of record NZ_CDDA01000028.1, on the reverse strand, counting down.
TGTGGGTGATGAGAGCAGTCAAATGGGTGGTCAGCTGTTGCCTGCTGCTGGTGTGCGCCCTGGCGCTGGCGGCAGAGCCCCCGGTCAAGAAGAGCAGGAGCGGTATCTGCCACCCCCAGGGCGGCACCTACTACAGCCGCACCAAGCATTATGTTCCCTACGACAGCATGCAGGCCTGTCTCGACAGCGGGGGCCGCGCCCCCAAACGCTGAGCCCGACACCAGGGCCTGCACGGGTGTCTTCCTTAGCGGGCTTGCAGGGTAAAGAAGGCGATGGCCGTCTTCTTCTGGCACTCCAGTCGTATGCTCTCTTCCCCCGTGACCACCAACGTCTCGTTGACCGCGACGGCTTGGCCCTCAACGTCGAGCTGGCCGCTCAGCAGGTGGCAGAGGTAGGTCTTGTCTGTATCCAGACTGAGGCTAAGCGGGAAGGGCAGATTGAGCACCCGCACGTTGGCGCCGATGCGCACGGGATCGTAGATGAGCCCCAGATCCGTCACCTCTTTTTTCAGCAGCTCGCAGTGTGTCTCGTCATCGCCGCTGAAGTGGGCCGCCTCTAAGGTGGCATAGGGGTGGCCGTTGAGCACGAAGCCGGCGCCGCTGATGGGCAGCAGGATGCGTTGATAGCCGGGAAATTTGGAGAAGGGACCGGCGGCCTTGATGGGGGCCGAGCTCAGCCGGTAGTCAAAGTCGAGCTTGTCCAGGGTGGCGCCGCTGGGGGCGATGAGGATCTGGGCTGTGGTGCCCTGCTTGTTCTTCCAGGGCATCTTCAGCTGGTCGGACTCTTTTATCAGGGTGATCACTATGGCGCCTCGGCAGTGGAGTGAGAGAAGGGGCAATGAGGCCAAGTGATACCATCCCCCAGGCCGGCTCACAAGGCGGCGGCGCTTCGCGGTCGTCCGGTTGGCCACGATTTAGGCGCATTGGTCCGTCTGCCACCCGGCCTGCTCAAAATGCCGCCACTCGACGGGGCCGGGTCGGGTGAAACCCTCAGGCTGTGATCCCTGCGCTGTTAAACGGGCGGGAGGTCGCTACACTGGCAACTCTCTTGCTGTCTGGAGGCCCCATGGCCCACAAAATCATTCTGGATACGGATCCCGGTATCGACGACGCCATGGCAATACTGTTTGCCGAGGCGCACCCCGCCATCGAACTGCTCGCCATCACCACAGTGTTTGGCAATGCCACCATAGACAACGGCACCCGCAACGCGCTCTGGCTCAAGCAGAAATATGGCATGAAGGCGGATGTGGCCAAGGGAGCCGTGGCCCCACTGCGCCGCGAGCCGGTGGGGCCGACCACGGTCGTGCACGGCCCGAGCGGACTGGGGGACGTGGAGGCGGGGGAGGTGACCATCACGGCGGATCCCAGACCCGCCTGGCAATATATCGTCGAGGCGGTGAAGGCCGCGCCTGGCGAGATCACCCTGGTCACCATAGGACCGCTCACCAACCTGGCGCTGGCACTGCAGGAGGCGCCGGAGATCACCAGCCTGGTGAAGCAGGTGGTGGTGATGGGGGGCGCCTTTGGCGTCAACGGCCATCGCGGCAACGTGACCCCCTATGCCGAGGCCAATATCCACGACGATCCCGATGCCGCCGACCGGGTGTTTACCGCCGACTGGCCCGTGGTGATCATAGGGCTGGATGTGACCCAGCAGAGCTTCTTCAGCAGCGCCTATCTGGATGCGCTGCGCGATGATGCGGGTGAGCCGGGCCGCTTCCTGTGGGATGTGAGCCGCTTCTACCTGCGCTTCTACTCGGAGCGTATCGGTCTGGATGGCTGCCACGTGCACGATCCCTCCGCCATTGCCTACGTGATAGATCCGACCCTGTTCACCCTGCGGGAAGGACCGGTGCGGGTCATCAACGAGGGCCCGGCCATCGGCCATACCCTGCAAAAATTCGATGGCAAGTCCCATCCCCACGATGGCTGGGCCGACTATCGTGCCCAGCAGGTCGGGGTGGCGGTGCGGGATCAGGCGCTGCTGGCACTCTATCGCGAGACGCTGGTGGCCTGGGGCAAGGATTGCTGAGTGGCGCTCAAATGACGCTGTGGCTGTGATCCCCGCCAAACAATCGGGAGCCATGGCGGCCTATACTGGCAGCCATGGCGCGACCGGAAGGGCCTGAGATGGCCTGATCTGCGCGCGGATATCGAGTCGTTAGGAGGGAAATAGATGGCCTGGTTATCCTTGTTGGTGGCGATTGCCCTGATCTGGTGGTTGATGAAGCTGGGACGGGGCGCCCTGTTCGAGATCCGGCTTGCGCCGGGCAAGCTGGTGGTCAAACGGGGCAAGGTGCCTCCCGCGTTCATTGAGCATGCCAAGCAGATACTGCGCCACGAGACGGTGCGGGGCCGCATTCTGGGTCAGCGTGACGGAGACGGCGTCAAGCTGGTCTTCTCCCGCTCCATCCCCGAGCCGGTGGCCCAGCGTTTTCGCAATGTCTTCCCCTATGCCGATTACCGCCAGCCGGCGGCGCCCCTGCCGGGCTCAAAACCGCGCAAGGGTTGACGCTGCGCTCGCACACAACAAACGGGCCTCCACTGGAGGCCCGTTTTTTTATGGCAGAGGTGGTGCGGCGCAGGCTTATTCGTGCAGCGCGCGCTGGGCCTTGACGGTGGCCGGCTTGATGGCCACCCCTTCATTGCCCCAGGATGCGCGCAATGTGTTGACCAGCCCGGCCACCTGTTCGTCGTTGAAGGTCCAGCCATAACCCGGCATGCGGTAGCCGATATGACCCTGGGTAATGGGGGTCTCGGCGCCGTACAGCAGCACGTTGAGCAGGCTGGCCGGATCGTCGGCCAGCACTGTCTGGTTGCCCACCAGAGATGGAATCACTCCATCATTGCCCTGACCGTTGACGCCGTGGCAGGTGGAGCAGTACATGGCATAGTCCGCCTTGCCGCCCGCGTTGGCGTAGGCCCGGTTGCCCTGGGCTGGCGGCGTATGGTCTCCGATCTCGATAAGATAGGTGGCTATGCCGGCCAGATCCGCATCGCTGAAGTACTGGCTGCTGTGAGTGATCACTTCCGCCATGGGGCCGGAGACGGCCTGATGCTGGCTGCGACCGGTTTTCAGCAGATCGATCAGCGCCTGCTTGTCGTAGCGGGTGCCGCGGATGTCGGGGGCATACCAGCCATCCAGGGTGGCGCCGCTCAGATAGAGGGGGTCTGCCTCGGTCAGGGCTTTTTCCTGCATGCCGAGTCCGCGCGGGGTGTGGCAACTGCCGCAGTGACCGGCACCCTGCACCAGATAGGCGCCGCGATTCCACTGCTCGCTCTTGCCCGCCACCGGGGTGAAGCGGCTGTCATCGTGATAGACCCAGTTCCAGCCCATCAGCGGCCAGCGCATGTTGAGCGGCCAGGGGATGTCGCTCTCCTTGTTGGCCACCGCCAGCGGCTGCACCTCCTTCATCAGATGCTGGTAGAGATCCCCGAGATCTGCGTCGCTCATCTTGGCGTAGGCGGTGTAGGGCATGGCCGGATAGAGCCGATGACCATCCCGGGCCACCCCTTCACGCATCACCTTGATGAACTCCGGCAGGCTGTAGTTGCCGATACCGTGGGTTTTGTCGGGGGTGATGTTGGTGGAAAACACTGTGCCGATCGGGGTCGGGAAGCCCTTGCCGCCAGCCAGCGGCTGGCTGGTTTCGCTGGTGTGACAGGCGGCGCAATCCCCCAGCTTGGCCACGTATTCCCCCGCCGACATGGCAGGCGTTGCCTGTGCAGCCAGGGCGGGCAGGGCCAGCAGCAGGGCGCTGGCGGTCAGTGACAGGGCGCGGTTCATTGGGCACCTCCCTTCTGCATGGCGACCAGCTCGTTGACCGCACGCCAGGCCTGATCGATGGCGGAGTGGGCGTAGGGGCTCCAGTCCGAGTCGGAGTTGGCTATGGTGATGTTGCCTATGGGCTGACGACCCAGCTCAATCCATTTTTCGCACTGCGCCTCGTCATCGAACAGGGTGTTGGTGATGTAGGAGTAGCCGTGGGACCAGCGGTTGACCGTGATGGCAAGGATATCCTGCTGGTGGTTGAAACCGGCGCTGCCCAACATCCCCTGCAGCTGCTCGCGGATCATCTGCTCGTGCTGCTCGAACGGCATGCCGAGGATCATGGCGCGCCCCTTGCGGGACTGCTCGCGGGACGAGAGACCGCTGCCCGGCAGGGTCGGCACATAGACCATGTGCAGGCACATGGGCTGCTCCGGGCTCTTGGGATGCTCGTAGCCGCCGAGGTTGACCGGGTAGTCCAGCTTGACCCGGCTGTAGGGGGCCGCCGGTGAATAGACCTCGTGCACGCCGAGTTTGACGAAGGCGTGCCAGTTCTTGATCACCACCTTGGTGTAGACCAGCGGCGCCTTGGCATTCTGGCGCAGCGCCTCCTTCTGGGGCTCCGGCAGCTCGGGCACCATGTAGGGGATCATCATGTTGTAACCGGCCATGATTGACTGCTTGGCCCGCACCCTATGCAGTTTCCCCTCCTTGATGTAGGTGACATCCACCGCCGATTTGCCATCGGCGAGGCGGACGTTTTTGGCCTGCAGCGCCGTGCTGCCAAGGCGCAGTTGCACCTTGTGCTCCGGCAGGTCGAGCTTGCCGTAGTCAAACTTGGCCAGCACCACGTCCTGCATGGTGTGGCCGGGGGCCACCTGCGGAATGAGCTTGCGCACCATCAAGCGGGTCAGGCCGGCGTTGCCGTCCGGGAAGTGGAAGATGTAAGGATCGTCCAGCTCCGCCTGCTCCTCGGCATCGAGGGGAGTGAGATCCAGCCCGTCGAAGCCCGGCAGGGCACAGAGGCGCGCATCGGCGCAGGCGGTGGCGTCTATGCCGACCGCCTGGAAGTCGTTGGTGCGCTGCTGGAAGTAAGTGATCGCCCGCTCGCTGAGCCCCACCTTGTCGCGCAGGAAGCTGGTGTAGCTGTTGCGGGTCATCCAGAGGTCTTTCTCCTCCCGGCTCATGCCGCTCAGGTAGTCGATCTTCTCTTCGTGCAGGGCCAGCAGGGCCGCACGGTCGCTCTCGTCGAGCGGGAAGTCACCGATGAACTGTGCCAGCGGTCGGCCGTTCAAGCGATCGCGGGGGATGTCGTCGGCCACGTTGTGGCCCGGATCGCCGCTCACTACCTTGTTGACGCCAAAGTGCTGCTCGTCGAAGTAGACGCCGCGGCTGAGCCCCAGATCCGGGTAGAAGGTCTGCTGGAAGCCCTTGGCCAGCTCGTCGATGTTGACCTCGAGCGCCTTGAGCAGCCCGAGCGCAATGGGGCTGTAGACGGAGCGCGGCGATTGCAGGGATTCGCTGCCGCCGTAGCCCAGCCTCAGCCCATCGGGGGTGGTGAACTCGTTGCGCTTGGCGTGGCCGCCAAAATCGTCGTGGTTGTCGAGCAGCAGGATCTTTTTGTCCGCGCCGAGCAACTGCTGATAGAAGCAGGCGGCCGCCAGGCCGCTGATGCCGGCGCCGACGATCACCAAATCGTACTCATCCTCGAGGAGGACATTGGCGAAGTCATACTGCTTGCCGTCGCGGGCTATGCTGTGGGCCGGCTCGAAGGAGCCCGGATGGTTGCCGCGCAGGCCGGTGAGGGCGGGCGGATAGGCCAGCGTCTTGTCGGCCAGCGCGTTGCCGCCTTGCGCCGCTTGCAGCAGATTGATGGGGGCGACACCGGCCGCAATCGCTATGGCTACGCCGTTGAGAAAGTCTCTGCGTGTGATACTCATGGCAATCCCTGTTGTATGAAGAGTCAAATGGGAAATGGGATAGGGTTGAATTCGTGACTGGCTTGGTAACGAAGGGGCGCAACCTAACGCCATATCCGGATGGAGTCCATGGCCTTGATAATAACTTATTAAACAAAATGATGAGTCCTGTGATGGATTCGGCCCCTGGAAATGCATGCAATATGCATCTTTGCGGACTATGGCCCCATCAAATTCATGGAATTAATTAGAGTTTAATTTGATTAATTATGGTCCGGATTGAGTTCCACCCAATGATCTGTCTGTTCGGCGGCGGCGCCGAAAATAGCGTCGATATTTTATACAAATAGCAACGAACGGGGCGATTTAACCCTGCCGAATATAGGGTGAAGCAGCTATCTGTCTATTCAATCAACAACTATTGGATGAAATAAAGTCGGTTAATGATGAATTCATGATTTGTGGGATTTGATAAATACCTTGCCGTCAAGGCATTAACATGCTTCACAGGGAAATCCCAAACCGCACACAAGTTCGGGATTAATTTTTCATGTTGTTCACATCCCCCCCCGATGCAATAGAATGATGCGTTTTTATTACAACTTTACGCCTTGCGAAGATGAGGAAACGGCATGAGACCTGATGTAAAAAGGGGCTTGGGCGCCTTGCTGTTGCTCGCGACAACCGGCTTGCTCAGTGGTTGCGACATGGCTCTGATGAGCCCCAAAGGGCAGATTGGTCTGGAACAGAAATCACTGATATTAACGGCCATCGGGCTGATGTTAATTGTAGTGATCCCTGTGATTATTATGGCAGTGGTATTCTCTCGTAAATACAGAGCATCCAATACCAATGCCAAATACACCCCGGATTGGTCTCACTCCAACAAGATTGAAGCGGTCGTCTGGACCGTACCCGTCATTATTGTCGCCATCCTGGCGGTCATTACCTGGAAAACATCCCACTCGCTGGATCCTTATAAACCGCTGGAATCGGACGTCAAACCGATCCAGGTCGATGTTATTTCCCTCGACTGGAAGTGGTTGTTTGTCTATCCGGAACTGGGTATCGCCTCGGTCAATGAACTGGCCTTCCCGGTCAATACCCCGGTCAATTTCCGGGTGACCTCCGACACTGTGATGAACTCCTTCTTCATTCCCCAGCTGGGCGGTCAGATCTACGCCATGGCGGGCATGCAGACCAAGTTGCATCTCATCGCCAACGAGGCGGGCCAATACAAGGGGATCTCCGGCAGTTACAGCGGCGCCGGTTTCTCCGGCATGAAGTTCCAGGCCATCGCCACGCGGGATCAGGCCGACTTCGATGCCTGGGTCGCCAAGGTAAAACAGTCACCCAAGATGCTTGCCACCATGGCCGAGTTCGAGGCCCTGGCCAAGCAGAGCCAGAACAATCCGGTGGAGTATTTCGCCAGTGCCGACCCGGCCCTGTTCGTCAACGTGATCAACAAGTTCATGGGTGACATGAAACCGGGTGAGCACCAGGGCATGGCCCACGAAGGTGCCATGCAGCATGGCGACACCCTGGATCATCAAGCAATGGACCATGACGAGATGACCCATGATGCACAGATGGATCATGCCGGGCATATGGCCATGCCGATGGATGACAAGAGTGTGAAAGCAGGATCCGAGGAATAATTGATGTTTGGAAAATTAACGCTCGACGCTGTCCCGTACCATGAACCCATTATCATGGTCACGATAGCCGCTATCTTATTGGGCGGGCTGGCCATCGCCGGGCTGATCACCTATTTCGGCAAGTGGCAGTATCTGTGGCAAGAGTGGTTCACCTCTGTGGATCACAAGCGTCTCGGTATCATGTATCTCATCCTGGGCATGGTCATGCTGCTGCGCGGCTTTGCCGATGCGGTCATGATGCGTACCCAGCAGGTGATGGCCTCGGCCGGTGGCGAAGGCATATTGCCGCCCCACCACTACGACCAGATCTTCACCGCCCACGGCGTCATCATGATCTTCTTCGTGGCCATGCCGCTGGTGATCGGCCTGATGAACATAGTGGTGCCGCTGCAGATCGGTGCCCGTGACGTGGCCTTCCCCTTCCTCAACAACCTGAGCTTCTGGTTTACCGCCGCCGCCGTGGTGCTGATCAACGTCTCCCTCGGGGTCGGTGAATTTGCCCAGACCGGCTGGCTGGCCTATCCGCCCTTGTCGGGCAAGGAGTTCAGTCCCGGGGTCGGGGTCGATTACTGGATCTGGAGCCTGCAGATCTCAGGATTGGGCACCCTGCTGACCGGCGTGAACTTCTTTGCCACCATCATCCGGATGCGTGCCCCCGGCATGACCATGATGCGGCTGCCGGTGTTCACCTGGACCGCGCTGTGTGCCAACATACTGATCATCGCCTCCTTCCCGATCCTGACCGTCACCATAGCCCTGCTCACCGCAGACCGTTACCTGGGTACCCATTTCTTTACCAATGACATGGGTGGCAACATGATGATGTACATCAACCTGATCTGGGCCTGGGGTCACCCCGAGGTCTATATCCTGGTGCTGCCGGTGTTCGGGATCTTCTCCGAAGTGGTGGCGACCTTCTGCAAGAAGAAGCTGTTCGGCTACACCTCCCTGGTGTGGGCGACCATTGCCATTACCGTGCTCTCCTTCGTGGTCTGGCTGCACCACTTCTTCACCATGGGATCGGGCGCCAACGTGAATGCCTTCTTCGGCATCACCACCATGATCATCTCGATCCCGACCGGGGTGAAGATCTTCAACTGGCTGTTCACCATGTACCGCGGTCGCATCGAGTTCACCTCGCCCATGCTGTGGACCGTCGGCTTCATCATCACCTTCACCGTGGGTGGCATGACCGGGGTACTGCTCTCCGTGCCGGCCGCCAACTTCGTGCTGCACAACAGCCTGTTCCTGATCGCCCACTTCCACAACGTCATCATCGGCGGCGTGGTGTTCGGTTGCTTCGCCGGTATCACCTACTGGTTCCCGAAGGCGTTCGGCTTCAAGCTGGATGAGGTCTGGGGCAAGCGCGCCTTCTGGTTCTGGATCACAGGTTTCTTCGTGGCCTTCATGCCGCTCTACGTACTGGGCTTCATGGGCATGACCCGTCGGGTCAGCCAGAACATAGATCCCGAGTTCCACGGCTGGCTGGTAGTCGCTGCCTGCGGTGCCGGCCTGATCGCCATCGGCGTCCTGTGCCAGGTTATCCAGGTGGTGGTCAGTATTCGTGACCGCGAGAAGAACCGTGATCTGACTGGCGATCCCTGGGGTGGCCGTACCCTGGAGTGGTCGACCTCTTCACCGCCGCCCTTCTACAACTTCGCCATCGAGCCGAAGATCACAGGTCTGGATGCCTTCTGGGAAGCCAAGCAAGACGGTTCTGCCTTCCTGCGGCCGGCCCAGTACGCTCCCATCCACATGCCGAAAAACTCGGGTGCCGGTGTCATCATCGCCGCCTTCAGCGTGGTGTTCGGCTTTGCCATGATCTGGCACATCTGGTGGATGGCCATCGCCGGCTTCGTCGGCATGATAGCCACCTGGATCGTCCACAGCTTCAATGAGGACGTGGATTACTACGTGCAGGTTGACGAAATCGAGCGCATCGAAGGTCAGCATTTCGACAATATCAACAAGGTGGCTTAATTCCATGGCGACTGACGTTCTACATCACACTCACGGCGCCCATGACGATCATGGGCACCATGATGCCGGTGCCACCAAGGTGTTCGGTTTCTGGATCTACCTGATGAGTGACTGCATCCTGTTTGCGACCCTGTTCGCAACCTATGCAGTCCTGGTCAACGGCACCGCCGGCGGCCCGAGCGGCAAGGACATCTTCGAACTGCCGTTCGTGTTTGCCGAAACCATGCTGCTGCTGCTGAGCTCCATCACCTTCGGCTTCGGCATGCTGGCCATGAACAAGAACAAGGTCTCCGCGGTCAATACCTGGCTGCTGGTCACCTTCCTGCTTGGCGCTGGCTTCATCGCCATGGAGATCTACGAGTTCCACCACCTGATCGCCGAGGGCTTCGGCCCGCAGCGCAGTGGTTTCCTCTCCGCCTTCTTCACCCTGGTCGGTACCCACGGGATCCACGTGACCAGTGGCCTGGTCTGGATCATCGTGATGATGGTGCTGATCAGCAAGAAGGGGCTGACCGAGCGCAACCGTACTCGCCTGATGTGCCTGAGCCTGTTCTGGCACTTCCTGGACGTGGTGTGGATCTGCGTCTTCACCGTGGTCTATCTGATGGGGGTCATGTAATGAGTCATTCCGTTGACAATCACGGCGCGAGCCACGGCAGCGTCAAGTCCTATATGACCGGCTTCGTGCTGTCACTCATCCTGACCGCAATCCCCTTCTGGATGGTGATGGACGGCTCCGCCTCCCATGCCATGGTGCTCGGCACAGTGGTGGCCATGGCGGTGGTGCAGATCTTCGTGCATCTGATCTACTTCCTGCACATGAACACCTCGTCAGAGGAGCGCTGGAACCTGGTGGCACTGGTGTTTACCGTGCTCATCATCGCCATCGTGGTCGTGGGTTCCCTGTGGATCATGTACAACCTCAACATCAACATGATGGTTCACTGAGCGGCTTGATGTGATGATGAAGCAATACCTGCAAGTGACCAAGCCGGGCATCATCTTCGGTAACCTCATCTCGGTTATCGGGGGATTCCTGCTGGCCTCCAAGGGGAGCCTGGACGTGCCCCTGTTCATCCTGACCATGGTGGGTGTCTCCCTGGTGGTGGCCTCCGGTTGTGTGTTCAACAACTACATCGACCGGGACATCGACTGCATCATGGAGCGCACCAAGAACCGCGCCCTGGTGAAGGGGCTGATCGCCCCCGGTGTGTCGCTCTGGTATGCGAGCGCGCTGGGCGTTGCGGGCATTGCACTGCTCTACTTTGCGGCCAATCCGTTGGCCGCCTTGCTGGCAGTGCTGGGCTTCCTGGTCTATGTGGGGGTCTACAGCCTCTACATGAAGCGTCACTCCGTCTACGGCACCCTGGTCGGCAGCCTCTCCGGCGCCGCGCCACCCGTCATCGGTTACTGCGCCGTGAGCGGTCAGTTCGACTCGGGCGCCTTGATCCTGCTGGCGATCTTCAGTCTGTGGCAGATGCCGCACTCCTATGCGATCGCCATCTTCCGCTTCAAGGATTACCAGGCCGCCAACATACCCGTGCTGCCGGTGGTGAAGGGGATTGTCGTGGCCAAACACCACATCACCCTCTACATACTGGCCTTCATGGTGCCGACCCTGATGCTGTTCCTCGGCGGTTACGCCGGTTACAAGTATCTGATCGTCGCCACCGCGGTCAGCGTCTGGTGGCTGGGTATGGCGCTGTCGGGTTACAAGCAGGCGGTCGATGACTCCCTCTGGGCCCGCAAGCTGTTCATGTTCTCCATCGTCACCATTACCTGTCTGAGCGTGATGATGTCGGTGGACTTCCAGCCGGATGCAACTCCTGTGCTGGTGAGCATGCTGCCCTGACCCTGACCCTGACGCGGCATGTTCTCCATCGTCGTCATCATCTTCACCTGCCTGAGCGTGATGATGTCGGTGGACTTCCAGCCGGACGCAACTCCCGTGCTGGTGAGCATGCTGCCCTGATAGTGTGAACTGCACCCCTAAATGCATGAAATCCAGAGCCGGGAACCTTCCCGGCTCTGTTATTATGGGGCCGCCCTGCGGGGCACTTTTCCCGTTGTTCGGGTGTGGCGCGCCTTGTGTCATCCACCCCTTGCGTCTCCCTTCTCTTTGACCTATCGAGGCCATCATGAATGATTTCACCATGACGAGGGGCGAGCGCCGCGCGACCTGGGCGCTCGGCTCCGTCTTCTCCCTGCGCATGCTCGGCATGTTTATGGTGCTGCCGGTGCTGACCACCTATGGCATGTCGCTGGCGGGCGCCTCCGAAGCCCTGATCGGCCTTGCCATCGGCATCTATGGCATGACCCAGGCGCTGTTCCAGATCCCGTTCGGCCTGCTCTCCGATCGCATCGGCAGAAAGCCGCTCATCGTCGGCGGCCTGCTGATGTTTGCGCTGGGCAGCGTGATCGCGGCGCTGACCCACTCCATCTGGGGCGTCATCCTCGGTCGCGCCCTGCAGGGCAGCGGCGCCATCTCGGCGGCCGTCATGGCGTTGCTCTCGGATCTCACCCGCGAGCAGAACCGCACCAAGGCGATGGCCTTCATCGGGGTGAGCTTTGGCATCACCTTCGCCATCGCCATGGTGACTGGCCCTCTCATCACCCACGCGCTGGGGCTGTCCGGTCTGTTCTGGCTCATCGCCCTGCTGGCGCTGGGGGGCATAGCCATCACCCTCTGGCTGGTGCCGACCCCGACCGGTCACCTGCTCAATCGCGAGTCCAGCATGGTCAGGGGCGGGATGCGCACCGTGCTCACCAACCCGCGCCTGCTCAAACTCAACCTCGGCATCCTCTGCGTGCACACCCTGCTGATGTCGAGCTTCGTGGCGCTGCCGCCGCTGCTGGAGCAGGCCGGTCTGCCCCGTGACAGCCAGTGGCAGGCCTATCTGGTCACCATGCTGGTCGCCTTTGTCAGCGTGGTGCCCTTCATCATCTATGCCGAAAAACGCCGCCAGATGAAACGGGTATTCCAGGCTTGCGTGCTGGTGATGCTCATCGCCGAAGTGGTGCTGTGGCAAGCCGGGTTGCAGCTGTGGGGCCTGCTTGCCGGGTTGCAGCTCTTCTTCATCGGCTTCAACGTGATGGAGGCGCTGCTGCCGTCGCTCATCAGCAAGGAGTCGCCACCGGGTTACAAGGGCACCGCCATGGGGGTCTACTCCACCAGCCAGTTCATCGGGGTGGCCATAGGCGGCAGCCTGGGTGGTTTGCTCTACAGCCTGGGCGGCGGCGTGCTGGTGTTTGGCAGTTGCGCCCTGCTGGCCCTGGCCTGGCTGGGGGTCAGCCTGACCATGCAGGAGCCCCCCTATGTGAGCAGCCTGCGCATAGTGCTGCCAGAAGGGGTCGAGGCGAGCCCGGCGCTGGAGCAGAAGATCCGCGCCTGTGACGGGGTGAGCGATGTGCTGCTGGCGCCGGCCGAGCATTCGCTCTATGTGAAGGTGGACAGCAAGCGCCTCACGCGCAGCGATCTGGAGCGGCTGGTCGCCGTCTGACGGCGTCTGCCAGCATGCAAAAGCCCGCCAATTCGGCGGGCTTTTTGTTGGACTGTGCTCAGTTGGGCCGGGTTCAGTCGGCCAGGCAGGGCTGCTCGCTGGGGAGGCTCGCGGCGTCACCCAGCAGCAGGGTGCTGAGGGCCTCTCTGGCGCACTGCGAGGAGTGCAGCTGGCCATGCCGGTTGCTCTGCTCCACCCGCACCAGACGGGCGGCGCTGCCAAAGGCGGCCTGCATCTGGCGGGCACCGGCGAAGGGGGTATTGGGATCGTACTCGGCGCCGAGCACCAGGGCCTTGGCATCATCCGGGAGCTTTATCTCGCCGGCGCCAGCAGTCGCGATGGGCTGGCGCGGATAAGGCCAGTCGGCGCAGGTGTTGAAGCTCTTGGCCAGCAGCAGGGCGCCGGCCCCCTGGAAGGCGGCATCTTCCGGATCCAGCGCCTGCCAGCCATAGGGCTCGCTGTTGTCGGTGCAATGGATGGCGCTGAAGAAGGGCATTTCCAGCAGATCCTGGTAGGGGGTCTCGTCGGCCTGCTCCTTGGCGAGGCGGGCCAGCAGGGGGCCGGCATCATCCTGCTGCCAGAAGGCGAGCTGATCATCGTGCTGGCTGCCGCTGATGGCATCGCTCATCACAGCTTCCCAGTGGGCGCGGTCGAGCACATTGCCCATGTTGTCCACATAGCGGCCGCTGTCGCGCACCTGGCGGGTCACCGCCATGCTGCGCTGCAGTGCCTCGGCCCCGAAGCGCCAGGCAAGGATGCGATTGGCATTCTCGGCATCGCCGCGGAAGATGGCCGGGTAGCGGCTCTCGGCAGGGGACATCGGCGAGTCGACCACCAGGTTGGCCACGTGGCTCGGGTAGCGGGCGGCATAGAGGGCGGCGAGGCGGGTGCCGTAGGAGAAGGTGATGGGGGTGATACGGTCGCGCCCCAGATGCTGGCGCAGTCGCTCCATGTCCTCGACCACGGCCCGCGAGCCCAGGTACGGCGCATGCAGCTTCAACGGCTCGTCGCAACGCTCCCGCAGCGCAGTGCCGAAGGCCTTGCCCTGATCGTCACCGCTCTCGAGCGCCAGCAGGGCGCCCTTGTCACGGCTGGCAAAGATCTGGGCGAGCTGCGCCGGGGTCATGTCCGGCCGGATGCCGCTCTTGTCCGTCAGCAGGCAGCTTCTAAGCTCGTGCCCGAGCGCGCTGTAACCTGCCCCGCGGGGATCCAGGGTGACTATGTCGTAGTGCGCCAGGATGGTGGGGTTGGCACTGCGCAGCATGTCGAGCAGGATACCCAGGTCCGGGGTGGCCGAGGTGGGGCCGCCCGGGTTGTAGAAGAGGGTGCCGCGATAGTCGCCGGTGGCGCGATAGTGCACATAGAAGAGGTCTATGGTGTCCCCCTTGACCGTGCGGGTCTCCTGCTTGATCTCGTCCCGGATGGGGTTGCCTGACCAGGAGGGGGTCGAGAAGCGGCTTGTGTTGCCAGAGAGGAAAGTGGCAGCCGGGGCGGGGGCAGGGCGTTTCTCCCATTTGGTCTGCTTGATCTGGACCCACTCCTTGTCGTAATCGAGCGGCACCGTCAGGTAGTGGCAACTGACCTGGCTGGCGGGCACGGCGACGCCATCCTCCTGCCACCCCTGTTGCAATTGGCGGCAGATGTTGCCCGTGTCATAAGCGGCGGTAATATGCCGCGCCTTGAAGGGAGCCTCCTCTTTTTTTTCCAGATCGCAGCCCGCCAGCAGGGCTGGCGCCAGCAAAGATATCATCAGCGTGTATTTCATTTTTTTGTTTCCATCGTATTGCCTGAACAAGCGGATGGTAAGCGAAGGAGTGGTATGAGACGCAGCAATTAATTGTGTATAAATATTGCTGTGATTTATATCAAAAATACATGCAAACAGTTAAATTACAACATTGATAATAACGGTTGAGGTGGCGGCTGTTATTTTTACATTGCTCAGCTGGTTTGTTGGTGGGTATGATGGTTTTAATTAAATCAATTAAAAATAATGGGTTGTAAATTATTATGGATGTGACGTCCTGATTGCAGGGTGATAGTTCAAGCATGGAATATGAGCTGGTTTTTTATGATATCTCGTTGCCCATCTGCTTTATCATGCCGCATCTGGCGCACGACATTGCTGGAACATTTTCCGCCAGTAGTAAAAGGAAAATAAGAGAGAATAAATCCACAACCATAGCGTCGAGTCTCAGCCAGATAAAAATACCCACTCGTGTGGGTATTTTTATTGTCGAGTGCGGGATGGCGCAGATCAGCGCTCGATCAGCGGGGCCGAGCGATAGCTCCACAGGCCGTAGGTGCGCAGCGCATCGCGGTAGATACCGAGCAGCTCGCTGTCGCTCACCTTGGCCAGTGTCGAGAGCGACTTGTCCGGGTAGCTGACGCTGTCTATCTGGATCCCGGCCGGGCCGCTCTGCCAGCAGGCGATCTCCAGTAATGTCTGGCCCCGGCGCACATGGCTGGCGGAGCTCACCAGGGTGGCGTACTGGATCTGGTGGCGGGCGAGGGCGTAGCCGCTGTAGAGGGCGTTCTCCACCGTACTGGTGGCGTAGTTATCCTCTATGATGCGCGAGCGATCTATGCCCTTCTTCACCAGCCAGTCCGCCATCAGCTTGCCCTCGGTCTGGCGGTTCTGGGGCACGCCGCCGGTCAGTATGATGAGCGCCGCCGGGTTGGCCTGGGCCAGGGAGCGGGTGGTCTCCAGTCGGCCCAGCAGTATGTCGTGCATGCTGCCATCGGGGTTGAGGGCATAGCCCAGGGTGACGATGGCCCGGTTGCCCGGCTTGGGTGAACGCTCCCCCTGTTCCTTAAGCGGGGTGGCGTTGACGCGGGCCACCGTATCCAGGATGCGCTGCAGATCGGCAGCACGGCCGGGATTGAGGGTCGCCAGCTTGCTCTGGTATGCCTGGGCGGCACTGGGGTTTTGCTTGAAGGTCTGCCAGGTGGCCAGGTAGGTGAGCAGGTCTATGTCGTCCGGCGCCGTGCTGAGCGCCTGCTCGAACAGGCCTATGGCCTTGTCCACGTTGCCGTTGTAGATCTGGGCGTTGGCCGCCGAGATCAGCAGGTCGGTGCGATAGGGTTCGAGCTGATAGGCCTGCAGCAGCAGCTCTGTGACCTGCTCCATGTTGCTCGGCATCTTGGCGGTGAAGCCGGCGGTGGAGATGCGGGCCGGCGACTTGAAGATCTGCCAGGCATCCGCCAGCAGCTGATCCACCACCTGACGCTTGCTGATGTACTGGTCGTAGTTTTGCTCCTTTTGCAGGGAGCGCACCGGAGCAGCCCAGGCATTGGTGGAGACAAACACTGGCAGCGCCAACAGGCTGGCCAGGGTCAGGGCAATCGCGGTTTTCTTCATCATGGCGTTCCACTTGGGGTTAAGGGCGTTATGCCATTGCATGACCCGTAGGGGCTTTTCCAATAAAAACATAAACTTGGTGATTGCCTACTCTACTCCTTTTCAGATGAAAAAAACGTGAACCGATTCGGTTATCCGGGGATGGGGTCTGTGCCTCGCTCCTGTGCCGTCTGCCGAGCTGCTGGACCCTGCTGGCTGGCGCTCATTGGGCTTGTGCTCACTTGCGGGTCAATCCTGCCGCGTTTTCGGGCGAGCCCCTGTCCGGGGTGAAAAAGTTGCCTAAGCCAATCGTTTTACCGCTTTTTCTGTGACGGCGATCACTGTACCATCGGCGCCCCTGTGGTTTGCCAATCTGGGCTCCATCGCGGTGCAGCTCGGCTCCATCGGCACCATGGCGCCGGAGCGCCGTCACGATGTGGCCAATATGGGCTTCAAGGCTGTGCTGGCGGCGACCCTGGCCAACCTGATGAGCGCCACCCTGGCCGGGATCTTTGTCTCGCTGGCCTGATAGCTTGATGCAATAGCTGCTTAGTCGGCGGCAAAAACAAAAGACCCCCTCTTGCCGCTGGGCAAGAGGGGGTTTTTTCGTGGGAGGTTACAGCTGCAGATCGGGCAACAGCGCAGCCTGTTCCTGAAAATGGCGACAGCGGCGCTCAACGTCATGTCGGTAGCGTGCCAGATAAGCCAGCTCGGCGGGATTGTCTGTCTCAACCATGGCGATGGCGGCATCCAGATGAAGGAGGATGTCGTTGGCCAACTTGTGCAGGGTCTGCTGCAACAGGCGTTTGGGCAGGTCACATGCCTCGGCCATCTCCAGCAACTGCCATGCGTTGACCGCCTCGGGGGTAAACTCGTCGCCTATGGCCATGGCCAGATGCTGGTTGAACTCGGGGTAAAGCCCCACATTGACCAGATCGTACCAAGGGGTGGGCGTCAGCCCTGCCCGCGAGACGAAGAAGCTGTAGTTCTTGCCATGGGCATCATGGTTGTTGACGCAGAGGTTGAAGAGCAGCCATTGCAGCATGTTCAATCTGGCTTGCGCCGGATTGACACAAAGGGCGCTGAGGCTGAACAGTCGTGGCAGGCTCACCCCTTCCCTAATATGGGCCACATCCCGCCCGTCACCGAAGTTGCGTTCATATTTTCGCGTGACGGGGAACCCCAGCCCCTGACAGGCGTCGATCATGTGGCGACGGCGAACCCTCAAGCCATCTTCATCAAGACGCCGATCAAACCGTTCCACCAGCAAGCCTCGGTGGGACTTCTCATCTTGACCAAATGTGTGCAGTTCAACCTGTGCGACCGGCATGCCCAGCAACGCGGTCAGCCGCATGGTCACAAATTCATTGATCACCAGATGAGGGTGATGCTCGAACTTGAGGAGGTGGGTGGAACAGAGTTCGCCCTCGCCAAACCCCAGCGCCCCCTCGAGTCGCAGCACGTTGAGCTTGGCCTGCACACCCGCAACCGAGAGTCGGGGGCGACCATCCCAGACTTCCAGCGGCCAGATCTCGGGCTGATCGAGTCGCAGCATCAACTCCTCTGGGGTGATGGGGCGAAAGTGGGTGGGAATGTCGGACTCTGCGGACAGGGTAAAGGTGACAGCTCCGGATACATCGCGGCCAATGCCGTGGATCAGGGCAAAGAGATTGCTGCGCGAAACGGATAGCGCCTCAATCAGGTGCTCCAGCCCGCGATTTTCTGGCAGCAAGTTGCCGAGATATGCCCGGATCTGGGCGCTGCTGGCCGAGCCATCCAGCGCCAGCGGTGGTGAAAGCGGGAATCCATGCGCTTGCCACTCTGGCAGATAGCCGAGCTGAAACGCATCCCGGCTGGAGTCATATTCGAGATGGCCGATCAGTTGGCTACCCAGCCGAAGTTCAAGCCGATGGTGCTCAGAACCACTCATCATCACCGACCTCTGGTTGGCTGTTGCCGCTCGTTACCTGTGAACCCACTTCCTGCACCAGTTGCAAGCGCAGCCCCAGCGCCTTCATCACCTGCAATAGGGTAGAGAGGTAGACATCCCCACCCTTCTCAATCTTGATCAGGGTCTTTTTGGATATGCCGCACAGTGAGGCCGTCACCTCCTGCGTCATCCTGGCGGCCTTGCGCCTATCGCGTATCGCCAGCCCCAGCGAGGCGGGATCCAGTTCTTTCGGGCCGGTTTGCAACGATGTGTCTGCCATCATGATCACGGAAAAAGTGTAGGTTGTTACACCTTAACTCATGGTAAGAGCAAACAGCAATCAAAAGTGTACGATGGTGCACTTTTTATGGTCTAGGTGCTGTTTGCGAGAGAAAAGTGTAGAGAGGTTCACTTTTTAGAATAGAAGAGGTGGTTAGGGATGGTCTGGGGGATGACTGAGGGGCCGGGAGGGTGTTGCTTGCAGAGCAGCCTTGCACTTCACGTTCACTTCATCGAGCGGGGGTAGAGTAGGCTCACGTTTTCAGTTGGAGCTTTACCCTATGCCCACCATAGTCACTCACGCCGCCGTCCCTCTCTGTCTTGGGCTCGGGCTTGGCAGCCGGATGATTCCGCCGCGCCTGCTGCTGGCTGGCGTTGCCATCGCCATGCTGCCCGATGCCGATGTGCTTGCCTTCAAACTGGGGGTCGCCTATGGCCATGTCTTGGGTCATAGGGGCTTTACCCATTCACTGCTGTTCGCCTTTGTCCTGCCCACTCTGGCCATGTTGTTTCACCGCCAACTTAAGGCGAGCGCCGCCACCGTCTGGTCGTTTCTGCTGGTTTCGCTACTTTCCCACAGCCTGCTCGACTCGCTCACCACCGGCGGCAAGGGGGTTGGCTGGCTCTGGCCTTGGCGTGACGAGCGTTTCTTCGCCCCCTGGCAGGTGATCCGGGTCGCCCCCTTCAAGCTGGAGGCCTATCTTACCGCCCGAGGTGAAGCGGTGATCCTCTCCGAGCACTACTGGGTCTGGCTGCCGGGAATTGTATTGATGCTGGGATTCATGGGGTGGCGGGTATTGAGAAGGGAGGGAGGCGTGGGACGAGGGTCGCCACGCGTTGAAACTAGATCTGTACACGTTGACAGTCAATCTTGAGGTATTTTTTAAAACCCATAGTTATTCGTGATACTGCAACCATATTACTGTATCTAATTCCGCCAAGTTCTGAGCTGGGTGCGACGGGTTTTCCTTTAGAGACAGACGCAGTTTTTTCGCTAAATCAATGTAAGCAACACCTTCGCTTGCACCTTTAGGGGCTCTGAAATTAATATCTTCTAAATAAGACCATACTGGTTTGTTCAAAACCGGATAGCGTTCTGGATAAGTTAAACATAACATCTCAGAAAAGAATGCAGTCCTAGCCGATACCTTCAACTTTTTAAGCCTGTCAATTTCTCTGACAACAACGTCATCACGTTCGAAATCTGATGATTTAATTATTTTTAGATAACTAATTGATAACTCATGAAAATTACTTGCTCTCCCTCGACGTTCCCATCCTCTGCCTTGAAGTCTGTTACCAATTTCCCAGCTCCAAAAATTTGGTAGTTGGGCATAAAATTCCGATGAAAGTATATTTTTTGATGCACAATTGACGAACAGTTCATGTAAAGATGATTTCACCGCCTGATGTTTTAAAATCTGCTGTCTACGTTCGTCAACTTTATTTTTGGCACCATCAGGCAGAGGCAAGAGTAAACTTGCTATTGAGTTTTGTTTGTCTGAATTATTAAGAGGTTTATTTTTGCTTGAAGGAGTACCTTCGATGTACTGTGCGAGCCAATCCTCTGATACAACGACAGATTTCTCTGTGATTTTTCCTATCCAGTTTTTTGCTTGACTGTATGATTCAGAATTAATTTCTGAGTAGATATTAGCCTCATAATTACTTTCGAAAGCAGCTTTAGTGAGATTTGATGAACCAATAAGTACATGACACTTGTCTTCAGTATCTTTCCAAAAAATAGCCTTGGGGTGAAAACCATCAATCTTGTCTGCGACCAAAAATTGGCCTTTCCTTTCTGAAGGTAGCCACTGCATTATTTTATGGCATGCTGATTTCTTTGTAATACCAAAATCTTTGCCAATGATAACTCTGAAATTCTCACATGACTTGTTAAGTTTTAAAGACATGTCCCAATGAGTTAAATATGCAGTTACAAGATATAGTTCAACTGCTTCATTAAAAGCTTTTTGATAAATTTTCCGGATGTCGGTATCTTGGTCTGGACTATGTAAAAACATTTTCATGATGACTATCTACTATTGTTTTTTAATAAAAAAGCTTGGAGATTCATCTTTTTATTCTTGCTGTGTAACGCTTTACTAAGAAAGATGGATGTCCTGGTTTTTACTCAATAATAGTCTTCGTAAGGATTTTCATTTTCTAGTTTATAAACGCAATCCTTACATAGAGCCTTATAGTTCTCCCAGCCTTTCATATTGCCAAAGTCTCGGTGCTCAAGTTCACCCTCGAATTCAAGAGTCTGGCATTGCTCACATTCAACAATTGGCTCTGAATGACCGCATAAGTAACAAGTATCTATACCATCGTAGATGACAAATGTATCTTTTTTACATGCTGGACACTCCCATACTTCATTATCTGGAATTTCTTCAGCAGCCATTCGTTCCGAGGCTCTATTTTCTAGCTCTTCAACATAGCTATCGAGCTTTAGTACCTCTGAGTGCAACTTGGGTGGGAGCTGAGAGAAAATATCTGAAGCCAAATGATCTCGGCAAAATGATGAATAAAAACCTACAAGACTTACAAAATTGGACTTAATTTGCTCGATCGAAAGATCAAACTCAAAATGAACTATTTGGTTTCGAAGCTCAGATGCAGTCCTAATGCACTTAACATCAGGTTGCTTCAATTTAACTTTCGAGATTTTCTCCAGCCTCTCAATCGCTAAACTCAGATCTACGGTGTTTTTGGGCTTATCTATATTCGAGTAGATAAAAATCTCATTAGTTCTTCTCAGGCGTTCTTTTAGACTGGTTTCGATTGCCTGAACTAAAAGCAGTATCGCAAACTTCCATTTATTTTCATCTGATTCAGCCTGAATAGCCTTACTCACAGACTCTAAGAAGAAGCTTGTGGAGTTTTCTAAAAGTGTCATTTTTAAATTAGGCATGTAATCTCCACATAAAGCTAATGTCCCTCTCGTATGTTGGGCTAAAAATCGTAGGTTGGTGTTGAGCAAACTGAAGCCCAACGCTTACCGCGAATATATTTGAAATCTGTTTTACGGATCTGCCACATCCATATTTATCCCGCTCTGGGTAGAGGGTGGAGTAATAATGCTCGCCTGTTGGGCTTTGCTACACGCTGCGCCAACCTACAAAAACCACGCTACCGCCCCTGAGTGACAGCTCCCAGCCTGCTGCTTTTAACCTGCGAGATAGCAACAATCGCAGCCATGGTGCGCTCCCGAGAGAGGGATTGTCGTTTGGCTATCTTAAGGGGGAGGGTGGCGTGTCGAGAAGCGGGTTTTAGCGGGAATCTGTGTTGGATCAATAAATTAGTTATTAAGGCGTGGGTTGAGAGAGCAACTCATTTGGTTGGGAATGCAAAGCCGCCCTCACCCCAGCCCTCTCCCGGAGGGAGAGGGAGCAACACATCCAGAGTTGCAAGCGTGAGCAAGCGACAAAAAGAAAGGGAGCCGGTCAGGCTCCCTTTTTCGTGGTTATGGCGTGGCTATGTGAACTGACATATTAGGGCCACAGACAATCGACCCCATACCCGACCTTAGCGGTTGGTCGCGGCCTTCATCCCTTCCACAAACTCTTTCAGACGAGTGAGCATATGCTCCGGGTTCTGGTGGTGGGTCTCGATGATCTTCACCACGGCCGAACCCGAGATGGCACCGGCGGCGCCAGCGGCAATGGCCTCACGCACCTGAGCCGGTTCGCTGATGCCAAAGCCGAGCAGGGCGGGGGGAGCCTTGAACTCGCGCAGGGTATTGATCAGCCCCTCCACCGGCATGCCGGCCTTGGTCTCTGCGCCGGTCACACCGGCACGGCTCACCAGATAGGTGTAACCGCTGCCAAGCTCCGCCACCTGTTTCAGGGTCTCGGCATCGCCATTGGGCGGGGCGATAAAGATGCTGTCGATGCCGAACTTGTCGGCGGCCGCCTTGTAGGGGGCACACATCTGCACCGGCACATCGGCGACCAGCACCGAATCCACGCCCGCCAGCTGGCACTTCTCGTAGAAGCCGTCGATCTGGCGCACATAAACCAGGTTGGCGTAGACCAAGAGGCCAATGGGCAGTTGCGGGTACTTGGCGCGGATGCGGCCAAGCAGCTCGAAGCAGTCGTCCGGGGTGGTGTGGCTCTCGAAGGCGCGCAGGGCGGCGCCCTGAATGGTGGGGCCGTCCGCTACCGGATCGGAGAAGGGAATGCCGAGCTCGAGGGCATCTGCGCCCCCTGCGACCAGCGCATCGACGATGGCCAGCGACAATTCGGGGGTGGGGTCACCCAGCATCACGAACGGCACAAAGGCGCCCTGATTGACCGCATCCAGACGGGAGAAGAGTTGTGCGTAACGGTTCATGACAAGGTTCCTTCTTTCTCGAAAATGTCAGCGACGGTGAAGATATCTTTGTCGCCACGGCCGGAGAGGTTGACGATGAGCACCTGCTCTTTTTCCGGTTCACTGCGGGCCATCTTGAGGGCGTGGGCCAGGGCGTGGGAGGACTCCAGCGCTGGGATGATCCCTTCGGATTTGGCCAGCTCCTGGAAGGCGTCCAGCGCCTCCTTGTCGGTGATGGAGACATACTCGGCGCGGCCGATGGAGGCCAGATGGGCGTGCTGCGGGCCGACGGAGGGGAAGTCGAGCCCCGCCGAGACGGAATAGGACTCCTGAATTTGCCCCTGTTTGTCCTGCATCAGGTAGGAGTGCATGCCAAAGAAGACCCCCTTGCTGCCGTGACCCAGCGGCGCACCGTGCTCGCCACTCTCGATGCCGTGACCACCCGGCTCGACCCCGATAAGACGTACCTCCTTGTTGTCGATGAAGTCGGCAAACATGCCAATGGCGTTGGAACCGCCGCCGACACAGGCGATCACCGCATCGGGCAGCCGCTCCTCTTTCTTGAAGCACTGGGCCTTGGCCTCTTCGCCGATCATCTTCTGGAACTCCCGCACTATGGTGGGGAAGGGGTGCGGACCGGCGGCCGTACCCAGCAGATAGTGGGCGTTGTCGTAGTTGGCAGCCCAGTCGCGCAGCGCCTCGTTGCAGGCATCTTTGAGGGTGCTGGAGCCGGAGTGCACCGGAATGACGGTGGCGCCCATCAACTTCATGCGAAACACGTTGGGCTTCTGGCGCTCGCAATCCTTGGCGCCCATGTAGACCCGACACTTGAGGCCGAGCAGGGCGCAGGCCAGTGCGGTAGCGACGCCGTGCTGACCGGCGCCGGTTTCGGCGATGATCTCGGTTTTGCCCATCCGCTTGGCCAGCAGCGCCTGACCCAGCACCTGGTTGGTTTTGTGGGCACCGCCGTGCAGCAGGTCTTCACGTTTCAGGTAGAGGCGGGTCTTGGTGCCCTTGGTCAGGTTGCGGGTCAGGGTAAGCGGGGTCGGGCGACCGGCATACTCGGTCAGCAGCTCCTGAAATTCGGCGATAAAGGCCGGGTCTTCCTGGGCATCGACGAAGGCCTTTTCCAGCTGGAGCAGGGCGGGGATGAGGATTTGGGGCACATACATGCCGCCAAATTCACCAAAAAACGGGTTGAGCAGGGTCATGGTTTCTTCCTTATACCTTGAGTCAAAAACGGAACATCAAAAACGACACATAGATTCAGTGGCAGCCTTAGAGCGCGCGCAGGGCGGCGAAGGCAGCGGTGAGTTTGTGGCCATCCTTCTGGCCTGGGGCACTCTCTACCCCGGAGTTGAAATCAAGGCCGAGGCAGCCGACCTGGGCCGCCTGCAGGGCATTGTCGGGATTGAGCCCGCCTGCCAGCATCAGCTTGGCTTTATCGAGATCGGCCAGCATGGCCCAGTCGAACGCCTGACCTGTGCCGCCGCTCTGGCTGCCGACTTTTGTATCCAGCAACAGGCGATCGGCCGGATAGTCGAGGGCGGGCAGTGGCTCGCCGCTTTCTTTGCCGAGAGAGACGCCTACGGCTTTCCAGATCTGGCAGCTCGCCGGCAGCAGCGTGCGCAGGTTGTCGATATAGGCGGCATCTTCCTCCCCGTGCAGTTGCACCGCGGCCAGTCCCAGGGCCTCCACCGTCTTGGCAATGGTCTCTTGCTGGGCGTTGCGAAATACCCCGACGTAAGAGAGCGGCGCGCCAGCCATCACGGTGCGGGCGGCGGGGATGTCCACGTAGCGCGGGCTTTTCGCCACAAAGATAAGGCCGCCAAACACGGCGCCCGCCTGATGGGCGGCGGCGGCATCTTCGGCACGGGTCAGGCCGCACACCTTGTTCTGGCCCAGCACCAGTTTGCGTACCGCGGCCTCCAGATCGGCTTCCTCCATCAGGGAGGAGCCCACCAGGAAGCCCTTGGCATGGTGGCGCAGCTCGGCCACCTGGGTGCGATCCTTGATGCCGGATTCGCTAATCACTACCCGATCCGCCGGGATGCGGGCGGCCAGCTGCTTGGTGCGGTTGAGATCGACGCTCAAGTCGCGCAGATCCCGGTTGTTGATGCCGATCACGGGGGCGCCCAGCGCGATGGCGCGGGTCAGCTCTTCTTCATTGCTCACCTCGGTCAGCACACCCAGGCCCAGCTCCCTGGCCACCGCAAACAGGGCGCGATAGCCCTCGTCGGTGAGCACGGAGAGCATCAGCAGTATGGCGTCCGCCTGATAGTGGCGGGCCAGATAGAGCTGATAGGGGTCAATCATGAAATCCTTGCAGAGCACAGGCTGGCTGACCCTGGCCCGCACCCGTGGCAGGAAGGCGAAATTCCCCTGAAAAAACTTTTCGTCGGTCAGTACCGAGATGGCGGTGGCGTATTTGCCGTATATATCGGCGATGGCCTCCGGGCTGAAATCATTGCGGATCAGCCCCTTGGAAGGGGAGGCCTTCTTGCACTCCAGAATAAAGCGGGTGGAACCGGCCTTGAGCGCACCGACAAAATCCCGATCGCTTTGGGTCAGTTCGTCCTTGAAACTTTCAAGAGGCTGAGCCAGCTTGCGGGCGGCGACCCATTCCTGCTTGGCCGCCACTATTTTGCCGAGAATGGTCTGGTTGATGGAGGCCATGTTCAGGAAGGCATGGGGGGCAATGAGGTCTGACATCTCGTTATCCTTGCGAAACTGGGTGCTGCCCTGTGGGCTAGGGTTATAGCCCTGCGGGCGATCTGAGCTAGTGCCTGAGTGAGTGCCGTGCTGGTTCGTGGCTGACATCATGCCTCCTGATGGCTCAGGGTGGCGAGCCGGGCGGCGAGCTCCGCTGCCTTGCCGCTCGCCAGCACCGCCAGCACTTGGGCCGCCGCGCTCTTGAGATCTGCGGCCTTGCCCGCCATCAGCAGCAGGGGGGCCACGTTGGCGGCGATGGCGGCGTTGTGGGCCGGGGTGCCTTTCCCTGCCAGAATGGCGGCCGTGATGGCGCGGTTCTCTTCAGGCTCGCCCCCTTGAATGGCGCTGACCGGATAGGTTTCCAGGCCAAAGTCAGCCGGGGTGATCATGAATTCGCGGATCTCGCCGTCACGGATCTGGGCCACCTGGGTCGGGCCGTGGATGGCAATCTCGTCGAGCCCGGCACCGTGAACCACCATACCGGTTTTCAGACCCAGTGCCAGCAGGGTTTCGGCGATGGGGCGCACCAGCTCGGGGGCATAGACGCCCATCAGCTGATAGGTGGGGCGGGCCGGATTGATGAGCGGCCCCAGCACGTTGAACAGGGTGCGGGTCTTGAGGGCCTGACGTACCGGCATGGCGTGGCGCACTCCGGCGTGGTACTGGGGGGCGAACAGGAAGCAGATGCCGAGTTCGTCCAGACAGTGGCGCGCCTGCGCCGGGCTCATGTCGAGCTTGATGCCCATCTTGTCGAGCAAGTCGCTCGAGCCCGACTTGCTCGAGACCGAGCGGTTGCCGTGCTTGGCCACTTTCAGGCCGCAGGCGGCGGCCACCAGTGCCGAGGTGGTGGAGACATTGATGGTGTTGAGGCCATCGCCACCGGTACCGACTATGTCGCAAAACTCGTAGTCCGGACGCGGGAAGTCGCGCGCCTCCGCAAGCAACGCTTCGGCGGCGCCGGCGATCTCCTCCGGTGTCTCCCCCTTGATCTTGAGGGCGGTCAATAAACTGGCGAGCACTATGGGATCCACTTCGCCACGAACCACTTGCCCGAAGGCGTCACGGGTACTTTCACGGCTCAGAGACTGACCCTGATAGAGGGTGTTGAGATGATGATGCATAGGGTCTTCCTTACCGCACACTGCTAACTGGACGGGTGATATGGGCGAGCGCCTGGGTCAGCAGGCGGGCCCCTTCCGAGGTCATGATGGATTCCGGGTGGAACTGGAAGCCCAGCACCCTGTCGTCCTGCTGCTCTATGGCCATGGGCATGCCCTGATAGTGGGCAATCACCGTCAGCTCTTCCGGTACATAGGTGGCCACCAGCGAGTGGTAGCGCGCCACCGGCAGCGGGCTCGGCAGGCCGGCGAAGGCGCCGTGGCCGTTGTGCTCGATGAGCGAACGCTTGCCGTGGACGATTTCCCCCGCCGCGCCGACTGTGCCGCCGTAGGCTTCGCACAGGGCCTGATGGCCGAGGCAGATGCCGAGGATGGGCACCTGACCACGAGCCAGCTTGATCAGATCGATCAGGCAACCCGCCTCGTGAGGCGCGCCCGGCCCAGGCGAGAGCACCAGCACGGCATCCCCTTCGCAGGCGGCGATTTCGCTCATGATGCGGCTCGCTGGCAGGCTGTTGCGGTAGATCCGCACCGGATAACCGAGGGAGCGGAATTGATCCACCAGGTTGTAGGTAAAGGAATCGAAGTTATCGAGCAAGAAGATGTTAGTCATGATGCTGCTCCTTCGAAGTGCGGAACTGATCGGCCGGGGCGCTGTAGGTAAAAGAGTCGAAGTTATCGAGCAAGAAGATGTTAGTCATGGCTCACGTCCTTATGTTGCTCCTGCTGGGCGCTCAGGGCTTGCAGTGAAGTGCCATGGCTGGCGGCGATGGCGGCCAGCACGGCGGCCGCCTTGGCGCGGGTCTCGTCCGCTTCGGCCTGGGGTTTGGAGTCATAGACCACACCGGCACCGGCCTGCACATGGGCCACCCCATCTTTGACAAACGCCGAGCGAATGACGATGCAGGTATCCATCTCGCCTGCGCCGTTGATGTAGCCGACGGCGCCGCCGTAGCTGCCACGGCGCTTGCCCTCCACCATGCGGATCAGCTCGCTGGCGCGGATCTTGGGGGCGCCTGTGAGGGTGCCCATGTTCATGCAGGCCTGATAGGCGTGCAGGGCGTCAAGGTCTGAACGCAAGGTGCCGACCACCTTGGAGACCAGGTGCATCACGTGGCTGTAGCGATCCACTTTCAGCAACTCCTTGACGTAGCGGGTGCCGGGCTCGGAGATGCGGGCTATGTCGTTGCGGCCCAGATCCACCAGCATCAGGTGCTCGGCCACCTCTTTTTCGTCCTGGCGCAGCTCCAGCTCGATGCGGCCATCCAGATCCCGGTTGATGCTGCCGTCCGGGTTCAAGCCCCGGCGACGGGTGCCGGCGATGGGGTACATCTCGACGTCGCGGCTGGCGGCGCAGAACTTGACCGCGCTCTCCGGCGAGGCGCCAAACAGGGTGAAGCCCTCATCCTGCACGTAGAACATGTAGGGGCTGGGGTTGGTCTGCTTGAGGCGGCGATAGGCGGCCAGCGGGTTCGGGCAGGGCAGCGAGAAGCAGCGGGACGGCACCACCTGGAAGATGTCGCCCCGGCGGATGAAGCCCTTGAGCTTCTCCACCTCGGCGCAGAACTGCTTGTCGCCCTTGTCCACGCTCATGCCGCCGGTGAGGGGCTGGGTGGTCAGCTCGGCGCTCAGGGTTTGTTGGCAAATCTGTTTGAAGTCGGTGAGCCGATCGCTCAGGCGGCTATATCTGTCTTCCACCTGGCTCTCGTCGCTGTCGCCGCCAAAGATGCAGGCCAGCAACTGGGTTGAGCGCTCGATATGGTCGATGGTGATCAGGGTCTCGGCCACATAGAAGCAGTAGTCGGGGCAGTTGTTGCTCCCCTCCGGCACCTGCGGCAAATCTTCAAAGGAGGCGATCAGATCGTAGGCGAAGCTGCCCGCCATAAACAATGCTTCTTTGCCCAACTGGCACTGCAGCTCCTGTTGCAGGGTGCGCAGCACGTCCAGCACGCTGCTCCCCTTGAGGCGAGAGTCTTCATCCAGCTCCCGATCGGAGGCCGGGAAGTCGAGCTGCAGCTCGCCATCCACCAGGGTCTGGCTGATAACGGCGGGCAGACGCTCGGCCAGCAGGCTCTGCAACTGGGCGCCGTTGTCGTTCAGAGTGCGAACCCGCACAGTGCGACCCCGGCATTCGATGCGCAGGCAGGCATCGACCAGCAGCAGGCTCTGCTTGCCCGCCTTGGAGTCGATCTCCACCGATTCCAGCAGCAGGTTGTTGGGGCGACCCTGGCAGAGTCGGGTGTAGAGCGCCAGCGGGTCGGCCACATAGGGGGCGTTGAGCTTGAGGGTATCGAATTCACCCAGGGGCAAGCGAGTCGTATTGACGGTCATAGTGCGTTCCCTTGCGTGTGATGCTTTTTACCGATGTTCATGACATTGAATTCCTTGAAAATTAAATTGGTTTAGGCGGTTTCAGTAGGGTCGCCATCGCCAGGTCAGTGTTCTTGTCTGAATTCTCGGTTTCATCACAGGTCCATTTGCCGGATAATAAAAAAGCCCGCTGGGGTCAGCGGGCTTTTTCTTTGGGTTCTTAATTTGCTGTCAGATTACAGATACAGCAACGACCACACGCCCGCATGTCAGGGAGTGTGCCACCACCAGATGGTCAGGATGGAAGTCGTTTGCATGATAGAGTCCTGTAAAATTTTGTTTGCAATGAAGTGCCTACAGAAAACGATAAAGCCGCGGCCAAGTCAAGTCGCTTTTTAGCCTTCTTTCACCGATGGTGACCTGATCATGAGAGCGGAATAACCTGATGAGATTCGATCTTCACTGTCATACCACTGCCTCCGACGGTGTGTTGAGCCCGGCCGAACTGGTGCGCCGCGCCGCCGAAAAACAGGTCGAGGTGTTAGCAGTCACTGACCACGATACCCTTGACGGGCTTGATGAGGTGCGCCGCACCATAGCATCCGAGCAACTGCCGCTGCGGCTGGTGAGCGGGGTCGAGATCTCCACCGGCTGGGAGCATCACGAAATTCATATAGTGGCGCTGGGGGTGGATGAAAAAAATCCGCAGCTGGTGGCGTTTTTGGCGGGGCAGCGTGCTCGCCGCGAGGCGCGCGCGCTGGAAATAGGGCGCCGTCTGGAGAAGTGCCTGATCCCCGGCACCTATGAAGAGGCCAAGGCATTGGCCGGTGATGCCGCCGTGACCCGGGCCCACTTTGCCCGTGTGCTGGTGGCGCGCGGGGTGGCGGACAACATGCAGAAGGTATTCAAAAAGTACCTGAGCCGAGGCAACAAGGGTTATGCCCCGGCCGAGTGGCCCGAGATGAGCGAGGCCATTATTGCCATTCACGCCGCAGGCGGGCTGGCGGTACTGGCCCATCCCAGCCGTTACGATCTCACCGCCAAGTGGATCAAGCGGTTGCTGGTGGCCTTCAAGGCGGCCGGTGGCGATGCCATGGAGGTGTCACTGCCCCAGCAGAGCCCGCAGGAGCGAGCCAACCTGGGCCAGTGGGCGAAGGATCACGACCTCTATATCTCGGTGGGATCGGATTTTCACTTTCCGTCCAACTGGACCGAGCTGGGCCGCCACCTCTGGCTGCCCAAGGAAGGCATGCCGGTCTGGCTGGCCTATCCCGGCCACTTCGGGCTCACCACCGAGCAGCATGCCGCCCTGCTGGCCAGTCGCTAGCACGGGGTCGGCCGCCGGCCCTCTGCTGCATGGGAGGGCAAACCGGCGTCAAACAGGTTAAGGTAGCGTCATGGGTCTGGAACCCGTGACCATGAAGCGGGCACCGCGCGTGCCCCTATCGCGAGAAGAGCATATGAGTCAGCATTTTTACGTACATCCGGAAAATCCCCAGGCCCGTCTGATCGGTCAGGCGGTGCAGATCATCCAGAACGGTGGCGTCATTGCCTACCCGACCGATTCCGGCTATGCGCTCGGTTGCCAGATGGGTGACAAGGGCGCGCTGGAGCGCATCTGCCGCATCCGTCGCATCGATCCCACCCACGACTTCACCCTGGTGTGCCGGGATCTCTCCGAGATCTCCACCTATGCCAAGGTGGACAACACGGCGTTTCGCCTGGTCAAGGGCAACACGCCGGGGCCCTACACCTTCATCTTCAAGGCGACCAAGGAAGTGCCGCGCCGCCTGATGAACGAGAAGAAGAAGACCATCGGCATCCGGGTGCCCGCCAACAACATAGCGCTGGCCCTGCTGGAAGCCCTCGGTGAGCCGCTGCTCTCCACCACCCTGATCCTGCCGGGTTCGGAGATGGCGGAGTTTGACCCGGAAGAGATCTTCGACAAGCTGGGCAAGCAGCTGGATCTGGTGGTCAACGGTGGCTATCTGGGCGAGCAGCCCACCACTGTGGTGGATTTCTCCGATGACGAGCCCGTGCTGCGTCGTCGTGGTGCCGGAGACCCGACCCCGTTTGAGTGATGACCCTGTGCCCGTGATGGCCCCGCCTGCGTTGGGCGCAATCGGGGAGGGCATTCTCCCCCAGGCCATCCCATCCCCCATAGCGCGGGTGCTGGGGCAGCCCTACCATGAGCTGCCCCAGGACTTGTTCATTCCGCCCGATGCGCTGGAAGTCTTCCTCGATACCTTCGAGGGGCCGCTCGATCTGCTGCTCTATCTCATCCGGCGCCAGCAGCTGGATATCCTGAACCTGCCGATCCTGCAGATCACCGCCCAGTACATGGAGTACGTGGAGCTGATGCAGGGGCTCAATCTGGAGCTGGCTGCGGAATATCTGCTGATGGCGGCCTGGCTGGCGGAGATCAAATCTCGCCTGCTGCTGCCCAAAGCCCCCGAGCTGGAGGATGAAGAGGAGGGGGAGGATCCCCGCGTCACCCTCATTCGCCGGTTGCAGGAGTATGAGCGCTTCAAGGTGGGGGGCGAGCGTCTCAATGCCTTGCCACGGGTGGAGCGGGAGATCTTTATCGCCGCCGCCCTGCCACCGGATTTTGGCTCTCTCAAGCCATTGACTCCCGATGTTTCGCTGGTTGAGCTCGCCCTTTACATGCAAAGTGTGGTAAAACGCGCGACTCATTTCGAACATCATCAGATCCGCCGCGAGCAGATCCCGACCCGGGTGCGCATGGCGGAGATCCTCGCCATGCTCTCGCTGGGCCGGACGTTGCGACTGGAACAGGTGCTCAGAGCCGAAGAGGGGCGCATGGGGGTGCTGGTGACGTTTCTGGCCCTGCTGGAGCTGTGCAAGGAGTCCCTGATCTGGATCCTGCAGGCCGAGCCGCTGGGGCCGATCCACTTTGCCCTGGCGAGCCAAGATGAGAGCGGGGAGCGTGAACATGCACACTGAGTTGTTTTCTTTGTCCCGAGCCTGTTGCCCGCCTGCCGGGGTCTGTGTGCCTCTTCCGTTGGCCAGCCAGCCTGACACCATGAACGGGGAGGGCAACCGTGGCGCTGCCCGCTGAACGGCTCAAGACGCTGGTCGAGGCCGCGATCTTCGTGGCCGGACGGCCATTAACCGTGAGCGAGCTCAAGGCCGGCGTGCTGGCGGATTACCCCGTCACCGGCCGCTATATTCAACTCTTGCTGGCAGAACTGCGGCAGGATTACAGCGAGCGGGGGGTAGAGCTCAAAGAGGTTGCCTCCGGCTGGCGCTTTCAGGCGCGTCAGGAGTATGCCGAGGAGCTCTCCAGGCTCTGGAGCGAGCGGGCACCCCGCTATTCCCGCGCAGTGATGGAGACGCTGACGCTGATTGCGTATCGGCAGCCCATCACCCGGGCCGAGATCGAAGCCATCCGCGGGGTGGCGGTGTCGAGCCAGATAGTGAATACCCTGAAAGAGCGTGGCTGGGTGCGCAGCGTCGGTCACAAGGAAGTGGTGGGTCGCCCCGAGCTGCTCGCCACCACCCGGGAATTTCTGGATTATTTTAATCTGCAGAGCCTGGAGCAGCTCCCCGAGCTGGATCCTGAACTGCAACACCCCTTGCCCGGTCTGCCGGTCGAGGGAAGCTAGGCCGGTCTAGGTCGCTGGCCTGTGCCAGCGGACTGGGCCTCTTGAACATCAGGGCGTGTCGGATGACCCATGCGGGATCCTGCACCGCCATCCCCTTGCCCGGTATGCCGGGCGAGGGCCGCGAGACCGGGTCCACTGTGCTGGCATGTGCCGGCTGACCCGATCTTTTGAGCCTTGAAGCGTGTCGGATTGCCCGTACTGGGTTCGACACAGTAATAACCGTTGCCCGTTATGCTGGCGGGCAGCGATCAACAATCAGGTAACCCCGATGAGTGAAAAACTGCAAAAAGTGTTGGCCCGCGCGGGTCACGGCTCCCGTCGTGAGATGGAGGCCCTGATCACCGCAGGTCGGGTCAGTGTGGATGGCAAGGTGGCCACACTGGGAGATCGCGTCGAAGTGAACGCCGTGATCCGTGTCGATGGCCATA
The DNA here is from genome assembly GCF_000819745.1 of Aeromonas bestiarum. Lineage (GTDB taxonomy): Bacteria > Pseudomonadota > Gammaproteobacteria > Enterobacterales > Aeromonadaceae > Aeromonas > Aeromonas bestiarum. The sequence continues at coordinate 151,851 of NZ_CDDA01000028.1, read as the reverse complement.
CGGTCAAGACCCGTGCCGAGGAAGAGATGATCTGCCGCGTGCTGGCGTATCACAAGCCCGAAGGGGAGATGTGTACCCGTCACGATCCGGAAGGTCGTCCCACCGTGTTCGATCGTCTGCCCAAGCTGGAGAGCGCCCGCTGGATCGCGGTAGGCCGTCTCGACGTCAACACCTCCGGCTTGCTGCTGTTCACCACAGACGGTGAGCTGGCCAACCGCCTGATGCACCCGAGCCACGAAGTGGAGCGTGAATATGCGGTGCGTGTGTTTGGCGAGATCACCGAAGCCATGCTGCAACGCCTGCGCAAGGGTGTGCAGCTGGAAGATGGCATGGCCAAGTTCAACAAGATCAAACCGGCCGGCGGTGAAGGCCTGAACCAGTGGTTCAACGTCACCCTGACCGAGGGCCGCAACCGTGAAGTGCGCCGCCTGTGGGAATCCCAGGAAGTGCAGGTGAGCCGCCTGATGCGCGTGCGCTACGGCGACGTCACTCTGGATCGCGGCATCCCCCGTGGTGGCTGGCAGGAGCTGAAACTGCCGGAAGTGAACTACCTGCGCGGTCTGGTCAACATGCCGCCGGAGACCGAATCCAAGGTCGATCTGCAGCAGGATGGCAAGAGTACCCGTCACAAGCAGGCCGCCCAGATCCGTCGCGCCGTCAAGCGTCACAAGGACATGCAGGGCATGGAGCCGCGCGCCCGCAGCACCACGGCCCGCCGCAAGCCGACCTCCTCTACCCGCAACTCGGGTACCGGCAGCAAGTAAGCGTTGCGCTGAGCCTCATGGGTTCGCGCAAGGAAAGGCCCGCCTCTCAGGCGGGCCTTTTTGTTGCTGCCGTCTGCCGTTTATTATTCCAATCCCCTCCTTGCTGAATTAAACCACCCGGCGGATCCACTGCGGGGGAGGGGCAAGGTTGCTCTGCCAGAGCGAGCTTGTTAGCCTTTGCGGCACTGATACAGGAGATAATAATGAGCAAGGTACTTGATGAGCTGCTGGCACTGCTGGCGCTCGAGAAAATCGAGGAGGGCCTGTTTCGGGGCCAGAGCCAGGATCTCGGTCTGCGGGCCGTGTTTGGCGGACAGGTAATGGGGCAGGCCTTGTCAGCCGCCAAACAGACGGTGGCCGCCGATCGTCAGGTGCACAGTTTCCACTCCTACTTCCTGCGCCCCGGTGATGCCAATCGTCCCATCATCTATGACGTGGAGAATATCCGTGACGGCCAGACCGTCTCCACCCGCCGGGTCAAGGCCATTCAGGGCGGCAAGCCCATCTTCTATCTCAACGCCTCCTTCCAGGTCGAGGCCGAGGGATTCGAGCATCAGATCGCCATGCCCGCGGGGATCACCCCGCCCGAGCAGCTCAAGAGCGAGCTGGAGCTGGTACGTCCCTACGAGCAGCAGATCCCGTCCGCCCTGCGCGACAAGATCATGTGCGAGAAGCCCATCGAAATTCGCCCCGTGACCCTGGTCGACCCGATCCGCCCGGATGTGCACGAGCCGCTGCGCCACGTCTGGTTCAGGGCCAACGGCCAGATGCCGGACGATCAGCGGGTCCACAAGTACCTGCTGGCCTATGCCTCCGATTTCCACTTCCTGTTTACCGCCCTGCAGCCCCATGGCGTCTCGTACTGGGAGCCGGACATGCAGGTGGCCACCATAGATCACTCCATGTGGTTCCACCGGGACTTCCGGTTGGATGACTGGCTGCTCTACGTGGTGGACAGCCCGAGTGCCAGCGCAGGTCGTGGTCTGGTGCGCGGCCAGTTCTTCACCCGCGACGGTGTGCTGGTGGCGAGCACGGCGCAGGAGGGGGTGATCCGCCGACGCGGTTGACCTCAGATGCCAGCCATAAAAAAACGGGAGCCACTGGCTCCCGTTTTTTTATGTGTTTGCTTGCCGTATCAGGCTGCGTCCTGCTCGGCGCCGAGCGCTGTCTCCCCGCGCTGGGCGAAGCGGTCGGCCCACAGGGCGATGACGCCGTCACCTGTGACGTTGCAGGCGGTGCCGAAGCTGTCCTGCGCCAAGTAGAGGGCGATCATCAGGGCGATGGAGGCCTCACCGAAGCCGAGCATGGAGGTGAGCAGGCCCAGGGCGGACATGACGCCGCCACCCGGTGCACCCGGCGCGGCTATCATGATGACGCCCAGCATCATGATGAAGGGCAGCATGGTGTCCAGTCCCGGAATGGCCAGGTGCTCGGAGAGGAACATCACAGCGGTGGCGCAGGTCACCAGGGTGATGGTGGAGCCACACAGGTGAATGGTGGCGCACAGCGGCACGGTGAAGTTGGCGATGCCGTCGCTCACGCCGTTGTTCTTGCTGGCCTGCAGGGCGACCGGGATGGTGGCGGCGCTGGACATGGTGCCGAGAGCGGTGAAGTAGGCGGGCAGCATGTTCTTGATGAGCATGGCGGGTGAGCGACCCAGCGCCAGCCCGGTGCCGACGAACAGCACGGAGAGCCAGAGCCAGTGCATGACGATGGCCATCACCAGCACCACGCCGAAGGTCTTCAGGGTGGCGAAGACGGTGCCTTCCACCGTCATCTCGACGAAGACGCCGGCGATGTAGAAGGGCAGCAGCGGGATGATCACCTTGGCCAGCAGGCGGTCTATGATGTCGCGACCCTGATCGGCGACCCGGCGCAGATCGGTGGCCTGGGTGGCGCTGATACCGATGCCGAACACGAAGGCGGCGGCCAGTGCCGACATGACCCCGAACAGCGGCGGTATCTCCAGGTTGACGTAGGAGCCGAGCTTGATGGCGGCGGCGGCCGTGGGCTCGGCGGCTGTGGTCAGGCGCGGGATCAGGTTGCTGGCCACGGCAAAGGCGAACAGGCCCGCCAGTATGGTGGAGCAGTAGGAGAGGGCGACCGTCTTGCCCAGCAGCTTGCCGGAGTTCTTCGGCAGGCTGGCGATGCCGCTCATGATGAAGAACAGGATGATGAGCGGAATGGTGAAGGTGATCAGCTGACCTATGACTGTCTTGGCCGTAAACAGCACGCGTGCGACCCATTCGGGGGCGTAGAGACCGAGCAAGAGACCGGCCAGGATGCCGGCAACCAGTTTGAGGACAAGTTTCATAAGTAAATCCAGGTGTTAGTGTCTGATTTGTTATTTAATTTTGATTTTAATGCCGCTTTTTAACACAAACACCGCATCTTGTCTGCCATCACCTGGTTAACTCCGAGTTAAATATTGTTATCTGGATGATGGATCACGGGGAATGGGTCCCTTGAAGCGACGGCGGCGATATTGATGCAGGGTGGGAGCTAGCTCGGGGAGGCGGATCAGCAGGGCATGCAGCCAGCGGCCGTGCACGGCATCCTCGCTGCACCAGCTCTGATGCAGGGCAAACGGCAGGGGGGCGATCAGTTGTTGCAGACGGGCCTCATCGAGCCGGGTCTGCAGCGGATATTCGTCTTGTGAAGGGGCCACGGCGCAGCTGTGCTCGCCCTCGCCATAAGGGAAGGAGCAGTAGAGCGGCGCCCGGGGTTTGATCAGGCCGGCGAGATGCATCAGGGCGGGGGCAAGCTCTCCCTCGGCCAGGCAGGGCAGCGAGCCGCTGGCCCAGATGCCGTCAAAGGGCAAGGCGCTGTGCATCTGCTCGAGGCGGCAGACCCGCACCGGTTGGCCGCTGCGGCGCGAGGCGAGCCTGGCTTGGGCCAGGCTGGCATCAAAGGCGGTGACCATGAGACCTTGCTGCCGGAAAAAGAGCAGATCCTCGCCCGCTCCACAGCCCGCCTCCAGCAGATGGGCCCCGCTTGCCAGCAATATCAGAAAGCGCTGACGGGCTGACAGGGTGTCGGCATCCGCCACAGATGGCAGACTGGAGGAGCCATCATGACTGGGCAGTGGCGATGCAGATGGCTGACTGGGAGAGGCATTGTGGCCGGGCAGCGGCGATGCAGATGGCTGACTGGGAGAGGCATTGTGACCGGGCAGCGGCGATGCAGATGATTGACTGATGGAGGCATCATGGTCGGGCAGTGGAGATATGGACATGGCAGGCACCTTCTTTCGGGGGCGCTACTCTAGCAAATTTGGCGACGGGCTACCAAAGCGTCGTGCCGTGAATCGGTACTGCCAGGCTGGGGAGCGGTTCTGTGGTGGCGTGCGGTAGCAAGGAGCGGGGCCAGCGTCGGGCTGGCCCTGGGCTATCAGGTGCGGCGGACGGCTGGGCCGGTTGGCAAGGCTATCAGGGCAAACAGGCTGTCGAGCAGGAAGTCGGCCTCCCGGGTCAGGTCGATGCGCTCCGGGAAGTGCAGCCAGTTGATGATGTAGCCATCCAGGGTGCAGTGCAGCAGGGTGGCGGCCCGCTGCAGATCCAGTCCCCGGGGCAGCTGGCCGAGGCGCACCGCATTGGCCAGGGTGGTCTCCAGGTCCCGGAAGAAGTTGGCGGACTGGCTGCGCATGTGCTCGCGCAGCGAGATGGCTTCCCCTTCCAGCGACTCGAGATTGAACATGATGGTGAACATCTGCTGGTGGGCAGGATTGGTGCTGATCTTCACCAGCACCTCCTTGAGGAAGCTGCGCAGCTTGCCGAGGGGGTCCGGCTCCTGTTCGGCGACACAGGCGTCGAGCTGATGGGAGAGCGGTTGGCACAGCTCCTCCCACAGGGAGACGAACAGCTCCTCCTTGTTCTTGAAGTGCCAATAGATGGCGCCACGGGTCAGATCGGCGGCCCTGGCAATATCGGTCAGGCTGGTCTTGGCCAATCCTTGCGAACAGAACAGATTCAGGGCCGTACTCATGATGTGGCAGCGGGTCTGCTGCGCCTCTTCTTTGGTTCTTCTGGCCATCGACATCTGCGCCTTGTAAAAGTAAAAAAAGTCACTTACATACATTTATGAATGTATGTATATTGCCTCATCTTTCCGATTTTACCAACAGGGTCATACAAAACCTGTGGTTATTCATTGATTGACAGAGGCTCAGGTTCTTCATGCATAAACATATTCTCGCACGTTCGGTCGGCCTTGCCCTGCTGGCAAGCGGTCTGCTGACAGCTTGTGGCGAACAGGGCAGTGCCCAGCAAGGGCCGGGTGAGATGCCACCCGCCGCCGTGGATGTCGTCACCCTGCACACAATGCCGTTGCAGCTTACCTCGGAGCTGACCGGCCGCAGTGCCCCGCTGCGGGTCGCCGAGGTGCGTCCCCAGGTGAGCGGCATCATTCTCAAGCGCCTCTTTACCGAAGGCAGCGACGTCAAGGCCGGTCAACTGCTGTACCAGATAGACCCCGCCGTCTATCAGGCCAGCGTGGCCAGTGCCAAGGCCAATCTGGCCAAGGCGCAGGCCAACGAGCAGAGCGCCCGCCTCAAGGCCAAGCGTTATGCCGAGCTGGTGAAGGTGAAGGCCATCAGCAGCCAGGAGTATGACGACGCCGACGCCGCCTGGAAGCAGCAGCTGGCCGAGATTGGTGCCGCCAAGGCCGCCTTGCAGAGCGCCAACATCAATCTGGCCTATACCCGCATCACGGCCCCCATCAGCGGTCGCATCGGCAAGTCTGCGGTGACCGAGGGGGCCCTGGTGACGGCCCAGCAGGCCGACAGCCTTACCTCCATCCAGCAGCTCGACCCCATGTATGTGGATGTGCGTCAGTCCACCGCCGATCTGCTGCGCCTCAAGCGCCAGGTCGCCGCCGGCAAGCTGACCCAGGGCCAGCAGGATGGCGCCAAGGTGCGCTTCCAGCTGGAAGATGGCAGCAGCTACAGCGAAGAGGGCTCATTGCAGTTCTCCGACGTGACCGTGGATGAGACCACCGGCATGGTGACCCTGCGGGTGATAGTCCCCAACCCTCACCAGCTGTTGCTGCCCGGCATGTTCATGCGCGCCACCCTGCAAGAGGGTGAGCGGGCCGAGGGACTGCTGGTGCCGCAAACCGCCGTGACCCGCACCCCGAAAGGCGGTGCCACCGTCATGGTGGTGACCGCGGACAACAAGGTCGAGCTGCGGGAAGTGCAGCTGAGCCGCATCGTCGGCAGTGACTGGGTGGTGGAATCCGGTCTCAAGACGGGCGAGCGAGTGATCGTCGCCGGTCTGCAAAAGGTAAAACCCGGGGTTGTCGTGGCGCCCACTGAACAGACTGCCACCGAGCTGTCTGCCCAGACCCCGGCCAACAAGTAGGATGGAGTAGTCGCCTCATGGCACGATTTTTCATAGACAGACCCATTTTCGCCTGGGTGATCGCCCTGGTGATCATGCTGGCGGGGAGCCTGGCCATCATAGGCCTGCCGATCGCCCAGTATCCCAGCATAGCGCCACCCGCCGTCGGCATCTCCGCCAGCTATCCGGGCGCCTCCGCCAAGACGGTGGAAGACTCGGTGACCCAGATCATCGAGCAGAACATGACGGGGCTGGATCACCTGCTCTACATGTCTTCCCAGTCCGATTCGTCCGGCAATGTGTCGGTGACCCTCACCTTCCAGGCCGGTACCGATCCCGATATCGCCCAGGTACAGGTGCAGAACAAGCTGCAGCAGGCGATGTCGTTGCTGCCGCAGGAAGTACAACAGCAGGGGATCCGGGTTCAGAAGACCTCCAGCAGCTTCCTGATGGTGGCAGCCTTCATCTCCAGCGATGGCAGCATGAACAACGATGACCTGGCCGACTACGTGGTGGCCAACATCAAGGAGCCGCTGAGCCGTCTGGACGGGGTCGGGGACATCACCTTGTTCGGCAGCCAGTACTCCATGCGGGTCTGGCTCGATCCGAACAAGCTCAACCGGGTACAGATGACCCCGATTGATGTGCAGACCGCCATCAAGGCGCAGAATGCCCAGGTGGCGTTCGGCAAGCTGGGCGGTACGCCTTCCGTGACCGATCAGCAGTTCACCGCCACCATCATGGGGCAGACCCGTCTCTCCAGCGTGGCCGAGTTCAACAATATCTTGCTGCGGGTGAATCAGGACGGCTCCAAGGTACGGCTGCAGGATGTGGCCCGGGTTGAGCTGGCGGGCGAAAACTACGACGCCGATGCGCTCTATAACGGCCAGTCCACCGCGGCTGTCGCCATCAAGCTGGCGACCGGTGCCAACGCCCTCGATACTGCCGAGAAGATCCGCGGCAAGCTGGATGAGCTCTCCGCCTACTTCCCGGCCAACATGGAAATCGTCTATCCGTACGACACCACGCCGTTCGTGAAGATCTCCATCGAGGAGGTGGCGCAGACCCTGATCGAGGCGATCTTCCTGGTGTTCTGCGTCATGTATCTGTTCCTGCAGAACTTCCGCGCCACCCTGATCCCGACCATAGCCGTGCCCGTGGTGCTGCTGGGGACCTTCGGCGTCATGTCGGCGTTCGGCTTCTCCATCAACACCCTGACCATGTTCGGTCTGGTGCTGGCCATAGGCTTGCTGGTGGATGACGCCATCGTGGTGGTGGAGAACGTGGAGCGGTTGATGAGCGAGGAGGATCTCTCCCCGCTGGAAGCGACCCGCAAGTCCATGACCCAGATCACGGGTGCCCTGGTGGGGATAGCCCTGGTGCTGTCCGCCGTGTTCGTGCCCATGGCCTTCTTCGGCGGCTCGACCGGTGCCATCTATCGCCAGTTCTCCCTCACCATAGTCTCGGCCATGGTGCTGTCGGTGCTGGTGGCGCTGATCCTGACCCCGGCGCTCTGTGCCACCCTGCTCAAGCCGATCAAGCACGGCGAGTTCGGTGCCCAGCGCGGCTTCTTCGGCTGGTTCAACCGAGCCTTCGATGCCGGCGCCAACCGTTACCAGAACGGCGTGCGCAAGGTGGTCAAGCAGGGGGTGCGTTACGGCATCATCTATGCCGCCATGCTGGCGGTGCTGGCCATCCTGTTCATGCGCATGCCCACCTCCTTCCTGCCGGAAGAGGATCAGGGGGTCATCATGTCCATGGTGCAACTGCCGGTCGGTGCTACCAAGCAGCGAACCGAGGTGGTGCTGGCGGACATGCGCGACTACTTCCTGAAGAACGAGAAGGATAACGTCGAGGCCGTGCTGACGGTGGCGGGCTTCAGCTTCGCCGGTAGCGGTCAGAACAGCGGCATGGCGTTTATCAAGCTGAAAGACTGGAAAGAGCGCGACACGCCGGAGCGCAGTGCCAACGCCATCATAGGCCGCGCCATGGGCTACTTGTTCAGCATCAAGGAAGCCCAGGTGTTTGCCTTCAACCTGCCCCCCATTCCGGAGCTCGGGACGGCCACCGGCTTTGACTTCTACCTGCAGGATCGCGGCGGGCTGGGGCACGAGAAGCTGATGGCGGCGCGCAACCAGCTGCTCGGCATGGCGGCGCAGGATCCCAACCTGGTGCGGGTGCGCCCGAACGGGATGGAAGATACACCGCAGCTCGACGTCAAGATCGACTACGAGAAGGCGCTGGCGCAGGGGCTCTCCATCAGTGACATCAACAACACGCTGGCGGCGGCCTGGGGCTCTTCCTACGTGAACGACTTCGTCGATCGCGGTCGGGTCAAGAAGGTCTACCTGCAGGCGGATGCACTGTTCCGGATGAACCCGGAAGATCTCAAGCTCTGGTACGTGCGCAACAGCGCGGGCCAGATGGTGCCCTTCTCCGCCTTTGCCAGCACTGAGTGGAGCTTTGGCTCGCCCCGTCTGGAACGCTACAACGGTGTCTCCGCCATGGAGATAGTGGGTGAAGCTGCGCCCGGCAAGAGTACCGGTGATGCCATGGCGGCCATAGAACAGATGGTGAAACAGCTGCCGGAAGGCATCGGCATCGAGTGGACAGGTCTCTCCCTGCAGGAGCGCCAGGCGGGCTCCCAGGCGCCGGCCTTGTACGCCATCTCCCTGCTGGTGGTCTTCCTCTGTCTGGCGGCCCTGTACGAGAGCTGGAGCATTCCCTTCTCGGTGATGCTGGTAGTGCCGCTCGGGGTGTTGGGCGCCATTCTGGCGGCGACCATGCGGGGGCTCGAGAACGACGTCTACTTCCAGGTGGGCTTGCTCACCACCATAGGGCTGTCGGCCAAGAACGCGATCCTGATCGTCGAATTTGCCAAGGAGCTGTATGACAAGGGGATGGGCGTCAGCGAAGCCGTGGTGGAGGCAGCCCGGTTGCGGTTGCGTCCGATCCTGATGACCTCGCTCGCCTTCATCCTCGGCGTGCTGCCGCTGGCCATCAGCTCGGGCGCGGGTGCCAGCAGCCGCAACGCCATAGGTACCGGCGTGATGGGGGGCATGATCAGCGCGACCGTGCTGGCCATCTTCTTCGTGCCGCTGTTCTTCGTGCTGGTGACGCGCTACTTCACCAAACACAGTTCACGGGAAGAGCGTGCTGCCCTTGCCAAGGAGACTCATCATGACTAAGACGATCGTCGCCTTGAGCGTGACACTGCTGCTGGGGGCCTGTTCCATGGCCCCCGACTATCAAAGACCCGAGCTGCCGCAAGGCGCCTCCTGGCAGAGCAACCAGGCAGAAGGGGAGGCGGTTGCCTCCCCCTGGCAGCAGCAGTTCCTCGATCCTGTCCTGCAGAAACTGATCGCCACTGCGCTGGAGAACAACCGGGATCTGCGTATCGCGGCCCTCAACGTCGAGGCCTATGAGGCCAGATACCGGATCCAGCGGGCGGCCCAGTTGCCGACCCTGGCGGCGAATGGCTCAGGCACCCGCCAGCAGGGGTCCGATGATCTCAGCAGCACGGGGCAGGGGACTATCAGCAGCCAGTACGATGCCAACATAGGCATCACAGCCTATGAGCTGGACCTGTTCGGCCGGATCCAGAGCCTGAAGGATCAGGCGCTGGAGACCTATCTTGGTCAGATCGAGACCCAGCGCAGCACCCAGATTGCGCTGGTCGCCTCGGTGGCCAACGCCTATCTCACCCTGCTGGCGGATCAGGAGTTGCTGGCGCTGAGCGAGGCAACCCTGTCTACCGAGCAGGAGAGCTATGGCCTGACCGAGCACAAGTATCGCCTGGGCGCGGCCTCCGAGATGGAACTGGCGCAGGGGCGTACCGCGCTGGAGAGTGCCCGGGTCAGCCTGGCCCAGTACCAGCGCCAGGTGAAGCAGGATCGCAACGGTCTGGCCCTGCTGCTTGGCAGCCAGGTACCGGCACTGGACGGTCAGCCGGCGACCCTGGCCGAGGTGCAACTGGCGGCCATCCCGGTCGGCGCACCTTCCAGCCTGCTGCAGCAGCGCCCGGATATTCTGGCCGCCGAGCACAGTCTGAAGGCGGCCAATGCCAATATTGGTGCGGCGCGCGCGGCCTTCTTCCCCTCCATCTCGCTCACCGCGACGGCGGGCACCGCCAGCAATCAGCTGAGCGGCCTGTTTGATGGCGGGACCGGGACCTGGTCGTTTATCCCCCAGATCAACCTGCCCATCTTCGATGGCGGCAAACGCATTGCCGATCTCGACGTGGCCGAGGTGAGCACCAGACAGGCGGTGGCCAGCTACGAGAAGAGCATCCAGACCGCCTTCAAGGAGGTTGCGGATACGCTCGGCACCCAGGCTGATTACCAGCAGCAGTTGCAGGCGCAGCAGGCACTGGTCGAGGCCAACCAGACCTACTTCAAGCTGGCGGAGTTCCGCTATGAGCAAGGAGTGGACAGCTATCTGACCCGGCTCGATGCCCAGCGCTCGTTGTTCAGTGCCAAGCAGGGGCTGATCAGCACCCGTCTGGCCCAGCTGACCAACCAGGTGGCGCTTTACAAGGCTGTCGGTGGCGGCTGGCAAGCCCCTGACGCAAGCGCGACGGCGAGTGTTCAGCAGCAGTAGCCATCACCTACCAGCTTGCGTTATCGTATAGCCATAGGGCGAACCATCCGGTTCGCCCTGTTTTTTGAGCAAGATCATATGCATATGGCACCTTGATGACATAATGCGTCGTGCTTTATCGAGTTGGGAGACGCGTTTTGGATATCAGCGATATTGATGGTGTGTGAAATGGCGGCGGCATTGCAAAATAGCATTTGCATCATGTTAACCAGATAAAAAGGACCTTATCAGGACCTGTTATCTTAGTGTCTATCGCCAGTCTAGGTGAGTAAAAATTCATTTTTGCATTTAAGATCAAATAAATAGTAACTGAGCAAGCTAAAGACTAGCCGTGATGGTTCTTGCCTTATATAAGCAAGGAGTGTGAATGGCAAGAAGGTGAGCAGGGGTGATGTCGGCCCTGTCCAAGGGTCAGATCTGACGGTGCAACAGGTCGCTAAAGGCGTTAGAATTCTGCCTCATTGTTGAAATGGAATAGCTCAGTAAGATAGGTTAAAAAGTCAACTTATCATTGGACTGTCATAAGCAAGTCGTGGCCAAGATATCTGCCGCTACGCCGCAAGCTGGAGGGCACTATGGCCAACAGCACACTCAATCTGGTTAAAAGCAGCGAACTGGGAGCTGTAACTCAGGGGCGGTAGCCATTGCATTTTTTCCGTTGATAGTCAGAAATCTGCCGGTCAGACATGCTTATTCTTGTCTCTCACCTCATTGCCGAAAACGGTATGGTTTTTCATTTTTCATTTTAATTTCAATAGCATACATATGAAAATCCTTGTCACTGGTGGCGCTGGCTTTATCGGGTCGGCGGTTGTTCGTCATATCATTGGGCATACCCAGGATTCAGTCATCAACCTCGATAAACTCACTTATGCAGGTAACCTGGAATCGCTGGCTGATGTGGCAGCGAGTGCTCGTTATGCCTTTGAGCTGGTAGATATTTGCAACCGTGGTGAACTGGATCGGGTGTTTGCTCTGCATCAACCGGATGCCGTGATGCACCTGGCGGCTGAAAGCCACGTCGATCGCTCCATCACAGGGCCCGCTGATTTCATCAAAACCAATATTGTTGGCACCTATGTGTTGCTGGAAGCTGCCCGTGCCTATTGGAACGATCTGGACGAGACGCGCAAGGCGGCTTTCCGTTTCCACCATATCTCTACCGATGAGGTGTATGGCGATCTGCCTCACCCTGATGAGGTAAGTAGTGAAGAGCCGTTGCCGTTGTTTACCGAGACCACTCCCTATGCTCCGAGCAGCCCCTATTCTGCTTCCAAGGCATCCAGTGATCACTTGGTTCGCGCTTGGTACCGTACTTATGGTTTACCTATACTGGTGACTAACTGCTCCAACAACTATGGTCCCTATCAATATCAAGAAAAGTTGATTCCGCTGGTGATCTTGAATGCCCTAGATAGCAAGTCACTGCCGGTTTATGGCAAGGGTGACCAGATCCGTGATTGGCTCTACGTAGAAGATCATGCCCGCGCCCTCTACACAGTGGTGACCAGTGGCATTATCGGTGAGACGTACAACATAGGTGGTTACAACGAAAAGCAGAATCTTGATGTGGTACATACCATTTGTGATCTACTAGATGAAATGGCGCCTTTACCGCCTTCGCCCCGTGGGGGAAAAGGCAGAAGCTACCGAGATCAAATTACCTATGTGACAGATCGTCCTGGCCACGATCGTCGTTACGCCATCGACGCGAGCAAAATGAGCAATGAGCTGAATTGGAACCCACAAGAAAGCTTTGAAAGCGGTCTCCGCAAGACGGTACAGTGGTATATGGGCAAGTCAAACTTGGTCAATGAATTTATCGAGAATTAATAGAATGACAGAAAAAAAAGAGTTTTTTCAGTTTATCTCATTGTTACGAGGATTTGCCGCTCTATTGGTTGTATGGTCACATCTAGTCGGTTGGTGGCTAAACGCTAATAAACTTGAGTCACCATATCAATACTATTGGGAAAATACAATTGTCAAACCTTTTCATTTATATCAAAATGGGGGGCATCTTGGAGTTGTTTTATTTTTTCTTATAAGTGGATATGTTATTACACATGTTTCATTGTCGGAGACTACTAAAGAATTTATTATAAAGAGAGTGCTAAGAATATTCCCGACACTCTTTATTGCTCTGCTTATTACCGCTGGCATTGTTTCACTGTGTGTTTATTTTGGGCTAATGCTTCCTCTTGGCACAGGAGAAAGGACGGTTGAGCAGTACATATATTCCTTCCTGCTATTGAACATTCCGCTTGGAATGCCGGCTGCCTTGAGTGTGACATGGACGCTCGCTATTGAAATTATTTTCTATGTGCTCACGGCCATTTTTCTTATGCCGACTAAGAAAAATGCATTAACTTCTACATATTTGTTCTGTTTAATCACATCATTGACTATTTTATTCTCTCCCTATTCCCAGCTATTGAAAGAGACTGCATATTTACTGGTGTATATATTTATACTGTTGATTGGTAGAGTTTATTACTTTGGGGTTAGAAGTGAAAAAGATAAAAGCAAATATTTGATGCTTGGTGTTTTAAATTTTGTTTTTTTCTCTTATTTTTATGATTATTTGTATCCAGGAAGGTTTTTTTCCATCGAGTCTGGGAAGGTGAATTACCCATTGATATATACATACGCAATTGCTTTGTGTATATTTATAATTTCTAGTCAATTATATTATTCTAGAACTAAAGTCGGTTCATTTTTTTCTGACATAAGTTACTCATTATATCTTATCCATCTTCCAGTTGGCTGTTTTGTTCTTGCTATCTGTCATGTTAATAAGTGGAGTTTTGAACTGTCGGTTATAGTAGCTTTTATAATATGTTTCATCTTATCTAAATGCATGTACGAATGGATAGAGAAACCACTTCAAAATTTAGCAAGAAAGTGGTGCTCACATATCTCAGTTGGTAGATCTATAGATATTCAGGCAAGCAATGTGTGAGACAAATTCAATTCTCTCGTATGTACGGAATGATACTCAAAATATAATAGGTTGTTATAATTAATGTTGGCGAATCATATACTAAAAAGTACTCTCTGGATGATGCTAGAGAAAGGGAGCCGACTGTTTATAGGAGTTATGGTCAGTAGCCTAATGGCCCGCAGCCTTGGTCCGGACGGTTTTGGTGAACTTAATTATTTAATTTCACTTCTGACGATAGCATCGGTGCTCAGTTCACTTGGTCTAAATCGTATCATTGTACGGGAGGTTGCTAACAACATTGAAGATAGATTTTTTTGTCACAGCACTGTCTTGACAGCATTTTATTTGAGACTTGCCGTATCCTTTATTCTGTGGCTTGTAGTAGTTGCTGCTAGTGCGCTGTTCTGGCCTGAAAATATATTATTCGTCACCATAATTTTTGCTTCGCTCTTTTTCATATCTTTTGACGTGTTTGATTTTTACGCTCAAGGGATCTCAGATTTCAAAATAATCAGCCTTTGTCGTCTTGCCACATTTCTAGTTACATCATTGCTCAAAATTGGAGTCATTTTACTCGGTGGAGGACTAGAAGAATTTGTCTGGTTGGTGATGATAGAGTATTTTCTAGTCGCGGTGCTTTTTTATTTCGTTTTTGTCCGCAGGCGTCATCTGGAGTTACAACCCCAGCAGGTCCAAGTGCGACGAGGCATTGAGTTGGTTATGGAATCTTGGCCAGAAATCATTGCGGGGTTTGGTGCGATACTGTTTATGCGCCTTGATCAGATATTGCTTCAATGGTTATCTGGTGATGCCAGTGTCGGGATATACTCTGCTGCGACTCGGATTACTGAAGCATGGTACTTTTTACCATCGGTAATCATCGCAACGACGTTTCCAAAGCTGGTGTCGTTACGCAGCTCTTCCTATGAGCGCTATTTTGAAGGTATCCGGGCGTTGATGTCTTTTTTGGTCATGCTTTCCGTTGCCGTTGCGCTGTTTTTCAGTCTGACAGCAGACTGGATAGTCGCTTTGCTATTCGGTCCGAATTATGCCGAGAGTGCCAACGTCATCGTGTTGCACACTTGGGGGGGGATTTTCCTGTGCATGGGTATTACCTCCGGTTCTTGGTTAGTGGCAGAACGCAAGCTAAAATTAAATTTGCAGCGTAATCTATTTGGGCTGGCGGTGAGTGCAATAACAAACTGGATGTTGATCCCTCTCTATGGCGTTACTGGCTCTGCCATTGCAACCGTTGCAGGGCTAGGGGCCGCATTTTATTTCTTCGATCTACTGCATCCCCAGCTCAGACCTATGTTCTGGCTCAAGACTAGTGCATTTTTACCTACTCATCTTTATCACTTTGTCCGTGACTGGAAATAATTTAATCATGAAGCTTAAATCTATTTATCAACACCTGCGCCACTCGCTTTTTAGACATGGCACTGCATTGGAAAAACCTTTAGTAATTCAGTTTCCGGTCATTGATACTTGCAATTCTCGTTGCCAGATGTGCCGTATCTGGGAGAACAAGAAAAGCCATGACATTACGGTTGAGGAGCTGCGCAAAGGGTTGAGCAGCGAGCTATTCAGCCGCGTTGAAGGAATTGGCTTTAACGGTGGTGAGCCCACCTTGCGTGATGACTTGATTGAGTTGGTTGAGGTGGTGCTCGATCAGCTGCCTAATCTTAAAAATGTATCTCTTATTACCAATGCTTACAAATATCTGCAAGTGATCGAGCAGATCGAAAAAATGGGGCGTCTTGTCAGATCCCGTGGCAAGCATTTCGATGTAATGATATCGCTGGATGGCTTCGGAGATGTACATGACCGCGTGCGTGGTCGCAGTGGAAATTTTGAAAATGCCAAGAAAGTATTGGCATTTCTCAGCGATTTTGATGGGGTAGACAACGTTAGAATTGGTTGCACCGTCATTCGGGAGAATGTCTTTCATCTGGCCGATTTATTCGAGTTTTGCGTCAGTCGCGGGCTTTATATCAAGTATCGGCAGGGGGTTCCCCATCAGCGGCTATATACAGAAAATCTGTTAGACCCATATGCGTTAACTTTTGAAGAAAAATATGAGTTTGTTGAGTTTCTTGAAGGGCTCATAAAGTATTACGAGCCAAGTCCGCTGCAGCGTTTCTTCTATCGCTCACTGATTGATCAGGTTCTATACAACAAACCGCGAGCGGCGGGATGTGACTGGCAGCATCGTGGGGCCACGATTACCGCCAAAGGAGAGCTCGCTTATTGTGCGGTTAAAAGTAAAGCCCTGATGAGCAATATTGCCGATGGGGACCCTATGCAGGCGTATTTTGGCAACCAGGCCCATTTGCACGAGATCCTCGCTAACGAGTGTGCCAACTGCCACCATGACTATGTAGGCCTGCCCAGTCCAGCCGTTTATCGCCGGATAATGATGGCGCGCATTGAGGAGCGTATTGGCCTTAAAGACAAGTTGCGCCGGGTGCCAGGGTTTACAACGCTCAATCGTTATCGCCAACGTCATGGCTACAGTAAACAGCTTCAGTATTATCAAGCTCAGAGCGATCGCCCGCAGGTGTCCGCAGCAGGCAAGCAAGTGATTATCTGTGGTTGGTATGGTACCGAGACCCTGGGAGATAAGGGAATTATCGGCGGGGTGATGCATGCGTTGAGGCGTCAGCTTGGGGAAGAGACCCGGTTTGTCGTCGTAGCTCTCAATCCCTATATCAGTGAGATGACTCGTCGCCAGATGCCGGAGTTTCGTAATACCCGCATAGTGACACCAGAAGAGGGGGTGGGGCTTGCCCGCCATATGGATTTTGTGGTGTTCGGTGGCGGTCCCTTGATGGCGATTGATTCTCTGGCTCCCATGCAAGCCATCTTTGAGCGCGCGAAGCAGGGGAGAGCTTGCACCATAGTGGCTGGCTGTGGGGTCGGACCACTTGGGGATACTTGGCACAATGACAGCATTGCCACCATTTTGCGATTGGCTGATATCAGGGTCTACCGGGATGCACGTTCACGCGACTATGCGCAGCAAATTGGTGTTGATGCAGCGCGAGATCCGGTGGCAGAAGATCCCGCCTTTACCTGGTTGGCCAGCATCGCCGAGCAACTGCCCAGCAAGATGCCAGATCCCGAGCGCCCAATCTTGTTGTTGGGACTACGTGACTTCCCCTATCAGGAGTATGCTCGCCATATCCCGCTTGTTCAGGCGTTGGCCATTCGTGACAATTATGAGCGGGTCGTGGTGGATGCCCTTATCCAGCTGGCTGCCAAACGTCCTAATCTGGTGATCAGGCCACTGCCTATGTGCACCAATCACTTCGGGTCGGACGACCGCTGGTTCTACCGCCGCTTGTTCCGTCAGCAGCCTGAGCTGGAGGCAGCCCTTGACTACTCATTGCTGGGGCCAGAGATGGCGCCATTGCCTTATTGTGAGGCATTCAGAGCCGCCGATGCGTTGCTGGCCATGCGTTTCCACTCTTTGGTGTTTGGCCTAGGATTGGGGGTTAACTCGGTTGGCATGGACTACACCCTGGGCAAGGGCAAGGTCCGTTCTTTGGCCGAGCGCTTTGGCGCACCCCTGCTGGGCATGACAGATCTCAAGGTTGATGAATTGGTGAGTGCGCTAGAAAGTGCGCTCGATGCAGCTCCTGCCATGCCCATCACTATGGAACAGCTCAGTTTTGTCCCTGCCTTGTTGGCAAAATTGCAGGAGGCAGAGGCATGAGGATCCTGCATATTTGCTATAGCGACCTGGATGGTGGTGCCGCACGCGCCGCTTTTCGCTTGCATCAGGCCCAGCGCAGCCAGGGCCTCGACAGCCAGATGCTGGTGATCAACAAGTGCTCGGATGATCCCTTCGTGCATACCGTCTCCGGTTTAAAGCAATTGCGGATCAAGCTGGTCTCTGCATTGAGCCGCCTGCTTCTGCGCTGGCAGAAAAGCCCCAATTCGGTGCATCACTCACTCAACCTGTTTCCATCCGGCCTGCTACGTGAAATAGACAAATTGTCCCCCGATATGGTCAACCTGCACTGGTTGGGGGGAGAGATGCTGTCAGTGAAGGAAATCGGTCGAATTCGTCAGCCAGTGGTCTGGACACTGCATGATATGTGGGCCTTTAGCGGGGCCGAGCACTACGACGATGAAAAACCGTCGGAGCGTTATCGCACAGGATATAGCCGTGAGAGTCGTCATCCCCAGCACAATGGACTGGATCTCGATCGCTGGATATTTAGGCGCAAGCAAAAGGCATGGGCTGGCAAGCCATTTCAGATTGTGACACCCAGCAACTGGCTGGCCGACTGCGTTCGGCAAAGTAGTCTGTTTGCCGGCTTGCCTGTGTCGGTGATCAGCAACTGTATCGATCACACCCAGTATCGCCCGCTGTCTCGGGAACTGGCCCGTGAAGCGCTGGGATTGCCACAAGACAAGCAGTTGTTGCTGTTTGGCGCCATGTCGAGCACCTCGGATCCGCGCAAGGGTTATCACCTGCTGATCTCCGCGCTGCAGCATTTGAGTGCAGAGGGCAAGGCGAAGCAGATCGAACTGGTGGTGTTTGGCGCTAGCCGGGGGGATGCCGAACAAGTTACGGGGATCAAGACCCACTATATGGGGCGTCTGCACGACGATATCAGCCTCTGCCTGCTCTATAATGCTGCAGATCTATTTGTTGCCCCTTCATTGCAAGATAATCTCCCTAATACCTTGGTCGAGTCGCTGTCTTGCGGCACTCCTTGCGTAGCTTTCAAAATCGGTGGAATGATCGACCTCATTCCCAATGCGCTATATGGTGAGTGCTGCAATAATATCCATGAGTCTGATTTGGCTAATGCTATTTCAGTTCAATTAGATAAAGTCGACTCAAATAGAAAGAGCAAGATACATAATGCTAGCTATTTAACCCGTTCTTTTGAACCAATAGTTGAGAAATACAGTGAGATATACAACTCAAACCGAGTTAGATAATGACTCACCTTCGAAAAACAAAGAAAATTCAGTTAGCATTATAAACTATTTTTTATTAGTGGTTGTTTTGTTTTTAAACCCATTGTTATCACTATTTACTGTCGCGCTGTTAAATTTTTTTGTTTCGATAAATAAAAAATTATTATATATATATGCCTTTGTTTATACAATACTCATTGTCAATAGAGAGTATTATGTAAGATTTGGTGAAAGTAATGGTGATGACACGGTAAGATATATCCCATTTATTAGGGAGATGCTGAACTTAGATATTTCTGATGCATTAATTACTCAGAGAGACATATTTAGCATTGAGCCTGTTCCTCGGCTGATATGGTGGGTGGAAACCCAACTGGGGTTGGATGTAAATGTCATTATATTTATACAGGCGCTTGTATGGGTCTTTTCATTAATATTTCTTGCTGAAAAAATAAGTAGCCGCTTTTCATTTGTCATCCTATTTATTGGTATCTGTTTCTTTTCATATACGGTGCCCTATACATTCTTTCATTTATATAGACAGGCGTGGGCCCTCAGTTTTTTCATATTATATATTGTTCTTTTTGAGTCTAGATGGCGCTACTTTTTGCTAGTATTAGCATGTTTGTCTCATCTACTCATCATTCCTGTATTTATAGCAATTGAACTACTTGTTAAAAAAATCAAACCGTCCAACATATTAATGTTGTTAATAACCGTATTTTCATTGAGCTATCTTCTTTGGGAGCCCATCACTGCAAAGTTTTTTGCATACTCATCAGTAGATAATTTAAATTACAATCCACTAAAGTCTCTCATCTATTCAATATTGTTTTTTATGCTATTTCATCTATCAAAAAATAACAATCAATTACTTTTAATTACTCGTTATTTATTTTTTTTCTTGATTGCTATATATATAATCGCATTGTTTCCTTTTCTTGCTGACATAGCTAATCGTTATGTTTTATTATTGAGTCCTGTGCTGATTATGATGACCGCACCACTTTCTGTCAGGTATAGATGGGTTCTTTTTATTTTATTTGCGTTGTCAGCAGTCAAACTTATGGTTATGTTGATATCGGATGGTAATATATATTCATTTGTTATCAATGGTAGCCTTGATTTCTTTAATCCAATTGACGCAATATTTTTTTATTTTCAGCGAAGTATTTAACCATTTATGATATCTATAATTACAGTTGTTTATAATGACCCTGCTGGTTTAGAAAAAACTATAAAATCAGTAAGTTCTCAGAAACTACCCCGCCATTCTATTGAGTTTGTTGTTGTGGATGGTGGCTCTGGTCCCGATACAGTCAAGGTTATTAATGATTACGTATCTTTTATTAGTTCATGGGTGAGTGAAAGAGACAATGGCATTTATGATGCAATGAACAAAGGTATTAGTCTTGCCAAAGGAAACTGGATCTATTTTCTGAACGCTGGTGATACATTAGATAATGAAAATGTATTAAGTGTACTGCTAAAGGAAATTAATACTATATCCGGCAATGTCAATTTATTCTATGGCGGTTATCGTACCGATGGGATAATTCAGGAACAAGAGTGTTCATTGTCATTCTTGATTTCTCATATGTTGAACCATCAGAGCATGATTTACCACCGTTCTCTGTTCAAGCAGACATATAATACTCGTTATCGCTTTTGTGCAGATTATGCTCATCTTCTTTGTGTGTGGAAGAATCTTAAGCCGAAGGCGTTGGATCTTTGCATTGCAAATTTTGATACAACCGGCGTTAGTTCCCAAGCACATAATAAATCGTGGATGTGGAAAGAAAGGCTACACGCAGTATGGCAATCCGACTTTAATATTTTACAGAAGATGCTGCTGAGCAGCCGAGGCTTAATTGCATGGCCATATCATTCTGTAAAAAACTTCCTAACAAGGTCAAATTAATGAGCGGTATATGCTTTCAGACTACTCTATTCGTTGGTGTCTGCGTTACGAAGAATGATTGGTTACGCCATCAAAATTCGTTAAAAAGTTCATTTGAACACATCGCTCAAGCTTGGGGTAATCAGGTCTTGATTTTCCTTGTTGTACAAGGTGATAAAAAATCAAAGACTTCATATGCTGACTTACCTAATTATGTTAGTGTCTTTGAAACTGAATTTATGGGGATATCAAGAGCTAGAAATATATGTATTGAAAAAGCAATTTTTGTAGGTGCAGAGTTTATTCTATTTCATGATGCCTCTATCTACTGGCCTATGGAAAGTGCTGACTTTATTGCATGTAATCGGTATCATAACCCCAAGATAAAAGTTAGATTTTCTGATTGTGACAGAACTAATGTCAGTTTTAACAAAACCTTTATTAATGGTGATCTTAAAAAGATAAATCCAATATATGATACATATGTTTGGTCATATCTCTTCAAAGTTTCAGACATTGGTTTGATAAGGTTTGATGAAAATTTTGGGCCAGGTCAATTAACTCGTTTCAAAAGTGGTGAGGATGTTCTTTTTTTATTTGAGTATTTTAGTAAAAAAAATTACATTCGTGTATTAGAAGCAAGTGCAGCCTATGTTTATCATCCAGCAAGATCAGCGAGTTATGAAAAACACTTAACCTATGCAAAAGGTCAAGGGAAAATGTTTAGAGTTTTGTTAAAACAGCATCCTTCATTCTTATTGTATCGAGATTTTTTTTTGTTTTTAGGTAATGCAGTCATGCGTTGTTTATTAGGTAAGCCTAATTCGTATAGAATTTTGAGGCAAAGATTTATAGGTTTTTTTGACAGAGGTATTTAATTCATGAAAGTAGCACTAATCACCGGTATCACCGGTCAAGATGGGTCTTATTTAGCTGAGCTGTTGGCAGAAAAAGGTTATAAAGTGCACGGCTTGATTCGTCGTGCTTCTTCTTATAACACAACGCGTATTGACCAATTATGTAATAGTGACAACAATATTACGTTGCACTATGGTGATCTGTCAGACAGCTCAAATATTATTCGTCTAGTGAAAGAGATTCAACCGGATGAGATTTATAATCTAGCGGCTATGTCCCATGTCGCAGTCTCTTTTGAATCACCGGAGTATACCGCCGATGTAGATGCACTGGGGACGTTGCGTCTGCTGGAGGCGATCCGCATCAATGGGCTGGAAAAGAAGACTCGTTTCTATCAGGCATCTACTTCTGAGCTTTATGGTCTGGTACAAGAGATCCCGCAGCGGGAGACAACTCCTTTCTATCCCCGCTCTCCCTATGCTGTGGCCAAGATGTATGCCTACTGGATCACCGTTAACTACCGCGAGTCCTATGGCATGTATGCCTGTAACGGCATCCTCTTTAACCATGAGTCCCCCCGTCGTGGTGAGACTTTTGTGACCCGCAAGATCACTCGTGCCATTTCCAATATTGCCCAGGGCATAGAGCAGTGCCTTTATTTGGGCAATATGGACTCGTTGCGTGATTGGGGCCATGCCAAGGATTATGTGCGGATGCAGTGGATGATGCTGCAACAGGCGTCGGCGGAAGATTTTGTTATTGCCACCGGCAAGCAGATCTCCGTTCGCGAGTTTGTCCGGATGTCAGCCAAAGAGGCCGGGATTGAACTTGAGTTCAGCGGCGAAGGTATTGATGAGATTGCTACAGTGTCGGCGGTCAATGGCTCCAATGCTCCCGCTGTCAACGTGGGGGACGTGATTGTGCGTGTTGATCCACGTTATTTCCGTCCGGCAGAAGTAGAAACCTTGCTGGGAGACCCTGCCAAGGCCAAGGCTAAATTGGGCTGGGTACCCGAGATCACGGTTGAAGAGATGTGTGCCGAAATGGTTGCCAATGATCTGCAGCAAGCCAAACAACATGCTTTGCTCAAGGCCAATGGCTTTGATGTGGCAATTTCACTGGAGAATTGATTTATGACCGTAAAGGACACCACTACAAAACGGGTGTTTGTGGCGGGCCATCGGGGGATGGTCGGTTCGGCCATCTGCCGTCAGCTGATCCTTCGTGACGATGTGGAGCTTGTTGTGCGCACCCACCGTGAGTTGGATTTGACTCGCCAGGAGGCGGTCGAGCATTTCTTTGCGAATGAAGCGATCGATGAGATCTACTTGGCTGCGGCCAAAGTGGGCGGTATCCACGCCAATAACGCTTATCCAGCAGAGTTTATTTTTGAGAACTTGGTGATGGAGTGCAACATCATCAATTCGGCTCATCAGGCTGGTGTGCAAAAGTTATTATTTTTGGGTTCATCCTGTATTTATCCCAAGTTAGCTGAACAGCCGATGACAGAAGCGGCACTACTGACGGGAACTCTTGAGCCAACAAACGAGCCTTATGCTATCGCCAAGATCGCAGGCATCAAACTGTGTGAATCTTTTAATCGCCAATATGGGCGTGATTACCGCAGCGTCATGCCTACTAATTTGTATGGTGAGAACGACAACTTCCATCCGGAAAACTCCCATGTGATCCCGGCACTGCTGCGCCGTTTCCATGAAGCCAAGCTAAATGGTGACGGTGAAGTGGTGGTATGGGGCAGTGGAACCCCAATGCGTGAGTTTTTGCATGTTGATGATATGGCGGCTGCCAGCATTCATGTAATGGAGCTCTCTGACGATGTGTATCAGGCCAATACCCAGCCGATGCTCTCTCACATCAATGTGGGTACTGGGGTTGATTGCACTATCCGCGAGCTGGCAGAAACAATGGCCAAGGTGGTTGGTTTTACCGGCCAGGTGGTATTTGATGCCACTAAACCCGATGGAACACCACGCAAGCTGATGGATGTCAGCCGTCTTGCCGATCTTGGTTGGCGTTATCGCCATGACCTGGAAGCTGGTTTGACGATGACTTATCAGTGGTTTTTGGCCAGTCAGGATCAATTCAGGTCATAACATGAGTAAGAAACTGGATTTACCGCTATTCAAGACGATCGTTGCCCATACTCCTTTGGTTTCGATCGACTTGATCGTGTTGAATCGTGATGGCAAGGCGCTGCTGGGGCAGCGCCTTAATCGCCCTGCGCAAGGCTATTGGTTTGTACCGGGTGGACGGATCAGAAAAGATGAACCATTTGATGTAGCCTTTTTACGCTTAACTGCTGAAGAGTTGGGGGTAAGTATGCCACTGACGGGAGCCAGTTTCTTGGGCGCATATCAGCATTTTTACCCCGACAATTTTGCCGGCGGTGATTTCTCAACCCATTATGTGGTGCTTGGTTATCAGCTTGTCGTCGATGAGCTCGTCATGAAATTACCAATAGAACAGCACGATGCGTATCGTTGGTTTGACACGGTTGAGCTACTTGCTGCAAAAGATGTGCATCAGCACACCAAAGATTATTTTACAGAAAGGATGTAACGCTATGTTATTGCCTGTTGTGATGGCTGGTGGTTCTGGCACCCGACTATGGCCTTTGTCTCGAACCCTTTTCCCCAAGCAGTTTTTGTCTCTCACCAGTGATGCCACCATGTTGCAAGAGACCCTGCTGCGCATTGCACCGTTGGCTCATCAGCCTGCCTTCATTATCTGTAATCAGGAGCATCGCTTTATCGTGGCGGAGCAGTTGCGAAAGGCCAATCTGACCCATGGCAGCATTGCGTTGGAACCGGTTGGCCGTAACACCGCACCGGCAGTTGCCGTTGCAGCGTTGCATGCAACAGCCAAAGGTAATGACCCTTTACTGCTGGTGCTGGCGGCGGATCATATGATTGGGCGGCCCGACGTATTTTGTGCGGCGGTACAGGCTGCCATACCATTGGCAGAGCAGGGGAAACTGGTCACGTTTGGTATTGTGCCAACAGAGGCAGAGACCGGTTATGGTTATATCCAGCAAGGTGTGGATGCCGGACAAGGCGCTACTATGGTGAAGGCATTTGTCGAGAAACCAAGCCTAGAATTGGCAGAACAATATCTAGTTGATGGTCGTTACCTGTGGAATAGCGGCATGTTTTTGTTCAAAGCGTCGGTCTATTTACAAGAGTTGGAACAACACTGTCCGCAGATGGTTCAGGCGTGTCAGCAGTCATTGCAACTGGCGCAGGATGATCTCGACTTTATTCGGCTCGACCCTATAGCATTCGCGGCTTGTCCGGATGACTCGATCGATTATGCAGTGATGGAAAAAACCGCCAATGCCGTAGTAATGCCACTTGATGCAAGCTGGAGTGATGTCGGCTCTTGGTCGGCACTTTGGGAGGTAAGCGATAAAGATGAGCGAGGCAATGTATTGCGCGGTGATGTACTGACTGAGTCAACTGAAAATAGTCTGATTTACTCCCAACATCGCTTGATCGCCACGGTTGGGGTGTCTGATTTAGTGGTAGTTGAGACAAAAGATGCCGTGTTGGTGGCACATAAAGACAAGGTACAAGAGGTTAAAGGCATTGTTGCGCAACTCAAGCAAGTAAACCGCCCTGAGCAGTTGCAACATCGCGAGGTATTTCGCCCCTGGGGTAGCCACGATGCGATTGCTGATGGTCAGCGTTATCACGTCAAACAGGTTATGGTGAAGCCCGGACAAAAAACCGCATTACAGATTCATTATCACCGTGCCGAGCATTGGGTGATTGTCTCCGGTACCGCACGAGTTACCCGTGGTGATGAATCCTATATTGTGTCTGAGAATGAATCTACTTACATTCCTGTCGGGGTTGCTCATGCTATCGAAAATCCAGGAAAGATCCCGTTGGAGATGATTGAAGTGAGAACAGGTGTTTATCTGGCAGAGGATGATATTGTACGGTTGCCATCAACAGGGGTTGGATATTGATGAAGGTCAGTATTATTACTGCTACTTTTAATAGTGCTGCGACGATTTGTGATACATTGTCCTCATTAGAATGCCAAACTTACCCTAATATAGAGTATATTATTGTTGATGGTGCTTCGCAGGATAATACTCTTGAAATTATCCAAAAAAAATCCAGCAGAGTCAGTATGATCATTTCTGAACCAGATCGTGGGATATATGATGCGCTAAACAAGGGAATCGCTGCTGCAACTGGGGACATTGTCGGTTTTTTGCATTCAGATGATCTATTTTCTGCTCCTGATTCCGTTGAGAAACTAGTATCGGCTTTCGTCGCCGGAAATTATAATGCAGTGTATGCCGATCTTGACTATGTAGATAAATACGATACCAGAAAAGTTATTCGACATTGGGTGAGTGGTTATTTTAAACCAGTGAAGTTACAGTTTGGTTGGATGCCGGCGCACCCAACTTTTTATATGACTAAAGCTATGTATGAAAAGTGGGGGGGGTTTGATCTTAATTTTAACATTGCTTCTGATTATGACTCTATATTACGCTATTTTAATAGTGGGGAATTAAAGGCAGCTTACTTACCACAAGTTGTTATTAAAATGCGGGTAGGGGGAGCGAGTAATAATTCACTACGAAATGTTAAGAGAAAAATAAAAGAAGAAGTGAAAATTATGCGTAGCAATGGGGTGTTTTTTCCATTGGCATTATTAATGAAGCGATTGACAAAAATACACCAATATTTTAACTAAATTAATTGAGCCGAGTATTATGAATACTAAGCGAGTGATCGCCGATAGTCATGTTGCCTTTGGCACCAGTGGTGCACGCGGCCTTGTTGTGGATTTTACCCCTGAGGTATGCGCAGCCTTTGTGCATGCATTTATTACTGTAATACGTCGTGAATTCGATGTTCATCAGATGGCATTGGCCATCGATAACCGACCAAGTAGCTTGGCTATGGCACAAGCCTGTGCCGCAGCTATGCTGCAAGTGGGAATTGATCCAGTATATTATGGTGTGGTTCCGACACCAGCTCTGGCCTATCAGGCGATGCAGGATAAAATGCCATGTATCATGGTAACCGGAAGCCATATTCCATTTGATCGCAACGGTTTGAAATTCTATCGACCAGATGGTGAAATAACTAAACTCGATGAACTGGCGATCTTGTCAGCAGAGGTTCAGTTTTCACCATTGCCACCGCTCCCACAATTAATCGCTAGCTCACGGGCGGGGGAGACGTATTGCTCGCGGTATCGATCTTTATTTACTACTGATTTATTGGCAGGTAAGCGGATAGGTGTTTATGAGCACTCTAGCGCGGGCCGTGAATTATATGCACCTTTATTTGAGTCTTTGGGAGCTGAGGTTATTCGGATTGGGCGTAGTGACCAGTTTGTACCGATTGATACCGAAGCTGTTGGTGAGGAAGATAAAGCCAGAGCTCGTCGCTGGTCTGTTGAGTATCAACTAGATGCTATCTTCTCAACCGATGGCGATGGTGATCGACCGTTGGTCGCCGATGAAAATGGTGAATGGCTACGTGGTGATATTTTGGGTTTGTTGTGTGCCAATGCCTTGGATATAGAAGCGTTGGCGATTCCAGTGAGCAGTAATACCGTGGTTACTAGCTGTGGTCATTTTAATAAGGTAAAACTGACAAAAATTGGTTCCCCTTATGTGATTGCTGAGTTTTCTACTTTAGCCAAAGAATATAAGCGTGTAGCTGGGTTTGAAGCCAATGGAGGTTTCTTGTTGGGTAGCGATATTGATCTGAATGGTCAACCGCTTGCCGCCTTGCCAACACGTGATGCTGTATTGCCTTTCTTGATGTTATTAGCTACAGGGAAGGGAAAAATTTCTACACTAGTTACAGCACTGCCCGCGCGTTATACCTACTCAGACCGTATTCAAAATTTTCTGACCGAGCGTAGCCGAACGATTTTAGCCAACGGAATGGATAATCCTCAGGTATTATTAGAGCAACTTGGTTTAGCCGATTGTCACGTCACTCGAGTCGATTCCACCGATGGGCTACGTCTTACGTTCAAGGATTCATGTATCATTCACCTGCGCCCATCTGGTAATGCACCAGAGTTACGTTGTTATGCCGAGGCAAATGATATTGAAACGGCACAAGAGTTGGTTTTTAAGGTTTTAAAAAACATCAAAAATATTTAGTTTTTGCATGGGCTATTCTGTGCGGAATCATATAAATGATGCTTTATTGTGATTTAAATAAAGTTAATTTAACGGTAATTAATGATCTCGCGTTATTTTTCGCACTTTCATTTATTTCAACTCTTGAGGTGTGTTATGATTTTGTTAACTGGTGCTACTGGCTTTGTGGGCCGTGCAGTGTTAACTCAGTTAATGCATCAACCTGGCTTGTCAATACGCACGTATGGTCGCCATGCGCCTGCTGGTTTGCCAATTGGCACTGCGCATAATGTCACTCATGTTATTGGTGAGATTGGTGGCGCTGCTGATTACGCAACTGCTCTGAGTGATATCGATGTGGTGATTCATTGTGCCGCTCAGACCCATGTCATGAGTAATTTAACTCATGACGGCCGCGATATTTATCAAGATATTAATGTTGATGGGGCACTTAATTTAGCACATCAGGCTATTATCGCTGGTGTTAAGCGCTTTATTTTTATCAGTTCTATCAAAGTTAACGGTGAGTCGACACGCAGTCTGCAGCCATTTAACCATACAAGTTCCCCGGCGCCAGAGGATAACTATGGTCGTTCAAAGCAGGCAGCAGAAGATGGGCTGCGCAGGTTGGTCATCAACAATTGCATGGAGTTGGTAATTATTCGTCCACCCTTAGTATATGGCCAAAGTGTTAAAGGAAATTTTTCAACATTACTCGAGATAGCCAAAAAGAATCTGCCTTTGCCATTGGGCGCTATCCACAATCAACGTAGTATAGTTGCTCTCGATAATTTAATTGATCTAATTATCACCTGTATTGATCATCCTAACGCTGCCAACCAAACATTTTTAGTGAGCGATGATCAAGATGTCTCCACCACTCAATTGATCAAGATGATGACACTGGCTGTTGGTAAGTCGCCAAGGTTACTGTCGGTGCCGATGGGCTGGCTCAAATTATTGGGAAAATTGACCGGTAAACAGGCGGTGATTGAGCGGCTTTGTGGTAATCTGCAAGTGGATATTACCCATACAAAAGAGACCCTAGGTTGGAAGCCACCTATCTCGGTTGAAGAAGGGCTCAGGCGCTGTTTCGTTGAGGATAATAAAACATGTTGATTAAGTTTTTTGATTATTTTGCAGCATTTTTCGGCTTATTATTACTCTGGCCTGTATTATTGATAGTTACCCTGATAGGCCTGTTTGATACAGGCTCACCTATTTTTGTGCAAGAGCGTGTCGGACGCCATAAAAAGCCATTTAGCCTGATTAAATTTCGTACTATGGCGGTAAGTACGGAATCGGTTGCCAGCCACTTGGCAAGTTCTAGCTCTATTACCAAATTTGGTGCTTTTTTGCGTAAGACAAAGATAGATGAATTACCACAATTGATCAATGTGCTTAAAGGTGAGATGAGCTTGGTTGGACCACGTCCTAATTTGTTTAATCAAGTAGAGTTAATTTCTGAGCGAGATTTTTTGGGGGTATATAATGTGTTGCCTGGTATTACCGGGCTTGCACAAGTGAAAAACATTGATATGTCGACCCCAAAGTTGTTGGCCAAGACGGACCGTGAGATGATTGATACGCTCACCTTAGCTAACTACTTTCGCTATATTATGATGACTGCCACCGGTAGTGGTGCTGGCGATGCAGTCAGGTCGAAATAGCATCTATCTTTGTAGCTGCACGCAATCCTTCTTCACCGTAGTTAATTTCATGGTGTAATTATGTTAACCTATTTTCTGGGTATCCCTCGTCTTTATAAGAGAATGATCTGCGTACTCGCAGATACGCTATTGCTGTCGCTGGCATTTTGGGGCGGTTATTGGGTTCGGTTAGATGCCAAAATTCCTCTTCAGAGTAGTTTGCATTGGCAAATGTTAGCGCTGTTGCTGCCAGTGACCGTTATCATTTTTATACGGTTGGGCCTTTATCGTGCAGTGCTCCGTTATGTTGGATTCAAGGTGTTGTGGACTGTATCGCTTGGCGTGTTTATGTCCACCATGTCATTGGTGATGCTGGCTTTCTTTATGGAGGTCCCGTTACCAAGAACTGTGTCAGTTATCTATTTTTCCTTCGCGGTATTGTTAGTCGGGGGGGTACGCTTATTTTTCAGAGCATTGGTCAATGGTGGTAAACATCAGCGGACAGCTGTGTTGATATATGGTGCAGGAGCATCTGGTAGGCAGTTACAGGTAGCGTTAAATCAGGGAAAAGAATTTTTTCCAGTTGCGTTTATCGATGATGAACCGACTTTGCAAAAGACGGTGATCCAGGGTATTAATGTTTATAGCCCAGATTGGGCTGGTGAGCTGATTCAGCGATTTGATATCAAAAAGATTTTGCTTGCTATGCCTAGTGCCTCTCGAACGATCCGCCAAGAGGCCCTTCATCGATTGGAGCATTTTCCTTGTGAAGTGCTTTCTATTCCGGGCATGGCTGATTTGGTGACTGGGCATGCACACATTGATGAGCTCAAAGAAGTCTCTATTGAAGATCTGCTGGGACGCGATCCAGTTGATCCTATTCCTGGGTTGATCAATGCCAATATCAGTGGAAAACGGGTGATGGTTACTGGTGCCGGAGGTTCAATCGGTTCAGAACTTTGCCGCCAGATTATTTGTTGTAAACCTTCCCAATTGGTGTTATTCGAGCTGTCAGAGTACGGCTTGTATGCGATAGACAAAGAGCTTAACGAAATTAATCGAGCACAAGATTTACAAGTTGAGATTGTACCTTTACTTGGTTCTGTGCAGCGTCAACATCGTTTGCAAGCAGTGATGAGTACCTTCCAAATTCAAACAGTATATCATGCTGCGGCGTATAAGCATGTGCCACTGGTTGAATATAATGTAGTTGAGGGGGTACGCAACAATGTGTTTGGTACTTTGTATTGTGCTCAGGCCGCCATTCGTGCTCAGGTAGAAACCTTTGTTCTTATATCAACTGATAAAGCTGTTCGCCCAACTAACATTATGGGTACAACTAAACGGTTGGCAGAATTGGTATTACAAGCCTTGGCCGCAGCCCAAAGCCAAACCAGATTTTGTATGGTGCGTTTTGGTAATGTGCTTGGATCTTCCGGATCCGTGGTGCCGCTGTTTCGCAAGCAAATCCGTGATGGCGGGCCATTGACAGTCACTCATCCCGATATTATTCGTTATTTCATGACGATTCCTGAAGCTTCACAATTGGTTATTCAGGCTGGGGCCATGGGGTTGGGTGGGGATGTGTTTGTATTGGATATGGGAGAGCCGGTAAAGATTATCGATTTAGCACACCGGATGGTCCGTTTGAGTGGTTTAACCCTTAAAAATGAACAGAACCCGAGTGGTGATATCGAGGTCAAGATAACTGGATTACGGCCGGGGGAAAAACTATTTGAGGAGCTGTTGATTGGTGAGCAGGTTGAGGGTACCTCTCACCCTCGGATCATGAAGGCATCTGAACAGTTGCTGCCATGGCCCGAGTTGCGCACATTTTTGGTAAAGCTGGATGATGCCTGCCATCATTTTTCTCACGAGCAGATCCGTAGTTTGTTGCTTAGTGTTCCCGCTGGATTCAATCCAACAGATGGTATTTGTGATCTAGTTTGGAAGGCGAAAGGTTCAGCTAAGGGAGCACTGAGTCGGGCACTTATTGATGATGATATTGAATTTCTCAATTCGGAGGCTGATTTGCCTATGTATGGATACTGAACTATGGCAGGCCTTCTGACTGATTCCATATTATTACTGGGAGAGCATGGTCAATTGGGGCGTTCACTGGTGGCTCAGTGTAAGGCTGCCGATATAAAGTTGCGTCAATGGACT
Organism: Aeromonas bestiarum; assembly: GCF_000819745.1. GTDB lineage: Bacteria > Pseudomonadota > Gammaproteobacteria > Enterobacterales > Aeromonadaceae > Aeromonas > Aeromonas bestiarum. The sequence goes on along the minus strand of NZ_CDDA01000028.1, from coordinate 120,552 downwards.
CACGATGAATACCCCAGCGGGAGAAGGATCCCTCTCAATGAGGTGTTCGCATTGTGTACACCCCAAGTGATTATCAACGCTACTGCTTATACCCAAGTCGAGCTGGCAGAGGAAGAGCCTGAGCAGGTGATGGCGGTCAACCGAGACAAGGTTTGTCATTTAGCTCGGGTAGCCAAGCAGCATGATGCCCTCTTGGTGCATTTTTCAACCGATTATGTGTTTGATGGCAGTGGTGTGCGACCATGGTGTGAAGAGGATACACCTAATCCTTTAAATATTTATGGCCAGAGTAAATGGTTTGGTGAGCAGGAGATTATCGCTAGTGGTTGCCGCTATCTGATTATTCGAACTAGTTGGTTGCATAGCCCCTGGCGCCATAATTTTGTAAAAACCATGCTACGGCTGGGACAGACACAGAGTGAATTATCTGTAGTCTGTGATCAGATAGGAGCACCCACTTCTGCCGCTCTGTTGGCTGAGTTGACCATGATGGCAGTAACTCGAATACAGTCCATGCCCTCCCTTGCCGGCTTATATCATGTTACCGCAGAGGGGGAGGTGAGTTGGTTTCACTATGCAGATTTTATATTCAACGAGGCTCATCGTATTGGGTTGATAGAGAAGGTACCTAGACTTATTCCTGTGACTAGTGCTTCTTACCGAAGTCCGGTGCGTCGACCGCTCAACTCTCGTCTGGATACAATGCGTTTTTGCAGCACTTTTGGTGTGAAATTACCTGATTGGCGTGAAGGCGTGAGAGATACCTTATTACAGTTGCAGAGGACGAAATGAGAACCAAGTCTACACAACAGTTTCGTAAGGGAATTATTTTGGCTGGTGGTTCTGGTTCTCGGCTTTACCCGGCCACTTTGGCGGTGAGTAAACAACTGTTGCCTGTTTATGATAAACCTATGATTTACTATCCACTTTCAACTCTGATGCTAACTGGGATTAGAGAAATCCTGATAATCACTACTGAAGTGGATATGCCCCGATTTCAGCTACTTCTAGGAAACGGAAGGCAATGGGGGCTTACTCTTAGTTATACGGTGCAGCAACAACCGCAGGGGATAGCCCAAGCACTGTTGATTGCCGAAGAATTTCTGGCCGGGCATCCTTGTTGTCTCATCTTGGGGGATAACCTTTTCTATGGCGCCGATCTTGCCAAGCAGCTCCAACGGGCAAACCGAATCTCCACAGGTGCTGGTATCTTTGCTTATCATGTTAATGATCCTGAGCGTTATGGAGTATTAAGTTTTGATAAAATGGGAACAGTGATCGCAATTACAGAAAAACCTGCTGTGCCGAAAAGTCATTTTGTTGTTACCGGGCTTTACTTTTATGATGAACAAGCTTCTTCATTGGCTAAACAGTTGGTGCTCTCTGATCGCGAAGAACTGGAAATCACGGATCTTAATTGGCTCTACCTTGAGCGCGGTGAGCTTGATATTACCTTTATTGGGCGTGGTTGTGCCTGGCTTGACACAGGAACTCACGATAGCTTGCAAGAGGCGGGCAGTTTTATTCAAACATTGGAAAAACGCCAAGGATTGAAAGTTGGTTGCCCTGAAGAGATTGCATGGCGACAATCATGGATCGATGATATGCGGCTGCGTGAGCTTGCGATCCCCCTCAAAAATAGTGGTTATGGTAAGTATTTATTACGCTTGTTGGAGCCTAGTTTTGGCTGCCATGAAAATAGTTTAGATTAGCTATATTTTGTGATTTTTTATTTCAAATTAATATCTACATCCACTTTTTAGGTATTAACATGCAATACCGTGCTACTAGTTTAGTTGATGTTGTTATTCTCACACCACAGATATATCGTGATCATCGTGGTGAGTTCATGGAGTGTTTTCGTCAGAGTGAATTTGAGCTGCATTGTGGGGAATACAAGTTCGTACAAGACAATTTGAGCCGCTCCAATGGCGGAACCTTGCGAGGTTTGCATTATCAGCAGCGTCACCCACAGGGCAAGTTGGTACAGGCAATAACTGGCACCATTTTCGATGTTGCAGTGGATATCAGGGTTGGCTCTCCTACTTATGGTACTTGGGTAGGGCATATATTGAGTGCCGATCAAGGGGAGTTGATGTGGATCCCCCCCGGTTTTGCCCATGGTTTCTATGTGATGAGCGAGATGGCGGATGTTTTTTACAAGTGTACCGATTATTATCAGCCTGGTGATGAGCATTGCATCCGCTGGAATTCTTCCTCATTGGCAATAAATTGGCCACTGTCGGATAAATACCCTCTGTCTTTGTCTGATAAGGATCGTCAGGCGGTAAATTTTAGCATCGCGGTAAGCGCTTGAATCAAGCATCAGTTTTTGGGATTTTATTGGATAAGAGATAGCAAATGAAAGAGAGAACTCCGGATGTGCCAGCGCAGTGGGTACAAACCACCGGCTCTGATGTGATTAATCTACGTGAGCTCGTATTGGTGCTGTGGCGCCAGAAGATATTGATCTGTTTGGTGGCAGGCATTTTTGCCGTTGCCGGGATTATCTATGCGTTATTGGCTCCACAAGTTTGGTCGGCTAATGCCGTGATCCAGACTCCAGCCAACAAAGATCTGCTGCCCATGCTACAAGTTGCCAGCCAGGCCAAACTGCTTGGGGTCACCGACTTTCCCGATAACAAGGCCATTTATGATGAATTTGTGCGCGAGTTCAATACTTATGAGAATCGTCGTGATTTCTTGATGGGAAGTGAGTTTTTTAAAAAACACGTTGAAGAGGCGCAGCTGGATGAGCGAGGGCAGCGCCTTTGGGTCCGTGAGTGGGCCAAGTTTATCTCTGCTGAGGCTGTCGATAAAAAGGGTGAAAGACCGGGTATTACCTTGACGAGCAGTGCAGATGCGTCAAATAAGGCATTGACCATGTTGGAAAGCTATATCCAGTTCATCATTGCAAAGCAACAGCTGCGTTTGGTCAGTGACCTTACAGCACAACAGTCAATGCAGCTCGATACTATGATGACGAACCTTAAATTGACCAAAGAGGATGCTGAGCGAGCTCTTAAGCGTGAGATTGAGAGTACCGTGCTGACGATTTCCGTTGCTAACGCCGCCGGTGTTGAACGGCCCCTAGAAAATTACAACAATGGAGAACGCTTTCCGATTACGCTGGGCACCAAAGGGTTAGAAGCGAAACTGAAAGTACTCAGGACTATTGACTTGAGTGTTTATCAGCCGAAACTTGCGGATCTACAGGCTCAGATAGATCGCCTCAAGCAAGTTAAGCTTGATGGCATCACCTTCAGGCCCTTCTCGTATCTTGATGCGCCGGAAGAACCGCTGAATCGTGACAAGCCCAAGCGTCCTCTGATCGTGGTGTTGGCCACCTTGCTCGGTGGCATGCTGGGTGTCGGGATTGTGCTAGTACGCCATGCTTTCCGCCGGCCTGAACAGGCATAATGTTTACCAAGTAAGTAATGGGGGGCTTTGCCCCCTTTCTTTTTTGGGGTTGGTGATTGTGTTCAAGAGCATGAAAACAAGGGGTCAGGGCTGATGAGGGTGACAACAAGGATCTTTGGTGTGGTCAGCGTGCTTTATTGGTTGCTGGGCATGCACTTTTTCATGCACAACCCCGGCGGGGCCGGGCTCTATCTGCCGTTCAATGCCTGGGGCTGGATCTTTGCCAGCCTCGTCATAGGTCTGGGGTCGTGGCAGGTGACGCTGCAGCAGCGGCTGGTGTTCTCGCCATTGCAGGCCTGGCTATGGTTTGGTGGATGCTTGCTGTTGCTGCCCATGGCCTATCCAGGTTTCGAATTCAAAGACTATGCCATTCCCCGGCTGTTGGGGCTGTTTGCCGGTCTGCTGTTTCTGTTTTGTCTGTACCAATGGCAGTTGGCTCGTCAGGCCCGTGACAAGCTGCTCTATTTGCTGTTGGGGGCTGTGGCCATAGAGGCGCTGCTTGGCTTGGTGCAGTACTACCTGCTGACCCCCGGCAACTGGCTCGGTTATGACACTCGGGTCAATCGCCCCTACGGCATCTTTCAGCAGCCCAATGTGATGGCAACCTTCATGGCGACCGGGCTTGCGCTGGCCACCTGGCTGGAGCTGCGCGGCAATGCCAATGTCTGGCTCAGAGGGCTGCGTTATGGGGTGATCCTGGCGGCCAGCCTGTTGTTGGTGGGGTTGCAATCCCGGGTGGGGCAACTGGGTGGCTTGCTGGCCCTGCTGCTACTCGTACCACAACTTTATCGCCAGCAGCAACTGCACAGGGTTCTGGGGCTGGTTGGATTGGGCATCGCCTTGGGGTTGATATCTCAATACGGGATCAGCGGCGTCAAACGCGGGCTCGAGGCCTATCAGTCCGGCGGTATGCGTTCCATCTACTGGCCCTACGCCGCCAAGCTGATTGCACAATCTCCCTGGGTCGGCTGGGGCTACGGCAGCTTTGAGACCACCTTCCTGCATCACTACATGGCTGACAAGGCGCTGAACCCGGCCATGGTGCAGATTGAATACAACCTCGATCACCCCCACAACGAGTTTCTCTACTGGGCGGTGGAGGGCGGGCTGGCCCCCATGATCGGCATGGCGCTGATGGGCGGTGCTCTGTTGTGGCGGCTTGCCAGGGCGGGTTGGGTCAAGGGGGCGGCGCTGCTGGCGCTGGTGACCCCCATACTGCTGCACACCCAGACCGAGTATCCGCTCTATCATGCCATCGTCCTCTGGTGGGCCCTGCTGCTGCTGATCCATGTGCTGGATGCGGAGGTGGAGGAGGGGCTGCAGGCCTCGGGCAGTGCCAGCTGGCGCGAATATGTCTATCGTCCCTGGCTGTTGTTGCGCTTCGTGGCCATCACCATTCCTCTGCTGGTCGTGCCCTTCATGCTCACCGCCATTCATACCGCCTGGGTGGTGACCAAGTATGAGCGTAGCGGCTACAAGGAGCCGACCCTGTTGCTCGACATCGTCAATCCCATGGCCTGGTTGACCCGTGTGGAGTTTGACGTGAACTCGGTGCGACTCATGGTGGGCTTGCAGGCCGACAACAAGGCGGAGCTTGAAGCCTATCTCGACTGGGGCCAGGCCTTTGTGCGCCACACCCCCAGATCCAATATCTACGCGAACATGGTGCTCGCGCTCGGCGCGCTGGGGCGGCAGGAGGAGGCAAGGGCGCTGCGAGCGCAGGCCCTGATGCTCTATCCGGGTGATCCCTTGCTGACCGGCTCGGCCGCCACCTCAGTGGCCACGGCGCTTGAGCGCAAGCCCTCCTCCTGATGTTGGCTGTCGGCGCCACGCGGGGCGGCCAGGTTGTGCGATGTTTCATCAACCGCCTCACGGCTTCGCAAAAATGGTTGCCTCTGCTGGACGGCAGAGGCGCCATGGCTAAGATAGTGGCCTCAACGTCTTGTTTTAGAAAGGGAGTATGAAATGGAGTTAGTGCTAGGCCCATTGGAGGCCCGAGTGATCGGCGCTCTGATCGAGAAAGAGATCTGCACGCCGGATCAATACCCCCTCTCCCTCAATGCCCTGGTCAATGCCTGCAACCAGAAAAGCAACCGCGAGCCGGTACTGGATCTCTCCGAGCTGGATATCCGCGCCGTAGTGGATGAACTGATCCGCAAGCGTCTGGTGGTCAACACCGCCGGTTTCAACGCCCGGGTGCCCCGTTACCAGCACCGTTTCTGCAATACCGAGTTCGGCACCCTCAAGTTCAGCGAGCAGGAGCTCGGCATCGTCTGCGAGCTGCTGTTGCGCGGCCCGCAGACACCGGGCGAACTGCGCTCCCGTACCAACCGCCTGTGCAGCTTCGATGATGTCACTCAGGTGGATACGGCGCTGGCCGCCCTGATTGAGCAGGGGCCCTATGTGGTCAAGTTGCCCCGTGAACCGGGCAAGCGTGAATCCCGCTATGCCCATCTGTTCAGCGGCGAGGTGGATCTGCAGGCGCTGGCCGAGGCATCCCCAGCCAGCAGCTATGCATCCCCGGCGGCGGACAGGTTGAGCGCGCTGGAGGAAGAGGTCGAAACCCTCAAGTCACAGTTGCAGGCTCTGGAAGCCCGTCTGGCGCAGCTGGAAGGCTGACACGTCGGCACGTTTACCCCCAAAGAGGCGCTGCGGCGCCTTTTTTATTGTCATTTCGCCGAGGTTGCAGCCTCTTGCCATCCCTCGGCGCTCAGCCCTGCTCGCGGTGTTCTATGAGCCAGTCGGCTTTTTTTTGGGTTATTTCACGGTTAAGGGTCGAGCCGCCGCCGCTTTCCCGTTAAAATTCCGCTTTTGCACCTGCCCGTGAGTCTTGATGTCTGCGTTCACCCTCTCTTCCGATTGTTATGCCCTGCTCAGTGAGCTGCAGTTGCAGCGCACCGCCAGTACCCGCTATTTGCAAGAACAACTGCAAGCACAGCAGCCGCTCGGGCGGGCCTTGATCGACAAGCTGAGCCAGTTGCAGTTGCAGGGGCTGGTGCGGCTGCGCGGGGAGCAGCAGTGGAGTCTGACGGCAGAGGGAACCCTGGCGCTGATCCTGGCGGTGCGCTCGGGAGCCTGCCCCATGCCGAACTGGGCACGGGTGCCCTCGGTGACCGGCCAGGAGATGGCCCAGGCCCTGGTGCGCGAGCTCTGCCTTGGGGAGGCGGGTCAGGTGCCGACTTACTACCTCGCGGCCGATCTGCTGAGCCTGCTCGACGTGCCCGAGGCCCATCGCCTGCTGCCGGGGTCCAGCCCGCAATGGCAACAACTGATGCTGATGCACTTCGCCCTGCAAACCCTGCTCGATGCAGAACCGGGTGAGCGGTGGCCGCTGGCATCGGTCGCCAGCGCCTGTGCCCCCGAGCTGACCCGCATGGGCGAGGGGGCCGCATCCGAGTGGCAATGGCTCTGTGGCGACCTGGCAGGCGAGGTAACCACTCACTGGCCCGCCTTGCAGCAGCTGGCGGAGCAGGGGGCGGAACAACCCCTTGCCGAGCGGTTGCTCGGTGCCCTCGGGCAGTGGCAGGCGCAAGGCGGCCAGGGTCAGTGGCCGCTGATGTTCGGCGGTCTGCTCTGGCTCGGCTGGCTGCAACAAGCCGACCCCGTCATTGCCAGCGAGCAGCGCAAGAAGTGGCAGCGCAGCCTGGGCAACCAGTTTCCACTGCTGGCGGATCTGCTGGGCCAGTGGGCCGGAGATCGCCACGGCCAGGCGGTCGGGTTGTTCGATACCCTGCAACTGCCGCTGGAGGAGTTGCACTGGGGTTATCTCTGGCTCGATCTCTGCGCCCTTGCCCGACATGGTGAGCAGAGCCCCCAGGTTGCCATACTGCACAAGTGGGATCTCTCCCACGTGCTGGAGGCCGACCCCCATCACAGGCTGATGGCCTTCTGTCAGGATCTGCTGCGGCTCCTGCTGGGGCAGGGGGCGCAGCGTGCACCGCTGCAACAGCTGCGCGCCGCCAACGAGGAGGAAGAGACGGACGAGCAGGACGGGGAGGACAAGACGCCCGCCTCGGCCAGCTGGCTCAACTGGCTGCAGGGGCTGGGCCGCTCCAGCGGCGTGCGCAAGGCACAGGAGCGGCTGGTGTGGCTGCTGCATGCCGAAGGGCCCGAGCTGGAGTGCAAGATCCAGAAGCAGAGCACCAAGGGGGAGTGGACCGCCGGTCGCCGGGTCGATCCCGCGCTGCTCTCCACCCAGTATGCCGCCCTGCTCGACGAAGAAGACTGGGCGCTGGTGCGCACCCTGCCCCGGGTTATGGGCCACTTGCCGCGAGAGGCCTGGGCACCGCTGGCCAACCATCCGCGCCTGTTCAATGCCAAGGGACAAAAGCTGCAACTGGCCATCAGTGCGCCCCTGTTGCAGATTGTCACCCTGGAGCAGGGCATGGGCGCGGTACTGAGTCCGGCCGCCGCCGCGCGCGGGGCCCACATACTGCCGCTGGCACAGGATTTGTGGCAGCTCATCCTCACCCCCCAGGCGCTGCTCGATCGCCTGCCCGCGCTGGAATCCATTCCCCCCTTGTCGGCCGAGGGCTTAAGCGAATTGCAGCGTACCCTGGATGCCATCCCGGGCCTGCCCTGGCACAGCCAGGTGGCCGGCCTGACAGGCAATGCCGAGCTGGCACCCTGGCCCGGCGTTCCCTCGGTCCAGCTGGATTGGCAGGATGGCCAGCTGGCGGTCAGGCTGGTGACCCGTCAGGGCGAGTTGCCGCCACTGCCCCTTGGCAAGGGGGAGGCCATAGTGCGGCAGGGGATCAAGGATTATCACTACTGGCAGCGGGACCTGGCCGCCGAGAAGATACAGGCCCAGCAGCTGCGCAATTCGCTGCCCATCGGCCTGCCCGGCAGTGAGTGGCTACTTCAGGGGGAGCAGGCGCTGGCACTGGTCAACGCCCTGCCCGAACTGGTGGATGCCGGCGTGGTCATTCACTGGCACCAGGACAGCGCCCGCCTCAAGAGTCTGGATGAAGCGGCCCTGAGCCTGCGCATCGAGCGGCGCCAAGACTGGTTCCAGGTGGAGGGGGCACTGGCCCTCGATGAGCACCAGATCCTCGACCTGCGTCTCATCCTGCGCCAGATGACGCCGGGCCAGCGCACCGTCCAGCTCGATGAAAAAACCAGCCTGATGCTGAGCGACAAGCTGGTGGAGCGGCTCACCATGCTGGGCGCCATGCTGGATGAAGAGCAACGCATCAACAACAAGCTGGCCTATCCGCTCACCCGCCTGCTTTCCGTCATCACCACTGAGGGGGATGACGCCTGGCACTCCCTGCAACAGGAGTGGCAGCAGGAGGTGGAGTGTCCGGCCGAGCTGCTGACCCCGCTGCGGGACTATCAGAAGGACGGGGTGCGCTGGCTGGCGACCCTGGCCCATCATGGCTTTGGCGCCTGTCTGGCCGATGACATGGGTCTGGGCAAGACCCTGCAGGCGCTCATAGTGCTGCGCATGCGCCAGCATCTGGGCCCGGCGCTGGTGGTGGTGCCAAAGTCAGTGGTCACCAACTGGCAGGAAGAGGTGGCGCGCTTCGCCCCCGAACTCGAGGTGGTGGTGTTCGAAAACCCCTCCGAGCGGGAAGGGGTGATCCGCGATGCCAGGGCCGGCCAGGTGATCCTGATCAACTACGGCATGCTCGGCAGCCTGGCGGAGGCGCTCAAGTCTCGCCGCTGGTCGAGCATGGTGCTGGACGAGGCGCAGCAGATCAAGAATGCCGGCACCCAGCGTGCCAAGCTGCTGTTCCAGCTTGAGGGCGATTTTCGCCTCGCCCTCTCCGGCACCCCCATCGAGAACCACCTTGGGGAGCTGTGGAGCCTGTTTACCTTTATCAACCCGGGTCTGCTCGGCAGCCTGGGCGAGTTCAAGCGCCGCTTCGGCAAGGCGGTGAAGGATCCCCAGCACATGGCGCTGCTGCGGGCGGTGATCAGCCCCTTCATCCTGCGCCGTCTCAAGCAGCAGGTGCTGACCGAGCTGCCGGACAAGACAGAGATCATTCATCACATCAGCCTCTCCCCCGAGGAGCGCCAGCTGTATGAGGCCACCCGGCGCGAGGTGGTGCAGCAGGTGCAAAGTGCCGATGGCCGCGCCCTGATGCACGTGCTGAGCGGTTTGACCCGGCTGCGCCGGCTCTGCTGCTCCCCCGAGCTGGTGATGCCCGAGTGGTCCCAGACCAGCAGCAAGCTGGACGAGGCGATGGCCCTGCTGGACGAGGCGATCGGCAACGGTCATCGGGTGCTGGTGTTCAGCCAGTTCGTCGATCTGCTGAGCCTGCTGCGTGCGCGCATTGAACAGAAGAAGTGGGATTACTGCTATCTGGATGGCGGCTGCTCCGCCAAGTCCCGCCAGGACTCCATACTGCGCTTCCGGCACGAGCCGGTGCCGCTGTTCCTCATCAGCCTCAAGGCGGGGGGCACGGGCCTCAACCTGACCCAGGCCGATACTGTGCTGCACCTGGATCCCTGGTGGAACCCGGCGGTGGAGGATCAGGCGAGCGATCGGGCCCACCGCATGGGGCAGACCCAGCCGGTGACGGTTTATCGGCTGGTGTGCGAGCAGACGGTGGAGGAGAAGATAGTCGCCCTGCATGACGAGAAGCGCGCGCTGGCCGATGGCCTGCTGAGCGGCCAGTCCGAAGTGCGCGGGCTGGATGTGGAGAGCCTGCGCGCCCTGCTGATGGGCTGATCAGGCGGAGGTTGTGCACAAGGGGGGATCGCCGGCAGGCGATCCCCCCTTTGTTTATGTCTGTGGCTGTGCAGGAGCTCCTGTCGAAGAGGCGGACCGCTCAGCCAGGCCCGCGGTGGCATCTTGCCAAGGCGGGGCAAGGGGAGTCTGCCGGCTTGCAGCTACCCCTGATAGAGGTAGAGGTGCAGCCGCTCTATGATGGGCTCACCGCCGATCTTGCGATCCCGCCGCGCCTGCCGCAGCTTGGGCGGGTAGTGGCCAAGGTGGGTGACGGCGGGCTGGGTGTCCGAGCAGAGCAGCAGGGGCAGGCTCGCCTTGAGCTGCTGCTTGCGGGGTTCCCTGTCCTGCCAGAGCAGGTTGATCATGGGGTGGGTCTTGACCGGTCGCCGGATCCTGAGCTCGGCATCGGCAGGCAGGCGGCGAAGGTCATAGACCTCCTGATCCACCATCTTGCTCCACTCCTCGTTGTTGGAGAGCGCCGGAATGTAGCGACGGCTGCGCTCCAGCATCTCCAGCACCTGCTCCCGGCTGAGGCGGTTGATGCTCTGCTTGTCGGCCCAGGTAAAGCCGAGGGAATGCAGCTCTCCTTCCAGCAGGGTCAGCTTGCGGTAGACCTGCAGGGTGATCACCCCGGGCAGGGCCCTGTGTACCAGCTCGAACTTCTCATCCCGCCCGCCAGCCTGCTGCACCAATTCCTTGAAGGCGAGCTTGCGGGTGTTGACCTCTTCGATCAGCGGGCGCAGCTGGCTGGCGCTGGCGGCAGAAAAGCGCAGCCAGCCCGGCAGGCGGTGGGTGGCCTTGGTGGAGCAGCCGGGGCGAGCACTGTGATCCCGGTAGGCCGCCAGGGTGGCCGCCAGCGCCTCCTCACCGCCCAGATAGCCCACCTCTATCTGTTCGATGGGCTCGTGCTCCTGCCCCTGAGGCACGGCGGGGAGGGGATAGACGTGGGCCTCCAGCAAGGGGAGCTGCGCCAGTTGTCGGGCCAGGCGGGCCAGCGCCTCTTCGAGCGCGTCCATCTGTTGACGCAGGGCGGCAGTCGGGGTAAATGTGTCCATCGGCGTGTCCTGTGGTCGCCCCTGTCACCCCCTCCACAGGGGCTGGCAGAGACGTAGCTAAACTACTGTATAAATAACCATACCAGCATGCCGAAAGCGCGCCAAGCGTCTCCTTTGCGGTGCGCCTGGCGAGGGTCAAAAGCGATAGCCATCTGAGTGTGTTTATTTTGTATCTATCTGTTAAATAAGGATCAACAAAAGATCTCTTGATTAACAATCGGATGTAAATCCCAGGTTGCCAGCCTCGCCTTGAGATCCCGTGACTGCATAGCCAAGACAAGAAACTGCATAGTTAGAGGTGCGCCATGCAGGAGAATATGCTGTCGGGCTTTCAGACGGAATAAAATGATTATTTAATAGTTTAAAATCAATCTGTTAGGTTTTACAGATTGACGATATTCACCATTAGTTTTACTAATGTCTTGTATCAAAATTCGTCAATTGAGTCGGTTGTCCCTCCTGACTAAGCTTTGCGCAACAAATTCGCACCCCGCGCAGACATCATCAAGAGGAGCCACATCATGGCCAACATGACTTATACCGAGACCGGTTACCAGCATTCCAGCCAATCGAATCTGGTTGCTCGCGTCAAAATGACAGTGCTGACCTGGCTGGAACGCAGCCGCAGCCGTCGCCAGCTCTCCGAGCTGCCCGAGTACCTGCTCAAGGACATCGGCCTGAACGAATCTGATCGCTATCAAGAGACCACCAAGCCGTTCTGGCGTGGTTGATCAGCCGGGCATGGATGCCTCGTTTTTCTGCTGATCCCGACTTTGCTGTGTCAACCGGCCTGACGCCGGCGCTTGAATGATTGCCCGATATTTTCTCGTCCCTGTCGCTTCATTTCCCCTTCTCGCCGTTCCCTCGTTCACCCCATGCCTGCCGACTTGTCATTAACTGTCGCCACATTTGTATCCTTACTGTTTGAATTTGTTTAAAAACTGATTTTAAGCCCTCTCGCGTTGCGTATAATCCGCCCATAGCGTTCCTGACAAAAGGGTGAGATGGATGATTCCCCAGCATGACTTTTTGGCCCTGACTCGTCGCCATGAGTGGCAGCTTGAGCCCTTCACATTTGACCTGCCCGGTGGCTCACGGGTGAGCGTGTGGGATACGGGCGTGCTCTGCCTGGAACCCGCGAAAGGGGCCGATGATAGGCCGGGGGGGGGCAAGGACATAGTGCTCTCCTGCGGCATTCACGGTAACGAAACCGCCCCCATCGAGATCTGCAACCAGCTGCTGACCCGGCTGCTCAGCGGTGAGCTCAGCGCCCGTCATCGGGTGCTGTTCCTGTTTGGCAACCCGGCCGCCATGAACCTGGGGTTGCGGGAGGTGGAGGAGAACATGAACCGGCTCTTCTCCGGTGCCCACAGCAAGGGGGAGGGGCTGTGCAATCAGGAGCGCATTCGCGCCATGCGCCTGGAGCAGTATGTGAGCCGCTTTTTTGCCGATCCGGCCCGCCCCCGTTATCACTACGACTTGCACACCGCCATTCGCGGTTCGCGTCACGAGAAGTTTGCTGTCTACCCTTTCCCCCATGAGCGGCCGCACTGCAAGGAGCAGGTGCAGTTCCTCGGTGCCTGCGGGGTGCGCACCATTTTGCTCTCCAGCGGCCCCACTACCACCTTCAGCTATTACAGCTCGCACAGCCACGGTGCCCATGCCTTCACGGTGGAGCTGGGCAAGGTGCGTCCGTTTGGTGAAAACGACATGACCCGCTTCATCGAGACCCGTCAGGCGTTGCAGGAGCTGGTGACCCAGGATGAGGTGGTGCTAGAGCCCTGGCAGGCGGATGACTTCACCATCTTTGCCATCGACCGGGTGATCAACAAGCGTTCGGAGCAGTTTCGTTTCCTGTTTGCCAGCGATGTGGACAATTTCACCGAATTTCCCCAGGGTTTCGTGCTGGCCGAGGATGGGGAGCTGCGCTATACGGTAGAAAAGACGCGGGAGGCTGTGGTCTTCCCCAACGCCAATGTGGCCATAGGTCAGCGCACCGTGCTGCTGGTGGTGCCGACCCGCTTGTGGGAGTGAGCTGAACCCTTTTGGGGCCCTCCACCAGCGCGCCGTGCGGCTGGTGGCGCCCCTTCATCCTCGTGGGATTGATCCCGCAACCGCCCGAACAGGGAGCCCGAAGCGGCTCCCTTTTTCGTCTCTGCTCAGCCGAAAAGTTCAATGTCTTTCTGAAATTAAAGAAGTTTCTACTGGTCTTACCTGGTTAAATCACATTGCTCTTTAGTTAACATCTTATTTACATTCTAAGGGTCACCTCATGGTGGTGACGTTGACAACGGCAAGGAGCCAGTTATGACCCATGTCGACATCCCTTTCCTTCGTTACCTCGATGAGGAGGGGCGCCCGGTCGCGACACTGCCGACCTGGCTGGACAAGGCGATACTGCACACTTTCTACCGCAACATGGTGATGGTGCGCAGCTATGACAAGAAAGCAATCGCGCTGCAGCGAACCGGCAAACTCGGCACCTTTCCCTCCCATCTGGGAGCAGAGGCGGTCGGGATAGGGGTCGGGCTCGCCATGCAGGAGCAGGATGTCTATGTGCCCTACTACCGGGACATGCCCACCCTCTACGTGCGGGGCGTGCCCATGGAGAAAAACCTGCAATATTGGGGCGGGGATGAACGGGGTTGTGTCTTTTACAAGGCCGATGGCGAGCTGTCGGAGGACCTGCCCATCTGCGTGCCCATCGCCACCCAGATCACCCATGCCGCCGGCATAGCGGCGGCCTTCAAGTTGCGCAACCAGCCTCGCGTCGCCGTGGTCACCATAGGCGACGGTGGTACCTCCAAGGGCGACTTTCTGGAGGGGCTCAACTGCGCCGGTGTCTGGCATCTGCCCATGGTGATGATCATCAACAACAACCAGTGGGCCATCTCGGTGCCGCGCAAGTTGCAGTCGAGTGCTCCCACCCTGGCCCAGAAAGGGATAGGGGCCGGGGTACGCAGCATTCAGGTCGACGGCAACGATGTGGTGGCCGTCTATGATGCCACCCGCATCGCCGTGGAGCGGGCGCGCACCGGCAAGGGCCCGACCCTCATAGAGGCGATCAGCTATCGACTGGGGGATCACACCACGGCCGACGATGCGACCCGCTATCGCGACGCCGCCGAAGTGGAAGCCGCCTGGGCCAGGGAGCCGGTCAAGCGGCTGCGCCAGTTCATGTTTGAACAGGGCTGGTGGGACGAGCATCAGGAGCAGGCGCTGCTGGCCGAGGCGAGCCGGGAGGTCGATCGCGCCGTGGCTGCCTATGAAGGCACGGCCCCGCAAGCACCGGAAACCCTGCTCGACTATCAGTTTGCCGAGTTGCCCAAGGATTATCGCGGGCAGCGCCAGCGCATCATCGCCAAGGGCATGCAGCGTCACGCCGGGGAGGAACGCTCATGATGGATGAGATGATACTGCAGGATGCCGTCAAGCCAGCGTGGCGGGATGACATGACACGCAAGGGGAATGGGGTGGCTGATGACGCTGCGTCGGGGAGGCTGCATGAGTGAAATGACACTGCTCGAAGCGATCAATCTGGCGCTGCATCACGAGATGGAGCACGACCCCGATGTGGTGGTGCTTGGTGAGGACGTGGGGGTCAACGGCGGGGTGTTTCGCGCCACAGTCGGCCTGCGTGACAAGTTTGGTTTCAAGCGGGTGATAGACACGCCGCTGGCCGAGGGACTGATTGCCGGGGTGGCGGTCGGCATGGCGACCCAGGGGCTCAAGCCGGTGGCCGAGTTCCAGTTTCAGGGCTTCATCTTCCCCGGCATGGAGCAGATCATCTGTCAGGCGGCGCGGATGCGTAACCGCACCCGTGGCCGTCTCTCCTGTCCCATCGTTTACCGCTCTCCCTATGGCGCCGGCATCCACTCGCCGGAGCACCACAGCGAGAGCGTCGAAGCCCTGTTTGCCCATATTCCGGGCCTGCGGGTGGTCATTCCCTCCAGTCCGAGACGGGCCTATGGCTTGCTGCTCTCGGCCATTCGCGACCCGGATCCCGTGATGTTCTTCGAGCCTGATCGCATCTATCGCTCCATGAAGTCGGACGTGGTGGATGACGGTGTCGGCCTGCCGCTGGACGTCTGCTTCACCCTGCGGCCGGGACGGGACATCACAGTGGTCGCCTGGGGGGCCTGCATTCAGGAGGTGATGCGAGCGGCAAGTCTGCTGGCGGAGCAGGATATTCAGTGTGAAGTGCTGGATCTTGCCACCATCAAGCCGCTGGACATGGAGAGCATTCTGGCCTCTGTGCGCAAGACGGGCCGTCTGCTGGTGGTACACGAGGCGTGCGGCAGCTTCGGGGTGGGCGCCGAGATAGTGGCGCGGGTGACCGAGGAGGCGTTGACCTCCCTCAAGGCACCGCCAAAGCGCCTCACCGGGGTGGATGCCGCCGTGCCCTACTACCGCAACGAAGAGTATTACCTCATCACCGAGCAGGATATCGCGGACGCAGCGCATCAGCTGATGGAGAAGTGGCTATGAAATTTTTCAAATTACCGGATCTGGGCGAAGGCTTGGCCGAGGCCGAGATAGTCGAATGGAAGGTGAGCGCCGGCGATACGGTGAGTGTCGATCAGGTGTTGTTGTCGGTAGAAACCGCCAAGGCACTGGTGGATGTGCCCTCGCCGGTGGCGGGGGTGATCGCCAGGTTGTGCGGGCAGGAGGGCGACATACTCCACATAGGCGCGCCGCTGGTTGAGTTCGAAGGGGGCGAGGATGACGGCACAGTCGTGGGCAAGGTCAGTGCCCATCAACAGCATATCGAGGATCACTTCGTGGTGGGTGCCATAGCCCCGGGTGGCAGCCTGGTACAGGCCATGCCTGCCGTGCGTCTGCTGGCGCAAAAATTGGGGCTGGACATAGACCGGATCAAGGGTAGTGGCAGCGCTGGCATGGTGACAGAGCAGGACGTGCAGGCGGCATTCGAGGCTCAGCAAAGCAGCGGCAACGAATTCCTCAAGGGTTCGCGCCGGGCCATGGCCAAGGCGATGGAGCTTTCCCATCAGACTGTGGTGCCGGTCAGCATTACCGACGAGGTGGATCTGCGTCACTGGCACCCGGATGAGGATGTGACGGTACGCCTCATCAAGGCCATCGGCGTCGCCTGTCGTGCCGAGCCCTCCATGAACGCCTGGTTTGATGGCGATACGCTCTCAAGGCGGCTGTTCCAGGAGGTCAACGTCGCCATTGCGGTAGACTCCCGGCATGGGCTCTATGTGCCCGTGATGGAGAACGTGGCTGAGCGGGAGGGGGCAGACATCCGGCAGGGGCTGGATCGCATGATCGCCGATGTGAAGGCGCGCGCCGTGCCGCGGGAGATGCTGCAGGGGGCGACCATCACCCTCACCAACTTCGGTGCCATCGCCGGCCGCTATGCCAGCCCGATAGTGACGCCACCTCAGGTGGCCATCATAGGCGCCGGCAAGTTGTTCGAGAAGGTGGTGTTCATCCACGGAGAGGCTCGTCCGGTCAGGGCACTGCCATTGTCGATGACGTTTGACCACAGAGCCTGCACCGGCGGCGAGGCTGCACGCTTCCTCAAGGTACTGGTTCAGGCACTGGAAGCACCCGCGCTATAAACCCTTGTGCCCTGCCGTCGGCAGGGCACAAATTTGTTTGCGTAATCCCCAAAGCCACGTATAATCTAAACCAGCTTGAAAGGGCGAAAGTTATGTCAATGAATATGATGTTTTACATCTTTTCCTGTTGTTCATAAGTTAATCCCGTTTTTGAGCTTTATCCGCTGAAAAGCATAAGTAATTATTTTGAATACAGGTTATAGATATGTCTAACATGATCACCGGTACCGTTAAGTTTTTCAACGAAACCAAAGGTTTTGGCTTCATCCAGCAAGAAAACGGCCCGGACGTTTTCGTTCACTTCAGCGCTATCAGCGGTAACGGTTTCCGTACCCTGGCTGAAGGTCAGCGCGTACAGTTCTCCGTGACCCAAGGTCAGAAAGGCCCGCAGGCTGAGAACGTAACTGCTCTGTAATTCTTACAGAATTTAAGAAAGCCGTGGTACCTCTGGTTCCACGGCTTTTTGTTTATGGGTGCTTTTTAGACTTGTATCGACTTCACTTTCGCCGCCATATCTCACCATGATTCCATCACTCCTGCTGGCCGCCAGCCTGCTCATCTCCACCAATACTCAGGCACAGAATGCTTTTGCCACGGAAGCGAAAGCCGTGTGCCAGCAGTTTGTACAAGTTCGCCTGGGAAGCACAATTGTGCCCGATGAGATCAAGGCGCAGCCTTTGCCTAAACGGGAAGGCGAATGGATGGTCGATGGCAAAGTAAAAGGACCCGAAGGTCCTTTGCTGTTTGCCTGTTTGCTGCGGCAGGGCTCGCGCTGGGAGTTGCTCAACTTTTCACTCTGGGCCCCGCAGGCGATCAAAGCGGTTTGAGTGCGACTATCAGATGCTGCAGATGCTCAACCATGGTCATGCCAAAAGGAGTCAGGTAGCCGCCATCTTCTGCGCTGATGAGACCTTGCTGATGCAGGCGTACTGCCGCCTGGCACAGCTCGTCGGACATGTCACTGCGCAACTTGATCCCCAGGCTCATGTTGGCCGGATCAAAGCATGCCAGTATTTTCAAGTCGTTTACAAAGTCGTTAGAAATCTGGTCGATCCCAATCATGAATGCACTCCTTACGCTAAAGATGTATGCAAACTAGCATTCCCGGATCCACTTTAGTGGGCGCTGGTTCAAACTATTGGGCTTTCTCTGGCGCCACCCTGCCTGAACGCTGTTTTTTTGGGCATTGCCCTCCGATTTGAGCCGTGAAAATGTGAGTCCGCTCGCGGGCGTTCAAACATGATAGGATAGGGCCCTCCTTTGTCTTTCTGGCCGAGCACAGCATATCGGCCTTCCAGTTCAAGGCGCCCCTCATGGTAAAGATCACGCTAGTATCACTGCTTCACTCTCTTGGCCCCCGTTTCCCTGTTTATCCCACCTCCCTGTTGCTGCCGCTGCTCGACCAGCATCAGGGCGATATCTGGCTGCCCGCGATCAAGGGCGCTGATGTGGCTGCCTTGCGTCAGCATGGCAAGGGGGCGGCTGCGCAAACCCTGGCGTCGCTGACGGCGGGCTGGTGTGACTTTGCCGCCAGCGATGTCGGGGCGACCCCCGAGCTGGATGCCCTTGCCAACTATGACACCGAGATGATGGACAACCTGCTGATGTACTGGCATGGCCCGGCCAAGATAAACAGTCCGATCACCGATAACCTGTTCGAGCTGCGCCGCGAGGTGGTGGACGAGGCCCATGGCAGCAAACTGGCCAGCGCCTGGGAGCAGCAACAGCAGTTGCGGTTCGAGCAGATCATGCAGGGCGTGCAGGCGGGACGGGATCAACTCTGCTTCGTCGAGGTGGAATCTGCCTACTGGTTGCGCCAGCGTTGCTGCGAGACGGTGGAGATCACCCTGGTGACGCCTGAGCTGGGTTGATATCGCCGAAAAATAGGTGACCGATCTCTCATACTGGACAAGCCGCCAGCAAGATGTGAACATGGCGCCCTTTATTGAAAGAGAGACTTGGCCAATGAGCTATGAATTGAGCGAAACCGAGCGCAATGCTGCGCTGCAACTGAACGCCGACTACCGCTACGAGCACTTCATCAGCAAGCTGGTCGAGCACGAAGAGCTGTTCGTCCTGACCGACGAGCACGGCGTCATGATGCTGACCACAGACGATGAAGATTGCATTCCGGTATGGCCGCACCCCGAGTACGCCCAGGCGTGGGCCGAGGGTGAGTGGGCCGAGTGCAAGCCGCAGTCCATCACCCTCAAGGTGTGGCTGGAACGCTGGGTCGACGGCATGGAGCAGGACGAGCTGTGTGTTGCCGTGTTCCCGACCCCGGATCAGGAAGGCATAGTGCTGGAACCGGCCGATGTGGCCGACGCCATTGCCGAGAAGCAGGCCAAGCGCGCCTGATCGCTTCTGAGCTTCCCTTGCAACCTTGGTTGCAATAAAAAGACCCCGCCAACGTGCGGGGTCTTTTGTTTTCGGCTCCGATGGGCTGTGTCCTTTTGGGGACTAGGCCATGACAGGGCGAGCCACCTCAGCGCTGCTGGTAGCTTGTGTCTGTCAGGGTGACGGCGGGGAAGGTCTTGCCGCTCTCGATGGCCGCCCTGGTTTCCGCCTTCGCCTGCTCGTCAATCCAGAACAGGCCGCCATAGCTGTAGCCGCTATTTCCGCCATCGAGCGGCCAGTAGAGCAGCTCGCTCTTGGGGGTTGCCGGCACCTTGGGCAGTTTTATCCAGCGCCAGGCCCCTTCCCGGGTATAGGGCACCTGATAGGCGGGCACGAAGCTGGCCAGCTCATAGAGCCGCTGCTGGACCTGCCGCGACAGGGCCGCCTTTTTGGCAAAATCGAACTCCTTGTCGTACTGCTCCACCAGTGCCGTGATGGCCTCGTCATCTATGTTCATGATGTTGTTGGTCTGGGGCTTGTTGGCATTGACCTTGTGAAAATGCTCCCAATAGGCGGGGTAGCGGCCGGAGCTCCAGCCCATCCAGGCACTCTGGTGCTTCTTCTCCAGCATGGACTTGAAGCCAGCCGAGGCATCCATCAGGTTGAGTTCGAGATTGAGCCCCGCCTTCTTGGCCTCTTCTCGCAGCAGGGTGAGGCGTTGGGCATGCTCCGCAATGGTGTAGGTGATGCTCAGGGTCAGTGGCTGCCCCCGCTCGTTTTGCAGGGTGCCGTCCGGTCCAGCGTCGGTGAAACCAGCCTTGGCGAAGTAGTTGCGCGCAAGCTGGGGATCGAACGGGCGAGCCTTGAGCTCAGTGTTGGTGAAGGCGCCCTGGCCAGATCCATAGCTGTTGAGGCGCTGGTAATCCCCTCGCAACAGGGTGGCGAGCATCTTGTCGAGGTTGAGGGCATGCTGGATGCCGAGCCGCACATTGATATCCTTCAGCAGCGGGTCGGCTGTGTTGAGATAGAGTCCCATGGGGGATTGGGGGGTCTGGTTGTAGAACCAGCGCCGCTCGATATAACCCTTCTCGAACTCGGCGGTTTTGGTCTTGTCGTGCCACCAGTTGGGCATGACCAGCGGGAAGGTATCCAGCTCGCCGCGCAAGAAATGCTGCCAGGCGATGTTCTGATCCCGCAGTACCTTGATTTCTATCTTGTCCGGATTGAAGCGGTGCTGGAGGTAGCGTTCATCGTTGCCCCACCAATCCTGGATCCGCACTAAGCTGACCGACTTGCCCTTCTTCACCTCGCCGAGCTGATAGGGGCCCGTGACCGGCAATATCTTCCAGTTGTACTCCTTGACCCAGTTGGCGGTGAGCTTGATGGCGTGGCTCGGCTCAGGGCTGAACGGCAAGGACTCCAGCAGATCCTGGCGGCTCTTCTCGCTGCCGCTGGTGATGGCCAGGGTGCGGTCATCGAAGCGGGTCACGTCGGTTATCTGGGTGCTGTAGTAGTTGTTGTACCAGGGGTCGCTTATCTCCTTGCTGCGCATCATCTTGAGGGTAAACACCCAGTCATCGGCGGTGACGGGCTGGCCATCCGACCAGCGCGCCTTGGGGTTGATGCGAAAGTAGAGCGTCTTGTTGTCGGCGCCGAAGGCCCACTCGTTTGCCAGCATGGGCATGGGGTTGCCGGTGACTGGATGGGTACTCAGCAGCGGCAGGTTGGTCTCCCTGACATAACCGGCAAATCCGCCGTTGGAGTCGGGGCCGAATTTGCGCAGGGTCAGGGGAAAGCTGGTCATAAAGGTGTGGAAGGTGCCGCCCCGTTTGGCGGCCGGATCTGCGTAGACAGGATCCGTGTTGTTGCTCTCCCACTTGAGGTCTGCAGGCAGGCTGGCGCTCCAGCCAAGCGGGCTCCAGAACAGGGTCAGGGTGATGGCGGCAGTACGAATAAGGGGTGGGACCGGGCTCACCCCGGCTGAGGCTGTCGATGGCATATCCATGCTCTCTCCTGATGGTCTGCTTCCTGCAGGTCACGCTCTGGTGACGCCAGTCCCGATGGGGACTGGCTCATGATGGAAATTTTCCCCAGCCGGGTCAATGGCGGGTGGAAAATAACCGGGTGACCATCAAGGCGCCGTCTCTTGCTTGAACCAGCGCAGCCGGCCACCCAGCAGATGGACCACGAAGCCGAGCAGCACCAGGCCGGAACCCAGCCACTGCAAGGGGGTCGGGTGTTCATCGAGCAGCAGGGCGGCCGCCACCATGCCGACACAGGGCACCAGCAGGGAGAGCGGCGCCACCTGCGCCACCGGATAGCGCATCAGCAGACGCCCCCACAGGCCATAGCCGAGCCAGGTGGCGACAAAGGAGAGATAGAGCACGCACAAGAGCCCCTGCCAGCTGAAGTTGAGCAGGCTGCTGGCAATCAGCGCCGGCCCTTCGAACAACCAGGATAGCGCGAAGAAAGGCAGTATGGGCACCAGACCGCCCCAGGCGATAAGGCTTGGTAATGGTGTTTGATAACGCAGACCAATCTGGCGGTTGATGACGTTGCCAAGGCCCCAGCAGGCGGCCGCGCACAGCGTCAGCACGAAGCCGAGCAGGGTCAGGTTACCTTCACCGTGAGTGGCGATGAGATAGAGGCCTGCCCCCGCCAGCGGCAGCGCCACCCAGTGGTGGGGCTGCCAGCGCTCCCCCAGCCAGAGCATGGCGAACAGCAGGGTGAACACCACCTGGGATTGCAGTACCAGCGAGGCCATGCCCGCCGGCATGCCGAACTTCATGGCGCAAAACAGGAAGGCAAACTGGCCCAGGCTGATGGCGCCGCCATAGGCCAGCAGCCAGCGCCAGGGCATGGCGGGCCTTGGCACCAGCAAGATGGCGGGAAAGACCACGCCGACGAAGCGCAGCGCCCCCAGCAGCAGCGGGGGTATCCCCTCCAGCCCCCACTTGATCGCCACGAAGTTGAGTCCCCAGCAGAGGATGACCAGGGCGGCCAGACATTTATCCTTGGTTTGCATTCAGCTTCCTTGTCATCAGAGGAATGGCGATCCCCGTTGCACGGGCGGATCGGCAAGGGGACGAGCATACCCTTGAGAGGGTGGCTGGCGTCAAGCCGCCAGGCGGGGCTTGGCTTTAGATTGCGAGCCGCAATGACAGGTTCAGGCGGTAACGCAATGCAGGGTTATGCCGCGAGCCGCGATGGCGGCTCGCATGGGGGCGGGCAGGGCATCGTCGGTGACCAGCACGCCGATCTGGCCCGGCGTGCCAAGCTGGCTGGGGTGGATGGCGCCAAACTTGCTGCTGTCGGTGATGACCACATTGGTCATCCCCTTGGCCAGCACGCTGTTGACCACGTCGGCCCGCATCATGTCGCGGCTGGTAAAGCCCACCTCGGGGTGAAAACCATCGACCCCGATGAAGGCCTTGGAGAAGTGCACCTGCTCGATGCACAGGCGCGTCAGCGGCCCCACCACGCTCTCGCTCTGGTGCTGGAACAGACCGCCGAGCAGCACCACCTGGGCCGGCGTGTCCTTGAGCAGATGGGCGATATAGCTGCTGATGGTGATGATGGTGACCCGTTTGTGCAGTGCCAGGTGGCGGGCCAGCATGGCGTTGGCGCTGCCCCCTTCGATAAAGACAGTCTCGCCGTCTTCCACCAGCTGGGCGGCCCGCTCGGCGAGGCGCTCCTTGAGCAGATAGTTGATGTTCATCCGGGCATCCGGATCATCGGTCTCCAGCGCCATGGCCGAGCCGTGCACCCGCTTGAGCAGTCCCTGTTTCTCCAGCGCCGTGAGATCGTTGCGCACCGTCACCTCTGACACCCCCGTGTGGCGGGACAGCTCGGCCACGCTCATCTTGCGAGCCTGATGGACCAGAGTGAGGATCAGTTGGTGGCGTGGATTCATGGTGCGCTCGCATGCAAGGTGGTGGATAGCGGCAAGCCACCCGTGGGGTGGCTTGCCAATCATATGACGTCACAGGCGCCATGGGGAGGGCCCCGTCAGAGACTGTGCTCGGTGCGGGCGATGATATCATCTTGCGCATCCGGGGATAAGGCGGTGAAGAAGGCCGAATAGCCTGCCACCCGCACCACCAGATCCCGGTACTGATCCGGATGGGCCTTGGCCGCCAGCAGTGTCTCCCGCGAGACGATGTTGTACTGCACGTGCCACCCCTTGTGCACCTCGAAGAAGGTGCGCAGCAGGCTCATCAGCTTGGTTTTATCCCGCTCGTTTTCAAGGCTGGCCGGGCTGAGCTTCTGGTTGAGCAGCACGCCACCGAGAATGGCCGCCGTGGGCAGCTTGCCGATGGAGTTGAACACCGCCGTCGGGCCGAGACGATCCGACCCCGAGGAGGGGCTGGCCCCTTCCGCCAGCGGGGTGCGGGCGCGGCGACCATCCGGGGTGGCCATGGTGGCGGCACCGAACGGCACGTTGGCGGAGATGGAGGAGGTGCCGGCATAGTAGGTACCGCCGATGGGGCCGCGCCCGAAGCGGGTGTTGTGCAGCCCCTTGAGCTCGTCGATGTAGCTCTGGTAAGCCTGCACCAGCAGCATATCTACCTCGTCCAGATCGTTGCCATATTTGGGGGCGGCGTTGGTGAGGCGCTGACGCAACTGCTCCCCCGCCAGCCCGGCAAAGTCTTGCTCCAGGGCGGCGGCCAGCTCGTGCTGATCCACCACACTCTGTTCGAACACCAGTTTCTTCAGGGCCGCCAGACTGTTGCCCAGGTTGGCAATCCCCACCTGCAGACCGGAGACCCAGTCATAGACGGCGCCTCCCTCCTTGATGGTCTTGCCGCGCTCGACGCAGTCATCTACCAAAGTGCTGCAGAGGATGTCGTGGGCTTGCGCCTCCAGCACGCTGTCGACCACGCAGTCGATCTCGATGGATTTGCGGGTGAAGTAGCGCACCTGCTCATCCCAGCGGGCCATCACCTCGTCAAAATGGCCAAAGGTTCCTTCCCGCAGCGACTGGGATTGGGGCAGGAATACCTTGCCTGTGGTGGCATCGCGGCCGCCATCGAGGGCCGCCAGCAAGATGCGGGCGAAGTTGATGAAGCTCATGCCGGTGCAGCGGTAGCCCCACTTGCCGGGCACTGCGGTTTCGATGCAGCCGATGGCGGCGTAGTGGTGGGCATCCTCCACGCTCACCCCGAGCTTGATGAACTCCGGGATCACCACCTCGTCGTTGTTGAAGGCGGGCATGCCAAAGCCGCAGCGGATCACCTGAATGCAGGCGTCGAGGAAATCTTCGCTCATTCGTGCGTGGTAGCGCACCGAGAGGTTGGGCTGGGTGGATCGCAACTGGCCGCAGGACTCCAGAATCGCGTAGGAGAGGCCGTTGACCGCATCATGGGCTGCGCCATCGCGCCAGTTCTGGCCGCCTATGGTGACATTCTGGTAGAGCGGGCTGCCGGCGGAGGCCTTGGAGTGGGTGCCGGAGCGGATCTTGTTCACTTCCAGCAATTTCAGCCAGCACCCTTGCAGAAGTTCGATGGCGCGCGGGCGTGACAGGGATCCTGACAGCTCCACCTCGCGGCGATACCAGGGGTAGAGGTACTGATCCATCCGGCCAAACGACACCGAGTGGCCGTTGGATTCGATCTGCAAAATGAGCTGGATAAAGTAGCAGAGCTGCAGCGCCTGCCAGAAGGTCTCGGGGGGCTGGTGGGCGATGTGGGCGCAGTTGAGTGCCATGGTCTCAAGCTCGCTCTGGCGCTCCGGGCGCGACTCCTGCGCGGCCATGCTGCTGGTAAGGGCGGCGTAGCGCCCGATGTGATCGCTGACCGCCTCCAGGGTGATGGCGACGGCGTGCAGGAACTGCTCGCGCTGCAGATCGGCCCAATCCGCCAGATCCAGCCGACTGCGCCGCTCGGCCACCTTGGCCTTGAAGCCATCGAGACCCAGCGTGAGCAGCTCCTCGTAGTTGACCGCGAGGTGGGCATCCCCCGAGGTCATGTTGCCCTCGGCCTTGATGATGCCGCTCTCCAGCAGCGCTTTCTGCTCGTCGGTAAAGAGGCCGAAGCAGCGATCCTGCACCGTCTGCCCACGCCAGAAGGGGGTGAGGGCATGGATGATCGCCTTGTCGGTTTCGCTCACCGCAAAGCCGGCACCGGGTCTGTCTGCCAGCTCGTCTATTTCCTTCTCAATCCAGCTCACCGTGTATTCGGGAAACAGCGGCGCCGCCCGTACCTGACTGGCCTGGTTGCCGACGATAAGCTCCTCGTGCTTGATCCAGATGGTGCGTTCCTTGAGGTGATGAGCCAGCGCCAGGGCGCGACGCACCGGCAGCGGGCGGGCGAGATGAGCCTGATAGGCTTGCGTGTAGTGGCGGGCACGCTCGGTGCAGACCGGTGGCTGAACGATGTGGATCAGGCTCTCTTTGTGGGCGCGGATCCGCGGGCTGAGGCTATTGAGGTCGAGCTGGGTCATGATCTTATCCTCTGGTCACAGGGGTCAGCCCCTGACGTTGGGCGTATGCGTGGGCAAAGCGGAGTAAATCTGGGTCGTCGAGCTGTGTGTCCGGCGCCTGATAGGGCAGATCCAGCAGGGCATATTTGCCCATCCCCAAGGTGTGGTAGGGGAGGAAGTGGATCTCTTGCACAGTGCCGAGGCTGGCGGCGGTGTCGGTGATGGCTTCGATCGATTCGCGGTCGGCATTGAAGCCGGGAATGAGCGGCACCCGGATCTGCATCGGCACGCCGTGCTCGGCGAGGCGTTTGAGGTTCGCGATGGGCAGCTCCACCTTGCCGCGGGTCCAGTGGAGGAAACGTTCTTTATCCACGTGTTTGAGATCCGCCAGCACCAGGTCCAGCGAGGGGAGGCTTGGCTCAATCTGGTGCCAGGGCACATGCAGGCAGCTCTCGACCGCAGTGTGCAGCCCTTGTGCCTTGCAGCGGGCCAGCAGGGCGGCGGCAAAGTCAGGCTGCATAAAAGGCTCGCCACCGGAGAGGGTGACGCCACCGCCGCTGCGCTCGAAGAAGGGGCGATCCCGCAGTATGGTGTCCATCAGGGTGTCCAGGGTTTCATCCCGGCCGCACACCTGCAGCGCTTCGCTCGGGCAGAGGCCGCGCAGCCGTTCCATATCTTCGGCCTTGAGGGCTGAACGGGTGAGCTGGATCCCCTCGCTGTCACGCAAGATTGCCGGACAGGTCTGGCTGCAGAGCCGGCATCCCTCGATGCATTGGCGCCGGTCGAGTAGTATGTCCGGCTTGGGAGAGCGGCTTTCCGGGTTTTGACACCACAGACAGGCCAGCGAGCACCCCTTGAGAAACACCAGGGTGCGAATGCCGGGGCCATCGTGAGTTGAATATCGTTGCAGGTCGAAAATCATACCGCCTCCTTTTGTTTTTTCATTCTATTTGCTTTCATTCGAAAGTTGATTTGATTTCGATCAAGCAATTCGCAGATGTTTTGTCGCTAGAATGGCGACATATTGAACATCCCGTTAAGGAGTTAGAGATGGAGCTGTATCTCGATACCGCCGATGTGGCGGCAGTGCGTCGCTGGTCACGGATCCTGCCGTTGGCCGGTGTGACCACCAATCCTTCCATTACTGCCGCCGGGGGATTGCCGCTCAAGGCGCTGCTGCCCGCCCTGCGCGACGTGCTGGGCCCCAAGGCTCGCTTGTTTGCCCAGGTGATGGCCAAAACCGAAACCGAGATGGTGCGCGAGGCGTTCGCCCTGCGTGAGCTGGACCCGGATCTGGTGATCAAGATCCCGGTATGTGAAGAGGGGCTGGCGGCGATCAAGAGCCTGACCGCCAATGGCGTGCCGACCCTGGGCACGGCTGTCTATACCCCGCTGCAAGGCTGGCTGGCGGCTGTGGCTGGCGCTGAATATGTCGCCCCTTATGTCAACCGGCTGGATGCCCAGGGTGGCGATGGCATAGCCACGGTGCAGGAATTGCAACAGCTGCTTGAGCTGCACGCGCCGAACAGCAAGGTGCTGGCGGCCTCCTTCCGTACCCCGCGCCAGGCGCTTGACTGCCTGCTGGCTGGTTGCCAATCCATCACGCTGCCGCTCGACGTGGCCGAGCAGTTGCTGAAGGTACCCGCGGTGGATGCGGCATTGGCGAAGTTTGATCAGGATTGGCAGCGGGCCTTTGCCTGAGGTCAGCGGTCGGATTGAGGGAGCCTAGAGGAGGGGTGGCGGGCGGACTAAGCTATAAGAGACAACCCGGTGTGACGGGCTGATGTCGATGGCTTACCGGAGGTGCCTCATGAGCGACCATACCCTGCTGCCCCATGGTGAAGATCTGCGCCGCGCCGTGCGCTGGCTCAGCGAGCACCATCAACACGACATCCGGGCCATCGAAGAGGCCTGCATCCGCTTTGACCTGTCACCGCTGGATGAGGAGTTTCTCATCCAGCATTGTGTCGAGCGGCCCCGGGAGGGGGGAACCAACTAGACGAAGTTGGCGAGGCTGATGCCGAACTCCTTGGGATCGACCGTGCTTTCTATGCTCTCCTGAACTCCCGACTTCGCCAGATCCAGCCACTGCACCTCGAGGTAGTGGCGCTGGGTGGCGTGATAGATCACCTTCACCACCGGCTTGAGCGGCTCATGAGGATTGCGCTGCATGACGATGGCCAGCCGCTGGTTGGAGAGTTGAACCAGAGTTCCCACCGGATAGACCCCCATGCACTTGATGAACTTGGTCACCAGCCCCCGATCGAAATGGTGGTCGGCCCCCTTGAGCAGGATCCGGAATGCCTGGGTCGGCTGCATTCCCTGTTTGTAGACCCGATCCGCCGTCACGGCGTCGTAGACGTCGACAATGCCGCTCATGCGGGTATGGAGGGAGAGCTGATCTCCCTTGAGGTGGCGGGGGTAACCCGTGCCATCGAGCCGCTCGTGGTGATTGGCGGCGACTTCCAGCATGGTGGCCGTGATACCGGGGGTATGGCTGAGGATGTCGTAACTGTGCACCACATGCTGGCGCATCACGGTGAACTCTGCATCGGTCAGCTTGCCCGGTTTGTTGAGCACCTCGTCCGGGGTCATGATCTTGCCCACATCGTGCAGCAGGCCCCCCAGCGTCAGCTCCTTGAGCACGCAGCGATCCAGGTCCAGATAGCGGCCGAAGTTGGCGAGCAGTATGGCCACGTTCATGGAGTGCTCCATCAGGTAGGCATCCTTGGCGCGGATCCGGGCCAGGCAGAGCATGGCATCGCCGTGGGTGAACATGGTGTCCACCATCTCTTCGGCCACCGCCGCCAGCGGCGTGATGTCGATGGGCTCACCCGCCTTGAGCTGACGGATGAACTTGCCCTGCAGCTCGCGGGCTTCCTGATAGAGACGGCGGATCTTGAGTTCACGGCCCTCGCCGTTGGCACTGCCTGCCGGGCGTTGGGACGACGCGGACAAGGCTGCCGGGTCGGGGGAGATGATCTGCTCTATGCCGGCCAGCTTGCTGCGGGCGAGATCCACGCGCACCGTGAGCACACCGCGCCGGACCAGATCATCGATCTGCTGACGGGTGGTCACCAGCCCCATCTGGGCAATCTCCATGCCGCCTGTCTGGCTGATGATGGCGATCACATACATGCCGGCTTGCAGCTGGTTGACGGGAATGACGGGATGAGGAGTGTGCGACTTCATACGGCTTCCTGACTTTATTATTATGCGTAACGTTAGGCCCTCTGCAGGCAGTCTAACACCCGCGCCGGGCTTCGTCATGACGACATGGTCTGCATCGCCACCGCTTAGTGCTGGAGTTGTTGGCCTCGGCCTATATAATGGCGCCCCTTTATTGATGGACTCTGAGGTTGTGCATGCGGCTCGATAAATTTCTTTGCGATTGTTCCGATTTGACCCGGTCCCTGGCGGGCAAGCTGATCCGGCAGGGAGAGGTCACGGTGGACGGCATAGTGGTCAAACAACCCGCTTTCCACATCAACGAGCAGAGCCAGGTCGAATTTGACGGCGTCACGCTGACGCTGGATCAGCGCAATCGCTACTTCATGCTGCACAAACCGGAAGGGTACGTCTGCTCCAACGAAGACCCGGATCACCCGACCGTCTTCTTCCTGATGGATGAGCCCGCCATGGGCAAGCTGCACGTGGTTGGCCGACTGGATCTCGACACCACGGGTCTGGTGCTGGTCACCGACGATGGCAAGTGGTCCCACCGCATCACCTCGCCGCGCCATGAGTGTGCCAAGACCTATCACGTCTGGCTGGCAGACCCCGTGCACCAGGATGCCATCTCCTTGTTTGCCGATGGTGTCTTCCTGCGCAACGAATCCGAGAAGACCCGTCCCGCCCAGCTGGAAATTCTGGGTGAGTGCGAGGCACGCCTCACCATCCATGAAGGCAAGTATCATCAGGTGAAGCGGATGTTTGCCTCCATCGGCAACAAGGTGGTGGGGCTGCATCGGGAGCAGATCGGTACACTGGTGCTGGATGATGCGCTGGCACCGGGCGAATACCGCGAGCTGACGGCCGAGGAAATTGCCCAGTTCTAGTCACCCGACCCGGCCATCAATAGTCGATTAGGGCGCCATGGGGTTAATCAAACCCATGGGCAAAACTTGGTCGCAGGTTCGATTGGCCAAGCCTATTCGGACGAGAGTGTTCAACCCCAGCGTTGACGTCGAGCCGTCTTACCCGGCTCCCAGCACCATGGTCGTCCCCAGGGTGGCCAGCAGGGCGCCCGCCCAGGCCGCCAGCGAAGGGCGCTGGCCCGAGTGCCACCACAGCAGGGGCAGCAGAATGACAGGGGTGGTGGAGGAGAGGATCGCCACCATGCCGACTTCTCCCTGACGCAAGGCGACCAGGATCAGCGTCATCCCCATGGCCATCGCCAGGAAGCCGTTGATGCCAATCATCCCCAGTACCTGACGGTTGATGGGGTTGTGCGGCAGTGACAGCGGTACCCGCAGCGCCCGCAAGGTGCAGTGGGCCAACAGGGCGCTGCCCATGCGGATGCCGGAGGCGCTCACCGCATCCACGCTGCCGCTCATCATCACGGGCTTGGCGATGATGGCGCCCAGACTCTGGCAGAAGGCGGCCGTCAGACCCAGACCTATGCCGATGGCGAGATGCCCGCGCACCTGTTCCCACTCGTTGTGCTGATTGTCGCCACGCCGGCCGAACAAAATGGCGAGCATGACGCCGGCAAACACCAGCAAGGCCCCCACCAGTCGCCAGCCACCGAGCTGCTCGCCAAACAACCAGAGGCCGAGCAGGGCGGAGAAGAGGGCATGGCAGGAGAACAGCAGGCCGCTGCGCCTGGGGCCCAGCCGGTTCATGCAGGCAAACAGGGCGGTATCGCCGACGAAGATGCCGATAAGGCCCGACAATGCCAGCAGGGGCAGGGCGCTCTCGGTGAGAGATTGCCAGCCGCCGGTGGCTAGGCTGACGGAGCCCAGCATCAGGCTGACCAGAAACATGCGCCAGCGACTGTAGGCAAACGCCCCCAGGTGACGGGCCGGTTTGACGGAGATCAGGGCCGCCACTGCCCACAAACTGGCCGCCGCCAGCGCCAGCCACTCATACCCCATAACAACTCCTGAAAATGTAGCTAAATCGAAAGACGCATCAGGCCGTTACCGGCGACAGCCATTCGCACTTCATAAAAAACTACAGAAAAAAATAGCCCGAAAGACTCCATCTCTTGAGCAAGCCCGATACAATACGGGGCGTCTTCGGGGATAACAAGCGCAGCATCATGCATTCGTATTCAGGCGCGCTGCCGGCCTTCCCCCTTCTTGAAATAAAGTGAATTGAACGAGGTTTATGTCATGGTTTTGTGCCCCGCTTCCCGGCCAGCCCGTCGCTGGCTCTCTCCCTTGCTGCTGGGTCTGTTGATGGCCCCTGCAGTGCAGGCCACCACTGTGTCCCAGGAGCCCGCGTTGTCGGATCGTCAGACCCTGGTCAAGGGCAACGGCGCCGAGCCGGAATCCCTCGATCCGGCCCAGATCCGCTCCGGTTTTCCGGGCGAGGTAGTGCTGGTGGACTTGTTCGAGGGGCTGGTGAGCGAAGATGGTCAGGGCAAGATAGTGCCGGCTCAGGCCCAGCGCTGGGAGACCAGCGAAGACGGGCTGGTGTGGCGCTTCTTCCTGCGCCCGCAGCTCAAGTGGTCCAACGGCGAGCCGCTCGGCGCGCAGGACTTTGTCTATGCCTGGCGGCGACTGCTGGATCCGGCGCAGGGCTCACCTTCCGCCGGGCTGCTGCTGGCGACCGGTATCAACAATGCCCAGTCCATCTACGCAGGGGCGCTGGATCTCAATACCCTGGGGGTGGAGGCCGAGAGCGAGCAGATCCTGAAAGTGACCCTGGAGCGGCCTGTGCCCTATTTCCTGCAGCTGATAAGCCAGCGTCCCTTCGTGCCGGTCAACGAGAAGGCCATCAACCAGTTTGGCAAGCAGTGGACCCAGCCAGGCAAGCTGGTCAGCAATGGCGCCTACAAGCTGGTGAACTGGGTGCCCAACGAGCGCATCGAGGCGGAGCGCAACGTCCAGTATTGGGACGATGCCCACACCCGGATCCAGCGGGTCACCTATCTGCCGCTTGCCTCCCAGCACGCCGAGCGGCTGCGTTACGAGGCGGGCGAGATCCAGCTCACCAACAAGGTGGCGCTGGAGTATTACCAGAAGACCAGGGAGGCGACCCCCGAGCGGATCTGGGGCCTGCCGCTGCTCGGCACCTATCTCTATACCTTCAACCTGCGTCGCCCCGAGCTGCAGGATGTGCGGGTGCGCCAGGCGCTGGCCATGACCATAGACCGCCATTTGCTGACCGAGAAGGTCAGCGGCCAGGGCGAACAAGCCGCCTGGTCACTGTTGCCAGGCATGCCTGGCTATGAGGCGCTTAGCTCGCCGCTGGCCTTGCAGGATCAGCCGACCCGGCTGGCCAGAGCGAGCGCGCTGCTGGCACAGGCTGGTTACAACAGCGCGCATCCCCTCAAGCTGACACTGACCTACAACACCTCGGAGAATCACAAGAAGCTGGCACTGGCGGTGGCTGCCATGTGGAAGCCGCTGGGGGTGGAGGTGGCGCTCAACAACATGGAGTGGAACGCCTATCAGGTGGCCAAAGACAGCGGGGATTTCATGCTGGCCCGCTCCTTCCTGTTCGGGGATTACGTGGAACCCTCGTCCATGCTCAACAGCTTCCGTTGCCAGGATCCCCAGAACGAGAGCGGCTACTGCAATCCGGCCTTTGACAGTCTGTTGCAACAGGCCTCGGAGACCCTGGATGGTAACGTCAGGACCGGGCTCTACCGTCAGGCC
Organism: Aeromonas bestiarum; assembly: GCF_000819745.1. Taxonomy (GTDB): domain Bacteria; phylum Pseudomonadota; class Gammaproteobacteria; order Enterobacterales; family Aeromonadaceae; genus Aeromonas; species Aeromonas bestiarum. The sequence continues at coordinate 88,232 of NZ_CDDA01000028.1, read as the reverse complement.
GAGCAGTTGCTGATGGACGAGATGCCCGCCATTCCCGTCTATCACTACAACCAGATGCGGTTGGTGGATCCCACCCTGCGTGGCCTGCCCGTTCAGAATCTCAAGGGGGCGATCGCCACCAAGGATCTCTATTTCAGCCAGCCGTGAGGAGCGTGTGATGAAGATTGCCATTATTTCGGACCTGCACGGCAGCCTGAGTGCCCTGGAGCAGGTACTTGACCAGCTTGCCGCCTGGCAGCCGGATCACTACCTGTTGCTCGGCGACGTGCTCAACCACGGCCCGCGCAACCCGGTCCCGCCGGGTTATGCCCCCGCCGCCGTGGCCGAGCGGCTCAATCAGCTGGCGCCGCACATCATGGCGGTGCGTGGCAATTGCGACTCGGAAGTGGATCAGATGCTGCTGGATTTTCCCATGATGGCCCCCTACAACCAGTTGCTGGTGGATGGCCGGCGCTGGTTTGTCAGCCATGGTCATCTCTATCGCCCGGAAACGGTGCCGCTGCCGGCAGGCAGTCTGTTCATCAGCGGCCATACCCATATGCCCGTGTTGCAGCGGGAAGGGGAGCTGGTGCTGATGAATCCGGGATCCATCTGTTTTCCACGGGGAGAGCTGGCGGCAACCTATGGCCGCTATGAAGACGGGGTATTGAGCATCCATGCCTGTGCAGATAGCGAGGCCTTGCTGCGTCTGACCTTGTAAGGTGTGACGAAGGCGCGGATCAGGGATGGCTGTGAGGGGAAACTGAAAACGGGAAGGGAGAGGTCAGGCCTTGATGCCGAATGAGCGGGTACCGGAGCGGGTATTGCCCTTGGCGTCATAGGTCAAGGAGTTGCGATCGCGCAACTTGCTGAGGAAGCTGGCCAGGCGGCGGTTGGAGACGATGCTGAGCTCGAGCAGGCGACCATTGAGATCATTTTGTTCCTGGCAGGCATCGAGTTTTTCACGCAGAAGATGCATCTGCTCGGGAAAGGCATTCAGCTGTTGTTGCAGCTCGGGCAGCTGGGCCAGGGTCTGATCCAGCACTTCAATATCGGCAAGCAGTTTCTGCTTGCGCTCTGTCAGCTCAGGCAGCGCCAGTGCCTGGTGCTGCCTGAGCAGGTTGAATTCCTCCTCCAGCAAACCTTGCATCTGGGAGAGGTATTCGTCTTGGGTATGCAGCAGCGAAGGTAAATCCATCATCCCAGCAGCTTGTCCAGATTGGATTCAAAGCTGAACATCTTCTTGGCCACAGCCTCGCTGTTGATCTGATATTCACCATTGGCCACGGCTTTCTTCAAGCTCTCGACCCGGCTTTCATTACCGGTAGAGGCTGAGTTGAGGTTTTTCTGCATCTGTTGCAATTGCTGCGCCTCATTGGTCAAGGAGACGGAGTCGGTCTTGACGGTCGCCGCACGGTTGTCGGGGGACGAGGTCGCTGGTTTGGTATTGGCACCCTGGCTGCTACCGGTGTTTTGCAACCGATTGTTCGCTAGGTTGTTGATATTGTTGATAGCCATAGTGTTTACCTTCGTCTGCTTTGCTGTTCGCTTACCTGTTTATCGGTGACGGTCGTCAGAACTTTAGAAAAAAGTAACCTAAAACATTCAGAAGGTGACCACCACGGCGCCGACTGCGCTGACTTTTCCCTGCACCGTTTTTCCTGAACGAATATTGACGAGTCTGATCATGTCTCCGAAGCTGCCATCTTGCAAGGCTCGGGCCATGGTTTTGATTTGCATGCTGCTATTTTCTGCACTGAGTGTGACCTGATCGCCTTTGCACACCACGCAGACCTGGGTGAGCCGTATGGGCTGACCCGGTTTGAGCTCCCGCTTGCTGCGCACGCCTATGAGGGGAGCCGGGTCGCTGAGATAGTCACCACGGATCAGCGTCTGATCCTGATAGGCCAGCGTCAGCATGCCTTCGCTGAGAATGTCGCCCTTGGCCACCGGCGCCGAAACGGTCACATAGGGCTTCTGTATGCTGACCCGAACCGGCAGATAGAGATCCCAGGGTTTATCCTCCTCGCATTTGAGGTAGACGGTAGTGTTGCGACGCACCTCCATCCTGGCGGGGAAACTGATGGTGAGATGCTCTTCGCAGCGGGTCAGGGGCAGGCGTTCCTCGATGGAGGCGGCTTGTACCTGTGCCTGGGCATCGAGCGGAATATCGAGCTGGCCGAGCACAAACTCTTGTGCCATTTCTTGCAGATAGCTGGTCACCTCGGATGCCGTGGCGTGAGAAATGCCGCAAAACAGCAGTAAGGTGAGGAAAAGTCTACTAATCATTTTCGCTCGCAGGCCGATAAGTTGTTCACGCATATCACCATATTTAACTATGCTTGCTTCAGAATTCGTTTGTAGTGACATCGATAGTCTGACGCAAGCCAACACGCATGCATGATTAGTGCCAAGCGTTTTTAGGGAGTGTTTATGGCCAGTATTCTGGACTCGGTCAACCAACGTACCCAGCTGGTGGGACAAAACCGGTTGGAGTTATTGTTGTTTCGTCTCAATGGACGTCAAAGATTTGGCATCAACGTATTCAAAGTGCGTGAAGTGTTGCAATGTCCCCCCTTGACAGTCATGCCCAAGCTGAACTCCTGCATTCGCGGGGTTGCCCATATCCGCGGCCAGACCATCTCGGTGATCGATCTCAGCATGGCGATGGGCAAGCGTCCTATCGAGGACCTGACCAAGTGCTTCATCATCATCTCCGAGTACAACCGTTCCATCCAGGGCTTCTTGGTGCATTCGGTCGAGCGCATCATCAACATGAATTGGGAATCCATTCTGCCACCCCCCAAGGGGGCTGGTCGCATCAACTACATGACGGCGGTCACCGAGGTGGATGGCGAGCTGGTGGAGATCCTGGACGTTGAACGCATCCTCAACGAGATCTCGCCGGTATCGACCGAGGTTAGCAAAGAGCTGGTGGAAGCCAGCGTGGATCACCCGACTCTGGGACGTCCCGTGCTGGTGGCGGATGACTCTTCCGTGGCTCGCAAGCAGGTACAACGGGCCCTTGAGGCTATCGGCGTGCAGTGCGTGCTTGCCAAGGATGGGCGTGAGGCGCTCAATATGTTGCTGGAGATGGCCAAGAATGGCCCCATCAAGGATCAGATTGCCTTGGTGATCTCGGACATCGAGATGCCGGAAATGGACGGTTATACTTTTACCGCCGAGATCCGCAACAATCCCAATCTCAAGGACTTACATGTTATTCTGCACACATCCCTCAGTGGGGTGTTCAATCAGGCCATGGTGCAGAAAGTCGGTGCGAACAATTTCATTGCCAAATTCCAGCCGGATGAATTGGCCAAGGCCGTACAAGGCGCACTCTAATCAAGAAGAACAAACTGCATGAAGACACTTTCGGACGACTTATACAAACAATTCAGCAACTTTCTGGCAGTACAGAGCGGGATCGTGCTGGGTGACAACAAACAGTATCTGGTCAAGAGTCGGCTTTCGCCCTTGATGACTCAGTTTGGTATTGAGAGTCTGTCTGATCTGGTTACGCGAGCGATGAGTGTGCGTGAGCGTGACCTGAAAATGGCAGTGGTTGATGCCATGACCACCAACGAAACCCTGTGGTTTCGGGATACCTATCCATTCCAGTTGCTGACGGACAAGATCTTTCCTGAACTTGGCAAGAGCGGCCGCCCGATCAAGATCTGGTCGGCAGCGTCCTCGTCCGGCCAGGAACCCTATTCCATCGCCATGACGGCGCTGGAGCAGCAGGTCAAGAAGCCAGGCACCTTGCCCGGTGGCGTGCAGATCGTGGGCACGGACATTTCCAGCACCATGCTCAACCAGTGCAAGGAAGGGGTGTACGACAGTCTGGCGCTGGCCCGCGGTCTGTCGCCCGAGCGCAAGAAACTATTTTTCGAACCTTATGGTGACAACAAGATGCGGGTGGTGGAGCGTGTCAGAAAATTGACCACCTTCCGGCCGCTGAACCTGCTGGAGAGCTACAGCCTGCTCGGCAAGTTCGACATCATCTTCTGCCGCAACGTACTCATCTATTTTGCGCCGGAAGTGAAGTCCAAGATCCTCAACCAGTTCGCAGCCAGTCTCAATCCCGGCGGTTATCTGATGCTGGGGGCTTCCGAGTCACTGGCTGGTCTGACCGACAGGTTCGAAATGGTCCGCTGCAATCCCGGCATCGTCTACAAAGTCAAATAATCCCCGCCTAAATCCCCTTTGGCACACCTCTTGCTAATAATTTATCAAGCAGGAGGTGTGCTATGGCAATTTCATTCGACAAGGCATTTGGTATTCATCAATACGCGCTGAGCGTTCGCTCCAAGCGTGCAGAGGTGTTGTCCAGCAACATTGCCAACGCGGATACCCCAGGTTTCAAAGCCAGGGATATCAACTTCTCACAGGCACTGGAAGAGGCCCAGCATCAGCAGGGGTTCGGTCTGTCGACGACCAGTGAGAAGCACTTTGCCTTGCAGTCGGATGCCCCTGGCCTGACGCAGTACCGCAATCCTCTGCAGCCCGACACCGGTGATGGCAACACGGTAGACGTGCAGCAGGAGCGCAGCGAGTTCTTGCGAAACAGCCTTGAGTACCAGACCTCCCTCGAATTTATGAATAGCAAGATCAGTGGCCTGCTGAAGGCGCTGAAAGGAGAACAGTAATGAGTTTGTTCAAGGTCTTTGACATTGCAGGCTCGGCCATGAGTGCACAGTCTGTTCGACTCAACACGGTGGCCAGCAACATGGCCAACGCCGACAGCGTCAGTTCCAGTGTGGAAAATACTTACCATGCCAGGCGGCCAATCTTTGCCGCTCAGCTGGATCAGGCCATGTCAGACAAGCAGGCATCCGTCGGGGTCGAGGTGAAGGGGATTGTCGAGAGTGAGGCCCCCTTGCTCAAGGAGTACAACCCGGGCCACCCCATGGCTGACAAGGATGGCTTTATTTTCAAGCCCAACGTCAACATGGTGGAGGAGATGGCAGACATGATCAACGCCTCACGCAGTTATCAGACCAATGTGCAGGTTGCCGATTCTGCCAAGAAGATGCTGCAGCAGACGCTTCAGCTTGGCAAGTCCTGATAGGGGTAAGCACAGATGGTAGATACAACCAATAATGTGAACGGCATCAGCCGTACCACATCCCAGACCACTGGCACGACGACGCCCAAGAAAGAGCTGGATCAGGCGTCGTTTCTGAAGCTGCTGACCATGCAGCTCTCTTATCAGGATCCGTTCAAGCCGGTGGACAACGCCCAGATGCTGTCCCAGATGACATCCATGTCGACCTCGGAAGGGATCACGAGTCTGTCGACCCAGATGGGCAATCTGAATACCTTGATGACCTCCAGCCAGGCGCTGCAGGCTTCCGCTCTGGTGGGGCAGAACGTACTGATCCCCTCCAACACCGGCTATCTGGAAAAAGATGGCAAGATCTCCGGAGTGGCTGCCGTCGGCGACAAAACAATGTCGAACGTGAAAATCACGGTGGAAGATGCAAAAGGGCAGGTTGTCAAGACCTTCTCCCTTGATGGAGAACATCAGGGTAACGTGGCCTTCAGCTGGGATGGGACCGACAAGGACGGCAAGCCCGTCAAAGAGGGCAAGTACCAGATTAAAGCGACCGGCACAGTGGCCGGCAAATCAGAGAGCATTTCGGCCTTGACCTATGGGCGAGTAGAAAGCGTCACCCTGGGTAATGGCACCTCTCCCACCCTGGTTAAATTGAAAGGACTCGGGGCCATTTCTCTGGGGGATATCCTGGAGATTGCCGGTACCAATTCCAACCAGACCACACCACCAACGACCAAGCCTACAGCATCGATCTAAGGAGCTGGATATGTCATTTAACAATGCCTTGAGCGGTGTCAACGCGGCACAAAAAGATCTGAACGTCACCGCCAACAACATTGCCAACGTCAACTCGATCGGCTTCAAGGAGTCGCGAGCCGAATTTGCCGATGTGTATGCGAACTCGATCTTCGTCAATGCCAAGACGCAAGTCGGTAATGGTGTGGCCACGGGGGCCGTTGCGCAGCAGTTCCATCAGGGGGCGCTGCAGTTCACCAACAACTCGCTGGACCTTGCCATTCAGGGCAACGGTTTCTTCGTGACCTCGGACGGTCTGACCAATCTGGATCGCACCTATACCCGGGCCGGGGCCTTCAAGCTCAATGAAAACAGCTATATGGTCAACAACCAGGGCCATTACCTGCAGGGGTATGAGGTTAACGTGGATGGCACGCCGAAGGCGGTGAGCATCAACGCTACCAAGCCTATCCAGATCCCCGACAAAGCTGGTGAACCGACCAAGACCAGCACAATTGAAGCAAGCTTCAACTTCCCGTCAGACGCCAAGCCGCTGGCCGCCGGGAATGCGGCTGCAGATGCCTCCATCTTCGATCCGACCGATGACAAGAGTTATTCTGCGTCGACCTCGGTCACCATCTATGACTCGTTGGGTTCACCCCATGTCATTACTCAATATTTTGTCAAGGAGGCTGACCCGGCGAACGTGACCCAGCCTGCGAGCCCGACCGCCTGGCGCATGTACATGTACGAGGGTGACAAACCTATCGATGTGGCTGGAGGTGTCGCTACTACGATGTCAGGGAGTGTTACTGCAGTCCCCCCACTGGCTGCCCGCGTCACCTTCGATGCCGATGGCAAGATGATCACACCGACTACGCCGGCCACCATCAAGACCATAGCACTGGGGACACCGGGGGCCGGCATCATCACCAATGGCGCCGACGGTACCCAGCAGGTGGAGCTCAAGCTCACCAACGTGACCCAGTTCTCCTCCCCGTTTGAGGTGAACAAGCTGACTCAGGATGGTTCCACCGTTGGCCGTCTGACCAAGGTCGAGATCACCGCCGATGGCATCGTCTCCGCCACCTACAGCAACGCCACCACCCTGAAGGTAGCCATGGTGGCCATGGCCAAGTTCGCCAACTCGCAAGGGCTGACTCAGGTGGGTGATACCTCCTGGCGTCAGTCCCTGCTATCCGGCGATGCTTTGCCGGGTACCCCCAATTCGGGCACCTTTGGCAGCATCAAGTCCTCCTCGCTGGAGCAATCCAACGTGGACTTGACCACCCAGCTGGTGAACCTGATCACGGCGCAGCGCAACTTCCAGGCCAACTCCCGTTCGCTGGAAGTAAACAGCTCGCTGCAGCAGACCATACTGCAGATCCGTTAATTCACACCATGATGAAAAGGGCGCCTCGGCGCCCTTTTTCTCGGCATTTCCCGCCTGTTTTATCTCTTTCCTTGCATTACTGAACCGGTATTGGCACTCAAATTGCAGTTCTCTCTCCAGAGTCATCAGTTTGACGGAGGATCCCATGGATCACCTGCTTTATATCGCCATGTCCGGGGCCAAGGAGAACATGAACAGCCTGGCTGTGCGTGGCAACAACCTGGCCAACGCCAACACAGTCGGTTTCAAGTCTGACTTCGAGCAGGCGCGCAGCATGCAGGCGTTCGGCGAAGGGTTGCCCTCCCGGGTGTTCGCCATGACGGAGCGGCCGGGTCAGAATCTGCAGCATGGCATGCTGATGACCACGGGTCGGGATCTTGACGTGGCCGTTGACGGTCAGGGCTGGATCGCGGTGCAGGATCCCAAGGGTGGCGAAGCCTATACCCGCATGGGCAACCTGCAGCTGAGCGCGACCGGCAACCTGCAGACCTCTACCGGCCTCAATGTTGTGGACGATGGTGGACAACCCATAGTGCTGCCGTTGCCGATGGAAAAGATCGAGATCAATCGGGACGGCACCATCAGCGGTCGCCCCGAAGGCGCCGCGGCCAACCTGCCCGAGGATTTTCAGCGTATCAAGCTGGTAAAGCCTGCCGCCGATGCGGTGGAGAAGGGGCAGGACGGTTTGTTTCGTCGCAAGGATGGCCAGACTGAAGCCGCCTCGGCCAATGTCGGCCTCATCGCTGGCTCGCTCGAGGGCAGCAACGTCAACGTGGTCGATGAGATGACCAACCTTATCCGGTTGCAACGTCAGTTCGAAACCCAGGTCAAAATAATGAAGACCGCGGAAGAGAACGACGAAGCCCAAACCCAGCTGCTGCGTATCAGCTAATCAAGGAGTTTTAAATGAACCCTGCACTCTGGATCAGCAAGACCGGCTTGGATGCACAGCAGACCAACATCGCGGTCACCTCGAACAACCTGGCGAACGCCAGCACCGTGGGTTTCAAAAAATCACGGGCCATCTTCGAGGATCTGCTTTACCAAAATATCAACCAGCCGGGTGGCCGCTCGTCGGCGGATACCGAGCTACCATCCGGCTTGATGCTGGGGGCCGGTGCCAAAGTCGTTGCCACCCAGAAAAACCACAGCCAGGGTAACGTGCAGACCACGGACAACTCGCTGGATCTGATGATCAGCGGCCGCGGCTACTTCGAAATCCAGTTGCCCGATGGCAGCGCAGCCTATACCCGCAACGGTCAGTTCACCCTCAATGATGAAGGGACCATAGTCACCCCGGGCAACGGCTATCCGCTGCAACCGGAAATCCAGATCCCCGAAAACGCCCAGAGTGTGACGGTGGGAGAGGATGGTCAGGTATCCGTACAGCTCAAGGGGGACGGGGCATCCCAGGTGGTGGGCCAGATCAACACCTCTGACTTCGTCAATGCCTCCGGCCTGCAACCCATGGGTGAAAACATGTTTGTCGAAACCCAGTCCAGTGGTGCCCCCATTCAGGGGACTGCCGGTGCGGACGGGCTCGGCGTCATCAAGCAGGGCATGCTGGAAACGTCCAACGTCAACGTGACCGAAGAGCTGGTCAACCTGATCCAGGCCCAGCGGGTCTACGAGATGAACTCCAAGGTTCTCTCGGCGGTGGACGGCATGATGTCCTTCCTGATCCAGCGTACCTAAGCGGGTGATGGACACCATGATCTCATTTTTGATCTCGCGCACATCGGTAGGAGGCGCATGATGAAAGCCATATGGATGCTGGGGCTGCTGACGCTGGGGGGCTGCAGCAGCACCCCCAACACGGCCAAGCCAGATGACCCCGAATTCTCCCCTGTGTACGGGGAATCTGAGCCTGTCTCCGTCAGACCGACCGGGGCCATTTTTCAACCGGATCAGGTCAACGGCATCTATTCGGACATCAAGGCGCACAAGGTGGGCGACATCATCACCATAGAGCTGGCTGAGTCGACTTCTGCCTCCAAGAAAGCCAATACCCAGAGCGGCAAGGACAACAAGCTGAGCCTGGATCAGGTCTCCCTGGGCGGTGTGCCGGTCACGGCAGGCCCTTATGACCTGTCGGCATCGCTGGGTCAGAACAGCGCCTTCAAGGGGCAGGCCAAGGCGGATCAGAGCAACAGCCTGCAGGGCAATATCTCGGTCAGCGTGGCCAAGGTGCTGCCCAACGGCAACCTGATAGTGCGCGGCGAGAAGTGGATCATGCTCAACAATGGCAACGAATATATCCGGATCACCGGCATGATCCGCCCCGAAGATGTGACGTCCGAGAACAGCGTGTCGTCACAGCGGGTCGCCAATGCCCGCATCCATTACGGCGGTACCGGCGATCTGGCCAACAGTCAGGAGCAGGGGTGGCTTACCAGCTTTTTCAATGGCCCCTGGTGGCCGCTCTAGGAGATGTTATGAAGTCACTCCGTCTTGTGACCCTGCTCTGCTGCCTGATGCCCTTGGGAGTGGCCCACGCCTCCCGTATCAAGGACATCAGCTCGGTGGAAGGGGTACGTAACAACCAGTTGATCGGCTATGGTCTGGTCGTCGGCTTGCCTGGTACCGGCGAGAAAAACAACGCCTTCACCGAGCAGACCTTTCGCACCATGCTCAACAACTTCGGCATCAAGGTGCCGGACAACATCAAGCCCAAGATCAAGGATGTGGCGCCTGTGGCCATCCATGCCGATCTTCCCCCCTTCTCCAAGCCGGGTCAGACCATAGACGTGACGGTATCGGCCATCGGCGAGTCCAAGAGCCTGCGGGGCGGCACCCTGCTGCAAAGCTTCCTGAAGGGGCTGGACGGGCGTGTCTATGCGGTGGCGCAAGGCAGCCTGGTGGTAGGCGGTCTGGGCGCCGAAGGGGCCGATGGCTCCAAGGTGGTGGTCAATACGCCGACCGTGGGCCGCATTGCCAACGGCGCGACCGTGGAGCGGGAAGTGCCGAACTCCTTCAGCCAGGGCGATACCATCACCTTCAACCTCAATCGACCCGATTTCACCACGGCCCGCCGGCTGGCGGACGTGGTCAACGATCTGGTGGGCCCCAACACGGCGCAGGCGCTCGATGCGACCTCGGTCAAGGTCTATGCGCCACGGGATCCGGGGCAGCGGGTCTCCTACCTCGCCACCATCGAAAATCTGGAAGTCGACCCGGCCAGCGAGGCCGCCAAGATCATAGTCAATTCCCGTACCGGCACCATAGTCATCGGCAGCCAGGTGCGGCTCAAACCGGCGGCCATCAGCCACGGCGGGTTGACGGTCACCATAGCCGAGAATAAGCAAGTGTCCCAGCCCAACCCGCTCTCGGGCGGCCAGACGGTGGTCACCAACAACTCCACCATCAACGTGCAACAGGAGCAGGGACGCATGTTCAAGCTCGATACCGGCGCGACCCTGGATGATCTGGTGCGGGCGGTGAATCAGGTCGGGGTGGCGCCCGGCGATCTGATGGCGATCCTGGAGGCGTTGCAACAGGCGGGCGCCATCGAAGGTCAGCTGGTCATATTGTAACAAGCGGCAAGGGGTTGCCACGGGCGGCAATGAGGTAAGCAAAATGGCAGAGTTCGACACCAACAGCGGCGTGAATATGGGCATGGTGCAGGATATCCAGAATCTGGATCGCCTGCGCCAGCTGAGCCAGAGCAAAGAGGGCAAGGCCGATGCGCTCATGGCTGCCTCTCGCCAGTTCGAGTCCATCTTCACCCAGACCTTGTTTCAGGGCATGCGTCAGGCCAACCAGGCTTTGACCCAGGACAACCCCATGAACAGCAGCTACACCCAGTTCTACGAGGGCATGCTGGATGAACAGCGGGTCGCCGACATGACCAGCAAGGGAGGCATGGGGCTGGCCGAGATGGTGGCCAAGCAGCTCTCACCCGAGACCTTTACCCGTCACGATGGGCGTGTGCTCAAGATGCCGCAACGCACCGAACGGGTCTACAAACCCTACCAGCCGCCCACCTCTGCCCCTAACGATCTCATCTCCGCCTCAAAAGTTGGCAAAGATTTTGCTGACAAAGAGATGAGTGCCGATGCCGAGCCACTGGCTGTGCCGCATCGCCCCCGTCGCACGGTTCCCCCCATGGGGGCCGCGCAGGGGGGGCAGGCTGCACAGGGAACCAAGGCGCTGGACAAGACGGCGCAAGTGTTTGAAACCCCGGAAGAGTTCGTCAATCGGTTGATGCCGCTTGCCAAGAAGGCGGCGGACAAGCTGGGGTTGAGCCCGGCGGTGCTGGTGGCCCAGGCGGCGCTGGAAAGCGGCTGGGGCAAGCGGGTGATCAAGGACGGGGAAGGGCAGGTGACTCACAACCTGTTCGGCATCAAGGCCGATCCGCGTTGGGAAGGTCCCAAGGCGGTGGTCAGCACCCTGGAATATGAGCAAGGGGTGGCCTCGCGTCAGAAGGCATCGTTTCGCTCTTACGAGTCGTTCGAGGAGAGCTTCAACGACTATGTCGATTTCCTGACCTCGGGCTCCCGTTACAAGGGCGCCCTGGCCAAGGTGGACAACCCGGATCGTTACTTCGAAGCCCTGCAACAGGCCGGATATGCCACGGATCCCCAGTACGCCAGGAAACTGAAACAAGTATTGCGCAGTGATGCCATTGCCCAGTACACCGAAATGGAGCTGTAAGTCATGGCAAGCGATCTGCTTGGAATTGGTACCTCGGGTGTGATGGCCCAGCAGCGACTGCTGCAGACCACCAGTAACAACATAGTGAACGTCAATAGCCAGGGCTATGTGCGTGAACGTACCCTGATCTATACCAATTCCGTCGGTCTGGGCACGGGCGACATGCTGACCGAGCGGGTCATCAATGCCTATGCCCAGGGCGAAGTACGGCGCGATACCTCCGCCTATTTTGCCTCGGCCACCCACTACGAGCAGCTCTCCAATACCGATACCCTGCTGGGGGATACCAGCAACAGCGTCGGTGCCGCCATTACCTCCTATTTCAAGGCGTTTCACACCGCCAACGAAGCGCCGGCCGACATTGCCGGCCGCAAGACCACCCTGAGCGAGCTCAGCGGCATGGTCAACCGCTTTCATACCCTGTCGGCCCAGCTGGACAAGCAGACCGACACCATCAACACCACCATAGGTGACGAGACCAAGCGGGTGAACGGTCTCATCAACAGCATCAACGATCTGAACCAGGCCATCATTCGTACCCAGGGCTCGCCGGAAGAGAACCTGATGCTGTTCGATCAGCGGGATGAAGCCATCCGCCAGCTCTCCGAGAAGATGGAGATCCGCACTGTGCCCCAGGCCAATGGCAGCATGCTGGTCAACATGAGCACGGGTCACTCCCTGGTACTCAATGGCGGGGTGGCCCAGTTCAGCGTCGTGCCGGGTAATCCTGATTCCCGCGAGTCCGAGCTGCAGCTGATTGCAGGAACCAACAAAACCAGTATTAACGAAAGCACCATGGGTGGCGGTGTGGGGGGCTTGTTCTCCGCCCGCCGCGATCTGGAGCCGGCCAAGCGCGAACTGGGGCAGTTGGCCGCGGCCATGGCCGATGCCATGAACCAGCAGAACCGGCTGGGCATGGATCTGGATAACGAGCTGGGGGGGGATCTCTTTTCCCTCGGCGTCAGCGATGGCCTGCCTTATGACCAGAACACAGGTACGGGTGCCGCCAAGGTCAATTTCGTGCCCGGCAAGGGCAGTGAAGTGACCACCTTCGATTACGAGGTACAGTTCAGCAGCGCCACAGGTTACGAGGTGTTTTCGCTGGACAAGGATGGCAATCGTACCTCGCTGGCGACGGGCACCACGCCCCCGGCCAAGTTCCAGCTCCCGGGCCATGGCATCGAGATTGACTTGTCCGGCACGCCGGCGGCAGGGGATCGCATCCTGCTGCAGCCGACCAAGCGGGCGGCTGCCGGTTTGGGGCAGCTTGCCACCCGCCCCGAGGATCTGGCGCTGGCATCGCCCCTCAAGGCGGACAAGAGCAAGAACAACTTCGGCTCTGCCGAGATCAAGCTCAACGGCATCTTCAACACCAGCACGGGATCGGGTTTTGGTACCAATACCCTGGATCCGACGGCTCCCCAGGTGGTGAAGGTCGACAACAGCGGCAACTATGAAGTGTATGCGGCGGATGGCACCACCCTGATAGGGGTGGCACCGGCCTCCAGCAAGGGCCAGAACCTGATGTCGGCCATCGTGAATCCCTTCCCGGCCGGGGCCAATGTCTACGCCAATCCGCAGCAGACACCCGGCTACGAGTTCAGTATCACCGGGACCGTGGAGCCCAAAGACAGCTTCACCCTGAGCTACAATCAGGATGGTTTCGCCGATAACGCCAATGGCTTGGCACTGGCCGAGCTGCAGAACAAGGATCTGGTGCGCAAGAGCACCAATACGGGCACCAGCAATGACAAGATGACCTTCAACGAGGCCTATTCCGGCCTGGTGACAGGGGTGGGCAACAACACCAGCCAGGCCAAGACGCTGCTCAAGGCCAACGAGGCCAAGCTGACCCAGAGCACCAGTATTTTCGAGAGTGTCTCCGGGGTGAGTCTCGAGGAAGAGGCGGCCAACCTGATCCGCTACCAGCAGTCTTATGCGGCATCGGCCCAGGTGGTCAGCACGGCCAAGACCATCTTCGACACCCTGTTGTCATCAGTGAGGTAAGTTCATGCGTATCACCACCAACATGGTCTATAACCGGAATATCTCTTCCCTGAACAACGCCAATGAAAGACTGAGCACGGCTTATGAACAGCTGCAGAGTGGCGATAAATTCAAGACGTCGGGAGAAGACCCCTCCGGCATGAGCCAGAAGATGGCGCTGACCAAGGAGATAGACCTGTTCAAGCAGTATGGCGTCAATGGCAGCCTGCTTGAGAACAGCCTGGGCCATGAAGAGACAGTGCTGACCGCGCTCAATACCGCCATGACCAGCGCCCAGACCCTGATCCAGAAGGCGAATGACTCGGCGGTGGGGTTCGATGATCGCAAGGCGATCGCCAGCGAGCTGGAAGGCTTGCAAAAGCAGATGTTCGATCTGATGAACAGCAAGAACTCCCAGGGCGAATTCATTTTTGGTGGCAACCAGAGCAAGACCCAGCCCTTCGTCAAGGATGCCAGCGGCAATTACCTCTTCCAGGGGGATACAGGCCAGCGCAATATCCAGGTCTCTCCGACGGTGCAAATCGCGGCCAATGACTCCGGCTTCAATCTGTTTGAAATCGTGCCGACCCGCAGGACCAGCAGTGCGGGCAGCGCCAATATTCAGGTCGGAGTGGCCGATCAGGGCAACTTCGACAGCTTCTATCGCAACAACTATGACCCTGCCCTGGCCAGCAACCAATATACGGTGACCACGGCGGCGGGCGCACCGGATACCTATGAGATACGGGATGGCGGCGGCACCCTGCTGCAAAGCGGTGACTATGTGGCAGGCAACAAGATCCCCTTCAATGGCCTGGAGCTGACCCTGGATCTGCCCGCAGGGGGCGCGGCGCAAAACTTTGTGCTGGACCCGCCCCAGAACAACAACATTCTGGATGGCATGTCCGACTTCATTACGGCGCTGCAGGATCCCAACATCACCCCGGACACCTTTCAGGTGAAGGTGGCGGATGCCACCTCCCACATGAAAAATGCCCGGCTGAATGTCGATCAGGGGCTGGGTGAGATTGGCGGCAGAATGAACAGCCTGGAGCAGGTATTGGGCTCGAACGAGGGGCTGAGTACCCTCAATCAGCAGGCCAGGGCCAAGGTTTCCGAGGCGGACTTGTATGAAGTCATTGCCGCCTTGTCCAAAGAGGATGCGGCCTTGAGCGCCTCCCAGCTCTCCTTCAGCAAAATAAGCAAACTGACCCTGTTTGACTATATTCGTTGATATTTTCCACCCCTGTTCAGCGCATTTCGGGACGCGATGAACAGGGGGGGCCATCCGTATCTGGTTTGCCCCGCCCTGATATATCCTCGTTTAAATCCTCTTTTTCTCCAATTGTAACAAGCTGTTGCAGTGGGCCATTTAGCCCTCCCTGTCGGGTTGACTCACACAGCGCATTCGATAATCATTCAGCCCGCACAACAGAGGGTTGTGCTGATTTTTTGTTGCAGCATCTCGTTAGGCGAGGCTCCTGTATAAACAAAGGCCACTGATCTCACGACGTCGAGAGACGCCCAAGCTCAGGACAGTTTTCATCGGATTAAGGTGTAAACCCAAGTGGCTTCCGGCATGCCGGATACGTTATACAGTGCTAAAGCTGGTACGTGGGGATGATGACACGCCGGACGGCGTCATTTCCTGCCTATTACTCGTCAATCAAATTGCTGTTTTCTTTCAGACAGCGAGCGGATATCCGATCGCGCTCAGGCTTAGCCTGAAATCACATGAGGTCATTTGTGATGAAGAAAACACAGACTCTACTCAATCGTCATCAACTGCTCGATCTGGCCGCCCTGCAGGGCTGGCTGGAGAATAATCTGGATCCGGTTCAGCGTGCCGATCAACTGCTGACCCTGCGTCCGGAAGAGCTCAACTGCATCTTCGATACCCTGCCCATTGCCGAAGGTGCGGCGCTGCTCAGCTCGTTGTCGGCCGATTGTGCCGGACGTCTGCTGATGCGGCTGCACGCCAGCATAGTCGGCCTGTTGCAAGGGGCCATGCCCCGTCGCGACATGCTGGCCATACTGCGCCGGCTCGGTAGCAGCGATCGCACCATGCTGCTCTCCCGCTTCCCGGAGCCGGTACAGTCCACCTTCTACTCCCTGCTCGACTGGCCGACCGAATCGGTCGGTGCCAACATGCGCCATGAATTTTTGGCCATCGGAGATCAGGAGACGGTGGGCAGTGCCAAGCAGCTGATCCACGATGCCTGGGACAACGCCCAGTTGTTCCAGCACCTCTATGTGGTCAACACCGAGAATCGCCTGCTCGGCAGCATAGCGCTCAAATCCTTGCTGATAGCGGATCCTCTGCTGCCGGTCAGCGAGCTGATGGACAGGGATACGGTGCGCATCAATGCCAGGGCGGATCAGGAGCTGGCGGCACGCCTGCTGATCGACCGCGACATCTCGACCCTGCCGGTGGAGGAGCAGGGCAAGCTGGTGGGTATCTTCCATGTGGATGATGCCGCCGACATCCTGGAGCTCGAATCCACCGAGGATGCCGAGATGCAGGGTGGTTCCTCGCCGCTCGATACTCCCTATCTGCAGGCGACCCCCTGGCAGTTGTGGCGCAAGCGGATCGGCTGGCTGTTGATCCTGTTCGTGGCCGAAGCCTATACGGGTACTGTGCTGCGGGCGTTCGAGGAGCAGCTGGAAGCCGCCATCGCGCTGGCCTTCTTCATCCCGTTGCTCATAGGTACCGGCGGTAACAGTGGTACCCAGATCACCACCACCATAGTGCGCGCCATGGCGGTTGGCGAAGTGAGCATGCGCAACCTGGGGACTGTCTTGAAGAAGGAGCTCTCCACCGGTCTGCTCATCTCGGCGGCGATTGCAGTGGCAGCCTGGATCCGGGCCTGGAGCCTGGGCGTCGGTCCCGAGATCGGCATGGTTGTGACCTTTACCATCATCGCCATCGTGCTGTGGAGCGCCACTGTGGCATCCATTATCCCCATGGTGCTGCGTCGCTTCCGGATTGACCCGGCCGTGGTGTCTGCCCCCTTCATCGCCACCCTGGTGGACGGTACCGGCCTCATCATCTACTTCGAGATGGCCAAGTTGTTGCTGCCCGAGTTGCAGTAACCCGCACCTGACGCGGATGAGTCAAACAGCAAAAAGGCAGCCTGGGCTGCCTTTTTGCTTGTCTACCTGCCGAACAGGCGGGATCAGCTGAGCTGAAACAGCAGCGGCCAGCCCTGCTCCTGACAATAACGGTGCTCTTTCTCCAGGTTCTGGATCAGCAGGCGGTTCTCGTCGCACCAATCTATCGGCAGGGTGACCACCAGCTGATCTTCGGCGGCCTGTACCTTCCATTCCGGCAACAGGTTGTCCTGGCGCCTGTGGTGCGCCGCCACGGCGAGGCGCAGGATGCGAATGCAACGCAGCACAGTCTGCTCGTCGTGGTTGGGCAGGGGAGGGAGCTCTGAGAGCTTGAGCCCCTTGCGCTGAAACCGCACCAGGGCCGCCAGCAGGGCCTGATCGTCCTGGTTGAAGCCGGGCAGATCCGTGTTCTGCAAGATGTAAGCTGAGTGGCGATGGATGCCGCTGTAGTTGATGGCCAGACCAATCTCGTGCAGTCGCGCCGCCCAGCCGAGAATGGCGCGGTAGGGCTCCTCCTGCATCTCCCAGGGACCGCTCAGCGCATCGAACAGGGTCAACACGCTCTGCTCGACCCGGTTGGCCTGACGCTTGTCGATACGATAGTGGGTGGAGAGCGCCAGTGCGGTACGCTCGCGAATGTCGTGGTGCTGCAAGCGCTCCTCGAATTCGTACAGCAGCCCTTCGCGCAGGGCGCCGTCCGAATACTCCATCCGATCGATCGGTAGGGAGGTAAAGAGCCCTAGCAGTATGGCCACGGCGGCGGCAAACACCTCCTGGCGCTCCTCGGTCAGGCCGGCAAGCTTCAACTGATCGACCCGCTTGTGGTCGAGCATCTCCCGCTTGAGCCGCTCCAGCCCCGCCAGCGTGATGGCGCCATCGGTCCAGCCTTCCCCCTGCAGCACGTCGCGCACGGTGCGGATCGAGCCGGAGCTGCCGAGGCAACTCTGCCAGCCCAGCTTGCGATACTGGTTGATGATGGGGGCGAGCTGATGCTGTGCCTCCAGTACGGCATTGTTGAAAGCCTTCTCGCTCAGCTTGCCGTTGGCAAAGAAGCTCTGGGTGAAACTGACACAACCCATCTTGCGGCTGGTGAGCGCCTTGTGATCGAAGCCTTCGCCTATGATGAGCTCTGTGCTGCCACCGCCTATGTCCACCACCAGCACCTGGCCTTCGATATGCTGGGTATGGGCAACCCCCTGATAGATGAGGCGCGCCTCTTCCTGACCACTGATGATCTCGATGGGATGGTTCAGCACCTTGGTTGCCTCGCTCACGAATTCGCGGGCGTTGCTGGCGCGGCGCAGGGTATAGGTGCCGGCAATGCGGATCTGATCCGGCTTGATGTTGGTCAGTCGTTCGGCAAACAGGGCGAGGCACTCGAGCCCCCGGCCCATGGCTTCCACCGACATGCGGCGCTGTGCATCCATTCCTTCCGCCAGCCGGACCCGCTCCTTGATGCGGTCGACGATCTGCAGACGTCCCTCGTTGAGGCGGGCGATCACCATGTGAAAACTGTTCGAGCCAAGATCCACGGCGGCGTACAGGCTATTGTCCATTGTTTGACTCTATGCGTTTGAGGTAGTCGTAAATCGCGACCTGAGAACGGATCTTGCGGCGGTTGCCCCGTTTCACATACGCGTTTTGCTGGTCTGCATCTATGACCCTTGCCTTGCAGGTGTCGCTGAGCTGCAGCTGCAAGATATCCAGGATGCGCTGCTTGAGGCGCTCGTCGTAGATGGGGGTTCCCACCTCGATCCGGCCATCTATGTTGCGGCTCATCCAGTCGGCACTGGAGATATAGAGCTGGGGGTTGCCCTTGTTGTGGAACACCATGACCCGTGGATGCTCGAGGAAGCGGTCTATGATGCTGATCACCTGGATGTTGTCGCTCAGACCCGGCACGCCGGGGCGCAGGGCACACATGCCACGGATGATCATCTGGATCGGCACCCCGGCCTGGCCGGCGGCATAGAGCCGGTTGATGAGATCCCTGTCCACCAGGTTGTTGATCTTGAGGGTGATACCGCTGGGCTGGCCCGCCTTGGCGTTGGAGAGCTCGTTGTCGATGAGTCGATAGAGCTGACGGCGGCTGTTGATGGGGGAGACCAGCAGGTGGTTGAACTTGTAACGTTTATAGGGATACTCGATGTATTCGAACACCCCCTCCACCTCGGCTGTGATGTCCGGGTGGCGGGTCAGCAGGGAGAAGTCGGTGTAGATCTTCGCCGTCTTCTCGTTGAAGTTGCCGGTGCCGATATGGGCGTAGCGCACCGCCTCGCCATGTTCGTGGCGAGTGATGAGGCAGAGCTTGGAGTGGATCTTGAGGCTGGGCACTCCGAACACCACCTTGACCCCGGCGTCGGTGAGAATGTTGGCCCAGTCGATGTTGGCCGCCTCGTCGAAACGGGCGCGCAATTCGACGACGACCGTCACCTTCTTGCCGTTGTTGGCGGCATCGATGAGGGAGTGGATGATGCGCGACTTCTTGGCGACCCGGTAGATGTTGATGCGAATGGCGCTGACCGCCGGATCGAACGCCGCCTGGCGCACCAGCTCGGTGAAGTGGTGGAACTTGTGATACGGGTAGTAGAGCAGTATGTCCTGCTTGGCGATGGCATCGAAGGCGTTGACGAAGCCGTCAAAGTCGCGGCAATCGAGGGCCGGCAGCTTGGGGTTTTCCAGATAATCCCGGCCCACGTTGGGGAAGCCGATGAAATCCTTGAAGTTGTGATAGCGCCCGCCCGGCATGATGGCGTCGTAGGAGCTGATCTGCAGCTTGAGCTTCAGGAAGCTTATCATGGCCGCGGGCATCTCCCGCTCGTAGACGAAGCGCACCGGCATGGCGGTGAGGCGCTGCTTCAAGCCGTCACTCATCTTGTCCACCAGGCTGAGATCCAGCTGGTCGGAGAGATCATATTCGGCATCCCGGGTCAGCTTGACCGCGTAGGCGGCTATCTCGTCGTAGTCGAAGAAGCCCTTGAAGATCTCGTCGAGACAGAAGCGGATGACGTTGTCCAGAATGATGATCTGCTTCTTGCGGCGAGTGCCTTCCGGCGGCAGCTGGAAGAAGCGGGGCAGATCGTCGGTCGGCACCTCCACCAGGGCGTACTGGATCACCTGGCCATTCTTCTTCATCTCTATGGCCAGATAGGTGTACTCGTCCTTGAGGAACTTGACCGGGTTGACCTCCTTGTTGAGCAGGATAGGGATGATGTGGCGCAGCACCTTCTCCCTGAAAAAGACCCGCAGCCACTGCTGGATCGACTCGGAGATCTGGCTCTCGTTGACCAGGAAGATGTTGTGGCGGGCCAGCGCTATCAACAGCTCCTTGTAGGTGTTGTCGAACGCTTCGCCGAGCGCCATTACCTTCTGCTGGATGGCGCGCAGCAGCACCTTGGCCTCGTCGTCGCCGCCGTGCACCTCGTTGATCAGGATGCGGCGCTTGACGTCCGACACCCGCACCTTGAAGAACTCATCCTGGTTGGAGGAGAAGATCCCCAGGAAACGGACCCGCTCTATGAGGGGCACCGTCTTGTCCATTGCCTCTTGCAACACCCGTTCATTGAATGAGAGCCAGCTCAGCTCTTTCTCTTCATACTGCTTGTCGGTGCTCATGTGATGCCTCTGTGGTCGGGTCGCGTCTGCGCGGCAGTAATGGCGTGAAAATATGACAGTGTGATGACCATCCGCTCAGTCGGCGAACGCCTGGTCTATGTCGACCACCAGATCGTCGGAGAGAGACTCCAGCGCTGTGATCAGATCGTCGAGTTCGAGCTGGGGTGGCAGGGCCACCAGGGCATGGGCGTAGAAGAGCGGGGCGCCGGAGTGGGGGGCCGGCTCGCAACCCGTGGTGAGGTCGGACACGTTGATGTTGAGCTGGCGCAATATGCTGGCCACTTCGTGGACTATGCCGGCTCTGTCGTTGCCGGTGACGCTGAGCATCACCTGACGCTCCGGCTCCTGGCCGGGCTGGCCTTCGGCAAAGCTGACGGTGAGGCCGGGCAGCATCACTAGCGCCTCGCACAGGCTGCGGTAGTGCTCGTCGGGTACTGTCACGTGCAGGATGCCGGCAAATTGCCCCGCCAGCTCGCTCATGGAGCTGCCCAGCCAGTTGCCCTGCTGCTGAGTGATGACATCCGCCAGACTCTCGACTATGCCGGGTTTGTCTGTGCCTATTACTGTCACGACCAATTGCTTTTGCATCCTGCTCTCCTTGGAATTGGGTTTCTGTAGCATTGTGCCTGCTGTGACAGGCCATATGAAGCCCCGCCCGGCGTAAATAGGGTGAAAAAGCGCAGAAGGGAGGGGGCGGGCCATGTTTCAGCGCTGCCTGCCACTGAGCCCCTGTGGTAGAGTGATGCCCCTCTTTTGTTTTGTGAACTGGATAGTGCGCTCATGAATACCCTTGTCGTATCGGGATTGGTGTTGTTGGTGCTGCTCCTGCTGGCGGTCTTCTGGACCCGAGGCAAGAAAGGCAAGCCGTTGCCCTATGATGTGCAGGAGACCCTGTTCAGTCCGGCCGAGCGCTCCTTCCTCGGCGTGCTGGATCTTGCGGTCGGTGACAAGGCCCGGGTGTTTGCCAAGGTGCGGGTGGCCGATGTGCTCACCCCTGAGGCGGGCATGGGCAAGAGCAAGTGGCAGCAGGCGTTCAACAAGATCAGCGCCAAGCACCTGGATTACCTGCTCTGCCACCCGGCCGATCTCTCCTTCATCTGCGCCATCGAACTCGATGACAGTTCCCACCGCCAGCAGAAGCGCAGAGCCAGGGACAGCTTCCTCAAGGCTGCCTTTGACAGCGCCGGCTTGCCGCTGCTGCAGATCCCGGCAAGCAGCCACTATCAGGTGGAAGAGCTGCGGGATCTGATCCTGCCGCTGCTGATCAAGACGACCGCGCCGCTGGCCGACGATCTGATGCCGGGCGAGCGTCGCGAGCCGACCTTCAGTCCCCTGTTGCTCGATGGCGTCGACACGGAAGAGACCCGTCATGGCGGCCGCTCGCCTTCCAGTTCCTCGACCATGTCGACCGTCACGACCCCGGTCAGGAGTGCCCTGGTCTCTGCTACAGACAGCGAACTGGTGGACAACCTGTTTGCCGAGGTGGACGACGAAGAGGACGACCACCCGCACCAGGCGCCTCACTGCCCTCGCTGCGATGCCCCGCTGGTCGAGCGGGAGGCCAAAAAAGGGCCTCATGCCGGCCGCCTGTTCATGGCCTGCAGCCGCTTCCCCGAGTGCCGCTACGCCGCGCCTCACACGAACGCCCGTCACTGACCCCCTGTCGCCGTTCCCGGCCTCGTCATGGGGCCTGGAATGAGTGGCCGCTCGTCCCGTCTCTTGCGCTTGTTGGCGCCTCTCATCAAAAAAAGAGGCGACAAAATTTATCTTATTCCGCAGTTGCGTCGATAAACTTAGGTTAAATGCGACAATTTTTGACAATGCGTCGGAATTTTGGCACTTTGTGCCTCCTGCATAAAGTGCGTGGCTAGACCACATAAGCACAATAAAACAATAAGTTACGTCGATTATAAGAGGGATGTATATGATGGCGATGGGAGTATTGATTGTTGATGCCGATGCGCAGCGGCGCCAACAGTTGGGCACTGTGCTCTCGTTCATGGGGATCCCGTGGCAGGAGATAGTCGAGAACGAGCTGGATGTAGCCATCGAGTCGTCCGGCCCGCTGCAAGGGGTGCTGGCGGGAACCTTGACCGGCCGTTCGCTGGATGAGCTGCTGACCAGCTTTCCCCGGGTGCCCTTCCTGTCTCTGGTAGAGGCGGATTTCCCCAACAGCAACTTCATCGGCGTCGCCGAAGCTCCCTTCACCTACGAATCCCTCACTCGCCATCTGCACTTCTGTCAGGCGTTTGTCTCCCTGCATCCCCGTCAACAGACTCACGACAAGGGCCAGGCGCTGCTGCGTCTGCTGGTGGGCAAGGGGCGGGGCATCCAGGAGGTGCGCCGTCTCATCAGCCAGGTGGCGGAGACAGAGGCCAACGTGCTGATCCTGGGGGAGTCCGGGACCGGCAAGGAGGTGGTGGCCCGCGCCATTCACGAGCTCTCTCCCCGCAGCGGGGGCCCCTTCGTGCCCATCAACTGCGGCGCCATCCCGGCCGAATTGCTGGAAAGCGAGCTGTTTGGCCACGAGAAGGGCGCCTTCACCGGCGCCATCGCCGCCCGCCGGGGCCGCTTCGAGCTGGCCCAGGGTGGCACCCTGTTCCTCGACGAGATCGGTGACATGCCCTTGCCGATGCAGGTCAAGTTGTTGCGGGTGTTGCAGGAGCGGCTGTTCGATCGGGTGGGGGGTGGCAAGCCGATCCAGGCGGACGTGCGCATCATAGCGGCCACCCACAGAGATCTGGAGGCCATGATCCGCACCCAGGGCTTTCGTGAAGATCTCTACTACCGCCTCAACGTCTTCCCGATTGAGACGCCGCCGCTGCGGGATCGCATCGACGACATTCCCCTGCTGCTGCAGGAGCTGCTCAACCGCCATGCCGAGCAGCATCAGGGCATCATTCGCCTGACCCAGCGGGCTCTCGAGTCCCTGATGCAGTACCCCTGGCCCGGCAACGTGCGCGAGCTCTCCAACCTGCTGGAGCGACTGCTCATTCTCTATCCGCAACAGATAGTCGACGTGGCCGACCTGCCGAGCCGCTATCGTCTGCTGCCGTGTGAGCCGAGGGATGAGCGGCTGACCGAGATGGATGAGCGCGACGCGCTGGCCGCCGTGTTCCAGGATCCCCCCGAGCTGGAGCACAGTGCCAGCCACTCCCGTGCCATGCAGCTGCCGGAGGAGGGGGTCAATCTCAAGGAGATGCTGGCCGACCTCGAGGTGGAGCTGATCCGCCAGGCCCTGGAGTCCCAGGACGGGGTGGTGGCCCGCGCCGCCGACTTGCTCGGCATGCGTCGTACCACCTTGGTGGAGAAGATGAAAAAATACGGGATGAGCAAGGAAGTATAAGGGTCAAAGCCTTGACGCCTTTGTTCAAGGCTTTGATTTTTAGTGATAATTTTAGTGGCATGGAAATTGAATAACCTGACCCAATAGCCAGTTTGAGGTCAGCTTTATGACAGCCCAGCAGCAAGACAATCCACTCCAGTCTCACGAGGTGAGCCAGCTCTACGCCATTTTCCAGGCGCTGCCGACCGGTGTATTGCTGCTCGATGGCGAGGGGCGCATCACCCGTGCCAACCCCGCCGCTCTGGCGCTGCTGGGGGAACCGCTGGAAGGTCAGGCCTGGCGCCAGATCATCGCTCGCTGTTTCCAGCCCCGTGAGGATGACGGCCACGAGATCTCCCTGCGCGACGGCCGTCGGGTCCAGCTCTCGACCCAGCCGCTGCCGGATCAACCCGGTCAGCTGGTGTTCATCACGGATCTCACCGAAACCCGCAAACTGCAGGACAGAGTCAACCACATGAAGCGGCTGTCTGCCCTGGGCAACATGGCCGCCTCGCTGGCACACCAGATCCGCACACCGCTCTCCGCCGCCATGCTCTATGCGGCCAACCTGGCCAACCGCACCCTCAAGCCCGAGTCGCGCAGCCAGTTCCAGCAAAAGTTGATGGATCGGCTCAAGGATCTGGAGAAACAGATCAACGACATACTGCTGTTCGCCCGCAACGGTGACAACCAGGTGGTGACGCCCATTTCGGTCCAGGGATTGCTGGCGGAGGTGCAGGCCGGTGCCGAGGCATTTTGCAACCAGCAGGGCTGTGAGCTGCACATGGAGGCGCCCGAGCCGGATCTCTGCCTGCTCGCCAACAGCAACGCGCTGGCGGGGGCCATCAACAACCTGATCGCCAACGCCCAGCAGGCGGGGGCTACCTCCTTGCTGGTGAGTGCGGTGCGCAGCGGCGCCCGGGTGGAGATGCGCATCCTCGACAATGGCAAGGGGATGCCCGCCCACCTGCTCAACCAGATTTTCGAACCCTTCTTCACCACCCGCTCCCAGGGCACAGGCCTGGGTCTGGCTGTGGTGCAATCCGTAGTACGTGCCCATCAGGGGGAGGTCAGCGTGGCCTCAGTGCCCGCTGAAGGCACCTGCTTTACCCTGTCGTTCCCCCTGCATCAGCAAGCTGTGCAGCTTGGAGGTGTCGCATGACTCAGGCCCGTATTCTGGTCGTGGAAGATGACAATGGCCTGCGCGAGGCGCTGGTGGATACCCTGTTGCTCGGCGGCTACGAGTGCCGTGAAGCGGACAGCGGCGAGCGTGCCCTGCTGGCGTTGTCGCGCCAGAGCTTTGACATGGTGATCTCGGATATCCAGATGGGGGGCATGGATGGCCTGACCCTGCTGGCCAACATTCGCCAGCAATATCCCCAGGTGCCTGTGCTCTTGATGACCGCCTACGCCAACATAGACGGGGCCGTGCGCGCCATGCGCGAAGGGGCCATCGACTACCTCGCCAAGCCGTTTTCACCCGAGGTACTGCTCAACCAGGTCAGCCGTTATGTACCGGCCCAGAAGGTGGAGAAGCGCGCCGTGGTCTACGGGGATCCCAAGACCGCCGAGCTGTTCCAGCTGGCGACCCGGGTGGCCCGAAGCGAGGCTACCGTCATGGTGACAGGTCCGAGCGGGACGGGGAAAGAGGTGCTGGCCCGCTACATCCACGACAACTCCAGCCGTGCCGAGCAGACCTTCGTCGCCATCAACTGCGCCGCCATCCCGGAAAACATGCTGGAGGCGACCCTGTTTGGCTACGAGAAGGGGGCCTTCACCGGCGCCGTGCAGGGGTGCCCAGGCAAGTTCGAACAGGCCCAGGGCGGCACCTTGCTGCTCGATGAGATCACCGAGATGGATCTGGGGCTGCAGGCCAAGCTGCTGCGGGTCTTGCAGGAGAAAGAGGTGGAGCGGCTCGGCAGCCGCAAGCTGATCCCGCTGGATGTGCGGGTCATCGCCACCAGCAACCGGGATCTCAAGAAGGCGGTGCAGGACGGCCTGTTCCGCGAGGATCTCTACTACCGTCTCAACGTCTTCCCGCTGCGCTGGACCTCGCTCTGGGAGCGGCCCGGCGACATATTGCCGCTGGCTGAACACCTGCTGGCGCTGCATGCCAGCCAGCAGGGGTTGCCGACTCCGCAGCTGGCAGACGCAGCGCGCGAACGCCTGCTGGCCCACCCCTGGCCCGGCAACGTGCGGGAGCTGGACAATGTGGTGCAGCGTGCCCTGATCCTGAGCCCGGATGGGCTCATCGGCTGCGAGCACCTCATCCTGGAAGAGGTGGACGAGGAAGAAATCCGCTTCACCGGCGGCGAGCGCAGCAGTGGCAGCGAGCATCTGGGCAGCGAGCTCAAGCAGCAGGAGCACCAGATCATCCTCGATACCCTGCAAGACTGCAACGGCAGCCGCAAGGCGGTGGCCGACCGGCTCGGTATCAGCCCGCGCACCCTGCGCTACAAGCTGGCCCAGATGCGGGAGGCTGGGATAGATCTGCCCGCCTGAGTTCGGAGTGGGCATCGCCTGGAGCCTGGCGACCCTGTGCTTCTATCCGCGCGGCTGGCGTGCCCTGCCAGGGAACTGTCATGGTCTTGGCGGTCTGGCTCGATTATCATGGGGTCCTCGGCGCTTTGTGCCTGGACCCTGTTTTTATTGGTAGAGCAGGGGAGCCTGGCCTCAACAAGGGACCCTTATGATCTCTCATCGGAAACTCGAAACCCTACTCAACCATCTGCTCGAACCCCACGCCATCAAAGACTATTGCCCCAATGGCCTGCAGGTGGAGGGGCGCGAGCGCATTCGCAAGGTGGTGACCGGGGTCACCGCCAGCCAGGCCCTGATCGACGCGGCCGTGGCCGCCGATGCCGATGCCATCCTGGTGCATCACGGCTACTTCTGGAGCGGCGAACCGGCCCAGATCACCGGCATGAAGCAGCGCCGCCTCAAGACCCTGTTGACCCACGACATCAACCTGTTTGCCTACCATCTGCCGCTCGATGTGCATCCCGAGGTGGGCAACAACGCGCAACTCGCCAGGCTGCTGGACATCAAGGTACGCCGCGGCCTGGAGCCCTGGAACAGCAAGAGTGTCGCCATGGTGGGCAAGCTGGAAGAGCCCATGAGCGGCAGCGACTTTGCGAAGCTCATCACCGAGCGGCTCGGCCGTGAACCGCTGCATTGCGGTGACAGCGGCCCCGCGCTTATCCGCTCCGTGGCCTGGTGCACCGGCGGTGGCCAGAGTTATATCAATCTGGCGGCGGAGCAGGGGATCGATGCCTTCATCTCGGGCGAAGCCTCCGAGCAGACCATTCACACAGCCCGCGAGATGGGCATGCACTTCTACGCCGCCGGCCACCACGCCACCGAACGCTATGGCGTCAAGGCGCTGGGGGAGTGGCTGGCGACCGTGCACGGGCTGGAGGTCACCTTTATCGACATCGACAATCCGGTTTAAGTCCTGCGCCGGCCGATGGCCGCTGTACTGCAAAAGACAAAAAAGGGAGGCCATAGGCCTCCCTTTTCACATCTCGGTGTTTCCGCTACTCGCTGGCATAACCTGCCGGGCCAAGCGCGGCACCGTCCAGCAGGACGGCATCACCTTGCATTCTCAGCCTTCCCTCGCAGAACCACTGCACCACCAGCGGGTAGATGCTGTGTTCCTGCACTTGCACCCGGGCAGCCACCTCGTCCGCGTCATCCCCTTCGAAGATGGGGACGCGGGCCTGCAGGATCACCGGGCCGCCATCCAGCTCTTGGGTGACGAAGTGGACGCTGGCACCGTGCTCACTGTCACCGGCGTCGATGGCGCGCTGGTGAGTGTGCAAGCCCTGGTATTTCGGCAGCAACGAGGGGTGGATGTTGATCATCCTCCCCGCGAAGTGGCGCACCAAGGGGGCGCTCAGGATCCGCATAAAGCCGGCCAATACCACCAGGTCCGGCTTATAGTCCGCCATCAACGCCTGCAGGGCGAGGTCGTAGTCATCCCGGCTGGCAAACTGCTGCTGGGCCAGAATGGAGGTCGCCACACCGGCCTCTTTGGCGCGAATCAGACCATAGGCATCGGCCTTGTTGCTGATGACGCCGACCACCTCGCCGGCAATCTTGCCGCTGGCGCAACTGTCGAGAATGGCCTGCAGGTTGCTGCCGCTGCCGGAGATCAGCACCAGAATGCGTGTCATCGGGCTCATCGGATGATGACCTGCTCCTCGCCATCGGCAGCCTTGGCGATATGGCCGATGTGCCAGGCGTTCTCGCCTTCCGCCTTGAGCAGGGTCAGGGCCTTCTCCAGCTGGGAGGCAGGCAGGGCTATGATCATGCCGACGCCGCAGTTGAAGGTACGGTACATCTCGTGGCGGGTGACGTTGCCGGCCTGCTGCAACCAGCTGAACACCGCCGGCCACTGCCAGCTCTGCTCGTCGATCACCGCCTGGGTGTTGGCGGGCAGCACGCGTGGGATGTTCTCCCAGAAGCCGCCGCCGGTGATGTGGGACAGGGCGTGGATCTCGCACTCCTTGATGAGCTTGAGCACGGGTTTCACATAGATGCGGGTCGGCTCCAGCAGGGCGTTGGCCAAAGTGGTGTCACCGAGTGGCTGATGCACGTCTGCCTTGGAGACTTCCAGGATCTTGCGCACCAGGGAGAAGCCGTTGGAGTGGGGGCCGCTGGCGGCCAGGGCGATCAGGGCATCGCCGTCACCGACCTTGCTGCCGTCGATGATCTCGCTCTTCTCCACCACGCCGACGCAGAAACCGGCGATGTCGTAGTCTTCCCCTTCATACATGCCCGGCATCTCGGCGGTTTCGCCGCCCACCAGGGCGCAGCCGGACTGCTCGCAGCCCGCACCTATGCCGGTGACCACGGCGGCGGCCGTGTCTACATCCAGCTTGCCGGTGGCGTAGTAGTCGAGGAAGAACAGCGGCTCGGCGCCTTGCACTATCAGGTCATTGACGCACATGGCCACCAGGTCGATGCCGACGGTATCGTGCTTTTTCAGATCTATGGCGAGACGCAGCTTGGTGCCCACACCGTCGGTGCCGGAGACCAGTACCGGCTCCTTGTAGCCCGCAGGGATTTGACACAGGGCCCCAAAGCCGCCAAGACCACCAAGGACTTCAGGACGACGAGTGCGCTTTGACACGCCCTTGATACGTTCAACCAGTGCATTGCCGGCATCGATATCTACGCCGGCATCCTTGTAGCTCAGTGAGGTTTTGTCAGTCACGCGTATTCCCCGTCATATAAAGAAGTGGAGGGTAAAATTCGGGGCGTATTCTAACAGTGGCCGGGTAAAAGCAGAAAGGAAATCGTTTGCGCGTTTTTGCGTGGAAAAGCTCTACAAGCGGCGGCTTTTGTTGTATGATTCCGCGATTTTTTTGCGGCAGTTAGAGGAGATAATAATGAAAGTCGTTGAAGTCAAACACCCCCTGGTCAAACACAAGATCGGGCTGATGCGTGAAGGCGATATCAGCACCAAGCGTTTCCGTGAACTGGCCAAAGAAGTGGGCAGTTTGTTGACCTACGAAGCGACCTCTGACTTCGAAACCGAGAAGGTTACCATCGATGGCTGGAACGGGCCAGTGGAAGTTGACCAGATCAAGGGCAAGAAGGTCACGGTCGTGCCTATCCTGCGTGCCGGTCTGGGCATGATGGATGGCGTGCTGGAGCACATGCCGAGCGCCCGCGTCAGCGTGGTCGGTATCTACCGCGATGAAGAGACCCTGCAACCGGTTCCCTACTTCGAGAAGATAGTCAGCAACATCGAAGAGCGTCTGGCTCTGGTCATCGACCCCATGCTGGCCACCGGCGGCTCCATGATCGCCACCATAGACCTGCTGAAGAAGAAAGGCTGCCAGTCCATCAAGGTGCTGGTGCTGGTTGCCGCGCCGGAAGGGATCAAGGCGCTGGAAGCCGCTCACCCCGATGTAGAGCTCTACTGCGCCTCCGTCGACAAAGGTCTGAACGAGAAAGGCTACATAGTCCCGGGTCTGGGCGATGCCGGCGACAAAATCTTCGGTACCAAGTAAGTTGATGCATTGACCCGCTTCCCACGTGGAAGGGGTGATCGGAGCCGGCGCCTCGCCGGCTCTGCTGTTTATCCCCCTCCAGCTTGCTGCAATGCGCGCCTTGCCGCTACCATAAGCACCATCTCCCATTTCGAGACTCTTCTCATGTTCAAACGTGTTGTGACCGCCCTCTGCTGCGGCTTGTCATTCATGGTCTCGGCCGCTCAGGTGACCGATCTCTATCAGGGCAAGGCGCCCACCAGCGGTGACATGGTGGCGGCCCAGTCCCAGGCGTTGGGGGATGTGCTGGTCAAGGTGACCGGCAAGCGGGATATCCTCACCCAACCGGCCGTGGTCAAGGCGCTGGCCGCCCCTGGCGACTATGTGCAGCACTACGGCTATCAGGATGTGGGGCCGGTCAAGTTTCTCAAGGCCGACTTTGACGTCGCCAAGGTCAACGCCCTGATCTCCCAAAGCAAATTTGCCCTGCTTGGGCCGGCCCGGCCTCAGGTGGCCATCTGGCTGGTGATCAATGAGGGAGAGCGCCGCGTCCTGCCGGATCAGTCCAGCGATGGCTGGGCCGCCGCGCTGCGAACCCAGAGCCAGGCCATGGGCCTGCCGGTCAGCATTCCCTTGATGGATCTCGATGACAACATGGCGGTCAATGCCACCGATGTCTGGGGCCGCTTCGCCGATCCCATCCTCAAGGCGAGCCAGCGTTATGGCGCCGAGATGGTGGTGCTGGGCAAGCTGACCCCGGAAGGGGAGAAGTGGAGCATAGACTGGGGCCTCTATGGACCCAAGGCCGGTGGCGAGCTGGCCGAGTTGACCCGCGGCAGCGGCAGCGGCACCCAGGCCGAGGTGGCGCAGGGATTTGCCGATGGGCTGGCGGCCTGGCTGGTACAAAACTATGGCGCCCGCATCTCGGGTGTTGCCTCCAGCCAGACCCTGGTGGTGGAAGGCTTGTCCGGCATAGACGGCATGATCACGGTGCAGAAGATGCTGCAGGGCATGGCCAGCGTCACCAAGGTGGAGATAGGCAAGCTGGAGGGGGACAAGGTCACCTTCAACCTGGCATTGCAGGGGGACAAGGCCGAGCTCATCCGTGGCTTGCAACTGGAGAGCCGGCTGCGCCAGATTGATGATAATGACAGCGGTTTGCGCTACCAATGGTCGCAGCCCTGATCATTTCTGCCTTGTACCAACCGCCCGGCCAGGTCCGGGCGGTTCTCTATCTGCTTTTGCGATGATACACTCAGCCACAAATGTCACAGTCAAAGCCCAACGAGTGAAGCAACCGGCCCAACTGTCTTTAGCCGTACAATTACCGGATGATGAAACCTTCGTCAGTTTTTATCCCGGCAACAATGCTCATCTGATCACCGCCCTCAAGAATGCGGCCATCGGTCAGGGATCACCTTTCCTCTATTTCTGGGGCGCCAAGGGATCGGGACGCTCCCACCTGCTGCACGCCACCTGCGCCGAGGTCAATGCCCGCGATGCGGCGGCGGCCTATCTCTCCCTCGATCAGTTCGAACAGCTGGATCCCAGCATGCTCGACGCCCTCGAAAGTCTGCCGCTGGTCTGTCTGGACAGTCTGGAAGCCATCGCCGGCAATGCGCTGTGGGAGCGAGCCCTGTTCGATTTTTACAATCGCTGGCAGGAGAAGGGCGAGGGTACTCTGGTGGTCACGGGTTGCAGCGCCCCGCGCAAGCTGGGGCTGCAGTTGCCGGATCTCGCCTCCCGCCTCGACTGGGGGGTGAGTTTCCATCTCGACGAGCTGGATGATGAAGGCAAGCTCAGTGCCCTGCAGCTGCGTGCCGAGCTGCGGGGCTTCAAATTGCCCATCGACGTGGGCCGCTTCCTGCTCAACCGACTCTCCCGCGACATGCGCACCCTGCTTACCACCCTCAATCAGCTCGATAACGCCTCATTTCGCGCCAAGCGCAAGCTCACCATCCCCTTCGTCAAAGAGATCCTCGAACTCTGAGCCGGCGGTGAGCGCCTGTCTGCGCTGCATCCTTGAGCGGCGAGCAAAAAGAAACCCCGGCACCTGGCCGGGGTTTTTGTTCGAGCTCGGTGGCTCGCATGCAGTTATCAGTGGAACTGATCTTCTTCGGTGGAACCTGTCAGCGCTGTCACTGACGATTGGCCACCCTGGATGACGGTGGTCACCTTGTCGAAGTAACCCGTGCCCACTTCCTGCTGGTGTGCCACGAAGGTGTAACCACGGCTGGCGGCGGCAAATTCCGGCTCCTGCACCATCTCGACGTAGTGCTTCATCCCCTCGCCACGGGCGTACTGGTAGGCCAGTTCGTACATGTGGAACCACATGTTGTGGATGCCAGCGAGGGTGATGAACTGGTACTTGTAACCCATGTCGGACAGCTCCTGCTGGAAGCGGGCGATGGTGGCATCGTCCAGGTTCTTCTTCCAGTTGAAGCTGGGGGAGCAGTTGTAGGCCAGTATGGTGTCCGGGTACTGCGCCTTGATGGCTTCGGCAAACTTGCGCGCCTCGTCCAGATCCGGCTTGGCGGTTTCGCACCACACCATGTCGGCGTAAGGGGCATAGGCCAGGCCACGGGAGATGGCCTGCTCGATACCGGCCTGCACCTTGTAGAAGCCTTCTGCGGTGCGCTCACCGGTCAGGAAACCGGCATCGTAAGGGTCTGCATCCGTGGTCAGCAGGTCGGCCGCGTTGGCGTCGGTACGGGCAATCACCAGGGTAGTGGTGCCGCAGACGTCGGCTGCCAGACGGGCGGCGACCAGCTTTTGTACCGCTTCCTGGGTGGGGACCAGCACCTTGCCGCCCATGTGGCCGCATTTCTTCACCGAGGCCAGCTGATCTTCGAAGTGCACGCCGGCGGCACCCGCTTCAATCATCCCCTTCATCAGTTCGAAGGCGTTCAGCACGCCGCCGAAACCGGCTTCGGCATCCGCCACGATCGGCAGGAAGTAGTCGATGAAACCGGCATCCTGCGGACCCACCTTGTTGGCCCACTGGATCTGGTCGGCACGGGCAAACGAGTTGTTGATGCGCTCCACCACGGACGGGACAGAGTTGGCCGGGTAGAGGGACTGATCCGGGTACATGGTGGAGGACAAGTTGTTGTCCGCCGCCACTTGCCAGCCGGAGAGGTAGATGGCCTCTATGCCCGCCTTGGCCTGCTGCACCGCCTGGCCGCCGGTCAGGGCGCCGAGACAGTTGACGTAGCCTTTCTTGGCGCTGCCGTGGATCAGTTCCCACAGTTTGTCGGCACCGCGCTGAGCCAGGGTGTGCGCCGGCTGCAAGCTGCCGCGCAGGTTCACCACGTCTTCGGCGCTGTAGCCGCGCTTGATCCCTTTCCAGCGGGGGTTTTCTGCCCAGTCTTTCTCGATAGCCTGGATCTGTTGCTCACGGGTCAGTGCCATATCAGTTCCCTCTTTCATTGATTTCACGTTTCCATTGACTTGTTATTGGCGGGCTCCGCTGGGGAGGCCCGGAGTTCAGAGCCGCTCGTAACCGGGCAGCGTCAGAAAATCGATCAGGGTGTCGGCGCAGGTGATCTGCTCCATCAGCTCGCTCGCCTCGGCAAAGCGCCCCGCTTGCCAGCGGGCGTCGCCCAGTTCGTGTTTGACCACCTGCTGCTCCTCGGCCAGCATCTGGCGGAACAGCGCCTTGGTCACCACCTGGCCGTTCGACAGGCTCTTGCCGTGGCGGATCCACTGCCAGATGGAGGTGCGGGAGATCTCTGCGGTGGCCGCATCTTCCATCAGGCCATAGATGGGCACGCAGCCGTTGCCGTTGATCCAGGCTTCCAGGTATTGCAGGGCGACCCGGATGTTGGTGCGCATGCCCGCCTCGGTGCGCTCACCCTCGCAGGGGGCCAGCAGGTTGGCGGCCGTGATGGGGGCATCCTGCTCGTGCAGTACGCCGATCTGGTTCTTGGCGCCAACGGGAATGGTGGCGTTGAAGACCGCCATGGCGGTGTCGGCGAGGCCGGGGTGGGCGACCCAGGTGCCGTCGTGGCCGTTGTGGGCTTCGCGTTCCTTGTCTGCCTTGACCTTGGCAAACACCTGCTCGTTGACGGCCGCATCCTTGGCCGGAATGAAGGCGGCCATGCCACCCATGGCCAGCGCGCCGCGCTTGTGGCAGGTCTTGATCAGCAGCCGCGAATAGGCGGAGAGGAAGGGTTTGTCCATGGTGACTACCTGACGGTCCGGCAGGACCCGATCAGGGTGATTCTTGAGCGTCTTGATGTAGCTGAAGATGTAGTCCCAGCGGCCGCAGTTGAGCGCGACTATGTGATCCTGCATCTGATAGAGCAGCTCATCCATCTCGAACACCGCAGGCAGGGTTTCGATGAGCACAGTGGCCTTGATGGTGCCGCGGGGCAGGCCGAACTTGTCTTCGGTCCAGGCGAACACTTCGCTCCACCAACGCCCTTCCAGATGGCTCTGCAGCTTGGGCACATAGAAGTAGGGGCCCGAGCCCTTGGCCAGCAGCGCCTGATGGTTGTGCAGGAAGTAGAGGGCGAAGTCGAACAGGCCGCCTGGGATGGGGGCGCCATCGAAGGTCACATGTTTTTCAGGCAGATGCAGGCCACGCACCCGGCAGATGAGCACGGCCGGATCCGGGTTCAGGGTATAGGCTTTTCCTTCCGGACTGGTGTAGGAGACGGTGCCGTTGACCGCATCGCGCAGGTTGATCTGCCCCTCGATCACCTTGTTCCAGGCGGGGGCCAGCGAATCCTCGAAGTCCGCCATGAATACCTTGACGTTGGCATTGAGGGCGTTGATCACCATCTTGCGCTCGACCGGGCCCGTTATTTCCACCCGTCTGTCTTGCAGATCGGCGGGGATGCCGCGAATGGTCCAGTCACCGGCACGGATGTGGGCGGTTTCCGGCAGGAAGTCCGGCAGCTCGCCGCCATCGATGCGGGCCTGGCGTGCCACACGTTGTTTCAGCAATTCCCCTCTTTGGGGCGCGAAGCGTTCCACCAGTTCGGAGACCAGAGCCACCGCGTCCGGCGTCAGAATTTGCGCGTATTCGGGCAGCATCTCGCCCTGGATGCGAAGGCGGGCGCTGCAGTGGGTCTGAGCCGGTGCCGACATAAGGTTCACTCCTTTGAGAATTACATTTTGAACTTACTAACTACGACTAAAGTCGATCCCTGTTCTTTCAAACTTCCCGTAACAACGGGATAACACGATTCATAAGGTGCGAAATATTGCCCTGTTCGTCAACCACTTTTTTAAAACGCCTGTTTTTGACTGGTGGTTAAGATGATGTTTTTAATGGACTTATGTGATTAGCGCAAAAGCTCTATGCAGATGGTTATGCGCTTGTTTTCCGACCCCTGATGGTGGTGTGATCCAGTGGAGGGAATACGGCTTGGGATGTAACTTATTACGTAATAAAATTACAAATGCAAAAACAAATCCCGACCTAACTCCAAGCTTTAAAAAAACAGCTGTATGAAATGAGATCGGCGATCCCAGTGAATATCCAGCTCCTGCCAACATTGGCTAGTGAACGTTTGTTTAAAACTTGGATGGCGAATGGGGGCCGAATGGGATTTACCCCACCAGCGAGGGGAAAGTGACGAGCAATAACGTAGGTTTGTATCACCTTGGCCTGACAGCCCGCAGAGGGAGGGGAGGGTGATGAGTAGTGAATGCAACTGGTTATGTTCAGTTTTACAGCATTTTATTGTTATTTGTATCAGCGGGCCTTCCTGGCCACTTGGGA
This sequence comes from Aeromonas bestiarum, assembly GCF_000819745.1. Taxonomy (GTDB): domain Bacteria; phylum Pseudomonadota; class Gammaproteobacteria; order Enterobacterales; family Aeromonadaceae; genus Aeromonas; species Aeromonas bestiarum. The sequence goes on along the minus strand of NZ_CDDA01000028.1, from coordinate 52,646 downwards.
GGATGAAAGGGTGGCGAAATTCACGGCTCAGCGGCCACACTCTCCTGTTGCGTGCGGGGGATCCCTTGAGGGGCGGGATCAGTAATCGTCGTCCGGCGCCGCCAGATCGACCACGTCAAGACGCACTATGGTGCCGTATTCGTTATCACCGAGCTCGACGTTCGGTAGTGGCAGGGGGGCCTGGTCGGGTTGTGCGTCAACTGCTTGCGTCATGGGTGCTTGCCTCGTTGGATTGCAAGCCGGTTGGTGACTCCATCACCCGGATTTCCACCTCCCTGTATCCATTGCCGGCGGAAAAGTGGCGTATCCTAGCGGGACTCTTGAAAGGTTTCAAGCGGTTCTGTATAAAAAACATGCCGTCGATAGTGATGGCTCTGTGGGCAAGGCGTTTGGCAGGACAATAAAGATGGGAAGCGGGCAACGAGGCAAAAAAATAGCCCAGTCGCGAGACTGGGCTATTTTCGGGGAAAATGGTCGGTGTGAGAGGATTCGAACCTCCGACCCTCTACACCCCATGCAGATGCGCTACCTGGCTGCGCTACACACCGACGAGGTCAGTCTGAGCTGACGGAAAGGAGTCTAATGATATGGATCGGTTGGTGCAACTCCTTTTTTATCAGGGAGATGCCGACTGCTTCTTTATTGCGCAACCAAGATGTAGCTTGGGCCTGCAGGTGAGATTTGGCATAATCGCCGCCCCGTGTTGCGGTGCGTGCATCCACTGCCAGGCGAGCAGCCTTGCCGGGTGATCGCGTATGTCGTCATCAGCCGCCGGGCAGGGGCTGGTCCTGGATAACCGTATCTAGGTAAAGAAGAGACGGATGAGCGATCAATCAGGCCGGGAAGCAGGACAAACCGTCATGAACAAGCTGTCGAGAGAGGACAAGGGCGTGGAACCACCAGAAATCGCACCGTGCTTGGGGCATGGCGCACAGGCAATATAACGACAAAGAGGTAAGGGCGTGACGCCATCAGAGAATGCTGACTCCTTTGAGCAAGCGCAGCAAGACGAGCGCTGGATGCGCCACGCCATGGCGCTGGCCGCCAGGGCCGAGGGGATAGGCGAGATCCCGGTCGGCACGGCGCCAATGTTCAAGGCACAAAGGCAATATAAAGAGGTAAGGGCGTGACGCCATCAGAGAATGCTGACTCCTTTGAGCAAACGCAGCAAGACGAGCGCTGGATGCACCACGCCATGGCACTGGCTGCCAGGGCCGAGGGGGAAACGGGTGAGATCCCGGTCGGCACGGCGCCAATGTTCATGGCGCACAGGCCATATAACGACAAAGAGGTAAGGGCGTGACGCCATCAGAGAATGCTGACTCCTTTGAGCAAGCGCAGCAGGACGAGCGCTGGATGCGCCATGCCATGGCACTGGCCGCCAGGGCCGAGGGGATAGGCGAGATCCCGGTCGGTGCCGTGCTGGTGCTGGGGGACGAGGTGGTCGGTGAGGGGTGGAATCGCTCCATCAGCGCCCATGACGCCTGCGCCCATGCGGAAATCATGGCGATCCGCGCCGCCGGTGTCCGGCTGGAGAACTATCGGCTGCTCGACACCACCCTCTACGTGACGCTGGAGCCCTGCTGCATGTGCGCAGGCGCCCTGATCCACAGCCGGGTCAAGCGGGTGGTGTACGGGGCGCGGGATCTCAAGACAGGGGCGGCCGGGTCCGTGTTCGAGATATTGCAGGACCCGCGCCACAACCACAGGGTCGAGTTGACCGGCGGTGTGCTGGCGGAAGCCTGCTCGGCCCAGCTGTCGGCCTTCTTCAAGCGTCGCCGCGCCGAGAAAAAGGCGGCCAGACAGGCGCTGCAACAAAGCGGCGGCCCCGCCGTCTGACAGCAAGGGGGTGAGCCGCCTCGCCCCCTCGTTTGATGCCTTCATATATCCTCATATAAAACAGCAGGTTGGCACCGCTGCTTGCCGACAATGCCCTGCCTGAATGCCCCCAAAATAACCTCTTCACAGAGGGCCTCGATGTAACAAAACTGTCATGCAACCGCCATATAATGCCGCCAAGCCTAGCTCACATTGAGGTCTTGCATGTCATCGGAATCGATAAACTTGGGTATGGCGGGCAGTAGAAAGCGCCGTATCAAGGATAAGTTGGCCAAGTACGGGGTCACCACGGGTGGTGCCCTGGTGCTGGTGGCCCTGTTGCTCATTTTCTTCTACCTGCTCTATGTGGTGAAACCCATCTTCAATGGCGCCACGATGGAGCCGACCGCGTCGTTCACGCTGCCCGTTGCGGGCAAGACCGCCTGGCTCGGGATGGAGGAGCAGAACGAGATTGGCTACCGCTTCAGCGACAAGGGGCTGGTCAACTTCTTCGCCGTCCAGGGGGATGGCAAGGTCAAGGTGGGTCAGGCGCTGGGTCAGGCCCAGGTCGCGGGTGACATCACCACGGTCGCACCGCCGGCACCGGGTCAGAAGCTCATCGCCTACGGTTTTGCCGATGGCAAGGCGCTGGTGATGCAACCCTACTTCAAGGTCTCCTATCCCAACGACGTGCGGGTCATAGAACCCAGCCTGCAGTATCCCTTCGGCGAAGCGCCCGTGGTGATAGATCCGCAAGGGAAAGCGTTGCAGCTGATGGTGTTCGAGGCGACCAAGGAGAAGATGGCCACCGCCGCCGTGACCGAGGATGGCCGCGGCGTGATGACGGTCATGAGCGGCGAGGAGAACTTCCTCTCCGGCGAGGTGGAGTGGAGCGCCCAGAACTACAGCATTCCTTCCCTGCCGCGTCATGTGGATCAGCTGTTGCTGACCCCCAACTTGCGCATCCTGTTCGTGCGTGAGGGCAACCGTCTCTCCGTCTACGACATTCACAACCTCAATGACATCTCCCTGCGCAACGTCATGGAGATCAATGCCCCCAACGCCAACGTGACCCGGGTCGAGCTGCTCTCCGGTGCTTCCTCCCTGCTGGTGGGCAATGACAACGGCGTCATCTCCCAGTGGTTCGAAGTGGCCAAGGACGGCAAGCGCCAGTTCACCCCCATTCGTGACTTCAAGGGCGATGGCCCGGTCGACTTGCTGACCCCGGAGCACTTTCGCAAGGGCTTCATCAGCGCAGGCAAGGATGGCACCGTCAGTTTCTTCCACGCCACCGGCGAGACCAAGCTGCTGAGCGAGAAGGTAGAGGGCGGCGCCCTGTCGGCCCTGGCCATCTCGCCACGCCACAACGTGCTGCTGATGCAGCAGGGGGATGGCTTCAAGCTGTTCGCGGTGGAGAATGAGCACCCCGAGGTGACCTGGTCTGCCCTGTGGCAGGAGGTGTGGTACGAAGGCTATCCTGAGCCCCAATATGTGTGGCAATCCACTTCCGCCAGCAATGACTTCGAAGCCAAGCTGAGCCTGGTGCCGCTGGTGTTCGGCACCCTGAAAGCCTCCTTCTACGCCATGATGTTTGCGGTGCCGCTCGGCGTTGCCGGCGCCATCTACACCGCCTACTTCATGTCGGCCGGGCTGCGCAAATACGTCAAGCCGACGGTCGAGATCATGGCGGCGCTGCCGACCGTTATCCTGGGCTTCCTGGCGGGTCTCTGGCTCGCTCCCATCATAGAGGGGGCGCTGCCCGGGGTGATCCTGCTGCTGATCCTGCTGCCGATGGGGATGCTGCTGACCGCGTTGGTGTGGAACTACCTGCCGGAGCGTGGCCGGTCGTGGTTGCCTGAGGGCTGGCACGCCATCCTGCTGATTCCTGTGCTGCTGCTGATCGGCTGGGGCGCCTTCGCGGTGAGCCCGCTCATCGAGAACGCCTTCATGCATGGCGACTCGCGCATCTGGCTGACCCACGAGATGGGTATCAAGTTTGACCAGCGCAACTCCCTGGTGGTCGGTATCGCCATGGGCTTTGCCGTCATCCCCACCATCTTCTCCATCGCCGAGGATGCGGTCTTCTCCGTGCCCAAGCATCTCACCCAGGGTTCGCTGGCGCTGGGGGCGACCCCCTGGCAGACCCTGAGCCGGGTGGTGATCCTCACCGCCAGCCCGGGCATCTTCTCGGCGGTGATGATGGGCCTTGGCCGCGCCGTTGGCGAGACCATGATAGTGCTGATGGCCACCGGCAACACCCCCATCATGGACTTCTCCATGTTCCAGGGATTGCGCACCCTGGCCGCCAATATTGCGGTGGAGATGCCGGAATCGGAAGTGGGCAGCTCTCACTATCGGGTGTTGTTCCTCGCGGCCTTCGTCCTGTTTGTGTTCACCTTTATGTTCAACACCCTGGCCGAGTTCATTCGTCAGCGGTTGCGTGAAAAATACAGCTCTCTGTAATGAGCCGTTCCATCAAAAGCGGCGTTCTGTATATGAACAAGGAATCGATAATGGGTAAGTGGTTTAAATCAGGGGCCCCCTGGATCTGGATGACCGGTGGTGCCGTCAGCCTGAGTCTGGTCGCGGTACTGGGTCTGCTGCTGCTGATCGGCTGGCGCGGTCTGGTCTACTTCTGGCCTCACCCCATCTATGAGTGGCAGCTCGAAGATGCAAACGGCAACAAGAGCGTGCTGATCGGCGAGATCAACGACCGTGAATTGGTGCCGGTGGAGCGGCTGCGCGCCGCAGGCTTGCCGCTGGAGGGGGAGGAGCGTGAGCTGCTGACCCGCTACCTGGTCAAGACCGGCAACCGCGAGTTCGTCGACCTCGATTTTCGCTGGGTGCTGGAGACAGACATCCAGTCCCAGAGCCTGCCGACCGAGTTGGCCATGGTGGAGCGTGCCACCAACGGCAACTTCTACGGCTACATAGTCGGGGTCAAGGAGGACGGCCGCGAGCTGAGCCAGGATCTGCATCCCGCGCTGCAACGGGTGCTGGCCCGTGCCAACGATCTCTCCGAACAGGCTGACGATCTGCAAAAAGGGGACATAGGCAGCATCAACTATCAGCTGGAACGGCTGCGCCTGAAAGAGCGCAAGGCCGAGCTGGACGACAAGCTGACCGATCAGCTTAAAACCCAGCTGGCCGAGCAGCGTCAGGCTCTCAACGACAACTATCAGGTGCTGGAGAAGCAGCTCTTCTCCCTGCGTGCCCAGGCGGACAGAGACAGCATCACGGTCAAGGACATGCGTGGCGAGCTAGTGGTCATGCCCATGTCCAAGGTGCTGGACGTGGTGTGGCCCAACGACATGAGCCTGCTGGCCAAGGTGGGTTACTGGTTCCACCAGATCGGCAAGTTCGTCTCCGACGATCCCCGCGAGGCCAACACCGAGGGCGGTGTATTCCCGGCCATCTTCGGCACCGTCTTCATGGTGTTCCTGATGGCCATCATAGTCACGCCGCTCGGCGTGGTGGCGGCTGTCTACCTGCACGAGTACGCGGGCAAGAACAGCCTGACCAAGATCATCCGCATCGCCGTGATCAACCTGGCGGGTGTGCCCTCCATCGTCTACGGCGTGTTCGGTCTGGGCTTCTTCGTCTACACGCTCGGTGGTTCGTTAGACCAGCTGTTCTATCCGGAAGCGCTGCCGAGCCCGACCTTCGGCTCCCCCGGCGTCATCTGGTCGGCGCTGACCCTGGCCATCCTGACCCTGCCTGTGGTGATCGTCTCCACCGAAGAGGGACTGGCCCGGATCCCGAGCACCATTCGCCAGGGTTCGCTGGCGCTTGGCGCCACCCAGGCAGAGACCCTGTGGCGCATCGTGCTGCCCATGGCGAGCCCGGCCATCATGACCGGCCTCATCCTGGCCATCGCCCGCGCCGCCGGTGAAGTGGCGCCGCTGATGCTGGTGGGGGTGGTGAAGCTGGCGCCTACCCTGCCGATGGATGGCAACTTCCCGTACCTGCACGTGGAGCGCAAGTTCATGCACCTGGGCTTCCACATTTACGATGTGGGCTTCCAGAGCCCCAACGTCGAGGCGGCGCGGCCACTGGTGTATGCCACCTCCTTCCTGCTGGTGACGGTGATCGTCGGCCTCAACCTGACGGCCATCGGCATTCGTAACCATTTACGCGAGAAGTTCCGTTCTTTGGAGCATTGATGATGAACCTGACGGACATCACAGGCATTCGTAACCACTTGCGTGAAAAATTCCGGTCGCTGGAACATTAATCCAGCCACCCCAGACTGATGTGAGGCAAGGGACGGGCGGCCGCCCCCCTTGCCAGTCAAGTGTTCCGGCCGCTGGCACATCAAGATGCCCGCCGCCATCGACTGATTTGAGGTAACAGATGATCAACGTAACGACAGCTTCCACCCAGCACACTGCGCTGGACCTGCTCAACCTGAGCCCGGAGCAGACCGCGCTGGAGGTCAAGGATCTCAACCTGTACTACGGCAACAAGCAGGCGCTGTTCAACGTCAACATGAAGATCCCGAAAGGGCAGGTGACGGCTTTTATCGGCCCGTCCGGGTGCGGCAAATCGACCCTGCTGCGCTGCATCAACCGGATGAACGATCTGGTGGAGATCTGCCGCATCGAGGGGGAGATCCAGCTGCACGGCCACAACATCTACGACAAGGGGGTGGATGTCTCCGCCCTGCGTCGCCAGGTGGGCATGGTGTTCCAGCGCCCCAACCCCTTCCCCAAGTCCATCTACGAGAACGTGGTCTACGGCCTGCGCCTGCAGGGGATCAACGACAGACGCACTCTGGATGAGGCGGCCGAGCGCTCACTGCGCGGCGCAGCCCTGTGGGACGAGGTGAAGGACAGGCTGCACGACAACGCCTTCGGCCTCTCCGGTGGCCAGCAGCAGCGTCTGGTGATCGCCCGGGCCATCGCCATCGAGCCGGAAGTGCTGCTGCTGGATGAACCGACCTCGGCGCTCGACCCGATTTCGACCCTCACCATCGAGGAGCTGATCAACGAGCTCAAGAGCCAGTTCACAGTGGTGATCGTCACCCACAACATGCAACAGGCGGCGCGGGTCTCGGATCAGACTGCCTTCATGTACATGGGCGAGCTCATCGAGTACTCGAACACCAACACCATCTTCACCACCCCGGCCAAGAAGAAGACCGAGGACTACATCACCGGTCGTTACGGCTAATAGTGTGAGTGGCAGAGCAGGGGTGATAGATATGAACAGCAAGAAACAGATTACCGGTCAGTTCAACGGCTAAGGCATGCTTGGTGCAATAAGGGTTATTGGTATGAGCAAGATGAGCATCAAGAAACAGATTACCGGTCAGTTCAACGGCTAGGGCATACTCGGAGCATAAGGATTATTTGTATGGACAATATGAACCTCAATAAACACATCTCCGGTCAGTTCAATGCCGAACTTGAGAGCGTGCGCAATCAGGTGCTGGTGATGGGCGGCCTGGTGGAGCAGCAACTGACCGACGCCATCGCGGCCATCCACGATCAGGATCTGGATGCGGCGCGCAAAATAGTGGCCAACGATCACAAGGTCAACGCCATGGAAGTGGCGATCGACGAGGAGTGCACCCGCATCATCGCCAAGCGTCAGCCCACCGCGTCCGACCTGCGGCTGGTGATGGCCATCATCAAGACCATCACGGATCTGGAGCGCATCGGCGACGTGGCGGACAAGATTGCCCGCATGCTGACCGACAACGCCAACAAGCCGCAACCGCCGCTGGTATCGCTCGAGAACATGGGCCGGCGCACCATCAAGATGCTGCACGACGTGCTCGACGCCTTTGCCCGCATGGATCTGGAGGCGGCCATCGCCGTCTACAAGGAAGATGACAAGGTGGACAGGGAGTACGAGTCCATCATTCGCGAGCTGATGACCTACATGATGGAAGATCCGCGCACCATACCCCAGGTGCTGAACGTGCTGTGGGCGGCGCGGGCCATAGAGCGGGTCGGCGATCGTTGCCAGCACATCTGCGAGTACATCGTCTATTACGTCAAGGGCAAGGACGTGCGCCACACCAAGGCGGACGAGCTCAATGAGCTGCTCGGCAAGCACTGACCGCAAAATGAATAAAAAGGCGCTTTGGGCGCCTTTTTTGTTGCACTGGGTGCCAGAGTAAGATATCGCCACCCAACAGGCGCTTTTCTGCTAGAATATGCCCCCTGTGTGAGTCCCGGATGGACTCACGGTCTGGTCTCCTAGGCCCAGTTTGCCGTCTTGTGCTAAGACGGGTGTAGCAATAGGTTAATCATGAGTTTTGCCGATAGTTTATTTTTTCTGATGTTGCTGGTTGCCGGCAGCGTGTTCTTCTCTCTTTCCGAGATATCCCTTGCCGCCTCCCGCAAGATCAAGTTGCAGGTGATGGCCGATGAGGGAAATCGCCATGCCGCCAAGGTGCTGGCGCTGCAGGCCCAGCCGGGTAATTTCTTTACCGTGGTGCAAATCGGCCTCAATACCGTCGCCATTCTGGGCGGTATCCTGGGTGAGTCTGCCCTGAATCCTGCGATCAAGGGGTTCATCTCCGGCTTCTATCAAGGCCCCTGGCTCAGCCAGATAAGTTCTGCCGCTTCCTTCGTATTCGTCACCGGCATGTTCATCCTGATCGCCGACCTGATGCCCAAGCGCCTGGCCATGACCATGCCGGAGCGGATCGCCGTGGTGGTGGTTCGCCCCATGCTGCTGTGCGTGACCCTGCTGATGCCACTGGTGTGGTTCTTCAATGGCATGGCGAATGCGTTGTTCCGTCTGCTGCGGGTCTCCATGATACGCAACGACGAGATCACCTCTGACGACATCTATGCGGTGATGGATGCGGGCGCCGAGGCTGGCGTCATCCAGCGTGAAGAGCATCAGCTCATCGAGAACGTGTTCGAGTTGCAGTCCCTCGGTGTCACCTCCGCCATGACGGCCCGCGAGAGCCTCATCTACTTCACCCTGCAAGAGGGCGAGGAGAGCATCAAGGCCAAGATTGCCGAACACCCGCACAACAAGTTTCTGGTGTGCGATCACAACCTCGACAGCATCAAGGGCTTCGTCGATGCGAAAGAGCTGCTGATCCGCGTCATCAGCGGCCAGAGCATAGACCTCAACAGTGGCTCCCTGGTGCAGAACGTCATCATCATTCCCGACACCCTCAACCTCTACGAGGCGATGGAGTACTTCAAGAACCACAGGGGCGACTTCGCCGTGGTGATGAACGAATACGCGCTGGTGGTGGGGATAGTCACCATGAACGACCTGATGAGTACCGTCATGGGCGAGTGGGCCACCCACGTGGTGGAAGAGCAAATAGTGCAGCGGGACGAAAACTCCTGGCTGGTGGATGGAGTGACCCCCATCTCGGACGTGATGCGGGCCTTCGACATCGAAGAGTTTCCGGATAGCCAGAACTACGAGACCATAGCCGGTTTCATCATGTTCATGCTGCGCAAGATCCCCAAGCGTACCGACTCGGTGAAATACGCGGGTTACAAGTTCGAAGTGGTCGACATCGACAGCTACAAGATCGACCAGCTGCTGGTCACCCGGGTCGAACCCGTGGTGGCCGAGAAGCCTGCTCAGGAATCGTAAAGGAGCTATCAAGGAGTCATGAAGATGCAGTCTCATTCCCGTGCGCTGGCCTGTGTGGCGCTCGCCCTCGCGCTGGGCGCTTGCAGCCAGAGCACACCCCGCAAGGCCACAGCCGTTGCCAAGCCTGCCGCTCCCAAGGCGGTGGTGGTGCCGCAGCCGGATCCCGATGCCGTGGTGCAAAGTGGCGTGGCAGAGCCGAGCCCTGTGTTCGATGAAGAGTATCACGGCCCGGATCAGGGGTCCCTCGAGTCGGTGACCGCCCTGTTTGCCCGCGGCTACATAGAGTCGGCCATGCGCGAGACCATGCTGGCGGCGGTGCACAACGACTATCCGCTGCTCGGCATGCGGGATGTGCGGCTGACCGATCCTGTCTCCAAGTTCCTCACCTCCGCCCATGCTGCCACCACGGCCCACGATTATCTCTATGCCGGGGTGCAGCGTCGACTGGGTCGTCCACTGAGCCCAGCTCAGTGGGAGCAGATCTGGCGTGGTCTGCCCCAGCAGGGTCGGGTTTCCGACTGGACCAAACAGATAAAACGGGTGCTGGCAGGGCGTTAAGCCACCTGTTCATCCCGTTGCAATGAGGCCACCCTTGGGTGGCCTCACGCTTTTCTGCCTTCTGCCTTCTGCCTTCTGCCTTCTGCCGCCTTCGCTGTTTTCCCGTCTCTGTTGTCTGCTGATGTCCTGTGATACCGATTGCCGTCAGCTCGGCTTTGTTCTATCTTGTTTTGGCCGTCTAAACATCCATATGTTTTTATGGCTGATTTGGCGGTTCACCCTGAATGGGCAAGGCGATGCACAGCCACGCCAGCCAGGAGAACAGCCACAGATGAAACATGCAGACAAACACAACAACAAAGAGACAGGACAGATGGAAACACAGGCATTGTGGGTACTGGACGGTGGCATGGGGCGTGAGCTGGCACGGCGGGGCGCGCCATTTCGCCAGCCCGAGTGGTCGGCGCTGGCGCTGATGGAGGCGCCGCAGACGGTGCGCGAGGTGCATCAGGCCTATGTGGCGAGCGGTGCCCGCGTCATCACCACCAACAGCTATGCGCTGGTGCCGTTTCATATCGGCGCCGAGCGTTTTGCCGCCGAAGGGGAAGCGCTGGCGGCGCTGGCTGGCCAGCTGGCCCACGAGGTGGCCGATGAACAGGGCGGTGCCGTGCAGGTGGCGGGATCCTTGCCGCCGCTGTTTGGCTCTTACCGCGCCGACTTGTTCGAGGCGGACAGAGTGAGCGAGCTGGCGACGCCGCTTATCCGGGCGCTGACGCCTCATGTGGACATCTGGCTGGCCGAGACCATGAGCCTGATTGCCGAGCCGCTGGCCCTCAAGGCGCTGTTGCCCGAGGATGGCAAGCCGTTCTGGGTCTCCTTCACCCTGGAGGACGAGGCGCCGGGCAGCGAGCCGACCCTGCGCTCCGGCGAGCGGGTAGTCGATGCCGTCACGGCGCTGGTTGCGGTCGGGGTGGATGCCATCCTGTTCAACTGCTGTCAGCCCGAGGTGATTGAGGCTGCGCTGACGGTGGCTGGCGCCAGATTGCAGGCGCTGGGTCGAGGGGATATTCGCCTCGGCGCTTACGCCAATGCCTTCCCGCCCCAGCCAAAAGAGGCGACCGCCAACGACGGGCTGGACGAGATCCGCGCCGATCTGGGGCCGCTGGATTACCTCGGCTGGGCCGAGCGCTGGCGCACCGTCGGGGCCTCTCTCATCGGCGGTTGCTGCGGCATAGGCCCAGAGCATATTCAGGCACTGGCCAGCCGGCTGCGCTAAGGAGAGCATATGAAAGAGAGCAAAATAGGCCTCTGGTCCCTCACCGCCCTGGTATTCAGCTCCATGGTGGGGGCGGGCATCTTCAGTCTGCCCCAGAACATGGCCGAGGTGGCCGGCGCCCGCGCCGTGCTGATCGGCTGGGGCGTGACCGGGGTAGGCATTTTGGCGCTCGCCGCGAGCTTCCTCTACCTGTCGCGGCTGAAGCCCGATCTCGATGGCGGCATCTACAGCTATGCCCGCGCCGGTTTCGGCGATCTGGTGGGCTTCTTCTCCGCCTGGGGCTATTGGCTCTGTGCCACCATAGGCGTGGTGGGCTATCTGGTGATCGCCTTCGCGGCGCTGGGCAGCTTTGTCGACACCCCGGAGCGGGTCTGGTTTGGCGAGGGCAACACCCTGGCGGCTTTTGTCGGCGAGTCCTGCATCCTCTGGGCCGTGCATCTGCTGGTGGCCCGTGGCGTGCAGCAGGCCGCCCTGTTCAATCTGGTGGCGACCCTGGCCAAGAGCCTGCCGCTGCTGCTGTTCATCCTGTTTGCCTGCTACTGGTTCGACCCTGTGACCTTCGCGGCGGATCAGGGGGGCAGCACGCTTGCTGTGCCGGTCTCCGAGCAGGTGCGCAACACCATGCTCATCACCCTCTGGGTCTTCACCGGCATCGAAGGGGCGGCCGTGCTGTCGGCCCGTGCCAGAAACAAGCGGGATGTGGGCACGGCCACAGTGCTGGGGGTGGTGCTGGCACTGCTGCTCTATGTGCTCATCTCTGTGCTGGCGCTGGGGATATTGAGCCGCCCTGAGCTCGCGGCCCTGCCCAACCCCTCCATGGCGGGACTGATGGCCCAGATGACAGGCTCCTGGGGCAAGCTGCTGATAAGCGTCGGCCTCATCGTCTCCGTGCTCGCCTCCTACGTGAGCTGGACCCTGTTCTCGGCCGAGGTGCCCTTCAGCGCGGCGCGCCATGGCGCCTTTCCGGCCATCTTCCGGCGCCAGAATCGCAACGGCACTCCCATAGCGTCGCTGTGGCTCACCAGCCTGACGGTACAGGGCTGCCTGCTGCTGGTGTGGTTGCTTGGCAAGGGGTATACCAGCCTGCTGCTCATCTCCACCTCCATGATCCTGGTGCCCTACCTGCTGATCGGCCTCTTCCTGCTCAAACTGTCCTTGAGTGGCGAGGGCAATGGCCTGATGCGGACCGTGGCGCTGGTGTCGAGCGGTTACGGCCTCTGGCTGCTCTATGCCGCCGGGGTGGAATACCTGCTGCTCTCCTTGTTGCTGTACGGGCCGGGCCTGCTGCTGTTTCTCTACAGTCGCCGTCAGCTGGCTGACGCCGAACGACTCAGTGGCCGCGAGCGACTGCTGGCCGGGATAACCCTGGTGAGCCTGATTCCCGCACTCTGGTCATTTGCCCATGTCTGATCCGGGTCTGTGACTGGCAATGAAAGAGAGCGCCCCGGTGGCGCTCTCTTTTTTTACTCTGTGGCAAGATTCTGATTCAGACGTTGCCGGGGCCGGCCGGCTTGCCAAACAGCACGCCGAGTTTCTGCTGCCAGGGGAGGCCACGGGCCTCGCGCAGCATGTCGCGCCACTCGTGGAAGGTGAGGGTGAGCGGATTAAAGCTGCGGATGGGCTTGGTGATGCCGAAGCGACAGGGCTCGGCGGGGTCCTCCTCCACGAAGGTGCCGAACAGCCTGTCCCAGATAATGAGCACCCCGGCGAAGTTGCGGTCTATGTATTTGGCGTTGCTGGCGTGGTGCACCCTGTGGTGGGAGGGGGTATTGAAGACCCATTCAAGTCGGCCCAGCTTGCCCACCACCTGGGTGTGAACGAAGAACTGAAAACCTAGGCTGAGCAGTACGGTCGCCACCACGGCCTGGGGCGGGAAGCCGATGAGGATCATGGGGATCCAGAACAGCCACATGCCGGAGATTGGGTACATCAGACTCTGGCGAAAGGCGGTGGAGAGGTTGAGTCGCTCCGAGCTGTGATGCACCACGTGGGAGGCCCACAGCCAGCGCACATGGTGGCTGGCAAAGTGGAACAGCCAGTAACAGAGATCCTGCAGCAAAAAGAGCAGCAAGATGCTCCAGAGATTGAGCTCTATGTCGAACAGGCGCCAGCCCCAGAGGGCGTCATACAGGTAGGCGATGGCGATGGCCGTCAGTGCATCGCCCCCCTGATGCATCAGGGCCAGGGTGGCGTTGGCGAACAAGTCTCGCCACTGGTAGGTGGCGGTGGGAAAGGCCGCCCCGTGCTTGCGCAGGTAGAGCATCTCCCAGCCGATAAAGACCAGGAAGATCGGGGAGAGATAAAGCAGCAGCAGTTGCACATCCATGTCGGGCATCCGGTTTGACCAGTTGGGTTCCAGCATACCGAATGGATTTAAAATTTCATTAACATTTCATGTCCCAAGCCGTGCAGGGCCTGCCGAGGCACAGATTCAACGGCTTGTTTTTACTGACAAATAGTGACCGTTGATGACATGCCTTTGGATGCACCATCCCGAAGCCGGTGCCCTGTCGTCTGGCGGGTCCTCGCTTACACTGGAACAATGAACGTCCCGGTTGGGGGCTCGATGGGTGGCAAGGTGCCGGCAATGGAGGGGGGGATGAGAACGATCCATTTATATGTCATGTTCGGCCTGCTGAGTGCGAGTGCGCAGGCCAATGACAGCTTCAACAGCGAGCTGAGCCATTTCATCGGTGGCGCGGCCATGGGGGCGGGCTTTACGGCGATCGCCGATCATTACGGCTATCGGGAACAGAGAGGCTGGATCGGGTTCGGGGTTTCCACCGGGATCGGGGTGGTGGGAGAGCTGGCGTCGAGAAACGGTGAGTTCTCTGCCCTTGACGCGGGTGCCAATGCGCTGGGGGCGGTGATTGGCGCCTTTGCCACCGAGCGCTGGATCCTGGCCCCCGTAGTGCTGCCCGAGCAGCACTACGCAGGACTGATGACCCGTTATCGCTTCTAAGAGCCAGCCGCGCTGGCCGCTCCACTGATGGGCATCAATAACAGAGGGAGCCATGGGCTCCCTCTTCTGCTTTCTACGACTGTCAGCGTCAGAGCACCTGACTTAAGAACTGGCGCAGGCGCGGGGAGGGGGGATTGTCAAAGAAGTCGGTCGGCTTCTCATCCACCAGCAGCTCACCGTTTTCCATGAAGAGCACCCGATCCGCCACTTCGCGGGCGAAACCCATCTCGTGGGTCACCACCACCATGGTCATGCCCTCGCGGGCCAACCCCTTCATCACGTCCAGCACCTCGCCCACCATCTCGGGGTCCAGCGCACTGGTGGGCTCGTCAAACAGCATGATGCGCGGCTGCATGGCGAGTGCCCGGGCGATGGCCACCCGCTGTTGCTGGCCACCGGAGAGCTGGGAGGGATAGCTCTCGGCCTTGTTCGACAATCCCACTTTCAGCAGCAGGGCCTTGGCTCTGTCCCGCGCATCGTTGCGCGACAGCCCGCGCACCTTCTGCGGTGCCAGGCAGATGTTGTCCAGCACGTTCAGGTGGGGGAAGAGGTTGAAGGACTGGAACACCATGCCCACCTCTTCCCGCAGTTTGTTGACGTCACCCGGTTCGGTCAGAGAGATGCCATCGACCACTATGTTGCCGTCGTTGATGGTCTCCAGCTGGTTGAGGGTGCGCAGGAAGGTGGATTTGCCCGAGCCGCTCGGGCCCACTATCACCACCACTTCCCCTTCGGCCACCTGGGTGCTGACGTTTTTCAGGGCGTGTACCTCGGTGCCATAGAATTTTTCGACACCTGTCGCCTTGATAATGGGATCAGTTGCTGTACGCATATTTCGCCTCCAGAAGACGACCAGGGAAGGCGCTGGATGTGCCGGTCATGGCAGCACTTCTCGGCTCCTGTTGAGCCTTGATAATGGGATCAGTTGCTGCGCGCATATTTCACCTCCAGACGACGTACCAGGAAAGAGAGGGTGCCGGTCAACACCAGATAGAGCAAGGCCACGGTGAACCACACCTCGAACGGACTGAAGGTGGAGCTGACCACCTCGCGCCCCGCCTTGGTGAGATCCGTGATGGAGATGACAGACACCAGGGAGGAGTCCTTGATGAGGTTGATGAACTGGCCCGCCAGCGGCGGCAGTACCCGCTTGAAGGCTTGGGGCAGTATGACGTAACGCATGGTCTGGGCCGAGGTGAGCCCCAGGCTGCGACCGGCTTCCATCTGCCCCTTGTGAATGGAGCTGATGCCGGCGCGCACGATTTCGGCTACATAGGCGCCGGTAAAGACGGCCAGCGCCGCGACCCCGGCGGTGAACCTGTCCAGGTTCAGCACTGTGCCGATGAAGAAGTAGACGATGAAGATCTGCACCAGCAGCGGCGTGCCGCGAATGAGCTCCACATAGGTGACCGCCAGATTGCGCAGGGCCGGGTTCGGGGAGAGGCGGGCCAGGCCTGCCAGGGTGCCGAGCAGGATGGCGAACACGCCCGCCACCAGAGAGAGCTTGACCGTGACCCAGACGCCCCAGGCGATGGGGCCAGCGGTCCAGGTGAGTTCGGTATCCAGGGTATCGCCCCGGAAGATGGTGTCCCCTTCGGCAACCTTCACCCCTGTGCTGGCGATGGTCTGGCGCTGATTGGGGTCGAGATCGTTTTGCAGGAACAGCTTGCCCTGCTCGGCGCTGGTGGTGCCGGCGATCACTGTGCCGTCAAATTCGGCCAGGTTGTTCTGCTCCGCCTGATAGACGATGTATTGGGGGATCCGCTCCCAGCGCCAGGTGTAATCCACGGACTGAACCGCTTTATAGATGCCGAAGACGGCAGCCAGCAGCATCAGCAGGAAGACGCCGTGCCAGAGCAGCTTATTGGGTTGTTTTTCCATCTGTCTTGTTGGGTTGTGCACTGTCGCAACCTCGTTGTAGTTATTTATTGTGTGGGGATCTGCGTGAAGGGGCGGCAGGCCGCCCCTTGCGAGGTTACTTGAGCTGATTCAGCCAGGCGTTGGATTCGAACCACTTCTTGTAGAGGCGGTCGTAGCTGCCATCACCCTTGATCTGGCGCAGGTAGTTGTTGAACCAGTTGAGGGTGTCCTGGTCGCCCTTGCGGATGGCCCAGGCCAGAGGTTCGAAGGTGAACGGCTTGTCCAGATGCACCACGGCGCCTGTGTTCTGGGAGGCGAAGATGGCGTTGTAGGGCAGGTCATAGACGAAGGCATCGACCTTGCCATTGATCACTTCCAGCTTGGCGTCATCCTGGGTTTCAAACTGCAGCAGGGTGGCTTTGGGGATCAGACGCTTGACTGCCTGCTCGCCCGTGGTGCCGAGCTTGACCGCGATCTTGTACTTGGGGTCGTTGAGATCGCTGAAGGACTTGATCTCGCCAACCTTCTCCTTGCGCAGCACTATGGTCTGGCCCACGACTATGTAGGGATCGGCGAAGTTGACGCGCAGGTTGCGCTGGGGAGTGACTGTCATGCCGCCCATGATGACGTCGAACTTGTCGGTCAGCAGCGCCGGAATGATGCCATCCCAGGCGGTGTTGACGAACTCGACCTTCACGCCCATCTCCTTGGCGACCATCTTGGCGAGATCCACATCGAAACCTATGTACTGGCCCTGCTTGTTGGTCATTTCGAAGGGTTGATAGCCGGCGTCAAAGCCGACCCGCAGCACACCGCGCTCCAGCACGGCGTCCAGAGTGGAACTAGGGGCGGCACTGGCCAGCCCGCAAAACAGCAAGGTAGATAGAATGAGTTTTTTGATCATAAGTGACGTCTCTGTCGATGTTGTGTTCAGCCTTGAACCTGCTCCCGTGCGACTCCGTGGCACAAGAGACTGCTGCATCCGGCAACAGGCAAGACAGGATTATTGTCTTGGTTGAGGCAAAAGCCCCATATGAGATTCCATTTCCTGTGTGCTGAGTGAAAAATGTACCAAATTCCGATTGTGCCAGATGACTCAATAGGTTAGTGGCGCTTTTTCCCCGTGACTGCACTCATAAAATCACACGAAAACAACATATCTATCTAATGGAGCGGGTTCAAGTCCAAAATGTCCGCGGGACACTTTGTTACACCGAGCCCTCTCATCAGCAGTGTCAAACGTTACTCACTTTCCGGTGGGTAGCAGGAGAGGGATTCTTATGGGGCATTTTTAGCGGAATTTTATGCAACAGGTGAACTTTTATTGAGGATTTACTCAGACGCCACTGGGTCTTGTTTTGCGCTTCAAATATACTCAGTTACCTTCGTTTAGTGGCACGGGTATGGACGCCTCAATACTGCTCAAGCTGGATGTATTCACCCTGATGATCATGGCCCTGGGTGGCTACAGCCTCGGTTTTATCACCCTCTCCATCATATGGTCGACCCACAGGGAGATCCCCGGACTCGGACTCTGGTGGTGGTCGAGCCTGTGCGCCCTGGCGGCCCAGAGTCTGTTCACCCTGCAGGCCTTCATGCCCAATCTGGCGGGGATCTGGCTGGCCAACCTGCTGATCACCGTCTGCCTCGCCCTGATGCCGCTGGCGCTGCAGCGCTTCTTCGGCAAGCCCCTCAGCTGGCGTGCCACCGCCCTGTTCATGCTGATCTATGTGCTGATCCTGAGCTGGAGCATCTTGTTCAACGAACAGATGGCGCCCCGGGTATTGCTGGCCTGCCTGAGCTACATGGTGCTGGGGGCCCTGATAGTGCTGCTCATCTGGCGGCACGGCTATCCTGCCTACTTGCCCGCCGTGCTGGTGTTCACCGTGGTCAACATCCTGCTATACGGCTTCAACCTGATGCGGATGGGGTTTCTGTTGCAGGGGGATGCCCGGGTGCTGATGGATCAGAGCGGCGTCAATGTGCTGCCCTTTCTCTCTATGCTGATGGGCAGTTACCTCTCCACCTTCGGGGTGCTGCTGCTCTGTACCCAGTACCGGGCGCTGGCGCTGCGTCAGCAGGCCAGTCACGACTCCCTGACAGGTCTGCTGAACCGGCGCGGTTTCATGGAGCGGATGGCGGCGCGGCGGGTGAGCGAGTTTGGCGCCCTGGCGGTGCTGGATCTGGATGACTTCAAGCAGATCAACGATCGCCACGGCCACGAGGCGGGGGACAGGGTGCTGGCGGCCGTTGGCGCCTACCTGGGTGGGCGGCCCGAGCTGGTGGCCAGCCGTTTTGGTGGCGAGGAGTTTGTCGTGCTGCTGCCGCAGGAGGATGAGCAAGCCCAGCAGGCGCGCTGCGAGCAGATATTGCAGGATCTGGCGGCGCTGGAGCTGGACGGCATCGGCATCACGGTCAGCATGGGGCTGGCGCGCTGCCAGCACGGCTGGCATTTCGACACCCTGTTCAGCCAGGCCGACGGCGCCCTCTATCAGGCCAAGCGGGAGGGCAAGAACCGGATCTGCCGCCTGGCCTGACGCCTCAAGGCGCCAACTCAGCTTCTGGGGCCTGGGTGCGCGGCGCCTGGGCCTTGAGGAAGGGGAGCAGCAACAGGGCCGAGACCCCGGCCGCCACCGAGATCACCACGAAGAAGCCGTTCCAGTGCCAGATCTCCATCACCTTGGCCAGCGGATAACCCGACAGCGCCGCCCCCATGTAGGCGAACAGGCCGACGAAGCCGGTGGCGGCCCCCGCCGAGTTTTTATGGGAGCACTCGGCTGCCGCCATGCCGATCAGCATCTGGGGGCCGAACACGAAGAAGCCGATGGTGAAGAAGCAGGCTGCCTGCATCACATAGCTGAAGAAGGGCATCAGCCACAGCGACCCCACCGCCAGCAGTATCCCCACCGCGAAGATGAGGTTCATGGGCCCCCGGTTGCCGTTGAACAGCTTGTCCGATCCCCAGCCCGCCACCAGGGCGCCGATAAAGCCCCCCACCTCGAACATCGAAATGGCCGAGTTGGCGCTCATCAGGTTGAAGCCGCGCTGCTCCGTCATGTAGAGATTGCCCCAGTCGTTGATGGCGGTGCGCACCACGTAGACCAGCACGTAGCAGCAGGCCAGCAGCCAGATATAGGGGTTGCCGAGCACGTATTTGCGCAGGATCTGGCGAGGAGATAGGCCCGCATCCTGGGTCTGCTGGGCGATCTCCAGCGCATCCTGGCGCCATTCGCCGACCGTGGGCAGCCCCATGGCACTCGGGGTGTCCCGCAGCCGCCAGCAGAGGAACAAGCCGGTCAGAATGGCGATGATGCCGGGCACTATCATGCCGTAGCGCCAGCCGTGTTGCAGGGCAATGGTGCTGACGATGAGCGGGATCAGGGCCCCGCCCACGTTGTGGGCCGTGTTCCAGGCCGACCACCAGAAGCCGCGCTCGGTGCGCGAATACCAGCTGGTGAGCAGCTTGGAGCAGGGGGGCCAGCCCCAGCCCTGGAAGAAGGCGTTGGCGACCCAGAGTGCCGCAAACAGCCACAGCGACGAGGAGAGGCCGAACAAGATGTTGATGACCCCGGTGGCCATCAGCCCCAGCCCCATGAAGTAGCGGGGGTTGGCGCGGTCGCTGATGATGCCGGAGAAGAACTTGGAGCAGCCGTAGGTGATGTAGAACAGGGTCCACAGCATGCCGATGTCGGACTTGTCCAGCATGCCGTCCGCCAGCATGTCCGGCATGGCGAAGTTGAAGCTCTTGCGGGTGAAGTAGAAGACCGCATAGCCCAGGTACATGGTCAGCAGAATGTGGAGGCGCCAGTGGCGGTAGCTGGCATCGATCTCGGCCTGATCGTGGATGAGCGGCTGGGGCGGCGCGCTTCTCATAAAGCTCAGCATGCAGAGCCTCGCTGGATAAGGGGGTCAGCCATGAGGCTCCTCGCGTTTGCGATTGGGCAGGGCCACGGTCAGCTGGGTGCCGTGGATGCAGGAGAGTTGCAGGCTGCCGCCGAGGGCCTGCACCCGCTCGCGAATACCGAGCAGGCCATACCCCTGGGGCGTGCGGTGCTCCGGCAGGCCGCAGCCGTCATCCTCCAGCAACAGCAGCAGGCGCTCGGCCTGGCGATGGGCGCGAATGGTGACCGAGCTGGCGTTGGCGTGTTTGACCACGTTGTTGAGCCCCTCCTGACAGACCCGAAACAGGGTGACCCGCTGGGCGTCGGAGAGCCCCTCGTCTGCCAGCTGCCACTCGAGCCGGGTGACGATACCGCGGCGCTCCAGCTCCAGCTCCCGCAGCAGGCCGCGTACCGCCTGCTCCAGACTCATGTCGTCGAGCTGGCGCGGGCGCAGGCGACCGAGCAGACCGCGCACCGCATCGTAGATACCGAGCGACAGGGTTTCGATGAGGGCGCTGCTCTGGCCGACGCTGGCGTTGTCCGGCGCGAGACGCCGTACTATGCCGGCCTGGGTGCGGATGGCGGTGATGGTCTGGCCAATGTCGTCGTGCAGCTCGCGAGCCACCTCCTTGCGAATGCTCTCTTCTGTCTCCAGCAGCCGCTCTGTGAGCTGGCGGTTGTGGGCGAGCTGGCGGGTCAGCGCCTGATTGAGCTCGCGCTGGCGCTGGATGCCGGCCCCCAGTAGCAGGCCGGTCAGGCTCTGGGCCAGCAGGGAGAGCAGCAGATCCAGCGGGTGTTCGTGCCAGGCCTGGCCCGCCATCAGGGCGACCGTGTTCATCAGGGTGGCGAGCAGAGCCCCCTGCCAGCCGTAGCGCCAGGCCATGGCCATGATGGGAATGGCGAGGCAAAACGGGGTGAAGCGCACCAGCGAGTCCGGCAGGCCGAGCTGCAGCCAGAGGCTCAGCACGAACAGCAGCAGATACCAGACCAGATGACGAAAGCGCCAGTCCACCGGTTGATCCACCAGCGCCGGCCCGAGCGGCACCCAGGTGGCGCGGGTGAGGTAGTGCCAAATCAGCATGCAGGTGGAGGTGAGGGTCAGGCCGCCGGTCAGGGTGAGCAGCAGGGCGGTGAGGCCATCTTCCCCGGCCAGATGCCAGAGCAGGGATTGCAGCAGCGCCGCCACAGTGACGGTGGCGAGCAGCACCAGCAGCTGTTGCCAGTCGTTGCGCACCTGCTGGCGGCGGGCGATGAGCAGCGGCAGCAGGGTGAGCAGGCTGCCCGCCTGGATCAGCGGCCACAGTGGCAGCCCTACCTCCTGATTGAGCCAGTAGAGCAGCAGGGATTCACACAGCAGCAGCGGCGGCCAGTAGGCGATCGGGCTTTGCAGCAAGAGGCCGAGGCGCAGGCCGAACGGGAACAGCAGCACCGCCAGTATGGGGGATCCCGCCAGATGCAGGCTGATGCTCCACAGGCAAAACCAGCCGGCGGCAAAGATGAAGCTGGCCGCCAGCGAGATGGCGACATAGCTGGCAAGACGGGGGATCACCAGCTGTCCAGCATGCGGTGGGCCAGTTCCACGTTGTTGCTGACCTTGAGTTTGTCCATCAGGTTGGCGCGGTGCACGTGCACCGTCTTTGGGGAGAGGCCGAGCTGTTCGGCGATGGCTTTGACCTCCAGCCCCCGCGCCAGTAGCTGCGCCACTTCCCGCT
Source organism: Aeromonas bestiarum (assembly GCF_000819745.1). Classification (GTDB taxonomy): domain Bacteria; phylum Pseudomonadota; class Gammaproteobacteria; order Enterobacterales; family Aeromonadaceae; genus Aeromonas; species Aeromonas bestiarum. The sequence goes on along the minus strand of NZ_CDDA01000028.1, from coordinate 31,061 downwards.
CCCGGTTGGTGAGGGGATCCTGACTGTTGCAGGCCAGCTTGTGGGCTATGTCCGGGGTCAGGTAGCAGCCACCGTGGGCGGCGGTGCGCACTGCGGCGATCAGCTCGTCCGGGCTGCAGCGCTTGGAGAGAAAGCCCTTGGCACCGGCCTGCAGCGCCTGCTCGATCAATGCCGGACTGTCGTGCACCGACAGCATCACCACGGCGAGGCCGGAGGGGAGGCGCTTGAGCAGGTCCAGTCCGGATTGATCCGGCATTGAGATGTCGCACACGCACAGCTGCACGCCGCTGCCCGGCAACCCGGCGAGGGCGTCGGCGGCCGAGCCGAATTCGGCCACGACCTTGAGATCGGGCTCGAGATTGAGCAACTGGGCAAAACCGGAGCGGACGATCTGGTGATCGTCGATGAGGGCAATCTTTATCATGATGTCAGCCTGAAATCTGCGGCCAGGGTGCTGGCGCGGCCAACAAGATACCTGCCGCCTCGCTCGGGCTCAAGAGGAAGGGCGCATTGTGGTCAGTATGGTGGGCGCTTCCGCCCCAAAGCTTGATCGGGATCAGGAGGGAGTGGCTTTGCATCCGGCCTGGGCCGGGGAGAACACGCGCCGTCCCCGTGGTGCTCGGGTCGGCGCGTGCCCGTGGCGGCTAGCGGTGCAGCTCGCCAGCCCGTTCCGGCTGATAGACCACTTCCAGGATCTCGACCTGGATGGTGCGACCGGCGGGGCCCGGCCAGGCGATGCTGTCGCCCACCTTCAGCCCCAGCAGGGCGCTGCCGACCGGGGCCAGCACTGAGATCTTGGACTCATCCCCCTGCACATCCTTCGGATAGACCAGGGTCAGGCAGAAGTCGTTGCCGCTGCTCTGCATCTTGAAGCGCACAGTGCTGTTCATGGTCACCACGTCCGGTGGCATGTCGGCCGGCTCGCGCATCTCGGCGCGGTCCAGCTCCTCCTGCAATGCCTGGTGCTGCGGGTGGTTGCCGAGCAGTTGCTCGATGCGATCGAGATCCAGGCTGGAAATCACGAGATGAGGTCTTTGCATAGGATATTCCTTATCGATGGGTCATATGACCAGGATGGCGGGCAAGCTGGTCGAAAAAGGGGGGTCGATACGAAAAAACAGATCGGGAACGCATGCCCCCGAACGACTCGCTGTCAGGGGCGAGGGCGGGGGCTCAACGGGGTGTGAGCTGGCTTGGAAAAATCATGAACGCTTTCATGGGGATACCATAACCATTCTGGACTGCTTTGGCAATTATCCTGATAGGCTTGTCAGGGGGCCTGATAATCGTACTGCTTGATGATGCGCGCCAGGCTGCCATCGTCGCGCATGGCCAGAATGGTCTTGCGCCAGCGCAGCGCCTCGGCAGGGGGAAAGCGGGGGCTGGCGGCAAGGTAGAGCGCCGTCTGCTGCAGGGTGTCGCCGCGCACCAGATCCGCCAGCGGCAAGCCGGCCTGCTGCTGATTGTAGCGGGCGCTGTTCCAGGCCACGGCCCAGCCCTGAATGCGATCCAGCGCCAGCTTGCTGGCATTGCTGACCTCCTCGGCCACCACGTCCTGTTTCACCTGGCCAAGCGGCTGGATCAGGCTCTGGCCATAGGATCCGCGCATCACCCCTATGGTCAGGCCGGGCAGCGCCTTGACCGAGAGTGGCTCGGGGTGGTGCTGGCGATGGCTGACCAGCACGAAGGCTTCGTCCAGCAGGGGGGCGATCCAGAGAAACAGGGGTTCGCGCTGGGGGCTTTTGACCGGTGGTACCAGCAATACGTTCTGGCGATGGCGGGTCTGGCTGAGGGCGCGGGCCAGCGGCATCAGCTCTATGGTCAGCGGCTCCTTGAGGCGGCGGGCGGCTTCCTCCAGCACCTCTATTGCCATGCCGCTCGGGGCGCCCTGATAGGAGCGGATGACATAAGGGGGGATCTCGGCCGCGATGACCACAACGGCATGGGCCTGAATGGCCGGAAAGAGCAGGCTGCAGCACAGCAGCATGAGAACGGGAATGCGCATAGGAGACCGGATCAGGGATGAGTACACAGAGTGTAACATCCCGTTACCGCAAGTCAGCCCACCCCATTCAGGGTGGCGCGTCAGTCGAAGAAATCCCTCAGATCCAGGGTCTGGTAGCCCTCCAGCTGCAGCCAAGGCAGCTGCTTTGGCAAGGGCTTGAGGGTCACCTCCATCCGGTAGCTGCGATAGCCATCGAGGCTTGCCGACTCCACCACCAGCGGCAACTGCCAACGGCTCGACCAGAGAATGTGGGTACGCTGCTTGCCCTCGCGCCCTTCATACCAGCGCGCCTGCTCGGGGGCGGCCTCATCGAGGGGCGTCATCCCTTGCAGCAGGGCCGGGTTGATGAGGTAGCGGATCCGCTCCCAATCCGGTTTGAAAGCCACCTGGCCATACTCTTCTTCCGGCACCTCCACCAGCTGGTTGTGCCAGCTGTCGGCGTAGCGCAGTTGCAGCTCACCGCGAGTGTCGCGGGTTACCCAGCGCGCCGCCATCTGATGGGTGAAGTGCTTGTGGCCCGGGTTGGCATCGTGGGTGGCGTGATAGGCGCGAGCCAGCGGCAGCGGGATCAGCCGCTGGCTCCACACCTGGTTGCCGACCCGCATCCACTTCTCCTGCCAGCTGTTTTCCTTGGCGATGCCATCGCTGCTGGTGACCCTATCGTGATAGCTGATCCGGGCGGCCAGATCGGGGGTCTCCTCGGCATGAGCCTGAAAGGAGAGGGCGCTGCCAAGCAGCCATAACGGAAGTAACAGTCGCATCATGCTTGATCGCTCGAAAGAGCAGGGCCCGGGTTCAGGAACCCGGGCCCTGCCGCTTACAGGCCGAGCGCCTCCCGCAGTTTGCCGAACACCTTGGTGTTGTCCAGCGTACCCTTGAAGCGGCTACTGCCGGCGCCGTCCGCGAACAGCATCACATCGCCGCCGCCGTGGGTTTCGGAGCCCAGCTTGACGCCCGTCTCCTGCAGGTAGTCGTCGCTCATTACCTCATCGCTGGTGAGGGTGGGACGCACCGCCGGGCGGTTGGGGCCGTTGCCGAACACTAGCGTCGTGAAGGGCTTGCCATCTACGTCGTTCTGGGTCGAACCGTCGGCGTTCTTGACCAGATCCAGCACCTTGTTGCCCTTGGCGGAGTAGCCGTTGATGGTCATGGTGTGGTCGTGGTCGGCGGTGACCACGATCAGGGTATCTTTCAAGTCCACCTTGCCGAGCGCCGTCTTGACCGCTTCATCCAGCGCCACCGCATCGGTCAGCGACCGCTTGGCATTGGTGCCGTGCAGGGCGTGGTCGATGCGGCCCCCTTCCACCATCAGGAAGTAGCCCTGGCTGTTCTGGCTCAAGAGATCGATCGCCTTGGCGGTCATCTCCGACAGGGACGGCTGGGTATTGGCCGCCCCCTTGGCGACGCGGTCCAGCTCGTAGTCGAGGTGGGACTTGGGACTGAACAGGCCGAGCAGCTTGCCACTGCTGATCTTGGCGAGATCGCTCTGGGTGGTGACATAGCTGTACCCCTGGGCGGTCAGCTCGGCGGTGAGATCCCGGCCATCGGCGCGGCCGCCCTTGTTGCTGGCGCTGTAGGGGGTCCAGTGATTGGCACCGCCCCCCATCAGCACGTCCACCCCGTCCCCGAGGGCGGCGTTGAAGCCGGCCCCGCCCGGTACCGCCTGCTCGGCGATGGCGTAGGCGGCATCCCGGTGGCAGATGTGGGCGTAAGTTGCGGCCGGGGTGGCATGGGTCAGCTCAGTGGTGGTGACGGCGCCGACCGACTTGCCCGCCGCCTTGGCCAGCTCCAGTATGCTGGGCACAGGCGTGCCGTTGTCGCTGGTGCAGTTGTTGATGCTCTTGTTGCCGTTGACGTCCTTGCCGGGGGCGACGGCCCTGGTGTCGCTGCTCATGGCGATCACCTCGTTGTTCATCTTGACGCCTGTGGTGTAGGCCGCCATGGAAGGGGCCGAATCCGTGGTCTGGGCATCATTGGAGAAGGTCTTGATACGGGCGCTGCGTGGCAGCTTCATCATCTCCAGGTTGCCCTCTTCACCCACCTTGAACAGGCGGGTGGCGGTGAGCACAGTGGGGCCCATGCCGTCACCGATAAACAGGATGACGTTTTTGGCATCGCTGGCCTGGGCTTGGGCAAAGGCGCCGAGGGCGGTGAGCAGGGCGGTGCAGACGAGGGTTCTGTGCAGGTTGTTTTTCATGGTTCTTTTCATGGATCCTTTCATGGGAATGCTCCTTACAGCCCGGCTGCAGCCTTGACCTTGCCAAACACGGCGGTGTTGTCGAGTGAGCCGTGGAAGCTGTCCGCTCCCTGGCCGATGGCGCCGAGGAAGACATCGGTGCCGCCATGGGTCTCGTTGCCGATCTCGCCCACCTTGACCACCACCTCCTGGTGATAGTCGTCGGCGGAGACGGTGGCGTCATCCAGCGCGGCGACGTTGCTGCGCGGGCCATCCACCCGGTTGTAGCCGTTGCCGAAGCCGATGATGGTGTAGGGCATGCCATCGCTATCCTTGCTCGGTTCGCCTGTCTCGTAGTTCCTCACCAGCCCGAGCACGCCCGGGTTGTCGGCCGTGGTCTTGCCGGTGCGCTTGGCATAGCCGTTGAGCACCAGGGTATGGTCATGGTCGGCGGTGACCACTATCAGGGTGTTTTTCAGCTCGGGGTCGGTCTTCTTTACCTCGTCGATGGCGGCCTTGATGGCGTTGTCGAAGGCGAGGGTGTCCTGCAGGGCGCGCTTGGCGTTGGTGTCGTGCAGGGCGTGATCGATGCGTCCCCCTTCCACCATCAGGAAGTAGCCCTTCTCTTTATCCTTGAGCTGCTTGATGGCAGCCAAGGTCATCTGGGTAAGGGAGGGCTCGCTGGCGGGCCTGTCCAGGTCATATTTCATGTGGCTCGCCCCAAACAGCCCCAGCAGCGGCTTGCCCGCCTCGGCCTTGTTCAGCTCGTCCAGGTTGCTGGCGAACTGGTAGCCCTTGGCCTGCATCTCGCTGATGAGGTTGCGACCATCCTCCCGCTTGCCCTTGTCGGCTTTTGGCAGGAAGAAGCCGCTGCCACCGCCGAGCACCACGTCCAGCCCCTCTTTCAGGGCGCCGTTGTAACCGGTGCCGCCCGGCACCAGCTGGGCGGCGATGTCCGCCTCCAGATCCCGGTTGCAGATGTGGGCATAGGTGGCGGCCGGGGTGGCGTGGGTGACCCGGGTGCTGGTGACCACACCGGTGCCGCGGCCGTCGGCCTTGGCCAGCTCCAGCAGGGTGGTGACCGGCTTGCCGGCACTCTGGCTGCAGTCGCTCTCATAGGTGGCATCGCCGTCCATGCTGATGACACCGTTGTTGCTCTTGACCCCTGTCATGTAGGCCGCCATGGAGGGGGCCGAGTCGGTGACCTGGGAGTCGTGGGAGAAGGTCTTGATGAAGGCCGTCTCCGGCAGGGTGTCTATGGTGAGACTGCCCTCTTCCCCGACGCCATAGATGCGGGCCGCGGTCAGGGTGTTGAGGCCCATGCCGTCACCGAGGAAGAAGATGACGTTTTTGGCGCCTGGCGCCGGGCTGTCGCTGTCGTTGTTGGAGTTGCAGCCGGCGGCCAGGGCGGCGCCGATCATCAATGCAAGTCCTGCCATTTTTCTCATTGGGGTTCGCTCCTTGTAAAACCTGAGCGAAGCCTAGAGGGATCAGATGACACTTTTAGTGGTTATCGATGACAATCCGGTGAAGGCTGGGCTTGAATGTGATGTTGTATCAATCAGTTATCTGCAAAGAGCAATCGAATGAACCCCGGGTTTGCGCTGGCGGCAAGGGGGGCGCGATCCTTGGTGGTTTGCGCTCATGGGGCTAGAATAGCCTGTCAAATCCGGGCATCAGCAGGTAAAATACGCCCCCTTGCGACGCCTGACGTCCGCCATTGCCCGCCGCTCGTTCCATAGCAAGCCAGCGCCCGCAGCCCCTACAGAGAGTAACGGATATGTCCATCAACTGGTTCCCCGGCCACATGCACAAGGCCCGCAAAGAGATTGCCGAGGTCATGCCCCAGGTCGATGTCATCATAGAGATGCTCGATGCCCGCATCCCCTTCTCCAGCGAAAACCCGCTGGTGCCCGAGTTGCGCGGTGATACCCCTGTTATCAAGGTGCTGAACAAGGCCGATCTCGCCGACCCCGAGATCACGGCGCTGTGGGTGGCCCACATGGAAAAAGAGAAGGGGATCAAGGCGCTGCCGCTGACCCAGCAGGAGCCGGAGAAGATCAAGCAACTGCTGACCCTGTGCCACGAGATGCTGCCTGAACGCAACTTCGACCTGCGCGGGGTGCGCGCCATGATCATGGGCATTCCCAACGTGGGCAAATCCACCCTGATCAATACCCTGGCCGGGCGCATCATCGCCAAGACAGGCAACGAGGCGGGGGTGACCAAGTCCCAGCAGCGGATCAAGCTGGACAACAACGTCATCCTGACCGATACCCCGGGCTTCTTGTGGCCCAAGCTCAACCCGCCCTCCTGCGGCTATCGGCTGGCGATCACCGCCGCCATCAAGGACACGGTATTCGACTACGCCGACATCGCCATGTTTGCCGCCGACTACTTCATCAAGGCCTATCCTGAGCGTGTCAAGGCGCGCTACCAGATAACCGATCTGCCGGAGACGGAGATCGAGCTGCTGGAGCTGATCGCCCGCCAGCGCGCCTTTATGCGCAAAGGGGGCCTTGCCGATCTGCACAAGGCGTCCGAGATCCTGGTCAACGAGTTCCGCGCAGGCTTCTTGGGTCGCATCTCGCTGGAAACCCCCGAGATGGTGAGCGCCGAGATAGTGGCGGCCGAAGAGGACGCGGCGCAGAAGGCCAAGGAAAAGGCCGAACGGGAAGACGAGCGTCAGGCGCGCGCCCGTCGCAAGTACGCCAGGAAGCGTCAGAAATAGCCGCTATTGTGCTTTATATAAAGAAGAGGCGACCCCGGGGTCGCCTCTTCTTTTAGGGCGTCCATGGTCAGAACAGGGGCCAGGCAAGCCAGTGGTGCGCCCAGGTCGACATGATGGTGTACCCCTCGAACCGGTAGCCGTTACCGGCCACTGTTTGTTTTCCCCGCCTGCTGTTGAGCACCAGCAGCCTGTCGTCACACTCACGGCGTTGCTAAAGGTTGATGACGATGATCGACCGACCATGGCCCGCCATGGCGGCCAAAAATCCCGTTAATCAAGGGGATAAGCCAGATGTCGAAAGGGTGTCGTGCGGTGCCGATCAACGCGGCAACGCCTGCACGGAGAAAAACATCGCCTGCGCGATTTCAGGCCGATTGACAATGCCGTTGGCGGTGGCATGATGCGCTCGCATTTTGACTCTCCTCACGGTTTTATCCATGACTACATACACCCGGCCAGTGCTGTTGTTGCTCTGCGGCCTGCTGCTGCTGACCCTGGCCATCGCGGTGTTGAACACGCTGGTACCGCTCTGGCTTGCCCATGACAATCTGCCGACCTGGCAGGTGGGGGTGGTCGGCTCCGCCTATTTCAGCGGCAACCTGTTGGGAACCCTGCTGGCAGGGGCGCTGATCAAGCACTGCGGGTTCAACCGCAGCTACTACCTGGCGTCCGTCCTCTTTGCCGCAGGCTGTGTCGGCTTGGGGCTCACCCTTGGCTTCTGGAGCTGGCTCACCTGGCGATTCATCGCCGGCATTGGCTGCGCCATGATCTGGGTGGTGGTGGAGAGCGCGCTGATGTGCAGCGGCAATGCGCGCAATCGCGGACGGCTGCTGGCTGCTTACATGATGGTCTATTACCTGGGAACCGTGCTCGGGCAACTGCTGGTCAGCAAGCTGTCGACCGCGCTGATGGATGTGCTGCCCTGGGTGACCGGTCTGGTATTGGCGGCTATCCTGCCGCTGCTGTTCACCCGCATCGTCAGTGAGCGCAGCGAACAGCAGGGGGCAACCCGGGTCTGGCCTATGCTGCGCCTGCGTCAGGCGCGGCTCGGTGTCAACGGCTGCATCGTCTCCGGCATGGTATTGGGGTCGCTGTATGGCCTGATGCCGCTCTATCTGACCCATCGGGGGGTGAGTGATGCCGGCATTGGCTACTGGATGGCGGTGATGGTGAGTGCCGGCATCCTGGGGCAGTGGCCGATCGGCCGCCTGGCAGAGCGGTTCGGGCGCCTGCAGGTGCTGCGGGTTCAGGTGTCGGTGGTGATCCTGGGCTCTGTGGCCATGCTCGGCACAGTGGCGATGGGCCCGGCGCTGTTCATCCTGGGGGCTGCGGGTTTTACGCTCTATCCGGTCGCCATGGCGTGGGCCTGCGAGAAGGTCGAGCACCATCAGCTGGTGGCGATGAACCAGGCGCTGCTGCTGAGCTACACCATAGGCAGTCTGCTCGGCCCGGCCTGTACCGCACTCTTGATGCAACACTACTCGGATAATCTGCTGTTCATCGTGATCGCCTGTGTGTCGTGCATTTATCTGCTGATGTTGCTGCGCAAACTGGGTGAACATCCGACGCCGGTGGCCCACGCCTGATGCTGATCGCGCGTCGATGTGCAGTGCATGACGCGTTCACGGGTCGGCCTTGCTCATGGTGACCTCGGCACGGCGCAGTCGTGCTGCACATTAAAGAAGAGGCGGCCCCGGGGCCGCCTCTTCTTTTACGGGAACCCACTTTTACAGGAACCCAGATTTGGTCAGCAAGCGGACTGTTTATGGCGCGTCTTGACCGAAGCGACGGCGCGCCTCCTCGAACAGAGAGAGGTGCAGCGGGATCAACTGCTGCCAGTCGCGCCGATAACCGCCGCCCGGTACGGCCGCAATGGGCAGTCCGTGCCGGTAGGCGCAGTCAAATACCATGGCATCGCGCTGGCGTACCCCCTCGTCGCTCAAGGAAAGGTAGCCAAGCTCGTCGCCCTGGTGCACATCGACCCCGGCCTGATAGAGGATGAAGTCGGGGGCATAGAGCCGCAGCGCCAGGTTGAGCGCCTCTGTCAGTGTGGTGAGATAGGCATCGTCCGCCATGCCGCTTGGCAGGGCAAAGTCCATGTGGGAGGCGGGCTTGTGGCGAGGGAAGTTGTGCTCCCCGTGCAGGGAGAGGGTGATGATGTCGCGTCGGCTCTGGCACAGTGCTGCACTGCCATCCCCTTGATGTACATCGAGATCGACGATCAATACCTGCTCGCAGCGCCCTTCGTCCAGACAAACCTGGGCGGCGATCACCAGATTGTTGAACAGGCAGAAGCCGCTGCCAAAATCCCGGTGGGCATGGTGATAGCCGCCGGAGATCTGCAGGCCGCAACCCTGTTCGAGGGCATGGCGGCTGGCGGCAAGGGTGGCGCCCACCGAGCGCAAAGTGCGTTCAATGAGCATGGGGGACCAGGGGAAGCCGAGCTGGCGGATGGCGCCCATATCGAGGGTGCCGGCGAGGGCCGCCTCCACATAGGCGGCATGGTGCACCCTTTTTATCTGCTCAGGGGTGGCTGCCGCGGCTTCTGTCAGCGGATAGCCGAGGTTGCCGAGGCGCTCAAACAGCGCCTGATACTTGGCCAGCGGGAAGCGGTGACGCTCTGGCAGGGTCAGGGCGGAGTAGAGAGGATGATAAAAGATGCGCAGTGACATGAAAGCAGGGCCTTGGCGGATATGAAGAAGGGGAGCCAGGCTCCCCTTCTTGCACCAGATGGCATTCAATACGCCATTACTGCTGCTGAATAACCCAGATCTGGAAGGCTTTGCGGGTTTCTGCATCGGCCTTGTTGTACCAGCTCTGCAGCTGGGTCAGGGCTTCCGGGTTGCTCTGAACCTTGCTCGGGGCAACCTGGACCGGCGCACTGGCGGCGGCCATGACGGCGGCGCTGGAGACGGCGACCGTGGCTGGCTGGTTGAAGGCCTTGCCCATGCCCAGCAGCTCTTGCTGATAGTCACGGGTCAGCTGGAAGCCTTCGACTTTCGGCAGCACGAACTGTTCGCTGGCGACGACTTGACCGCTGCTCTTGTCTTTCAGAACCACTTTTTGATCCTTGACGAACTGTTTGGCTTCGGTTTCGTTGCGCGGTTTTTTGTAGTCCAGCACCAGTTTTTGGTTGTCGGCGGCGGTGAAGTTGATCACCAGCGGCTCTGCGGTCACCAGCTTGATGTCGCTGCGGCTGGAGTAGTTGCCTTCGAAGGCGACGACCAGCTGATGATCACCCGCCTTGATGGGGAAGGTGTTGGTCTTGTCGAGCAGCTTGGGATTGATGGACTGACCATCGATCAGCTGGACGATATAGGGGTTGGTGACTTCCAATTGGGCATCGGCCAGGGCACTACCTGCCCACAACAGACCAGCCAGGGCCGGCACCAGAACAGTCAGTTTCATTTCATCTCCTTGAACAGTCAGGCGAGTGCCCACTGAAAAACAGGGGCTCATTTTTACAGGTTTGCCCAAGGGCAGCAATAGGCGTTTATGACGCCATGGATTGGTCCGGCTGCCCATCTTTCTATCAAAAACGGTATGTGCCAGTCAGCCCTGCTCCCGCCGGGGGGCTGGACCCTATTCAATCCGGCGGCTGAACGGTGGCAGCGCCTCGAGCAGCCCCTTGCCGTAGCGCTTGGTCAGCAGGCGCCGGTCGAGTATGGTGACCCGGCCCCTGTCCGCCTCCTTGCGAATGAGGCGGCCGCAGGCCTGAATCAGCTTGCGGGAGGCTTCCGGCACCGTCAGCTGCAGGAAGGGGTTGCCGCCCCGTTTCTCGACCCACTCGGCGGTGGCTTCTTCCACAGGCGAGTTGGGCACCGCAAAGGGCAGCTTGGTGATCACCAGGTTGGTGAGGTAGTGGCCGGGCAGGTCCAGCCCCTCCGAGAAGCTGCCGGTGCCAAACAGTATGCTGGCCTGGCCGCCGTCGCACTTTTGCTTGTGCAGGGTGAGCAGGGCATTGCGGGAGGCTTCTCCCTGTACCAGCAAGGAGAGCCCCTTGGCTCGCAGCCCCACCGCCACCTCGTTCATCTGCCGGTAGGAGGAGAAGAGCACCAGGCTCGCCTCCTTGCCGGCCAGCAGCCGGGGCAGGGCGCTGATGAGCTCCTGGGTGAAGGCGGGGGAGCTGGGTTCATGTTCCATCCTGGGCAGATAGAGCTCGGCTTTCTGGTAATCAAACGGGGATCTCAGACGCAGATAACGGGTGCCGTCGTGCTCTTTCAGCCCTACCTGATGGCGAAAATAGCTGAATGAAGAGAGGGCTGTGAGGGTGGCCGACACCAGCACTGCGCCCAGACAGCGGGACCAGAGCCACTCCTCCAGCAGATACCCCACTTCGATGGGGGAGGCGTGCAACCAGATGTCGCCGTCGTCGCTCTTGGCCATCCAGCGGGCGAGCGGTGTCTTGCCCTCGGGCACATGGCGCCCCAGCATCTCCCACAGGGCGCAGAAACTCTCCAGCCGCTGCAAGTGAAAACCGGTTTCCGCCAGCAGGGGCTCGGCTTCCTTGCGCCGGATCTCGCCATCCTTGAGCGCCTCGCCGATGGCGCCCTGCATCCGGTCCAGTGCCCGCAGCGCCTTCTTGCTCGCCTCCTTCAGGTTTTCCGCCAGCATGGGCAGGGGATCTGGCAGCACACCTTCGGTGAATCGATAGTGTGCCTCGCCATTGAACAGCCGGTCGTTGGCGCCGAGCCACTGTTCCAGGGCCTTGAGATCCGGTTGCAGGGAGGCCAGCGCATCCTGCAGCTTCAACTGGGGGTCGAGCAAGCTGTCCTTGTTCAGCGTCCTGGCCAGCTTGCCGGCACTCTGTACCAGCTTCTCCAGCCAGCGACGGGAGCCCTTGACGCTGGCCGAGGCGGCGCCGTGATCCCGGGCTATGGTGGGCAGGTGATGGGCCTCGTCCAGCACATAGAGGCACTCGTCGGGGGGCGGCAATATGATGCCCCCGCCCATGGTGAGGTCGGAGAGCAGCAGGGCATGGTTCACCACCAGCACGTCGGCCGCATCCATGTCGTTGCGGGCGCGGTGGAAAGGGCAGTGCTGATGATGGCTCAGCGCCTTGTTGCAGGTGTGGCGGTCGGCGGCGATGCGATCCCAGCACAGATCGGGGATGGGCTTGGGCCAGTTGTCCCGGTCGCCATCCCATTTCCCGTCCGTATAGGCCTGCCACAGCGCCTGATAGCGCTCCTTGTCAGAATCTGACGGCTTGTGCTTGCTTAAGCTACCGAAATCGAGCTCGAAGTTGGCCATCTCGGTGCCGCTTGCGGCTTGTTCAAGCAGATGTTCGCAGCAGTAGCGCTGGCGCCCCTTGACCAGCATGAAACGAAACGGCAGCTCGCTGTGGCGGTGATAAAAGGGCAGGTCCTTGTGGATCAGCTGCTCCTGCAACGCGACGGTAGCGGTGGAGATCACCAGCTTCTTCTGGGTCAGGCGTGCCACCGGGATGGCACCCTGGGCATAGGAGAGGGATTTGCCGATGCCGGTACCGGCTTCGGCCACCAGGATGCGACGCTGCTTGTCATACTCCCCCGTCAGGGTCTTGGCTATCTCCGCCACCAGAAAGTTCTGCTCCTTGCGCGGCACAAAACCGGGTAAACCATCGGCGATTTGGCGATAGGTATTGCGAATGGCGGCTTTGAGGCGGGTAGACAGCATGAAAGAAAAGACCGTTGCGGGGGGTGAAGAAGGACAGGATACCCGTAACTGCCAACCCGGGTCGAGGCATGGTGCAACGCACAGATCAGACCTCTTCTTCTATTTATAAGGCGGGCCCTCGTTACTGTGCGATAAATCACCAGCATGGGCCGCTAAAGCCAGCCATTATCGCTGTAAACGTTTTCCCAAGAGGTGCAAACAATGTGGGATTCAGGTCACAAATTTTCCGCTATGACTATGCTTTTCGTAAAAAGTTCCAAGTTTTTTCATTGCGGATTGGAAAACCCGGTGCTAGTCTCGGGCCCCATAGTGATGCAAAGAACATCGCTAACACAGGGAATAACAACAACTTAGTGTTTAATTACAGTAGGCATTGGAAACTATGAAAAAGACAATTCTGGCTATTGCTATCCCGGCTCTGTTTGCATCCGCCGCTAACGCTGCAGTGATCTATGACAAAGACGGTACCACTTTTGACGTATACGGCCGTGTTCAGGCTAACTACTACGGTGACACCAACGAAGCTGACTCTACCGCTGCTTCTGGTTACAAAGATGTTGATGGTGAGCTGAAAGGTTCTTCCCGTCTGGGTTGGTCCGGCAAGATTGCTCTGAACAACACCTGGTCCGGTATCGCCAAGACCGAGTGGCAAGTTTCTGCTGAAAACTCCGCCAACAAGTTTGACTCCCGTCACATCTACGTTGGTTTCGACGGCACCCAGTACGGCAAGGTTATCTTCGGTCAGACCGATACCGCCTTCTACGACGTACTGGAACCTACCGATATCTTCAACGAGTGGGGCAGCGAAGGTAACTTCTATGACGGTCGTCAAGAAGGTCAGGTCATCTACTCCAACGCCATCGGCGGTTTCAAGGGTAAAGTGTCCTATCAGACCAACGATGACCAGGCTGTGAAAGTGGCAGACGTTGCTGGTGGCATCAAGACTACCGTTTTCCCGGACGTGAAGCGTAAGTATGCTTACGCCGCTGCTGTCGGTTATGACTTCGACTTCGGCCTGGGCTTCAACGGTGGTTATGCTTACTCCGACCTGGAAGGCAAAACCACAGACGCTACCGGCAAGAAATCCGAGTGGGCGCTGGGCGCACACTACGCCATCAACGGCTTCAACTTCGCCGGTGTTTACACCCAGGCTGAAGTGAAGAACGACACCACTGGCTACAAAGATGAAGGTCGTGGTTACGAACTGGCTGCTACCTACAACGTTGATGCCTGGACCTTCCTGGCCGGCTACAACTTCAAAGAAGGTAAAGAGAATGCCAACCTGAGCGGTTCTTCCTACGAAGACCTGATGGATGCCACTCTGCTGGGCGTACAGTACTCCTTCACTTCCAAGCTGAAAGCCTACACCGAATACAAAATCAACGGTGTTAGCGGCAAGGATGACGACTTCACTGTCGCCCTGCAATACAACTTCTAATCCAGCCTCTGCGCTGATTTAGTTGGTAAACGGCCAAGCTTGCTTGGCCGTTTTGTTTTATCTGCTGCCTGTTATGTCATTGCCCGCTTTCGCCCGCGTTAATCACTTCCCCTTGGCCTCTTTGGCCTGCGCCAGCTCACGTTGTCTCTTTTTTGTCCTTGGCTCTTCGTCAGTGAATCGCTAGATTATCCAACTCGTTGAAGGACGCTCGACAAACAGGGAAGGACGACGCTTGATTGACTTCAGTCACCCGCAATGGCGGGAACTGGCCCGCCAGCTACTGGATCACTCCCCCCTGGTGATCCGGGCTCGCCAGTATCTGCCACTGGTAGGCCTGCTCAAGGACAACCAGTTGCTGCTCGCCCTTGGCAATCACAGCTATGAACTGACCCCGGCCGGGCGGCGCTATCTGACCCGCGAACTGACGCTGGCCGACATTGCCACTGCGCCGCCAACCCCCGAAGAGTGGCTGCAGGCCCATGGCTGGCAGCTTGGTGAGCGAGTCAACGAGCGAGTACTGGCGGCGCTCTATCGCAAACCCGAGGCAACCTTCAGCCCCAACGAGCAGATCGATTTCGAGGACAAGGGCATTCGGCTCTGCGCCGATCAGCTGCTGCGCTTGCGTGCACCGCAGCCCTTCAGCCTGTTTTTCAGCGGTGGCACCCTGCTCGATGCGGCCCCCTGGTTGCAGGCATTGGGGGAGTTGGCCTTGCCTGAGCGTACCCTGGCCGGGCTTGGCAAGATCCTGTGGGGAGAGGGGAATATCGAGCGGGTGATCACCACCGACAGCGTCGGTGCCTTTGCCGAGCTGGCGCTCTGTGCTGGCTCCCTGCTGGTATGGTCGCCCACGACGGCGCAAGTCGCCTTGCAACAGGTCGTGGCCGCCCTGCCGCCCAATGTGCAGTGGAGCCACCTCACTTCACTCGATCCCGCCGGTGTGGATCGGACACTGGCGCTGGCCCAGCGGCTGGGCCGTCCGGCCAGCTGGTGGCTGCCAACCGCCTTCTCCCCCATAGTGTCGGCCTATGCCCTGCCGCTGGGTGATGGCCGCCCCTGGGAGCCGAGCCGGATCCCCAAGTCGTTGTTAGCAGTTTGTAGCGGTTTGGTTGAGTCCAATGGTGGCTTGTCCGCCGAGGTGTGCGCGCTGGCGCCAGAGTGGCATGCGGTCGGCTGATATTGCCGCAGATGTCGTTGAGAAAGCGGTTTTCCCCCATTGAGCACGATGATATAAAGAGTTGACGAAGCGCTCGCCAAATAGGCGCTTTCGTGTGTCACAGACGGTTTGCCGACACGCTTTGCCACCCAACGAACTCAACGGAATACAGGGAATACCATGTTTGAAAAGGTTGTTGCCGCCCCAGCGGATCCGATCCTGGGCCTGACCGAAGCCTTCCGCGCTGACTCTCGCAGCCACAAGATCAATCTGGGGGTCGGGATCTACAAGGATGAGACCGGTGCCACCCCTATCCTTCACTGCGTCAAGAAAGCCGAGCAGAAGCTGCTCACCGACGAGAAGACCAAGAATTATCTCGGTATTGAAGGCAATATCGAATACGGCCGCATAGTGCAGCAACTGCTGTTCGGACAGGACTCCGCTTTGATCACCAGCGGCCGCGCCAAGACCGCCCAGGCGCCGGGCGGCACCGGTGCCCTGCGGATCGCCGCCGAGTTCGTGGTGCGCAACGGGCTGGCCAAGACCATCTGGATCTCCGATCCCACCTGGGCCAACCACGTCAGCGTATTCCAGGCCGCCGGTTTGACCGTCAAGTGGTACAAGTACTACGACGCCGCCACCAAGGGGCTCGACTTTGCCGCCATGCAGGCGTCGCTCAGTGACGTACAGGCTGGTGAGCTGGTGTTGCTGCACGGCTGCTGCCACAACCCGACCGGTATCGACCCCACCGCTGAGCAGTGGCACGCCCTGGCCAAACAGAGTGCCGCCGCCGGCTGGCTGCCGCTGTTTGACTTCGCCTATCAGGGCTTTGCCCGTGGCATCGAAGAAGATGCCGAGGGTCTTCGCATCTTCGCCGAATGTCACGACGAGCTGCTGGTGGCGAGCTCTTTCTCCAAAAACTTCGGCCTCTACAACGAGCGGGTCGGCGCTTTTACCCTGGTGAGCGCGACCAAGGCAATCGCCGACGTGGCCTTCACCCAGGTCAAGACCGTTATCCGTGCCAACTACTCCAACCCGCCGTCACACGGCGCTGCCGTGGTGACCACCATCGTCAGTGACCCTGCCCTCTATGCCGAGTGGGTTGAAGAAGTGGCGGCCATGCGGGTGCGCATTCGCGAGATGCGCGAGCTGCTGGTGGAGAAGCTGGCTGCCCTCGGTGTGAGCCAGGATTTCAGCTTCATCCGCGAGCAGAACGGCATGTTCTCCTTCTCCGGTCTCTCCAAGGATCAGGTGGAGCGCCTCAAGAGCGAGTTTGCCATCTACATCGTCGGTTCAGGCCGGATCAGCGTGGCCGGGATCACCCGTACCAACATAGATCCCCTGTGTGACGCCATCGCCAAGGTACTGTGATGCTCCAGCCGTGATGGCTGAGTGTTTGCGTAGGTGATGTTGCCAGAGCAGTGAAAAGCCCGCCGGGGAGACCCGGCGGGCTTTTTTGTATCCCTGTATTACGGCTGCGTCAACGGCGTCGCTTGTTGCCGCCCAGCAGGGAGCCGAGTACGCCGCGTACCAACTGGCGCCCCACCTCGTTGCCAATGGTACGAGCCACGCTCTTGGCGGTGGTCTGCACTATCCCATCGTGCTGGCCACCGCGCGGGCCTGTACGGCCAAACAAGATGCCATTGAGAGTATCGAGCAGACCACCTTCGGCATCGGTCTTGGCTTCGCCATCTGATGCAGCTGAAGCCTTGCCGTCATTGAGTCGCTCGAAGGCCGATTCGCGATCTTCGCGGGTCTCGTATCTGCCGTAGAGCAGTGATCCCCGGATCAGTGCCAGCCGCTCGGCCTCGCTCAAGGGCCCGATACGGCTGGCAGGTGGTGCTATGAAGGCGCGCTCCACCACGTTCGGGCGTCCCTTCTCATCGAGCAGTGACACCAGGGCCTCGCCCACCCCGAGCTCGGTAATGACGCCGGCCGCATCGAAGGCTGGGTTGGCGCGCAATGTATTGGCGGCGATCCGTACCGCCTTCTGATCGCTCGGGGTGAAGGCGCGCAGCGCGTGTTGTACCCGGTTGCCGAGCTGCCCCAGCACACTGTCGGGAATATCGGCCGGGCTCTGGGTCACGAAATATACACCGACCCCTTTCGAGCGGATGAGGCGCACCACCAGTTCAATTTTTTCCAGCAGCGCCCTGGGTGCATCGTTGAACAACAGATGGGCCTCGTCGAAGAAGAACACCAGCACAGGCTTGTCCGGGTCGCCTACCTCGGGCAGTTGCTCGAACAGCTCCGACAAGAGCCAGAGCAGGAAGCAGGCATAGAGCCGGCTGGACTGGGTCAGTTTGCTCGCCGCCAGCACATTGATGTGGCCGTGACCGGCTTCGTCAGTCTGCAACAGATCCTGGATATCCAGCATGGGCTCGCCGAAGAAGTGATCGCCCCCCGCGCTCTCCAGGGTGAGCAGGTTGCGCAGGATGGCGCCGATAGAGGCGGTCGACACATTGCCATAGCGGGTGGTCAGGGATTTGGCGTTCTCCCCGGCAAACTGCACCATGGCGCGCAGATCTTTGAGGTCGAGCAGCAGCAGGCCCTCCTCGTCCGCCACCCTGAACACCAGCTCCAGCACCCCGCTCTGGGTGTCGTTGAGGCCGAGCAAACGGGCCAGCAGCAGGGGGCCCATGTCGGAGACGGTGGCCCGCACCGGGTGCCCTTGCTCGGCGAACAGATCCCAGAAGAGGGTCGGGGTGGCGGTAAAGACGGGAGCCGGCATGGCGAGCTGGGCCAGACGGGCATCCAGCTTGCTGGATGGGGTGCCGGCGGCACCCAGTCCACTCAAATCCCCCTTCACATCTGCCAGAAAGACCGGCACCCCGAGGCGGGAGAAGCCCTCTGCCAGCACCTGCAGGGTGACGGTTTTACCCGTGCCTGTGGCGCCCGTAATGAGGCCGTGGCGATTGGCCATGGCGGGCAGCAGGGAGAGGGGTTGGCCATTGGCATAGGCCAGCGTCAGCGGTTCTGTCATGGTGCGCTCCTTGTCCTGGCAGGTGGCATGCAGCAGATATCTACAAGGAGTGTGGCGGCAGAGCCAAATGATGGCAAGAGAGGGGGAAATCACCTTGCCAGGACAAGGGCTGTCCTGACAAGGTGCCGATCAGCGTGCGCGTGCCAGCTTGGCCAGTTGCAACAGCAGCAGGGTGAGGGCGGCGCCGCAGGCGGCGGTCAGCACCGCCAGCAAGAGGCTGCCGAGCAGGAAGGGCGGCACCAGGGTCGCCGCCTCCTGTTCCAGCCAGTGCAGGGACCAGGTGAGATGAAACGGCTCCGGCGTCTTGTGCAGCACCAGGCAGCCGGTGCGGTAGGCATAGAGATACATGAAGGGGAGCGTCACCGGGTTGTTGAACCAGACCGCCAGCAGGGCCAGCGGCAGGTTGAGGCTGAAGGCCAGCGCCAGCGCGACGGCGATCAGCGAATGCATGGGGACCGGGATCCAGCAGGCGAAGAGGCCGGCTGCCACGGCGCCGCTCAGGGCCCGTGCTCCCCCCTGCCAGAGTGCGGGTGCCAGCAGGCGTTCACCAAACAGGGCGAACCACTTCTGTTGGCGCAAGGTGTCCGGATCTATCTTGAAACGGGCAAACCAGCGGCTCAGCATGCCCGCGCCTCCTTGCGCTTTTGCCACTGGCGTACCGTGCTGATGCGCCAGAAGGTGCGGATCAGGGCATAGCCGATCAGCGAGCTCAGCAGGGCGAGCACCAGGGAGCCCAGCAGCAGGGGCGGGGCCAGCGTCTCGAATACCGACACCAGCCAGGCCCAGGTGAACTCGATGTCGATGTGCTGGGAAGGTTGCCCCAGCAGCTGGCAGCCGGTCAGGTAGGCGCCGTAAAACAGGGGCGGCATGGTAAAGGGGTTGGAGAGCCAGACCAGGGCGACCGAGAGGGGCAGATTGACCCGACAGGCGATGGCGCCACCGGCTGCCAGCAGCATCTGGCAGGGGAGGGGGATCCAGGCCATGAAGAGGCCGACCGCGAACGCGCCGGCGGCGGAGCGCCGGTTGAGATGCCACAGATTGGCATCGAGCAGCAGCTTGCCGAACAGCCGCAAGTGCTTGTGTTCCTTGAGTCTCTCTTGATCAGGCATCCAGCGTTTTATGAGTCGTTTGGGCATATTGAAACCTTGCTAAATACTTGCACCATGGATCTGCGCTTGTTGTCGTTTGCCCTGGGGGCAAGCTCCTCGCTACTCTGGCCATGGTTACCTTCATGGGAATGGGGGGGCCTGATGCTGCTGATCGCGTTCCCCCTCGCCTGTTGTCGCTGTTGGCGTCTGCTGTTTCTGCTGCTCGGCATCCTCTGGATGCAGGCCAGTCTGCAGTACCGGCTCGCCTGGCTGGATCAGCTGGAGGCGCAGGCGAGCCACATCATAACCGCACGCTTGCAAAGTGCAGAGCCCGAGGGCGATAAATTTGTCCGGCTGCTGCTGCAGGTGGCGTCTCTCGATGGTCAGGCGCTGACCCCGGCGCCGCTGGTGCGGATCAATGCCTACCAGACCCTGCCCGCTCTGCCGGCGGGCAGCCAGGTGACGCTGGTGGTCTCTCTCAAACCGGCCCATGGGCTGGCCAACGAGGCTGGCATGGATGGACGGCGCCTGTTGCTGGGCAAGGGCATCACAGCCACCGGCAACCTGCGCCGCATCATGAAGACGCAGGCCGCCGCGCCGGGCTGGCGGGATCGCTGGCTGGCTGAGGCCGCCGCCAGCTGGCAGGGGCTGACCCATGCTCCCCTGTTGTCGGCACTCACCTTTGGCGAGCAGAGCGGCATCACGGATGAGCAGTGGACGCTGTTTCGCGGCAGCGGGCTGACCCATATCATCGCCATCTCGGGTCAGCACATAGCGCTGGTGGCCGTGCTGGGCTGGTGGCTAGGACGGTTGTTCGGGCTGCGCGGGGCCATACTGGTCGCCCTGTTGTTTGCCGCCGTCTACAGCTGGCTGGCAGGGTTTGCGGTGGCCACCGAGCGGGCCCTCATCATGGTGCTGGTGTGGAGCCTGCTGCGCTGGCGCCGGCGCGAGTGGCCCGCTTATCGCATCTGGCTGTGGGCCTTCGTAGCGCTGGTGTTGTGGGATCCCTTCGCCCTCTACTCGGCCGGCTTCTGGCTCTCGTTTCTGGCGGTGGCCCTGCTGCTGGCGGCGGGTTATCTGGAGGCCAAACCCGGTCTGGTGCGGCTGCAGGGCTTGCTGCTGCTCGGCTTGCTGCCGCTGCAACTGGCCTTGTTCGAGGGCATAGCGCCGCTGGCGCTGCTGCTCAATCTGCTGGCGTTGCCGCTGTTTTGCATCGGGATCATTCCGCTGGCGCTGATCGGCGTCCTGCTGGCGCCGCTCTGGGGCTGGCTGGCCCACGGCTTGTTCTGGCTGGCGGATCTGGGGTTGCAGTGGGTGTTGTGGGGGCTGACGCAACTGGCCAGCCAGTGGCAGCTCTGGTGGCCCGTGCCGGGCTGGGTAGTACCGGTCAGCGCAGTGCTGACCCTGCTCTGGTGCACCTGGCACGTGCCGGGGGCTCGCCCGCTGGTTATTCCCGTGGTCGCGGCCCTCTTGCTTGCCGCCTGGCCTATGCCAACGGGCTGGCAAGTGAGGGTGCTGGATGTGGGACAGGGTTTGTCTGTGCTGATCACCCGAGGGGATCGTGGCATCCTCTATGACACCGGCGATCGTTATCCCGGCGGCTACAACATGGCGGATGCCGCCATCCTGCCGCTGCTCAACCGGCTCGATGTGCAGGTGCTGGATTATCTCGTCATCAGCCACAAGGACAGGGATCACGCCGGCAACCGCCGGGCCATATTGCGGGCGCTGCCGGTGCGCCATGAGCTCTCCTCGTTTGCGTTTGGCAAGCTCACCACTCTGTGCCGGCGTGGCCAGCGCTGGCGCTGGCAGGGGATCGACTTTGCCGTGCTCTGGCCCGAACAACCTGGGCGCGGCCACAACAACGACGGCTGCGTGCTGCAGATAAGCGACGGCAACCGGCGCATTCTGCTCAGCGCGGACATAGAGCAGGAGACGGAGCGCCGTCTGCTGGCGCTGGATCGGGGCGAGTTGGCCAGCACCTTGCTGGTGAGCCCTCATCATGGTAGTCGCACCTCGTCCACCCCGGCTTTCGTCGCGGCCGTGAATGCCCGGTATGTGGTGCACAGCGCGGGATTTATTAATCAGTGGGGCTTTCCTCGTCCCGAGGTGGTGGCCCGCTATCGGCAGGCCAGTCAGTGGGTCACCGGGCTTGATGGCGCCATCCTGATTGAACCCCAGGCTGACGGGTTCGGCATCCGTACCGAGCGCGACCATGGCCCCTGGTATCGCCGGGGCGGCGCCTGGTGGCGTCCTGCGGGCTGGCCCAGATGACCTTCTGCCATTTCCCGCCAGGATCCGCTGTGGCGAGGGGCCGCCGGCCCGGAGCCGGCCAGGAAATAATCCATCATCTCCCTCTAGCGAGGGGCGGATGTTGGCTATCAAGATGGCGGTGCCTGGTGGATGCGCAGGCGTTGGCTTGGGCATTAATCCGTCATTTCCGGTGCGGACTCTGGCTATCAAGATGGCGGCGCCTGGTGGATGCGCAGGCGTTGGCTTGGGCATTAATCCGTCATTTCCGGTGCGGACTCTGGCTATCAAGATGGCGGCGCTTGGTGGATGCGCAAGCTTTGGCTAGAATACCCCGTCATTTCCTTTATTAACGGCTATTCATGCAACAAGAAACCTCACAAGACAGCTGGCCCGTCTTCAAGCGTCTGCTCGGTTATGTCCGGGATCGCAAGCTGGGTCTGGTCGGCGGCATCATAGGGATGCTGGGCTATGCCGCCGTGGATACCACCTTCGTCTACTCCATCAAGCCACTGATCGATCAGGGCCTCAATGGCAATGACAGCGGCGTGCTGAAATGGATGCCTTTCTTCGTACTCGGCATCGTTGCCCTGCGTGGCTGCGCCACCTTCCTCTCCAACTATTGCATGGCCTGGGTCGGCAACCATGTGGTGATGCGGCTGCAACAGCAGGTGTTCAGCCACCTGATGGCCATGCCCATGAGCTTCTTCGACCGCCAGAATACCGGCAACCTGCTGGCCAAGGTGACCTATGACGCCGGTCAGGTCTCCTCTGCAGCCAGCTCCACTCTGGTCTCGCTGGTACGGGAAGGGGCGACCGTGGTCGGTCTGCTCGGCCTGATGTTCTGGCACTCCTGGCAGTTGTCGGTGATCTTCCTGGTGGTGGGCCCTGTGGTGGGCATACTGATTGGCCTCATCAGCCGTCGTTTTCGCAAGATCAGCCGCCACATCCAGCAGGCGGTGGGCGACATCACCACCTCGACCGAGCAGATGCTCAAGGGTCATAAAGAGGTGCTGATGTTCGGTGGCCAGCAGGTCGAAGAGAAACGCTTCTTCCGCGTCAGCAACCACATGCGTCAGCAGACCATGAAGATGGTCGCCGCCGATGCCATCGGCAGTCCCATAGTGCAGATGGTGGCCTCGGTCGCGCTGGCCGTGTTCCTCTACGTGTCTACCATAGACAGCGTCAAGGCGACCCTGACCGCCGGTACCTTCACCGTCATGGTCACCTCCATGATGATGCTGCTCAAGCCGCTCAAGAGCCTGACCGACGTCAACAACCAGTTCCAGCGCGGCATCACCGCCTGTCAGAGTCTGTTCGGTCTGCTCGATTCCACCCCGGAAGAGGACACAGGCACTCGCACTCTGGATCGTGCCCGTGGCGAGATCGAGTTTCGCAACGTCACCTTCACCTACCCGACCAAGGATACCCCTGCGCTGCACAACGTCAGCTTCAAGGTGGAGGCGGGTAAATCCGTGGCCCTGGTGGGGCGCTCCGGCTCAGGCAAGAGCACCATCGCCAGCCTGCTGACCCGTTTCTACGACGTGGAGCAGGGCGAGATCCTGCTGGATGGCGTCAATATTCGCGAGTACCGCCTGAGCGAGCTGCGCAAGCAGTACGCCCTGGTCTCCCAGCATGTGCACCTGTTCAACGACACTGTCGCCAGCAACATCGCCTATGCGGCGGAAGAGAAATACAGCCGGGAAGAGATCCAGCAGGCGGCCCGCATCGCCCATGCCGACGAGTTCGTCAGCAAGATGACCCAGGGTTACGATACCGTGGTCGGCGAGAACGGGGCTTCACTGTCCGGTGGTCAGCGTCAGCGTATCGCCATCGCCCGCGCCCTGCTGCGCGATGCCCCCGTATTGCTGCTGGATGAGGCGACCTCGGCGCTCGATACCGAGTCCGAGCGTCACATCCAGGCTGCCATCGACGAGCTGTGCAAGGCGCGCACCTCGCTGGTGATCGCCCACCGTCTCTCCACCATAGAGAAGGCGGACGAGATCCTGGTGATCGACGAGGGTCATATCGTCGAGCGCGGCAACCACGAAGCCTTGATGGCCAATCAGGGCACCTATGCCCAGTTGCGCGCCATCCAGTTCGGCAACGTAGCTGCGGGTAACAAGGGCTAATGCTGCAGCAACTCTGGTATGGGCAGAGCCGCTGGCGCTGGTTGCTGGCACCCTTTGCCCTGCTGTTTGCCATTATCAGCGGCGCCCGTCGCGTCGCCTATCGACGCGGCTGGTTCAGGGCCTATCGGGCCAGCCTGCCGGTGATAGTGGTGGGCAATATCTCGGTGGGTGGCAACGGCAAGACCCCGGTCGTGGTCTGGCTGGTGGAACAGCTGCAAGCCCGCGGGTTCAGGCCCGGAGTGGTGAGTCGCGGCTATGGCGGCAAGGCGCCCCATTATCCCTACCGGCTCGATGCCAATAGCGGCACGGCGCAGGCGGGTGACGAACCCGTGCTCATCGCCCGTCGCTGCGGCTGCCCCGTGGTGGTCGCCCCGAAACGGGCCGATGCGGTGCGGCTGCTGGAGCAAGGTGGCGAGGTGGACATCATCATCACAGACGACGGTCTGCAGCACTATGGGCTGGCCCGCGACATCGAACTGGTGGTGGTGGACGGAGTGCGTCGTTTTGGCAACGCCTGCCTGCTGCCCATGGGGCCGCTGCGCGAGCCCGTGACCCGGCTCAAGCGGGTGGATGCCATCATCTGCAACGGCGGCATGCCGGCCCGAGGGGAGTACCCCATGGCGCTGGTGGCCGATGCGCCGCGCCGGGTGCGCGATGACGAGCTCGCCAGCGAGCCCTTGCCCCGCACCGTGGATGCCCTGGCCGGCATAGGCCATCCCCCCCGTTTCTTCGCCACCCTGACCAGCCTTGGTTATGAGCTGCAGCAGCGCGTCGGTTATGCGGATCATCAGGCGTTTGAGCGGGATGAACTGCTCGCCCGCTTCGGCGAACGGCCGTTGCTGATGACCGAAAAAGACGCGGTCAAGTGTCGTGGGTTTGCGCCGGATAACTGGTGGTATCTGCCGGTCAGTGCCGAGTTGCCTGCTTCCTTGCTCGACAGCCTGTTGCAGAAATTGCATCCGGCAAAGGCGCCCGCTTCCGACACTGAACACTGAAGAATGGCATGCCGGCTGGTCCGGCATCCTGGCCCGCTCGATAGAGTGGAAGGAGCCGCGATTTGGCTCCGGGTTTTAGAATATCAATGGCTCGACATCATAGCGTGCCCGGCATTTTGGCCCGCTCGAGATAGTCGCTTGCTCGACATCGTTGAAGGAGTTTCGTTTTGGCACTGGATATCAAATTGCTCGACATCATCGCCTGCCCGGTTTGCAAGGGGAAGCTGCACTACAACAAGGCCGTACACGAGCTGGTCTGCCGTTTCGACAAGCTGGCCTATCCGCTGGAGGAGGGGATCCCTGTGCTGCTGGAGAACCGCGCCCGTCACCTCAATAGCGACGAGATGCCGTCATGAGTTTCGTGGTGATCATTCCTGCCCGCTACGCCTCCACCCGCTTGCCGGGCAAGCCGCTGGCGGACATCCATGGCAAGCCCATGGTGCAGCACGTGGTGGAAAAGGCCCTGCAATCCGGCGCGGATCGGGTGATCGTCGCCACCGATGACGAGCGGGTACGCAGCGCGCTGGCCTCCTGTGCCGCGCTCGCGGGCTTTGAGGTGTGCATGACCTCGCAGGATCACCAGTCCGGCACCGAGCGTCTGGCGGAGGTGTGCCGTCACTACGGCTTTGCCAGCGATACCATCATCGTCAATGTGCAGGGGGATGAGCCGCTCATTCCGCCCGCCATCATACGTCAGGTGGCCGACAATCTGGCCGCGGCGACGGCGCCCATGGCTACCCTCTCTGTGCCCATTGTTGATGCGGAAGAGGCGTTCAATCCCAACGCGGTCAAGGTGGTGACCGACAAGGATGGCTACGCCCTCTACTTCAGCCGCGCTTGCATTCCCTGGGACAGGGATCGCTTTGCTGCCAGTGATCGCGCTGCTGGGCGCCACGAGCAGATTGGTGATCTCTACCAGCGCCACATCGGCATCTACGCCTATCGCGCCGGTTTCATCCAGCGTTACGTGGACTGGGCGCCGAGCGTGCTGGAGCAGGTCGAGGCCCTGGAGCAGCTGCGGGTGCTCTGGTACGGGGAGAAGATCCACGTGGCCCAGGCGCTGCAAGCGCCGCCGGTCGGGGTGGATACCCAGGCCGATCTGGACAAGGTGCGTGCACTGCTGGCGAACTGATGCCAGCGCCACCGATATGACGCTGAACGGTGCCTGCGGGCGCCGTTTTTTGTGTTGAATCCTTGCATAATTATTTGATTACAAACGTCATTTATGAGCACTTTCAAACTTTTCCCGCCCATGGTTTGCCAAACCAGCGAGTTTGGTTATGATGCAAGACGCCGTGTTAACCCTAACTGGCATATAACGAGATAAAAAAACGGGGTGTTTGGGTGATAAATGTATTCCTGGTCGATGATCATGAGTTGGTGCGTACAGGGATAAGACGCATTTTGGAAGATGTCCGCGGGATCAAGGTGGTGGGCGAGGCGCAGAGCGGGGAAACCGCAGTCACTTTCTGTCGTCAGCACCATCCAGACGTGATCCTGATGGACATGAACATGCCGGGCATCGGCGGCCTGGAGGCGACCCGCAAGATACTGCGGATCCGGCCCGATGTGCGCATCATAGTGCTGACCATTCATTCAGAAAATCCGTTCCCCACCAAGGTGATGCAGGCGGGTGCCGCCGGTTATCTCACCAAGGGCGCCGCCCCGGACGAGATGATCCACGCCATTCGCCTGGTGCACTCGGGCCAGCGTTACATCTCCCCCGAGATCGCCCAGCAGATGGCGCTCAGCCAGTTTGCGTCGGCGGATGAAAATCCCTTCAAGTCCCTCTCCGAGCGCGAGTTGCAGATCATGATGA
Organism: Aeromonas bestiarum; assembly: GCF_000819745.1. Classification (GTDB taxonomy): domain Bacteria; phylum Pseudomonadota; class Gammaproteobacteria; order Enterobacterales; family Aeromonadaceae; genus Aeromonas; species Aeromonas bestiarum. The sequence goes on along the minus strand of NZ_CDDA01000028.1, from coordinate 4,636 downwards.
TGATCACCAAGGGGCAGAAGGTGACCGACATCTCAGAGCAGTTGAACCTGAGCCCGAAGACGGTCAACAGCTATCGTTACCGCCTGTTCAGCAAGCTCAACATCAACGGCGATGTGGAGCTGACCCATCTGGCCATTCGCTATGGCATGCTGGACGCCGACACCCTGTAAGCGGGTGACGGGCAGTCAAAAAGGCGGCGGGTGCCGCCTTTTTGCATTTCGCCGGCCTGGCGCAGTATGCTCTCCCCGTTGATGCTGACTTCTATCGTTTTCGCCCCTTTGTGTTGAGCCGAGTAGCCGATGACCCTTTCTCCCGAGCCCCTTTTTGACAGCAAGGCCTTTCTGAGCGCCGTGACTCACCAGAGCGGCGTCTACCGCATGTACGACAGCGGTGGCACCGTCATCTATGTGGGCAAGGCCAAGGATCTTAAAAAACGGCTCTCCTCCTACTTTCGCACCAAGGTCGACAGCATCAAGACCCACACTCTGGTGCGCCAGATCGCCGATATCCAGGTGATGGTGACCCACACCGAGACAGAGGCGCTGATCCTCGAGCACAACCTCATCAAGCAGTACCAGCCGCGCTACAACGTGCTGCTGCGCGACGACAAATCCTACCCCTGGATCATCATCACAGGGCACCGGCATCCCCGCATAGGCGTCCATCGCGGCGCGCGCAAGGTGAAGGGGGAGTACTTCGGCCCTTATCCCTCCGGCGGCGCCGTGCGCGAGAGCCTGCACCTGATGCAGAAGATCTTCCCGGTGCGCCAGTGCGAGGATGCCGTCTATGCCAACCGTACCCGTCCCTGCCTGCTCTATCAGCTCAAGCGCTGCGCCGGCCCTTGCGTGGCGGGGCTGGTGAGCGAGGCGGAATATGCCCAGCAGGTGGAGCTGGCCAAGCTGTTTCTGGCGGGCAAGAACCAGCAGGTGATAGGCGAGCTGGTGGGCAAGATGGAGTCCGCCAGCGGCGATCTGCGTTTCGAGGATGCGGCCCGCTACCGGGATCAGATCCAGGCTCTGCGCCGGGTGACCGAGCAGCAGTCGGTGAGTGGCAACGTGCTCGATGAACTGGATGTGGTGGGGGTGGCGTTCGAGCAAGGCGCCGCCTGCATCCATGTGCTCTTCATTCGTCAGGGCAAGGTGCTGGGTTCCCGCAGCTATTTCCCCAAGGTGCCGAGCGATACGCCGCTGGAGGAGGTGGTGCAATCCTTCCTGCTGCAGTTCTATCTGTCGGGGCAGGGGGGCAGGCAGATCCCGAGCGAGGTGCTGCTGGACGTGGCCCTCGAGGACGAGAGCGTGATTGCCGAGACCCTGAGCCAGACCGCAGGTTACAAGGTGCGGGTGGTGAGCCGTACTCGTAGTGAACGAGCGCGCTTTATCAAGCTCGCCTCCATCAATGCACAAACGGCGCTGCGCTCGCGCCTCGCCCACAAGAGTACCACCCAGGCCCGCTTCAGCCAGCTGGAAGAGTTGCTGGAGCTGGAGCAGCCTATCGCCCGCATGGAGTGTTACGACATCTCCCATACCATGGGCGAGCGCACAGTGGCTTCCTGCGTGGTGTTCAACCGGGAGGGGCCGCTCTCCTCGGAATACCGCCGTTTCAATATCGACGGCATCACGGGGGGGGATGACTACGCCGCCATGGAGCAGGTGCTGGAGCGGCGCTTCGGCAAGCTGCAGGAGCCGGACAAGGTGCCGGACGTGCTGTTTATCGACGGCGGCCTGGGTCAGCTGCGCCGCGCCGAGGAGATCCTGGCCCGTCAGCTGGAGTTCCTCGGCGGCAAATATCCGCTGCTGGTGGGCATCGCCAAGGGGGTGACCCGCAAGGCGGGGCTGGAGACCCTGATCCTGGGGGAGAGCCACGAAGAGCTGCACTTGCCGGCAGATATGCCCGCTTTGCACCTTATTCAGCATATTCGCGACGAATCTCACCGTTTCGCCATCACGGGCCACCGGGCGCGGCGCGCCAAGGCCCGCACCACCAGTACCCTGGAGGATATCCCTGGGGTGGGGCCCAAGCGTCGTCAGGCTCTGCTCAAGTACCTGGGCGGCCTGCAGGAGGTGAAGAAGGCCGGGGTGGACGAGCTCGCCAAGGTGCCCGGCATCAGCCAGGAGCTGGCCCAGTCCATTCATGATGCCTTGCACTCGCTCTGAGCCGGCAGAGTGCTCGGCATCAGCCAGGCGCAGGTCTGATCCACACCATTCACGATGCCTTGCACTCGCTCTGAGCCGGCAGGGTGCTCGGCATCAGCCAGGCGCTGGTCTGACCCACACCATTCACTATGCCTTGCACTCGCTCTGAGCCGGCAGGGTGTTCGGCATCAGCCAGGCGCGGGTCTGATCCACGCCATTCACGATGCCTTGCATTCGATCTGAGCCAGGGGTCAGGGCTCATCGTGCTCGGCATTCAACCCAGTCCATCCTGGATGCCTTGCATTCGCTCTGAATCGTGGCCGCAATCCCGCCTCTGGACGCACAAGAGCCGTGACGCAGGGGGCCCGTAAATGCCATAATGGCCCGCATCCTGAGGTTGTTGATGGATTAATAGACCAAGGCGGGCGCCTGTCCGGTTGCATCCGTGATCGGCTTGGGGCTACCATGTAGCGGCATACAAGAAGTGGCTGAAAATAATGACAAATATTCCTAACCTGCTGACGTTTTTTCGGATCTTGCTCATCCCCGTCTTCGTCATCCTGTTCTATGTACCCTATCAGTGGTCCTATCTGGCGGCGGCCCTCGTTTTCATTCTGGCGGCCGCGACCGACTGGTTTGATGGCTACCTCGCCCGCAAGCTGAACCAGTCCACCGCCTTCGGCGCCTTCCTCGATCCTGTCGCCGACAAGATCATGGTGGCGGCGGCGCTGGTAGTCATAGTCGAACACTACAACACCATCTGGGTCACCATACCCGCCATGACCATGATTGGCCGCGAGATCATCATCTCCGCCCTGCGTGAATGGATGGCCGAGCTCGGCAAACGCTCCTCGGTGGCAGTCAGCTGGATTGGCAAGTGGAAGACCATGATCCAGATGGTGTCGCTCACCGGCCTCATCTGGCAGTACGACATCTGGATGGTATGGCTCGCCTACGTGCTGCTCTATGTGGCGACCGTGCTCACCTTCTGGTCCATGTTCCAGTACATGAAGGCCGCCTGGGGCGATCTGACCTACCACTCCCGCTTCTAGTGCCTGTCTTGGCATAAAGCATCGTTTCCCCGTCGTTGGGGCAGGGAAACGATCATGAGTGGTAAAAGTGCAGGAAAAGGGTAAAAAACACCCGAACGATCAGGGTATTAAACATTTTTGGTTGACTGGGCGAGGAACATCGCTAGAATGCGTCCTCGTAGTCAGGCAGTCAGCCAGACCAATGCGGGAATAGCTCAGTTGGTAGAGCACGACCTTGCCAAGGTCGGGGTCGCGAGTTCGAGTCTCGTTTCCCGCTCCAAATTCAGACAATAGAGAGCCAACTCTCTTTTGCATGGCGCGTTAGCAAAGCGGTTATGCAGCGGATTGCAAATCCGTTTAGTCCGGTTCGACTCCGGAACGTGCCTCCATATTGACAAGCCCGCAGCGCGGACTTGATACCGATTGCGGTGCCCGAGTGGTGAAATCGGTAGACACAAGGGATTTAAAATCCCTCGACGTTCGCGTCGTGCCGGTTCGATTCCGGCCTCGGGCACCATTAAAATCAAAGCCTTACTAAGGCCACTAGCAATAGTGGCCTTTTTGTTTTCCTCCCAGTGTCCACATTTGATCCACACAGATTTATTCCGGTAGCTCTTCCCGCTTCACTTCGAGCTGTACGCGGTTGGTGTAGCCCTGGTTGGTGAGGCCGTGCACCACCTGAGTGAGTAGCCAGGGGGCGGCGTCGATATCAGGTTTGAATCCCCTGACGGTGGTTGGCTGTTCCGGGTAGAGCTCGGGTCGGCCCTTGGTCAGGGTGATGTCGAACTCGGCCACCCCGCGCTGGGTTCCCATTCTGCGCGGGCGGCCTGCATGGCGTTGATCTGGTTGGCGTAAACATGGCACAGCTCTTTGACGTTCTCGCTGTCGCCGACCAGCAGCTCGTGTTCCTTCTTGTTGACTACCACGCCCGGCGGCAGGGGCCGTTCCGGCTTCGGCCTGGTCTTCTTCTTTCGCTTCACCTCGATTTTCTTCTTCTCGGCTGCCTTGTTGTCTTGCCAGTAGGCCGTCACGCCGGTGTAAGCGTCGCAGTCAGCCACCGAGAAGCGGTGCTGATAGCCATCTTGGCGGGTGATGGCAGGCCATCAAGCTACACGGGAAGAGGGCATCGTTGAGGTCGATGAGACCTTCTTCCTTGAATCGTTCAAGGGGCAACGGGGACTGCCGCGTCCGCCACGTCGTCGCGGTGGTAAAGGGCGAACTCGTGGCACCGGGCCGGATTACATCCCAGTGATGGTGGTGCAAGACCGGGCAGGCCACCATGCAGATTTTCAGCTGGAGCAGATTGTATGGAGATGGTATTCACCTGACAGTTGCCCACAAAAGGGAGTGGTCATACGGCTTCAAACCGGATAACAAAACGGTACCCCTACCGTGTTATCTGGAGTCACCGTATGACCACCAACGAGAAAGTAGCACGTCGCAAACTCAGCCTGCTAGAGCTCGCCAAAGAGC
>NZ_CDDA01000027.1 GCF_000819745.1 Aeromonas bestiarum | reverse complement strand
ATCGAACTGCCGGAAGGCGTTGAAATGGTAATGCCAGGCGACAACATCAAAATGGTTGTTACCCTGATTGCGCCGATCGCGATGGACGACGGCCTGCGTTTCGCCATCCGTGAAGGTGGCCGTACCGTAGGTGCCGGTGTTGTAGCTAGCGTAATCGCTTAATCGATTCGTTATATGCAAACATGAAAAGGGGTGGCTTCGGCCGCCCCTTTTTCTTTTTGGGCCTTGTGCCCTATGAGATACTTTGCAAAATCATTTATTGAGGTAGTCCCCAGTGAGCAAGCCCGCCATTTTTCTGGACCGTGACGGTGTCATCAACGAAGACACCGGTTATGTCAGTCAGGTAGACGACTTCCATTTCCTGCCCGGTGTGATCGAAGCCATGCAGCTGCTGAAGAAGAAAGGCTATCTGTTGATCGTCGTCACCAACCAGTCTGGTATCGCCCGCGGCTATTTCAGTGAGGACGACTTCATGAACCTGACTGAATGGATGGATTGGTCATTGGCCGATCGGGATGTGGATCTCGACGGTATCTATTTCTGTCCACATCACCCGGATCACGGCGCCCCTTGTGATTGCCGCAAACCGGAACCCGGCATGCTGCTGCTGGCACAACAGGAGCTGGGTATTGATATGGGCCGTTCCTATATGGTTGGCGACAAACCTTCCGACCTGAAAGCGGCAGCCAGTGCCAAGGTTGGTCATAAAGTCATGGTGCGTACTGGCAAACCTGTGACCGATGCCGGCATCGCCTTGGCGGATGCCATCTACGACAACCTGCACGATTTCGCTGTTTCAGTGCCTGTCGCGGGCTGATTTCGTTCGCTTAATATGCGCATTGGTGGCTTTGTGAGCGAACAGTTGATGAAAGCCATCTTTTTGCAATTATCTGCTTGCCAGAAAGTTTCTATTCCCTATAATGCGCCACCATCGACAGGGCAAGCGGCAACGCAAACAAGCCAGTCGGTGCCTCGAAAAGCCTTTGAAAATAAG
>NZ_CDDA01000026.1 GCF_000819745.1 Aeromonas bestiarum | reverse complement strand
TGAATACCATCTCCATACACCCAGTCCTTCCAGTACCAACTGCCGACCTTCTGGTGTCAACGAACTCATCAAGCTCAGCACCAGCTGGTTCGTGGTCTTGGCTGACGGGCTCAGGGTATGAGCAAACGACAGACAGGCCACCCAGGAATGGCCGCACTCGGCGTCCGTGCACTGGCAATAGAGGTCAGAAACATCATCGCTCAGTCGGTTGGTCTTGGTAATGCGGCCCCGCTGGCCACACACTTTGCAATAAACCCGCATTACGCCCCCTTTTCTATCCAAATCAACAGCCTATCTTGCCACAGCACACACTGTTTGTTTATACAGCTGAACCGATATTCTCCCGAAAATCGACCCAGAGGGAGCGAGGGAGTCCCGCGCTGTTGATGGCATCCTGAATAAGCTCGCACAGCGGCAACACCTCGTTTCGGGCATAGGTGGCATCGTACTTCTCAGGGTCGCCAAGCCCGCCCCCGCCGTTGGTCGGAATAATGCCGGCCAGCGCAGCCGGAAAGCGGTGGCTGGTCAGTACATCCTGGGCGGTGATCCCCTTGATGGCGGCAAACTCGTCCTTGGTAGCGATGTCCCCCACCGGAATAAGCTTGATGCCGTCGGGCTTGCCGTCCGGGATATTCACGAACATGGAGCGAAAGTTCCCCACCCCCTTGCTGTTGGCAATCTTGTCCTTCATCTCCTGTTCGGTGTCATCGTCCATGTTCGGGTCAGTGGCGTAGAAGATGAACCCCATGTGGGCGCCGTTGAGGAAGTATTTGCGCCGAAACAGGGTGGCGTCCTGGTTGAGCAGGGCCGACTGCAGGCCACCCAGGTAATCGGGCATGCCATAGACCTGCTGCTCGGGGTCGTACTGCGCCAGCCAGATCACATCCTCCGGCCGGTAGAACAGGTTCGGCTTGCCCTGCTGCTGCAGGTAAACAAAGCAGCCATCGTCCCGCCGGCTGCTATGAGCGTGGTGATGGAGCTGGCTGGCCAGCTATCCCCCACCATCGAGCAAAACGAAGGACCTTTAAGGCCCTTACTCATTTTTGCTCAAACATCTCTTTGTTAAGCTTCTCTTTCAGTGCTTCCAGAGAGAGCTTGTCGAAAGCCTGATCCAGTTTCATTAGACCTTGCGCACCACAATTTTGGGAATAGAGCTCCTTGCCAAAACGCCAGCTCGTCTGTTTGACGTAACACTGCTCCCATCCCAAACGCTCAATACTCGACATACTGATTTTTTGCGTCAGCAGTCCCAGAACAGCAGCAACAATAATCAGAGAAATGACAACGAGCCCCCGTCGCTTAACAGCCGTTGAAGAAAGGTCTGGCTCCGGTATGGCTATGGAAAACATCAATCTCCCACCGGCATACAGCATGAAGGGGGTCGCAAGTAAGCCAATGAAGATTGCAAACCAGCCTCGCCAGTCATTCATTCGCAACGGGTCTGCTGGTGTCAGTGCAAGCAGATCCAAGAATTCAGAACCATATATCATGGCCATCCAAACGCCACCGATCCCGAGTAACGCGACAACCAATCCACTGGCCCGCATCTGCCATGAGACATGCACAGTAGTCATTCAAACTTCGCCTTAACAGCTTGCTTCATCATCTCAAAGAGCTCTTCATCGCCAACAGAGTCGATAAGCCTACCAGCTGTCATCGTTACCAAGGGAAACCAAATCCTCATTGATCTTATCTGTGACGTTTTTTGTCACAGGCTGCACAAAATCAGAAGCATGCATCTAGGGTCGCATTTGCACCCATGATATCGTGAGCATATTTTATTCGTGTCGATGAGGAATTCAGATGACAAGAAAGGCTGCGAAAGTAGGAGATATTGGTACAGACCATGATGGGTTTCATCCCACTGCCATCATTGCTGGTTCACCGAATGTATTCATAGACGGAATACCCGCAGCCCGTGTTGGTGATCCTCTAGCCCCACATGACAAACCAAACCATCCACCACACCCCAGATCGATTGCATCCGGTTCCTCTACCGTCCTTATCAATGGCAAACCTGCTGCCTTAACTGGTGGTGCAGTTGACTGTGGCGGCGTGATCATTGGCTCAGGAACAGTAGTGATTGGTGACCAAGCACCAGCAGGACGAGCTGCGCCAGCTCTACAGCCTGCCCCACCTGTAGAGATCCCGGCTAAGAATGCCTATTGGCCTCCCTATGACTTTTCCCAAGGTAAGACGCTAGAGGTTGTATATACCACAGCACCCACTGATATTGCTGTGCTCTCCTTGGCAGAGGCTAAAGAACTGTTAAAGACGCTTTACGCTGAAATAGGTGGTAAGGATGCAGTGGGTACGACAAAGAGTTACCACGACTTGGTAGACGGCGTTAAAACGGCGGCCCAGACTGCCAAAGGCTTAGGTGGACTAGGAGTTATCTCTTATGCCAAGAATATCAACGGCATTGATTATGTAATCATCAAGAACTATCGCCGCCATGCTCAAACTTTGATGAAAGGGAACAAATGGAAATCAAGTAATCCACGAGTTGTTCAAATCGGTATAGGTTTGACTGATGTTAAAGGTGCTGCTCGGTGGGTCAAAGTAAATGCTGGGATAGAAATTGCCTTTGCTGTTGGGGTGAATGCTGCGGATTACATCTTACGTGATGAAGCAACTTTAGCCGAGTTCGTTGGTAATAGTTCTGGTGACATCATTAAAGGGATGACAACGCTAGTAACCATGTCTCTAGTCGTTGCGACACTACCGGTATCAGGAATTTTGGTCACTGGTGCTCTCTTTGCATTTGGTTCTTTCTTTATGGGTCGTGAGCTAGACGCATTAGATGAGCGTTATGGATTCTCAGATGAGATTGGCAACTCGCTTAAGAGGTTGACCAAGTGATTTATATCATAAGACTAATCATTGCCGCAGCTTTTATCTGGTTCGGGTTTGAGCAGGTATCAGATGATTTGTATGCGACTTTATCTAATGGAACTGCATCGTTTAGGATTAGTGGCATTGCCAATATTTGGGCATCTTACTGTGCTCCGCTAGTTGGCATTGTGCTGATGGTTCATGTGTTGATGTCAGTAGCAAAGATTGGAAATCCAGACAAGATTTTTCAACGGGGCGTGCTAATTATTATTTTCGCCATCGCGCCCATCTTAACCTTTGCTACCAAGATTAAATTAAGTGGTAAGTCTGAAAGTTACGTAGAGTGTCGGGATCTAAAACGGGTTTCCCGTTGGAACTCTTATCAAGTTTATGCCGTATCAGTTGATGAGTGCCAATTACTAAAAGATAGAAAGAATACACAATGAAAAAACCAATGTGGTGATGATTTTTTGAGCAGCCACAGCTATCGTTGTCGCAGTACTGGTTCCTAGTGTGCTGGTCTTGCCTACGCAGTAACACCAGATATATGTATGCAGTTAACAAGTAGTAGAACATAACTAATACGAAGAAGGCCCCACACCGTGGGGCCTTCTTCTATCTGCCTGACAGCGCCTGAGCATGGCCAAGGAATGACGCCGCATGAAGAGGCAGCCAATCAATAGGGCAGCGCTGCATCATATGTGAAGCCTGCGCACGCTCACAGCCTCCCAGCGCATGGCAGCGACGCCCCACCGCCGCGTCTGCGTCATGGAATCCGCGCTCATCCGCTCCCGCCTGTGGGCTTCACCGGTAAAAAATTTTTGCAAAAGTGGATTACCGCAAAACCATAGGCCCAGACCGCGCCAGATAAAGGTTCTTGGGCGAGGTGAGAAAAATCGACACTCAATGATCGAAAGAAAAATCAGAACGGCATTCCACCATTAATCACTATTGAAAATGCCTGCGCATAATTCGGCGTATTATTGCCATAATAGCCACTCGCAACCAGTGATATTTGCCCCTGTGATGCATCTGAGGGCTGGCCTTCTATGACTCCATATCCAGGAGAAGCATTACCGCCTGAGTTCAGGCAGAACGTGGCGGTCCTCCTAGGTTCTAGTGTGAATGGAGTTTCTAATGAAGAAATAATATATGTAGATATCAGTTTCCCGGAATAATACTCACCTGTTTTATCAAACATCTTAACGCTGACAACCGCACTGCTGGCTGAGACACTGGATATCTTAAAGCAAGATTGCCCCCCTCCATCCCAAACATGGTACGTTGAGATAATCGCTGTGCCTGCATGCGCACTAATTGAGAACACACTACATAATAGGCTTGCAGCGATAAGAGCTTTTTTCATGATGGAACCTCATTGTAAAAGCCTCGAGCATATCAGTATTAAATAAAGGCTATGTCCCAATTATGC
>NZ_CDDA01000025.1:151198-182557 GCF_000819745.1 Aeromonas bestiarum | reverse complement strand
GTGATAACTAGATCTGTACAGACTGGGGGCGCAATAGCGCCCCTTGGTTGATTTTCTCCTAACGTTATAATGCGCTTGGTTCGTTTTTATTAAGTGTTATTTTTGAACATCCGAAAATACTTGTTCATAGGCTTTAGGTATAAGAGCGCCATTTGTTAATGTGAGCATTATCTTACTCACAATCGAATATTTCAATTCGCCATCCTTTCCCTTTTTACAATGTGCCAGCAACCCTGGATATTTATTTTTAACGGCGACTTCCAATTTGTGGCCATTCATCATTAAATACTCTGCGTCAGTGAATAGTTTTTTTCTGATACATATGACAGCTGAGAATCTTTTTTATTTTCTCTTCCTAAAACATTATAAATAAATCGATCAACTAACTCTTGAAGATATTCGTCGTTATTTAGACAGTCTTGCCAATTAATGTTCTGACCACAAAAGTCGACCATCTTGTTCAAATTAGCCTTTGTTTTCAATGGCCCGGCCATGGTCAGAGGGGAAGGAGCCTGGGTGCAGGCTGACTGGTCTGCATCGCGTCAAACAGTTCGGCGCGTGCAGCGTCGAATCGCTCCCACAGGGCTGTGTCTGCCATAGACGGTAACGTGACCGACTCGCCTTGGTCGAAACCGGCCAGGGCGGCGTCGACAAGATGCTCGGCAGACATCACAGTTTCTTGCGGCAATGCTGCCAGTGGTACCCCGGATATATCCCAAAGATCGGTAGCTGTGGCCGCGGGTAGCACCACTTGAACCCTGATATTGGTATTGACCAGTTCTTGCTGCAGACCCCGGCTGAAGTTGAGAACAAAGCCCTTGGTGCCACTGTAGACGGCGCTGACCGGCAACGCATGAAGTGCCAATGCCGAGGCAATGTTGATAATGACCCCCTCGTTGCGTGCCTTGAACGCCGGCAGCACGGCCTGCGTCAGGCGCGTCAGTGCAGTGATGTTCAATGCGATCTGCGCCAGTGAGTCTTTCAGCTGTGCGTCGGCAACTTGGCCCAGCTTGGCAATACCGGCGTTGTTCACCAGTACATTGATGGCGGAATGACCCGCGAGGATGCTTTCCAGGGCCGCGAGGTCGGTTTCTTTCTCAAGGTCGGCCACCAGGGTGTCAGCCTTGATGCGGTATGTCTGCTCAAGCCGAGCAGCGAGACGCTGCAAGCGGTCACCACGCCGTGCGACGAGCAATAGGTCATAGCCACGTTGGGCAAAACGATCCGCGTAGATGGCGCCAATACCGGATGACGCACCGGTGACAACCGCGACTTTTCTAGATGAGTTCATGGTATTCCTCTATCAATCAGGTGATTAAATTCTTGATATTCAGTTGGTTTTTTACATCATTTTGATGACGACTTTACCCTTGGCATGGCCTTGGGCCAGATAGGCAAGCGCCTCTTTTGCCTGCTCGAACGGGAACACCCTGTCGATCACGGGCCGGATGTGTCCCTGCTCGAGGAGTTTGCCGATTTCGGCAAGTTGAACCCCATCTGGGCGCGCAAAGAGAAAGGAGTAGGTAACGTCCCGCTTCTTCGCAAGGCGCATGATCTTGCGGCTCATCAACCGGAACAGACAGGTCAGCACTATGTTCAGCCGCCGATCACGCGCGAATGCGGCGTCCAGCGGCCCAACGAGCGAGACGATCTTGCTCCCCGGCGTGAGGATGCCAACGGACTTCTCTAGCGCATCCCCCCTGATGGTGCCGAGTACGGCGTCGTAACCGCGCAGCACGTTCTCGAATTCCTGTTTCTTGTAGTCGACCACCTCGTCGGCGCCCAGGCTGCGCACCAGTGCCACGTTGCCCGTGCTGGTGGTGGTGCCCACTTTGGCGCCAAGGTGTTTTGCCAGCTGGATAGCGAACGTGCCGATGCCGCCAGCTCCCGCGGGAATGAACACCTTCTGGCCAGCCCGAAGATGTGCTCGCTCCTTCAGCGCTTGCCACGAGGTGAGCCCGACCATGGGGATAGATGCCGCCTGCACGAAGTCCAGATTGGCCGGTTTCAACGCGGCTGCGCTTTCCGGCACCACCGCGAACTCAGCGATCGATCCCGTACCCAGGTCGAAGATGTTTGCGAAGATGGCATCGCCTGGTTTGAAGCGCGTCACGCGGCTGCCGACCTCAGTCACCACTCCGGCCAGATCGCTCCCTACAGTGGCCGGAAATTGGAAATCCAGTATCGGCTTGAATATCCCGGTCAGGATCATGTTGTCGATCGGGTTCACGGCCGCAGCGTGGACCTCAACGAGTAGCTCGTCGGGCTTAAGCGTGGGACGGGGCAGGTCGGTGAGCCCGATGTCGGGCGACTTGCCATAGCGTTTGAAGGTGAGTGCTTTCATTGTTTGGCTTTTCATCTTTGGCCTTTCATTCATGTTGGATCACTGGAGTCAGTCAGAAAATCCAGCACAGCTGGCACAAAGGCTTGGTAGTGCTGGAAGATGCCCCCATGCCCGGCATTCGGGTAGATAGTCAGCTTGGCATTCGGCAGACGGCGAGCCATGTCGGCCGAATGGCGGCTGTCGACCATCAGATCACGATCACCGTTGGCGACGAACACCGGTTGTGTGATGACAGATAGGTCATCTGGCTCACTCAATCCTGCAGTTCTGATGGCCTTGAGTTGTGCCTGTCTGGCCTGCAGGGAAATGGGTTTGTCACGGTTATCTGTGCGCTCCTTCAGCTTGGAGAAATACGCTTTCGCAGCGCGCTTGCCATCCGGCGTGCGGGGGAAAAACAAGAAATTCCTCGGATCGCTCAGCGTGAGCGCCGCTTTGAGGTAAGCGATGACGGCAATGCTGGTGATCCCATCGATACCGCCGCCCCCCCGTGGTCCAGTGCCAGCCAGGACAATCCGACGCACCAGGTCAGGAGCCTGCAAGGCCACCATCTGGGCAACGCCACCGCCCAATGAGAAGCCGAGCAGATCGACGCTGCGAAGTCCCAAGGCACGGATGAAGGCGATGGCATCGCGCCCCATCTCCTCGATAGTCTGCGGCACCACTCCCCCCGAGGCACCCACACCGCGATTGTCAAAGGCGATAACCCGACGCTGCGCGGCGATGCCGTCGATGACACGGGGATCCCAGTCGTCGAGCACGGCCATCAGGTGGTGCAGGAAGATCACAGGCACGCCGGAGTCGGGACCGAGGGCCCGGTAGGCGAAAGGTACCCCGCCAACGTCAATCGTGCGGGTCGGTACATCTTTCCATGCCACATTGCCTGTCTGTGGTACCGCAGTCGCTGCGTCGGTACCTGAAGATGCTCCGGTTGCCGGGGCGATGCTTCTGTCGTTCGTGCTCATCAATGAAACCTCAGTGCCGGGTGGATTGCACATAGTCAAAGTGTTAGTATCAAATTAGTACTCACGATACGATCGATTCACCAACAAGTCACTATCAAAACAGTATGAACATGGAAAATAATTGCAATCTCTCCTGCCCGATCGCGCGCAGCTTGGCTGTCGCGGGCGATTCGTGGAGCATATTGATCCTGCGAGATGCCCATGCGGGCCTTACCCGCTTTGACCAATTCAGAAAAAGTCTGGGTATTGCCCCGACTATGCTGACCCGCCGGCTGGCGACCCTGACGGAGGAGGGGTTGCTAGAGAAGCGGCGCTACTCGGAGCATCCGCCACGCGAGGAATATCTGCTGACCACTGCCGGTCGCGACTTTATGCCGGTGCTCTTCATGATTGGCGCGTGGGGACGCCAGCACAGGGGCGGTGGCAAGCTGGTTCGTTTCCTCGATGCTGAAACGGGCACAGAAATCAAAGCCATCGCGGTGGATGAGGTCACAGGGGCCAAGATAGGGACTCGCCCTATGCGTATGGTCATGCCGGATGAAGTCTGACGGGGTATGTGAGCAAACGGATAGATGGAAAGGGTATTTGGTGGCGACTTCCTGGATCTGCTCGCACTGACACCGGCTGCGCCATTGTGAGTGGCTGACGGGGGGCAATCTTCATTGGCCTGCTTGTGCTCCCTTCATGCGGCATGCCGCTGGGAAATGGATGTTGTTGCTCCACCAGCACTAGCCCGAAGCGATTCACGATGTCGGTCTGGGCGCTGCCAAGCGCTTCAGCCATCTCTTTGAATGCAAAAGCCCCGCGGGTGGGGCTTGTGGTCAGGTGATGTTTATCCGGACCTCTATTTTTTGAGGTGCTTTCTGATGGCCTTGCCCGAGGTGCCGACGGCTTTCACCGCTCTTTTCAGCTGGACTTCGGTGCACTCAAACGTCTTGATCCACAGCTTCATCTCATAGGGGTCGTTGACGTTGATGCTCTTGGCATCGAGGGGATGGGCAATGGTATTGTTGTCAGGCATAGGAACCTCAACTTGTTGAAATGGTTGGCGAGACAGCTGTCCCGGCTCGGTGCTCATGTTCCTCTATATAAGTCGTGGGCGTGGTGATGGGGCTCACACAACGCGGGTAGCGGGTGAAACAACGCACCCTCATGACCCCCGTCATCGGACCTGGTGCCAAGATGATGCGCATTGAGCGCAAAGAGGTTGCCATATCAGGTGGCTGGCGGGGTCATCCTCCCGAGCATCCCGAGCATCCCGAATACCCCAAAGTATCTTGACGGTCACGGGAGGCTTGAGCCCGCAAGCGCCATGGCCAGATCAGCGAGCCTCAGGCCGGGGTGGCGAGTATGGGGCCCTTCATCAGGCAAGAAAAAGGGGAGCCAGGCTCCCCTTTGGTTTGTTGCACAGCGGTCAGAACTTGTAGAGCCAGGAGACTGCGGTGAAGTAGCCGTTGTAGTCCTGATTCAGGTTGCCGAGGTTGCGCTCTTCGCCTGTGTAGAGGTAATCCACATCCTGGAAGTATTCGTAGCGCACATCCCAGCGCAGCGAGTGCTGCTTGGTGAGCTGATAGAGGGCATAGCCTTCCAGCCGGTGCTGCTTGCTGGTCAGATCCGGGTAGTCATAGCCCTTGCTGGCGTCCGTCTTGCCGCGGCCATAGGCGAAGCTGTAGTCGAACCCCAGCTCCAGATCCCGGTCAAACGCCTTCTTCTGGGTCAGTCCCAGCCCCAGGGTGGTGATCTCGTCGCGCACCGCCGTGCTGTAGGGATCCCAGTCCGGCGCGCCTGTGTAGGCATGGTTCTGGGCTGAGCTTATCCACTGCAGGTTGCTGAACAGATGGCCGCTCAGGTTGTCGTCAAACTGCTGGTTGAGGGTGAGGTCGAGGCCATAATCCTTGCCCTCGCTGCGCCCTATGTCCGACTCCTTGTAATCATCCTTGGCCCACCAGCCTTCCAGGCTGGCATCCAGCCCCTCGCTGAATTGGTAGCCGAGGTCGGTTCTGAGCTCCACCCTGTCCCTGTCCGCCAGATAGAACTGGCGCAGGGTCGGACTGCCGTTGCCACCGTCGCTGTCATGGCGCCAGTCAGAGCCGTTGCGGGTGCTCCAGGCGAGCTTGCCGCCCAGTTGCAGCGCCCCGGCCGGGCGATAGCGCCCTTTGAGGAACAGGGTGTGCTCGTCGGTGTCGCGCCGATCGGCCTGCTCCCGCTGATCGGCCTTGTACTGGTAGCCGGTGGTGAGCTTGACCGCGCGACTGAGCCGGTAGTCGGCTTCCAGATCCGCCTTGCTGCGGGTGCGATCGCTCTTGCTGCGCTGCTTGCCGACCACGGCGTATTCGTCCGACTTGTCCTTGCGATCCCGATACTCGCCGCCGGCGCGCAGGGTGAGATCCCGGCCAAAGCGGCCCACCCACTTGGCGTCGGCCTGCAGGGTGCTTACCTCGCCGTGGAAGTCATCCTGGGCGACGGGGGCATTGCGAAAGGCGGTCAGGCTGCCGTTGGAGCTGGCCTGGCTGCTGAGCACGCGCCCGGTCAGGCTCTGCCTGTCCCAGTTGTACTGGCCGGAGAGGCTCAGCTGGTGGAAGTTGTTGTCCGGCTCATAGGCGCGCTCGTTAGCGTAAGGGTCGGTGACGCTGCCGTAATAGAGGGCCGTGTCATCGGTGCGGTAGAGGGAGCCGTTGTAGGCGAGATCGACCAGCCAGCCCTTGCCCAGATAACTGACGCCGCTCTTGACCAGGGTGGTCGAGGTGCCGTCGACGGGCTTGGGCAGGAGGCCGGGCACGCCGCCGACTCCGGGCACGGTCGGCTGGTAGTAGGCGAGGGTGGCCTCTTTTTTCTCATGAGAAAAATCGGCATAGGGGCGCCACGGGCTCTTGGGCGTATAGGCGAGCCCGGCGGTCAGCTTCTTGCGCACCACCTCCTTGTCAAACTCGGCCAGCTGGCCCTGGGTCAGCGGACTCTCTCCCGGTTGATAGACGCTGCGACCATGGGAATTCCAGTAGAAGGGGGACTCCGAGTAGCCCAGCCTGGCGCGAACGCCATCATAGTGGCCCTGCTCCAGCGCCAGGCTGAAGCGCTCCATGCCGAGGTTTTTCGCCTCGAGGGAGCCGTAGCGGGAGCCTTCTCCCCGGTATTGCAGATCGGCGTTGAAGATGCCGAGCATGCCGCTGTCCTGCTGGCTGGGCACCCAGTTGCGAAAGCGGGTGGCGCCGTCATCGTTGGCATAGCCGGCCCCCAGCCCCACCTCGCCAAACCAGCCTTCGTCGCGCTCGCATGACTTGCAACTCCAGCGCTCACTCTTGGCCGGCTTGGCCTGCTGCAGGGAGTAATCCCCGACTGCCAGCGGCTGCTCGGCCGCCTGGGCCGAACAGACCGCCAGCAGGGAGAGCCAAAGTGTTGAATATTTCATGACTTCTCTCCTCAGCGTCGCAGGGATTGACCATTGGGGTGGTTGGTCCCGTGGATCTGGTTATGACAATTCAGGCAACTGCCGCCACGCACCTTGAGATCCCCCTCGGGGATGGAGACGTTGGCATGGGGCACGCTGTGGCACTCCTGACACAGTTGCGGTACCCGTTTGTTGAGCAGCGCCTGGTTGATGGAGCCGTGCGGGCTGTGGCAGAGGGAGCAATCCTCGGTCACCGGCTCGTGTTCCCACAGGAAGGGGCCCCGTTTCTCGGCGTGGCACTCGTAGCAGCTCTCGTTGAGGCTGGGCTGCTTCAGGCTGGCCTCGTTCTGCGACTGGTGCGGGTTGTGGCAGCTGGAGCAGGGCAGTTCGCCATTGAGGATGGGGTGGCTGGTGCGCTTGTGCAGATCGGCCTTCTGCTGGGCGTGGCAGCTGGTACAGGTCTCGACCTGCTGCTTGCTGTCCATCACAGGATCCTTGGCCTGGTGCAGGCTGTGGCAGCTGGTGCAGGAGAGATCCTCCACCGCGTGGGCGCTGGCATGCCAGCCCATCCGCTTGGCGTCTGTGTGGCAGGAGAGGCAGACGCTGTTCTGTTTCTCCACCGGGACCGGCGAGTCGGGGCCGAAGGTGATCATGGGTTCCCGCTGTTGCCCCTTGCGGGGGTTGCGCGGGTGGTTGCCGGCGGGGCCGTGGCAGGCTTCGCACTGCTTGTCCGCCATGGGGCCATTCTGGTTGCCAAGGTTGCCGTGCACATTGTGGAAGATGCCGGTGGCGGGCTTGCGCGAGTCGGCATCGTGACACTTGAGGCAGGTATCGGCGCCCTTGGGGGAGTATTTTCCCTGATCGAATTTCTGGTCTAGGGTGGCCTCGACCTGCAGGCGCGGATCGGCATCGGCCGCCGCCGGCCGGGCATCACTCTTGGCCCAGACAGGCAGGCAACTGAGTGCCAGCAAACCCGCCAGGAGCCACTGCGGGGTGGTTATTTTCATATCGTGTCCTTCAACGGCAAAGGGCCAGGGGCAAGTCCCCTGGCCTGGTGGTCTCAACGGAAGTCATACACTTTGTGAACCTTGTCGACGCCCTGCTCCTGCCCGACGGCATGGCAAGACGCGCACTGTTCAACCCCGGTGGCGGCTTCTATCGTGTCTGCACCAAAGATGGCGCCGTTGTTCTTCATGTGGGTTGCCCACTCGTCCCCGGCGGCCGGGTTGTCCGGCTTGACCAGACCCAGCGGCGACTTGAGGTGGCAGCTGGCGCAGACCACCAGGGTCGGGCTGAAGAACTTGGGCTGCTTGTTGTCTGCCGTGGTGCTTACCAGGGAGGGGCGCTCGTTCTGCTGGTTGGGCAGGTTGTATTGCGCCTTGGTGTGGCAGGACTCGCAGTTGTTCAGCTTGCCCGGGAAGGTGGCATCCCCGCTGCGGTGGGAACCGTAGGCGTGGAAGGAGTGCACGTGGTACTTGAGGTCGCCCGGCACGCCCGCGTAGAAGGAGCTGCGGGTGGCGTTGTGACAGCTGGTGCACTGGGCAAAGTCCTTGGAGGCGTGGGCCGAGCCCGCGTTCCCCTCGGTGTGGATGGCCAGATCCTTGTGACAGCCGTTGCAGGAAGTCAGATCCGCGCCCGCCTTCAGCACATAGCTGCTGTCGACTCCGCCCTCGACCCGGAAGTAGGCCTTGGCCGGATTGATGGCCGCGTAGGAGAGGGCGCTGGCTGTGCTGCTGCAGGGGAGCAGATCCCCGGCCGCGAAGGCGCCGTTGCGATCCGCCTTGCGGGCCACGCAGACCTGCAACTCGGCGACCGTGGCCGCCAGGGTGCCGGTGACCTCGTTGCCCACCTCTTTGCGGCACAGGAAGCTGCCGCCACCCTGGCTCTCGCACTTGGTGAAGTCAATCTTGTTGCCGGTGACGAAGGTTTGCGGGTTGGTGTAGGCCAGCTCGTAGCCGCTGCCCTGATCCCAGTTGACCAGGATGTAGGGGGCCTTGGCCAGATCGCCGTACTTGATGTACTTGAGCACCCCGTCCATGGTCTCGACCGGGCTGCCATCGGCAGTCACTGTCAGCTCGACCTCGATGTTGGGTGCGGCATAGCGCACGTCGTCAAACTTGAACACCAGCTTGTCGCGACCGGCGGCTTCATTGGCGAGATAGCCCATGTGCACGCTGCTGGGGGACTTGGTGTTGCCCGGCTCTTCCGCATGGCACTGGGTACAGAGGGTGCCGCTGTTGATCTTGCCGTTGATGTGGCTGACGTAGCCGGTCGTCGTGGTGGAGTCCGCATGGCAGGCGCCGCAGGGTTTCTCCTGGGCATGTTGCCAGTTGTTGGCGTTTGGCGTGGTCGGAGTGACCCCCTTGTGGCAGGTGTCGCAGTTGCGCGGATCCTGCGGGAAGTGGCTTACCAGCTTGGTGGCGGTCGGGTCCAGATTGCCGTGCAGCTTGTGCACCAGAGTGGTCAGATCGCCCCGTCCGCTGCCGGGCACGCTCTCGTTGTGACAGGTGACGCAGAGCTTGGGATCGGCCCGGTTGCTATGGTGGATTGGCTGCTTCATGTGGCAGCTGTCGCAGCTTTGCTGCTCCAGTATGTCGCGGGTCAGCAGTGGCGCCGTACCGGCGGGCACCCAGTCCAGCACATAGTCGGTGACCGGAATGTCGTTGCTGCCACCGAAGTAGATGCCGAGGCGGTGCGTCGCTGCCTCATCCCAGCGGATCAAGCCGTTGTTGTCCAGCGAATCGCTCGGATAAGGGTCGCGCACCGTGGTGGCATTGAAGGAGAAGGTGTAGCGGTACTGGCCACTGCCAAGGGGTTCCAGCTTGCCGCTGTTTTCACCGGTCGGCCGGTTGTTCTTGGTGCTGTAGATGAAGCTCTTCCAGACGACAGGGTCTTGCCGCGCGGCGTCACGGCCGGGGATCACCTTGGTCAGGGTGAAGGAGGGGAGTGTGGTTCCCAGCTCATAACCCTTGCCTTGCTTGTCGGTGACGCTGAACTGCACCGAGAGTTGGCCGCTTTCGTTTAACTGGGGGGGGGATGCCGAGATGATCAGCGAGTCCGGGGTACCGGGCGGGGGGGGCGGTGGATCTGTCTTGTCGTTTCCGTCGCCACCGCCACCACAGGACGACAGGGCGAACACCATTGCTGCAGCCACCAATACTTTCCAGTATTTCATTGTTTTATCCTTTTTTATCGGACTTATTGTTCCATGTATGAGCCAAGTCAAAAAATTCCCAAAAACATACTACTTAAGGGTCAAACGAGGACTTAATACGGTATAAATAATTTCCATCTTAATTGTAAGGTTTATATATTGACCGGCGTTGACCGAAGTCTCAAAAACGGATCTCAAAGTAAGCTGAGAGAAAAAAATGTCTGTTTCGATTGAGATTTTTAGGTCTTTTCTGCACGAGGGATGAGAAATGAAACGCAGTATGAAACTGGAAATGCTGGGATTGTCGTTATTGTTGGGCTCCATTGGCACCGCACATGCCAGCATGGATTCCTTGGTCGAGACATGTAATTCATGTCATGGAAGTCAGGGCATCAGCACCCATAACGACATCCCGACCATCGCCGGACTGGCAGAGGCCAACATCAGTGAGCAGCTGCGCACTTATCTGGATGGGCGCCCTGCCAAGACCGTTAATCATGTCACCGGTGACACCAGCAAACAGGGGAACATGACCGACATAGTTAAGGGCCTTAGCGACGAGCAGATCGACGAGCTGGCTGCCCACTATGCCGAGCTGCCTTACAAGCCGATGAAGCAGCCGTTCGATGCGGCGCTGGCCAAGGCCGGGCAGAAGCTGCACGAAGAGTCCGGCTGCAAGAAGTGCCACTCGGAAGGGGGTTCAGTGGTGGAAGATGAAGCCTCCATCCTCTCCGGTCAGCCCAAGGGCTACCTGCTGACCTCACTGCAGGAGTTCAAGGTCGGCAAGCGCAGCAACGACGAGAAGATGAACAAGGCCATCATTGCCATGAGCGATGCGGACCTCAAGGCCCTGGCCGAGTACTACGCGAGCCAGCAGTAACCGTCGCTGCACCCACTCCCATTGACGCAGCCACCCTGCCGCCCGCCGGCGGGGTGTGCTCCTGCAACCCGGTCATGACCGTCAAAGGAGCTGTTGTCAGCTCCTTTTTTGCGCACTGGGGGAGATGACACCCGCCGGGTGTCCCTGATCCGGAGTTTCCTATGAAAGATGTCATCAAGTGGCTGCTGCTCGGCTGCCTCTGCCTGGGCACCACCCAGTTTGCCTGGGCCGAGGTGGCCCCGGCTACCGACACCCAGACCACCAACACACAGGCCGTGCCGGCCGGTCAGCCGACGCTGGCCGAACGTCAGGCCAAGGCGGAGAAGAAAAAGGCCGCCGCGAGGAAAGCGGCTGCCCGTTTTGCCAAGTGTGACAAGTGCCACGACGGGGAGGAGGGGATGCACGGCAAGCACGGCAGCGTCACCAACCCCAACACCAATGAAGCGGTCACCTGCACCAACTGTCACGGCAATGCGTCGGCCGATCACCGCAAACAGCGCGGCGGCATGGTCGATGTGATGCGCTTTGGCGACGAGGCGTTTCCCCTCAGCCAGCAAAACGGTGTCTGCATGAGTTGCCACGAACCCGACGATCTGCGCAAGGCGCTGTGGGCTCACGACGTGCACGCCACCCGTGTGACTTGTACCAGTTGCCACCAGTTGCACCCGGCCAAGGAGCCCATGGTCGGCATCCCCGAGAAGTCCCGCATCAAGCTGTGCGTCGACTGCCACAGCAAGCAGCATGAGGCCAAGCAGCAAGCCGCTGTCAAGGAGGGCGCATGAGCACGACCCGTCGCGAATTCATGGTGGGCATGAGTGCCGGCGCCCTGATCCTGATGACAGGTTCGCACCGTGCCCTCGCCAACAGCATGACCATAGAGGGGGTACGCTACGGCATGCTCCACGACGAGATGGCCTGCATCGGCTGCACCGCCTGCATGGATGCCTGCCGCGAGGTCAATCAGGTGCCAGCAGGGGTCGCCCGGCTGCAGATCCTGCGCAGCGGCCCCGTGGGGGCGTATCCGGATCAGGCGTACCGCTTCTTTCGCAAATCCTGCCAGCACTGCGACAACGCCCCCTGCGTGCACGTCTGTCCGACCGGCGCCTCCCACATCCGGGTCGAGGATGGCATAGTCGACATCAATCCCGATCTCTGCGTCGGCTGTCGTTATTGCCTCGCGGCCTGTCCCTATCAGGTGCGTTTCATCAACCCGGTGACCCGCATTGCCGACAAGTGCGATTTTTGCCGCAAGACCAATCTGGCCAATGGCAAGCAGCCCGCCTGCGTGGAGTCATGCCCCACCAAGGCGCTGGTGTTCGGCAATCTGGACGATCCCCAGAGCCCCGTCGCCATGCGGTTGGTGCAGGAGACCACCTATCGCTACAAACAGTTCCTCGGCACCTCGCCCAAGATGTACCGGGTGCCGAAAGGGGAGGTGGCATCATGAGCGCATATCTGCCTGCTGGTTTCTGTCTGATGGGAGGTGTGCACCATGTGGCATGACGCATTCCACTTCGATTCCCTGGTGTGGGACGGCCCCATCGCCGTCTACCTGTTCCTGCTCGGCATCTCGGCGGGGTCGACCACCTTGTCGGTGCTGCTGCGGCGTCAAGGCGTTGGCGGCGAGAGCGGCATCATCAGGGCCACCGCCATACTGGCGCCACTCTCGGTGATCCTGGGGCTCCTGATCCTTATCTTCCACCTGGCTCGGCCCTGGACCTTCTGGAAGCTGATGTTCCACTACCAGTTCGACTCAGTGATGTCGATGGGGGTCATGCTGTTCCAGATCTACATGGCGGTGCTGTTCGCCTGGCTGGCGGTGGTGTTCAGAGTCGAGATCGCGGCGCTGCGTCGGCAGTTGCTGGCGGACAAGCTCGCCTTTGTGGATGGCCTGATTGGCAAGCTTGCGCCGCTCGAACGGCTGCTCGGCCCCGTGCTGTTGCTGCTGGCGGTGTTGCTCGGGGCCTACACCGGCTTTCTGCTCTCCGCCCTCAAGACCTACCCCATGCTCAACAACCCGATCCTGCCAGCGCTGTTTCTGGTCTCCGGCATCAGCTCGGGGGTGGCCTCCACCATCTTGCTGGCGGTGACCCTGTTTCGGGAACATGGCCACAGCCAGGGGGTGAGTTTCGTGCACAGGTTCGAGCGACCCATGGTGGCCATCGAGATCTTCCTGCTGGTCTGCTTCTTCACCGGCCTCTACTTCGGTGGCGGCCAGAAGGAGGTGGCCATGTGGGCGGCGATCGGCGGCGGTTTCTGGTCCCAGGTGTTCTGGTTCGGGGTGATAGGCCTTGGCATAGTGCTGCCCCAGTCGCTGGGGCTGCTTGGTAGCAAGGCGCGGGCGCATCAGCCCGCCCGCTTGACGCTGATCTGCAGCCTGAGTCTGGTGGGCATACTGCTGCTGCGTTACTTCATCCTCTATGCGGGGCAGATGACGGTGATGTAAGGCGCACTGCGCTCGAAAGGCGCTTGGCTGGGCGCAGAGGAAAAGCAAAAAGGCGGGATGATCCCGCCTTTTTCATGGCCGTTTGCCGGTGTTGTTGGTCAGTGGTCGCTCAGGCACTGGCCCCTGGCAGGGCCCGTACTTCGAGGCGTTGCTCGCCGGGGCGGCACACCAGCACGGATCCCTGCTCGAACCAGTCCCCCAGCACGATGCGCCGCGCCGGTTGACCGTCGAGGCTGAAGTCGTGAATGGCGGGCCTGTGGGTGTGGCCGTGGATCATGGTGTTGCAGCCGTGCTGGCGCAGCATCTCGTCGACGGCGGCCGGGGTGACATCCATGATGGTCTGGCGTTTGACGGTTTTCTCCATCCGGCTTTGGCCACGGATCTTGTGGGCGATGGCCTGACGGCGGCTCAGCGGCAACCGCAAGAACAGCCAGCGCAGCCACTTGAACTGGGTGATGCGGCGATACTTCTGATATCCCTCATCCCGGGTGCAGAGCAGATCGCCGTGGCTCAGCAGCACCCGCTCCCCATAGAGCTCGATGACGCAGGGGTCGCCGAGCAGGGTCATGCCCGCCCGCTTGGCAAACTGCTGGCCCAGCATAAAGTCACGGTTGCCGTGGATGAAATAGAGGGGCACCCCCTGCTGGCTCAGGGCCGCAAAGGCCTCGGCGATCTGCTGGTGGAGCGGATTGGGATCGTCGTCGCCAATCCAGAATTCAAACAGATCTCCCAACACATAGAGGGCGTCGGCACCGGGTGCGTCGTGCTCCAGAAAGTGCACCAGCGCGGCCGTCATGTCGGGCCGATCGCTGCACAGGTGAATGTCACTGATAAAGAGGGTGCTCATGATGGCGTGCGAGGTGCCCCGATTATGGCTGTATGGGTCATAGGGTGAGGGTGCCAGTCAAACTGGTCAAGGTTGCGGCCTTCCAGGGTCAACAGCGCCTGATAGGGATCGCCGGACAATTTCAGCAGGCGGCAGATGGCCGCTTCCCCTTTCAGCCCTTGCTGCAGGCGCAGGGCGAGCAGGGTGCGGTAAAAGTCGTGACCAAAGTGCTCGATCAGGGCGGCCATCAGGCTGAGGTGGCGCCAGCCGTTGAGGGTCTCGACCCGCGCCGGGGTGACATAGAGCTCGATGGGCCAGCTGCGGCCATCGGCGTCGGTCAGGGTCTGCTCCAGCAGCCAGATGTCGCTGCCCAGGGCGCGGCGCTGCCAGCCCAGTTCGGCAAACCGGGCGGCCAGCACCGAAGGTGTTGCATGCTGGCAGAGGATGTCGAGATCGCTGCCGGGCCTGTCCAGCCCTATGGCCAGGGTGCTCACCAGCGCCACGTCCAGACACTGGCTTTGCAACTCATCCCACAGGGGCGTGCCGGTGAGCAGGGCGTGGGCCGCGCGCTGGCGCCCGTTGCCGTGGGCCAGATAGTCGAGGCGGCGCCAGTTCGGGCTAGTGGCAAGTGCAGATGGAAAAACTGCGGCCGGGGCCGCAGTCAGTTCATCTCGCAGAAGGCAGAGATCAGTCAGCAAGGGTCACCTTGGTGATCACCACGTCCTCTACCGGTACATCCTGGTGCATGCGGCCGGCGTTGCCGGTCTTGACGCCCTTGATTTTGTTGACCACGTCCATGCCGGCGGTCACTTCACCGAATACGCAGTAGCCGAAGCCCTGGGTGGTGGCGGATTTGAAATCGAGGAAGTCGTTGTTGTTCACGTTGATGAAGAACTGGGCGCTGGCAGAGTGCGGCTCCATGGTGCGGGCCATGGCGACGGTACCAATCTTGTTGGACAGACCGTTGGCCGCTTCGTTCTTGATGGAGGCGCGGGTGTCTTTCTCTTCGAAGCCAGGGGCATAGCCGCCGCCCTGGATCATGAAGCCGTCGATGACGCGGTGGAAGATGGTGTTGTCGTAGTGACCGTCACGGCAGTATTGCAGGAAGTTGGCCACGGTTTCCGGGGCTTTTTCCGCGTTCAGGGTCAGAGTGATGTCGCCGTGATTGGTGTGCAGAGTAACCATGATATGTCCTTTCATTCTTTGGGCAAAAGTTGCGCGGGCAGATAAGCGGCTCGCAGCTTGTTGCATGGGCTATGGCATAAAGTGGTGGCAATTCTAGCCCATAGTGGTCGTCTGGCATAGGGCTGACATGACTGTGAGGCCGGATCCGCCCTGTTTTCTGCCTCGTTTTCTCCACCGGATGCGGGTAGAATGGCAGGCCATTTTACTCACAGGCAGTGGTCATAAGATGCTGAAGATATACAACACACTCACTCGTCAAAAAGAAGAATTCAAACCTATCCACCCGGGCAAGGTGGGCATGTATGTGTGTGGCGTCACTATCTACGATCACTGTCATATCGGCCACGGTCGCACCTTCGTCGCCTTCGACGTGGTGGCCCGTTACCTGCGTTACTGCGGTTATCAGCTCAACTACGTGCGCAACGTCACCGACGTGGATGACAAGATCATCAAGCGCGCCGCCGAGACCGGCGTCACCTGTGACGATCTGACCGAGCGCCTGATCGGCGACATGCACCAGGATTTTGATGCCCTCGGCATGGTGCGCCCGGACGTCGAGCCGCGCGCCACCCAGCACATCAGTGAAATCATCGAACTGGTTGAGAGCCTGATCGCGCAGGATCACGCCTACGTGGCCGACAACGGCGACGTCATGTTCATCGTCGACTCCTACGCCGACTACGGCAAGCTCTCCGGGCAGGATCTGGAGCAGCTGCAAGCCGGTGCCCGGGTCGGCGTGGTGGATGCCAAGCGCAACCCGCTCGACTTCGTGCTGTGGAAGATGTCCAAGCCCGGCGAGCCGACCTGGGAAAGCCCCTGGGGCCCGGGCCGTCCTGGCTGGCACATAGAGTGCTCCGCCATGAACTCCAAGCACCTTGGCAACCACTTCGACATCCACGGCGGCGGCTCGGATCTGCAGTTCCCGCACCACGAGAACGAGATCGCCCAGTCCTGCTGCGCCCACGGTGGCGACTACGTCAACACCTGGATGCACAGCGGCATGGTGATGGTGGATAAAGAGAAGATGTCCAAATCCCTTGGCAACTTCTTCACCATCCGCGACGTCCTGGCCCACTACGATGCCGAGAGCGTGCGTTACTTCCTGATGTCAGGTCACTACCGCAGCCAGCTCAACTACTCGGAAGACAACTTGAAGCAGGCCCGCGCCGCGCTGGAGCGCATGTACACAGCCCTGCGCGACCTGCCGGTGGCCGCCGCTGCCGGTGGTGATGAACAGGTGGCTCGCTTCAAGGAAGCGATGGACGACGACTTCAACACCCCGGAAGCCTACTCCGCCCTGTTCGATCTGGTGCGCGAGATCAACCGCCAGAAGGCCGAAGACATCACAGTTGCCGCAGGCCTGGGTGCCCGTCTGCGTGAACTGGGCGCCGTGCTCGGTATCCTACAGCAGGATCCGGACGCCTTCCTCAAGGGCAATGAGGCCGATGACGAAGTAGCCGAGATAGAGCAGCTGATCGCCCAGCGCAACCAGGCCCGCGCCGACAAGAACTGGGCCGCCGCCGACGCCGCCCGCAACCGTCTCACCGAGATGGGAATCGTGCTGGAAGACAGCGCCGGCAAGACCAGCTGGCGCCGTGCCTAAGGCCGGTGGCCCCGTTGGTGCCAACAGCTTGACCCAATAAAAAACCGCAGCCTTGGGCTGCGGTTTTTTGTGTTCTAAAATCTGTAATCTGTGAAAAATATCAAGCATTATCTCGCTCAGGTAACACCTGATTACTTAACTTACCAATTGCTTTTGGTCCTGGAGCTTTAATACCTTTTTGATGTTTAACTAGAGTCGCCTTTAATAAATATTCGATTTTATTTAAATCTTCTCTTGAAGAAAAACTGTACTTGTAATCACTTCTTAGAGCTCTATAAAGATCGAATAAATAATATGAGTTTTTGTGGACGGAAGTTATGTAACTGTAAAGTTTATCTTCCCATCCTTTAGGCTTTTTATTAAGGATAAGAAGATGGATATTATGTCTAGTTAGGCAATTTTCTTCATTATCTATATGTTTGTACAATAGTGAGCTCATTTTCTTTGAAAATAAATCATCTTTGTACCAACTGACGACATTCATAGGTAGAACATTCAATATAATGCTGAATCTATCCTTGATATCTTTATTTCGAATGGAATCGTCAAGATTGAACATTGTGCCACCAATAGTTGCGTGGCCGTCATGCGCCATTACAGGTGATAAAGCGACAAGAACATTTACTAGTTGACGCCATGATAATAGAATTTCTCTAAGCAAGGCGTGCCTTACATCTGGAGATGTATAGTCACTATTTCGAAGAGCTTTTGAACCAGCATTAATTGACCGCATTAACTTGGTTAGATGATATTGCTCTAATAATATATCAATGTTTTGATTTAATGGCTTACCATAATCATAATATTTGTCTGCATATTGGTCTTTAATTTCACAGGGTAATTTAGAGGTGGATATGCTGTCTGAAATTTCTTTTGATATGACTTCGATCGCTTCTGCTGATGGTTTCCATTGTGCGAAGTCATATATGTTTATATTGTCAGGTATTCCACATTCTTTACTTACTGTTTCTCTAAGAAAAGATATGTCATTTCTAATGATGTCTAGAGCATTATCGCGTCGTCTATCTATACCGGTATAAAATTCAACTATTTCAGGGTATGACAAATAGTTCATTTCATTGAAAACATAGTTCATGAAATCTTCGGATTGGTGCATTCTCTGTGCTGCAAAATAGATTATCCAATATGTAAATCTAAATCTGAATCCTAGCTCCCCCTTAATAATGATGCTATTTTGATATAAAACATCAAAAATGATATCAATATCTAGATCAATCTCATGTTCAGTACAAAATGTTGATATTTCATGTAGGAAGTTTTTTCTGTCAAAAAACGTGATTTCTTGTTTTAATAGGTGTTCGCAATAATATCCGAGAACATATTCTACATCTTTTATATCGGGTTTTGTTTTATAGCTAGGAACAGAATCAGTATTAAATAGTATGGATAGCACTCGTCTTATTATTTCTGTTCTGTTGATAGGGCTCTCTTCAAAATCAACCTCATATGTTTTAAGAATAGTTAGGCAGTTTAATGGTGTTCTTGGGATATTTAAAGTTTCTAAATCAGAAGTTACCTTATTTATGACAAGGTCTTCTTCACCTATAAATCTTGAATTGTTGTATTTAGATACAACATTACGAATACCCCCTCTGGTTAAAGGCCATAGATATAACTGTTCAAAATCTCTATTTTCAGGCAAAGTAATATTACTTGGGTACCCATAGGAATCCTCATTCGTAAACATTATTATTAATGGGATATCGTCATATAATTCGCAGATTCTTGATATAATATCGTTTGATTTATTGTTTTTACAGCTTACATTATCAAGAATAATACAGCTAACATCATCTTTTGTCAGTTTTAACTGGGTTAGCTTAGAGTTGACATAAAGAATTATTTCTTGCTCATAAGGCTTTAATAAACTAGCATCTAAATATAGATATAGCTCAGGTTGTAGTTTACACCAGCATTCAAGGGATAAATGATAAGCGAGAGATGTTAGTCCATATTGTGGGCGTGCAGATATTATATAGTTAATCCGATTATTTATGATGTAATCACAGGCGATCCTAGCTGTATCACTTTTTTTTGTGATAAGTGTTTCATTTATACTGTATATGTTTGGATCAACCCAAACATCATATCTATTAGAGTAACAATGAAGTGTAGAGAAAAGGTCTGCACTTAATTTTTCTTTTATAAGAGCTCTATTGATATCAGAAATTTCTATCGTTTTTTGTTTGTATGTGTGGTGCAGTATTTGATTGCTTGTCAATTGGCATTCATATATTTCTTCAAGATGAGAAATAGACAACGCATAGTTTGTATCATCTCCGCACCGGATATTTATTATGCCTAATACTGAGTTGTTAGTATCTAAAAGAGGTGCCCCACTATATCCACTCTTTATACTTTCATTTGGATATAATTTTAATGATGATAATTTCATGCCATCTTTTTCTAGTTCGACTTTCTTAATTTGTCGGACAGAGATGGATTCTTTTTTTATTTTATCACCTAAAAGACTGAAACCTATGACTTTGCTATCAATAAGACTACCATCTAACTTTAGTGGTAATGGCTTATAGCGTGGCGCTATTGTACTGTTCATTCTTAAAATTGAAATGTCGATGCCGTCCTTATATTTATTAAGGATGACATCTGATGGTATATTATCAATGAATATATTTCCTTTGAGATCATTGATAACATGACCACATGTGGCTATATAATAAAACTCATCATCAGATTTAAAAATAAATCCTGTTCCAAAACTATTATTGCCATCGCAATGTACTTTTACAATGCTTTCAAGCATTTTTAGGCCTCATGGATATCTCAATAACTATGTTGGCTTCGCTATTACCTTTTGCGACAATGAAGTTTCCTTCAACGCCGACTTTTATACCGACAGTTAGTTTTGCTGACTCTACATACATATCTTTATTGAGCTCATTATAAGTATTCTTGATTGGAGTTGTTAGTCTTAAAAGAATATCACTTATTTGATTTATTGATTTTATTGTGTTTTGAGACGACGATATCTCCATTATGTATTCTTGGTTGTTATCTATGTCAACCTCGAACCATATACCATCTTCATTTATAATGCTTTTGCTCATGGTAAAGTTTAGACCTTATAATCGTTATATAAGAATAGTGAGTTAATTAGTGTAAATTACACCTGTATTTTAAAAAAATTACATTATGATGCACTTAGCCGCGTGGATTGTTCCCCTATATCTAATATATTCCTCGAGGCTGCGGGTTGGGCGTTGCCCCCTGTTGTTCGCCGAGGTGAGCCCGTTTGTCCAGGCCGCGAGGCAGGACGCCGAGCGAGCGTCGCTGGGCTAGGGGCCAAACCGGAATTGGACGAGCAACGCTCGGCCCGGTTTGGCGCAAGGACAAGGATGTCCGCAGCGGACTTTGAACGACGCCAGGGATGGTGGAGATCAAAGCCCATCGGCGCGTGCCGTCGGACAAACGGGTGAACCGAGGGCACCCGACGCAGGAGGGCGAACAAGTGGGGGTGGCCTTTCTTTTGGTGACTTTTCTTTGGCCACGCAAAGAAAAGTCACTCGCCCAGCCGCGTAGCGGCGGCGAAACCCCGTCGAGGACAGCGTCCTCGCGTCCTGCATGGCGAAGCCATGCCATTTACGCGTGGGACGACACATCGCAAATCAATGACATTACCCAACCCCTCACCCTAACCCTCTCCCGCAAGGGGAGAGGGGACTGTTACCGCGGTGCAATGCGCTTCGCTTATTGGCACCCTACCTCTCTCCCGCAAGGGGAGAGGGGATCGTTTCCTGGTGCAATGCGCTCCGCTTATTGCACCCTACGTGCATATTGCCCCCAACGTCTCGCCCGAATGGGAGGGGGCGACGCCTCCTGTTGCTTGGTGCCCCATCCCCCTGGATGCTAGGATGCCCAACCATCCTCTTATCCAACCCTTATCAGTTATGGCAAACCGGCTCGTCGACAGTAAAAACAGGATCACTCGGGCAGGGCGCTGGCTCGCGACTCGCGGGGCCGCGCTCTTTGCCGAACTCTCGGAGTTTCAGCAGCGCATCTGGGTGGTCAGCATAGTGAACGACACCTACACGGATACCTTTATCGTCAATGAAGGCAGCTTCGAGGAGCCCATGCAGTGGATGCGGCGCAAGCAGTACGACGACGACATGCTGCAGCGGGTCGATGCCATGCAGCGTTCCCAGGTGATCCAGTTCGAGCTGGGAGATATCCGCCATCGCCTGATGCGGGTCAAATAACCCTGAGCGTGCCCAGTGGCGACGGGTGTTGAGTCAAACGGCATCGGATAAGCCAGTGACCGGGTGGTTGTTTGCGACCCGCGGTGGGGCGCAATGCCGGTCGTCATCACCTGTCTGTTGCGCTGAGAGGGGATAGTCCGCCGGTGCAATGTGCCGTTTGCTTGCAGGGCCCTGTGTTTACAGCAACAGGCGGGGTTATTTCCTCCGCGTATTGGCGCCCTGCGCTATCACCCGGCGGGCTTGTGCCGCCGTTGCCCCCTTCTGCCAGACGTCTCGCCTCGCAGGCACATACTCCCTCTCTATCCGCGACAGTTGCTACCGCCCCTGGCTGTCGCTACCACAATGCGCTGTTGACCGTCAGAGGCAACCAGGGGACCAACAGGCACCTTGGTTATCTTACGGAGCCGTCTCGGCCCGATCCATGGAATTCCATTGAATTAGTGATGCAAGTGTCAGAATTGAATAGTTTTTTGAGCCGGCTCAAGGTCGCGGTGCCGCCTTGGCCCCAGGGCGGCGAGTGATGTGAGTGTTGGCGCGTCACCAAGCTGCGGTATTTGGCCGGTGGCCGTGCGCTGCCGGTGGCCGTGCGCTGCCGGGGGGCGCGAGATCTGCATCACCATCCGTGCCAAGCCAAGCCAAGCCAAGCTGCGGGCTGGGCAAGGGAGCAGGAGAGGGCATCTGGTGCATTGACCCCTCTGCGGTCTGTTGCTCACCCCATGGCAAGGCAGAGGGCTCTTATGCGGCCGGTTTGGCTGCCCGCTGGCGCCGTCTGGCGACGACTGCGAGCAGGGTGGCACATTTAGTCGGCATCAGGCCCCGGCCTTGCTTGTGAAGGAGCCCAGGGGTTGGCTATCGTTTCAGTAATCGACATGCAAGCAGGGAGGTGTGCATGGACAGAATATTGCAGACGTTGTCGCTGCAGGTGACCGAGGCGCGGGATCTGGAGAGTCTGACCCGCCCGCTGCTGGAGATGCTAGAGACGGTCACCGGGCTTGAGTCCACCTATCTGACCGAGATAGACCTGGGTCATGACATCCAACATATCCGCTATGCCCACAACACGGCCGAGCTGCAGATCCCCGAGGGGGGCTCGGTGGCCTGGGGCGATGCCCTCTGCCGCCGGGCCCTCGATGAGGGGCGCTTCTTTACCGACGATGTGGCGAGCTGCTGGGGGGATTCCCAGGCGGCGCGGACGCTCGGCATTCGCACCTATCTGAGTTGTCCCGTGCTGACTCCCTCCGGCTCCCTCTATGGCACCCTGTGCGGCGCCAGCGCCGAGCACAAGCCGCTGGTCGAAGGCTCGGATCATCTGCTTGCCTTCTTCGCCCGGC
Source organism: Aeromonas bestiarum (assembly GCF_000819745.1). GTDB lineage: Bacteria > Pseudomonadota > Gammaproteobacteria > Enterobacterales > Aeromonadaceae > Aeromonas > Aeromonas bestiarum. The sequence continues at coordinate 160,203 of NZ_CDDA01000025.1, read as the reverse complement.
TGATCGCCGAACAGGTGGAGCGGGAGCAGCTGCTCTTGCAGTTGCAGCGGGCCAACAAGGAGCTGTCACGCCAGGCGCTGAGCGATCCCCTGACCGGCCTGCCCAATCGGCGGGCGCTGATGCACGAACTCAACCGCCTGTTTTCCCTGGCACTGCGGGTCGAACATCCGCTGCTGCTCGCCTTTATCGATCTCGACGGCTTCAAGGCCATCAACGACACTCACGGCCATGCTGCCGGCGATCTGCTGTTGCAGGCAGTGGCGAGGGCACTCTCGAGCGTGCTGCGCGAGGGGGATCTGCTGGCGCGGGTGGGGGGCGATGAATTTGTTGCCGTGGGTGTGGGGCCGCTGTGCGGTGAAGAGACGCTGGAGGCGGCGGTGCAGGGTTTTCAGCGCCGCTTGTTCGAGTGCAGCCAGGTGCAGCTGCCATTGTCTTCCCGCGTGCTGCACTATCCCGGTGCCAGCGTGGGGGTCGTGGCCATAGAGCCGGCCAATACCTCGATCGACGAGGCCCTGCGGCTGGCCGATGCCAGCATGTATGCGGTCAAGCGTCTGCGTCGCACACAGATCTGACGGCGCCAACGGGCAAAAACAAGGGGCCCCGCTGGGCCCCTTATCTTGCTCAACCCGGTTAGCGGGCGGGGAAGTACTTGCCCTGGATCTGCTGAAATTCGCTGCTGGCCAGCACCTGGGTCAGACCGTTCTGGAACTCCTTGACCAGCTCGTCGCTGACCGGGTGGCTGAAGGCGAAGCAGAACTGCTCCGAGCTCAGCATCCAGGCCACCTTGAACTGGGCGGGATCCAGCTGCTGGGTGGCGATGAGATCCATCATGGTGGTCTTGTTGGTGGAGATGAGGTCGACCCGGCCGGAGGTGAGCATCTTGAGCGCCTGGGGCAGGCGGTTGGCGGTCATGATCTTCTGCTCGTCAAAGCCGTTGTTGAGCAGCAGCTGCTCCCCCACGTCGGCCCGCACCGCCCCTATGTTGTACTGCTGGGCATCTTCCAGCTTGGTGAGGGTGAGCGGACTCTTGGCCAGCCCCATCAGCACTATCTCGGCATAGCCGATGGGGCAGGCCCACTTGAACAGCGGATCTCGCGCCTCGGTGCGAGCGGTGGAGAAGAGCACCACATTGGGTTTCTGGGTCAGCAGGTAGTAGCCCCGCGCCCAGGGCATGATGGTGATGGTCTGGGCCGGGGTGTTGGTCTTCTGCCACACCTGATGCAGCAGCTCGACGGCGAGGCCGGTAGGGGCGCCGGCTTCGTTGGAGAAGTTGTAGGGTTTGTACTCTTCGGTGAGGTAGTGCAGCTTGCCAAGTTCAGGGCTGGCCTGGGTGATGGCGGTAAACATGAGCGCGACTATTCCAATCCATTTTTTCATCTTGGCCATCCTGATGGGGTGTTGCTTCATCCTCAAGTGTTACCAAATCGTGATAATTCGCCAATCAGATCGGGGGTTAAATCAAGGGGATGCGAACCCAGGCCGCGTTGAGGTCAGGGGGCGGGCAGGTATTGGAGCCGCAGGCGCTGAAACTCCGGCGAGGCCAGCGCCTGGGTTAGCGCGCGCTCGAATTGCTTGACCACGCCGTCGTCCACCTGACGGCTGAAGGCGTAGCAGAGCTCTTCGGCATCCAGCACCAGGGCCACATTGAAGTCGTCGGCCTTGAGCTGCAGCGCCTTGATGGCGTCATAGCCCGCCAGCTTGCTGGTGGCCAGCAGATCGGCGCGGCCCGACACCAGCATGCGCAGGGCCTGGCTCAGCCGGTTGGCCGGTATGATGCGAGTTTCATCCATGCCCCGGTTGAGCAGCAACTGCTCGGAGGCATCGGCCCGCACCGCGCTGATCCGGTAGGCGTTCATCTGATCGGGGGCGCTCAGGCTGATGTGGCGCTGCTTGTGGGCCAGCAATATGTATTCGGAGTAGCCGATGGGGCAGGCCCATTTGAACAGGGGGTCGCGGGTGTCGGTGCGGGCGGTGGAGAAGAGCACCACATTGGGTTTCTGGGTCAGCAGGTAGTAGCCTCGTGCCCAGGGCAGGATGCGGATGGGCTGGGCAGGCGTGCCGCTGCGTTGCCAGACCAGCTGCAGCAACTCGACCGCCAGCCCGCTGGGCTGGCCGGCCTCATCGCTGAAGTTGTAAGGGGGGTACTCCTCGGTCAGGTACTCCAGCCTGGCGAGATCTGCCTGCGCCGAACCCAGGCACGACATCAGCAGCAGATAACAGCACAACCTTATCCTCATGAGCCCATCCTTGGCGTGAAACTGGCGATCCTCTTGCGCAAGTGTGGGTAAAAAAGCCTGAGATTGCCAGTACTTACCAACGATCCCTGCTGGTTCCCATCAGCTTGAACTGCTCATCACGCAGCCCGACCAGCAGCGCCTTGCCATCCGCTTGCAGCCGAAACTCGCCGTAGCGCGCCGCGTCATACTGCTCCCCCGTGCCCTCTTCGAAGAAGAAGGCGTCGGGCCCGATCAGCCACTGGTTGTCGCTTAGGCGCACCTGCAACAGCCGCTCATTCGGTGCCAGTTGCGCGGGCTTGCCGCCTTCGACCCAGCTGGCCACCTGCTGCCCGTCGAGGCGGATCACCAGGGTATCGCCGCCATTGGCGCGCTCGCTGTCGCGACGGGCACCGAGCTGGCGGGCAATGTCGTAGTTCAGCCGCATGTAATCCCCCTGCATCAGGGAGCGGGGGTCGACCGGCGCCAGCCTGAGCAGCACCACCTCGCCGCTGCTGATGGCGTGCTCGTAACGCCAGACGGTGACGTTGATGCCCGCCAGTATGGCGAGGCCGGTCAGCAGGAGTCCAAGCCGTCTCATGATGGCGTCCTCCCATTGAGGATCTTCAGTAGCTGGCGGGTGCCGAGCAGCAGGGCGCCCGAGCCCAGCAGCAGCCAGGATTTGGTCATCAGGGTCAGCCCCAGATCGTAGTAATAGAGGGAGCCAAAGCCGAGCAGCAGCAGGCCCGCCAGCGTCATCAGCCCCAGGCTACCGGCATAAAAGCCGAGCACCAGCACCAGGGCGCCGGCCCCCATGCCGGGGATGAGGGCGCTGATCAGCACCAGCGGCAGCCCATACAGCAGCGGCAGCTTGAGCCGGATCATGACCCCGAGCAGCAGGGCGGCGCAGAGCAGGGGATTGAGCCAGAGCGGCAGGCGAGAGTGGCCCAGCTCGTCGAGCATGCTGGCGCCCCCGTCCCACAGCGGGTGGTGCAGGCGCCCCAGCACCAGCAGGGAGAGCGCCAGCCCCAGAGTGAGGGATTCGTAGAGTTGATGGTGAACGGGCTGACGCTCCGCCTGCAGCCAGCAGAGGGTGACGGCCGCCATCACCAGCGGCAGGGCCAGCAGTTGCAGGCCGAGACAAGCCAGCCCAAGGGTGAGCAGTATGGCGGCGGCGAAGCTGTGAAACAGTCGGATCAGCCAGTGTTCGAACAGGGCGGCGATGGCGAGCGACAGCAGGGCCAGCCCCAGCCAGAGCGGCGCCGAGTGCGGGTCAATCTGATCGATGAGGCCATAGAGCAGCCAGGCATCGGCGGCCAGCGCCAGTGCCAGCACGAACTGGTCCCACAGATCGCTGCGCTGGGCGAAGCGGTTGAGGCCATAGGCGATGGCCATCAGTACGCTGCCCATCACCAGGGCGCTGTTGGCATCCCGGGTGAGCTGCGAGAACGACATGAACAGGAAGAACAGCAGGAAGAGGGCGGCGATCCAGCCCACCATGCCGAGCAGGAAGCGGCTCGACCAGTGGGGCTGGGTATCATTGGGGACGTCCCCTTCCACCAGTTTGGCCTGTTGCAGCCGCTGCCAGGGGGTCAGATCAGCCATGTTGCCTCCTCCTGGCGGGTTTGCCAGATGCCTTGCTTATGCATGGGACCTCCGTTGCTGTTGCAGCCAGCGGCTGGCCGCGACCGACAGGCCAATGGCAATCAGACTCAGCAGCAGGAAGCCGTCCACGTCGGGCTCCATCCACTTGCCAAGGGCCGCCAGGATCACGGCGATCAGGCTCAGGCAGCCCATGGCGAGCCCGGCGATAAATCTGTGGTGCCAGCGCAGATAGGCGGCGCCAAGCCATGCGATCCAGGCGGGCCAGACCCAGGGGGAGGCGGCATCAAACAGCGCCAGCAACGCCAGCAGGGTGATGCCGAGGCCGGCGGCCAGACCCGGCAGCCAGCTTGGCATCAAGCGCCAGCGGGCCGGTGCCAGCAACAGCAGGCCCCAGAGGGCGGCGTTGAGCAGGGTCAGACACCAGCCCAGCCCCTCTTCATCGAAGGCAAACAAGAAGTTGAACAGCCCGAGTCGCCAGTAGAGCACCAGCGCCAGCTGGCCGAGCAGCCAGCTCAGGGTCCACAGCAAGGGGCTCATGCCGAGTGCCGCCAGCGGCAGCAGCATCAGGGCCCAGGTGGCGAACAGCTGCCAGGGATCGGCGCCGGTCTGATAGGTCTGGCCCACCAGGGCCAGCAGGGCACCGATATTGAGCGCGGCGGCCAGCAGCAGCGCCTGGCGGGGCGTGTCGGCCAGGGGCTTGCGCCACAGCAGCACCAGCATGGCGAGCAGGGGCAGTTCCAGCAGGGCGAGGCGTGAGAGGCGACCCAGCTCCTGCCAGTTGAAGGCGACGAAGAACACCAGACCGGCGCCCAGGCAGAGGCTGCCGAGCCAGAGCAGCAGGCGATCGAACAACCATTGCCAGCGGGCGGGGCCGGGTGGCAGCTCGCACAGGGCGAGGGCGGCGGGCAGGTGCGCCTGGGCGAGGCGTCCGCGTCTGACCCAGTCGAGCAGCGTCTGTCTTGAGGTGAAGTGCATGGGATGCTCCATGAGGTTTGCCGCATTATGCCACCGTCATGGCACTGCGGGACACTCCCCGTGTGCGGGCGTGCGACAGCCGGCAGGGGGGACGCAGGCATCGGCCGCTGGCGGGCAACAAAAAGCCCCGCCTGTTTGAATAGAGGCGGGGCTGGCTTGGGATGACACGACACGGATACCGGCACTGGGCGGGGTAGGCAAGTGCTCACGCTTGCCTCGCCGCCTTCCGGGCCGGCCTGTGTCAGGCGAAGATCAGGGTGCTGACCCCGAGGCCCACAAACAGGATGGCGCAGGCGATGCGGATCCCCTTGAGCGGCAACTTGTCGGCGCCCAGCTTGCCGAGCAGCACCACGGGCACGTTGGCCAGCATCATGCCGAGGGTGGTGCCTGTGATGACCTGCACCAGCGAGTCATATTTGGCCGCCAGCAAGACGGTGGCGATCTGGGTCTTGTCGCCTATCTCGGCGATGAAGAAGAGCACGAAGGTGGCCATGAAGGGGCCGTACTTGTCGAGCGGGCTCTCCTCGTCGTCCATCTTGTCCGGCACCAGGATCCAGGCCGCCATGGCAATGAAGGAGCCGGCGACCAGATAGGTCATCACCTTGGGATCCAGCCAGCGGCTGATGAACTCGCCAAGCCAGGCGGCGCCGGCGTGGTTGAGCAGGGTCGCCGCCAGCATGCCGGCTATGATGGGCCAGGGCTTGCGAAAACGACAGATGAGCAGCAACGCCAGCAGCTGGGTCTTGTCGCCGATCTCGGCGATAGCCACGCTCAGGGTTGAGGTTAACAGGGCTTCCATAAAAATGACCGGGGGACGGAATTGTTATACCTGAGACAAGCCTGCGCCATCCGTCCCCGGTATTGGCACTGGCCCGTCAAAGGTCTTGTCAAATCCACGAATTAGATGGATCACCCTGACCATGGTGAGTTGGCACCAAGCATGTTGATCAGGGTCGCAAACCGGTTTGGGATCGGGCTGCGAGACTACTCCCCCTCGATGGGAGCGGGCATTCTAGGGAAAAATCATCCGCCAGACAAGTGGGTCAGCCGCCCACCAGCTTGACGCTGAAACCGGCCTTCTCCAGCTCAGCTTTGATCAGGTCCCGTTTATCCCCCTGGATCTCGATGATCCCCTCTTTCAGGCCGCCGCCGGTACCGCACTTCTTCTTGAGCAGGGTGGCGATGGCCTTCTGCTGTTCGGCCGGTACGCCGTGGATGCTGATGACGCCGGCACCCTTGCGCCCCTTGGTCTCGCGCCGGATGCGCACCACGCCGTCGGCGGGGAAGGGAGAAGCGGATGGGGACTGGGTCTGTTCCTTGATGATGCCGCCGTCCGTGCTGTAAACCAGGCGGCTGTTGTTGTCGTGACTCATGGCAGTTATTTGTGAGTTAGCTAAGCGGAGTTTGATTTTACTCAAATTAGCGTGGGAAACACGGATTATAATGCCCCGAGTGAAAGCGAATTATTATTGTTTAACTTCAGGAGTCAGTCATGGTACTCGCGCAGTTGTCACCGGGACAGAGTGCTCGCATCAAGAACATGAATCAGTTGACCCGTCCCCTGCGGCGCAAGCTGATGGTGATGGGCTTGCTGCCTCAGACCGAAGTCATCTACCTGCGCGCGGCACCGCTGGGTGATCCGCTCCAGATCCAGTGTCAGGGGATCTGTCTCTCCATGCAAAAAAGCCTTGCCCTGCAAATCGAGGTTGAACCGGTATGAATTATTCCCTGGTAACCGTCGGCAACCCCAATAGCGGCAAGACCTCCCTGTTCAACGCCCTGACCGGGGCCCGCCAGCAGGTGGGCAACTGGAGCGGCGTCACGGTCGACAAGAAGATGGGCGAGTTCTCCGCCCAGGGGCACGACTACAAGCTGATGGACCTGCCCGGCATCTATAGCCTGGCCAATCAGGAAGGGAGCCTGGACGAGCAGATCGCCAGCCGCTTCGTTCAGGGCCAGCAGCCGGATCTGCTGCTCAACGTCATCGATGCCGCCAACCTGGAACGCTCCCTCTATCTCACGCTGCAACTGCGCGAGCTGGGGCTGCCCATGGTGGTGGTGCTCAACAAGATGGACATATTGCAAAAGCGGCGGCTGGTCATAGATGAGACCTTGCTGGCCAAGGCGCTCGGCTGCCCCGTGGTGGCCCTGTCGGCCCACAACCGTCAGCAGGTCGCCGCTTTCAAGCACCAGATCCAGCAGTTCATCGGCCAGCCCCAGCCCGCGCTGCTGCTCGATTACGGCAGCGACCTTGAAAAAGATCTGGCGGAGCTGGAGACCCTGCTCGCCCCGCACCACCTCACCGCCCGTGGCCGCGCCCTGCGCCTGCTGGAAGAGGATGCCGTGATGCAGGAAACCCTGCTGCCCGGCCAGCAGGCCGCCGCCGCCAACGTGGTGGCCCGTGCCCATCATGCCCAGGACATAGATCTGCAACTGGCGGATATCCGCTATGGTCACATTCACCAGTGGGCCAGCCAGGCGTGTCAGCAGAAGGGCAAGCTCACCATAGCCCAGAGCGAATGGCTGGATCGGGTGCTGCTCAACCGCTGGGTCGGCATCCCCTTCTTCCTGCTGGTGATGTACCTGATGTTCATGTTCGCCATCAAGGTGGGCAGCGCCTTCATCGACTTCTTCGACATCATGGGCGGCGCCCTGTTCGTGGATGGCGTGCACCACCTGCTGGGGCTGATCCATGCCCCGGACTGGCTGGGAGCCATACTGGCGGACGGCTTCGGGGTCGGCTTGCAGACGGTGGCCACCTTTATCCCGGTGATCGGCTGTCTCTACCTGTTTCTGGCGGTGCTGGAGAGCTCAGGCTACCTGGCCCGCGCCGCCTTCGTGGTGGATGCCCTGATGCGTCGCCTCGGGCTGCCGGGCAAGGCGTTCGTGCCCATGCTGATGGGCTTTGGCTGTACAGTGCCGTCTGTGATGGCGACCCGCACCCTCAACTCGGAGCGGGAGCGGCTGATGACCTCCGCCATGGCCCCCTTCATGTCGTGCGGTGCCCGCCTGCCGGTCTACGCCCTGTTTGCGGTGGCCTTCTTCCCCGAATCGGGTCAGAACCTGGTGTTCGGTCTCTACCTCATCGGCATTCTGGTGGCCGTGCTCACCGGCCTGCTGCTGCGCAGCACCCTGTTGCCGGGCAAGAGCGACTCCATGCTGATGGAGATGCCGGATTACGAGTGGCCGCGTCCCATCAACGTGGGGATCAAGACCTGGCAGAAGCTCAAATCCTTCGTGTTCGGCGCCGGTAAAACCATAGTGCTGGTGGTCGCCGTGCTGAGCGTGCTCAACTCGCTGGGCACGGATGGCAGCTTCGGCCACCAAGACCAAGAAAGCTCTGTGCTGAGCAAGATAAGCCAGGCCGTGACCCCTGTGCTGCACCCCATAGGTGTGCGCGATGACAACTGGCAGGCCACGGTCGGTATCGTCACCGGCATCTTCGCCAAGGAGGCGGTAGTGGGTACTCTCAACAGCCTCTACGCCGGCAGCAACGGGGATGAGGAGGAGAAGGAATTCTCCCTGCTTGCCAGCTTCAACGAGGCCATCGCCGCCGTCGCCACCAACCTGGCCGACATAGACCCGTCCGATCCCATGGGGATCCAGGTCGGCAATCTGGATGACCAGCAGGCCGCCGCCGAGGCGCAGGAGGTAGATGTCTCCACCTACGGCAACATGCAGACCCACTTCGACGGTGCCGCCGGTGCCTTTGCCTACCTGCTGTTCGTGCTGCTCTACATGCCGTGTGCTGCCGCCATGGGTGCCCTGGTACGGGAAACCGGTCGCCAGTGGGCGCTGCTGACCGCCGCCTGGTGCAACTACACGGCCTTCCTGTGCGCCACCGTCTTCTATCAGGCGGCCACCTTTGCCGCCCACCCCGAGCAGAGCCTGCTCTGGATCGGCAGCTATGGCCTCTCCCTGTTGCTGCTCTGGTGGCTGGGCCGTCGTCACGGCGACATAGTCGCCCGCAAGGTGGTGGCCCTGTGATCCTGCGGGAGCTCGGCGCCTATCTCGCCGCACAGCAGAAGGTGAGCAGGCGGGATCTGGCGCGCCACTTCCGCACCTCGGAAGATGCGGTGGAGGCCATGCTCGGTGTCTGGATGCGCAAGGGCCGGGTCGCCAAGCGGGAGACCCAGGTGTGCGGCGGCAGCTGCTGCGGCAAGAGCCAGGAGGTGATGTTCGAGTGGTGCGAGCCGGGCCAGATAGGCTTGG
>NZ_CDDA01000025.1:150328-151032 GCF_000819745.1 Aeromonas bestiarum | reverse complement strand
CCCGCCACTGGCGGGTCTTTTTTATGGCTGGCAGCGATGGGGCTGCCTGGCGGAGGAGGGGATCAGCGCCCCGGCCAGCGCTGGCCCACCTCGGCGTGGCGATACCAGGCCATCAGGGCCTGCTGGCCCTCGATGTCATCCACGGCCGGTGACCAGGGGGCGAAGTCCTCTTCCCGAAAGGGGGCATAGGGGCCGTGTTTCACCTCGAAGATGACGGCGCCGGGATCCAGAGATAGCACAGCATGCCAGGTGGCGACTGGGGTCTCCAGCACCGAGGTCTCTTCCCCCAGCATGGCGCGGGCAATCACAGTACCTTCGTCGTCGAAGTTGAGCACCACGAAGCGCCCGCACAGGGCGGTGAGCAGCTCCCAGGTCTGCATGTGGCGATGGGGGCGTATATAGGTCTTTGGCTCCATGGCGATGGCGAGGCGCTGGATGGGGTCGGCCAGCTCGTTGTGCAGATTGTGGTTCATGCGCTGGCGCGGGGAGTGGGCGGCCTCGTCGGCGAGGCTGGCAAGGCGGGCAACATCCAGTTTTTTCATATGCAGTTCCATGATGAGACGAAGGCAGGCTTGGGTCGGCAGAGTAGCATGCCAGCGGGCCTGCCAGGCAAGGGGCGAGCGGTAAGCAAATGTAAAAAGGGAGCCGGTCGGGCTCCCTTTTGGCATCCGGAGCTGGCGCTCACAGCTTGGCCAGCATCTCCT
>NZ_CDDA01000025.1:0-150184 GCF_000819745.1 Aeromonas bestiarum | reverse complement strand
CAGCTTGGCCAGCATCTCCTTGGTGACCAGCACTATGCCCTGCTCGGAGCGGTGGAAGCGGCGGGCGTCTTCGCAGGCGTTTTCCCCCACCACCAGGCCTTCCGGCAGTTTGCAGCCCTTGTCGACCACGACCCGGCGCAACCGGCAGCCGGCCCCTATCTCGACCCCGGGGAAGATCACCGCCTGATCCAGAGTACAGAAGGAGTCGACCCGCACATTGGTGAACAACACAGAGCTCACGATGAAGGAGCCGCTGACGATGGTGCCGCCGGCGAACATGGAGTTGATGGTCATACCGTGCTGGCCGTTCCTGTCCTGCACGAACTTGGCGGGGGGCGTCATGTTCTGGCTGGTCCAGATGGGCCACTCCTGATCATAGATGTCGAGCTCTGGCGTCACCGAGGCGAGATCCATGTTGGCTTCCCAGAACGAATCCACAGTCCCCACATCGCGCCAGTAGGGGCGCTTTTGCGGGCAGCAGCCGACGCAGGATAGGCTGAACGGATGGGCGTAGGCTGTGCCCTCCTTGACCACCCGCGGGATCACGTCCATGCCAAAATCGTGGTGGGATTCCTGGTTGGCCAGATCCTCTTCCAGCAACTGGTAGAGATACTCGGCCTCGAAGATATAGACCCCCATGGAGGCCAGCGCCATATCGGCCTTGCCCGGCATGGCCGGCGGATTGGCGGGCTTCTCGACGAAGGCGTTGATCTTGCGATCCTCATCCACCGCCATCACGCCAAAGGCGCTCGCTTCGGTACGTGGTACCTCGATGCAGGCCACCGTGACTTTGGCGCCCATGTTGACGTGGTCAAGCAGCATGGCGGCGTAATCCATCTTGTAGATGTGATCCCCCGCCAGCACCACCACATATTTGGGGCCGTGATCGCGAATGATATCCAGATTCTGATAGACGGCATCGGCTGTGCCGCGATACCAGTTGACCTCGTCCACCCGTTGCTGGGCTGGCAGCAAGTCGATGAACTCGTTCATCTGGTAGCGCAGGAATGACCAGCCCGATTGCAGGTGGCGCAGCAGGCTGTGGGACTTGTATTGGGTGACCACGCCGACCCGGCGGATCCCCGAGTTGATGCAGTTGGAGAGCACGAAGTCGATGATGCGGAACTTGCCGCCGAAATGTACTGCCGGTTTCGCCCTGTTGTCCGTCAACTGCTTGAGGCGACTGCCCCGCCCTCCTGCGAGAACCAAGGCCATGGTCTCGTTCAGCAACTGTCTGGATTTTGCTGTATTGGCAGGTTGTAACAACATTGAATACCCCTTTATTGATACATCCCCTTGATAGTGCCTCCTTTGAAGCTGGTTTGAAAGTGCTTTCAGTCACACTTCGCACAGGGTTTTTGGGCGGAGTGATGATTTTGTCATTTGTGGTGACAGAAACTGTCGCAGGCAGCACGATAGTTCACCAGATGTCAGGTTGTCAGCGGGTTGAGAGGGCGAAGATGATATTGAATAAACAGCACTTTTTTTAAACAGACACCCGCCGGGGCGGGTGTCTGTTTAACGGGGGAGGGGGTGACTCGCACTAGAAGAGTTCGTCTTTCTCATCCTTGGTGGGCTCCAGACTCCAACCCGTGGCATCGCTGCTGCTGGCAATCTGCCCCTTCTCCTTCCACAGCTTGATCTTGAGGCGCAGGTTGTTGGCCGAGTCGGCGTTTTTCACCGCCTCTTCCTCCTCTATCACCCCTTCCACCACCAGATCGAACAGGGCACTGTCGAAGGTGACCATGCCGAGGGCCTTGGATTTCTCCATCACCTCCTTGAGGCCGCCAAATTCGCCGCGTTTGATCATGTCGCGGATGGTGTGGGTGCCCAGCATGATCTCCACCGCCGCCCGGCGGCCGCCGTCCGTGGTTTTGACCAGCCGCTGGGAGACAAAGGCCTTGAGGTTGTTGCCAAGATCGTTGAGCAGTTGCGGGCGGCGCTCCTCCGGGAAGAAGTTGATGATGCGATCCAGCGCCTGGTTGGCGTTGTTGGCGTGCAGGGTGGAGATGGCGAGGTGACCGGTTTCGGAGAAGGCCAGCGCATGCTCCATGGTTTCGCGGTCGCGAATTTCGCCGATGAGGATCACGTCCGGCGCCTGGCGCAGGGTATTCTTGAGCGCGGCGTGGAAGCTGCGGGTATCCACCCCCACCTCCCGCTGGTTGATGATGCTCTTGCGGTGGCGGTGAACGAACTCCACCGGATCCTCTATGGTGATGATGTGGCCGCCGCTGTTGCGGTTGCGATGGTCGATGAGGGCCGCGAGCGAGGTGGACTTGCCCGAGCCTGTCCCCCCGACGAACAGCACCAGGCCGCGTTTCTCCATGATGGTGTCGAGCAGCACGGGAGGCAGTTTCAGATCCTCGAAGCGGGGGATCTCGGTCTTGATGTTGCGGGCCACCAGTGACACTTCGTTGCGCTGCTTGAAGATGTTGATCCGAAAGCGCCCGATCTGGGGCAAGGAGATGGCGAGGTTCATCTCCAGCTCCCGTTCGAACTGCAGCTTCTGCTCGCCGTCCATGATGTCGGCGGCAATCTTTGCCACCTCGCCCGGCTCGAGCGGCGTTTCACTGAGCGGACGCAGGCCGCCGTTGAACTTGGCGCAAGGGGGGGCGCCGGTCGACAGATAGAGGTCGGAGCCATCCTGCTGGGCCAGGATCTGTAGCATGTCTCGCAATTCCATGGTTTTGCCTCGTCTATCAAGCAGATGCCATTACATTGAATGTCATAGAGTGTACAGCCTCAGGCGCCGGTGAGTTTCTCGCGAAACACAAAAAACACAGCGCCCATGATGCACAGGCCAGCCCAGAGGTAATCCCACTTCAGATCCTCTTTCAGATAGAAGACCGAGAAGGGGACGAACACGGTCAGGGTGATCACCTCCTGCAATATCTTGAGCTGACCGACCGAGAGTACCGTATGGCCGATGCGGTTGGCGGGCACCTGCAACAGATATTCGAACAGGGCTATGCCCCAGCTCACCAGGGCGGCGATGATCCAGGGTTTGTGGTTCATGCTCTTAAGATGGGCATACCAGGCGAAGGTCATGAAGACGTTGCTGCACACCAACAGACCGATACTGGTAATGATAGGGTTCATTAGGTTCTCCTTTAAAATCAATCGCATTTTATCTCTGAACCACGGGTTTCCATAAGTGGGGCAGCAGGGTATTTTTAACCCATCAAGGATGGGGTAACACGAGGTTCAACGGGATGGGCAAGACAAGCTGGGGTGTGCTTGGTCTGCTGTTTGCCTGCCTGGCGCACGGGGCGCCGACCCTGACGGTGGCCACCGATGTCTGGCCACCCTTTCGGATCTCGCAACCGGACGGTCAGTTCCGGGGGCTGGACATGGACATTCTGCAACGGCTGCAGCGCCGCAGCGGCATACCGTTCGAGGTGAAACGCGTGCCCTGGGGACGGGCGCTCAAGCAGATGCAGACCGGTCAGGTCGACCTCATGATAGGGCTGGCCATGACGGCGGAGCGGGCACAGTTCATCGATTATCTGCAACCGGCCTATTACCAGTGTCGGCCTGCGTTTTATGGCAAGGCTGCGGCGGTATCGACCCTGCGCACCTACGCCGACCTGCGGGGGCAGAAGGTCGGCTATGTGCTCAATTCCGTCTATTTTGAACCGTTTGATACCGACAACCGGCTCGACAAGCACGGCGTGCCCACCGAGGATCAGCTGCTGCGCATGGTGCAGCGGGGCCACCTGCCGCTGATGATAGGCACAGACTGCCAGGTGGATTATGCCCTGAGCCTGCACAACGAGGCCGGCCTCATCAAGGCGGCCTATCAGCCGCCCCAGCCAGTGGTGCTCTATCTGGGCATGAGCAAGCACTCACCCCATCAGGCGCTCAGACAGCCGTTGGCGCTGGCGTTGCAGGAGCTGGTGGCCAGCGGCGAAATCCAGGCCCTAGCCAAGCCTTACCAGCCTTGACCTCGGGTGGTAACACGCTGTTATCATGCGTTTTTCATCCTTGTGCGCCGGGCTGGTCAATCCCGCATCGGCGCCGGGCCTTGTTCACGTTCGGGGATCCTCTGTGTATCTCTCTCTGCTCGCCCGCCAGCGCCGCTGGCAGCGGGGCTGGTTGCTCGGCCTAGCGCTGCTGACCCTCACGCTGTTTCTCTTCTCCCTCGCCTGGGGCGAATTCGTGCTGCTGCCCTGGCAACCCATGGGGGAGCTAGAACAGCGCATCCTGCTTGAGCTGCGGCTGCCGCGCGCCCTGCTGGCCCTGTTGGCGGGGGCCGCGCTCGCCTGTGGCGGCGCCGTGCTGCAGGTGATGCTGCACAACCCTGTGGCTGAACCCGGCCTGCTCGGCGTCTCGAGCGGGGCGGGATTGGCCGCCATGGTGGCGATGGCGGTGGCCAAGGCCCTTGGTGTCTATCTGCCGGGCTGGGGGCTGTCGCTGGCGGCCTTCGGTGGCGCCCTGCTGGTGACCATGCTGCTCATACGGCTGGCACGCCGGGCCCGGCTCGGCCATGCCCGCCTGCTGCTGTTCGGGGTGGCCATCGGCATCCTCACCAACGCCGCCATGACCTGGCTGATGTACTTTGCCGACGACGGCTCCCTGCGCGAATACATGTTCTGGATGATGGGCAGCCTCGCCTACGGCAGCCAGCAACTGGCCTGGTGGTGGCTGCTGTTCCCGCTCGCCCTTGGCTGGCTCGGCTGGCAGGGCAAGGCCTTGCAGCAACTGCTGCTGGGGGAGACCCAGGCCCGCCTGATGGGACTGGACGTGGACAGGATGCGGGTGCGGCTGGTGCTGGCGGTCTGTCTGCTCACCGGCCTGGCGGTATCCCTGTGCGGTGTCATCGGCTTCGTCGGGCTGGTGGTGCCCCATCTGCTGCGCCTGTGCGGCGGCAGCGATCAGCGCTTTTTGCTGCCCGCCTCGGCACTGGGGGGCGGCGCCTTGCTGCTAGGTGCCGATCTGGTGGCGCGCTCGGCCTTGAGTGCAGGCGAGCTGCCCATCGGTGTCATCACCGCCTCCGTGGGGGCGCCGCTCTTCATTTACCTGCTGCTGAGACAAGATGCCCATGCCACCGCATAAATACCGGCCCGAATGCCAACGTGCACAAGCTGTCTACCCGCTGCTGAGGCAAGGTGCTTATGCTGCCCGCTGATCCCTCTGCGCTTGAACCGGCTCCTCTGATCGAGGCGCACGCCCTCGCCATCCCCGAGCGATTGGCCCCGCTCGATCTGTGCTGGCAGGGGGGCCAGCTGGTGGCCCTGCTCGGTCCCAACGGCAGCGGCAAATCCACCCTGCTCGGCGCCCTGGCCGGCATTCTGCCCGCAACGGGCAGGGTGCGGCTCTGCGGGGAGGCGGTCAGCGATCTGAGCTGGCCCGAGCTGGCCCGGCGCCGCGCCATGCTGCCCCAGCGCCAGCCCCAGCTGTTTCATATTCCGGTGTTTCAGGTGCTGGCCATAGGGCTGGACGACGGGGTGGAGGCCGGCACGCAGCGCGATGTGAAGCGGGCCCAGAGCGAGGCCATCGACGCCCTGTGTGATGCACTGGAGCTGAGCACGCTGCTGGCGCGCGATTTCAGTCGACTTTCCGGCGGGGAGCAGCAGCGGGTGCTGATCGCCCGCACCCTGCTGCAGCTGTGGCCCAGCCTCAATCCGGCAGGCCGGGTGCTGCTGCTGGACGAGCCGCTGGCGGGGCTGGATCTGCACCATCAGCTGGCGCTGTTGCGGCTGCTGAAGACGCTGGCTCGGCAGGGACTGCTGGTGGTGCTCGCCATCCACGACATCAACCTGGCCATCGACTGGGCGGATCGGATCCTCTGTCTGCAACAGGGGCGGGTGGTGAGCGAGGGGGGAACAGCGCTTATCGACGAAGCCTTGCTGGAGCGGGTGTTCCAGATAAAGACGGATCGTATCGAGGCGGCTGGCCGGGTCTGGTTTATGCCCAGCTTGTGATAAACAGGAAAGGCCCCTGGCGTCAGCCAAGGGCCTTTTTGAAGAAAACCACCCGTTCGGTTTCGCTGAAACCCAGCTGCTGGTGCATCTGTTGTGAGGCGAGGTTCTCGATGGCGGTATCGGAGGCGAGCTCATGACAGCCATGCTCGATACCCCAGCGCTCCACATGGGAGATCAGGGCCCGGGCCACGCCCAGACGGCGCTGCTGTGGTTGCACATAAATCCCCTCGAGATAGACCACAGGGCTGCTCTCGCAGCCGTTCACGTAATCCAGGCGCAGGGCTGCGTCGGCAAAGCCCACCGCTTGTCCATGCTCATCGAGGGCAAGGAAGGCACTCTGGCGTGCATTGGCCAGCATATCGATACCATCCTGCAGGTGAGCCGAGGCGTCATGATGGGGCCACAACAGCTGGCGCAGGGCTGCCCATTGCGCCAGTCGTGCCTGGCTCAGCGGCACTATCTGAAAGACGGCGGTGTGAGCCATTGTCACCGATTCAGACCGCGCAGCGTTGCAGACGCGCCTGCGCGGCTTCTGCCAGCATGGCCAGCAGGGTCTCGGTGTCGGACCAGGACAAGCAGGCATCCGTGATGCTCTGACCGAAGGTGGCGGCGCAGCCGTTCTCCACGTCCTGACGTCCTTCCACCAGGAAGCTCTCGGCCATGATGCCGGCGATGCCGGTGCGGCCGCGGCGCAGCTGATCGCAGATGTCCTGTGCCACCAGCAGCTGACGACGGTGATCCTTCATGCTGTTGCCGTGGCTGAAATCCACCACCAGCCGCTCGGGCAGACCCACGTCAGCCAGGGCCTCGCATGCCTCGTCGACACTGGCGGTGTCGTAGTTGGGTCTGTGGCCGCCACGCAGGATCACGTGGCCGAAGGGGTTGCCGGCGGTGCGGTAGATGGTCATCTTGCCGTCCTTGTCCGGGGAATAGAAGATGTGGCTGTGACGGGCGGCGCGCACCGCATCGATGGCGATGCGGGTGTTGCCGTCGGTGCCGTTCTTGAAGCCGACCGGGCAGGAGAGGGCGGAGGCCATCTCGCGGTGCACCTGGGATTCGGTGGTGCGCGCCCCTATGGCGCCCCAGGTGATGAGGTCGCTGATGTACTGGCCGGTCACCATGTCGAGGAACTCGGTGGCGGTGGGCATGCCGATCTCGTTGATGTCGACCAAGAGCTTGCGGGCCAGTTTCAGCCCTTCGTTGACGTCGAAGCTGCCATCGAGGCGCGGATCATTGATGAGCCCCTTCCAGCCGACTATGGTGCGCGGCTTCTCGAAGTAGGTGCGCATGACGATGCTGAGGCTCTCTTTGTACTGCTCGCGCAGGACATTGAGGCGGCGAGCGTACTCATGAGCGGCGGCCGGATCATGAATGGAGCAGGGACCGACGATGACCAGCAGGCGCTGATCCTCACCGGCCAGAATGGCTTCCACTTCGCGGCGGGCATCCAGCAGATTCTGGGCAATGGTGTCGTTGATAGGGAAGGCGTGCGCGAGCTCGCTCGGAGTGATCAGGGACTCCAGGCGACGGGTGCGCAATTCATCGGTGTGAATGGACATACGACTCAATTCTCGAGTGGGTGGCGTGGGCTGTTGCTCGACGGCGTGCCGAAAATGCAAGGGGATAAAATAAAGCAAAAACCCCCTGATTGAAACCTTGAGGGGCTCTGATAGGATGTGAGCCCCAAAACGATTCCAAATGAGGTAGATAGCGTGGCAAAGCCAGGGGCAACCGGGGTCACCCGCATCATCAACGCAACCGGTTACAGCATGAAGGGGCTCAAGTCAGCCTGGATCAACGAGGCGGCCTTCCGGCAGGAGCTGGTGCTGATCCTGCTGTTGATGCCGCTGGCCTTCTGGCTCGGGGATTCCCTCAATCAGATCCTGCTGCTCATCGTTATCAGCTGGCTGGTGGTGATCGTCGAGGTGCTCAACTCCGCCATCGAGGCCGTGGTGGACAGGGTGGGCTCGGAGCATCACGAGCTGTCGGGCCGCGCCAAGGATCTCGGCTCCGCCGCCGTCTTTATCGCATTGGCCCTCAATGCGCTGGTGTGGGGTGCCCTGGTGGGACGCAATCTGCTGGGCTGGTGGTAAGTCAGTAGCCTTTTGTTCTGCGAGAGGGCTGGGTGAGGGAGGTATTTTCTCGCCTCTGATCCCCAGCCCTTCTCTGCAAGGGGGAAAGGGAGCTGACACAGTTCAGGCTCTGCGACATAAAAAAAGCCCGTCAGATGACGGGCTTTTTGTTGGCTGAGCGCCGGGCTCAGGGCATCAGTGCAGGATCCGGGCACGTATGGTGCCGTTGATCTCCTTGAGCTTGGAGAGGGCCTTCTCGCTGTGCTCCGTCTCCACGTCGATCACCACGTAACCGATATGGCTGCTGGTCTGCAGATATTGACCGGCGATGTTGATCCCCTCTTCGGCGAAGATCTGGTTAATCTGGTTCATCACGCCCGGCTGGTTGCGGTGAATGTGCAGCAGGCGGCTGGAACCCTTGTGGCCCGGCAGTGAGACCTCCGGGAAGTTGACTGCGGAGAGGGTGGAGCCGTTGTCGGAATACTTGACCAGCTTGTTGGCCACCTCCAACCCTATGTTCTCCTGGGCTTCCTGGGTGGAGCCACCTATGTGCGGGGTCAGGAGCACGTTGTCCAGGCCGCGCAGCGGGGTCAGGAACTCCTCGTCGTTGGACTTGGGCTCGCTCGGGAAGACGTCGATGGCGGCGCCCGAGAGGTGGCCGCTCTTGATGACGTCGGCCAGCGCATCTATGTCCACCACTGTACCGCGGGAGGCGTTGATGAAGATGGCGCCCGGCTTCATCATGCGCAGCTGCTCGGCACCGATCAGATCCTTGGTGGAGGCGGTTTCGGGGACGTGCAAGCTGATGATGTCAGACATGTTGAGCAGCTCGACCATGCTCGGCACCTGGATGGCGTTGCCAAGCGACAGCTTGTTCTCGATGTCGTAGTAGTAGACCTTGAGGCCTATGCTCTCGGCTATGATACCGAGCTGGGTGCCGATATGGCCGTAGCCTATGATGCCAAGCTTCTTGCCACGGGCTTCGACCGAGCGGTTGGCCAGTTTTTCCCACACGCCGCGATGGCACTTGGCGTTCTTCTCCGGGATGCCACGCAGCAGCAGCAGTATCTCTCCCAGCACCAGTTCGGCCACCGAGCGAGTGTTGGAGAAGGGGGCGTTGAAGACGGGGATACCACGCAGGTGGGCGGCATCGAGGTTGACCTGGTTGGTGCCGATGCAGAAGCAGCCGATGGCAACCAGCTTGCCGGCGGCATCCAGCACCTTCTCGGTGAGCTGGGTACGGGAGCGCAGGCCCACGAAATGCACGTCACGAATGCGTTCGATCAGATCCTCTTCCGACAGGGAGGTCTTGAGGTACTCCACGCTGGTATAACCGGCGGCACGAAAGGTTTCCACCGTGTTGGGATGGACTCCCTCCAGCAGCAGCACCTTGATCTTATCCTTGTCCAGCGAAAACTTGGCAGTCATGACGATCCCTCTATGTATGCAAAGAATGAGTGCAGATATGGTGTGTGAAGAAAACCGTAAAGTAACAAAAACGGTTGGGAGAGGGAATATTTGTGACGAAAGTCAAATTCTTTGAAGTTTTCAACGATAGTTGTAAACCACAGTTTGCAACTCATTGAGGGATAAATGAAAACGGCGCCATCAGGCGCCGTCTTTCATTCAGGGGGCAATCTTGGGGCATAAGCCTGCGGTGGCTGCCGAACTGAGCTGCCCCCATCCAGCGGTGTTACTGGATAACCACGCCGTCCGGCGTACCGATCAGCACCGCGGTGGGCGGGATTGGGACCGTGGGTGACCACGCCGACCATGATGCCGTTGAGCTGCTTCTTGGCAGACAACCTTATTGGGTGATGACACCATCCGGTGTGCCGATCAGCACAACGTCAGCACCGCGGTGGGCGAACAAGCCGTTGGTGACCACGCCAACGATGGCGTTGAGCTGCACTTCCAGCCCTTTGGCATCCTCGATGGCCATCCCCTTGACGTCCAGTATGATGTTGCCGTTGTCGGTGACCACACCTTCACGCCAGACTGGATTGCCGCCCAGCTTCTTGATCTCGCGGGCCACGTATTCGCGGGCCATGGGGATCACTTCCACCGGCAGCGGGAACTGGCCCAGCACGTCCACGGTTTTGGTGTTGTCTATGATGCAGATGAACTTGTCGGCCACGGCGGCGACTATCTTCTCGCGGGTCAGGGCGGCGCCACCGCCTTTGATCATGTCGCGGCTGGCGTTGATCTCATCGGCACCATCCACGTAGACGGAGAGGGCATCGATGTCGTTGAGGTCAAACACCTGGATGCCAAGGCCCTTGAGGCGCTCGGTGGAGGCCACTGAGCTGGATACGGCCCCCTTGATCTCGTCCTTCATGGTCGCCAGCGCGTCGATGAAGTGGTTGACGGTAGAGCCTGTGCCTACCCCGACTATGGTGCCGGGAACCACGTACTTGAGCGCAGCCCAACCGGCCGCCTTCTTCATTTCATCTTGAGTCATGATGGATCCTTTGGGAAAAAGCGGGCGCATTATATCCAAGCATCCCCCTCAGGGCGACCACAGCGCTCACGTTCCGGCCCAAAAATCCCCAAGATGTAAATCGTTTGCCTGTTTATTGAGCCCTGTCGCCCGGGCGAGGCAGAGGTGTGTGAAAAAGTGGCGGTATCGCACGCAAAACGGAGCAGGCCAAGCCCAAGACAGAGAGGGGCAGGCAGTCAGTGCGGACCGACTGCCTGATGGTCATGGAAATTGCCAGCAGCGGCTGGGGGTGATGATCTGCGGCAGCGGCACGTCCCACTCCTCCTGCGGCACCGCCTCCACCTGCTGGCAGTCGTGGGCGAGCCCCAGCGGTTTGGGGCCCAGTCTGTGTTCATGCCAGCAGGCGAGGGTGCGATCGTAATAGCCGCCGCCCATGCCGAGCCGGTTGCCCTCGGCATCGAACGCCACCAGTGGGGTGCAAATAAGGTCGAGCGTGCTGTGAGGCACCACCTGGGACATGTCCAGCTCAGGCTCGGCGATGCCGTAGCGATTGCGGGTCATGGGGCTGGTGGCGGTATAGCGCAAGAAGAGCAGGTGACCCGGGGTGAAGGGGTGCAGCACCGGCAGGTAGACCTCCTTTTGCTGGGCCCAGAGCCAGTGGATGGCGGGCAGGGGATTGAGTTCGCCGTCGTTGGCCAGATAGAGGGCGATGCGTCTGGCCGCCAGTATCTCCGGATGTTGCTTGAACTGGGCAACCAGCTGCTGGGCGGCTTCCTGCTGCTCGGTCTGGCTCAGGTTCTTTCTGCGCAGGCGGATGAGCTGGCGCAGGGATTGTCTTTCAGGCTGGGTATCATCCGGCATGGGGGCTCCTCTGGTGTGCACCCGTGTGGTGCAGATGGGTTGCCGCAACGGGCTGGGGTTACCTTAACAAGGCTGGCGGGGGATGAACAGCGCCACCAGCCCTGCTTGAATGGGCCGCCGGGCAGGGTTCAATGCCCCGTCCTGCAGCGGATTGGGTTACTTGTCAGCAGTCTTGCCCATCTGATGCTTGACGAACACGGCCACCAGCGCCGCCAGCGCCAGGGCCATGGGATAGAAGCTCATGCTCACCACCGCCAGCGGGGAGAGGGCGAAGATGGAGCCCAGCAGCAGCGCCTGGGCGCCCCAGGGGATGAGGCCCTGCACCACGCAGGAGAAGATATCCAGCATGGAGGCGGCGCGGCGCGGGGTGACGCCGTGATGCTCCGCCAGCTCCCGTGCTACCTTGCTGGCGACGATAATGGCCACCGTATTGTTGGCGGTGCAGAGGTTGGTCAGCCCCACCACGCCGGCGATGCCGAGCTCGGCCGCCTTCTCGTTCTGTTCGCCATCGTGCTGGCGGGTGAAACGGGCGATCAGGGCACTGATCCGCTCGCTGATCCAGGCCAGTCCGCCCTGGCGTTCCATCAGGGCACCGAGACCGCCGATCAGCATGGAGAGCAGGAAGATCTCCTGCATGCCGGTGAAGCCCTGATAGATGTCTTTGCTGAACTGGCCCAGCGGATAATCGCTGACCATGCCCACGGCGCCGGCGGCCAGTATGCCAATGCCCAGCACCATGAAAACGTTCATGCCGGACAGGGCCAGCACCAGGATCAGCAGGTAGGGCATCACCTTGAACAGATCCGCATGGGCTGTCGTGGCGGGGGCCTCCCCTACGGATCCCAGGGTCAGATAGAGCAGGATCACCCCGATGGCTGCGGGGGCGGCAATCTTGAAGTTCTCGCGAAACTTGTCCTTCATCTCGCAGCCCTGGCTGCGGGTCGCGGCGATTGTGGTGTCGGAGATGATGGAGAGGTTGTCGCCGAACATGGCGCCGGAGAGAATGGTGCCGGCCATCAGGACCGGATCTATGCCGGCGGCCTGGGCCACACCAAGGGCCACGGGGGCCACGGCACCGATCGTGCCCATGGAGGTGCCCATCGCGGTGGCAATAAAGGCAGAGATGAGGAACAGCCCCGGCAGCAGGAACCAGCCCGGGATCAGCGACAGACCCATGGCGACGGTGGCATCCACCCCGCCGGTGGCCTTGGCCACGGTGGCAAAGGCGCCCGCCAGCAGGTAGATGAGGCACATGGCCATTATGTTGCTGTCACCGACCCCCTTGAAGAAGGTCTCCAGGTTCTTGTTGAACCCCTCTTTCCCCAGCATCAGCGCCAGCATGACGGCGGGCAGGGCGGCCACGGGGGCGGGCAGCTGGTAGAAGGCGAACTCGACCCCCTGCAGGGTGAGCCAGGTGCCGGTACCGATAAAGAGAGCGAGAAAGACCAGAAGAGGCAGCAGGGCTCTGGCACTGGGTTGGGTCTGGATCATGTGTTCCTCTGTGGTTGAACATGACCTCCCTGTCGCAGCCAGCCCTGATAAATGGGGTGAACCTGGCGGGCATCCTGCCGCTATGGGGCGCCTACAGTAGTGAGTCGGGGCCATTCGGTCAAGATAGACGTCCAGATGGATAGGTGTTTTTGTTTGATGATTTCGCACATTTGATTAAATCCGTCAAATATTCGGATTTTTATAAATATGTCGTTGATTTATCGGGTGGGGGCGGGCGGCCACGCCGAGCTTTTCAAAGGGGGCGCGGGCTGGTAAAACGGTCTCTTTCCATAATAAACAGATGAGAGGGTGGAGATGGACAATCCGATCCGTGTGGCCGTGATGGGCTGTAATGGTCGTATGGGCAAGGTGCTGCTGGAAGCCATCACCAACGCCAAGGGCGTGGTGGTCGGGGCGGCGCTGGAGCGGCCCGGCTCTGCCGTGATAGGCCTGGATGCCGGTGAGCTCAACGGCCTCGGCAAGCTGGGTGTGGTCATCAGCGACAGCCTGGACAAGGTGCGCGATGAGTTTGATCTCATCATCGACTTCACCCGTCCCGAGGTGACCCTGGCCAACCTGGCGTTTGCGCTGGCTCATCAGAAGCAGATGGTGATCGGCACCACCGGCTTTGACGATGCAGGCAAGGCCGTCCTGAAAGAGGCTGGCAAGCAGATCGGCATCGTCTTCGCCTCCAACTACTCGGTCGGCGTCAACCTGGTGTTCAAGCTGCTGGAGCAGGCCGCCAAGGTGATGGGGGATTACACCGACATCGAGATCATCGAGGGGCATCATCGCCACAAGGTGGATGCACCGTCCGGCACTGCGCTCTCCATGGGGGAAGTGGTGGCCAGGACGCTCGGACGTGACCTGAAAGAGTGCGCCGTCTACGGCCGTGAGGGGATCACAGGCGAGCGGGATCGCAACACCATCGGCTTTGCCACCATTCGCGCCGGCGATCTGGTGGGGGAGCACACCGTCATGTTTGCCGATATCGGCGAGCGGGTGGAGATCAGCCACAAGGCCTCCAGCCGCCTCACCTTCGCCAATGGCGCAGTGCGGGCCGGCAAGTGGCTTGGCCGCCAGAGTGCCGGTCTCTACGACATGCAGGATGTGCTCGACCTCAAGTGAGCGGCCAAGGTGGCGGCAGGCGGGCCGCAATGAGCCCACTCCCGACAGTGCTGCCAAACCCCGGTTTGCCGGGGTTTTTCATATCTTTTTGTATAAATAGCGCTTACACCATGTTTTTTATGTGAAATGGTCTAAACCTCTTCTTTGTTCAATTCATCCCATCCACCCATTGCTCAAATGTCATCAAAGGGTAACGGGATTGAGCCTCAATGCCCCCTGCACCCGCATTTTTTTACATGACATGAAAAAGACTAAAAATTCAAAATGAGAAAAACGTTTTCTATTTTTAATCGGCACTCATCTGTCAATAAAAGGCTCGTTTAAGCCTTTGTGAATTTTATTTGTAGATTTCAATTTGTTGTTTTTTAAGGTTTAAATGCCTGTTTTTGTGAGTTGCGCGGCATGGGGCATCTCTTTTGTATCGGGTTTTGGCTTTTCTTTTGACGGCGGGGGTTGCAAAGCGATTGAGTGCATAGATAATGGGTAATGTTGCTTGTTTATTGAATTTAGATGCATTTAAAACGAGAAAAGACGTTGAAATGCGATCGTTTTTAAGTAGAATGCGCCCAATTTGCCAGAAATCTGCCGGGTTTGAGCCCTGTTTCAAACAGCGTCCGGACCCGCAACACCCAGGTAAATTGCTGAATTTAAAGCTAAATAACTGGAGGTTGTCTTGAATCACACTGCATTGCTAGTGCTGGAAGATGGAACTGTGTTCAAAGGCGTGTCGATAGGCGCCGAGGGATGTTCCGTTGGTGAAGTGGTTTTCAATACGTCGATGACGGGCTATCAGGAAATCCTCACCGATCCCTCTTATTCCCGTCAGATAGTCACCCTCACTTACCCCCATATAGGCAACACCGGCACCAACAGCGAAGATGAAGAGTCCAGTCAAATCCACGCTCAGGGATTGATCATCCGGGACCTTCCGATACTTGCCTCCAATTTCCGCAATCAGCAATCCCTCTCCGATTACCTCAAGTCTCACAACATAGTTGGCATCGCCGACATCGACACCCGCAAACTGACCCGCATCCTGCGCGAGAAAGGCGCTCAGGCCGGTTGCATCCTGGCGGGCAAGCAAGTCGATGAGGCATATGCCCTCGAACAGGCGCGCGCCTTCCCCGGTCTCAAGGGAATGGACTTGGCCAAGGAAGTGACTGTGTCAGAAGCCTACGCCTGGACCGAAGGCAGCTGGCAGCTCGGCAAGGGGCATGTCACCCCGGCGGCCGATGAACTCAAATACCACGTGGTGGCCTACGACTTTGGCGTCAAGCGCAACATTCTGCGCATGCTGGTGGACCGTGGCTGCCGCCTGACAGTGGTGCCGGCAAAGACCCCGGCCGCCGAGGTGCTGGCGATGAACCCCGATGGCATCTTCCTCTCCAACGGCCCGGGTGACCCCGAGCCCTGCGACTACGCCATCGAGGCCATCAAGGCCTTCCTCAATACCAACACCCCTGTGTTCGGTATCTGCCTGGGTCACCAGCTGCTGGGTCTGGCCTCGGGTGCCAAGACGATGAAGATGAAGTTCGGCCACCACGGTGCCAACCACCCGGTGAAGAGTCTCGATGACAATACCGTCATGATCACCGCCCAGAACCACGGTTTCGCGGTCGATGAGCACAACCTGCCGGCTTGCCTGCGCGCCACCCACGTCTCCCTGTTTGACGGTTCCCTGCAAGGCATCCACCGCACCGACCGTCCGGCCTTCAGCTTCCAGGGTCACCCCGAGGCGAGCCCGGGCCCGCACGACTGTGCCGGTCTGTTCGACCACTTTATTGAATTGATCAAGCAGTATCGCGCTTAAGAGGAAAAGAGAAGCCATGCCAAAACGTAACGACCTACAGAGCATCCTGATCCTCGGCGCCGGCCCCATCGTCATCGGTCAGGCCTGCGAATTTGACTACTCCGGCGCCCAGGCCTGCAAGGCGCTTCGCGAGGAGGGATACCGCGTCATCCTGGTGAACTCCAACCCGGCCACCATAATGACGGACCCCGAGATGGCGGATGCCACCTACATAGAGCCCATCACCTGGGAAGTGGTGCGCGAGATCATCAAGAAGGAGCGCCCGGATGCGGTGCTGCCCACCATGGGCGGCCAGACTGCGCTGAACTGCGCGCTGGATCTGGAAAAACACGGGGTGCTGGCCGAGTTCGGGGTCGAGATGATAGGCGCCACTGCCGACGCCATCGACAAGGCCGAAGATCGCCGCCGCTTCGACATCGCCATGAAGAGCATCGGTCTGGAGTGCCCGCGCGCCGGCATCGCCCACAACATGGAAGAGGCGTGGGGCGTGCAGCAGATGGTCGGCTTCCCCTGCATCATTCGTCCCTCCTTTACCATGGGCGGCTCGGGTGGCGGCATCGCCTACAACACCGAAGAGTTCGTCGAGATCTGCGAACGTGGTCTGGACTTGTCGCCGACCAAGGAGCTGCTGATCGATGAGTCACTCATCGGCTGGAAAGAGTACGAGATGGAAGTGGTGCGGGATCGCAACGACAACTGCATCATCGTCTGCACCATCGAAAACTTCGACCCCATGGGCATCCACACCGGTGACTCCATCACGGTCGCGCCAGCCCAGACGCTGACCGACAAGGAGTTCCAGATCATGCGCAACGCCTCCATGGCGATACTGCGCGAGATCGGGGTCGAAACCGGTGGCTCCAACGTCCAGTTCGGCATCAACCCGAAAGATGGCCGCATGGTCATCATAGAGATGAACCCGCGGGTGTCCCGTTCCTCCGCGCTGGCCTCCAAGGCGACCGGTTTCCCCATCGCCAAGATCGCCGCCAAGCTCGCCATCGGTTACACCCTGGACGAGCTGATGAACGACATCACAGGCGGTCGTACCCCGGCCTCCTTCGAGCCGGCCATCGACTACGTGGTCACCAAGGTGCCGCGCTTCAACTTCGAGAAATTTGCCGGTGCCAACGACCGTCTCACCACCCAGATGAAATCGGTCGGTGAAGTGATGGCGATTGGCCGCAACTTCCAGGAGTCTCTGCACAAGGCGCTGCGCAGCCTCGAGACCGGCAAGACCGGCTTCGACCCCATGGTCGACCTCAATGCCCCTGACTCATTGACCCGCATCCGCCACGAGCTGCAGGATGCTGGCTGCGACCGGATCTGGTACATCGCCGATGCGTTCCGCGCCGGTCTCTCCATGGACGGCATCTTCAAGCTGACCAAGATTGACCCCTGGTTCCTGGTGCAGATAGAAGATCTCATCAAGCTGGAAGAGCAGGTGAAAGAGCGCGGCATGGCCGGGCTCGATGCCGACTTCCTGCGCGCCTTGAAGCGCAAGGGCTTCGCCGACGCGCGCCTGGCCAAGATCCTCGGCGTGGCCGAGGGCGAGGTGCGCAAACTGCGTGCCCGCCACAACATATTCCCGATCTACAAGCGGGTCGATACCTGCGCGGCCGAGTTCGCCACCAACACCGCCTACATGTATTCGAGCTATGACGAAGAGTGCGAGGCCAACCCGACCAATCGCGACAAGATCATGATCATCGGCGGCGGCCCGAACCGCATCGGCCAGGGCATCGAGTTTGACTACTGCTGCGTCCATGCGGCACTGGCCCTGCGCGAAGACGGTTACGAGACCATCATGGTCAACTGCAACCCGGAAACCGTCTCCACCGATTACGACACCTCGGATCGCCTCTACTTCGAGCCGGTGACCCTGGAAGACGTGCTGGAAATCGTGCGCATCGAGAAGCCCAAGGGCGTCATAGTCCAGTACGGCGGCCAGACTCCGCTCAAACTTGCACGGGCATTGGAAGCGAACGGCGTGCCGATCATCGGTACCAGCCCGGATGCCATCGACCGCGCCGAAGACCGCGAGCGCTTCCAGTCCGCCGTCGAGCGCCTCGGCCTCAAGCAGCCGGAAAACGGCACAGTCACCGCGTTGGAGCAGGCAGTGCTGACCGCCGAGCGGATCACCTACCCGCTGGTGGTGCGCCCCTCCTACGTGCTGGGTGGCCGCGCCATGGAGATCGTCTATGACGAGACCGACCTGCGTCGCTACTTCGCCGAGGCGGTGAGCGTTTCCAACGAATCGCCGGTGCTGCTGGACCGCTTCCTTGATGACGCTACCGAGCTGGACGTGGATGCCATCTGCGACGGCACCGATGTGGTCATCGGCGGCATCATGGAGCATATCGAGCAGGCCGGTATCCACTCCGGTGACTCCGGCTGCTCCCTGCCACCTTATACCTTGTCCAAGAAAATTCAGGACGAGATCCGCGAGCAGGTGCGGAAATTGGCACTGGAACTCGGTGTGGTCGGCCTGATGAACGTGCAGTTTGCGGTCAAGGGCGATGACATCTACCTCATCGAAGTGAACCCGCGTGCCGCCCGTACCGTGCCCTTCGTCTCCAAGGCGACCGGTGCGCCGCTGGCCAAGATTGCCGCCCGCGTCATGGCCGGCCAGAGCCTGAAAGATCAGGGCTTTACCACCGAAATCATCCCGCCTTACTACTCGGTGAAAGAGGTGGTGCTGCCCTTCGCCAAGTTCCCTGGCGTGGATCCGCTGCTGGGGCCAGAGATGCGTTCCACAGGCGAGGTGATGGGGGTAGGCAGCAGCTTTGCCGAGGCCTATGCCAAGGCCCAGCTGGGTGCCAGCCATGCGGTGCCGAAAGAGGGTCGCGCGCTCTTGTCGGTGCGTCACAGCGACAAGGCGCTGGTGGTGGATTTGGCCGCCAAGCTGCTGGAGCTGGGCTACGAGCTGGATGCCACTCACGGCACCGCAGTGGCGCTGGGTGAAGCGAGCATCAATCCGCGCCTGGTCAACAAGGTGCACGAAGGGCGTCCGCACATTCTCGACCGCATCAAGAACGGCGAGTACACCTACATCGTCAACACGGCCGAAGGGCGGGTGGCGATTCAGGACTCCAAACAGCTGCGCCGCGCCGCCTTGCAGCACAAGGTGGCTTATACCACCACCATGAATGAGGCGTTTGCCACCTGCATGGCCATCAGCATGGATGCCACCGCCAACGTCAACTCGGTGCAGGAGCTGCACCAGAAGG
This sequence comes from Aeromonas bestiarum, assembly GCF_000819745.1. GTDB lineage: Bacteria > Pseudomonadota > Gammaproteobacteria > Enterobacterales > Aeromonadaceae > Aeromonas > Aeromonas bestiarum. The sequence continues at coordinate 131,231 of NZ_CDDA01000025.1, read as the reverse complement.
TGAAAAACCGCTAAGGATTGCGTAACAAGGGCAGGGGCGTCTTTCTCCCCTTCTTTTTTGCACAACACTTGCGAACCCTGAAAAACCCCGCCAGCGATGGCGGGGTTTCTGTTTTTTTGCGGATCCGGCCAGCCTCTGTCATGGGGGTGAGGTGCGCAGGGGAGAGGGAATAGGGTCAAGATAGGGCGATATAATCCCTTTTAGTGGCGTAAATGTGATGATTATTGCGCCTTGGTGGCTTTTATTCGCAATCTTTGCAATCACTCACCCGAGCCGCCTCTATATACTGGTTTCTCATCACATAAGGTCGTCTGCGCCCGCAACAGCGGGGTGCGAGGATCAGGGCCAGTTGCTTATCCGGTAGCCGAGGCCGTCCCCTTTTACCCAGAGGGGCCACAGGAAACCGGTTGTGGGGCTACCACCCGCGCAACCGTCAGGGCCAGCGTTACCGCGCCAGCCTGCTTCCCCCTCCTTACCCCGTCTGCTTGCCTGCCCAGTCGCGTCGTTGCTCACCCTCATAGCCCGCAACGGCGCCGCACCTCAAGGACATCAGCCAAGGGAATCTGAATATGAGCTTCGATCATCGCAAATACCGCCCAGCCCCCGTGATTAATCTGGCCGATCGCCAATGGCCCAACCGGGTGCTGGAGCGTGCGCCGCTCTGGTGCGCCGTGGACTTGCGCGACGGCAACCAGGCGCTGGTCGAACCCATGACGGTGGCCCAGAAGCTGCAAATGTGGGCGCTGATGCTCCATGTCGGCTTCAAGCATATCGAGGTGGGGTTCCCGGCCGCCTCCCAGCCCGATTTTGACTTCGTGCGTGAGCTGATCGAGCGCAATCTCATTCCCGATGACGTCACCATTCAGGTGCTGGTGCAGGCCCGCGAAGATCTCATCATCCGCACCTTTGAATCCCTCAAGGGGGCCAAGCGTGCCATCGTTCACGTCTACAACTCGGTCAACCCGACCCAGCGCAACTATGTATTCAACTCAGGGAAGGAGGGGGTCAAGGCCATCGCCGTGCAGGGGGCGCGCTGGGTACGCGAGCATGCGGCCAGGAACCCGGGCACAGAGTGGAGTTTCCAATATTCCCCCGAGAGCTTCAGCAGCACAGAGGTGGAGTTCGCGGTGGAGGTGTGTGACGCCGTGATCGACGAGTGGCGCCCCGCCGCCCGCCCCATGATCCTGAACCTCCCGGCCACGGTTGAGGTGAGCACCCCCAACGTGTTTGCGGATCAGGTGGAGTGGTTCTGCCGCCACCTCAAGGCACGCCCCGAGGTGAGCATCTCCATTCACACCCACAACGACAGAGGCTGTGGTGTGGCTGCCGCCGAGCTGGCGGTGCTGGCGGGCGCCGATCGCATCGAGGGCACCCTGCTCGGCAATGGCGAACGCACCGGCAACATGGACATAGTCACCATGGCCATGAACCTCTACAGCCAGGGGATAGACCCAGAGCTGGACTTGTCGGACATGGATGCCATAGTCGCGACCGTGGGCGCCTGCACCCAGATAGCCCTGCACCCGCGCCACCCCTATGCCGGCGAGCTGGTCTACACGGCGTTTTCCGGCAGCCATCAGGATGCCATCCGCAAATCTCTGGCGGCCGAGAAGCCCGATGCCTATTGGGATGTGGCCTACCTGCCCATAGATCCCGCCGATCTTGGCCGCAGCTACGAGGCGGTGATCCGCATCAACAGCCAGTCCGGCAAGGGGGGCGTCACCTATCTGCTGGAGCGCGATCTCGGCCTGCAACTGCCGCGCTGGCTGCAGATCGACTTCAGCCGCCGGGTGCAGGCCCAAGCCGAGGCGAGCAGCAGCGAGATCAACCCGGCGCAGATCCGCGCCCTGTTCGAGCAGCACTACCTCGAGCCGGTACACGGCTATCGCATCGGTCGCTTCCAGCTCGGCCACGACGGCCAGGAGAGCCTGCACCTCGAGCTGCAGACCCCAGATGGCTCGCTGCAATTGCGGGGGGAGGGGGAGGGGGCCATCACGGCGCTGGTCAACGGCTGGGAGCGCCAGACCGGCATGCATATCGACGTGCTCGACTACTCGGAGCATGCCCTGAGCGCGGGCACCGAGTCTCGCGCCGCCGCCTATGTGCTGCTGAGCGTCGATGGCCAGCGCATGTGCGGGGTCGCCATAGGCCGCGACGTGGTCAACGCCTCCTTGCAGGCGGTGATCAATGGCGCCGCCCAGATTCAGGCCCTGCGCCAAACGGCCTGATACGCCCCCAGCTCATCGGCCGGGCACTGTCTTTGCCCCTGGCCATGACCCGATACATCTGCAAGGCCCCCGTCCAACCGGCGGGGGCCTTGTCGTGTCAGCGGCGGATGCTTGCGGGCTGGCCATGCTCATGCCTTCTGATCCCCCGATCAATCCTCTACAATGCCCTGGCTGCCGGGGCCGGACTTGTCTGCTCAAGCCAGCGGCGCCTCATCCATCGGGAAGCTTTCATGCATCATCTCACTCGTTATCGTCATCATGTCGCGCCTCTGCTGGCCGCCTTGCTGCTGGCTGCCTGTGCCAGCGAACCGGCCAGCCAGGGCGATACCCGCCAACCTGGCAGTGCGGCCATCACGGGGCCGGCCATCACCAAACCCGCGCCCCTGCCCAAGGCCCAGATCCCCAGAGCCCCGGCCAGCATGCAGTCGCGCATAGTGCGGCTGTTGCCGGCCCGTACCGTGGATCGCAACGGCTGGGCGCAGGACATAGTCACGGCCCTCGCCAAACAGGAGCTGGCCGTGACCGACGAGAACGTCTGTTCCGTGCTGGCGGTGGCTGAGCAGGAGTCCACCTTTCAGGCAGACCCCGTGGTGCCTGGCCTTGGCAAGATCGCCTGGCAGGAGATCAACGCCCGCGCCGGCAAGCTGTTGATCCCCGAGTTCGTGGTGCGCACTGCGCTCAGCATCAATTCCCCCACCGGCAAGAGCTATGCCGAGCGCATCGACAAGTTGCGCACCGAGCGGGAGATGAGCGAGATCTTCGAGGACATGATAGGGGAGGTGCCCATGGGCAAGACCCTGTTCGGCAACATGAACCCGGTGCGTACCGGTGGCCCCATGCAGGTCAGCATCGCCTTCGCCGAGGCCAACGCCCGTGGCTACCCTTATCCCGTCAAGGATTCCATCCGCCACGAAGTCTTTACTCGCCGCGGCGGCATCTGGTTCGGCACCCGCCATCTGCTCAACTACCCGGCACAGTATCCGGATCACCTCTACCGCTACGCCGACTTCAACGCCGGCTGGTATGCCAGTCGCAACGCCGCATTCCAGGCGGCGGTCAGCCGCGTGAGCGGCAAGCCGCTGGCACTGGATGGGGATCTCATTCGCTATGACTCAGATCTGCCGGGCAAGACAGAACTCGCTGTTCATGCCATCGCCAGCCGTCTCAGCATGAGCAAGCAGGCCATTCACCAGAGCCTGAAACTGGGGGATACCGCCGAATTTGCCCAAAGCGATCTCTACCACAGGGTCTTTACCCTGGCAGACAAGCAGGCCGGCAAGCGACAACCCCGCGCCGTGCTGCCGGGCATCTCCCTGAAGAGCCCCAAGATCACCCGTAACCTCACCACCGCCTGGTTTGCCAAACGGGTGCAGTGGCGCCAGCAGACCTGCCTGAAACGGCTGGGGTCGCTGTAATCGCAAAAACAAAGGCGGCCAGTGGGCCGCTTTTGTTTATAGTTAAGAACTATCCCTTTCTTTTAAATAGCCTCAATAAGCCTTTTACTGTGATGTCTAGGTGACTGCCTTCATCATACAGAGCAGGGACGACATAATCAGCTCTTTCTTCGGATATTAGCTTTTCTACTTTGTCTTGAGTTGATTTTAGAGGCCATTTTTTGTTGTCAAAGACAGCAATAGACCTGCCACCTTGATACCTCACCATTTTCATAGATGGAATATCGGTGTCGCCATCACCAAGATATATCATTCTCTGAAATGGTATGTCCCTATCTTGAAGTTCAATGAATTTATTTACTTCCCCATTATCCCATGAATTATGAATTCCTTTATTTATTCTAAATAAAAATTGTGTTTTGGTTGTATAGTTAATTGCTTGTGCGGGCCACGTTGCGGAGCGCTGATTTTCAGAGTAGTGATATTTGCAAGCATAAATATCACGAAATTTGTCTCCAATACATGTTCCTCTAATCATTGCATCAAGGCCACTTGATATGATGTAATGCTCCAGTTCTAGGTCAATGCTTTCAGCAAAGCTGTTAATTCTATCGAACCATGAATCAACGCCACTGAATAAAGGGATTGATTGCCCATGCATCATTAGTTTTTCTGTACTAAGGACATCAGATTGAAGCATGTTAGCCCTTTCTGCTAGCATACCAAGGTAGGTCAATATTTCATCGCCGTCATCGTACATTGCTCTACGTTTCACACTGGCCCAAAATTCAGGTATATCAGTTATCTCTAATTCGGGAATAACCCCATGCTGGGCACAATCACCTTCCGCTAAGGTCCCATCAAAATCATAAATTAGTGCGCACTTCATGAATAATCCTCTAAAAGTTAAATCGGCCAGTTCTGCTCAATCCATAATATTTCCCGACACACTTTCTCCTCCATTCTGTCTCTGTCAGAGGTAAGTCTGAACTCTTGGCCGGAATGCAGATCAAGAACTATATATTCCGCATCTGCCTCTTGAATTGCTTCATGCATTAAATAGCAGATATAGTCAGCTCGCTCTCTTGTCATTCTCTGTTTCTCGGTAAAATGGAGCTTAACATGAGTTCGGACGCCATTTATCAATGCGCTCAGCTCGGGATTGCAATGGATAGTAGTGCTATTAAAAACAAAGGACTCTCGCAATGATGCATACACATCAATGTTCTTACCTGACTGCCACTTAATAAAATTATGGGCTAGGCGTTCAAATTTTATTTTTTTACTGGAGTCCTTTTGTTTTCGTGATATTTCGATCAGGTACGAAACATGTCTCTTTTGGCTAAAAAGTGACTTTATAGCTGTTCTAAGTTGCAAGTAGTAATCTTTATAGTGTGCATAATCCCCTCTTAGTGCAATCTGCTTAAGTTTTGTGTGTTTAGGTGAGCCCGTTGCAACAGCAATATTAGTGAAATCTGAGATAGCTAACTCTGGCATACAATATCCTTATTTAAATATGTGAATTTGGTTATCCGCTCAGGAGTAAGCGTCCTTTAGTTCGATGTTTAGTTCTTAATAGGGAGCAGGTTGCGGTATTGTTGATAGCTAGGACAGCCACAGAAACTATTGCCCTTGGTATCTCCCCATTTGCTGGTCCTCAGTACCGTGTTGTGGCAAGCCGGCAGCCAGAGCTGCATTCCGTACATTGAGCTTGAGGAAAGGACTGATCAGGATCAGTCGTTCCTTGGCATCCTTTATCAGTTCTTCAAGAAAATAGTTGGTCGCACTTGTATTCAAAAACTTGGCCATAGCAAAAATCTCCATTCCTCTTGCGCACTTGGGTTTTGCGATGCCGTTAACCGGATTGCAGGACGAACTGGATTGGACATATGACAGGCTTCATACGAACAGTTCGGGTGTCGGAAAGAGCTACTGTAGCGATTTAATCAGGACGAATGTGTGACAAATCCCACTAACTGTGTGATTCATCAGTGATTTATAACCTGTGGATCTGCGGGCAGGTAGAGGGCGGTGGCTGGGGGTTAGGCGTTGCTGCCGGAGGGTCTTATGAGAAGAGAAGGCAAGAGGAATCCCGCAACTGAGGTTGGGCGGCTCTGTTCCGTGGACTGGCTTAGAAACTCATCGCCAGCCCGACGCCGTAGCCGCTGGTGTTGTGGCTGAACATATAGCGGGCCACCAGCCGGGTGCGGGTCACTATGATGTCGTACTTGCTGCTGTCGAGCTCGATCCCGAGCCCCAGCGAGTTGAGGGAGTTGAAACCGAGCAGGCCCCGTTGCTCGCCGAGGTATTCGGTGCGAGCCCCTTCCATCACGTAGCGCAGCGGCCGACTCAGCAGCGTGAGATCGCCGATGGGGGCACGGCGGCGCAGATAGAGGCCGAGGTTCTCCGCGTTGGCCTGGCCGGTCACGCTGGCCGAGGTGCCGCCAAAGCTCTGCAGATGCTGGTAGGAGTAGCGCAGCTCGGCGTCTATGTCCTGGGTTGGGGAGAAGAGTTCATAGTCGAGCATCAGGGCGCCGCCGAGACCGTAGACATCGAGCCTGCCGCCATCGAGAAAGTCGAGGTTCTTGCCGGTATACTGGCCCAGCAGCCAGTTGCCGATGCGCAGATCGCTGGCCACTGTGCCCAGGGTGACGTTGCCGAGGGGACGCAGCACCCAGTTGCCGCCGTGTCTGTCCCGGTGCAGCCCTATGTCCCAGCCAATCCCGCCGGTGGCCGTCAGACTGTTCCATTTAGTGGGAATGGTGCGGGTCTCGCTGCCGTTGCTCACCACGAACTGGGGATCGTAGCGGCTAAAGCCCAGTGTCCCCTCCAGATAGATGGGCACGCTCTCGCTCATGGTGGCGCCGCCGCCGACCTGGGTCATGTTGAGCGCTGCCGCCTGGTTGGTGCCGCTGCCGATATTGATGTTGCTGGCGGTGATGTCGGGCACGACTGTGAAGGTCATCAGCGACACCACAGCGTTGGCGCGCTGCTGCACCAGCGAGTCGTCGTCGGCCATGGCATCGGTGCCGAGCAGCAGGCTGATCAGCAGGGGCAGGCTGGTGTGAGAGGTGTATGAGGGCATGCCGGGTTCCCGTGAAGCCTCGCTGGCTGAGGCACGATTACACTGTAGCGATTTTTTATCGGCTTGGCAGCCCGGATAATGAGCCGGATGGCACTCTTCTGGTGTACGCGATCCCCAGATCATGGGCCGGCTTGCTGGCGATGCAACGGGCGGGGGCTGGCGGCGTTCTCTGCGCCTCTCCTGGCTGTGCAGCCCGTGTGCTCGTGGGGTGCGAGTGGACGCCACCGCTTGCCGATGCGGGCCACGGACGGTCGGGTCAGGTTTTTCGCACTGCGTCCGGGCGGATAATAAAAATCCATTAAACTCAATGGGTCACTTGTTCGGGAGTGTGAGTGGAGATGAAGATCAGCCGCAAGATTACGCTGACCATAGTGCTGACGCTGCTGCTGTTGCAGGGGGTTGGCTATGTCGGCCTGCATTATGTGGTGAGCGACAAGTTCGGCGAGCTGGAGCGCATGAGCGTGGAGCGCAACCGCGAGCGGGTCAGGGCCGTGGTGCAGGCCGAGCTGGGCCAGCTGACCGTGCTGGGGCAGGATTGGTCCGAATGGGACGAGACCTATGCCTTCATGGCCCGTCGGGATCAGGCCTACCTGGATGCCAACTTCAACGTGCGTACCTTCGAGACCCTGGGAATCGATCTGCTGGCGCTTTACGACAGGGAGAAGCAGCCGCAGGTGGCCTTTGCCTACCAGGCCGGCAAGCTGGTCTCGCAGACGCCGGCCCAGCTGGGGGCCTTGACCGATTACCTGATGCGCTACGGCACCCTCAAGCCCAACGCCGGCATCTGGTTCGACGGCGAGCGCTATTACCTGATGGCCGCCACCCAGATCCTGAGCAGCGAGGGGGAGGGGCCGAGTCGCGGCACCCTGTTGCTGTTCAAGGCTTTTACCCCGAAATTCATCCGCCAGCTGCAAAAACGCACCGCCCTGTCGCTCACCTTCCTGAGCCCGGATCAGCTCGCCGCCAGCCTGGGGGCGCCGACCCTGACCCGGCTCATGGCCAGCGACAGCCTGATCCTGCCGCAAGAGGATCGCCTGCTCACCCTGGCCCAGATCGATACCTTGCAGGAGACGTCACCCCTCATCTTTCGCTTCACCCTGCCACGGGATCTGATGCTGGAGGGCAAGGCCATCGAGCAGCGCATCTTCTGGTTGCTGAGCCTGGGTACCCTGCTGTTTGCCGCCCTGGTGTTGCTGATCCTCAACGGCTACATAGCCGCCCGCCTGCAGCGGTTGAGTGCCAATCTGCGTCTCATCGCTGACGATGGCGCCGTGCGTCGGCTGCTGGTGGAGGGCAAGGACGAAATCTCCCAGGTTGCCATCGACTGCAATCGCATGCTCGATCATCTGGACAGCCTGCGTCAGCAGCAGGCCGACAGCGGGACCCGGCAGCAGTTGCAGCACGGGGCCCTGATCCACCTGGCCAAGAGCGATCTGCTGACCGGCGAGGATCCGGGGCAGGCCGCCCGTCATATCAACGAGGCGGTGTGCGCCGGCACCGGGGCCGCCCGCGCCAGCGTCTGGTTCTGCGCCGAGGACAAGCAATCCATGTTCTGCCAGGATCTCTTCTTCCTGCCCAAGCGCCATCATCAGCAGGGTTTTCACCTGCCGTATGCCTTGATCCAGGGCCGCTACGAGGTCTCCAAGCCCGAGCATGCCCCCTGCCTCATCATCCGCGAGCGCTATGATCTGTCACGGTTTGGCGCCATGCTGGCCCAGCTCGGGCTCGATGCCCTCTCTGGCGCCATACTGATGGCACCCCTCAAGCAGGGGGATGAGCTGCTCGGTTTCATCATCGCCGAACGAGCCAGTCTGAAGGAGGAGTGGCACCCGGACGAGACGGCCTTCGTGCTCTCGGTGTGCGATCTCTCCGCCCAGACCCTGCTCACCCTCACCAAATTGCAGCAACTCAAGCGCAACTGAGGGCCGCCTCGCCAGGTGCCCTCCCTTGCGTTCAAGGCGCACATGCTCAAGGCGCAACTTTCGTCGCGCCAGAGCGATTATCTCCACTATCCGTGACCTGCATTAATTTCTTGTTCACTTGGCAGGGTGTATAACGGGCCTCCCTCATGGAGAGAAGGGGCATGGCGACAGGGAGGGTCTGCCGCACCGGTGGCCCTCGGGTCACCCACCATGGATGCTCACTATGTTGATGGGAGTCACCAGATGCAGGAGATGCTGCTTGCCATATGGCAACAGGACTTTAACCAATTGATCCAGATGCAGGCGGTGGGCCTGCTCGTCACCTGTCTGGTGGTGATCCTCTTTCTCGAATCGAGCTTCGTCTTTTTGCCCCTGCCCGGTGACAGTCTGGTGCTGCTGGCCGGTGGCCTGGTGGGAATGGGGGTGCTCGGCCCCGAAGTCACACTGATTTACATGCCGCTTGCTGCCGGGCTTGGCAGCCTGATCGCCTATCTGCAGGGCCATGCGCTGCACGGCACCTCCTTCATGGGCCATGTGGAGCGGATGATCCCGGACGGCAGCCTGCCACGGGCCTCGCGTCTGCTGCACAGCTACGGCTTCTGGGCCATGTTCTCCTCCCGCTTCGTGCCCTTCGTCAGGGTGCTGACACCCATGCTGATGGGGGTCTCGCGCCTGCATCTGCCGCGGGTGATGATGGCAAGCTTTGCCAGCGCCTTCCTCTGGGCCCTGCTGCTGAGTCTGGTGGGCAAGTTCGTGATGGCGGCCCCCGTGTTTGCCCAGTATCACGAGCTGATGACCAAGTGTCTGCTGGTGACCTCCCTCGGCCTGTTCGTCATCGCCATGGCGGCCATCGCCATCCGGCTGCTCAAGCGCCCGACCAACCGCATCCGCTGATCGGCTGCGGACGGCCAAGGCCGCCCCGCGTATTTCTTGTGAATATTCACCTGACCCAGGCGCGACCCGAGCGGGCCGCCCAGGGTCGTCCATCAACCTTCAAGCAGGTACCTTATGTCATGTCATGACACCCTGAGCCTTCGTCCCCTCGAGCGAGAGGATCTGAAATTCGTGCATCAGCTCAACAACAACGCCAGCATAATGCGCTACTGGTTCGAGGAGCCTTACGAGGCTTACATGGAGCTGGCCCAGCTCTATGACAAGCACATCCACGATCAGCACGAGCGCCGCTTCATCCTGGAGGTGGCCGGCACCCAGGTCGGGCTGGTGGAGCTGGTGGACATTCGCAGCATTCATCGCCGCGCCGAATTCCAGATCATCATAGCCCCCGCCTATCAGGGGTTGGGTTATGCCAAGGCGGCGACCCTGAAGGGGATGAAGTACGCCTTCAACGTGTTGAACCTGCACAAGTTGTACCTCATCGTCGATCGGGACAACGCCAAGGCGATCCACGTCTATCAGGGGTTGGGATTCGAGCCGGAGGGGGAGCTGAAAGAGGAGTTCTTCATCGATGGCAAATATCGCACCGCCATTCGCATGTGCCTGTTTCAGCGTGATTTCAAGGCAGATGATGCAAACCGGAACTAAGGTTGCCTGACGCCTGAGTGCCCAGGGGGGAGGGTGGCGCCGGCCTGTGTCAGCCTGGCCTCTCCCCCGGTCGGCGCGTTTTGGCCGCAGGATAAAAACTCAGGTCATTTGAGGCAGAATTTGTGATGCCTATCTGTTACACTTCGCGCCCGCCATTTTCCGGCTCACTTTCTGACTTGATGTCGGACGCAGCCACCGGTGGTATCAACCTCCGCCTCGCCTACGCCGAGCCGCAAGCCAAACACAGCCCAGCTGGAACACAGGAACCCAATTTATGAGATTTGAATCGTTCGATTTTGCCCCCGAGATTTTGCGTGCCGTCTCAGATTGCGGTTATCAGGAGATGACCCCTGTGCAGCGCCAGGCGATCCCGACCATACGTCGCGGTCTCGATGTGCTGGCCAGCGCCCAGACGGGGACCGGCAAGACTGCCGCCTTCGCCCTGCCGATATTGCAGCGCCTGGTGGACAAGCCGGCCGAGCTGCAACCGTCCAACGCCCGTGTGCTGATCCTGACCCCGACCCGCGAGCTGGCGGCCCAGGTGGCGAGCAACATCAATGACTTCGCCAAGTACCTGGATGTTACCGTGCTGACGCTCGTTGGCGGCGGCAAGCAGGATGTGCAGGCCAAGAAGCTGAAAGCGGGTGCTCACATCATAGTGGCGACCCCGGGTCGTCTGCTGGAGCACCTGACCGCTTGCAACCTCAGCCTCTCCGGCGTCGAGTGTCTGGTGCTGGACGAAGCGGATCGCATCCTCGACATGGGCTTCAGTGCCGATGTGCAGCAGATCCTGCAAGCGGTCAACAAGGAGCGCCAGAACCTGCTGTTCTCCGCCACTTTCTCCGACGGGGTGAAGAAGCTGGCCAACGTCATGCTGGACAAGCCGCAGATCATCAGCGTCAACAAGCAGAACTCCACCGCCGACACCGTCACCCACACCGTCTATCCGGTGGAGCAGAAGCGCAAGCGCGAGCTGCTCTCCGAGCTCATCGGCAAGCAGAACTGGCCGCAGGTGCTGGTGTTTGCCAGTACCCGTGAAAGCTGTGACGAGCTGGTGGCCGAGCTGAACCTGGATGGCATCAAGTCCGCCGTGGTGCATGGCGACAAGGCCCAGGGCAGCCGTCGCCGCGCCCTGCGCGAATTCACCGAAGGCAAGGTGCGGGTGCTGGTCGCCACCGAAGTGGCCGCCCGTGGTCTGGATATCCCGGATCTGCAGTACGTGGTCAACTATGATCTGCCGTTCCTGGCCGAAGACTACGTGCACCGCATCGGTCGTACCGGCCGCGCCGGCAAGAGCGGCATGGCCATCTCCTTCGTCAGCCGCGAGGAAGAGCGCACCCTGCTCGAGATCGAGGCGCTGATCGGCCAGAAGATCCGCCGTGTCATGGTGCCGGGCTACCAGGTGGGCAACCGTGACGAGCTGATCAAACAGTTGCAGGAGCGTCGTCGCTTCGGCAAGCGTCCCCAGCGCGATGACAACGCCGCCGCTCAGGCCATGGCCGAGGCCAAGCTGCAGGGCCAGCGCCTCAAGCGTCTGGCGGCAATGAAGAAGCCGCGTCAGCCGAAGTAAGCGCGCCCAACCCCGCCCGGGCCTTCCCCTTGTCAGGGCAGGCCGGGAGGGGCGATTTTGTACATAAAGGCGCCACTGGCGCCTTTATGCTGTTGATGACCCGGCCTCTGGCCCGCCCGTCTCTCTGAGGACTCGTGATGACACCTCCCAACTACAATCAGGCCCTGCTCGACATGGCCACCCAGAGCCTTGCCGAGCTGGCGCGCACCGCCGAGCAGAAGGCGGGCAAGCGCACCCCGGCCCAGGAGAGCCATTTTCTCTGCACCTGGATGGCGGACTCCCTCAAGGAGAAGCGCTTCTCCCGGCTGGTGATGGAGGATCTGAAAGGCTGGATCCAGCAGGGCCGCACCCTGGGAGCCGGCGCCGATCTCAAGGGCTTGCTGGAGCGCATCGCCTTCCAGTACGCCCGCGTGCAGGCCGACTCCCAGCAGCTCGGCACCAGGCTGGCCGCCATGCTGGCCGAGCTGGAAAGCGCGGGTTGGTTGGTGTTTACCGACAGCGAGGTGAGCGCCAAGCTGCGCCTGCAGGGGCAGGGCCAATCCAGTCTGGTGATCTCCAGCCGCGAATATGGCGAGCACCTGGTCCAGGGGGAGCTTGTCAAGCCGCTGACCCTCTATGCGCGCTGTGACGAAACCCAGCTGGCCGAGGCGGCCTTTCGCCATGGTCTGCTGCTGAGCCAGGGCAACAAGAAGACCACGCTTGTCAAACACCACAAGGCGTATTCTCTGGTGCCTGCCAACCTGCAGCCCGCGCTGGGGCTGCTGGCCGAGGCGAGAGCCTGACGGCGAGCCTTTTCCTCTGTCCTTCTCAAACTCCGGCCTGGCGCCGGGGTTTTTTATGTGCGGCGAGCGGCGATGGGAGCGCCGGGGAGGCGAGGAGAGCCAGGGGCAAGTGGGATGGCGAGCCCCGTTTTTGTCGCGGATGGTTTGTCGCATCGGGCTATTTCCTCCTCTTTCCCCCTCTGATGGGGGGCGTCCCCCATATGGTGGGATGGTGGCGGAAAATTTCTGCTCTAGGGTGGGTTGGCCCCAAAGAGGGCCTTAAGGAAGCAAACCGCCTGATGGCGATACTCAATGAATGAGGAAACATGATGAAAGCGACTCCCATTGCCCTGCTGCTGGCCGGTGTGCTGGCCTCTCCGCTCTGCGCCGCAGGGCTTGACGCCCAACTCACCCTGGTGGATGGCAGCACAGACGATGTGCGCGTCAACCTGACGCTGACCAACACGGGTGACAAGCCGATCCGCCTGCTCAAGTGGCAACTGCCGGGCAGTGAAGATGCCCCCCTGTTCCTGGTGGAACGGGATGGTCAGCCGGTCAGCTACGAGGGGGCCCTGATCAAGCGGGCGGCGCCGACCGACAAGGACTTCCAGCTGCTCAAGGCCGGCCAGAGCCTGACGGTGCAGGCGGAGGTGTCCGGCCTCTATGACATGAGCGCCCAGGGTCAGTACAGCATCCGTTATCAGCTGCCGACCCTGCCGCAGGAGGCGAAGGCCGCCAAGGCCAAACAGGCCCAGGCGAGAGAGTCCAACGCCATCACCCTGTGGGTGGAGGGGGTGAACGATGAGCGAGTCCAGGCCAAGGTGGCCGCCGTCGAACCTCAGGCCGTCACCGCCTCGGTCAGCTTCAGCGGCCGCTGCACCAACACCCAGAAGAGCGACATTCTGGCCGCGCTCGATGCCGCCAGCGGCATCAGCAACAACTCCAGCAGCTATCTGGCGGTGGACAAGCCCGATGGCCAGCGTTATCGCAGCTGGTTTGGCGCCTATGACGCCTCCCGCTGGGATCAGGCCGAGGGGCACTTTAGCAAGATCAAGGATGCCATCGACAACAAGCCGCTCACCTTCGACTGCGGCTGCAAGCAGAGCTACTTTGCCTACGTTTACCCGGATCAGCCCTACAAGGTCTATCTGTGCAAGAGCTTCTGGACCGCGCCCGTCACCGGGACCGACTCCCGTGCCGGCACCATAGTCCATGAGCTGAGCCACTTCACCGTGGTGGCAGGCACCGACGATCTGGGTTACGGTCAGGCCAATGCCCGCAATCTGGCGAAGACGGAGCCGGTCAAGGCGCTCAACAACGCCGACAACCACGAATACTTCGCCGAGAATACCCCGAGCGAAAATTGATCCGCTGACAGGGGCCGCCAGGCCCCTTTTTTGATGTTGAAGGAGGCGCCATGATGACACTCTTGCTCACGACCCTCGCACTCGCCCCCCTGCAGTGCGAGCTGTCGGTCAAGGCACAAAGCCGGGTGGACGAGCCCTTGCCCCTGGTGATGACCTTGACCAACAAGGGGGAGGGACCGCTCGAGGTGCTGAGCTGGTTCACCCCGTTCGAGGGCTGGTTTGCCGATGCCATCGAACTCACCCTGGATAACCAGCCGCTGGCCTACAGGGGGCCGCTCGCCAAGCGTGGTGCACCCGCGGCCGAGGATTTCTTCATACTGGGGCCGGGCCAGCAGAGCCAGGCGGATGCGGATCTGACCCAGGTCTACGATCTGTCGCGCCCAGGCCTCTATCATCTCAGTTATCGCGCCCAACCCTTGACCCTGACCCAGGGGGTTGCCCCGCGTTGCCCCGCCATCAGCTTCAATCGCCTGGCTGCGCCCTAGGCAGGCTGACACGCCTTGCCGCTGCTCGCATCCAGCAGCCCCACAGCGCGGGCCGCCACCGCCAGATAACGAGGCGATGTGTCCCGCACCCGCCAGCAGCAGTGCACCAGCTTGATCACATGATCGTCCAGGCTGGCCAGCGCCAGTGGCAACACCCTCTCCCAATCCAGCCCTGAAACGTCTGGCCAGCGCAGTGAACGCAGCGCGGGCGCCCCGACCGTGATATAAGCCGCCGCTACCGCCTGCCACATCAGGGTTTGCCACGGCGCTTGCCACTCGCCGGGCAACTGCCGCGCGACCAGGGCGGCGGCCCTACTGCCGGTCACCATGTGCAACACGGTGAAATTGCCGGTCTGCCAATAGAGCTGCAGGGCGATCTCTGCCAGCTGGGCGAATACTGCCGACGACTCGACGAGTGAGCGGGGCAGTGTGCCCGGCCAGCGCGGCGCCTCTGCCACCTGCTGCAATCGACCCGTTATCCACTCGCCCTGCCAGCTCGCACCCTCCCACTGTCCGGATACCCCAGCCAGCAGACTGACGATATCTCGGCTGGGGGCGGCCTCTCCGGCGGGCAGTATCAGGGGGCGGCACTGCCAGGCAGCCAGCGCGGCGGCCTGCTCCCCCAGATGGCCATTTTCCAGGGCGCAGGCGAAGCGGATCAGAGGGTGAAAGGCCCCTCCCGCAGGGGAAAGCCGGCGTGTCAGCAGTGTCGCAAAGGTGGGCTGCCAGCCTTGGGTGGCGAGCCGGTTTGCCAGCTGCTGACGCAGCCGAACGAAACTGATTTCATCCTCCCCCTGACTTGTTTCCCCGCTCGGCAGCGCATAGGTTGCCTGCCAGTGATCGAAGAAATGCTGCAGCTGGCGGGGGCTGGCTCCCATCTCGTGCAGGGCATGCAGCGCCATCGGGCAGTGGTTGGTGGTGCCCCGGCCATTGAGGGCAAAAGCACGGTTGGCATCGAGCAGGCGATGAAGATGATGCATAATCGTTTGACTCCTTTCATTAAGGGAGACAGGATTGTGCAAGTTAAAGCTAACTTGAGGTCAAGGATGGATACGGATCGCAAGTGGTTAGCCATAGGCCAGATAGCCAGGCGCTCCGGCGTCAACGCCAGTGCCTTGCGTTTTTACGAGCAGAAGGGGCTGCTTCGCAGCGTGCGTAGCGAAGGCGGCCAGCGCCTCTATCCGCAGGATGCGCTGCGCCGGATCGCCTTCATCCGGGTAGCGCAGGGGATGGGACTGAGCCTTGGCGACATTGCCGATGCCCTCGCCGGCTTGCCCGATGGTCGTACACCGGATCGTCGCGACTGGGAGCAGATCGCCAGCCAGTGGCAGGGGCTGCTCGATCAGCGTATCGAGGCCCTGCTGCAGCTCAAGGGCAAGCTCACCTCCTGCATCGGCTGCGGTTGCCTGTCGCTCGAGCACTGCGCCCTTTACAACCCGGATGATCAGGCCGCAAGACAGGGCGCCGGCCCTCGCTATCTGCTGGGGGATGCGCCGCCGTCCGACGAGTGATCAGCAACATGATGAACATGAGCGTCGACCCAACCATGCCATGCACAGGGCCGACTCGTTTAACCATCAAGGAGGAGACATGGCACTGGAACAGCTTAAACGGGAGTTGGAGCAGTTTGGCGAATACAACGACAGCCAGCAGCAGGCCCGTGGCAGCAAGATGCTCAACATCACCCGCGATACCGGCGAACTGCTGGCGGTGCTGGTGCAGGCCAGGGGGGCAGACGCCGTGCTGGAGATAGGCACCTCCAACGGTTACTCCACCCTCTGGCTGGCCGAGGCGGTACGCAGGCTCGATGGCCGGGTCACCACCATCGAGCTTGATGAGGGCAAGCGGGTCATGGCTGCTGCCAACTTCCAGCGCGCCGGCCTAGGCCCCTGGATCACCCAGCTGGCGGGCGAGGCGGGGGCCCTGCTGGCCGAGCTGCCGACGGAAGGTTATCAGCTGGTCTTCCTGGATTCAGATCGTCAGCACTATCGGGCCTGGTGGCCGCAGATCCGGCGCCTGCTGGCCCCTCGTGGCCTGCTGGTGGTGGACAACGCCATCTCCCATCGGGACGAGATGGCCGAGTGGATGAGTGAGGTGCAGCGCGATCCGGCCTTCCAGAGCACGTTGGTGCCGGTGGGCAAGGGGGAGTGGCTGGTGGTGCGTCTGTAGGGAGAGTGAGCATGGAATTCAAGACCATGGAACCAAGAGCTGTGGTAGAGGCCTATTGGCAGGCCATGCAGAGCAACGATTTTGCCAAGGCTGCCAGGTGGTTGTGTGAGGATTATGTCTGTGACTGGCCGCAGTCCGGTGAGCGGATTGCGGGGCGCTGCAACTTCATCGAGGTCAACCGCCGCTATCCGGCGGCGGGCCCCTGGAATTTTGAGGTGGTCCGGCTGATGGAGCAGGGGCGGGAGGTGGTGACCGAGGTGTTGATCACCGATGGCCTGGTGCATGCCCGCGCCATCACCTTTCACACGGTGAGCGGGAATGCCATCCTGCACCAGACCGAGTTCTGGCCCGATCTCTACGAGGCCCCCCACTGGCGTCGTCCCTGGGTGACCCCGATCCCCCGGGAGTCGCAACTCGCCTGATCCCGGCCCCCAGGGTGAGCCATGCCGCCCTGGGGAAATGATTATTTTGTGTTGTTGCCTTACTCTCATCCATCTCATCCATCTCATCCATCTCATCCATCCTCGTTATCCATTATTTCGCTAAATATCCCCACATTTCATTGTTTGGCAATGGAATGGTCCGCGTTATGTTTTGTCCATGCCGATAGTCCGCAGAATTAATCTTTGATGTTGCAGCGAATGAAATTAATCAGCCGGCTATGGATTCAGGGTTGGAAAATAATGATTGCATGGCGCCAATGTTTTTATTTGGCAAGCGTTCTGGATATTTATAAATATAACGAGGTGGATCATGAAAAAAGTACGCTCCCTGTTTTTGCTGGCGGCGCTTCCGCTGGCTCTGATGACATCGGCCGAGGCCCAATCCAGCCTCGCCGCTATCCATAGCGCCGGGGTGATCAAGATCGGCACGGAAGGGGCCTATCCTCCGTTCACCTATCACGACAAGAGCGGCAAGCTGGTGGGTTTTGACGTTGAGATTGGCGAGCTGATTGCAAGCGGTCTCGGGGTGAAGCCGGAGTTTGTCGAAGGCAAGTGGGACGGGCTCATCGCCGGGGTGGATGCCAAACGCTACGATCTGGTGCTCAACGAAGTGGCTATCACCCCGGAGCGGCTGAAAAAGTATGACTTTTCAGATCCCTACATCACCTCCAAGGCAGTCGTGGTGGTGCACAGCGACAACAAAAGCATCAACAGCTTTGCGGATCTGAAGGGCAAGAAATCCTCCCAGTCCCTGACCAGCAACTTCGCCCAGCTGGCCAAGGCGTCGGGGGCCGAGGTGGTGGCTACAGAGGGTTTCAACCAGTCGCTGGCGCTGGTGCTGACCGGGCGGGTGGATGCGACCATCAACGACAGTCTCTCCTTCCTGGACTTCAAGAAGCAGAAGCCGGATGCCAAGTTGAAGGTGGCGGCGACCGAGGCGAAGGGGGATCAATCTGCCGTGCTGCTCGCCAAGGGGCAACCCGAATTGCTGGCCGCCATCAATCAGGCGCTGCGTACCGCGAAACAGGATGGCAGCTATCAAAAAATATCGGTTAAATATTTTGGCACCGACGTCTCGCAATAATATTGCGACAACATAATAACAATCGAGGGAATTAACGTGCCAGCTTGGTTACAGTTAATGATCGACTCTTTTTGGCCCCTGCTCAGTGCGGGGCTTATTTTTACCGTGCCCTTGACCCTGATCACTTTCGTATTGGGAATATTGCTCGGTTTCCTGGTGGCACTGGCAAGGTTATATGGTCCCACTCCGCTGGTCGTACTGGTGCGCTTTTATGTCTGGCTTATTCGGGGGACGCCGCTGCTGGTGCAACTCTTCCTTATTTTCTACGGCCTGCCGAGCGCCGGCATAGTGCTGGATGCCTTTACCGCCGCCGTCATCGGCTTCACCCTCAACATAGGTGCCTACAGCTCGGAGATCATCCGCGCCACCCTGGCGGCGATCCCGAAAGGGCAGTGGGAGGCAGCTTACTCCATCGGCATGAACTGGTCCCAGGTGATGTGGCGGGTGATCCTGCCACAGGCGGCGCGCATCGCTGTGCCGCCGCTCTCCAACACCTTCATCTCGCTGGTCAAGGACACCTCGCTGGCGGCGGCGGTGACTGTGCCCGAGCTGTTTCAGGCGGCCCAGCGACTCGCCTCCGTCACCTATGAGCCGCTCATCCTCTACATAGAGACGGCCATCATCTACCTGCTGTTCAGCTCTGTACTCTCCACCCTGCAAAACAGGCTGGAGCGTAGACTGACCCACAAAGAGACCCGGGAGCTTGCCCTATGATCCGATTGAGCGGCATCGAGAAACAGTTTGGCGGCCAGCGGGTGCTCAAGGGGATAGACCTTGCCATGGCAGCGGGCAGCGTCACCGCCCTGATAGGCCCCTCCGGCAGCGGCAAGAGCACCTTGCTGCGCTGCGTGAACCTGCTGGAGCGACCGGACGCGGGGCAGCTGGTGCTGGGGGGGAGCGAGCTCGACTTTGCCCATAACCTGTCCCGCCAGAGCGTGCTGAGCCTGCGTCAGCAGACCGGCATGGTGTTTCAGAACTTCCAGCTGTTCCCGCACATGACGGTGCTGGAAAACGTGACGGAGGGGCTGGTGACAGTGCTGAAGTGGCCCAAGGCGAAAGCGCAGGCGCGCGGCTTGCAACTGCTCGACAAGGTGGGGCTCAGGCACAAGGCCGAGGCGGTGCCCGCCACCCTCTCCGGCGGCCAGCAGCAGAGAGTCGCCATAGCACGGGCGCTGGCACCGGCGCCCAAGGTGCTGCTCTGTGACGAACCCACCTCGGCGCTGGATCCCGAGCTCGCGCTCGAGGTGGTGGCCGTGCTGCGCCAGCTGGCACGTGAAGGCACCACCATGCTGATCGCCACCCACGACTTGCGTCTGGCATCCCAGATAGCGCAACAGGTGATCTTTCTGGAATCCGGCGAGGTGGTGGAGGCGGGCAGTGCGCGCCAGATGTTCACCACTCCCAAGCGGACCCGCACCTTCGAGTACATCTCCACCCTGACCGAGCGGTTGCCGGAGAGCTGGAGCATCTAGCGGCGCTTGCCCGGACGACAGCCATATAAAAAAACAGCCCCGCAGATGCGGGGCTGTTTGCTTGGGGAAGCCTTGGACGGCAGCTTACACGGCCAGGTAGTCCATGATCCCCTCGGCGGCCTTGCGGCCCTCGTAGATGGCGGTGACCACCAGATCCGAGCCACGCACGGCGTCACCACCGGCGAACACCTTGGGGTTGCTGGTCTGGAAGGCATGTTCGGCCTGCTCGGGGGCCTTGATCCTGTCCCGGCTGTCGAGCTCTATGCCGTACTCCGCCATCCAGGGCTGGGGGTTGGGCTGGAAGCCGAACGCCATCACCACGGCATCGGCGGCCAGCACCTGCTCGGAGCCTTCGATCACCACAGGATTGCGGCGGCCGTTGGCATCGGGCGCACTGAGCTCGGTGCTCACCACCTTGATGCCGCAGGTACGGCCATGGGCATCGAGTTCGACGCCGACCGGCTGCAGGTTGAACATGAATTCCACCCCTTCCTCCTGGGCGTTCTTCACCTCCCGCTTGGAGCCCGGCATGTTCTCGGCGTCGCGACGGTAGGCGCAGATCACCTTGTCGGCGCCCTGGCGGATGGCGGTACGGACGCAGTCCATGGCGGTATCGCCGCCGCCGAGTACCACCACCTGCTTGCCGGCGAAGTCGATGTAATCGGCCTGTGCCTTCTCAAAGCCCAGCAGCCGGTTGGCGTTGGAGATGAGGTAGGGCAGGGCGTCGTACACACCGGGCGCCGTCTCGTTGTCGAAGCCACCCTTCATGTACTTGTAGGTGCCGACCCCGAGGAAGACGGCATCGAACTCGCCGAGCAGGTCGGCGAAGGTGACATCCTTGCCCACCTCGGTCTCGAGGCGGAACTCGATCCCCATGCCCTCGAAGATCTCGCGCCGACGCTGCATCACCTCTTTTTCCAGCTTGAAGGAGGGAATGCCGAAGGTGAGCAGGCCGCCGATCTCCGGATACTTGTCAAACACCACGGCGCTGACACCGCTGCGCGCCAGCACGTCGGCGCAGGCGAGCCCGGCTGGGCCCGCACCTATGACGGCGACCCGTTTGTCTGTCTTGATCACCTTGGAGAGATCCGGGCGCCAGCCCATCTCGAACGCCTTGTCGGTGATGTATTTTTCGATGTTGCCTATGGTGACGGCGCCGAAGCGATCGTTCAGGGTGCAAGCCCCTTCGCACAGTCTGTCTTGCGGGCAGACCCGGCCGCACACTTCCGGCAGGCTGTTGGTCTGGTGGGAGAGCTCCACCGCCTCCAGAATGCGCCCCTCGTTGGCCAGTTTCAGCCAGTTGGGGATGTAGTTGTGCACCGGGCACTTCCACTCGCAATAGGGGTTGCCGCAGTCGAGGCAGCGATCCGCCTGCATGCCGACCTGGGCCTGGTTGAAGGGCTCGTAGATCTCCACAAACTGGATCTTGCGGATCTTGAGCGGCTTCTTGGGCGGGTCGACCCGCTGGACATCGATAAACTGGAATACGTTCTGGCTCATAGGGTTCCCTCCTTATTGCGCCTGGATTCTGAGTTCTGCACTGGAACGGCTGGTGTGGCCAAGCAGGGACTTGACGTCGCTGGACTTGGGTTTGATCAGCCTGAACTTGGGCACATAGGCGTCGAAATGGGCCAGGATCTCCTCGGCGCGCGAGCTGCCGGTCTCATTGAGGTGCGCCGTTATGATACCGCGCAGGTGCTCCTGGTGGATGGCGAGATCCGCCACGTCCAGCAGTTCCACCAGCTCGGGGTTGGTGCGCTTGGCAAAGTTGCCGCACTCGTCCAGCACGTAGGCAAAACCGCCCGTCATGCCCGCCGCGAAGTTGACACCCGTGGTGCCGAGCACGGTGACGATACCGCCTGTCATGTATTCACAGCCGTTGTCGCCAATCCCCTCGACCACCGCCAGGGCGCCGGAGTTGCGCACCGCGAAGCGCTCGCCCGCCGTGCCTGCCGCGTAGAGCTTGCCGCCGGTGGCGCCATAGAGGCAGGTGTTGCCTATGATGGCCGCCTCGTGGGACTTGAACGCTACGCCGACGTGGGGTTTGACCACCAGCTTGCCGCCTGTCATGCCCTTGCCCACGTAGTCGTTGGCGTCACCCGTGAGTATCATCTCGAGGCCACCCGCGTTCCAGACGCCGAAGCTCTGGCCTGCGGTGCCGTTGAAGTGAACCCGTACCGGATCGGCCGCCATGCCCTGGTTGCCGTGGCGTTTGACTATCTCGCCGGAGAGACGGGCACCCACGGAGCGATCCGTGTTGCGGATGTCATAGCGGAATTCGCCGCCAGACTTGTGCTCGACCGCCTCCAGCAGGTCTTCCACCATCTTGAGGTTGAGCGGACCCTTGTCGAAGGTCGGGTTGTGCTGCTGGCTGAACAGGCTGGAGCCTGCCGGTGCCACCGGGCTCGCCAGCAGGCCGGAGAGATCCAGCTTGGCCTGACGAGCGGTGAGGCCGGGCAGGGCCTCAAGCAAATCGGTGCGACCGATCAGATCCGTCAGCTGGGTCACCCCCAGCTGGGCCATCAGCTCGCGTGTCTCCTCGGCGATGAACTGGAAGTAGTTCATCACCATCTCCGGCAGGCCGGTGAAGTGCTCGCGGCGCAGCTTCTCATCCTGAGTGGCGACGCCGGTGGCGCAGTTGTTCAGGTGACAGATGCGCAGGTATTTGCAACCGAGCGCCACCATGGGGCCTGTGCCGAAGCCGAAGCTCTCGGCGCCGAGGATGGCCGCCTTGATGATGTCCAGACCCGTTTTGAGGCCGCCATCCACCTGCAAGCGCACCTTGTGGCGCAGGCCGTTGGCTACCAGCGCCTGCTGGGTCTCGGCCAGGCCCAGCTCCCAGGGGGAGCCAGCATATTTGACCGAACTCAGCGGGCTGGCGCCTGTGCCGCCGTCATAACCCGAGACTGTGATGAAGTCGGCATAGGCCTTGGCCACGCCGCAGGCGATGGTGCCGACGCCGGGCTCGGAGACCAGTTTGACCGACACCAGGCAGTCCGGGTTGATCTGCTTGATGTCGAAGATGAGCTGGGCCAGGTCCTCGATGGAGTAGATGTCGTGGTGCGGCGGTGGCGAGATCAGGGTCACGCCGGGCACGGAATAACGCAGTTTGGCTATCTGGGCCGTGACCTTGTCACCGGGCAGCTGGCCGCCCTCACCGGGCTTGGCGCCCTGAGCCACCTTGATCTGCACCACGTCGGCGTTCATCAGGTAGTGGGGGGTGACGCCGAAGCGCCCCGAGGCCACCTGCTTGATACGCGAATTCTTCTCGGTACCGAAACGCTTGGGATCTTCGCCACCCTCGCCCGAGTTGCTCTTGCCGCCGAGCCGGTTCATGGCCACCGCCAGCGCTTCGTGGGCCTCAGGGCCCAGCGCGCCTATGGACATGGCGGCGGAGTCGAAGCGGGGGAACAGCTTGGCCGCAGGCTCCACCTGATCCAGCGCCACCGGGTTGTCGACCTTCTTCAGGGCGAGCAGATCGCGCAGGGTGGAGACAGGGCGCTCGTTCACCAGACGGGCGTACTCCTTGTAATCTGCGTAGTCGCCGGAGCGCACCGCGGTTTGCAGGGTCTGCACCACGTCCGGGTTGTAGGTGTGGTACTCGCCGCCGTGGACAAACTTGAGCAGGCCGCCCTGGGTGAGGGACTTGCGCGCCAACCAGGCCTGGCGGGCCAGATTGAGCTGATCCTGCTGGATGTCGGCAAAATCGGCGCCCTGGATGCGGCTGGAGACGCCGCGGAAGCACATGGCGACCACGGCGCTGGAGAGCCCCACCGCCTCGAACAGCTGGGAGCAGCGGTAGCTGGCGACCGTGCTGATGCCCATCTTGGACATCACCTTGTAGAGCCCCTTGTTGATGCCATTGCGGTAGTTGAGCATGGCTTGGCGCAGGCTCATCTTGAGCACGCCTTCCTCGACCTGCTTGGCCAGGGTCTCGTAGGCCAGATAGGGATAGATGGCGGTGGCGCCAAAGCCCAGCAGCACGGAGAAGTGGTGCGGATCGCGCACGCTCGCGGTCTCCACCAAAATGTTGGCGTCGCAGCGCAGGTTGTTGTCTACCAGGGTGCGTTGCACCGCGCCCACCGCCATGGCAGCCGGAATGGGCAGGGTATTGGCACTGACGTCCCGATCCGACAGGATCAGCAGCACTGTACCGCCGCGCGCCTTGTCGGCGGCGTCCTTGCACAGCCGTTCAAGGGCCGCTTGCAGCCCCTCTTCCGGCTGGTAGTTCAGGCTCAGCACCGCATGACGATAGTGTTCCCCTTCCAGCGCCAGCAGCTGGTGGAAGTCGGAGTAGAGCAGGATCGGCGACTGGAACAGCACCCGGTGGGCGTGGCCGAAGGTCTCGTTGAAGACGTTCTGCTCGCGACCGATACAGGTGGCCAGCGACATGACGTGGTTTTCCCGCAGCGGATCTATGGGCGGGTTGGTCACCTGGGCGAACATCTGGCGGAAGTAGTCATACAGGGTGCGCTGGCTGGAGGAGAGCACCGCCATCGGGGTGTCATCCCCCATGGAGCCCACCGCCTCCTGGCCGTTCTCGCCGAGCACGCGGATGATCTGATCCAGCTCCTCGTAGGAGTAGCCAAACAGCTTCTGGTAGGTCTTGAGCTGGTCGTCCGAGAACTCGCGGGCGCCTGTGCTGGCGTCATCCATCTGCTCGAACGGCACCAGCCGTTTGCAATGCTTGTCCATCCACTGCTTGTAGGTGTGACGGCTCTTGAGATCGTCATCGATTTCGAAGCTGGTCCACACCTTGCCGTTGCGGGTATCCACCACGAACAGCTCGCCCGGGCCGACCCGGCCCTTCTCCAGCACCTCGTCCGGGGTGTAGTCCCAAGTGCCGACCTCAGACGCGAGCGTGATGAACTTGTCCTTGGTGATGACATAGCGTGCCGGGCGCAGGCCGTTGCGGTCCAGCGCGCAGGTAGCGTAACGGCCATCTGTCATGACGATACCGGCCGGGCCGTCCCAGGGCTCCATGTGCATGGAGTTGAAGTCATAGAAGGCGCGCAGGTCGTCATCCATGTTCGGGTGTTTTTGCCATGCCGGCGGGATCAGCAGGCGCATGGCGCGGAACAGGTCCATGCCACCGGCGAGGAAGAGATCCAGCATGTTGTCGAGGCTGGAGGAATCCGACCCCGTGGTGTTGACGAAGGGGGCGGCCTCTTGCAGATCCGGAATGAGCGGGGTGGCGAACTTGTAGCTGCGCGCCTTGGCCCACTGGCGGTTGCCGGCGATGGTGTTGATTTCGCCGTTGTGGGCCAGGTAGCGGAACGGCTGGGCCAGCGGCCAGCGCGGGCTGGTGTTGGTGGAGAAACGTTGGTGGAACACGCAGATGGCTGCCTGCATGCGAATGTCGGCGAGATCCAGGTAGAAGCGCGGCAAATCCACCGGCATGCACAGTCCTTTGTAGACTGTGACCAGATTGGAGAGGCTGACCACGTAGAAGTAGTCGTCGCTGATGCGTTTTTCGATGCGGCGACGCACTATATAAAGGCGGCGCTCGAGATCCTTGTCGACCCAGCCGGGGGGCGCGTTGACAAAGACCTGCTCGATGCTTGGCAGGGAGGCTTTGGCAATGGGACCGAGCACATTGGTATCGATGGGCACCTTGCGCCAACCGACCAGACTCAAGGTCTCTCTTTCCAGCTCCTCGTCTATGATGTCGCGGGTCTGCTGGGCCAACAGGGGGTCCGGATTCAGGAACAGCATGCCGACCGCATAGTTGCGGCCCAGGTGCCATCCTTTCTCTTCGGCGATCGCGCGATAGAAGCTGTCCGGTTTTTGCAGCAGCAGACCGCAGCCATCGCCGGTCTTGCCATCGGCGGAGATGCCGCCGCGGTGCTGCATGCGAGCCAATGCTGACATCGCGAGACGGACAAGCTTGTGGCTGGCTTCACCTTCCATGTGGGCCAACAGGCCGAAGCCACAGTTATCCCTCTCCAGCTTTGGATCATATAGTGACATTGCATTTCTCCCTTGCTCGGCCTTGCATCGCAAACTGCATAAATTGCGATTGGCTCTTGTGGTTCCGTCCGCCTGACGTGGCGAATCTCCAAACTAATGGGATTTTTCGGCAAGGTCAATTGGACATCCCGGCTGTTTTCATTATTACAAAGTCATAACAAAATGTCGGGGTGCGGGTGTATATGGGGCTTGAATTGGCTATTGCTCTGGCTGTTTTTGTTTTTGCAGGATTTAATACTGATATCCTGGGTTTTGTTGGTTGACTCAGTGGGGGCGGGGATTTGTAGTAATTTTACCAATCAATCCGGCCAGTGAGAGGTGGCGATCACAATTACGCACCCTGTGTCTTGCATTTGTCGCCAACGGGGCTATGAGGAAAATTTCATTGCTCAACAGGTGGTTAGCTGGTCGTTATTCGGTTGTGGCCTGGGCGCTGTTTTTAGCTGACGGGTTTCGAAAGCGTCAATAACTACCCACTTGCAGATATTTATCCAAATATTGGTGAATATTTATATGTTTTCTGACCCTCGCCTCCCTTGATCCAGCTCAGCGCCCTGTTTGTGCAAGCTCGTACAATGGCGCTCCTTTAGCGGAGGTGTCATGCAGTTACACGAACTCGTCAATACATTCGGTCAGGATCTCAAGCAACGCCACGGCCAGAAGATCCACAAGCTCTCCATTCACGGCGCTTTTACCTGCCCCAATCGGGATGGCACCCTGGGCCGCGGTGGCTGCACCTTCTGCAATGTCTCCTCTTTTGCCGACGAGTCGGCCCAGCAGCTCTCCGTGGTGCAACAACTGCTGGCGCGCCGGGATGAAGTGACCCGTGCCAAGCGCTACCTCGCCTATTTTCAGGCTTATACCAGCACCTATGCCGAGGTTGAATATCTGCAGCGCATGTATGAAGAGGCGCTGTCGGTGAGCGACATGGTGGGCTTGTGTGTCGGCACTCGCCCCGATTGCGTGCCGGATGCTGTGCTGGACTTGCTGGCCGGCTATCAGGCCCGTGGCTATGAGGTATGGCTGGAGCTGGGGCTGCAGAGCGCCAATGACAAGACCTTGCAGCGCATCAATCGCGGGCACGGCTACGCAGCCTATGCCGATGCGGTCGAGCGTGCCCATCGGCGTGGCATCAAGGTCTGCGCCCACCTGATCGTCGGCCTGCCCGGTGAAGTACCCATGGACAGCCTGAATACGTTGCACCGCATAGTGGAGACGGGCGTGGAGGGAATAAAGCTGCACCCGCTGCACGTGGTGGAGGGGAGTACCCTCGGCAAGGCCTGGCAGGCAGGGCGGCTGGAGGTGCTGACTCTGGAACAATACGTGGAGGCGGCGGTGGCCATGATCCAGCACACGCCCCCCGAGGTGGTCTATCACCGCATCTCGGCTTCGGCTCGCCGTCCGACCCTGTTGGCGCCGGTCTGGTGCGAGAATCGCTGGACAGCCATGGCCGATATTGCTAGTGAACTGGCTCGCTCCGGCGCTCAGGGACACAGCCTGGGGCGACCTTTTTCCCTCGCAGGATGTATTGAGTGAGCAATCAAATTTCGTCAAAAAAACAGAGGGTTATTAGATGAAATTCAGTCTTTGCGGTATAGTTTCGGTAAAATTGTCTTGATATAGTACTGGGCTTGAAAAAGATATCATTATCAATAAGCTTGTATTATTTCCAATTTAGGCGGGATATATCGGACATGGCGCCATCTTGTGTCGCTATCGAGTGCCGTACCGCTTTTGGGCATAATGCCTCTCAGGTCTGACGATGACATCCAGTGTCATTTACCTGTGCTTTAACATTAATCAGGCTGTTGATCTCTTGCCGTGGAGTCCGGGTTATTTATTCCACGAGATCGCGTTCGCCGGACAGCGATGTGTGACCACCACAGTCGGCCTAATCATGCAGTGACAGGATGCTATGCAAGCAGAAACTAACCGTATTGATGAGTTGTTGGAGTGCCTGGTCTTCCTGACCCGCTTTTATGGCGTACCCAACAGCAGGGATGCCCTGACCACTGGATTGCCGCTGGTGTCCGGCCTGCTGACCCCGAACCTGTTCAGTCGCGCCGCCGAGCGGGGGGGACTGTCTGCACGAGAAGTGATCCAGCCCCTTGCCGATATCTCCTCCCTCTTGTTGCCTTGCGTGCTGCAGATGCGCAACGGCGGTGCCTGCATACTGCTGGAGTGGAACGAAGACAGAACCCAGGGCAAGGTGATTTTTCCTCAGGCAGGGGATGCGACCGAGTGGCTCGGCATTGCCCAGCTGGGTGATGAATATCTGGGTCGGCTTTTCTTCGTCAAAAAGCAGTTCAAGTTTGATGATCGTTCCCCCAAGGTGCTGGAGACCCGTGATGGACACTGGTTCTGGAGCACCTTGTTTGAATCCCGTGGCATCTATCGGGATGTGCTGATCGCCTCCGTCTTGATCAACCTGTTTGCGGTGGCCAGCCCGCTGTTCACCATGAACGTCTATGACAAGATAGTGCCCAACCTGGCGTTCGAGTCGCTCTGGGTGCTGGCGGTGGGCGCCATGGTGGTGTTTACCTTCGATTTCGTGATGCGTCAGTTGCGCAGCTATTTTATCGATATCGCAGGCAAGAAATCGGACGTGCTGCTGTCGGCCAAGATCTTCGCCAAGGTGATGGGCATGCGGATGGAGTCAAGACCGGCCTCCACCGGCGCCTTTGCCAAACATCTGCAGGAGTTCGAGTCGGTGCGGGAATTTTTCACTTCCGCGACGGTTTCTACCCTTATCGATCTGCCCTTTGCGGTCTTCTTCCTCTTTATAATCTGGATGTTTGCCGGCGTCATGGTGGTGGTGCCCATCGTCGCCATGTTGATCCTGGTGGCCTACAGCTTCTATATCCAGGCGCCCCTCAAGCAGTCCATCGAAGAGGGCTCGCGGCTCGCTTCCCAGAAAAATGCCAACCTCATCGAGAGTATTTCCGGGCTGGAGACCGTCAAGATCTTCGGCGCCGAGAGTATGTTCCAGCACCGCTGGGAGCAGGCTGTATCCCATATATCGACCTGGGGCGTGCAGACGCGCCGCATCACCAACTCAATGTCGTCCCTGGCCAGCTACATCCAGCAGGTGGTGACAGTGGGCCTGGTGATCGTTGGTGTCTATCAGATATCGGAAGGGCTGGTCACCATGGGCGGCATGATCGCCGCCGTCATGCTGTCGAGCCGCGCTATCGCCCCCATGGTGCAACTCTCTGTGCTCTCCACCCGCTACAACCAGGCCAAATCCGCGCTGGAGATCCTGGAGAAGATCATGATGACGCCGGGCGAGCAGGAGGAGGGTAAGCAGTACATTCATCACCCTGTCATCGCCGGCCGGATCGAATTTGACAATGTGTCGTTCAAGTACCCCGGGATGGAAAGCAGCACACTGCACAACATCAATCTGCGGATCGAGCCAGGCGAGAAGGTGGCCATCATAGGCCGGATCGGGGCGGGCAAGACGACCCTCGAGAAGATCCTGATGGGCCTGTATCGGCCGACCGATGGCTCGGTGCGCATCGACGGGTTCGAGCTGGATCAGCTGCCGGCATCCGTGATCCGGCGCAACATAGGCTGTGTGCCGCAAGACGTGACTCTGTTTTTTGGCTCGGTGCGCGACAACATAATGCTCGGCAACCCGCTGGTGGACGATGTGCGGGTCATGCGCGCGGCCAAACGAGCCGGGGTGACCAATTTTACCAACCGGGACCCGAACGGTCTGGACCGCCAGATAGGTGAAGGGGGGCGGCAGCTCTCCGGCGGTCAGCGTCAGGCAATCCTGCTGGCCCGGGCCCTGCTCAACGATCCCCCCATTCTGGTGATGGACGAACCCACTTCCAACATGGATAACCAGTCAGAGATGCAGGTCAAGCATGAGCTGGCACGACTGGGACCGGAGACGACCCTGATCCTCATCACTCACAAGACCTCCATGCTCGATGTCGCATCGCGGGTCATCGTCGTGGAGCAGGGGCAGATAGTGGCAGATGGACCCAAAGAGGTGGTGTTGCAACAGTTGAAGGAAGGCAAGGTGCGAGTGCAGGAGGCGTCCAATGGCTAGATTTGGCCTGTTCAAGAAGTCGCCGTCCGATACTGTGCTGCCTGCCCCCGAGCATCTGGAGTTTGTCGACGATGGCGCCGCCGCCGTCCTGCTGACTACCCCGACTCGGGCCAGAGCGCTGCTGTGGGCCTGCTTCCTGTTCTTCATGAGCGCCATCATCTGGGCAGCCTGGGCCGAGCTGGACGAGGTGACGGTCGGGCAGGGCAAGGTGATCCCGTCCCGTCAGCTGCAGGTGATCCAGAACCTGGAGGGTGGGATCGTCAAGGAGATCTTCGTCAAGGAGGGTGACATAGTCGAGAAAGGGCAGCCGCTGCTGCGCATCGATGACACCCGTTTCCGTTCCGATTTTCGGGAGCGTGAGCAGGAGCTGGTGATCCTCAAGGGCGATATCGCCCGGCTAAGGGCCGAGATCCAGAGTGTGGTGGTCAAGACCGCGCCCAATCTGGGCTGGCGTGAGCAAGTGGCCATTGACAAGCAGCCGATCGATTTTCCTGATGGATTCGAGAACGTGTTTGCCGAGTATGTTGCGCGTGAAAAGTCGGTACAGGATGAGCGACTCAACAACCTGAACAACCAGCTCTATATACTCGGCCAGCAGATCGAGCAAAAAGAGCAGGAGACCATAGAGCTCAACGCCAAGATCAGAACCGTCGGGCGCAGCGTGGATCTGGCTCGTCAGGAGCTGGATATCAGCCGCCCGCTGGCCAAGGAGGGGATAGTACCTCAGGTCGAGCTCATCAAGCTGGAGCGTCAGGTCAACGAGATGCAAGGGGAGCTGGAGAGCAACCGGCTGCTGATCCCCAAACTGAACTCAGTGCTGCGGGAGACCATCTCCAAGCGCAACGACATAGCGTTGAAGTTTCGGGCCGACTCACAGACGGAGCTCAACGAGCGGCAGGGGAAACTGAGCCAGCTCTCCGAGGGGCAGGTAGGGCTGCGGGACAGGGTCGACCGTACCAGCGTGATTGCGCCGCTCAAAGGCACCATCAAGAAGCTCAAGATCAATACCCTTGGGGGTGTGGTGCAACCTGGGATGGATCTGATGGAGATAGTGCCGCTGGAAGACACCCTGCTGGTCGAGGCCAAGGTCTCCCCGAAAGACATTGCATTCTTGCGGCCAGGGCTCGAGGCCGTGGTCAAGATCACTGCCTATGACTTCACTATCTATGGAGGATTACATGGAAAGGTTGAACAGATAAGTGCCGACTCCATCCAGGATGAGGAGGGGAACTCCTTCTACCTGGTACGAGTTCGCACCGAGAAAAGTTACTTGGGCGATGAGCTTAACGCACTTCCCATCATCCCCGGTATGTTAGCCAGTGCAGATATTATTACTGGTAAAAAAAGTGTCCTAGACTATTTGCTTAAGCCGATATTACGGGCTAGGCAGTCGGCACTGAGAGAACGATAAGCCAACAATCTAAAAACAACATGACTGGAGATACCATGAAGAAGACGATTGTTGCCATGTTAGTAAGTGGCGCCGTGCTGTTCCCGGGCCTTACCCAGGCTCAAACGCTGGAACAGTCAGTGGCACAGTCACTGGCTACCCATCCGAAAATCAAGGAAGCTTTTGACCTCTATCAGGCTCGACTGTATCAGCATGATGGCGCCAAAGGCGGTTATTACCCCACCATAGATCTGCGCGGTGGTGTCGGTTATGAAAAGACCGACAGCCCGTCCACCCGTGCAGCAGGTGCCAATTCGACCACCATAGATGACTCTATGACCCGTAAAGAGGCCGGGATCAGCCTGCGTCAGATGCTGTTTGACGGTTTCAATGTCAGCAGCAACGTGGCCCGGACCGATGCCGAAGCCAACGCTCAGCGTCTGGCCATGATCTCCGAGGCGGAGAACACGGCGCTGCGTGTGGCTGAGGTTTACCTCAACATGCTGCGCCAGCAGGAGATCCTGGAGCTGTCCAAGCAGAACCTGGAAACCCATGAGCAGATCCGCAGCGACATCAGCAAGCGGACCGACTCGGGCCTGGGCTCTACCGCAGACCAGACCCAGATCGATGGTCGTGTTGCCCGTGCCTATGCCAACCAGGCTGCCGCCGAGAACAACTACCGCGATGCCGAGAGTGAGTTCATTCGTGTCGTCAACGAGATGCCAAAGGATCTGGTACAACCCGTTCCCAATGGAGAACTTGTTCCCGCCAGTCTGGATGCCGCATTGAAAACGGCTACCGAAGTGCACCCGACTCTGCTCTCCTCTCTGCAGGATATCGAAGCGGCCAAGTACCAGCATGAGGGCTCCAAATCCGGTTTCTATCCGAATGTGTCGTTCGAAGTGGATCAGAACTGGAACGAGGATATAGATGCGGTCAAGGGACATAACGACGATCTGACCGCCATGGTGAGGATGCGTTACAACCTGTTCCGTGGTGGATCTGATCTGGCCGAAAGCAAGGCAACCTCGGCCCTTTACTCCCAGGCGAAAGACATTCACATGAATGCTTTCCGTCAGGTTGAAGAGGGAACACGCCTGGCCTGGAACGCCAAGGAGTCGCTGACCAAACAGAAGACCTTCCTGAAAGAGCACGTTGACGCCAGCTATGACACTGTACAGGCGTACAAGAAGCAGTTTGGTCTGGGCCAGCGTACCTTGCTTGACGTGTTGAACACCGAGAACGAACTGTTTGAGGCGCGCCGCAGCTACATCACCGCCGAGTATGACGCTCTGCTGGCTGACTATCGCATCCTCAACGCCACAGGCAGTCTGCTCAACGCGTTTAACGTCCAGCAGCCGGCTGACTGGCAAGCTAAACAGTAATGGAGATCGCATCAGGCTTGATGCGATTGAAAGGGATGGTTGCAGCCGTGCTGCCGCCATCCCTTGTCTCTCACGGTCACCCTAGACCGGGGCAGTGACTGTCATTGGATGCCAGAGGATGAGCGTGACTGTGTGGTGGAAGGCAAGCGGTTGCAGCAGGGGGTCAGCCTCAGGGTTGGGCCGGCGTTTACGCGCTCGCTGGTTGCGTTACTCGCTGTGGTTGCTGCTGGTTTCACTTCCGCTGCTGCTCTGTGCCAGTCAGCCTCTGACACCCGAAGATCTCAAATTGGTCCAGCGCGCTCAGGAAACCTATGGGGTCAGGGCGGGCAAGCGTGTGACGACCTGGCGTACGCTGGTCATGCAAAATCGTGCTGCAGGGCTGAACGAGCGCCAGAAGCTGGAGAAGGTAAACCAGTTTTTCAACCAGATGCGCTTCATCGATGACATCAAGTTGTGGCGCAAAAAAGATTACTGGGCCACCCCGCTGGAGTTTTTGGGGGCGGCAGGCGGTGATTGCGAAGACTTCAGCATTTCCAAGTATTTCACCCTGCTGGAGCTTGGCATTCCGGATGAAAAAATGCGGATGGTATATGTCAAGGCATTGGATTATAACCAGTTTCATATGGTTGTTGCCTACTATGACACGCCTTCCTCTGTGCCTGTGATTTTGGATAATTTGATCGGTTCGATCCGCCCTGCCAGTCAGCGCAGGGATCTGGTGCCGATATACAGCTTTAACGGTAGTCACTTGTGGTTGATGAAGGCGCGTGGCCAAGGGGAACTGGCCGGGCAGTCGTCACGCTTGGGATTATGGAGTGATTTACGCAATCGCATGACTTCAGGGCGATTGGCTCAGCCTGTGGTGAATTTGGATGATTAACCTATGACGCTCTACAGACAATTATTGGCAACCATGTTGATCCTGTTCGGATTGTTGTTTGCGGCCACTTATTGGGTGCAGTTCAATTCGACTCGAACCTATCTGGCGCAGCAACAGGAAACCACCGTCATCAATACCGCTACTTCGCTGGGGCTGGCGCTTACCCCGTATTTGGAAAACGGTGACAAGGTGGGGGCTGAATCAGTGATCCAGGCCATCTTTGATGGTGGTTATTACCGGTTGATCCGGCTGGATCTGCTGGCTTCCAAGGATGTCATCGAGCAGGAGAACACCAATAACATTCAGGGTGTGCCGCAATGGTTCATTGGTCTGGGTCTGTTTCCCGAGGTATCCAACGAGTCAATTCTGACCTCAGGCTGGCTGCAACTGGGCAAATTGAAAGTAGTGGGTCACCCGGGGCAGGCCTATTACGAGCTATGGCGAGGGATGAGTGAACTGGCAAGCTGGTTCCTGATCGGTTTTTTGATCACCACCATTTTGTTGATGAGAGCATTGAATTATCTGCTCAAGCCGCTCAAACAGATCTGTGAGCAGGCGGTGGAGATTGAACTGCACCACTTTGGCCACGCCATTCCAGAACCCAAGACCCATGAGTTGAAACAGGTGGTGCAGGCCATCAACACCCTCTCCAGCAAGCTGGCGCTGCAGTTTAAAGAGCAAGCGGAAGAGGCCGAAAAATTGCGGGAGCGTGTCTATGTGGACGCCGTTTCCGGCTTGGGTAACCGGGCCTATTTTGTCGGCCAGGTCAACGCATGGATTGCCGAAGCGGGGCAAGGTGGAGTCATGCTGGTGGCGGTCGATATGCTGGATGACCTGTACCGTGAAGAGGGCTTTGCCGCGCGGGACAACATGGTCAAGTCGATAGCACAGACCTTGAAAGAGCAGTTGAAGGGGTGGGATGGCTCGGCTTTGGCACGGATCTCCGCCACGGAATATGCGCTGCTGTGTCCTACCGATGACCTGGCTCAGCTGAAGGAGCTGGCCGAAGCCATCAACGCCCGTATTGCGGACCTGGTCGTGAATCCCATGGGAGAAGGGGATGCCCTCTCCGTCATCGGTATTGCGGGACGTGACGGTAATGACGATCTCTCGGCCTTGCTGACCAAGGCCGACAACGCCTTGGGCAAGGCGCGCAATGAGCGCCGTGGTGCCGTGGTGATGGAAGGTGGTACCGATCAGGGCTTGATGGGGCGTCTGGCCTGGCGCGATCTGGTGCAAGATGCCATTGTCCGGCACTTGTGGCGCTTCAAGGCCCAGCCGGCTTGCCGTTTCGACAATGGGGTTCGACTGCATGCCGAGTTGTTTGCCTCTATTTCACGCGACGGTACCGACTATTTTGCCGGCCAATTCTTGCCAGCCATCGAGCAGTTCAAGCTGGGCAGCGAGTTTGATCAGGCAGTACTGGATGCCTGCGTGCCCCTGTTTGAACGGCAATCAGATCTGGTGCTGGCCATCAATATCACGGCAGGCTCTCTCTGTTCTGATGAGTTTCTGACCTGGCTGACGGGGTATCTGTCGACTCACGCCGAATTGAAGGACAGGTTGCTGTTTGAGATACCTGAGGCCGCCATCATGAAGCACAAGGAACATGTGACCGCCTTGGTGAACACCTTGCAGGAGCATGGGTTCGAGTGGGGTGTCGATCATTATGGTCGTCACTTCCAGTCTCTGGGGTATCTGGAGGAGCTGGCGCCAGCCTATGTCAAGGTTGACCATGGTTATACCAGTCAGGTCATGGAGCCAGGGGCCGATACCTCCTTCCTGGCCGCAGTTTGCCGCGCCGCTCACAATGCGGGTGTGACTACCATCGCAACCCGTGTTGAGGATCAGCATCAGGTCGAGTTGCTCTCCAAGTTGCATATCGATGGTTATCAGGGCTTCGTACACCCCGCTTTTCCTTTGTCCTGAGCCATTAGCGCCAAGAATGGGCCCCATGAGGGCCCTTTTTTTATGCGAATTAAACATAAGTATTAAGACTTTCAGCTGAGTAATCGCGTAAGGGCTTACTCGAATCCCTATCAAGTGACTGATTCAACAATATAAAAAAAGACCCTTCGATTTAATGCGCAGCATTGCTCCCGGTTTGAACCCATCTTGTACATTTTTGCAACGGAAGCGAGGCGGACAGGCATCTATGGTGTAGACATCAAGATCTGTCATGTTGGAGCAATGGATATGCGTACCCAAGTAATCGACAAAACCGTGGTGGTTTCTTCTGTTGAAGGCAACGTTCAAATATTGCTGGCCGATGGTAGCAGTCGCCCTCTGCAGAAAGGTGAAATCCTTCAGCCCGGCGCCAAGCTCAATATTGCAGATGACGCCAAGCTGACACTGGCCCTCTATGACGATTCTCCTGCTTCCGCCACGCCAGATGCCGCAGCCCCGGATGCCCCGGTGCCGGGACAGCCACAGGCTCCGGATGCAGGGAGTGCGACCTCTCCTGATATTGCCGCATTGCAACAATCGATCTTGCAAGGGGTTGACCCGACGCAGAACTTTGAGGCATCTGCCGCCGGTGGGGCACCTGCTGCAGGTGGTGGTGGCGGTGGAATTGGTGGAGTCGCCGGCGCCAGTGGTAACGGCGGCTTTGTCACCATAGATAGAACCGGTGATGCAACGATTGCCGCAGCCGGGTTTGACACCACTTACCAGACCGAGCCAGTGGTCGATACTCAGCAGCTGGCGGAACCACTGCTGACCAACGAATTGGCGGATCAAGGTGAGCAGTTGACCGTTCCCGAAGATGGGGTACTGAATGGCAATGTTCTCACCAACACAGTCAACGCTGATGGTCCTGATGCGGCGTCTGTGCTGTTCTTCAGCTGGGGGGATAACGTCAACGTTGTTGTAGGTACCAGCGTCACAATTGATGGTGTCGGCAGCCTCGTCATTAACGCTGATGGCAGTTTCACTTTCACACCGGCCCCCAACTATGATGGCGCTGTACCTCCTGCCACTTATACCGTCACCGATGGCACTGACACGGTTCAGTCAACACTGGAACTGACAATTATTCCTGCCAATGATCTTTCCGATCAGAACGAAAGTGTTGTTGCGACAGAAGACACCCTCATCTCTGGCAACTTGTTGGCCAATACCATCGACAATGATGGACCGCAGGCTCCGTCTGTTACCGGGTTTAGCTGGGGCTCCATCATCAATCCTGCATTGGGCACACCCGTAACCCTGACTGGGGTGGGAACCTTGGTGGTCAATGCCGATGGCAGCTATTTGTTCACGCCGGCACCTAATTACGATGGGCCGGTTCCGACAGTGAATTATACCGTCACAGACGGCACAGACACGGTTCAGTCCACGCTCTCTATTGCCATCACTTCGGTTGATGAGCCGGTTGGGCTGGCTGGTTTGCAGCTGGAAGGCGGTGAGCTGACGCTAAATGAAGCTGCATTGGCAGATGGCAGCAACCCGAATGCAACCGCTCTTACACAAAGTGGCGTGTTCACCTTCAATGCGGCAGATGGTGTACAGAGTTTGACTCTGGGCGGTGTCACTCTGATCAGTAATGGGCAAGCTATTACGGTTTTCCCTCAGGCGATTACCAGCCCATTGGGTAATCAGCTGGTAGTGACCGGCATTAATTACAACCCGGTCACCGGGTTAGGCAGCGTTAATTACAGCTACACCCTGAGTGACAATGAAAATCATACCAAGCCTGTCAATGATGCGGCTCTGGGTGAAAGTTTCGGTGTGGTACTGGTGGACACCGATGGTGATAGTACCAGTGGCAGTCTGGATGTGGTGATCTTGGATGATGTACCGAGCGTCACGCTCACCTCTGGATCGGAAGGTGTGGGCAGTGTGTTCGTGGACGAAAGCCTGGTCAGCCTGGGTGGGGCGGGCAACGACGGGGTGGCCAGTGCCAGCCTGAGTGCTGCCAGCGTGCAGGCCCAGTTCAATCCGGCCTTCGGGGCCGATGGGGCGGGCACGATTGGTTACAGCCTGGCGCTCACGGGGAGCAACGTGGTCAGCGGCCTGTTTGCGGTAGATCCGCAGGCTCCCGATGGACAGGGCGAGGCCATCGTGCTGAACCAGGTGGGCAACGTTATCACCGGCAGTGCCGGTGGGGTGGATTACTTCACCCTGACCATCAACCCGAGCACCGGGGAAGTGACGCTGGCCCTGCTGGACAACGTCTGGCACGGCGACAGCGGCAATGCGGATGACAGCGTGGCGCTGAGCCTGGGCAGCGGGGTACTGACCCTGGTGCAAACCGTGACGGACGCGGATGGCGACAGCGCCAGTGCCGCCATTGATGTGGGTACTGGCGGGGTATTCCAGTTTGAAGATGACGGTCCGAGCGTGACCATCAATGCCGTGGTAGACGGTGGCATTAGCCTGACCACCCAGGATGCACAGACCATCGGTGCAGCCAGTGACACGGCGACCGGCAGCTTTGCGGCGGCGTTCCTGGCGGCGGCAGTGCCGAGCTATGGCGCGGACGGTCCGGGCACCACCACGGTGGGCAGTTACAGCCTGAGCGTGACCAACAGCAACAGCGAGCTGACCAGCAACGGGCTGGCCATCACCCTGACCAAGGTGGGCAGCGACATTGTCGGCTCGACCAGCGCGGGCGAGGTGTTCCGCATCAGCGTGGCGAGCAATGGTACCGTGACGCTGACCCAGTCGGCGGAGCTGGACCATCTGCCGGAGGACGTGGACAACAGCAATGACAACAACCTCATCAGCCTGGCCAATGGCAAGGTGCTGCTGAGTGCAACGGTGACGGTGGTGGATGGCGACAACGACACCGCGACTGGCACGGTGAGTGCAGATCTGGGTGGCAACATCAGCTTCGAGGACGATGTGCCGAGCGTCAGCAATAATCTCACCGTGCAACTCGATGACGATGCCCTGGCCAACGGCATTCCGGATGGTCCGAATGACGATGACAATGCGGTAAACACTAACGGTATCCTCGCTCATAACTTCGGGGCTGATGGTGCAGGCAGTGTGCAATGGCTGACTACGGGGGCGCCGGCTGGCTTTACTTATGAAACGAATCCCGCAGGTGCCCTGTTGGTCAAACAGGGGGCGACCACAGTGCTGACAGTAACCCTGAACTCGGCTACTGGGGCGTATAGCGTGACGCAGAATGCGCCTATTCAACATGCGAACGCTGATCAGGAGAACAACCAGGCGTTTACCCTGAACTATCAAGTGATCGATGGCGATGGCGATACAGCGAGCGGCACGCTGGCTATCAATGTCGATGACGATACGCCGGTGGCGAAGAACGACACGGCCATTGTTGCTGAGTCCAGTGACAAGGACTTCAATGTTGCCTTTGTGCTGGACTCCAGCGGCAGTATCAGCAACAGCGAGTTCACTACCATGATTAACGCCGTGAAGGCGGCGGGGCAGGCGCTGTTCAACGGTACCGATGGCGATGTGAAAATCACCATAGTGGCGTTCTCTTCGGACTCACTGGCATATGCTCCGGTGACATCGATCGCTGCGTTCAATGCTCTGGTTGATGACATCATTGCCAATAGACCGTTTAACGGCGACACCGACTTTACCGATGCTATCCAGCAAACCATGGTGTCTTATGCCCCGATTGAGGGCTGGAGCAACCAGGTTTTCTTTATCAGTGATGGCAACCCTAATGAGCAAACAGGTACAGGCGGCAACTCGCTGAGCAACGCAACGGCAACGGCGTGGAACACCTTTGTCGATAGCAATGCCATCAACGTCACCGCTATTGGTGTGGGGGACGGCATTAACACCACCCGCTTGCAGGATGTCGACCTCGATGGTAGTGGTGCTCCTATCCTGGTGACCGACTTTAATGGCTTGATCAATACATTGCTTGGTCAGATCTCGGGCAACTTCGTCAGCGGCAACGTTCTGCTTGGCAACAACAGCGTGGTAGGTGGCGGCGACGACGATTCATACGGTGCCGATGGTCCGGGGCGGATCATGTCCATCAAGATCAATGGCACGACCTACTCCTGGGATGGTGTCTTGGATGGCGATCAGCAACTGACCAACATCACAACGGCTCTGGGTGGCAAGCTGACCTTTAATTTCGCCACGGGCACATGGGGTTATACCTCGCCGCAAAGCGTTGCAGCGGACACCAGCGAAAGCTTCGACTATGTGATCGTCGACAAGGATGGCGATCAAGCGAGCGCTACTCTGACGATCAATATCGAGGATGCTGCACCGGTGATCGGTAAGGTGGACGAGGACGAATTGACTGGCGGCATCACCGATGGAGATGCCCAGACGACTACCGTCTCAGGAAGCCTGGTTGAACTATTGGTTGGTACGAACAGCGGCCAGTTCAGTCTGGATACCACCCCCAATGTCATGCCGTCCCTGACCTCGGACGGAGTGACTGTGACCTACGGCTTCTCTGGGAATACCCTGACGGCGATGGCTGGTGCGGCAACAGTCTTCACCCTGGTGGTGCAGAGCAATGGTTCCTACACCTTCACCCTGCTTGGGCCGTTGGATCACCAGAATGCCAATGGTGATGACAACGAGCTTCTGACGCTGAATCTGACCGGGGCCATTCGAGCTTCCGATGGGGTCAACCCGCTGCCGCTGGCTGGTGATCTGCTCATTCAGGTAGAAGATGATGTACCGACTATCCAGGCCAGCACCAACTTGGTGTACTCCAACAGCAGCAACCCGGGTGGTGGCACTGGTGTGTTCGATTACAGCACTGGTGCGGATAATCGCGGCACTGGGCCGTTCTCGTCGTCCGACTCGGATTTCAATGCCATCGGCCTGACGGGGACAGTGGGTGGCTCGGCCATCACGTCGCAATTGGTCACCTGGGTGTCGGAGAACGCTAGTACGGCCACCTTTGATATTGAGTTCAATTACGCGCCGAATCCGGCCAGTCCAGGAATCACGCAGGAGGCAACTGGTACCCTGACCTTCGACAAGCTCAACGGTACTTACACGGTATCGCTGGATGAACCGATCGAGGGCTTCAGTGTTCTCAAAACCAGTGCCTCGTTAAGTATCACGGGCTACGCATCTGGTGGCAGTGTGCCGGATAACTCGCAACCGGATGTGTCTGTGGCCAAGCTGGACAATGATTTTTATGTCCAGTTCAGGGGCGCTGCAGAGCCCGGTGGGGGTACCGGGACTAACAATCTGCAGACCGGTGGTGCCAACACCAGCGTATTCGCCAATGGCGAGTTGTTTACTCAGGCATCGTCTTGGGTCAGCGTCTCGAACTCGGCGAACGGCGTGGGTGGCGATACCATCGGCAAGGGTGAGGTGCTGGACTTGACATTCCACACTACCAACCCGACCGGTACCGTAGTCGCCAACCCTGATGGCCGGGCGGAGGGGATCTTCCTGAAGTTCGACGGTATCAATAGTGAAGACCTGGTGGTGGTGCTGAAACTGATCGGCACGGGTGGCATAACCACTACACGGGCTCTGGTGATCAGCAACAGTGATATCGTTAAATCTGGCAGTAGCGCTGCGACCCTGGCAGCCCTGTTGGCTTATGGCATTACCCTGGACAACAACGATGGGGCCATTGTCATCGAACACAATGACTACAACGGTGTAGGTGAGAACTGGCAGATCTACGGCGCGCAGATCCTGACCAGCGTGGAGGGCATTACCACCACCACAGCGCTGAACTTCAATGCGGCCTTCGGTGATACAGGTGGTTCGAATACGACTACGGACTTCACTGGCCAGACCGACAGCGACGTGGTGAAAGTCTCCGACATCGGCTTGATCACTTCGGAAAATACCACACTGGATGCCGAGTTGGACTTCCAGGTCGGGGTTAAGGATGCCGATAACGATGCTACTTCCAACACCAATCTGCATGTGACCATTGAGGCGGGCACCACTTTCATCGGTTCGGCGTTGGCGGATGTGATTCAGGGCGGTGAAGGGAACGACACTCTCTCTGGTTTGGCCGGTGACGATACGCTGATAGGTGGACTGGGAGATGACATTCTGATCGGTGGTCTGGGTAGCGATACCATGACGGGGGGGGCGGGCAGTGATACCTTCAAGTGGATTGCTGGTAATGCGGATGGCAGTACCGACAACATTACCGACTTTACGCTGGGCAGCCCTGCCAGTGGTGGCGATGTGCTGGATCTGTCGGATCTGCTGGTCGGCGTTCCCAGTGGTGGCAGCAACGAGGATTTGGCCACAGTGCTGGACAATTACCTGCAGTTTGATACTACGGCCAACAAGCTGACCATAGATACCAATGGACTTCCGAGTGGGGGTTCCCAGCTGACGGTGCAGTTCCAGGGTAGTCTCGATCTGGATCACAGTGGCGGTTTGACGACGAACCACGACATCATCAAGCAGCTGCTGGATGATGGCAACCTCAAGGTGGATCCGTAATCGAGTAATGGGGCCGGGCTATGCCTGGCCCCTGTTTTTTGACTGAGGGGGCGGCTAAGATAGCGGCAGTACAGGAGAGGGTCACCATGCAGTCATTCAATTGGGTCGATATCGATGGCATTCGCTATAGCTGGGATGGGCAGGGCAGCATTACCTGCACCGGCCAGTTTGGCTATCAGGCCACGATGGCAGGTGATCGGATCGATGCACTGGATCTTGAAAGCCAAGATGGCGAAGTGGCGGGTTCCCTCAATGTGGACTTCGCGGCCGCCACCATTGCCTTCACGCCGGCAGTAGATGCAGAGCCACCTCATATGGTGGTGCTGGTCGGGCATGATGAAGGGGAGCAGGAGTATTCACTGCAGAGTCTGAGCGATACCTGTCTGCAGGATCTGCTCATGCACTCCGACAGCATCGACTGTGTTCCACTCATAACATCCACGCCGGCAGACCCGGTGATCCCGCCGCAAGGACACGTTCTGTCGTGGGATTCCTTCCATTTCGATGATGACGTCGTGCTCGGTTCCCGCAGCGTCACACCGATGGCGCCCAGCCATCAAGAGCTGATGGGCAACGAGATCAGCATCAACATCGACATGACCAATCAGGTGCTGGATCAGATACCGCCATTGCACGATATATGAATCCCATTCGGCCACGGGCATAATGACCTCACTCTAATTGACTGAGGTTTTTTTCTATGTGGCGTCCCCTTCTTACCCTTTCCGCTCTGGTCGTCAGTGCCCCGTTATTCGCGCTTGAAGTACCACAAGCCCCGCATCTGGTGGTGAGTGGTTATGCCGAGCAGAAGGCCGAACCCGATATGCTGACCCTCAATGTGTCTGTGACTGCACTGGAAAAGCAGGGCATCAAGGCCAAGCAGCAGGTGGATGGCAAGGTCGCGGCCTTCTTTGGCCAACTGGA
This sequence comes from Aeromonas bestiarum, assembly GCF_000819745.1. Lineage (GTDB taxonomy): Bacteria > Pseudomonadota > Gammaproteobacteria > Enterobacterales > Aeromonadaceae > Aeromonas > Aeromonas bestiarum. The sequence continues at coordinate 88,718 of NZ_CDDA01000025.1, read as the reverse complement.
AGGGTTGGGCATAAAGCGCAGTGACGTGGAGGCGGGCAACCTGGTGATCTCCCCCGAATATCAGTATCCGCAGAACAAGAAGCCTGAACTGGTGGGCTACCGTGCCCAGCGTCAACTCGCGGTCAAACTCTACCAGCTCGACAAGCTGAGTGAGCTGATGGATACCGCCCTCAAGGCGGGTTTGGAGTCTGTGTCCCAGATAGAGTACGGCCTCAAGTCGCCGCAGATCATCAAGGAGCAGGCGCGTGTCGGTGCGGTAGAGGATGCCAAGACCAAGGCTGAATCCCTGGCCAAGGCGTTCGGCATGAAGCTTGGCAAGGTTTACAGCGTCGAGTACCGCAACAACACCCCCATGCCCATCTATAGTCGTGCACTCAAGGCGGCTGCCATGGCTGCACCTGCCGCCGACATGATGGAAAACAGCTATCAACAGCAGCAGATCAGCATCACGGACAACGTGGAAGCCGTCTTCCTGCTGGAATAAGGCGTTGGCCATCCGGCCTTGTCGATCTATCTCAAGCCCGAGGCTCATCCCCTCGGGCTTGTCGTTTCTGCCTGGCAAGCGGAACTGCAAGCGGGACTGAGTGTGCAGGCGAGAGCGGGGTAACCGGATGATGATGTGGCTGGCAGGATCCCGATCTATATGATGCCAGGATGGGTGGCGGAGTGTCCGGGCCGCCCGCGAGTTGCAGATGACGGATAGAAAGATGCCGGTCGGTGACCGGCATCTGATGGCGTAACGAGGTGGCGCGGATCAACCCAGGTTGGCGGCAACCCGTGCACGACGCTTCTGTTTGAGCTGATAGCCGATGGCCAGCACGACGATCCAGACCGGGATGAGCAGCACCGAGATCTGGATGCCCGGAGTCAGGTACATGATGACCAGGATACCGGCCATGAAGGCGAGGCAGAGGTAGTTACCGAACGGGTACCAGAATGCCTTGAACTTGGGTTCAACCCCTTCGGCCTGTTTGCTCTTGCGAAACTTCAGGTGCGCGAGGCTTATCATGGCCCAGTTGATGACCAGGGCCGAGACCACCAGCGCCATCAGCAGCTCGAACGCCTTGCCCGGCATCAGGTAGTTGATCAGCACGCACAGCAAGGTTGCCGCGGCGGAGACTGAGATGGCCACCACGGGCACACCGCTTTTGTTGGTCTTGAGCAGGCTGCGCGGGCCGTTGCCCTGCTTGGCCAGACCGAACAGCATGCGGCTGTTGCAGTAGACGCAGCTGTTGTAGACCGACAAGGCGGCGGTCAACACCACCATGTTGAGCACGGTCGCCACCAGGTTGCTGTCCAGCGCGTGGAATATCATCACGAAGGGACTGCCGCCTTCCACCACCTTGCCCCAAGGGTAGAGGGACATCAGCACGGCCAGGGCGCCAATGTAGAAAATGAGGATGCGGTAGATCACCTGATTGGTGGCCTTGGGAATGCTCTTCTCGGGGTCATCCGCCTCTGCGGCCGTGATCCCCACCAGCTCAAGACCGCCGAACGAGAACATGATCACCGCCATCGCCATCACCAGACCGCTGATGCCGTTGGGGAAGAAGCCGCCCTGGTCCCACAGGTTGGTGATGCTGGCATCCGGTCCGCCGTTGCCGCTGGCGAGCAGGTAGCCGCCAAAACCAATCATGCCGACGATGGCGACCACCTTGATGATGGCAAACCAGAACTCCATCTCGCCGAACGCCTTGACGTTGGAGAGGTTGATGGCGTTGATCAGCACGAAGAAGACGGCCGCCGACATCCAGGTCGGGATCTCGGGCCACCAGTACTGGACATAGATGCCGACCGCCGTCAGCTCGGCCATGCTCACCAGCACGTAGAGTACCCAGTAGTTCCAGCCGGAGGCGAAACCGGCGAAGTCACCCCAGTATTTGTAGGCAAAGTGGCTGAAGGAGCCCGCTACCGGCTCTTCCACCACCATCTCGCCCAGCTGGCGCATGATGAGGAAGGCGATAAAGCCGCCGATGGCATAGCCGAGCAGCACTGAGGGGCCCGCCATCTTGATGGTCTGGGCAATACCGAGAAACAGGCCGGTACCTATGGCACCGCCCAATGCGATGAGCTGGATATGGCGGTTTTTCAGGCCGCGCTTCAGCTCCTCGCCGTCTTGTTGAAGATCCATTCTTCCTTCCTTACGTCTCTGATGTCACTCGTCTGTCATTTCGCCCGTCGAGTCACTCCATGTGACCTCGCACTGCAAAGCGTGCTTGAAACGTGACGAAATCCGTATTTATTTCGTTACGGCAGGCCGCTTGTTGTTTTTTATGGCGGCTACCAACGGAAGCAGAATAGTGATAATCGGCCGTCCACGCACCTGTTTTCCTCATCATTCGCCGGTTTTTTCGGCACAAGACAGGTTTTTTATGATTCGAACGCGCTGGAGGGGAGTGATTGCGCGCAATATGCGCAATCGAACGCTGTCGGGTTGACTCTTTGGTGGATTCCTGTTTTATGAAGCCTCCTCCGTAAAAAGGATGTGATTCATGCAACGTATTATTGGCAGCCTGCTGGCCGTCGTGCTCTGGTTGACTGTCTGGCTCTCTCCCTTGTTGCTGACCATGGCGGCGGGATGCATGCTGGTCTGGGCAGTGCAGGGTGATGACTATCTGGTGATGCACTTTCGAACCGTGCTGCTGATCGCCGGCGCCGTCGGTTTGCTGCCATCGCTCTGGTTGACCGAACGGGTACGCCGGCGTCATGGCGTGCTCAACTTCTATGCCATGCTGATGAACAACAAGGAGTTGAACAGCACAACCCCCCGTTCCCGCCAATCATAAAAAACCGAGCCAGATGCGGCCGCATCTGGCTCGGTTTTCATGTCTGCCTGTCACTCTTGCTGCCTGTTACCCAGGGACCATGCCGGGCTCAGCTCCGGACCTCAGTCCGGTTCAATAGAGCTGACGGCGCATGCCGGTTGCCTCCAGAATTTTTGCGCTTATCTCCTCCACCGAATGAGAGCTGGTATCGAGGAAGCGGATCGCCTCCTGGCGAAACAGCCGCTCCACGCTCGCCAGCTCCTGTTCGCACTGCTCCAGCGATGAATAGCGGCTGTTGGCGCGGCGCTGGTTGCGGATCTCGTGCAACCGCTGCGGCGCTATGGTGAGGCCGAACAGCTTGTGGCGGTTGGCCTTGAGAGCGCTCGGCAAGTCCAGCGTGCCCATGTCCTGCTCGATGAAGGGGTAGTTGGCGGCCCGGATGCCAAATTGCAGCGCCAGATAGAGGCTGGTCGGAGTCTTGCCGCAGCGGGAGACCCCGATGAGGATGATGTCCGCCTCCTCATACTCCTTGGTGGTGATGCCGTCGTCGTTGGCTAGCGCGAAGTTCACCGCCTCGATGCGATCGTCATAGAGCTTGCGATTCTCCATGCCGTGAGTGCGATGCAGTCTGGGTTCGGCCTTGACCCCCAGTTCCTGTTCCAGCGGGCTGACGAAGGTGTTGAGAAAGTCGTGGCTGCTGGCCTGGGCCTTGAGCACCTCTTCCCGCACCAGGGGGTCGACTATGGTGTGAAACAGTATGGGGCGTATCCCGGTCTGGCGGAATTGCTCGTCGATGCGCGCCCGCACCTGCCTGGCTTTTTCCTGGGTCTCCACGAAGGGGATGGTGACTTGCTCAAACACCAGCGGAAACTGGCTCAAGACGGCGTGGCCGAACACCTCGGCCGTGATGGCGGTGCCGTCGGATACATAGAATACGGTGTGCACGATGCGCTCCTGTGGTACGGGTTGGCGAGGTTGCGAGCAGTCAGTATCTCTCGAAACCATACCGATTTTGTCAACCGATCTGCTGTGCCCAAGTTGTGAAGTGGCTTGCAAACCTGAGTCGTTACCTTTTTGTGTTGGCATTGTAGAATGTCTGTGTCATTCGGCCATCCCCAAATCTTGCTCGGGGATTTTTTTGACAACAAGTAGAAAACGTTTTCATGGTCGTTGGCAACAGTAGAAACGGACAATAACGCATATAACTCACGCACCTAATTTGGCGCAGAAGGTGCCACGGCACCCGAGCCCACCAACCTGGAGACATGCAAGTGCAACAGTACGTACTCTGGTACGAACAACTCGGTATGCAAGATGTAGAACGAGTTGGCGGCAAGAACGCATCCCTTGGCGAGATGATCAGCAACCTCTCTGGTGCCGGTGTATCCGTGCCGGGCGGCTTTGCGACCACGGCCTTTGCGTTTAATGAGTTTCTGGAGTTAAGCGGCCTCAACGGCAAGATCCATGATCTGCTCGATACCCTGGATGTGGACGACATAGCCGCCCTCAACCGGGCCGGTCAGCAGATCCGTGACTGGGTGATCGACGCCCCGTTTCAGCCTGCACTGGAGCAGGCGATCTGCGCCGCCTACGACAAGCTGAGTGCGGGTCTGGATGCCTCTTTCGCAGTGCGCTCCTCCGCCACCGCCGAGGATATGCCGGACGCTTCCTTTGCCGGTCAGCAGGAGACCTTCCTCAACGTACGCGGCATAGACGCCGTCATGATTGCCGTCAAGCATGTGTTTGCTTCACTGTTCAACGATCGCGCCATCTCCTACCGGGTGCATCAGGGGTATGACCACAAGGGCGTGGCGCTCTCGGCCGGGGTGCAGCGCATGGTGCGCTCGGATCTGGCCGCCTCCGGTGTCATGTTCACCCTGGATACCGAGTCGGGTTTCAACGACGTTGTCTTCATCACGGGTGCCCAGGGCCTGGGCGAGATGGTGGTGCAGGGGGCCGTCAACCCGGACGAGTTTTATGTGCACAAGCCCACCCTCAGGGGCGGGCGTCCTGCCGTGGTGCGCAAGACGCTCGGCTCCAAACTTATCAAGATGACCTACTCGGACGATGCTGGTCACGGCCGTCAGGTGAAGATAGTCGACACGACCGAGACCGAGCGCAGCCGCTTCTGCATCACGGATGAGGAGGTGATGGCGCTGGCGAAACAGGCGCTCATCATAGAGCAGCACTACGGTCGCCCCATGGATATCGAGTGGGCCAAGGATGGACAGGATGGCCAGCTCTACATAGTGCAGGCCCGTCCCGAGACGGTGCGCAGCCGCCAGGAGGCCAACACGCTCGAACGTTTTGCCCTCAAACAGGCGGGCAAGGTGCTGATCGAGGGGCGTGCCATCGGCCACAAGATTGGCGCGGGCCCGGCGCGGGTCATCTCCTCCATCAGCCAGATGGACGAGGTACAACCCGGCGATGTGCTGGTCACCGACATGACGGATCCGGACTGGGAGCCCATCATGAAGCGGGCCTCCGCCATCGTCACCAACCGTGGCGGGCGCACCTGTCACGCCGCCATCATAGCCCGCGAGCTGGGTATTCCGGCGGTGGTGGGTTGCGGCAACGCCACCGATCATATTGCCCCGGGTCAGCTCATTACCGTCTCCTGCGCGGAAGGGGATACCGGCTTCATCTATGACGGTGAACTCGATTTCGATGTGGCTGTGACCGAAGTGGGCAACATGCCGCGCCTGCCCATCAAGATCATGATGAATGTCGGCAATCCGGACCGGGCGTTTGATTTTGCCCAGTTGCCCAATGCCGGTGTGGGTCTGGCGCGGCTCGAATTCATCATCAACCGCATGATTGGCGTGCACCCCAAGGCCCTGCTGGAGTTCGACCAGCAGAACCCTGAACTGCAGGCCACCATCCGCAAGATGATCGCGGGTTACGACAGCCCCCGTGAGTTCTACGTGGCCAAGCTGACTGAAGGGATCGCCACCCTGGGCGCGGCCTTCTGGCCGGAGCGGGTGATAGTGCGGATGTCGGACTTCAAGTCCAACGAGTACGCCAACCTGGTGGGCGGCCGTGGCTACGAGCCTCACGAAGAGAACCCCATGATCGGGTTCCGTGGCGCATCCCGCTACATAGCCGACAGCTTCCGTCCCTGCTTTGCTCTCGAATGCGAGGCCATCAAGCGGGTGCGTGACGTCATGGGGTTGACCAACGTCGAGGTGATGATCCCCTTCGTGCGCACCGTGGGCGAAGTGGAGCAGGTGATCGACATCCTGGCCGAGAACGGGCTGCGCCGTGGCGAGCGGGGGCTCAAGGTGATCATGATGTGCGAGATCCCCTCCAACGCCCTGCTGGCGGATCAGTTCCTGCAGCATGTGGATGGCTTCTCCATCGGCTCCAATGACATGACCCAGCTCGCGCTCGGACTGGACCGGGACTCGGGCCTCATAGCCCACCTGTTCGACGAGCGCAACGAGGCGGTCAAGGCGCTGCTGTCGATGGCTATCCAGGCCGCGCGCAAGGCGGGCAAGTATGTCGGCATCTGTGGCCAGGGGCCATCCGATCACCCGGACTTCGCCGCCTGGCTGGTCGAGCAGGGCATAGACTCTGTGTCCCTCAACCCGGATACCGTAGTCGATACCTGGCTCTATCTGGCCGAGCAGCACAAGGCTGGCTGATCCTCGTCGGTTCCTGCCTGCGAATAATAAAAGTGGCGCCCCATGAGGGCGCCACTTTTATCGCGCAATAAACCCGATGGCGTTATTTGTCCGGGATATTTTTATTCCTGCTCAAAATAGGCGCGCCAGATCTTGGTTTTACACTCCGTTACATCTGTTCACTTCATCACCACCCCATAATAAGCCTGCCGACGAAGTGGGCGTATCACTATATTCACGTCATGTCGAGCAAGGCGGGATAAACAGGTTCCGCTCGCGTTCTATTTATCAATAAATACGTTGTTTGTTATTAATAGGGCCAGGGTAGGCAGATGTCACAGAGCGTATCAAATCAAGTGATCAGAAGAATGCTGACGGCCTGTCAGCAGCAAGGGGGAGATACGGATGCCATCCTGATGGCTGCCGGTCTGACGCCATTCGATATTCACCGTGAGCATGGCCGGATCCTGGCCCATAGCCATTACCGCATGCTGAGCCTGATGCAGCGGCATCTGAGCGGCTTTCACGAGGGCATACTGTCTTACGACATCGCCGAGCTCTACCAGCACTATCCGGCGCTCATCAGCCTCTGCCTGAACCAGCCGTCCCCTCGCGCCGCCATCGAAGCCCTGCTGGCCTATCGCACCGTCATCGGCAACTGTGACGATTTTGTGGTGCGAAGAGGGGCGCTGTTTAGCCAATATGAGTATATCAATCAAGGGCCTGCCGCCCTGGGCGCGAGTCAGGCCATCCCCAATTTCGTCATTCTCTACCGGATCCTGCGGGTCTATGCCCCCGGTCTTGGCGTCTCAGTGGGGTTCGTCGGCAAGCCGCTGACCCATCACCGCCAGCTGGATCACTTCTTTGGTACCCACTGCCGCTGGGATCAGCCGGGCAACACCCTGACCATAGACAATGCCCTGCTGGATAACCGCGCCGATAGCTACAACGGGCCGCTTTGCCGCCTGCAGACAAGCCAGCTCGCGCATATTTGCAGCGATATCGATGAGCGGGTGCCTTTTGCCAATCTGGTAGCGGACATGATCCGCCATAAAATCCGCGGCGGTGTCATGGAGAGCGATGACCATTTACTCAAGGATGTCTGTTCGGCCATGAATATCAGCCGCTGGACCCTGAACCGAAAATTGCAGGGGGAGGGCAGCAGCTTCTCTGCCATCTTGAAACGGGTCAAGATGATGGAGGCCTGCCGTTTATTGGGAGAGGGAGAGCAACCGCTGCAAAATATCAGCGATCTGGTGGGTTTTTCCTCCCAGAGTGCCTTCAATCGTTTCTTCAAGGCCAATACCAATATGACCCCGCTGGCCTATCGCAATACCCGCCAATAATAACGGGACCCGGCCTGCGCCTGACCCCGTCAAGGCTGAAGGCAACAAGGGGGGCGCACCCTGGTGCGCCCCCCATCACCTTCATTTCTTATCTGGGCTCGCTTATTTTGTCACAGTGGTGACTGTGGCTGCATCCACGCCGCTGGGCAGGGCCAGGGCGCCCGGGGTCGTGCTGCTCACCACTATCTCCTTGCTCACGGTGAAGGTGACCGGCGTGGTGGCGGAGACATCGGAAGAGGGGCTGATGTAGGCGCTGTAGCTGCCAGGTTCCACTATCCACTGGTTGCTGGCCTCATCGAAGCTGGCGAGTATGCTGGCCGGAATGGTGAAGCTCAGCAGCTCGCTGGCGCCCGGTGCCAGCTGTTTGGTCTTGGCAAAGGCCTTGAGCTCTATGGTCGGTTTTTGCAGTTTGACCTCGGGGGCGCTGACATAGACCTGGGCCGCCTCCTTGCCTGCCACGGCGCCCGTGTTGGTGATGGTGGCCGTCAGCACCAGACTGCCGGCCGCGCCCTTGGCCAGGGTATTGTTGGCGATGGCGGGGCTGGTGTAGCCGAAGCTGGTGTAGGAGAGACCAAAGCCGAACGGGTAGGAAACCGCCTTGTCGAAGGTGCTGTAGTAGCGGTAGCCCACATAGATCCCCTCGTTGTAGTAGAGATCGTCCGGCTCGCCGTCACCGTCGGTATCCTCACCCGGGAAGGTGCCGGCGGAGGGCACGCTGGCATAGCTGAGCGGGAAGCTCTGGGCCAGCTTGCCACTGGGGTTGACTGCCCCTGACAGCACATCCGCGACCGCATGGCCGGTTTCCTGACCCGCCATGTAGGCCAGCAGTATGGCGTCCACCTTGTGGCTCCACTGGGCTGTGTCGATGACGCCGTTGACGTTGAGCACCACCACCACCTTCTTGCCCTGGGCGTGGAAGGCGCTGCTCACCGCATCTATGAGGGCGATTTCGTCGTCGCCGAGCAGGTAGTCGCCCTTGCTCTCGGTGCGATCCGCTCCCTCACCGGCCTGACGACCCAGGCTGATGACGGCAACCTCCTGCTCGCTGGCGGCCGTGGTGATCAGGCTGGCGAGGGCCGGGCTGATGGCGGCCTCGTCGCAGGTGTAGTAGCCCTTGGCACCGAATTGCCCCTCGTGATAGACCTTGTTGGCTTCATAAAAATCGCCGTAGTAAGCCTGCAGCGCCCCGTTGACCGGGAAACGGCTGGCCAGCCCCTGGGCTATGGTGGTGGTGCTGGCGGCGTTCACATCCCCGCTGCCGGTCCCCCCCTTGTAGGTGTTGATCTGGTTGATGCCAAAGCTGGCTACCTTGCTGGTCGCGGCTATGGGCAGGGCGCTGGCTTCGTTGCGCAGCAGCACCATGCTTTCGGCCCCGGCCTGGCGAGCCAGTCTGGCGTGGGCGGCCAGATCCGGGCTGTTGCTGACGGCCAGCTGGTTGTAGGAGGGGCTCTTCATCGCCTGGGTCAGGATATGAATGGCGGCCTCGGTCACCTTGGCCTCGTCGAGATCCCCCTGCTCGATGGATTGCTGCAACTGCTCCTTGACGTTGCCAGGTTCAATCAAATCCTGCCCCGCCAGCACCTGCTTGTAGGCGTTGTTGGCCACATCGCCGGCAAACCAGTCGGACATCACCAGGCCGTCGAATTGCCACTCACCGCGCAGTACATCGGTTACGGCGTCCTTGCGTTCATTCACATAGGTGCCGTTGACCTTGTTGTAGGAGGTCATCACGGCCCAGGGCTGGGCCTCGTCCACCGCGATCTGGAAGCCGCGCAGATAGATTTCACGGAAGGTTCTCGGTTCACCTATGTCGTTGATCTGGTTGCGGTTGGTCTCTGAGTTGTTGCCAAAGTAGTGCTTGATGGTGGTGCCGACCCCGTTGCTCTCCACCCCGTTGACCATGGCGGCGCCTATCTTGCCGGTGAGCAGCGGGTCTTCCGAGTAGTACTCGAAGTTGCGGCCATTGAGCGGGTTGCGCTGAATGTTCATGCCGGGGGCCAGCAGGATGTCGACCCCGTACTGGCGCACCTCGTCCCCCATGGCTTCCCCGACGGACTTGACCAGGTTGACGTCCCAGCTGGAGGCGAGCAGGGAGCCGATGGGCCAGGCGGTGGCGTAATAGGTGGCGCTGTCGCCGTCGCCGTCGCGGTTGGCGCTGATCCGCAGGCCCGCCGGGCCATCGGCCAGTTTCAGGGCCGGAATGTCGATGCCGTCGGCACTGCGTGCCACCCCGTTGATGTAGCCCGCTACCCCGGCGACATCCTGCTTGACGTTGATGGCGCCGTTGGCGCTGCCATACCCTGGGCCGGAGAGCAGGCTCAGCTTCTCGTCCAGGGTGAGCTTGGCCACCATGGCTTCGGCCTGGCCGCGGTAATAGGCATCGTCCTTGACCAGGGGATCCGAATCGTTCTGGTTGCAGCCAACCAGCAGCCCGGCCAGCGCCAGGCTGACACAGAGTGAAACCGCTTTCATTTTTGTCGTGATAGGCATGAAGACGTCCTCGTAACTGTCTGAATAAAAAGGCAAGTGCGATATCGACACCGGCAAGTGATCGGGCCGGGCGGCCGCTCTGATGGCGGGTTCCCATGGATATCGATGACGGCTCAGGGTGGGCCAGGGTGCATGTGCAAGGGGGCAACCATGGCCAGAGCCGCAGGCAGGTTAGCAAGTCGGGCTGGCTGCGCCTTGCCTTGGCGGAGCGAGAAATGTGCAGTTGGGAGCAAGGGTGCCAAGTTGTGACAGGGGTCGCATCACAGGCTGCGCGGCAGGGAGGGGAAAGGGGAGGCTGGATGGCCCACCATTGCGGATGGCGGCAACAGGGTGGTTCGGCTTGGGTTGCGATTTGCCCTGAGGTGCGGGGCGCAGACACTCGGGCAGAAGAGAGGGGGCCAGCGGCCCCCTCTGCGTGTACAAGATACCTCGCGCTTGTCAGCGCAAGGGCTTGCTCACTTTGGCTGTTTCAGTGCACCGGCCAGTTCGATCTGCACCCGGACCCCTTGCTGCTTGAGCTGGGTGGCGATGGCGTTCAGATCCGTGCCTGGCTTGGCCTGCAGCAGGGCGATGCCACCGCTGCTCTGCTTGAACTGCAGGCCGTGGCGGCCCGCCAGCGCCTTGGCCTGATTGTCATCGGCCTCCACCAGCAGGGTGCCGCTGACGGTCAGCTCGGGGCTGGCGACCCCTTGCAGCAGGACGTCGCCGCTGCGCAGGGTCTGTTGTGGCACCTTGCCATCCAGGCTGCGGGCGATCCGTTTCTTGCTGCCGTTATCCGGCGTCAGGTAGGTCTTGCCATTCACCTCTACGGTGTTGTACTGCTTGCCATCGATCACCACCGATTCGTCGGCCGTTGCGTGCACGCAGACCGAGGCCAGCAGGCTTGCCAGGGCAAGGCTGAGTAAGCTGTGTTTCATGTTATGACTCCTCTGTGATCAGGAACGGGCTGCGTCGTGACCGAGTACCCGCAGGGACCAGTCGAGCAGTTGACCCGGCTGGCTGTTGTTGCGCTCGGTCAGGGTACTGCGGGTGTTGGTTCTGCGATCGAGCAGCGAGACCTGGCGGCTGCCATTGGCCACGTCGGTCACCTCCAGGCGCCACTCGCCCTGGGCCGGTTCGCCGTAGAACTTGTGGGAGAGCATGCGCATGTCACGCAGCCCCTTGGTGCGCACATAGCCCAGCTGCTGCCGGTCGAGGGATTGTCCCACCAGGCTGTTGTTGGGGTTGAGCAGCACGCTGCGGGTGCCGGATGGCGAGACCAGTTCGATCAGCAGATCGGGCAGCCGCTGGTGATCCAGGCTCACCATCACCTGCACGGCCTCGACCGTCAATGGCTGATCGACCTGCGTGCTGGAGCGGGTCGGGCTGCTGCCCACGTCCGGGATGGCACCGACGGCGCGATCCCGGACCGTCACCTTCTGCCAGGGCAACTGCACCAGTGGCGGCAGCGGATCATGGCTGGCGGCGCTGGCCAGGGTCTTGTTCACATCCACCAGGCCGAAACCATAGGTCGGGCTGTACCAGAGGCCGGCCGCGTTGCGCTCCCACCCCTCCAGACCCGTCACCTGGCGGCGCTGACCGTTGGCGGCCGTGTAACTTATCTGCACGGGCCCCTGATTGGCGTCGAGCCGGGTGGCGTTGCGGGCCAGCAGGTCGCGCAGATCCCGCACCGACAAGTCCGGATAGGCGGACATCAGCAGCGCCATGGCGCCTGTGGTGTTTGGAGTCGCCGAGGAGGTGCCGTTCATCACGCCGTTGTAGTCGCAGCTGGCATCCAGTTGCGGGTTGTTGTGCAGCCGGTTGGTGCTGGGATCGTCCACCCGGTTGTAACCCATGTCGCAGCCGGGCAGATCCGTGGTCACCATGGCGGGCGCATCCGTGCCGTATTCCCCGCCGGGGGCGCTCAGGAAGACGTTGCTGCCGACGCTGGAGTAGGAAGAACGTACCCCGTCTGCGTTGATGGCGCTCACCACCAGGTTCCAGAAGTTGCTGTTGGAGGGATCTATGTTGCTGTTCTCGAACGGCAGCTTGGGCAGGTTGCCGGTGCGGTTGAGCACATAGTCGCCGGATGCAATCCGGTTGAAGCCGTTGCCCGCCGCCTTGATATAGGCCGCCCCCTGCGCCTGCTGGGTCCGCTGTTCGAACAGGCGATCGAGCTGTACCTGATCCAGCCCGTTGGCCCCTTCAGGATCGACCAGGCTCATGCCATAGCTCTGGTTGAAGACCCGGTTGTCCGCGGTGACGGCGTTGCCGCCAAGGGCGTAGAGCCAATCTTTTTGCAACTGCTGGCTGTTGTCATCGAGCAGGTTGAAGCCTTGCAACTGGGCGCGGGGAGCTACCCCCAGGGTGCCTATGGTGTTGTCCACCGCGGCTATGATGCCGGATACCGAAGTGCCGTGGGCACTGTCCGGATCGGTCGGGGTAGGATCGCTGCCGCCGGTCACCACGTTTTTGGAACCGGGGCGCACATTGTCGGCCAGATCCGGGTGCGCTATGGCCATGCCATCGTCCACCACGGCCACGTTGATGCCCTGACCCAATACCTCGGTGCGGTGTGCCCACCAGAGGTTGAGGTCATTGCCCGCCACGCCACCGCGGGGGCTGAAGGCATTCTGGCCGCTGTTGAGCAGGTGCCACTGCTGGTCCTGCAGGGGATTGATGCCGGGCAGACAACGGATTGCGCTGCTGCGACCGGTATCGAGTCCGGCCTCTTTGCCGGTGAGCGGGGTGCAACTCTCATTAGCCTGAACTGAGGCGATAGGCAGGGCCGAGAGCAGGGCCGAGATTGCCAACGCCAACGATGTTTTTCTCATTAATAAACTCCATCTTATATCGCACCGTCCTGGGTGCGACTGGCATCTATACACGGGAAAAACAGAGCCAAAAAGCGCTCATTCCTGATCTGGGATAAGGCTCAAAAAAATCCCATCACAAACCGGTTTTCAACCATATGGGGGTTCCAGTGAATCCTTTTATATGTTGTATTGAGAACTTTTCTCACTTGCTGGCTATTGATTTTTGTCTTTATAGATCAGCATGTTATTAATGCATCATTAACACTGGATGCGGCTGTGCCGAGGCAGCCGCTTTGGGCCGGCCCTGATCGGATGTGGCTCATCCCCACACTGGCGCTATGTGGCTGGCAAGCCAGCCCTGCCGGGAGGCGGGTCTTGCACCCAGGCGGCAATGAAAACGGCGCCAGTGGCGCCGTGTTTATGTGAGGGGCTGGCCGCGAGTGGCCAGCCGTTATTTGATCAAGGCCAGGATCGGGCGAAACGCCGGATGACGACAATCCCCCAGCAGCTCGTAGAGGCACATCTCCACCGAGGTGAGCCGCGCGCCACGGGCGGCCAGCTGAGCGATGGCCAAGTCGCGGTTGGCGGCACTGCGGGACGACACCGCATCCACCACCAGGGAGACATCGGCGCCGCTGTCGAGCAGTCCCAGCACCGTCTGGTAAACGCAGATATGGGCCTCAATGCCGCACACCAGCCAGTGACGCCTGCCCGTCCGGGCCAGCGCAGCGGCCACTGCTGGCTCCCCCAGCGCGCCGAAGCTGAACTTGGTCAGCACGGGGGCGCCGCTTTGCAGTGGCTGCAGCTCGGGTACAGTCGGCCCCAGCTTGTCCGGATTTTGTTCCAGCCAGACAACCGGCAAGCCCAGTGCCTGGGCCCCTTGTACCAGCCGTGCGCTGTTGGCAATCAGGGCAGGGTTCCCCTCGACGAGCCGTGCCAGCTTGCCCTGAATATCGACGACCAGCAGGCCGGTGTTCGTGGTGGTCAGCATGATGGCTCCCTGGGTCAGATCAGTGGGTGGCGCCCAGTGGACGCATGACAGATGTACGCGACTGGTTCCACAGATAGATGAGGGTCAGCGCGATGGCGGTACCGATCGGCAAGGCGAACAGATGCAGCGCGATAAAGCACCAGAAGACAACTTTGAAGCCCTTCACCGGCTCGGTGAGCCCGCGATAGGCCACATAGTTGAATGCCATGACAAACAGCCCAATGGCCAGTGCGAGGCCGATGCTGACCCCCTGTGACGGGGCTGATCCGGCCGGGTGCAGCGGGCTGACCGTGACGACGGACCATGCAACAAACGCTATCATGGCCAAAGAAAAAAGCGTCGAAGCGATAAAGATGCCTTTGGCGATCAGCTGTTGTTTGGGGCTCATGAATACTCCTTGAATAGGCTGTGGTCTTGCTCCCTGCTCGTGATCTGGCGTGCCTTCCATGCCGTTCGCCATTGACATGGTGACGTATAAAATATGAGTTACGGCACCCTGTCGATAAGGCCCATAAACCTACCCGCAATGCCAGCGCCGGTCAAAAATAAAGTAATTCAAATTGTAAATATAGTGATGGAAATATCATTATGGAAAATACATGAGTAGTCTGGATAGGTAATTTTGTCGGCGCTTTCCTGTTGACCAGACCGAGCAACAATATATTTATGATATACGTATGTACTATGTTGATGGTTTCTCTTGTTTATGGGGCTGATTTTATATTTCATTTCTGTTTGTTCAGCTGGGATGCCCGTTTCTTATCTCTAACCCATAAGACTGAGTTGTCAGTCTTCTTCATCTCGAACAGGTCGATTGCCATGAATAGATCACTGAGCTTTTGAAAGCCGTAGTTCCGTTGATCAAAAGAAGCATGGTTTGATATATGATTTCCTATTGCTCCCAGCATTGCCCAACCACCTCCCTCCTCAACCGCATCGATGGCTTGACGTAGCAAATTAATGAGGCGAGTATCACTTTTAATATTCTTGATCTGCTTTGCTATCGGAAGTTCTTCTTTTATATCATTAGGTTCAGTATCAAGATAAAGAAAGCGAGAGCAGCTATTGACGAATGGCATTGAGGCCTTACGTTCGCCAAATCCGATCACAAATTTACCGTCTGCGAGGCAGCGAGTAACAAGAGGGGTAAAGTCACAGTCTGAAGAGACGAGACAGATGACGTCTACATCCTTGGTATAGAGCACATCCATCACATCAATCACCAACGCCATGTCGGTCGCATTTTTTCCTTTAGCCAAGTCAAATTGCTGCACCGGTTGGATGGCAAATTCATGCAACATTTCCTCCCATGATTTGAGGGTCGGATTCTTCCAGTTACCATAAGCTTTGCGGATATTGACTACGCCATAACGAGCCAGCTCGGACAATACCCTGTCAATCTTGCTGGCCGGTGCATTGTCTGCATCGATAAATACAGCAATTTTTTCTTTGTCCTTCAAATGACCTCCTGTCATTTAACGTCACCTGCTACACCGATTCTCTGAATGTAGATACTATTTTTAAAGGCGTGGCGACGTACCCGTCTTGCCAAAAGAGAGATTATCCGCCAAGGCGCTAGCCCGCCAGCAATCAGGGCCTGCAACGAGGTGGTGACAATTGGCCACAATAAGCCAGTTGCGGCCGGTTCGGGGAGGGGGCAAAAGCAATAACTGTGTGGTTTATCAAAGATTTTCTGCACGATAGCCCAACCGGGTTGAAAGCCGGGCTTAGCTGCCGCTTGGTTAAGCTTGCCCTGTTTTGTTGCTTGGCGACGGGAAGAGGCTCTGTTATGGTGGCATTAATTAGCCGTTTGGATGGCTAGATGGTTGTGGCAAATATATCCATGGTGGCAAGCGCCATCATAGGCCACCGTTTTGATCATGTTGACAAGGAGTTTCTTATGCAGCGTCGTTCCTTCTTCACCCTCTCCGCGCTGGCACTGCTGGCCAGCAGCCTGCCGTTTTCCGTTCTTGCCGCCGATCCGGCCAAGAAAGAGATAGTGATTGGCACGACAGTCGGGGACTTTGCCGACATGGTGACCGACTCCATCAAGCCGCAGCTGGAGGCCAAGGGCTACAAGGTCAAACTGGTGGAATTCACCGACTACGTGACCCCCAATATCGCGCTGGCCGATGGCTCGCTCGACGTGAACTGCTTCCAGCACAAACCCTATCTGGAGAGTTTCTCAAAAGACAGGGGCCTGTCGCTGGCTCCCATCACCCAGGTGCCGACCGGTCCCATGGGGCTCTACGCCGGCAAGCTGGGCGAGCTGAAGGCTCTGAAAGAAGGGAGCACGGTCGCCATTCCCAACGATCCGACCAATCAGGCGCGGGCTCTGCTGATGCTGCAGGATCTGGGCTGGCTCACCCTCAAGGAGGGGATCAATCCGCTCAAGGCGAGCGAGTTTGATGTGGCGAAAAATCCGCACAATATCAAGTTGATCCAGCTGGAAGCTGCGCAACTGCCGCGTTCGCGGGAAGATGTGGACTTCTCCGTCATCAACGGCAACTTCGCCGCCTCCAGTGGCATTGCGTTCAGCGAGGGCCTGATCCTCGAGCGCAGCTACAACTTCATCAACTGGGTGGTGGTGAAAAGCGCCGATGCCGGGCAGCCGTTTGCCAAGGACGTGGCGGCGGCCTACAACTCTCCCGAATTCAAGGCCTATGCCGCCAAGCGCTTCGTGGGTTACAAGTATCCCGAGGGCTGGCAGGGGCAGAGCGCCAGCAACTGAGCATGGCCATCGGTATGTGACACTATCGCATCAACAAGAACGGGCACCAGAAGGTGCCCGTTTTTGTTGGCGTCGTCACAGGCGTCAGTAGCGGCGCAGCCACCAGCGGGCGGCAACGAGTGCGGTCAGGCTGCCGAGCAGGGCGCTCGCCAGGACGTCCAGCGGCCAGTGCATGCCGATCAGCATGCGTGACAGGCCTATGCCCAGCGCCCACAGCGGCAGCAGCCAGACCCCGGCGGGGGCGCGGGCCAGCCAGATCAGGCCGAAGAACTGGGCCAGGCTCATGGCGGCGATGCTGTGGCCAGAGGGGAAGGCGTAGTTCACCTCCGCCTGCCAGTGGTTGCCGAGCCACTCGGGCAGGGCCAGCAAGAGGCTGGCCGCATGCACCTGCTCGCTGCGTACTTCCACCTTGCTGGCGTAGAACTGCTGGATGGCGGGGATCAGGTTCTGGCTCTCCAGCCAGATCAGATAGGGGCGCGGTTCCTGGGTCAGGTGTTTGACCAGGCTCTTGATGGCCCAGTCTCCCGCCAGCACGGCAAACAGGGCGCCACCGAGGGCCAGCGTGGCGGGCAGGCTCAGCGTCAGCTTGTGTCGGGTCAGCAGCAAGAGGGCGGCGATGCTGACGGCGAGGCCGGGCAGATCCACCATGCGGGTGAGGGCGTAGGGCCACCACAGCCAGCCCGATTGCAGAGCGTTGCTCATAAAGGGCTGCCAGGGGAGGCAGGTCAGCAGCAGCAGCGGCAGGATCAGGGCTGCGCTGAAACCAAGCACCTGGCGGCGCGGCAACGAAGAGGCATGAGTCGGCATAACAGGGCTCGTAACGGGTGCGTGTAACAGGGGCTGATAAAAAAGAGGCGCCATTGTGCCAGCCTCGGCTTGTCGGTCAAGTCGCACCGGCCGGACTGTAACATGGGGTTACAAATGAGTGTGGCCCGGGCCGAGATGGCGATATGGGCATGGGGCGTCAGCATCCGAACATCTTGGCGGTTTGGGCCGGCCTGGTGAATCGACTCTGGTGAAGGGGCATGGGCGCACCAGCGTCTGGGCATCTGGCCGCTTTGGGCAGGCCGGGCGGAGCGATTGTGGTGAAAGGGCTGGGGTGAACCTGCATCTGGGCATCTGGCCGCTTTGGGCAGGCCGGGTGAATCGACTCTGGTGAAGGGGCATGGGCGAACCCGCATCCGGGCATCTGACCGCTTTGGGCCGGCCGGGCGGAGCGAGTGTGGTGAAAGGAGATGGGCGAATAAGCATCTGAAAATTCGGTTGGTTTGGGCTAGAATGGCGCGCCTGTGGCCGGTTGCGAAGTGAGAGAGCCCGATGAAGATCGTCGTTGATGAAAATATGCCCCACGCCCTCGAGTTGTTTGCCGAATTTGGCGAGGTGATCCCCCTGCCAGGACGACAGATGCAGGCGGCGGATCTGCAAGATGCCGATGTGCTGCTGGTGCGCTCCGTGACCCGGGTCGATGCCGAACTGCTTGCCACCAGCCCGCGGCTCGGGTTTGTCGGCACCGCCACCATAGGCACGGATCACGTAGACAAGGCGCTGCTGGCCGAGCGGGGCATTCCCTTCTTCAGTGCGCCCGGCTGCAACAAGTATTCGGTCGGTGACTATGTGCTGAGTGCCTTGCTGGTGCTGGCCGAGCGTCATGAGCTGAATTTGAGCGAGATGAGTCTCGCCGTCATAGGCGCCGGCAACACGGGGGAATGCGTGGCGGGCAATGCCGAGGCCCTCGGCATGCGGGTGCTGCGCTGCGATCCGCCGCGCGCCCGGGCCGCCGCGCAGGCGGGAGAGGCGGGGGCGTTTGTCGACTACCAGAGCGCCCTTGGCGCCGACATCGTCAGCTTCCACGTGCCCATCACCCGCGAGGGGCCGGATGCCACTTTCCACCTGCTGGATGAGCGGGTGATCGCCGCGCGACCAGCCGGGCAGATCCTCGTCAACGCCTCCCGTGGCGAGGTGTGGGACAACCAGGCCCTGCTCGCTCGCCAGCAGAGCGATGCACCGTTGCGGCTGGTGATGGATGTGTGGGAAGGGGAGCCAGAGCCACTGCGTGCCCTGGTGCCCCATACCGAGATAGCGACCCCTCACATCGCAGGCTACAGCCTGGAGGGCAAGGCGCGCGGCACTTGGATGCTCTATCAGGCGCTGTGCCAGCAGCTGGGCCGCCCGGCGCGCCAGGATCTGCAATCCTTGCTGCCAGCCCCCGAGGTGCGTGCACTGACACCGGGTCAACCGGCGGATCAGGCGTTGATCAAGCAGCTGGTGCACCTTATTTATGACGTGCGTCGCGACGATGCCCGTTTTCGCAACCGGATTGAGCTGCCCGGCAGTTTCGATGAACAGCGCAAACACTACCCGGAGCGGCGCGAGCTATCCTCCTTGCATGTCTGTGGCCCTTTCGCCGGCGATACCCTGGCCCGGCTCGGCTTTGGCATTCAGGCCGGGTGAGCCGGGCTCAATCCCGAATTCAACACCAGAAAATGGGCGGATCCTGTGTCACACCCGGTTCCGCCCTTGTCCGGTTTGGCATGATGCCAAATCCCCTATCGGGCAGGTCAGCCTGCCAACTGTGATGCCAGCGTGCGTCAGCGACACCATGGATAGCGGCGGTTAACCGGCGCCATCCATGGGTAATTCCACAGGAGAGAACATCAGTGAGTCAGCAATTCAACGTAGCGGTATTGGGCGCCAGCGGCGCCGTGGGTCAGGCCATGATCGAAATTCTGGAGGAGCGCGCCTTCCCGGTCGGCACTCTCTATCCGCTGGCCTCCAGCCGCAGCGCGGGTGATACGGTGCGCTTTGGTGGCAAGAACCTCGAGATCAAGGATGTGGAAGAGTTTGACTGGAGCCAGGTGCAGATAGCGCTCTTCTCCGCCGGGGCCGAGGTCTCTGCCAAGTGGGCGCCCATCGCCGCCGAGCATGGCTGCATCGTCATCGACAACACCTCCTGCTTCCGTTATGACGCCGACATCCCGCTGGTGATCCCGGAAGTGAACCCGGACGCGCTGGCCGATTTTCGCAACCGCAACATCATCGCCAACCCGAACTGCTCCACCATCCAGATGCTGGTGGCGCTCAAGCCGCTGCACGACGAGGTGGGCATAGCCCGCATCAACGTGGCGACCTATCAGTCCGTCTCCGGTTCCGGCAAGGAGGGGGTGAGCGAGCTGGCCGGCCAGACCGCGCAGTTGCTCAACGGCCGTCCGGTGGAGCCGACCCTCTACCCGCAGCAGATCGCCTTCAACCTCATTCCGCAGATCGACAGCTTCACCGACAACGGTTACACCCGGGAAGAGATGAAGATGGTGTGGGAAACCCAGAAGATCCTGGGAGATGCCAGCATAGCCGTGAACCCCACCTGCGTGCGGGTGCCCGTGTTCTACGGTCACGCCGAGGCGGTCCACGTCGAGCTGCACCAGCCGCTGGATGCGGATCAGGTCAAGGAGCTGCTGCGCAATGCCCCGGGCGTCACCCTGTTCGATGACGAAGCTGACTATCCGACCCCGGTGCGCGACGCCACCGGCAAGGATGAGGTACTGGTCGGTCGGGTCCGTCAGGATATTTCTCACCCGAGTGGTATCAATATGTGGATCGTGGCCGATAACGTTCGTAAGGGTGCCGCGACCAACAGCGTGCAGATTGCCGAGCTGCTGGTGCGCGATTACCTCTGATCCGCGGATCGGCTGGCCCGATGGGGAAGGAGCCCCATCGGGCGTGAAACCTGCCACCCGCATGCGGTGTGGATGTGACCGGGGCCGCACTCTATGGCCCCGAGAATTTTTCGCGATATCAACTGATTAAGTTTTTTCCTACACTCAGAAACAAGTTGGGTGCTAAATGTGTCGGACTGCTGGCTTGCAACCTGAGCCTGATTTATATTGAACCGACTGTTTTGGGGTAACTATCCAGATTTTTCAATGCGATAGGGCCGTCATACGAAGGAACGAATATGGGACATTCCCGCATAACATTGGCAACGCTACTCGCATTGGGTCTGCTGGGCACCGCTCAGGCTGAAGACTCGGCGCGGGAGCCTTTTTTTGTTGAGCTCAAGGGCCCGGACGAACCGGCTCCGCCTGCCGTCAATTCCCAGCCGCTGGCGCAACCCGTCGCCGCTCCCCGCGCCACGTCCCAACCCAGCCCGGCCAGGGCCCAGCCCATAGTGCGGCAGGTTGCCACCAGCAATGCCGGCAGTTATGGCCCGATCCGTCCCACCGACACCCTCTGGAGCCTGGCGAGCAAGCACCGCCCCTCCAACAAGGTGAGCGTCTACCAGACCATGGTGGCGATCTACGAGAAGAATCCCCGCAGCTTTGCCGATGGCAACATCAACCACATACTGGTGGGATCCCGCATTCAGCTGCCAAGCGCCGCCGAGGCCAGCGTCATCACGGATGCGCAGGCTCGTCAGCGTTTCAACAGCGACAACGCCAGCTGGAAAGGGCTGAGCCCGAAATACCTGGCCAACAAACATGCCCAGCCTGCCAAGCCGGCGGAGACCAAGGTTGCCGCCGTGCCTGCCAAGGTGACTGCGCCCAAGGCCGCCCCCATTCCGGCACCCGTGCCCAAGGTGACCACGCCGCAACCGGCCACCGAGGTCAAAGAGATTGCCAAGGTGGCCGAACCCGTGCCAAGCCAGGCAGCAGCAACCAGCGCCGCCAGTGCGAGCGCGCCGGCTCCGCTGCCGGCCGATGTGGGCAAACCGGTCGGCAAGCCCTCCACCGAGATGGCGCTGGCGCTGGAAGATGCCAATGCCCAGCTCGGCCAGGTCACAGAGATGAACCACAGGCTCAAACTGCGTCTGCAATCCCTGACCGAAGAGGTGGAGACCCTCAAGGCCCAACTGCTGGATCAGACTGCGCTGCAAAAAGAGATTGCCGAGCTGAAAGCCAAGCCGGTACCACCGGTGGCGGCGGCTCCCGAGCCCAAGCAGAACTGGCTGATGGACCTGCTCGCCTCGCCGCTCAACCTTGCGATGATCATACTGCTGCCCGTGCTGCTGGTGCTGGCGCTGGTCACGCTCTGGCTGCGTTCCCGTGCCCGCCGTGAGCTGGAAGAGCAGGAGAAGAGCCTGTCCGAATCCACCGCCATGGTCATGGATCAGGAGAGCGGCGAATTTGACGAGCTGATGACGGTCGGCATCGCGGACGAGGAGCCGATGCGGCCGAGACCGGATCTCAACACGCCTGATGGTTATATGGCGGTGGCCGAGCCAGAGGCGCCGGCCGATCTGGTGTTCAGCGACGATGGCGAGATGGATCTGGCCAGTTTCGAGCCGGAACCTGCGCCGGCCGCCAAGGCTGCCATCCGTGACCCGGATCTGGTGCCCGAGCTGGATCTCGCCCATGACGAGTCCATCGAGCTCGATGCCGGGCCGGATCTCGATCTCGCCAGCGAGTTCAACCCGCCCAAGGGCGGTCATGAGGTCATGAGTGAAGAGGAGCTGCAGGCCGCGCTGTTTGCCGAGCTGGACGCCGATCTCACCGCCGATCTGGATCTGGATGCCGACGATGACGGCCAGCCGGATGCCGAGCCCGTGGTCAGCGACGAGGAGCTGGCCTCCTTTGACCTGAGCGACTTCGAAAGCGCCTTTGCCGAGCCTGCCGCTGGCAAGGAGAGTGCGCAGCAGAGCGCCGCCGATACCAGCGCCGACGAGATGCTGGCGGAACTGGGGTTGGCGCCGGCCAAGGGCAAGGCGGCCGAGCCGGATCTGGAGTGGGATCCCAACGAGCTGGCGCTCTCCGATTTTGAGGATGCCTTCGCCGAGGTGGAATCCCATCAGGGCGACGTGAAGCCACGGGAACAGGCGCAGGAGAGCGGCTACGTCGAGATCGACAAGCTGCTGGCCGAGGCCGATGCCAGCACCACTGAGCAGGAGCCTTATCAGGGCTTCTCGCTGGACGTGGGGCTGGATGGTTTCCCCGAGGTGCTGCCGGAATCCACCGGATTTGATGTGGATGCCGACGATGGCGGGGTGGGGGCCAAGCTGGATCTGGCCCGTGCCTACCTCGAGATCGATGACAAGGATAGTGCCCGCGAGCTGCTACAAGAGGCGGCGGAGCAGGGCACGGATCACCAGCGCGCCGAGGCCGAGAAGTTGCTCAAGCGGCTGGGATAACCCTTTGCATGATGTGATCAGGTAACGAAGGGCAGCCACAGGCTGCCCTTCTCTATTGGGGCCCTTGTCGAGCGGGATGCGGTTTTTGGGACTTTTCAGCCTGAGCGCGTATAATCCGCCCCGTTTCGTTTACCGCCCTTCTTTCACCATAAGACAAGTGTTATCCATGCGAATTGCCCTAGGTATTGAATATGACGGCAGCCGGTATTTCGGCTGGCAGCGTCAGCGAGAAGTGATCAGCGTGCAGGCCGAGCTGGAGAAGGCCCTCAGCCGGATTGCCAACCACCCTGTCTCCATCCAGTGCGCCGGTCGCACCGATGCCGGCGTGCATGCCACAGGTCAGGTGATCCACTTCGATACCGAGGCGAACCGTGCCGAGGGGGCCTGGACTTTGGGGCTCAATTCCAACCTGCCGCCGGACATCGCCGTGCGCTGGGTCAAGGAGGTGGACGAGAGCTTCCACGCCCGCTTCAGCGCCACCGCCCGTCGCTACCGTTATGTCATCTACAACCACAACTACCGTCCGGCGATCCTCGGCAGCGGCGTCAGCCACTACCACGAGACCATAGATGCCGAGCTGATGCACCAGGCGGGCCAGAGCCTGCTGGGGGAGCACGACTTCAGCACCTTCCGCGCGGTTGCCTGCCAATCCAACACCCCCTGGCGCAATGTGACGCATCTGTGCGTCAGCCGGCAGGGGCCCTATATAGTGCTGGATATTCGCGCCAACGCCTTCTTGCACCACATGGTGCGCAACATCACCGGCTCCCTGCTGCTGGTGGGGCAGGGACTCAAACCTGTGGAGTGGATTGCCGAGGTGCTGGCCGCCAGGGATCGCAACCTGGCCGGGCCCACCGCCAAGGCCGGTGGCCTCTATCTGGTGGACGTGGATTACCCGGCTGAATTCGCCCTGCCGCAGTTGCCGCTCGGCCCGCTCTGGCTGCCGGACTCGGCACCGGGTACGACCAGTTTTTAGTAACTGGCCCCGAAAATTTGTGGTTTAATGATCCGTCATTTATTGCCATCGAGCTATTAAGTCATTGAACAATCTAGGCTCGATGCGTTTTGTCAGGCACAAAAGCATTAAGGAATTCCATGAGCTGGCTTGAGAAGATCCTTCCCAAGAGCAAGATCACTACACCTCGTCGTCACAACATTCCGGAAGGGGTGTGGACCAAGTGCAGTGCTTGTGAACAGGTGCTCTACCGGGCAGAGTTGGAGCGCAATCTCGAAGTGTGCCCCAAGTGTGATCATCATATGCGCATCAGCGCTCGTGCCCGTCTCGAGAGTTTTCTCGATGAGCAGGGCCGCACCGAGATCGGTGCCGAGCTGGAGCCGCAGGATGTCTTGAAATTCAAGGATTCCAAGCGCTACAAGGATCGTTTGTCTGCCGCTCAGAAAGAGACGGGAGAAAAAGATGCGCTGGTGGTGATGAAGGGGACCCTCAAGGGGGTGCCGGTCGTCGCCTGTTCATTCGAGTTCTCCTTCATCGGTGGCTCCATGTCCTCCGTGGTCGGTGCCCGTTTCGTGCGTGCCGTCGAGGAGAGCATCAAGGAAGGTCGCGGTCTGGTCTGCTTCTCCGCCTCCGGCGGTGCCCGCATGCAGGAAGCGCTCTTCTCCCTGATGCAGATGGCCAAGACCAGTGCGGCGCTGGACCGGCTTACCAAGGCGGGTCTGCCCTATATCTCTGTGCTGACCGACCCCACCATGGGGGGCGTCTCTGCCAGTCTGGCCATGCTGGGTGACATCAACGTGGGCGAGCCCAAGGCGCTGATCGGCTTTGCCGGCCCGCGCGTCATCGAGCAGACGGTGCGCGAGAAACTGCCGGAAGGCTTCCAGCGCTCCGAGTTCCTGCTGGAGAAGGGCGCCATCGATCTCATCATAGATCGCCGCGAGATGCGCAACCGTCTGGCCAGCCTGCTCGCCAAAATGCTGAATACTCACGTCATCGAAGAGTGAAGATGAGTTCAAACATGCAACAATCCCAAAGCCGGTCGCTGGTCGACTGGCTTTCTTATTTGGAGCAGATCCACCCGGTCAACATCGACATGGGACTGGAGCGGGTCGGTGCCGTCGCCCGGCGCATGGGTCTTACCCAACTGCCGTTCAAGGTGATTACTGTGGCGGGCACCAACGGCAAGGGCTCCAGCTGTGCCATGGCGGCCAGCATATTGATGGCCGCGGGCTACAAGGTCGGCGTCTACTCCTCCCCCCATCTGCTGCGCTTTACCGAGCGGGTGCGCATCGACGGCGCCGAGCTGGCTGACGGCGATCACTGCGCCGCCTTTGCCGAGGTGGAAGCGGCCCGTGGCGAGATAGCGCTCACCTTCTTCGAGTTCGCCACCCTGGCGGGCTTGTGGCTCTTCTGCCGCGCCGCGCCGGACGTGCTGCTGCTGGAAGTGGGGCTGGGCGGTCGGCTCGATGCCACCAACGTGGTGGAGTCCGATGTGGCCATGATCACCTCCATCGCGCTCGATCACTGCGACTGGCTGGGAGATACCCGCGAAGCTGTGGCAGTGGAGAAGGCGGGAGTGTATCGCGCCGGCAAACCCGCCATCAGCGGCGAGCCCAACCCGCCAGCGACCATAGCCTCAGAGGCGCAGCGCCTCGGTGCCTACCTGCGTCAGGTCGGCCGCGACTTCCACGGCGATGAGCACGACACCGGCTGGGATTACCACGGCCTCAACCAGTGGCGGGATCTGCCAAAACCGGCCCTGCCGCTGATGAATGCGGTGACCGTGCTGGCGGCGCTGGAGTCGCTAGGCTTGCCTCTGCCGGAGTCTGCCATCCGTGCCGGGCTGGCCAATGCCAGGCTGGCTGGCCGGATGCAGCGGTTGCAAAGCGAGCCCCTGGTCATCGTCGATGTGGCGCACAATCCCCATTCGGCGGCCTATCTGGCGAGCCAGCTGCGCCAGATCCCCTGCGCAGGCGTGCGCCGCGCAGTGGTCGGCATGCTAAAAGACAAGGACATGGCGGGCTCGCTCGCCGAACTCGACGGCCTGATTGGCGAGTGGTATCTGGCCAGTCTCACCGGCCCGCGCGCCGCCACTGCCGAGCAGCTCGCTGCCGCGCTGGGGGAGGGCAAGGGGCCAGCTAGGGAGTTTGATGACGTCCGCACCGCCTACCAGGCAGCGTTGGCCGCATCGAGTCCTGATGATATGGTCATTGTGTTTGGTTCGTTTTACACTGTCGCCGACATTCTGGCAGGCACTGCGTCCTGATCGGCACTGGCAGGTTGAGCGGTACGGCCTAGGGCCGCGCCCTGTTCGGCGCGCCATAAGCCAAGCAACATGGGCAGGAATCAACCTGGCTTCGAGGTTGCAAAACAGCATGGCTTGAGGAGTCCGTCCGTTATTGTTGTCCGCAAAATTGCAATTAATTCTAAGTAACATGGGTGGGAATTAACTTGGCTTCGAAGTTTCAGAACAGATTGGTGGGGACCGTCATCCTGGTGGCCCTGGTTGTCATTTTTCTGCCGGATCTGATGGACGGCCACAAGCTGGAGCAAAAGGAAGAGGCGTTTGCCAAGATACCGCTGCGCCCCGAGCTTGAACCCGCCAAACCGGCGCTGCAGGTCTCTGCCGCCAGCGCCTTGCCGGCGGAACATCTGGCCAGCCAGCAGCAGGCCTCTGCCGCCGAGCAGTGGCAGGTCGAGGAAGTTTCGGATCCGGTCACACTCGCTGCCAACAAGACTCCGGCGACGCAGACCCAGCCGCCTGCCACCAAGCCGGTGACTCAGCCAGTCGTCAAGCCCAAGCCCGAGGTGATCGCCAAGAAGCCGGTCGAGCCGCCCAAGCCAAAGCCGGTACCGCCCAAGCCAGTGGAAGTGAAAAAACCGGTGGAGACCAAGCCGCAGGCGGGTCAGATCAAGTCGATGGATGATCTCATCGCCAGCAAGATGGTGCAGCCGACCACGCAGGCACCCGCCGCGGCCGTGCCGGCTCAGGGCAGCTGGATCCTGCAGCTCGGCGCCTTCAAGAACGTTGACAGCGTCAATGCCCTGGTGGGCAAATTGCGGGCGGCGGGCTACTCGGCTCACACCTCGCCAAGAACGCCGGTGCAGGGTCAGCTCAACCGCGTCTTCATCGGGCCGGATGTCTCCAAGGCCAAGCTGCAGGGCATGCAGGGTCGTATCGGCCAGATGACGGGGCTCAGTGGTTCAGTGGTGGCTTACAACCCCTGATGCGGGTTTGACGAACGCCGAATAAAAAATACCGCGCCAAGGCGCGGTATTTTTTTAGCACCTGCTCATGGTCTCTCAGCGAGAGGCAGGCCGGTTTTTAGATGCATTTCACCGGTTTTGGCAGGCCGCCTATCTTGGTGGCCTGCTTGGCGGGCCCTTCCGGGAACAGCTTGTAGAGATAGCGGCTGTTGCCCTTCTCGGGGCCATACTGCTTCTCCATCGCCTTGACCAGGGCGCGAATGGCGGGGGAGGTGTTGAACTCCAGGTAGAAGGCTCGCACGAAACGCACTACTTCCCAGTGGGGCTCCTCCAGCACTATGCCTTCCTGCTCGGCCAGCACCTGCGCCAGTTCCTCGCTCCAGTCGCTGCTGTTGAGCAGGTAGCCCTTGGCATCGGTTTCGATGCTGCGGCCGTTGAATGCCAGCTGATGCTCAGCCATAAGAGGGCTCCTCACAAATAGGGCTATCAGGATTGGGCGGGCATGGTAGCGCCTTGCTCCCCGGTGAGCAACCGGCTCTCGTTGGCCAGGGTAAGCAATTCATCCGCCAGCTGGCTGATGAGGGTGAGCTGCTGGGTCAGCATCAGCTGCTCCTCGCTGCTGTCCGGCGTGATGACAGGGCACTGGCCTTCGATCTGCGCTGGCATCTCCCCCGCCAGGTGACCGGCGGCGCGCTCCAGGGTATGGCTCAGGTGGCGGCTGATCTCGTCGAGCTCGCCTATGGCTTCCAGCTTGTCGCGATGGGCGCCCAGCGCCGAGATGTAGGAGAGCAGGGCGTGGTTGCGCCAGGTGAGGGTGAAGCAGAGATCGAGGAAGCGGCGACGCTTCTGTGGCTCCACCAGCATGCTTTGCCAGGCCATGGCCAGCTCGCTGTCCGCCAGATGGGCGCTCTTGCGGGCTACCCGGTAGTCGATGGATTCATCTCTTTGCTGTTGCAGGCTGGCGAGCACGGCCGCCAGATAGCGGGCGTTGGCTGACAGTGAGTTGGCGATGAGCGTCGGCAGCCGCTTGTACTGCCAGTCCGGCCACAGCCAGGCCACCAGGGCATAGGAGAGCAGGCAGCCGAGGAAGGTATCTAGCATGCGCGGTCCCAGGATGGCAAAACCTATGCCGTCCAGCAGGTTGAATGCCATCAGCACATAGAGGGTGATGAAGCAGACGGCGGCGCTGTAGTTGCTGCGTACCTGGGTGAAAAACAGGAAGGCCGCCAGCCCCATCACCACCAGCTGGACGTGCAGTTCGGGGAACAGCCAGAGCACGGGGATCCCCACCAGCAGGCCGGCGAAGGTGCCGAGCATGCGCTGCACCAGCCGGCGACGGGTGGCGCTGTAGCTCGGCTGGCAGACGAACAGCACCGTCAGCAGGATCCAGTAACCCTTGTCCAGATTGAAGGCCTGCAGTATGCCGTAGCCCACCACCAGCCCGAGCGACAGGCGCAGGGCGTGGCGAAACACCATGGAGTTCGGGGTCAGATGCTGCTTGAGCTGGGTCAGCAGCGGCAGGCGGGGCGGGCGCGCCAGGGCCGGCAGGCTTGCCTGTGCCTGGGCCGGGTTTTGCAGCTCCTCGGCACTGCCCAGCAGCTGGTTGATGCTGGCCAGGTTGCGGCGCAGGAACTTCATCGGCGTCAGCAGCGTCTTGGGATAGTGCTGCTTGAGGTGGGTGAACTCCAGCTGATCGCCGAGGGCCTCCAGGGTCCAGTGGATGCGCTTGTTGTGGGCATAGGGCTTGTGCACCAGGATGGCGTAACCGAGCCGCTGGCACGCCTCCGACAGCTGCAGGAACACCTCCTGGAAGCCGTCGAGGACTATGCCCTGCTTGAGTTCTTCTTCCAGTTTGCTGTAGGGGTAGTGGCTGGAGGTGGCCCGTTCGTGGATCTCCAGCGCCAGCAGGTAGAGGCGCAGCAGGCTGGCAAGCTCGGGCGCCGCCTGATGGCGGGTGCTGAGGCGGGCGTTGAGTGCCGACTTGGTGAGGGTCAGCGCATTGACCAGATTGATGTTGAGCTGGGCCAGATTGTGGCGAATGGCCTGGGCGCCGTGTTCGTCTGCCGGAAAGAAGCGGGATTTCTCCAGCAGATAGCGACCGAGGGCAAAGTAGCTCTGGGCCAGCTGCTCGTGCAACGTCTTGTAGGGCAGCAGCCAGAGCCAGATGAGGGAGACCAGGCCGTACCAGAGTGCGCCCGCGCCGAGCGCCAGCGGCTGGTAGAAGAGATCCGGTGCCTTGGCGGCCCCCAGCATGGTGTAGATGGCAATCAGTAGGGAGCCGAAGCTGATGGTGGCGTAACGCTGGCCCAGCGCCCCCACCATCACGAAGATGAAGGTCGACCCGGCGAGCCCCAGGGCAAACAGCCAGGGCGTCGGGAAGAGGTACTGGACGCAGAGCGAGGCAAACAGGAAGCAGAGCAGCGTCATACCGAGGTTCTTGACCCGGCCCCACAGGCTGTCGTCGGTTTCGGCGATGGCGCCGGCCACCACCCCGAGGGAGAGCAGCACTGTGAGCTGGATGTTGCCCGTCGCCAGGGTGAAGGCCAGCAGCCCCACCATGGCCAGCAACACCTTGAGGGCGAAATAGATGTGACTGTCAGTCAGCAGTCGGCGTAACAAACCAGAGAAGTCCATGGGCATGCTAGGCACCACCCTTGAGCGAAGCAAAATCGATGTAACTGTCAGTCAGCAGTCGGTGTAACAAACCAGAGAAGTCCATGGGCATGCTAGGCACCACCCTTGAGCGAAGCAAAATCGATGTGACTGTCAGTCAGCAGTCGGCGCAGCAGGCCAGAGAAATCCATCGGCATGAGACAAGAGCAACCCTTGAACGAAACGAGAACGGGATACTAACCCGCCAAGCGCGAAGCGGCCCTGATTTGGATCAGGGCCGCTTAGCTTCATATCCTTGATTTACAACTTATCCTGACAGAAACAGGCATCAATAAAAACCCCGCCGAAGCGGGGTTGTTCATCAGTTGCGGTTGCCGCCAAGCAGGCTCAGCAGGCTCAGGAAGATGTTGTAGATGGAGACATACAGGGTCACGGTGGCGGAGATGTAGTTGGTCTCGCCGCCCCGGATGATCTGCTGGGTGGTCAGCAGTATGGCACCGGAGGAGAACAGCATGAACATGGCCGACAGGGCCAGGCTCAGGGCGCTCATCTGCAGGAAGATGTTGGCGACCATGGCCACCAGCAGCACCCAGAAACCGACGAACAGCATGCCACCGATGAAGGAGAGGTCACGCTTGGTGGTCAGGGCATAGGCGGACAGACCGAAGAAAGTCAGCGCCGTGCCGCCCAGGGCCGTCATCACTATCTCGCCACCACCATTGTTCATGTACATGTTGATGATGGGGCCCAGGCTGTAGCCGAGCAGGCCGGTCAGGGCGAAGGTGAACACCAGCCCCATGCCGTTTTCGCGGTTCTTCTGGGTCAGGAACATCAGACCATACACACCGATAAGGAACACGGCCCAGTGCAGGGGCGGCATGTTCATCACGGTGGCGACCCCGGCCACAACGGCAGAGAAGCCAAGAGTGAGGGAGAGCAGCATATAGGTGTTGCGCAGCACCTTGTTGGTATCGCGCGCGGCACTCTGGGTGCCAGTGTAGATAGAACGGGTATCCATCTTGGGTGTCCTCTTGATTTCCGGTTGAGGCGGCAGATTCCGCTTCGTTATCGCATTGTATGCACTGAATGTGGGGATGACGAGCGCTGATTTCAAGCGCTACCCCAGCCTGTTGCCCCCTACTATCCCAGAACAAATATGTATTGCATATGAACAAGGGCTTGACGTAGTATGCACGCCGTTCGGAGGGGTGGCAGAGCGGCTGAATGCACCGGTCTTGAAAACCGGCGATGGGCGACCATCCGTGGGTTCAAATCCCACCTCCTCCGCCATCTTCATAAAAGACCCAGACAACCTCGTTGTCTGGGTCTTTTTGCTGCCTGTGATTGGGCTTTTCATCCGTTGTCAGGGGTTGAGCCTGTTCGCCAGAGCAGTATCAGCAGGGTGAGCAGGCAGAAGGCCGCGCCCGTGTAGAAGGTAAAGGCCGGGCCCAGGCTATCCCACATCCAGCCCGCCACCAGGCTGGCCAGCAGCATGGCGAGGCCGCTGACCAGATTGAAGAGACCATAGGCGGTGCCGCGCAGATCAGCGGGTGCCGTGGCGGCCACCATGGCGGCCAGCAGCCCCTGGGTCATCCCCATGTGCACGCCCCACAGTGCCACCCCCGCCAGCATGACGGCCCAGTGGGTACTCGCGGCCAGGGTCAGGTCGGCCGCGATCAACACCAACATTCCCCATATCAGCAGCCAGGTGTGAGGCAGGCGATCCGAGAGGCGACCGAACGGGTAGGCCGACAGGGCATAGACCAGGTTCATCGCCACCATGACCAGCGGCACCAGGGCC
Source organism: Aeromonas bestiarum (assembly GCF_000819745.1). Lineage (GTDB taxonomy): Bacteria > Pseudomonadota > Gammaproteobacteria > Enterobacterales > Aeromonadaceae > Aeromonas > Aeromonas bestiarum. The sequence continues at coordinate 57,280 of NZ_CDDA01000025.1, read as the reverse complement.
AGCGGCATGCCGGTCTGCTGGGCGCGCAGCACCAGAAAGGCTTCGCTGAAGCGGGCCAGGGTGAACAGGGCGCCGATGACGACGACCCACACGTACCTCACTCCCAGCCGGCGCACATTGTCGCGCCGCAAGGGATTGCTGCGCACGGCGGGCCCGGGCTGTGCGGGTTCGCGCAGGCCGATGGCGAGCAGGGCGACCGAAGCCAGCCCGGGTATGACGGCCAGCCAGAAGATGGCGCGAAAATCGTCGTGCCAGAGCAGCATCAATCCCACCGCCAGCAGGGGGCCGAGCAAGGCGCCGACCGTGTCGAGGGATTGGCGCAGGCCGAAGGCGGCGCCGCGCAGCGCCGCCGGGGTGAGGTCGGCTACCAGCGCATCGCGGGGTGCGCCCCGAATGCCCTTGCCGACTCGGTCCAGCAGTCGCGCCGCGAGTACGAGTCCGCTGCCGGATGCCATGGCAAACAGCGGCTTGGTGAAGGCACCCAGCCCGTAACCCAGCAGGGCCAGCCCCTTGCGTCGCCCCAGATAGTCGCTCAGGGTGCCGGAGAAGACCTTGACCATCAGCGCCGTGGCTTCCGCCGCCCCTTCGATGAGGCCGACTGTGAGGGCGCTGCTGCCGAGCACAGTCACCATGAAGAGTGGCAACAGGCTGTGGATCATCTCGGACGAGATATCCATCAGCATGCTGACGAAGCCCAATACCCAGACACCGCGCGGGATCTGGCTCAGGGGTGTGTGACGGGACGAGTGCGGGATCATGGTGATTTGCCTTGCACGGAAGCGGCTCTCTCAGAGCATAGTCAGCCGCGCTGCCCGCCGAAGGTTGAGGGCTGCACCGTCTGATCAGGAGCGCAGACAAATGGGACAGGCTGGCGCAGCAGCCTGTCCCGGTGGCAGGGGTTATTGCTCTATATCGAGCTCTGCATTGGCCAGGCGTCTGTGCTGGATGGTCGAGACCAGCACTGTACATACTGACCATCCACAGATAGTCGGGGCGGCCTTTGTGCATATCCATGGCGGTGGGCGCTCTTTTTTTGAGCGGCCATTTATCATGGGCTGCTTAATTTTTCCTTAAGTATTGTGGGTTAGCCTGCATCTTTATTGGTGTTTATTGACATGACTCACATTATCAGGGGCGTCTGAAAATATCCTGCCCGGTGTCTTCATGGCTCTGTTACCATCCGGCGCCAAATATTTAAACACCAACATGAATAAGTATTTTAACGGTGTAATAAAGAAGTGTAATAGGGAGATATACATGCCTTCTTTTCTTAAAATAAGAATTGTTCCATTTGTTTTTCTGTTGGCATTAATCTTTTCCTTTCTGCTCAACTGGTCAGTTTTGCTGCATTTCTATGAAATATTGACCCAACTTGAACACGTCAAGCTCGGGTTTGCCATTTCCATTCCCATCGTATTGGTTGCGGCCCTGAACTTTGTATTCATACCCTTTTCCATACGTTATTTCATCAAGCCTTTCTTTGCCTTCCTGTTTATCACGGGGGCCATCGCCAGCTACACCATGATGAAATATCGGGTGCTGTTTGATGGCAACATGATCCAGAACATCTTTGAAACCAACCAGAGCGAGGCTCACTCCTACCTGAGCATGCCTCTCGTCAGCTGGGTGCTGCTGGCCGGGGTTTTGCCCGCCGTGCTGCTGTTTTTCATCAAGATTGAGTATCCGGCGAAGTGGTATCAGGGTCTGCTGCAACGGGGACTCTCCATGCTGGTATCCCTGCTGGTATTGGGGCTGATAGCCACGGCTTATTATCAGGATTACGCCTCGGTCGGTCGCAACAACCAGACCCTGAATCGGGAGATAGTCCCGGCCAACTACATGTACAGCACCACCAAATACCTCTACAAGCGCTATCTGGCCGAACCCATCCCCTTCAAGCGCATGGGGGATGATGCCAAACGGGTGAGCAAGGCCGACAAGCCGACCATGATGTTCCTGGTGGTGGGGGAGACGGCCCGCGGCAAGAACTTCTCCATGAATGGCTATCACAAGGAGACCAATCCCTTCACCAGCAAGCAGGCGGGGATCATCTCCTTCAAGGATGTGCGCTCCTGCGGCACGGCGACGGCTGTCTCTGTGCCCTGCATGTTCTCCAACATGGGGCGCAACGAGTTTGATGGCAATGTGGCGCGCAACAGCGAAGGCTTGCTGGATGTGCTGCAAAAGAGCGGCATCTCCATCTTCTGGAAAGAAAACGACGGCGGTTGCAAGGGGGTCTGTGATCGGGTGCCCAACATGGTGGTGAAGCCGCAGGATCACCCCAAATTCTGTGACAAGAACACCTGCTATGACGAAGTGGTGCTGGAGGGGCTGGACGATGAACTGGCCGCCATGAAAGGGGACAAGCTGGTGGGTTTCCATCTGATTGGCAGCCATGGGCCTACCTATTACAAACGTTATCCGGGTTCCCATCGCCATTTCCTGCCGGACTGCCAGCGTAGCGATATCGAGAATTGCACCGATCAGGAGCTGGAAAATACCTACGACAACACCATACGTTATACCGATTACGTGGTCGCCAGCATGATCGACAAGCTGAAGAAATACGAAGACAAATACAATACTGTGCTGGTCTATATTTCGGACCATGGTGAATCATTGGGGGCCCTGGGTCTTTATCTGCACGGCACGCCCTATAAATTTGCCCCGGACGATCAGACCCGGGTGCCCATGCAGGTGTGGATGTCGCCCGATTTTTCCCGGGACAAGGGGGTCAATCTCGATTGCCTGCAGCAACATGCGGCCAGCACTCGCTACTCTCATGACAATATATTCTCGTCCGTGCTGGGCATATGGGATGTCGATACGGCGGTATATGACAAGCAGCTGGATATGTTCAGCCAGTGTCGAACGGTTCAATAATGAGCCAATGATAAAAAGGGGAGCCTGGCTCCCCTCTTTATTTGGGGGTTGCCGGGCCATGGCTGTTGTCTGGCTGATGTGTGTTCCTGCTGGTCGTTTGTTGGACCGCGTGTATGATGAACCTGCTGGCTATTTATTCACCAGTGAAGGCGGTGTGATTCACGGGGAGCAAGCCACCTTATTGCAGGCGAATTAATCTGCCTGCGACTGAGTAATTTATTCTTCTGCCAAGGCTCGTCTTTTCCAAAAAAGTCGATATAAAGTGGGATGTCATGACAAGCCGGGTTCGCGTGACGGGGCAGGGTACATATTGCATGTGCCATATGCCGGTCGCGGGCTCGCAACATGGTCAATCAAAGGTCAAGGCACGGGGCATTCCCCGTCGCTGGCGGCAGTTTTCAGCAACATGATGCGGGCAGCCATGATCCGCGTCGGTAGGAATTGGCAATGCGGCGTCATCTGTTCACTTGGTTAGGCCCGTTATGTAGCTTGTTGTTGTTGGGGGCGGCACTGGCCGTCCTCTATCGTCTGACTCACCTCTGGCACTGGCACGATATCCGGCTGGCCATCTGGTCCTTGCCGATGCCGCTGCTGGGCGGGGCCCTGTTGCTGACGCTGCTCAGCTATGCCTGTCTCTGCTGCTATGACATGCTGGCGGTGCATGTCCTCGGCAAGCGCCTTCCCTGGCAGCAGGTGGGGGTTACCTCCTTCATCGCCTACACCTTCTCCAATACCCTGGGGTTTGCCCTGCTGACCGGCTCGTCGGTGCGCTATCGCATCTACTCCTCGCTCGGGCTCGGCACCGGGGAGGTGGCCCGGGTCATCGTCTTCTGCTCAGTCACCTTCTTCCTCGGCCTGCTGGCCTGGGGTGGCAGCGCTCTGCTGGTGGGGCAGGCCTCCACCCTGTTGCCGAGCTGGCCGCTGTGGGCCGATCGACTGCTCAATCTGGCGGGGGGAATGGCGTTGCTGGCCGTGCTGGCCTACCTGTTCTGGCCAAAACCGGCGCTGGCCTGGCGTGGTCACCAACTGGTGCTGCCTGTGTTCAGGACGCGGCTGCTGCAACTGCTGGTGGCGCTGCTGGACTGGATGGCGGCGGCCGCCGTGCTCTATGTGCTGCTGCCGGCGGACAGCGTCCCCTATCCGGTGCTGCTCGGCGCCTTCGTGCTGGCCAGTTTTCTCGGGGTGCTGGCCCATGTGCCCGGCGGGATCGGGGTGTTCGAGGCGAGCATGAGCCTGCTGCTCGCCAAGTATCTGCCGGTGGACAAGCTGCTGGCCTCCCTGCTGCTCTATCGCTGCATCTATTACGTGCTGCCCTTCCTCTGTGCCCTCTTGCTGTTTACCAGCCAGGAGCTGTTGCAGCAGCGGGCCCGCTGGAGCCGCCTGCAGGGCATAATGGCGGCGGTGCGCGAGTTTCTGCCGGCGTTGATCAGCCTGGGCGCCTTTGCGGCGGGCAGCCTGCTGCTCTGTTCGGGCATGATCCCCACCATGCGCGGGCGCATCGAGATCCTCTTGCAGGTATTGCCGCTGCACCTGTTGGAGCTCTCCCACGTGCTCGGCAGCGTCAGCGGCGTGCTGTTGATCCTGCTGGCGCGCAGCCTCTACCGGCGCCACGATGCCGCGTTTCGCATCACCCAGCTGCTGCTGGCGCTGGGGATGATCTTCTCCCTGCTCAAGGGGTTTGACTGGGAATCGGCCCTGCTGCTCGGGCTGTTTTTGCTCATCATCACCCCCTGTCGCGCCCTGTTCTATCGCAAGGGCTCCCTGCTCCACGCCCAGTTCACCCCGGGCTGGCTCATCTCGGTGGGGGCCGTGCTGCTGGGGGCGCTCTGGCTGCTGCTCTTCTCCTACCGGCAGGTGGAGTATGACCACGCCCTCTGGTTCCACTTCTCGCCCCATGGCGCCGCCTCCCGCGGCCTGCGGGCCATGGGCAGCGTGGTGGCCGTGCTGGCCGTGGTCGGGGTGGCGCAACTGCTGGCGCCGCTGCGGGTCTCGGGTCGCAAGCCGGAGCCGGAGGAGCTGGCCCGGGCCCAGGCGCTGGTGGTGCGCGAAGGGGGCTGTCATGGCTACCTGGCCCAGCTTGGTGACAAGTCGCTGCTGTTTCACCCCGGCGGCGAGGCGTTTCTCATGTATGGCGTCGAGGGGAATGGCTGGATCGTGATGGGGGACCCCATCGGTCAGCCCGAGCTTATCGAGGAGCTGCTGTGGCAGTTTCGGGAGTTGTGCGACCAGCACGATGCCAGCCCGGTGTTCTATCAGGTGTCGGCCCGCTACCTGCCGTTCTATCTCGAACTGGGGCTGATCCCGTTCAAGCTGGGGGAGGAGGCCATCGTCGACCTGCCGGCCTTCGATCTGGCTGGCAGCCGGCTGCGCAACCTGCGCCAGAGCCATGCCAAGGGCAAGCGGGAGGGGCTGTCGTTCGAGGTGGTGGCGGCAGATCAGCTACCGGCGCTGCTGCCCAGGTTGAAGGAGGTCTCCGATACCTGGCTGCAGAGCAAGCAGGGCAAGGAGAAGGGCTTCTCGGTCGGCAGTTTCGAACCCGACTACCTCAGCCTGAGCCCGGCAGCGCTGGTGCGGCACAGCGGGCAGATAGTCGGTTTTGCCAACCTCTGGGTCAGCGACAACAAGGAGAGCCTCTCCATCGATCTGATGCGCTACAGCCTGGACACGGGCACGGCGCCCATCATGGACTTTCTGTTCGTCGAGCTGCTGCTGTGGGGCAAGGCCGAGGGCTATGCCAGCTTCAACCTCGGCATGGCGCCCATGTCCGGCTTCAACGACCACCCCTTGAGCGGTTACTGGACCCGGCTTGGCAACACCATCTTTACCCGTGGCAGCCGTTTCTACAATTTCCAGGGGCTCAGACGCTACAAGGAGAAGTTCTCTCCGCGCTGGGAGCCCCGTTATCTGCTCTGCACCGGCAAGCTGGTGCTGCCCAGAACCCTGACCAACTTGATTTCCCTGATAAGCCGAGGCCCGTTCGGGCTGATAAAGAAATAGGAGTCGGCCATGAGAGCCCTGTTATTGCTGTTGGCGTGCTGTGCATTTCCGCTCTTTGCCGCGTCGGTGAAAGAGGATCTGGGTCTGGTGGAGCTGCCGGTGGCGCAAGCCTTGGCGGCACCCATGGTGGTGTTTCTCAGCGGGGATGGTGGCTGGGCGGCGCTCGACAAGGGGCTGAGTGCCCAGTTTCAGCAGCACGGCATGCCGGTGGTGGGCTGGAGCTCGCTTACCTACTACTGGAAGAAGAAGGATCCGCAGCAGGTTACCGCCGATCTGGTGCGCGTGCTGGCGGATTACCAGTCCCGCTGGGGGCGCCAGCGCTGGCTGCTGGTGGGCTTCTCCTTCGGGGCCGAGATAGTGCCCTTCGTCATCAACCGGTTGCCCGAGCCCTATCGCAAGAGTCTGGTGGGGGCCGTGATGCTCTCCCCCTCGACTGCCTCCGATTTCGAGATTCATGTCAGCGACATGGTGGCGCACGACAAGGCGGGCAGCTACCCCACCCAGCCCGAGGTCAATGCCATCCACACCCTGCCCATGCTCTGCATGCAGGGGGCGGATGACGACTCTCCGGTGCGGCTCTGCCCCCGGTTGCAGCAGCCCAACGTGACCACTGTGACCCTGCCCGGCTCGCACCATTTCGAGGATGATTATCCGGTACTGTTCAAGGCCATCACCAGTCACCTCTCCTTGCCGTGATGGTCGGACCTGATGTGGCGCTAGCTCAAGTTTGGCCACTCTTCCTGCTAAATGTTGTTTAGGTATCCCTTGTCACACTCTGCTCACGCCGCCCTTTACAGGGTCTGACCACTTCCCAACACTTTGTTGAGCAATGGCTCAGAAGGGAGTGCGATATGCGTGAACAAAAGACCCATCTTGTTGATCAGGAAGTGGATTTCCCTGCCGATGAACAGCTGGTCTCCACCACGGATCTGCAGGGGGTGATCACCTATGCCAACGATCATTTCTGCCAGGTGGCCGGTTACAGCCGCGCCGAACTGGTGGGCCAGCACCACAACATGGTGCGCCACCCCGACATGCCCAAGGCGGCGTTTGCCGATCTGTGGGGCAAGCTCAAGCAGGGCCAGCCGTGGCGCGGCATGGTGAAGAACCGCTGCCAGGATGGCCGCTACTACTGGGTGGATGCCTATGTCACCCCCATCTTCGAGCAGGGCAAGGTCAACGGTTATCAGTCGGTGCGCTGCCGCGCCGATCCGCAGATGAAGGACATTGCCGCCCGCACCTATGCCCGCTTGCGCGCCGCCGAACAAGGGGGTCGCCAGCCCCGTCTTTCCCTGTCACGGCTGCGCCACGGGGTCGCCGGGGCTGGGCTGCTGGCGCTGGGCTGGTTGGGGGCCGTGCAGCTTGGCTCCTGGGCGCCACTCTATATGGCGTTGCCGCTGGTGCTGCTGGGCCTGCTCTATCGCCACGAGCTCATCACTACCCCCCGTTATCTGCAGCAGCTGGCCGAGGAGTATGACAGCCTGACCCGGCTCATCTATTCGGGGCAGGAGCCGAGTGCCATCGCCGATTTTCACATCAAGCTGCTGCAGGCCCGCATCCGGACCGTGCTGGGGCGGGTGGATGATGCCACCCACGCCCTGCAGGATCTGGCGGTGCACCTGAAGAGTGCCTCCAGCGAGGCCAGCTCGGACATTGCCGAGCAGGATGCCCAGACCCAGCAGATGGCGGCGGCCATCACTCAGATGGCGAGCACGGCGCAGGAGATAGCCCGCAACATCCAGGACACCAACAGCCAGATAGCCCAGGCCAAGACCCATTGCCAGCACACGGATCGCCAGCTCATCGACACGGAACGCAAGATCACCGAGCTGGCGACGGAGGCGGAGCACGCCTTTGCCTCGGCGGTGGCGCTGGCCAGCGAATCGGATCGCATCGGGGTCTTGATGGGGGAGATCCAGGGCATAGCCGATCAGACCAACCTGCTGGCGCTCAACGCCGCCATCGAAGCGGCCAGGGCGGGCGAGCAGGGGCGCGGCTTTGCTGTGGTGGCGGACGAGGTGCGCACCCTGTCGACCCGTACCCACAAGGCGACCGAGCAGATCCAGAGCAGCATCAGCCAGATCCAGCGCACCCTGAATGGCTGGAAGGGCATGATGCAGAACAACCTGCAACAGACCCAGGCCTGTGTGGAGATGACCCGGCAGGGCTCCGGCAGCCTGCATCAGGTGCTGGCCGAAATCGAGCTGGTGATGGACTTCTCGGCCCAGATCTCGGCGGCGGCGGAGCAGCAACAGGCGGTGGTCGAGGACATCAGCCAGAACGTCAACCTCATCTCCCAGCACTCCCACGCCAACAGTAACAAGATGCAGGATGTGGACGAGTCGAGCGAGATCCTGCTGACCAAGGCCAGACAGCTCAAATCTCTGGGGCAGACCTTCGGCTAAGTCTGCCTGCGCCCTTGGTGTTGATAACCACAAGGCCACCCCGCGGGGTGGCCTTGTGGCGTTGGAGCCGGTCTGACGCCGTCAGTCAGGCAGAGCTTGACCCTGGCCGGCATTAGCGGGGGCCAGCTCGATCCCCTTGTCGTTGTACATGGCGCGATCGGCGTGGATCAGCCACTGCTCGGCGCGCCACCCCGGCTGGTATTGGCTGATCCCGACGCTGATGCCGATCGCCAGCAGATGCTCGTTGACCTGAAAAGGCTGGGCCATGGCCATCCGGATCACCTCGGCTATGGTCTCGGCTTCGCCCAGATCCTGATCGGGCAGCAAGAGCACGAACTCGTCACCGGCCAGTCTGGCGAAGAAGCGCTGGTGGTTGAGGCTGCGGGTGATCCGCTCCGCCAGTTGGCAGAGGATGGCATCCCCGTGGCTGTGGCCAAAGCCGTCGTTGACCTGCTTGAAGTTGTTGAGATCGCAAAACAGCAGACAACCTGGGCTGGGGCTCATGATCTGCGCCTCCAGTCGCTCCATCAGGCTCAGGCGGTTGGGCAGGCCGGTGAGGGGATCTCGCCGTGCCAGCTGCAATATCTCCTCTTCCCGCTGCTGGCGCAGGGCGATCTCGCGATTGAGGCGCTTGTTGCACACCAGCAGGTAGACAGCCAGCAGCAGGATCAGCGCGCAAGCCGTCAGACTCAGCAAAAACCAGGGGCGCCAGAAGACCCATTGTTCGGAGGGGGCCTGATAGAGAAAGCCGGTCAGCGGCACCGGCTTGGGAATGAGGCCGATCTCGGCCAGCTGCTGCATGATGTGGGTGACGCGATCCGGGTTCATATACCCGATCTCCACATAGAGCGGCTGGATCATCTCCTTGCTCACCTGCAGCTCGTACTCCATGTGGGCCTGACTGCGGTTGACGCCATACGCCTTGCGCAGCAGGGCTATGGCCTCCTGGGGGTGGGCGAGGGCATAGCGCCACCCCTCGAGACTGGCGGCGCGAAAACGCGCCACCCGGTCCGGGTGGGCCTGCTCCTGCGCCTGAGTGGTGAACAGTATGTCGCTGTAGAAGTCGATGCCGTAATTGCGCGGGTTGATGACGGAGACGGGGATGCCGCGCTCTTCCAGATAGAAGGGCTCGTTGCTGAGGTAGGCGTTGAAGATATCGACCCGGCCCTCGATGAGATCCTCGATATTGACCGAAGTCTGGATCGGGGTGAGCTGGTGCTCATTGAGGCCCTGATAGTAAAGGGTGGCCAGCAACTCGGCGTCCTGATGGGCGGAAAACATCATGATCCGTTTGCCACGCATGCCATCAACGGTGAGAATGCCGCTGTCACGGCGGGCCAGAAAGATGGACGGGGAGTGCTGAAAGACGCAGGCGAGCGCCAGCAAGGGCGTGCCCTTGGCATAGGCGGTCAGCACCTCTGTGTTGCCCACGCCAAAGTCGGCGCGACCGCTTTGCACCTCCTCCACCGGGCTTATGCCCTTGCCACCCGGCCTTATCTCCACGTCCAGTCCGGCCCTGGCATAGAAGCCCTTGGCCTTGGCCATGTGGTAGCCCACAAACTGGGGCTGGTGCAGCCAGCGCAGCTGGAGCACCACATGTTCCGGCGCTTCAAGCGGGGATTCGCTGGCCCGTAGGGGCATGGCGTGACTGGCGCCAATCAGCAGCAACCAAAGCAAGCATCTCTTCATCCGTGCGAGTCTTGTTCTGAGTGTTCATGGGGTGCGACCCCTTGAGAGGGTCATATTCTTGTAATGAAACAGATTCTAAAGGGTTATTGATGTACCGGATACTAGCGCAGCACAAAGATTTCATGGTGATCAACAAGGGGCCCGGCCTTGGCATGCACGACGAGACCGACGAGTCCGGTCTGGTCAATCCGGGCCTGGTCAGTCGGGTCAAGGCCGACACAGGGCTCGTTCTCTATCCCGTCCATCGGCTCGACAAGATGACCTCCGGGCTGGTGTTGCTGGCGCGTACCACGGCGGCGAACCGGGCGCTCAGCATGGCGTTTGCGGACCGGCAGGTGAGCAAGCAGTATCTGGCCCTCTCCGATCGCAAGCCCAAGAAGAAGCAGGGCTGGGTCAAGGGGGACATGCAAAAAGGGCGTGGCGGCAGCTGGATGCTGGCGCGCAGCCAGGACAACCCCGCCATCAGCTGGTTCGACTCGGTGCCGGTGCGCGAGGGCTTGCGGCTCTACCGCATCAAGCCCCAGACCGGCAAGACCCACCAGATCCGGGTCGCCCTCAAAAGCATAGGGGCGCCCATTCTGGGGGATGAGCGCTACGGCGGCACGGTGGCCGATCGCGGCTACCTGCACGCCTGGCGTCTGAGTTTCACCCTGGGAGACGAAGCATTCGATTTTATCTGCCCCCCCGATGAGGGTGAGATGTTTCTCGCCCCCGATCTCGATGCCGCCATCGCGGGGTTGAGCGAATGAGCGGCGCTCAGGAGCTGCCGGAGAACCCGGTGCCCGCCAGCGGCTGGATCCTGGCAGATTTTGACGACACCCTGGCCCCGGGCGACAGCCATGCCGGCCTGCTGCGTTACATATTGCGTCGCCGCCTCTGGCCGCTGTTGCTGCTGCCGGTGATCGCGCTGGGTGGCCTGGTGTACCTTGTACCCAGCCAGCGCAGGCGGGGGATTTCACTTATCTGGTGGGCCATCACCCTGGGGCTCTCGCCCCTTGGCTGGCGCAAACTGGTGCGGGCCTACTGCCGCACCCGGCCCGGCCTGTTTCGCGAGGCGCGCGCCTTGCTGGCGGACGTGCACGAGCGCTGCTGGGTGATCTCCGCCAGCCCCCGCGCCCTGGTACGCGCCCAGCTCTATCAACAACTGCCCGGCACGCTGCCCCATTGCACCCTGGGCTCGCGGATGCATTACCGCTGCGGCGGTCTGATGCCGCGTTTTTACTGCCACGGCCGCCACAAGATCCTGCCCGAGATCCGCGCCCTCGCCGCGGTACTCAGCTTGAGCGACAGCCTGCACGATCTGCCGCTGCTGGCGCTGGGGGCACAGGCCTGGCTCATCAACCCCACCCCCCTTCGTCTGCAAAAAGCGCAGGCGCGCTTGCCCCACCTAGTGCCCAAACAGTGGCGGCTGTAAGGGAAAGCTGACAGCCTGCCGGGTCGCCGTGGGGCGATCCGCAAGGCTACGGCCTCAATGTCACAATCTATTTACATCTTTTGGCGAGGGGGCGGGGAAACTATCTGAAACCCGCCTCTTCTCTTCTGCCGCGCACCTGCTTCTAATGAAACAAGTTGTTAACAATGGACCGATTGGTGCCGTGGCCGGCCTGACAGTGCGCCGCTGCGTCAACCCGCTTTAACCACTTTCAGTCATCAGCACATTGCAAGGAGCGCATCATGACGACCACTTCCTCTTCCCGTTCCCATACCATCAATCCCCTCGGCACCGATGGTTTCGAATTCGTCGAGTACACGGCGCCGGATGCCAAAGGCATAGCCGCCCTCAAGGCGCTGTTTGTCTCGCTGGGGTTCGCCGAGGTGGCGCAACACAAGCACAAGCAGTGCTGGCTCTACCGCCAGGGCGACATCAACTTCGTGGTCAACGCCGAGCCTCACTCCCAGGCGGAGCAGTTCGCCAGCCTGCACGGGCCGAGCGTCTGCGGCATGGCGTTTCGGGTGAGCGATGCGGGCAAGGCCCAGCAGTTTGCCATCACCAAGGGCGCCAAGCCCTTCGTCGGCAAGATAGGGCCCATGGAGCTCAACATCCCCGCCATCTACGGCATAGGCGAGAGCACGCTGTCGTTTGTCGACCGCTACGGCGACAAGGGCTCCATCTATGACGTGGATTTCGTCTTCTACCCGGACTGGCAGGCACGCATGGCCGAGGTGGATGCCGGGCTTTACGAGATAGATCACCTGACCCACAACGTTCAACGCGGCAACATGGATGTCTGGTCGAACTTCTATGAGCGGATCGGCAACTTTCGCGAAATTCGCTACTTCGACATCGAAGGCAAGCTGACCGGCCTGCATTCCCGTGCCATGACGGCCCCCTGTGGCAAAATTCGGATCCCCATCAACGAATCCTCCGACGACAAGTCCCAGATCGAGGAGTACCTGCGTCAGTACAAGGGGGAGGGGATCCAGCACATAGCCCTGGCCTCCAGCGACATCTACCAGACCATACGCACCCTGCGTGGCCGCGGCACCGGCTTTATGCCAACGCCGGACACCTATTACGAGAAGGTCAACAGCCGGGTCGAGGGCCATCAGGAGGATCTGGAGGCGCTCAAAGCGCTGCGGATCCTGATCGACGGCTCGCCGACGAAAGATGGCATCCTGTTGCAGATCTTCACCGACACCGTCATAGGCCCGGTGTTCTTCGAGATCATCCAGCGCAAGGGCAACGAGGGGTTCGGCGAGGGCAACTTCCAGGCACTGTTCGAATCCATTGAACTGGATCAGATCCGCCGTGGCGTCTTGAGCGGAGAGCCCAGCGATGCGTAACGGGATCCGACTTCATCGAACCATGCTCCACTCATGCGAGGTATTTGGCGATGCGTAACTGGATAAGTTTTCCCCATCGGGAGGGGACCCACTCCCGCCAGGCTCATGCCGATCTGCCCGAGCAGGCCATCTATGAGCGTGAACTGGGGCGGGCCGGTTTCTTCGGTCCCGCCACCCACATGCACCACAAGCATGCTCCCACCGACTGGACCAACTGGGAGGGGCCGCTGCGGCCGAGGGCGTTTGACTTGAACGGTCTGCAGGAGGAGGTGAGCTCCCTCTCCCCCTGGGTGATGCCGGATATTCTGCACAATGCCCACTGCCGCTACCGGATGTGGCGCCTGCAGGAGGCGATGCCGTTTCTGGTGCGCAACGCCGACGGCGACGAGCTGCTGTTCATCCACGAGGGGAGCGGAGAGTTCTACTGCGACTACGGCCACCTGACCTTGCGGGACGGCGACTATGTGGTGATCCCCCGTGGCACCATGTGGCGCATCGAACCCACGGCGCCCCTGTTCATCCTGATGATAGAGGCGACCAACGACAGCTATCAGCTGCCGGACAAGGGGCTGGTGGGCAATCATGCCATCTTCGATCCGGCGGCGCTGGATGTACCTGCCATAGACCCGGCCTTTCTGGCCCAGCAGGATGAAAATCCCTGGTCGCTGCAGGTCAAGCGCCACAACCAGGTCTCCGTCATCACCTGGCCCTTCAACCCGCTGGATGCGCTGGGCTGGCACGGGGACTTGTGCGTGGTGCGCCTCAACTGGCGCGACATTCGCCCGCTGATGAGCCACCGCTACCACTTGCCGCCCTCGGCCCACTCCACCTTCGTGGCGAGCCGGTTCGTCGTCTGCACCTTCGTGCCGCGCCCCATAGAGAGCGACCCCGGCGCCCTCAAGGTGCCCTTCTATCACAGCAATGACGACTACGACGAGGTGCTCTTCTACCACGCCGGGGACTTCTTCAGCCGGGACAACATCGAGCGGGGCATGGTCACCTTCCACCCCGCCGGTTTTACCCACGGCCCCCATCCCAAGGCGTTTGCGGCGGGGCAGGCCTATGCCAAGAAGTTCACCGACGAGGTGGCCGTGATGCTGGATACCCGCGATGCGCTCAATGTTGGCGGCCTGTGCGAAGGGGTGGAGAACCCGCGCTACGTCAGCAGCTGGCAGCGCCCGGACCTCATGACTGCCACCAGCAAATAAGGATTTTTATGAAACTTGCAACCTTGAACAACGGCAAGCGCGATGGCGCCCTGGTAGTGGTCAGTCGGGATTTGAGCCGTGCGGTGCGGGTGGCGTCCATCGCCCCCACCCTGCAGGCGGCCCTCGATGAGTGGGCCGAGACCGAGCCCAAGCTGGCCGCCGTCTATCAGACCCTCAACGATGGCACCTGTGCCGATGCCTTCCCGTTTGATGAGAGTGAGAGTCTCTCGCCCTTGCCCCGTGCCTACCAGTGGGCCGACGGCAGCGCCTACGTCAACCACGTGGAGCTGGTGCGCAAGGCCCGCGGCGCCGAGATGCCGGAAAGCTTCTGGCACGATCCCCTGATCTACCAGGGCGGCTCGGATTGCTTCCTGGCCCCCCGCGGCCCCATAGTGATGGGTTCCGAGGAGTGGGGTATCGATTTCGAGTCGGAGGTGGCCATCATCACCGACGACGTGCCCATGGGGACGAGCCCGCAGGCGGCGGCCGCCCACGTCAAGCTGCTGATGCTGGTGAACGACGTGAGCCTGCGCAACCTGATCCCGGGCGAGCTTGCCAAGGGCTTTGGCTTCTTCCAGTCCAAACCGTCGAGCGCCTTCTCGCCGGTGGCCATCACCCCGGACGAGCTGGGGAGCGACTGGCAGGAGGGCAAGGTGCATCTGCCGCTGGAAACTTATCTCAACGGCGCCCTGTTCGGTGCCCCCAATGCCGGGGTGGACATGACCTTCAACTTCCATGAGCTGGTCGCCCACGCCGCCAAAACCCGGCCGCTCGGGGCTGGCTGCATCATAGGCTCGGGGACCGTCTCCAACTATGACCGCAGTGCCGGGTCCTCCTGCCTAGCCGAGCTGCGCATGTTGGAAATTATCGAGTCAGGTCAAGCCACTACACCCTTTCTGCGCTTTGGTGATACAGTGTCCATCGCGATGCAGGATCGCAACGGGATGAGTCTGTTTGGCACCATTTTGCAAAAAGTCACGCAACAGGATGTCAGCCAGATGACGTGAAGGAGCCAGTGCGGGCACAGGGCCGACTGGTGAACGGCAGGTGCCCTTGCACCTGCCAACACAGGGACAGATTATGTTGCAGTTGTTTGGATATTGGCGTTCATCGGCAAGCTATCGGGTGCGGATCGTGATGCAGCTCAAGGGGCTCGATTACGAGCATCACCCAGTCAACCTGCGGCAGGGCGAGCAGCGCGAGAAGGCCTATCATCGCATCAACCCCCAGGGGCTGGTGCCCTTCCTCATCGACGGGGATGTGCAGTTCGGTCAGTCGGTTGCCATCATGGAGTACCTCGACGAGACCTATCCCGCCTATCCGCTGATGCCCTCGGCCGCCCAGGCGCGAGCCAGGGTGCGCCAGATAGTCAACATGATCGCCTGCGACACGCACCCGCTCGACAACCTGCGGGTGCTCAACTATCTGGAGCAGGAGCTGGGGCTGGGCAAGGCGCAGCGTGATGCCTGGTATCGCCACTGGATTGACGAGACCTTCAGGGTACTCGAACCCTTGTTGATGACCACGGCCGGCGTCTATTGCGTCGGCAACGAGGTTACCCTGGCCGACTGCATGCTGGTGCCCCAGGTCTACAACGCCCGCCGCTATGACATGACCCTGGATGAGTACCCCACCATCGCCCGCATCGTCGCCAACTGCGAGCAGCTGCAGGCCTTTATCAAGGCCGCCCCGGAGCTGCAGCCGGATGCGCAGGTCTGACATTGTGCATGCGGGTTGGGCTGCATGACACCGGCCCAACCCGCACTGCTCAACGCTGTTGTCCCCCTCCCGCTCGATTCATCTCATGGCGTCCCGTTGCATCCATACAGGCAAAAGCCGGGCCGTTCACTCAATCGCTGGTAGTAGTCATTCACGGCCGGCAGTGGTGGCCGGTCAAACGGCGTTTCCAGCCAGCGGTTGACCGACAGGCCGATGGGAATATCCGCGAGCGAGAAGCGGCTCCCAGCCACATAAGCACCGGTTGCCTGGAGATGTCGATCCAGGATCTGCATGTATCTGGACCAATCCGCACATCCCGCGCTGAGTGCCCGGCTGTCCTGATGCAAGGGCGAATGCCTGACCAGCGACATGAAGGCGTAGCGCCAGGCGGCGTTCAAATCCGATGCTTGCCAATCGATCCATTGATCGACCATGGCCCTCGCGCGTGCCTCGGCTGGATAGAGAGCGGCTTGGCCGTAGCGCGCCGCCAGGTAGCGGATGATGGTATTTGATTCCCACAGTGTGAAGTCGCCATCCTGAATGACAGGCACCATGGCGTTCGGGTTCATTGCCAGGAATTCGGGGGTATCCGTCGGCTTGAAGCCCGCTCCCCACTCCTCCAGCTCGAAAGGGAGACCCGTCTCGGCGCAGGTCCACAGCACCTTGCGCACATTGATTGACGAGGCCTTGCCCAATATCCGTATCATCTCTTCGTCCTTGTGTGGTGAGTCTGGGCTTATCCATGACAGGGTTTCATCGATTGGCGGGTCAGCTGCGGGCCGTCTTGGGCTGGAAGAAGGCGATAAACTTGCCGAATTTCGCCTCGTCGTAGCTCTTTCCCTTCTCCAGCAGCCCTGTGTTGAAAGACTCCAGCAACTTGCCTTCGGCATCCAGCACGTAGAAGTGGGGCACCCCAAGATACTCGGGGTAGCGTTTTAGGAAGGGCTCGTTCTTGTTCGCCTTGCTGACGTTCACCTTGACCACCACGAAGGTCTGGTTGAGCTGGCTGGCAAGGGCTGGCTCCCGGTCCAGGAAGTGGTTCATCTCCTGGCACCAGCTGCACCACTCACCGCCCACCAGCAGCAGGACCTTCTTGCCCTCGGCACTGGCTTTGGTGGTTGCGGCGGCCAGATCCTGCACCGGATCCCGCCGCTCGTCATACCCCTGGCTGTAATCGGGCAGTGTGCTGGCCCAGAGATGGCCGGTGCTGTACGCCTCGCCATGGAACAGGGCCGTGCCAAGCAGCAGCGGCAATAGCAGTCGCTTCATCCTCTTCTCCTTGTGTTGTTGTTCGTTGCTTCCAAGCCGCAACAATGTGACACGAGCGAACCCCTTCGCCAAGCGGCAAGAGTGGCAGGGCATATGCGAAAAATGGGAATGATGGATTAGAAAGGTGCCTTTGTCGGTGTGGCCGTGTTGGCCGCTGGCTGCTTCAGGGAATGAAATGGGGAGAGTGGAATACAGCTCCCGTCCCTTGGGATATTGATGCGGGAAAATGGCGAATAATAAGTGGCCGTCGTGTGCACGCTTGTATTCAGCGCCATAGAACATAATACCCGTCACGCTGGTGATAAAGGTGGATTTCATATCTCTGTATATTTGACCGAACCCATATATAAAATATTGTTTTGCTGAGGTTCCATCTGTGTTGGTGATACAGCTGTGGTTCAGTTCACTCCTTGGCTAGCACCGGAAAGTGTTATGCTTGTGCTGTGTTGGTTGTTTGTATCGATACTTTAAATTGATATTTAATATATTTTTGGTGTTTTGATCCTGTTATCACGTTTATGACAGTCGATAAAACCTAACATCGTCGCACCCATAATAGATGCGAACCGGTTGCGTATCGAGAATTAACCTTCCTTTGAAAATTGTCATGGGCATAACAGTTAGCGGTATTGATAACCCGTCGACAGGGCTCATGGCATTCAGGTTTATCGAGCGTGTCACCCTGTCAGCTATATCCATCACTAGATGGGAAGGGGCATTTCACGTTAATTTTGCAACAAGGAGATATCATGCATTCCTTCAAGAAGTGCGTCGTCGCACTCTCCATCAACCTTGCTCTCTTCTCGTCGGCGTTCGCCTGCACGACCCTGTTGGTAGGCAGCGAGGCCAGCGCCGATGGCTCCATGATGGTGGCCCGCAGCGCCGACAGCGATGCGCTGAAAGCCCAGCATTTCGTGATCCATCCGGCTAAACAGGGGCAGAGCGGTGTGCACAGTTCCAAGGCTCACAACGGCGCCAATGATTTTAGCTACCCCTTGCCGAAAAACTCCCTGCGTTACACCACTGTGCCGAACTGGAAGACCCAGCTGCACGGCGCCACAGGTTTCAACGAGAAAGGGGTGGGGGTGAGCGGCACCGAGTCCATTTTCGCGTCGCCCGAGGCGCTCGCCTTCGATCCCTATGTCGAGGACAAGGGCATCACCGAGGATGACATTCCCGATGTGCTGCTTTCGCGCACCACCTCGGCTCGCGAGGCGGTCGCCCTGCTGGGCAACATCATAGAGACCCTGGGGGCGGGGGAGGGGTTTGGCGTCGCCGTGGTGGATGATAATGAGCTCTGGTATCTGGAGACAGCCACCGGTCACCACTGGATGGCGCAGCGCCTGCCCAAGGATCAGTATTTTGCCTCTGGCAATCAGGGGCGCCTGCAGCACTACGATCCCAAGAGTGCCGACATGATGGGCTCGAAAAATCTGGTCGAGTTTGCCACCGAGAAGGGGCTCTACCAGCCACAAAAGGATGGGAAGTTCAATTTCTCGCAGGCCTATACCCGCGACGACGAGCGGGATCGTACCTATAACGATCCCCGGGTCTGGACCATACAGCAGATGTTCAACCCCTCGCTCAAGCAGGCGGTGGATGCCGGTCGCCAATTCCCTGTCACCCTGACCCCCGAGAAGAAGATGACCCTGGATGAGGTCAAGGCGGTGCTGCGCAATCACTATGACGGCACCGAGCACGACCCCTATGGCAAAGGGTTGAACGGCCAGGAGCCGTGGCGCCCCATCAGCGTATTTCGCACCTATGAGGCCCATGTGATGCAAGTGCGCCCCTGGATGCCGCGCGAGGTGGGGGAGGTGACCTATGTGGGCCTCGGCATGGCAGACCTGACCGCCTTCGTTCCCTATTACAGCGGTCTGGAAGCCTATCCAGCCCACTATGCCCTGGGCAGCGACAAGGCGGACAGCGACTCCATCTACTGGAAATATCGCAAACTGCAGACCCTGGTGATGACCGATTACCCCAAGCTGGCGCCCATGGTGAAGCAGGCTTACCAGAGCTGGGAGGCGAAGATCGCCAACGAGCAGAAAGAGATGGAAGCCAGCTATCTGAAAACGGTCAAAACAGACAAGGCCGCCGCCAACCGTATGCTCAACGACTTCAATCTGCGGGTGATGAAGGATGCGGAAGCACTGACCGACGATCTGACCAACCAGGTCTTCACCGTCCGCACTCAGGATATTCAGGCCGATATCTTCTTTGCCAACAAGGCGAAAAAGGATTGATGTCGCTCAACGCGGCAACATCGGCCAGCTGAGCTGACGAGCGCCATCGCCATGGCCAAAAAATAAAAGCCCCTCGCGAGGGGCTTTGTTGTTGGCTGGTTGGCCAGGATATCCGTCAGCGGATCAGTAACTCTGCTGGTGGACGTCCATCACGGCGCGACCGGACGGGTCGGCCATCTCCTTGAACTTGGCATCCCACTCCAAGGCGGTCGGGGTGGAGCAGGCGACCGACTTGCCGTAGGGCACGGTACGGGCGGCGGACTCCAGCGGGAAGTGCTCGTCGAAGATGGCGCGGTAGTAGTAGGCCTCCTTGGTGAGCGGGGTGTTGACGGGGAAGCGGAACGCCGCCGCCTCGAACATCTGATCCGTCACTTCGGTTTCGACCATGGCCTTGAGGCTGTCAATCCAGGAGTAACCCACGCCGTCGGAGAACTGCTCCTTCTGGCGCCAGGCCACTTCGTGGGGCAACAGCTCCTCGAAGGCTTCGCGCAGTATGTGTTTCTCGATCTTGCCGTTGCCGCACATCTTGTCGGCAGGGTTGAGGCGCATCGCCACGTCCATGAACTCCTTGTCGAGGAAGGGCACGCGACCCTCCACGCCCCAGGCGGCCATGGACTTGTTGGCCCGCAGGCAGTCATACAGATGCAGGGAGGCGAGCTTGCGCACGTTCTCCTCGTGGAACTCGCGGGCGTTCGGCGCCTTGTGGAAGTAGAGGTAACCGCCAAACAGCTCGTCCGAACCCTCGCCGGAGAGCACCATCTTGATCCCCATCGCCTTGATATAACGGGCCATCAGGTACATGGGGGTGGAGGCACGTATGGTGGTGACGTCATAGGTCTCGAGGTGATAGATGACGTCGCGCAGGGCATCCAGCCCCTCCTGCACTGTGAAGTGGATCTGGTGGTGAATGGTGCCGAGGTGATCGGCCACCTTGCGGGCGGCGGCGAGATCCGGCGAGCCTTCCAGGCCGACGGCGAAGGAGTGCAGCTGGGGCCACCAGGCCTCGCTCTTGCCATCGTCTTCCACCCGGCGGGCGGCATAGATCTTGGTGATGGCGGAGATGACGGACGAGTCCAGACCGCCGGAGAGCAGCACGCCATAGGGCACGTCGCACATCAGCTGGCGCTTGACCGCCGCTTCCAGCGCGGCTTTCAGTTCAGCCCGGTCGCTGACCTTGTGCTCGACCGCTGCGTACTCCATCCAGTCGCGTTTGTACCACTGTTTGAGCTCGCCATCCTTGCTCCACAGGTAATGTCCCGGCGGGAAGGTTTCGACGCTCTTGCAGACCGGCACCAGGGCTTTCATCTCGGAGGCGACATAGAAGTTGCCGTGCTCGTCGCGACCGGTATAGAGGGGGATGATCCCCATGTGGTCACGACCAATCAGGTAGGCATCCTGCTCTGCGTCATAGAGGATGAAGGCGAAGATGCCGTTCAGATCGTCCAAAAAGGCGGGGCCCTTCTCCTTGTAGAGCGCCAGCAGCACCTCGCAATCGGAGTGGGTCTGGAACTGGAAGTCGACCTTGAGGTTCTTCTCGAGTTCCTTGTGGTTGTAGATCTCGCCGTTGACGGCCAATACGTGAGTGCGCTCCGGGTTGTAGAGCGGCTGGGCGCCATTGCCCGGATCGACGATGGCCAGGCGCTCGTGCACCAGTATGGCTTTGTCTGTGCTGTAGACGCCGGACCAGTCAGGACCGCGGTGACGCAATCGCTTGGACATCTCCAGGGCCGATTTGCGCAAGGCTGCTGCATCGGATTTGATGTCCAGAATGCCGAAAATAGAACACATTGGCGGTAATCCTCTTGATTTTTATAGGAGCCCCCCACGAACGGGCTCGAAATTCCATTTACATTCCTCGCCAATCACAATGCCTAGCGCAAAAACCTTTTGCAAGCGGGAAAACCGCACAAAATCATGCCGCAAACGTCAAGCCGACGGGGGCATCAAGCGGCGGGTACAGAGGGGCGACTTGACGCGCGCGTCAAGCGGTGGCGGGCTCGAAGATCACATAGAGCTTGCGACAGGGGGTGAGTGTCTCCCACTGCCCGACAAAGCCTGCCGGAATAATGAACTGATCCCCCGGTTTGAGGGCAAGCTGGCTGCCCTGACTGTCGTGGATCACCACATCCCCTTCCAGCAGCTGGCAATACTCGTGCTCCGTGTAGTGGATGGCCCAGCGGCCGGGCTCGCAGGCCCAGAAGCCCACGTGAAACTGCTGGCTCGGATCCGAGTAGTGGTTCCAGACAGTTTGCGCCGGGTTGCCTGCTTTAATGCGCTCGGGGGCGGGCATCAGCGGGATGGGGGCGGCCTGGTGGCTGCTGAGCAGGATCCAGTCGTTGAGGGTCTTCATGGTGCCTCCTTGGCAAGGATATAAAAGCGGGACCATACGGTCCCGCGTTTGTTCGTTTTATTAAACACAGTTGTGCATAACGTAAACGATACGTCTCACCTTGCCAAGCGCCGTCAGCGTGGCTGCAACCGCTTGATGACATGGCGGGCGAAGCCGCTGCCCGCCTCGTCGTAGACGTTGAACACAGCATCCACCCCCTGTTCGCGCAGGGAGGCGATGTCATCCTCGAAGCGGACTATGGCCGCTATCTTGCCGCCAAAGCCGTGGCTGCGCAGCTTCTCGATGGCGTAGAGATTACCCGAGTGGTGGGGCATGGCCAGCAGCACCAGGTTGACCTGGTTGGAGAGCAGCACCTTGTCCCAGAAGTCGGTATCGGTGGCGTCTCCTTCGATGACGTTCATCCCCTGGGCGCGCAGGGTGGGCAGCTTCTCGCTGTCGTTCTCCACCCCGAGGATCACTGTGCCGTACTTGTTCTCCAGCTCGAAGTAGGCCCCCTGGCCGATGCGGCCCATGCCGAGGATGATCACCTCGGCATCGCCGAGCTCGATGGGCCTGTCCTCCGGGTGCAGGGTGTTGGCCTGGATCCCGCGCAGCCAGCTGCCGAGTCTGTGGTAGATCCGCTCGCTCTGGCTGTTGAGCGGTGCCGAGATCATGAAGCTTGCCGCCAGCGCCAGTGAAAGGGCGACCAGCCACTCATGGGAGATCCACCCCGCCTTGGCGGCGATGGCGGCCACGATCAGGCCAAACTCCGAGAAGTTGGTGAGCGCCAGGGTGGAGAGCAGGGCTGTACGCCCCCGCAGGTGGGCACCGCTGTAGACCAGGTAGTAGAGCGCGCTCTTGAGCGGCAGCGCCAGCACCAATGCCAGCGCCAGCAGCATGGTATCGTGGGTCGGCAGGCCGTTGAGACCTATGGTCAGGAAGAAGCAGACGAGGAAGAGGTCTTTGAGATTGAACAGCGCCTTGGCCAGCCCGGCGGCGGCCGGGTGGGAGGCCAGCATCATGCCGATGATGAGCGCCCCCAGATCGGGCTTGAGCCCCACCACCTCAAAACCGGCGGCGCCCACCACCAGCGCCAGGAAGATCCCGAACAGCACCTGCAGCTCGCCGTGGCCGGCGCGCTCCAGGAGCTTGAACAGCAAGGGGCGCAGCAGCGGCAAGCCGAGCACCCAGAGTGCCCAGATGCTGGGCCACTGGCCGCTGGAAAACGCCAGAAAGGCCACCGCGAACACATCCTGCATGATCAGCACCCCGATGGCGAGCCGGGCATAGAGGGCATTCATGTCGCTGCGATCCTCCAGCACCTTGACCGCAAAGACGGTGCTGGAGAAGGAGAGGGCAAAGCCGAGCAGCAGCGCCAGCTTCCAGTCCAGCGACAGGGCCAGCGCGAGCCCCAGCCCCTTGCACACCAGCAGAATCACGGCAAACAGCAGGGTGGAGCAGAGCAGGTGGACGCTGGTAGTGCCCCACACATCGCGCCGCATCAGGGTCTTGACGTTGAGCTTGAGACCTATGGTGAACAGCAGCAGGGTGACCCCGAGATCGGCGACCTCGTTCAGTGCCAGGGTGTTGTGATAGCCCATGCCGTTGAGGAGGAAGCCGGCGGCCAGAAAGCCCAGCAGGGGTGGCAACCCTATGAGGTTGACCAGCATGCCGCACCCGAAGGCCACGGCGATCATCATTGGTTCCATTTCGCGTCCTTCGGGGGCTGCGGGTCAGCCCCGGCTAGATGCTGGTGACGGCCTGACGACGGGCATGGCGGCGCCATGCCCGGGCCGGCGATCAGACGATGTCTATGTCCACGACCGAGTCGAAGATGTGGTTCGGGCGAAACGGCATGCGATCGATATCCGCCACCTTGCTCACCCCGGAGAGCACCAGCACGGTTTCGAGACCGGCCTGGAAGCCCGCCAGAATATCGGTGCGCAGGTTGTCGCCTATGATGACGGTGTCATCGGAGTGGGCCTCCATCCGGTTGAGTGCCGCCCGAATGATCCAGGCGCTCGGCTTGCCCACATAGAAGGGCTTCTTGCCGGTCATCCGCTCTATGGGGGCGCAGAGGGCGCCGCAGGCCGGGTGCATCATGGGGCCGTGGGTATCCGGGTTGGTGGCGATGAAGCGGGCCCCCTGATCGACGAACTTGGCGCCCAGCTGCATCATGGTCCAGTTGTAGTTGCGGGTCTCGCCCACCACCACGAAGTCGGGGTCTATGTCGGTGATGGTGAAGCCGGCCTTGTAGAGCTCATGGGTCAGGGCTCCCTCGCCAATCACATAGGCCTTCTTGCCATCCTGGCGTTTGAGAAAATCGGCGGTGCCCATGGCGGAGGTGTAGAAGCACTCTTCCGGCACCTCGATCCCGGCGGAGCGGAAGCGGTTTTGCAGATCTTTCTGGGTCTGGGCCGGATAGTTGGTGAGGAACAACAGCTTGCTGCCCTGCTCCAGCAGGCGATGGACGAAGCGGTCAGCACCGGGCACCAGATCGTTGTTGTGCAGTATGACGCCGTCGATGTCACAGATGACACTTTTCTTCATGGGGACTCCTTGTGTAGGCGCAAGAGGCGGCGGAAAGTTGCGCCAACTCTTAATATCTTCAATCAGTTATGTTGTTTTTGTGACGCCATTATAAGTCTGTTTGATGACAAGTCTCCCCCACAATCAGAGATAGGTGCACAATGAGCAGAAGAGGGGAGGGATCCGCTCTGCGAGTGGCAGATCCCGCGGTCTGTGTGTTGATGGAGCCATCATCATGGATAACTTTATTGCCGGTTTGCCCAAGCTGGAGTTGCACCTGCATATCGAAGGGACGCTCGAGCCTGAGCTGATGTTTGCCCTGGCCAAACGCAACGGGGTGGCCCTGCCCTGGCCCGATGTGGAGAGCGTGCGCGCCGCCTATGATTTTGACTGTCTGCAAACCTTTCTCGATCTCTACTACCTGGGCGCCAGCGTGCTCGTCACCGAGCAGGATTTCTTCGACCTCACCTGGGCCTATCTGGAACGCTGCGCCGCCGACAAGGTGGTGCACGTGGAGATCTTCTTCGACCCCCAGACCCACACCGCCCGCAGCGTGCCCTTCGCCTCCGTGCTGGGGGGAATAGAGCGCGCGCTGCAGGCGGGGGAGCGGGAGTTGGGCATCAGCTGGCGCCTTATCATGAGCTTTCTGCGCCACCTGAGCGAAGAGGCCGCCTTCGCCACCCTGGCTGAGGCGATGCCGTTCCTCGCCCGCATTCACGGTATCGGCCTCGACTCGGGGGAGAAGGGCAATCCGCCCAGCAAGTTTGCCCGGGTGTTTGCCCGCTGCCGCGAGCTGGGGCTGCCGGTGGTGGCCCACGCGGGTGAAGAGGGGCCTGCCGAGTACATCTGGCAGGCCATCAATGAGTTGGAGGTGCGGCGCATCGATCACGGGGTACGCTCGGCAGAGGATCCCGAACTGCTGCGCTATCTCGCCGATACCCGGCTGCCGCTTACCGTCTGCCCCCTCTCCAACACCCGGCTCAAGGTGTTTGACCGCATGGCCCATCACAATGTGCTCACCCTGCTGGAGCAGGGGCTCTGCGTCACCATCAACTCCGACGATCCCGCCTACTTCGGCGGTTACATGGCGGCCAATTTCCACGCCCTGGCCCATGACCTTGGTGCCAGCATGAATCAGCTCTGCCGCTTGTCGCTCAATGCCGTCGAGGCGAGCTGGCTCAGCCTGGCGGACAAGGCACGGCTCACCCGGGAGATCAGGAGCTATGCCGCCTGTTACGGGGTCGCCCTCTACTAGTCTCGTGCGGCCGGTTGCGTCGGCGACACAAAACAGCAGGCCCGCCAGTGATGGCGGGCCTGCTTGGTTTCGACGGGCTGATGCGCCGACAGGGGCCGCTGGCCGGTATCAGGCCGATTGCGGCTCGGTGGCCTCTTGATAGGTCGGGTAGTCGGTCAGCCCCTGTTCGCCACCACCAAACAGGGTGGCCGGATCGTGGGGGGCGAACGGGTAGCCGTGGCGCAGCCGGTTCGGCAGATCCGGGTTGGCCACGAAGGGGCGACCAAAGCCAATCATGTCGGCCCAACCGGCCTGGAGGGCGGCCCGGGCTCGCTCGCCATCGTATTTGCCCGCATAGATGAGGGTGTTGGGGAAGGCGTCCCGCAGCCCCTGCTTGAAGTTTTCCGGCATCAGGGGGGCATCGTCCCAGTCCGCCTCGGCGATGTGCAGGTAGACGACATCAAGCTCCCCCAGCAAGCGGGCGGCGGCCAGATAGGTCTGCTGCGGGTTGGCATCGACGGTGCCGTTGAGGGTGGTGAGCGGCGCGAGGCGCACGCCGACGCGGTCTGCTCCGATTTCGGCACTGACCGCCTCTGTCATCTCTTTCAGGAAGCGCAGGCGATTTTCCAGCGAGCCGCCGTAGTTGTCGGTGCGGGTGTTGGACTCGGAGTCGAGGAACTGGTTGATGAGATAGCCGTTGGCGGCGTGCAGCTCTATGCCGTCGAAGCCGGCCAGCATGGCGTTGCGGGCCGCCTGGCGGAACTGGCCCACCACTGCATCTATGTCTTGCTGGGTCATGGCGCGCGGGGTGACCGTCTCCACGAAGCCGGGGGCATCGCTGCCGTTATCGACGAACACCTTGACACCCACGGCCTTGATGGCCGACGAGGAGATAGGCTGGGCGCCGCCCAGGTTGTCGGTATGGGTGACCCGGCCCACGTGCCAGAGCTGGGCGAAGATGGTGCCGCCCTTGGCGTGTACCGCGTCTGTCACCCCCTTCCAGCCGGCCACTTGCTCGGCGCTGTGGATCCCCGGGGTCCAGGCATAGCCCTTGCCCATGGGGTCTACCTGGGTACCTTCGCTGATGATGAGGCCGGCCCCGGCGCGCTGGGCGTAATAGGTGGCCATCATGGCATTGGCCACATCACCGGGCTGGCTGGCACGGGAGCGGGTCATGGGGGGCATGACGATACGGTTGTTAAGGTGCAACTGGCCCAGACGCAGCGGGCAGAACAGGTGATCGTGGCTCATTTTGAGTTCCTCATGGTGGGAGTGAGGCCACTCTAGCCCTGCGGCTTGTTGTGAAAAAGGGGGGTAATTGCAGAAAAGAATTGCAGTGATGGCATCAATCCATCGGCACAGGGTCTGGATGGCGCTCGCTGGCGAGCCAGCGGGCAGCTGAAGGAGAGCTGGCTGCGGTGTCGTGCAATAAAAAGTGCAACAACAGCGCAATAAAAAGAGGGCCTGCTTGGCCCTCCCTGTTCACGCGACCGGGGCTCAGGTCCCCAGCGGCATGACCCGTACCCGTTCGATGCGGCGCTCGCTCACCTCGACCACCTCGAAGCAGAGCTGCTGCAGTTGCAGCTGCTGGCCCGGGGTGGGCAAGGAGCCGAAGTGGGAGAGCAGCATGCCCGCCAGGGTCACGTATTCATCGCTCTCGCTCACCAGCCCCTCGTGTTCCAGCACCTGCTCCACATGATGGATGTTGGTGCTGCCGTTGATGAGCCAGCCTTCTCCGTCGCGCACCATGTCCGGGGTCTCGTCCTCGTCCGGCAGTTCGCCGACGATGGCCTCCAGCAGGTCGTGGGTGGTGACCAGCCCCTGAATGACGCCAAACTCGTCGGAGACCAGGATCAGGCTGCCTTTCGCCTTGCGCAGCTCCGCCAGCAGCCGGATCACGTTGATGGTCTGCGGCACTATGATGGGGTCGTTCTGCTTGGCCAGCTCGCTCAACGGTTGCCCTTCGTTGAGGGCAAACAGCAGATCCCGCGCCTTGACCACGCCTATGATCTCGTCCAGATCACCGTCACAGACAGGGAACAGGCTGTGAGGCTCCTGTTGCAGCAGGGCGCGGATCTCCTCGGGCGAGTCGTTGACATCGATCCAGGCCATGTCGGAGCGCGGCGTCATTATGGTGCGGATGGAGCGCTCGGCCAGCGACAAGACCCCGGTCACCATGTAACGCTCCTCCTCGCCAAAGCTCAGCGGCGCAGGCGCCGGCGCATCCAGATCATCGTCCGGTCTGTCCTGATATGCCTTGCTGCCCATCAGCTTGAAGATGGCAGCCGTGGTGCGCTCGCGCAGGGGCTGCTTGGCCTCGTGGCGCTCGGCGCTGCGCTGGGAGAGCTGGTTGAAGAACTCGATCAGCACCGAGAAGCCGATGGCCGCGTAGAGGTAGCCCTTGGGAATATGGAAGCCAAACCCTTCCGCCACCAGACTGAAGCCGATCATCAGCAGGAAGCTCAGGCAGAGCACCACCACGGTCGGGTGGGCGTTGACGAACTGGGTCAGGGGCTTGGAGGCGAGCACCATCACCAGCATGGCGATGGTCACGGCCGCCATCATGACGCCAAGGTGTTCCACCATGCCCACCGCAGTGATGATGGAATCCAGCGAGAAGACGGCATCCAGCACCAGGATCTGCGCCACCACAACCCCGAAACTGGCGTAGACGCCGCTGTGGCCGCCGGACTCGGGGTTGGCCTCCAGCCGCTCGTGCAGCTCTGTGGTGGCCTTGAACAGCAGGAACAGGCCGCCGCCCATCAGGATGAGATCCCGACCGGAGAAGACGAGCTCGCCGAGCTGAAGAATGGGGGCGGTCAGGGTCACCAGCCACGACATCACCGCCAGCAGGCCCAGACGCATCAGCAGGGCCAGCGACAGGCCTATGATGCGGGCCTTGTCCCGCTGGGCGGGGGGCAGTTTTTTCACCAGGATGGCGATGAAGACCAGGTTGT
Organism: Aeromonas bestiarum; assembly: GCF_000819745.1. Taxonomy (GTDB): domain Bacteria; phylum Pseudomonadota; class Gammaproteobacteria; order Enterobacterales; family Aeromonadaceae; genus Aeromonas; species Aeromonas bestiarum. The sequence goes on along the minus strand of NZ_CDDA01000025.1, from coordinate 29,031 downwards.
CGATCCCCAGCACGATTTCCAGAATGATCAGGGTAAACAGACCCACCCAGATGTGGGGATCCAGCAGCAATTCCATGTAATGACCTCAATAAAAAACAGACAGAGCGGGTGTCAGTGACGGCGAACTATGGCCGTGGGAGCACGAAGCTTGAGTGTTTTCAGAGGCGCTGGTGGAGCAATAACAGATACATTTTGACAGGGAGAAACGAAGGGCAACTTCGGGGATTGTCCATGATGGGCAATAAAACCTCGGGTTAAAAATGAGCCCTGATGATAGCGGGAATCGGCGCATTGGCAAGCGCAGGGCGATTAATTTGACAAGCACAGGGCGATCAAGATGTGAGGACGCAGGGGGAGGCGACCGGGTCGCACTCCCCCGACCGGTCTTTACAACCAGCGTTTCTCGCGGGTGAAGCAGACCGAGAGCCAGGCATCCCCCAGGGTATCGCCGAGGCGGGACCAGAGCTCCTGGCGCAGGGCATCCTGGCGCTCGATGGGCCACTCCTGCCCCGGCGCCACCAGAATGTTCAATTCCAGATCGAAGCGGCGGCCGCTTTTCGCCAGATGGCTGTAGCACTCGATGCCATGGCGCAGGCGCAGGGCCTCGATCTCCTGCTCAACTTGCCGGGGCACATCGCCCTTGGGGGCTATCTTCAACACCTCCCGCAGGTTGCGGCCCAGCACCTTGATGGGGATCAGGGTGGCACAGAGGGCCAGCAGGGTGACCAGCACGGGATCTATGTAGCGGTTGTAGTGGCCGTAGCCGAGGGCATCGAGCCCGATGGCCACCACGAAACCGATCAGCAGGGTGGCGCTGAGCAGGGTATCCACCAGCCACTCCTTGGAGTCGACCCGCACCAGCTCGGAGTCAATCTGCTCGGCGACCCGGGCTTCGATGCGATAGATGATGGCGCAGAAGAAGGTGCAGACGGCGGCGTAGACGAGGGCGTGGCCGAGATCGATCTCCCGGCCTCCTGCCAGCAGGGAGGTGATACCGCTGTAGAAGGCGCCGAGGCAGAGCAGCAGAATGATGGCGCCGTTGATGACGTTGGTGATGGGCTCGAAGTGGGCGTAGCCGTACTGGAAGCGATCATCTGAGGGGCGGGTAACCAGGTAGGCGGTGATGAGCCCGAGCCCCGTCATGCCCATGCTGAACAGGGTGAAGATGCCATCGAGCATGATGGCGTTGGAGCCGACGAACAGGCCATAGCCGATGCCGAAGATGGCAAAGGTGATGCAACCGAACAGCGACAGGGTCAGCGCCTGTTTTTCGGTGCGGATCAGCGTACTGATAACATGGCTGTAATGAGCCATAAAAGTCCTCCTTTCAAATGGTGAAGATTGCGCGCGCAAGCGGTTTTCTAGCTGATATACTGCCCGCTCACATGTGAGCGGACTGGTTCGGGGGCCCGCGAAGAGGCTGGCCCGAACGGTCGTTGTCGCCGGAGTACCGGCATCAAGCAAAGGATGGGAACAAGGATTCATGATCCCGAGACTCGATTACCAGGACAGTTTGTCACCCGCAACCCTGCAGTTTCTTGAGTTGCTAGAGCGCAGCGCATTTCGTGGTGATATCGAAAAGTCTTATGCAAGCCGGTTGGCGATGGCGACGGATAACAGCGTCTATCAGGTTGTACCTCAGGCGGTTCTCTATCCGCGCAGTGCGGACGATATTGCGGTGATGCTCAAGCTGGCCCAGGGGCCCGAGTACGCGACCTTGAGTTTCTTCCCTCGCGGCGGCGGTACCGGCACCAATGGTCAATCCTTGGGCGGCGGCATTATCGTCGATCTCTCGCGCCATATGAACCAGATCATGGAAATTAATCTGGAAGAGGGCTGGGTGCGGGCCCAGGCTGGTGTGGTGAAAGACCAGCTCAACGCCTATCTCAAACCCCACGGTTACTTCTTCTCGCCGGATCTCTCCACCTCCAACCGCGCCACCCTGGGCGGCATGGTCAACACAGATGCCTCGGGGCAGGGGTCGCTGGTCTACGGCAAGACCTCGGATCACGTGCTTGGCCTGAAAGCAGTGCTGGAGAACGGCGATCTCATGGCGACCGAGCCGGTCACGGGGGCGCGTCTCGCCGACAAGCTGGCGCTTGAAAGCCGGGAGGGGGAGATCTATCGCACCCTCTACCGCATCGGTAAAGAGCGCCGCGCCGACATAGAGGCGACCTTCCCCAAGCTCAACCGCTTCTTGACCGGTTACGATCTCAAGCATCTTTATATTCCCGAGACCGACACACTGGACATAAGCCGGGTGCTGTGCGGCTCGGAAGGATCTCTTGGCTTCATCACCGAGGCCCGCCTCAACATCACGGCCATTCCGCGCTACCGAACGCTCGTCAACGTCAAGTACGACAGCTTCCCGTCGGCTCTGCGCAATGCCCCCTTTATGGTGGAGGCGCAGGCCCTGTCGGTGGAGACGGTGGACTCCCGGGTGCTGGGGCTGGCTCGCGCCGACATCATCTGGCATTCGGTCAAGGCCTTCATTGAGGACGTGCCCGGCAAGGATCTGCAGGGGCTCAACATCGTCGAGTTTGCCGACACAGATGAGGACAAGCACCAAGCCAAGGTGGCCGAGCTGTGCCGCCGTATCGACGATCTGTTGGCGCGTGGCGAGGCGGGCATCATCGGCTATCAGGTGTGCAGCCATCTGCCGAGCATCGAGACCATCTACGCCATGCGCAAGAAGTCGGTAGGGCTGCTTGGCAACGCCGAGGGACGCAAGAAGCCGGTGGCCTTCACCGAAGATACTGCCGTGCCGCCGGAATCCCTGGCCGATTTCATCATGGAGTTTCGCGCCCTGCTCGATGGCCATGGCCTCGACTACGGCATGTTCGGTCACGTCGATGCGGGCGTGCTGCACGTGCGCCCGGCGCTGGATTTGTGCGATCCCGAGCAGGAGGTGCTGCTGCGACGCATCTCGGATCAGGTGGTGGCGCTCACCGCCAAATATGGCGGCCTGATGTGGGGCGAGCACGGCAAGGGTTTTCGCTCCGAATACAGCCCCGCCTTCTTCGGCGAGTTGTGGGAAGAGCTGCAACGGGTCAAGGGGGCCTTTGACCCCGCCAACCGCATCAACCCGGGCAAGATCTGCATGCCTTATGGCAGCGGGGCCGAACTGGTGTCGGTGGACGGGCCCAAGCGCGGCAAGTTCGACCGCCAGATCCCGATTGCGGTGCGGGAAAGCTATACCCGCGCCATGGATTGCAACGGCAACGGCCTCTGTTTCACCTTCGAGACCGACTCCCCCATGTGCCCCTCGGTCAAGATCAGCCGCGACCGTCGCCACTCGCCGAAAGGGCGGGCCGGGCTGATGCGCGAATGGCTGCGCCAGCTGGCACAGCAGGGCTTCGATCCCCTGGCCGAGGAGGTGGCGCTGCAAAGCGGCGGTCTGCGTTTCAAGAGCATTGTCGACAAGTTTCGCAACACCCTGGCCCGTGCCCGCGGCCAGTATGACTTCTCCCACGAGGTGATGGAGGCGATGGAAGGGTGCCTGGCGTGCAAGGCCTGCACCAGCCAGTGCCCCATCAAGGTGGATGTGCCCACCTTCCGCGCCCGTTTCATGCAGCTTTATCACAGCCGCTACCTGCGGGGCCCCAAGGATTACTTCGTCGGCACAGTCGAAAGCTATGCCCCCCTGCTGGCCAGAGCGCCGAAACTGGTCAACTTCTTCCTCGAGAAAGAGTGGGCCCAGAAGGCGACCGAGAAGAGCATCGGCATGGTGGATGTGCCGCTATTGAGCGTGCCGACCCTGGCCGAATCCCTGCACGACAACAAGGCGCGCTATTTCGACCTGCCGGGCCTCGAGGCCATGAGCCCGGAGCAGCGTGCCAACGTGGTGCTCATAGTGCAGGATCCCTTCACCAGTTATTACGACGCCCCCGTGGTGCGGGACTTGGTGAAGCTTGCCAGCAAGCTTGGGCTGCAACCCTATCTGCTGCCATTCAAGCCCAACGGCAAGCCCCAGCACGTGAAGGGGTTCCTGCGCGCTTTTGCCCGCACCGCGGCCAACAGTGCCCAGTTCCTCAACAAGATAGCGGCGCTGGGCATTCCCATGGTGGGAGTCGATCCTTCACTGGTGCTTTGCTATCGGGACGAGTATGCCAAGGCCCTGGGTTCGGCCCGTGGCGACTTTCAGGTGCTGCTGCCCCAGGAGTGGCTGCTCTCTTTACCCGCTCCTGAGAGCAGGGTGAGCGAGGGTGAGCAGGCCGAGCCCTGGTATCTGTTTGCCCACTGCACTGAGAAGACCGCCAAGCCGTCGACTCACGGTGACTGGGGCACCTTGTTCCAGCGTTTTGGGGGCCGCTTGCAGCCTGTGTCCGTGGGTTGCTGCGGCATGGCCGGCACCTATGGCCACGACGCCAAACAGGTGGAAAATTCCAAGGGGATCTACGGGCTTAGCTGGGCAGAGCCGCTCTCCCGCCTGCCCAAAGAGCGCTGTCTGGCCACAGGTTACTCGTGCCGCAGCCAGGTCAAGCGGATGGAGGGGGATAAACTCAAGCATCCGCTGCAGGCCCTGCTGGAACTGCTCTGATGCTGACGCTGCCCAAGCGGTTTCGGGTGCCACAAGCCTTTCGGCACCCGCACTTCCTGCTGTTGTCTGTCGCCCAGAGCCAGGCTGTGGTGGAGTTTGTGGCCATGCAGCGCGAGCGGGAGCAGCTGCACCAGTTGTTTCGCCCGGATGACGTCTGGCCCTCTGCCCAGTTCAGTCTGGGCCAGCACGAGGGGGATCTGGAGTGGCAGCGTTCCGAGTTTCTGGCCAAGCGCTCCTTCGCCTATGGCCTCTGGAGCCCGGAGCGGGAGCCGCAATTTTGGGGCGGGGTCTATCTCTACCCCTCGGTGCTGCCGGAGGTGGCGGTGGAGCTCTTCTTCTGGAGGCTGGCCGAGGCCCCCCTCACCGATGTTGAGCTGGAAGCCGAACTGCGGCTCTGGCTGGGCAAGGTGTGGCACTGGCCCGACCCCTGCTTGCCGGGGAGGGAGCAGCCCTGGGCCGAGTGGCCCGGCGTGACCTATCCCTGGTGAGAGTCCGGCATCAGGAGCTGGCTTGGCAAGATGCCCCCTGATAGGGGCATCTTCTTTTCCAGCCCTTTTTCGCCGACACTGCTCATGTATAACCCGTTGATCACACAAGGAGTCTGCTCGCCATGAGTCAAGAAAACAGCGCCATCTGGCGCAAGCCCATGAGCCTGGAGGGGCTCAATGCCAGTTCCCGCAACACCCTGATGGCCCACTTGGACATCGTCTACACCGCCTTTGGCCCTGACTGGCTGGCGGCCACCATGCCGGTGGATCACCGCACCCATCAGCCCCTTGGCATGCTGCACGGCGGTGCGTCCGTTGTGCTGGCAGAGACGCTGGGATCCCTGGCCGCCAATATGGCGGTGGGCGCGGACAGCTACTGTGTGGGACTGGAAGTGAATGCCAACCATCTGCGGGCCAAGCGGGAAGGGGTGGTGACGGGGCGTTGCTCGCCACTGCATCTGGGGGCAACGACCCAGGTGTGGCAGATTGAAATTCGAGACGAACGTGAGCGTTTACTGTGCACCAGTCGATTGACCATGGCAGTGCTCAAACACAAGCGGGGCAAGGACTCCAGCGAGGAGTGATCTGCAATAACGCACCATGAGTGCAAAATAAGCAAGCCATAGTCGCGAGATCCCTCTATAATTGCCAACGTCTTGAGAGGCTTATCACATTTTTCAAGACAGCAGAACAAAGTGGCGCTATAATCGCCGCCTTTTTGCTATTCCGCGGTGCTTAGCCGCCTGCCTTAATCTGGAAGAATCTATGTCTGATACCGAACAACTGCCCCTTTTTAGTGAGCTTGGACTGGCCGCGCCTGTATTGAAAGCGCTGCAGGACGTGGGCTATGAGCGCCCGTCACCGATCCAGGCCGCAGCAATTCCCCACCTGATGGCGGGACACGATCTGCTGGGGCAGGCGCAAACCGGTACAGGGAAGACCGCTGCTTTTGCCTTGCCTCTGTTGTCTCGTCTGGAAGCTGGTAACCGCAATACCCAGGTTTTGGTGCTGGCACCGACCCGTGAACTGGCGCTGCAGGTTGCCGAGGCGTGCCAACGTTACGCCAAGCACATGCCGGACTTCCATGTCCTGCCCATCTACGGTGGTTCCTCTTACGAAACCCAGACCCGCGCCCTGCGTCGTGGTGCTCAGGTTGTCGTCGGTACCCCTGGCCGTGTGATGGACCTGATCCGTCGCAAGAACCTGGACCTCTCCGGCCTGAAAGCCCTGGTTCTGGACGAAGCCGATGAAATGCTGCGTATGGGCTTCATCGACGACGTGGACTGGATCATGGAACAGTGCCCGGCCACCCGTCAGGTCGCGCTCTTCTCTGCCACCATGCCGGACCAGATCCGTCGTGTTGCCCAGAAGCACCTGAAGCAGCCGAAAGAGATCAAGATCATCACCAAGACGTCCACCGCACCGACCATCCGCCAGCGCTACTGGCAGGTAACCGGTCTGCACAAGCTGGACGCCATGACCCGTCTGCTGGAAGTCGAGCCGTACGAAGCCGTACTGGTCTTCGTGCGCACCAAGAACGCGGCCGAAGAGCTGGCTGGCAAACTGGCCGCCCGTGGTCACGCCTGTGAAGCGCTGCACGGTGACATCCCGCAGAAGCTGCGTGAGCGTACCGTCGACAAGCTGCGTCAAGGCCAGCTGGACATCCTGATCGCCACCGACGTCGTCGCCCGTGGTCTGGACGTTGAGCGCATCACTCACGTGGTGAACTACGACATTCCGTACGATACCGAATCCTACGTACACCGTATCGGCCGTACCGGCCGTGCTGGTCGCAAGGGTGAGGCCATCCTGTTTGTTGCTCCCCGTGAGCGCCGCATGCTGCGCGCCATCGAGCACGCCACTCGTCAGGCCATCGAGCCGATGAAGATGCCGAGCACCGAGGACATCAACCAGCACCGCATGACCAAGTTCAAAGAGCGCATCCGGGAAACCATGATGGGCGAAGAGCTTGAGATCTACCACAACCTGGTGAACGAGCTGATCGAAGAAGATTCTGCCGATCCGCTGGAGCTGGCTGCCGCACTGGCCAAGCTGGTGCAGGGTGACCAACCGCTGCTGCTGGATGAGTCCATCGCAGAGCCGCAGTTCAACCCGAGCAACGATCGTGGTGGCCGTGACTTCGAACGCCGTGACGGTGGTCGTGACTTCGCCGACCGTGGTGATCGTCCTGCCCGTCGCATGCCGTCTCTCGAGCCGCGTCCGCTGAAAGACAATCCTGATGTAGAGATGGAGCGTTACCGCGTAGACGTGGGTGCCCATCACGGTGTCAAGCCGGGCCAGATCGTGGGCGCCATCGCCAACGAAGCGAACATCGAGAGCCGTTTCATCGGCAACATCGACATCGCCGATGACTTCTCCACCGTCGATCTGCCCAAGGGCATGACCGCCGATGTGCTGGAAGTGATCAAGAAAGCCCGTGTTTGTCAGCGTCCGCTGATGATCACCCGCTACACCGAAGTGCCGGCCGGCAGCAACACTGCCCCCCGTCCTCCGCGCAGCGATCGTCCTTTCAACAAGGATCGCCGCCCCAGCGGTGACCGTCCGTTCAACAAGAGCGGGGAGCGCCGTGAAGGTGGCTTCAACAAGGATCGCAAGTTCGGTGGCAACAAGCGCCGCGACAGCTAAGTCCTGATAGTCTTGATAAAAAGGCCGCTCATTGAGCGGCCTTTTTGTTGCCTGTCATTTGGTTGGTTGATGGGTCTGGACTGGCCCCGCTCAGAGGCCGGGATTGTGTTGGCTAGGGAGAGCTAGCATATTGCCTCTGCCTCTGCCTCTGCCTCTGCCCTGTCGCCTGCAGTCTGTGACACCTGTGTTGGGGCAAGCCAGCCGTGGTGGCAATAGCCTGGGCCGGAGTTGAGAGGGGATCCCGAGCCAAGCGAGTGCCTGCCAGCAGGACACCTGTGCCAAGCCCTGGCTGGAGGACGGGTTGCACATGACGGACAACGAAAAGGCGACCCTGAGGTCGCCTTTTGCGTATTTGCATCTATCTTGTCCGGGGGCTCAGAGCACCATGGCGGCAATCCAGCCGAAGATGATGAGCGGTATGTTGTAGTGGATGAAGGTGGGCACCACGCTGTCCCAGATGTGGTCGTGCTGGCCGTCGGCGTTGAGGCCGGAGGTGGGGCCGAGCGTCGAGTCGGAGGCGGGGGAACCCGCATCCCCCAGCGCACCGGCTGCACCCACCAGGGCTATGGTGGCCATGGGCGAGAAGCCGAGGTGGATGCACAGGGGCACATAGATAGTGGCTATGATGGGCACTGTGGAGAAGGAGGAGCCTATCCCCATGGTGATCAAGAGGCCGACCAGCAGCATCAGGAAGGCGGCGAGGCCCTTCTGGTCCCCAATCACCGCGGAGACGGACTGCACCAGGCTCTCCACCCCGTGGGTGGCCTTCATCACGGCGGCGAAGCCGGCGGCCGAGATCATGATGAAGCCGATGAGAGACATCATGCGCACGCCCTGGGTGAAGGCGTCCTGGCTCTCGCGAAACTTGATGACACCGCCGCAGGTGAAGATGACGAAACCGGCCAGCGCCCCCAGCACTATGCTGTTGGTCATCAACTGCAGCCCCAGGGCCACGCCTATGGCCAGCAGGGCCACCCAGATGTGATTGAGGTTGAGCTCCACCGCTTCCGGCTCGGCGGCCAGGATTTTTTCCAGATCATATTGGCGCGGCTTGCGGTAGCTGATGAAGACAGCGATCAAGAGACCGACGAACATGCCCAGCACAGGAATGGCCATCGCCAGCGGCAACTGGCCGTGCTCGACCGGCACGCCGTTGTCGATCAGATTCTTGGCCAGGATGTTGTTGAGGAAGATGCCGCCAAAACCGACCGGCAACAGCATATAGGTTGCGGTCAGGCCGAAGGTGATGACGCAGGCCACCTGACGGCGGTCGATCTGCATCTGGGCCATGACGTGCAGCAGCGGCGGGATCAGGATGGGAATGAAGGCGATGTGGACCGGGATCAGGTTCTGGGAGGAGATGGAGACCGCCAGTACCGAGGTGAGCAGCAGGCTCTTGACCCAGAGAATGCGAGAGCTGCTGGCATCCTTGCCCAACTGGCTGATCACCTTGCGGGCCAGCAGGTCGGTGATGCCGGAGCGGGAGATGGCGACCGCAAAGGCCCCCAGCATGGCATAGGAGAGGGCGATTTCGGCGCCGCCACCCAGACCACCGGTAAAGGTGCTGAGTGTCTCCTGCAGTGAGAGTCCGCCGATCAGGCCGCCGACGATGGCGCCGATGGAGAGGGAGACCACCACATTGATCCGCAGCAGGCTGAGCACCAGCATCAGCGCAACTGCGATAACAACAGGATTCATTTGATTTCCTTATGGATTGTGTTGCTGTCTGTCATGTGAAAGGCCGTTAGTTTGCGAAAAACGTGACAAATGTCGAGTAAAAAATCAGGCAAAACGCCTGTTGGCAGCATTCTTGGCTGGGCTGGGGGAGCAAGACGGGCGTGGGGGTGAAAAACGGCCTTGTATGGGCCTGTTTTCGCCATTCTGGTCAAACCAGCTTGATACTGCCAACCCAATAGAAGAAGGCTGCCAGGGCAGCCTTCTTGCTCATTGCTCAAACCGGTTATTCGCTTGCATCGTCGGTGGGGGCATCGTCCGGATGGGCCGGTGGCCAGCCACCCAGGCTCTTCCAGCGGTTGACGATATGACAAAACAGCTCGGTAGTGCGTTCTGTGTCATACAGGGCTGAGTGCGCCTCTTTATTGTCAAACGGGATGCGGGCGCTCTGACACGCCTTGGCCAGCACGGTTTGTCCCAGTGCCAGGCCGGAGAGGGCGGCGGTATCGAAGGTGGCAAACGGATGGAACGGATTGCGCTTGAGGCCGGCACGTTCGGCGGCGGCCATCACGAAGCCGTGATCGAAGGTGGCGTTGTGGGCCACTATGATGGCGCGGCCGCAGTCGTGCTCCTTCATCCCCTTGCGAATGCCCTTGAAGATCTCGGTCAGCGCTTCTCTCTCGCTGACGGCACCGCGCAGCGGATTGAAGGGATCTATGCCGGTGAACTCCAGCGCCGCCTTCTCCAGGTTGGCGCCTTCGAATGGCTCGACGTGAAAATGAAAGATCTGGTCGGGCAGAAGCCAGCCATCCTCATCCATCTTGAGGGTATAGGCGGCGATTTCCAGCAAGGCGTCGGTTCTGGCATTGAACCCGGCGGTTTCAACATCGATGACGACGGGGTAAAAGCCACGAAAACGGCCCTTGAGGGTGTGAACAGCGTCGGTCATGGTATCTCGGTCGGCGTGAAATGAGGCGGCATTATGGCAAAAAAGCCGGCCCTTGTCCCTCATCCGCAGCCATGAGACAGGTGTCTGATTCTATTATCGACACTCGGGCTTATAATTGACCACTTCAACAATGGAATGGGGAGCGACGATGAATAAGCTGGGATTGGCGCACAAGATGTTGCTGGTGGTCTGCCTGCCGCTGCTGGCTTTGCTGTTTTTCTCCGGCCGATACGTGTATGAGCGTTATCGGGTCGAGCAGAAGATGGCGCAGGCGCAGGTCGCGCTCGAGGTGGTGCGGGAGGCGGCGCAACTGGCCCACGAGCTGCAAAAGGAGCGCGGCATGTCGGCGGGTTTTTTGGGCTCCGGCGGCAACAAGTTCCGCGACGCTCTGCCCGCCCAGCGCAAGCTGGTCGATACCCTGCTGGCACGTTTTCACGAGGAGCCCGCCCTGCTGGCGCTGGGAGAGGTGCAACAGGCACTGACCGGGCTTGTCGCCATGCGTGAACGGGTCGGTGCGCTGGGGGTCGAGGTGGCGGAGCAGGTCAGCTTCTACAGTCGTCTCATCAGTCAGCTGCTGGCCGTGGTGGATCAGGTCAGCCTCAACAGCCAGGATGCCGACATAGCGCTGCAGACCAATGCCTATGCCGCCTTCTTGCAGAGCAAGGAGCGCATGGGGCTGGAGCGGGCGACCCTGAGCAATGTGTTCGGTCGTGACGGCTTCACCCCCGCGCTGTTGCAGCAATTCATCTCCCTGCTGGCGGCCCAGAATACCTATCTCGAGCGTTTCCAGGCGGTGGCCAGCCCGTCACAGCGTCAGCTGCTGGCCGACAGCCTGGCCTCTCCCGTGGTGGCCAAGGTGGCGGCTATGGAAAAACTGGCGCTGGACAAGGCGGCCACCGGGGGCTTCGGGATCGATGCCGAGGCCTGGTTTGCCTTGAGTACCGACAAGATTGGCCTGCTCAAGGAGAGTGAGGATCGCCTCTACCAGCAGCTGTCCGAGCGGGTCGGCCAGATGCGGGCCCAAAGTGCCAGCGACTTCTGGTGGGCGGCTATCGGGGTCTTGCTGTGCGTGGCGCTGACCACCTTCGTCTGCTGGCGGGTGGTGCGGGATCTGCATCTGGGCTTCATGGCCCTGCACCAGACCTTCAAACGGCTGGTGCAGGAGAATGACCTGACGGTGCGGGTCAACTGGCAATCCGGTGACGAGCTGGGCGCGCTGGCACGGGATCTGAACCATTTCCTCGCACATCTCGAGGGGCTGCTGCTGGCGGTACGCCGCTCCTGCGAGGTGCTGGCCCGCAGCGCCGCCGCGTCGGCAGACGTGATAGCCGAGGTCAACGCCGGCGTGGTCAGGGGCTTTGGTCAGGTGGATCTGGTGGCGACCGCCGCCACCGAGATGGCTTCCACCGTGGCCGAGATTGCGCGCAACGCGACCCAGACCTCGCTGGCGACCCAGCAGGCCATAGGCCGGGCCCGCCAGGGTGATAAAGAGGTGGATCAGACCATAGACGCCATCCAGCAGGTGGCGGGCACCCTGATCGATACCCAGCAACTGGTGGACAGCCTGCATCAGGATACAGAGTCGGTCGGCGAGGCGCTCAACCTCATCAAGCAGATCTCGGATCGCACCAATTTGCTGGCCCTCAACGCCGCCATCGAAGCGGCCCGTGCCGGTGAGTCAGGCCGCGGTTTTGCGGTGGTGGCCGAAGAGGTGAGGGCGCTCGCCTCCCGTACCCAGCAGGCGGCGGATGACATAGCGCGTATGCTGGTCCGTTTGCGCCAGGGCGCCAATCAGGCGGTCACCGCCATGCACCTGGGCACAGAGCAGGCGGGCCTGAGCGTGACCGAGGCCAAGCGGGCGGGCAGCGAGCTGACCGACATAGTCAACGAGGTGCGCAAGGTGAGCGACATGACGGCCCAGGTGGCGACGGCCACTGAGGAGCAGCGCTACGTCACCGACGACATACAGCACAACGTGATGACCATACGCGAGGTGTACGAGGCCCATCGCCTGCACTCGGAAACCTTGCAGCAGAACAGCGCCGAGCTGGATCTGCTGGCTCGCGAGCTGGCGGGCCGCATCGCCAGTTTCAAGCTGATGGAGCGTCCTGCACCCCACTGAGTGGTTTGCCCTAAAGCTTGTCCTGCCCTTGCCGATACCTAACGTGAGATCGTGTGGAGGGCAGGCAGTTGAACGCTTGGATGTTAGGGTTGGTCAGCATATCCGTGAGTATGCAGTTACAGGCGGGCGTCACCGAGTTTGGTGCCGGCCTGGATCAATCCGTCTGGCGCCTGACCTCGGACACGCAAGTGGAGTGTCGCCTAGAACACCCTATTCCCAACTGGGGTACGGGGGCCTTCGTCAGTCGGGCCGGCCGCAAGATCAATCTGGATTTCGAACTCAAGGGGCTGCGTCAGCAGGCTCAGACCCAGACGGTCAGTCTGGGGATCATGCCGCCAGTCTGGCGTCCCGGCATCGCCGGACGGGAAGTGAGCCAGCTGCGTTTCTACCAGCAGTTCGATGGCCTGGTGGAGGGGCAGACCGCCTGGACCATGCTGGACGAGCTGGAGGGGGGGCGTATGCCGACCTTCCAGTACCGCGACTGGTATCGCCAGAACCGGCCGGTGCGGGTGTCGCTCTCCTCGGTCAACTTCCGGGTCAAGTATCAGGCTTTCGTGGATTGCCTGAACGGCCTGCTGCCATACAGCTTCAACGACATCGCCTTCAGCGTGCTCACCTATGACAAGAACAGCGACCAGCTGTCGCTGGCTTCCAAACGGCGGCTGGCGATGATCGGCGAGTATGTGAAGGTCGACAAGAGTATCGATGTGGTGGTGATCGACGCCTACAGCGACAGCTATGGCGGTCGCTGGCCGAACCAGAAACTCTCCGAGAAACGGGCCGATGCCATCAAGAAGGTGTTTGTGGATCTGGGTATCGAACCTGGCAAGGTCTCGGTCGAGGGGCATGGCGAGAAGCAGCACGTCGCCTCCAACGAAACCGAAGATGGCCGCGCCAGGAACCGGCGTGTGGTGATCAACATGGGCCGTAATGGCGCCATCTGATGGGCGGATATCATTCAATGAAAAAGAGCGCCTTGGCGCTCTTTTTTATGGGGATCTTGTCCTGACCATGCCTTAGAAGCTGTCACCCAGGCCTGTGCCTGCATCTTTCTTGGCGATCAGTTCAATCTTGTAACCATCCGGATCTTCCACGAAGGCGATGACCGTCTTGCCACCCTTGACCGGGCCCGGCTCGCGGGTGATCTTGGCGCCGGCGGCACGCAGCGCATCGCAGGTGCCATAGATGTCGTCCGCTTCCAGCGCGATGTGGCCGTAGGCCGATCCCAGCTCATACTCGCTCACGCCCCAGTTGTAGGTGAGCTCGATGACGGCCTCATCCTTCTCGTCGCCGTAACCGACGAAGGCCAGGGTGTACTTGTATTCGCTGTTCTCGCTCTTGCGCAACAGCTTCATCCCCAGCACCCGGGTGTAGAAGTCGATGGAGCGTTGCAGATCGCCGACGCGCAGCATGGTGTGCAGAATTCTCATGGCTTAATTCTCCCCTTGGGATTCACGATTCTGTAATCAGGCAGGAGGAGGCAATGGTTGCCTAGCTCTCCGGGTAGATCTTCTCTTTGTACTCGCAAAGGTCCTCGATGATACAGGAACCACAGCGGGGTTTGCGAGCCAGACAGGTGTAACGGCCGTGCAGGATCAACCAGTGGTGCACGTCCAGCTTGAACTCGGCGGGCACCACCTTCAGCAGTTTCTCTTCCACCTGATCCACGTTCTTGCCCACCGCGAAACCGGTGCGATTCGACACCCGAAAGATGTGGGTATCAACGGCTATGGTAGGCCAGCCGAAGGCGGTGTTGAGCACCACGTTGGCGGTCTTGCGACCGACGCCGGGCAGGGCTTCCAGCGCCTCGCGGTTCTCCGGCACCTCGCCGCCGTGGCGCTCCAGCAGGATGGCGCAGGTCTTGATGACGTTCTCGGCCTTGGTGTTGAACAGGCCTATGGTCTTGATGTACGACTTGAGCCCGTCTACCCCCAGATCCAGCATGGCCTGGGGCGTGTTGGCCACCGGATAGAGCTTGTCGGTGGCCTTGTTGACGCTCACGTCTGTGGCCTGGGCCGACAACAGCACGGCGATCAGCAGCTCGAACGGTGTCTTGAAGTTGAGCTCTGTGGTCGGGTGGGGATTGTCATCCCGCAGCCGCTCCAGGATCTGCCTGCGTTTCTGGTTGTTCATGGCTCCCTCTTGTCTCAGAGCTGGGTCGCGCGGGCGCCCGCTGCCGGCACGGCGCAGTGGGCCTTGTCGGCGGCCTGCTTGCGGCCCAGCCGGTCGTTGATGGCGTTCTTGCCGGCGATCATCAGGCCCAGCCCGATGAAGCCGCCGGGAGGCAGGATCGCCAGCAGCAGGCTGGCGTCGGCGTGGAACAGCTCGATGCGCAATGACTTGGCCCAGTCCCCCAGCAGCAGGTCGGCGCCGTCGAACAGGGTACCCATGCCGATGATCTCCCGCAGCCCCCCGAGCACCAGCAGCACCAGGGTAAAGCCCAGCCCCATCATGAAGCCGTCGAGGGCCGCCAGCAGCGGCGGGTTCTTGGAGGCATAGGCCTCGGCCCGGCCTATGATGACGCAGTTGGTGACGATCAGGGCGATGAAGATGCCGAGCGCCTGATAGAGGCCATAGGTGTAGGCGTTCATCAACAGCTGCACGCTGGTCACCAGGGCGGCGATGATCATCACGTAGACCGGGATGCGGATATCCTTGGGCACCAGGTTGCGCACCAGGGAGATGGCGAGGTTGGAGCTGACCAGTACCACCATGGTGGCCAATCCCAGCCCCAGGGCATTGGTGAAGGTGGAGGAGACCGCCAGGGTGGGGCAGAGCCCCAGCACCTGTACCAGGGAGGGGTTGTTCTTCCACAGCCCCTGCAGCATCAGCTCCTTGAGCTCTTCGCGGCGGCCATTGCCTTCGTTGGCGAGGCTCTGGCCGTCAATCACATCAACTTGTTCCATGGCTTGTGCTCCGGCGTTATGGGGTGGCGTCACAGGAGGGGGCATCCCGCAGCAATTCAGGGTGTTCCTGCTGCAACAGCAGCAGGTTCTTCACCGCCTTGACCACGGCGCGGGGTGTGATGGTGGCGCCGGTGAAGGCATCGAATTCACCACCATCCTTCTTCACCGCCCAGTTGGCCTCGTTGTCGCGGTTGAGGAACTTGCCGACAAAACTGTTGATCCAGCTCGATTTCTTCAACTCTATCTTGTCACCCAGGCCCGGCGTCTCATTGTGGGCCAGTACCCGCACCGCGCTGACGTTGCCCTTGGCATCTGTGCCGACGATGAGGCGGATGGCCCCACTGTAGCCGTCGGGGGCCACGGTTTCCAGCGCATAGCCTGTGGTCTCGCCCTGCAGGGTCGCTGTGTAGAGCGGCATGGCCTGATCGCTGCCCAGATAGGTCTTGCTCTGCACCCGCTTGCAGCTGGCCACCAGATCATTGTCATAGCTCCCCTCCGGCAACAGGGCCGAGAGGGTGCGCAGCTTCTCCAGCTGCTGCTGATGGGCGATCCTGTCGCGGGTCAGCTCATTGGTCAGCACCACGACGGCGGTGCAGGCCAGGGCAAACAGCGCCAGGGTGACGCCGTTCTTGCGCATGCTCTTTAACATTGAATCTTTCCTGAGAGTGAGGTGTGCGCCGGGGTCATTTGCGGCGTGCTCCATAGACCTTGGGACGTGTCAGGCTGTCGATCAGCGGTACGCACAAGTTGGCCAGCAGCACGGCGAAGGCGAAGGCATCCGGGTAGCCGCCAAAGCGGCGGATGAGGTAGACCAGCACGCCGATCAGTACGCCATAGACCAGACGGCCACGGGGTGTGGTGCTGGCACTCACCGGATCGGTGGCGATGAAGAAGGCCCCCAGCATGGTGGCGCCGCTGAACAGGTGGAACATGGGGGTGGCGGTGGCATCCGGCGTCATCAGATAACCCAGGGTGGCCGCCAGCAGCAAGGCGCCCAGGATGGCTCCCGGAATGCGCCAGTTGATCACCTTCTGTTGCAGCAGGAACAGGCCGCCCAGCAGGTAACCGAGGTTGACCCAGCTCCAGCCGATGCCGCCCCAGCCCTCGAACACGGCGTGGGTCATCACCTCGCCGGCGGTGAGCCCCTGGGTCAGCCCTGTTTTCAGGGTATCGAGCGGTGTGGCCATGGTGAGGCCATCCACCCCCTGCTTGAGCTGCGCCATGCTGTAGCCGTCCAGGCTGAAGCCGGTGAAGATGACGGATGCCGCATCGCCGAAGCCGATGTCATAGGCGGCTATGCTGGACGGCGGCAACCAGCTGGTCATCTGTACCGGGAAGGAGACCAGCAGCAGCACATAGGCCACCATGGCCGGATTGAACAGGTTCTGGCCCAGCCCGCCGTAGAGGTGCTTGGCGATGATGATGGCAAAGGCGGTGCCGAGTACCAGCATCCACCAGGGCAGCAGGGGCGGCAGGGAGAGGCCGATCAGCACGGCGGTCAGCGCCGCGCTGCCATCCATCAGGGCGGGTTTGATGGGACGGTGGCGCAACTTGAGTACCAAGGCCTCTGCACCCAGCGCCGTCACCAGCGCCAGCAGGATCTGGATCAGGGTGCCCCAGCCGAAGAACCAGGTCTGCGCCAGAAAACCGGGCAGACATGCCAGGATCACCAGCAACATCAGGGTCTGGGTCTGTTTGCGGTTATGGGCAAACGGCGCACTCGCGATATTGAACATGGATCAGTGGCTCTTGTCAGTCGATGGAGAAGGGGAAGCCTGGGCAGCCGCCTCGGCCGCCAGTTTCCGGGCCTTGGCGCGGGCCACGGCGGCGGCAATGGCTGCTTTCTTGGGGGCGGCGTCGGCGGCGTCAGGCTGCGGTGCTGCGGCAGGGGTTGCAGCGACGATGTCTTCACCCTCGGTCACGGCCGCATCACCTTGCGCCTGAGCGGCTTTCTTGGCCTTGGCACGGGCAATGGCGGCAGCGATGGCCACCTTCTTGGGATCGGCGTCAGGCTGCGGTGCTGTGGCAGGGGTTGCAGCGACGGCGTCTTCACCCTCGGTCACGGCCGCGTCACCTTGTGCCTGAACGGCCTTCTTGGCCTTGGCACGGGCAATGGCGGCAGCGATGGCCGCCTTCTTGGGATCCGCGTCAGCGGCGGAGTCAGACTGTGGCGCGGCGACAGGGCTATCCGCAACAGCTTCGTCACCTTGCGAGCCAGCTGCCTTTTTGGCCTTGGCACGGGCGATGGCGGCGACAATGGCCGCCTTTTTGGGATCGACTTCTGCGGCAGCCGGGGCGGATCCGATGGCCGGCTCGGCTTCGACAGCGATAGCCCCGGGTTCGGCGACCTTGTCATCCGCAACTTGAGCGGCCTTTTTGGCCTTGGCACGGGCCAAGGCTGCAGCGATGGCTGCTTTTTTCGGATCCTGTGCCGCTGGTGTTGGTGCAACATCTGTGTGCTCATCGCCGCTGGCCGCCTTGGCTGCGCGCCGAGCGATGGCTTCCTGCTTGCGCGCCTCGCGGGCGGCAATCATGGCGCTGTTGTCGGGCTGATCAGCCGCCCCGCTGGCGGTTGCCTCCTGCTTGGCCTTGATACGGGCCAGGGCGGCGGCGACCGGATCTTCGCCACCGGCGGCCGTCATGGCCTGGCGGCGCTGGGCCGCTGCTTCGGCGTGGCGAGCCTCGCGGGCCGCTTTTTCCCGCTCGAAGCGGGCCTGCTTGGCCTCGAAACGCTGCTTGGCACGCTCGGCCTTCTCGGCCTCGGCGCGCGCCTCGCGGATGTCATCCTTGGCAATCTTGTAGTACTGCACCAGGGGGATCTCGCTCGGGCAGACCCAGGCGCAGGCGCCGCACTCGATGCAATCGAACAGGTTGAATCCTTCGGCCTTGTCGTACTCCTTGGCTCGGCTGTACCAGTAGAGCTCCTGGGGCAGCAGGTTGGCCGGGCAGGCGTCGGCGCAGGCGCTGCAGCGAATGCAGGCCTGTTCCGGGCCGGGCGGTGGCAGCTCGGCCCGGGTGGGGGAGAGCAGGCAGTTGGTGGCCTTGACCACGGGCACCATGGCGTGGGGCAGGGTGAAGCCCATCATGGGGCCCCCCATGATGACCCTCTGGTCCGCCTCGGGTTGCAGCTCGAAACGCTGCAGCAACCAGCGCACCGGGGTACCCAGCAGCACCCAGGCGTTGCCCGGTTTCTTGAAGGCGTCGCCGGTGAGGGTGACGATGCGGGAGATGAGCGGCTCGCCGTCGATGATGGCGCGCTTGATGGCAAACACTGTGGCCACGTTGAGCACCATGATGCCCATGTCCACGGCGCGGCCCCCCTTGGGCACCTGACGGCCCGTGAGCAGCTCTATGGTCTGCTTGGCGCCGCCCGAGGGGTACTTGGTCGGCACCGTCTTGACCAGCACGTCTTCGTCGGTGGCGTGACGGGTCAGCTCGCCGATGGCGGCCGGCTTGTTGTCTTCCACCCCGATCAGGGTCAGCTTGGGCTTGAGCAGGTGCTTGAGCACCCGGATGCCGTCCATGATCTCGTCGGCATACTCCTGCATCAGCCGATCGTCGGTGCTGATGTAGGGCTCGCACTCCAGCCCGTTGACGATCAGGATCTCGGTCAGCTGACCGCGACCGTCCAGCTTGCTGTGGGTCGGGAACACGGCGCCGCCGAGGCCCGCAATGCCCGCCTGCTGGATGCGTTCCAGCAGCTCGCCCCGCTCCAGGTTCCAGTAGTCGCTGCGGCCCTGGCGCTCACCCCAGGCATCTTCCCCATCCGGGGTGAGGGTGATGCAGAGATCATCGAGGCCGGAGGGGTGAGCCACCGTGTGGTGGCCGATGGCGGTGATGGTGCCCGAGGTGGAGGCGTGCACCGGCACTATGCGACCCTTGTCGTAGCGGGTCAGCGGCTGACCCTTCTTGACCTTGTCGCCGACCTGCACCAGCAGATCGCCGGCCGGGCCCGCGTGCTGGCGTACCGGGATTATGAGCTGGGGCGGCAGGCCCGCGTCCACCACAGGGGTCAGACTGGATTGATCTTTGTTTTCGGGAGGATGAATGCCGCCGTGAAAATCCCACAGGGTGCCGGCTTTGATGCGTTCGAGTAAGGACTGCATGGTTACTCCACTATCTTGACCGGAATGGCGACGCTGGCCAGATCCCACTTCCAGTTGTCGACCGTGGTCGGCACAGGGATCATTTCGATACAGTCGGTTGGGCAGGGATCGACACAGAGATCGCAGCCGGTGCACTCGTCTTTGATCACGGTGTGCATCGCCTTGGTGGCACCGACGATGGCATCGACCGGACAGGCCTGGATGCACTTGGTGCAGCCGATGCATTGATCTTCATGGATGAAGGCGACTCTCTTTACCGGGACGGCGGCTTCGCCACCGCCCAGCGGCTGGGGCTCTACCCCCATGAGGTCGGCAATCTTGCGCATGGTGGCATCGCCACCGGGCACGCACTTGTTGATCTGATCGCCGTTGGCCAGGGCCTCGGCATAAGGCTTGCAACCCGGGTAGCCGCACTGGCCGCACTGGGTCTGTGGCAACAGGGCATCGAGCTGATCGACGATGGGATCGGCTTCCACATGAAACTTGACGGCGGCAAAGCCCAGAATGATGCCGAAGGCCAGGGCCAGCAGAGCCAACACCAGAACGGCAAAGAGTATGTGAGTCATAGCGCTATATCTTGATGAGGCCGGTAAAGCCCATAAAGGCCAGCGACATCAGGCCGGCGGTGATCATGGCGATGGAGACGCCGCGAAACGGAGTGGGGACGTCGGCCGCCACCAGGCGCTCACGCATGGCGGCAAACAGGATCAGCACCAGCGAGAAGCCACAGGCAGCCCCGAAGCCGTAGATGATGCTCTGGATGAAGTTGTGACGCTCGTTGATGCTCAGCAGCGCCACCCCCAGCACGGCACAGTTGGTGGTGATGAGCGGCAGGAAGATGCCCAGCAGGCGATAGAGGGTCGGGCTGCTCTTGCGGATAACCATCTCGGTGAACTGAACCACGACGGCGATCACAAGAATGAAGGCGAGCGTGCGCAGGTAGGCGATGTTCAACGGGATCAGGATATAGTGTTCCATCAGATAGGAACAGGCGCTGGCCAGCGTCATCACGAAGGTGGTGGCCAGCCCCATGCCGATGGCTGTCTCCAGTTTGCCAGAGACGCCCATGAAGGGGCACAGGCCGAGAAACTTCACCAGCACGAAGTTGTTAATCAGCACTGTGCCGACCAATAAAAGCAGGTACTCAGTCATTGAAGGTTGGTTATCCGGTTTGAGGGCGGCGGTATTATCTGATTTTAGGTGCCTTTAAACAACCGCAAGGCCGCATGGTTATTATTCAAATGGCCAATTTCATGGAGGAAATGTGCGCCCTTTACCTATCTTTACCCTCACCCTGGCGATGCTGCTCTGGTCCAGCTCCTTCATCGCGCTCAAGCACGTGCTGGGGATCTGGGGCTTCGGCCAGGTGCTCTTCATGCGCATGAGCGTGGCCGCGCTCTGCTGGCTGCTCTGCTACCGCTACCTGGGCAATTTTTGCTATCAAAAGGGAGACTGGCGCTGGCTGGCCCTGATGGGGGGACTGGAGCCTTGCCTCTATTTCCTGTTGGAGGTGAATGCTCTGCGCTACACCAGCGCCGGTCAGGCGGGCATGGTCTGCGCCTTGTTGCCGCTGATCGTGGCCCTGGTGGCCTTCGTGCTGCTCAGGGAACGGGTGAGTCGCCGCCAGTTGCTCGGGTTTGCCATCGCCATCTTCGGCATAGCCCTGTTGGGGTTGGGCGGCGGGGTGGACGAGTTTGCCCCCAACGCCCTGCTCGGCAACAGCCTGGAGATGGCGGCCATGTTGTGCGCCGCCACCTATTCGGTGGTATTCAAGAAGCTCTCCAGTCGCTACAGCGTGCTCACCCTGACCGCCCTGCAGGCCTTCGTTGGCACCCTCTTTTTTGCCCCCTTCGCCGTCAGCGAGCCCTGGCCGACGGCCTGGGCCTGGCAGGACATGGCGGTCATCGTCTTCCTCGGTGCCTTCGTGACGCTCGGGGCTTACCTGCTCTACAACTGGTCTGTGACCCAGGTCAAGGTGACGCTGGCGGCGGCCTATGTGAACCTCATTCCTGTCTTTACCCTGTTGCTGGCTTATCTGCTGTTGGGGGAAACCCTGACGTCGCTGCAGTGGCTCGCCTGTGGCGCCGTGCTGTTCGGCATAGTGGTGGGACAACTGCCCGCGCGGCACAAGGTTCGCGCGCCTGTCATCGCCGACAGCTGATCTGTCCTGCACTACGCTGGCAGCATGGCTGGCGCCGAGCGGCTTATCGGCTACAGTCTGCACAGACAGGTCAGGCAGGATCCGGGAGAGCACAGATGAACGGCATGATGTTATTGACCAGGGCGCAGGCCCTGCTGGCGCACAATCCCTTTACCCTGGCCGATGCCAGGGCGCTGGAGGCCTTGGAGGAAGCGGCCGTGGGAGAGGAAGGACTCTTGATCGCCGAGTTGTGGGAAACGGCCCTGGTACTGGCCGATGAGGAGGCTCGCCGCTATATGGGCGAGGCCTGATGGCCGGGCTATGCCCGTGCTTCGCGCAATCTTGATGAAGCACCGCTTCCTGCCCGCCATCTCCGCTGCCACTCCTTTCTGCCCCTCGCATTTATTTCCTTCACATCACGGCAGGCAACAAGGCTTGCTGCGCTTTCACATGGGCGCAATGAAACAGATGATGGATTCTATGTTCTTCGACTGCTGATTGAGATTGTTATCACCTTGCCTCCCTGGTTGAAGATGGGGTTGTAGGTGGCTTCCAGCCAGATCTTTTCACCGTGGCGACCAAGGCGTATGGAGAGGCTGGACTTACCGACCTATGAGATAGAGGTTTAATGCTGGTTTAACGGGCTTATCAAACTCGGCGGTTCCTGTGCCACCAAGTTTGATAAAAGTACCAAGGGCACGGTTTTTCGTTTCAGGCAGAAAGATGTTTCATTTTTCGCGGCGGGATAAAGAGGGTAATCATATGTTTTTATTATATTTATTCTGTCTGCCATGGGGGATCAGACTCGGGGGTGCGGCTGGCACCTGCTTCATGCCCAGGCTTTTCCAACCGTCATTCCCCTGGCGCCGGCCCGGTTTTGGCGGTGCGGATACCGTGAATCTGTTCGTTTTCCCCGCAGTTCAACACATCAGAGCACCCTAGGGCGGCAAGATGAGGTATCTTATGCCCCGATTTCATCCATTTAACGGATCCGAGACCCCTATATGATTATCAAACCCAAGGTTCGCGGCTTTATCTGCACCACCACTCACCCGGTTGGCTGTGAGGCCAATGTTCGTCGCCAGATCGCTTACACCCAGGAGCAGGGCATGATTGCCAATGGCCCCAAGCGGGTGCTGGTGATCGGCGCTTCCACCGGTTATGGTCTGGCTTCCCGGATTGCCACTGCCTTCGGTAGCGGCGCTGCCACCATAGGCGTCTTCTTCGAGAAAGCCGGCAGCGAAACCAAGACGGCGACTGCGGGCTGGTACAACTCCGCCGCCTTCGACAAGGCTGCCAAAGAGGCGGGTCTGTATGCGAAAAGCGTCAACGGCGATGCCTTCTCCAACGAGTGCCGCGCCAAGGTCATCGAGCTCATCAAGGCCGATCTGGGCCAGATCGATCTGGTGGTCTACTCCCTGGCCTCGCCGGTGCGCAAGATGCCGGAGACAGGTGAAGTGGTGCGCTCTGCCCTGAAACCCATCGGCGAGACCTACACCACCACCGCCATCGATACCAACAAGGATCAGATCATCACAGCCACCGTCGAGCCGGCGAACGAGGAAGAGATCCAGAACACCATCACCGTCATGGGCGGCCAGGATTGGGAACTGTGGATGGCTGCCCTGCGTGATGCTGGTGTGCTGGCCGAGGGCGCCAAGTCCGTGGCTTACTCCTATATCGGCACCGACCTGACCTGGCCCATCTACTGGCACGGTACCCTGGGCCGCGCCAAGGAAGATCTGGATCGCGCCGCCACCGCCATCCGTGGCGATCTGGCTGCCAAGGGCGGCACCGCTCACGTGGCCGTGCTCAAATCCGTGGTGACCCAGGCCTCTTCTGCCATTCCTGTGATGCCGCTCTACATCTCCATGGCCTTCAAGATCATGAAGGAGAAGGGGATTCACGAAGGTTGCATGGAGCAGGTCTATCGCATGATGCGCACCCGCCTCTATGGCGAGGAGCTGGCGCTGGACGAGCAGGCCCGCATCCGCATGGACGACTGGGAACTGCGTGAAGACGTGCAGCAGACCTGCCGCGATCTCTGGCCTTCCATCACCACCGAGAACCTCTCCGAGTTGACCGACTACACCGGCTACAAGCAGGAGTTCCTGCGCCTGTTCGGTTTCGGCCTGGCCGAGGTGGATTACGAGGCGGATGTGAACCCGGACGTGAAATTCGACGTGGTCGAGCTCTGATCCTGACTCAAGTGAAAACAGGGCCCCGCGGGGCCCTGTTTTTTTATCAAAAACTCCGCCAAGTTGCGGAATTTTATTATCCGCGATCACCTTTTTCCCATATCAAACCCGCTAGTCTTGCGCTGATCGGATCACAGACGGCATTGCCGAGGAACGGAAGCTATGACCACTCCAAACGAGGCGCCCAAGAAGCGCCAACTCCCCACTGTCTATACCCTGCTTTTCATCATCATCGCCCTGATGGCGGCCCTCACCTGGGTGCTGCCGGCGGGCAAATACAACTATGTGACGGCCAAGACCCAGCAGCCTGTCGCGGCGGCGGCGGTGGCTGACTACAGCGGCGATGAGCGATTGCTGCCTGTGCCCGGCAGCTACACCGAGCTGCCCTCCCACCCGCAGGGGGTGTTCGAGGTGCTCAAGGCCCCCATCCAGGGCTTCCACAAGGCGGCCGACGTGGCGCTGTTCGTGCTCATCATAGGCGGCTTTCTGGCGGTGACCATGCAAAGCGGGGCGCTCGATGCCGGGGTAGGGGCCATAGTGCGCGCCTTCGCCGGCCGCGAGCGGCTGCTGATCCCCGTGCTGATCGCCCTGTTTGCCCTCGGTGGCTCCACCTTCGGCATGGCGGAGGAGACGGTGGCCTTCTGGGCGCTGATCGTGCCTGTCATGATGGCGGCGGGCTTCGATCGCATGGTGGCGGCGGGGATCATCTTGCTCGGCTCCGGCGTCGGTGTGCTTGCCTCCACCGTCAACCCCTTTGCCACCGGCATCGCCTCCGGTTTTGCCGGCATTCCCATCGGCGAGGGGATAGGCCTGCGGGTCATCCAGTGGCTGCTGCTGGTGATCTTCGCCTCCTGGTTCGTGATGCGTTATGCCAAGCAGGTGCAGCAGGACAAGTCCCGATCCGTGCTGGCCGACATCTCCTATGACGACGAATTCTCCCAGATGAAGCGCAGCGACTCGGCCTTCACTGGCAAGCAGAAGCTCACCATGCTGGTGTTCTTCGGCACCTTCCTGCTGATGATCTATGCGGTGGTGCCCTGGTCGGATCTGGGGATCGATTTTCTGCCAACCCTTGGCTGGTGGTTTGACGAGCTTTCCACCCTGTTCTTCAGCGCCTCCATCCTGATCGCGCTGATCAACCGCATGCCGGAGTCCAACTACGTAGCCACCTTCCTCAACGGGGCGCGGGATCTCATCGGGGTGGCGCTGGTGGTGGCGGTGGCGCGCGGCATCTATGTGGTGATGGAGCAGGGCGTCATCATAGACACCATCTTGCACTGGGCCGAGGGGCTGGTGACCGGCCTCTCCTCGTCGGTCTTCATCCTGATGGCCTATCTGGTGCACATCATTCTTAGCTTCTTCATCCCCTCCACCTCGGGGCTGGCGACCGTCTCCATGCCGCTGATGGGGCCGCTGGCGGACTTCTCCGGGATCTCGCGGGATCTGGTGATCACCGCCTATCAGTCCGCCTCCGGCTGGATCAACCTGTTCGCCCCCACCGCCGCCCATCTGGTGGCGGGGCTGGCGCTGGCCAGGATCCCCTACGATCGCTTCGTGCGCTGGGTGCTGCCCTTCATCGTCGGGGTGGCCCTCATCACCATGGCGGTGCTGGTGGCGGGAACCCTGTTGCACGGCTGATGATTCAGCTGCAAACGACAGATAACAAAAAGGCTCCCGCGGGAGCCTTTTTCATGAGCCGTGCTTACTGCTTGTAGCCCTTGAGGAAGCGGGCGAGACGACCGATGGCCTCTTCCAGCTCCTCTTCACGGGGCAGGAACACCAGCCGGAAGTGATCCGGCGCCGGCCAGTTGAAGCCTGTGCCCTGCACCAGCAGCAGTTTCTCCTGCTGCAGCAGGTCGAACACCATCTTCTGGTCGTCGCGAATGTCGTACACCTTGGGATCCAGGCGCGGGAACATGTAGAGCGCCCCCTTGGGCTTGACGCAGGAGACGCCGGGGATCTCGTTCAGGAGCTCCCACGCCTTGTCCCGCTGCTTGCGCAGGCGGCCGCCCGGCAGGATCAGCTCGTTGATGCTCTGGTAACCGCCCAGCGCAGTCTGGATGGCGTGCTGCATCGGCACGTTGGCACACAGTCGCATGGAGGCCAGCATCTCCAGCCCCTCGATGTACCCCTTGGCACGGCCCTTGGGCCCGGTGATGACCATCCAGCCCTGACGGAAGCCGCAGGCGCGGTAGGCCTTGGAGAGGCCGTTGAAGGTCACCACCATCACATCGTCACACAGGGTGCAGACGCTGGTGTGGGAGATGTCGTCGTAGAGGATCTTGTCGTAGATCTCGTCGGCGAAGATGATGAGGTTGTGCTGGCGGGCTATCTCGATCACCTCCAGCAGGAACTCGCTGCCGTAGACGGCCCCGGTCGGGTTGTTGGGGTTGATCAGCACCAGGCCGCGGGTGCGCGGTGTGATGCGGGCGCGGATGTCGTCCAGGTCTGGATACCAGTCGGCCCCTTCGTCGCAGCGGTAGTGCACCGCATGGCCACCGGAGAGGGTCACTGCCGCGGTCCACAGCGGATAGTCGGGGGAGGGCACCAGCATCTCGTCGCCGTTGTTGAGCAGCGCCTGCATGGCCATCACGATCAGTTCGCTGGCGCCATTGCCGATGTAGATGTCATCGATATCGACCTTGCGCATCCCTTTTTGCTGGTAGTACTGCATCACTGCCTTGCGGGCCGAGAAGAGCCCCTTGGAGTCGCAGTAGCCCTGGCTCAGCGGCATGTTGAGGATCACATCCTTGATGATCTCTTCCGGCGCATCGAAACCGAACGGGGCCGGGTTGCCGATATTGAGCTTGATGATGCGGTGGCCTTCGTCTTCGAGACGGCGAGCCTCTTTATGCACCGGGCCGCGAATGTCATAGCAGACATCGTCGAGCTTGTGCGACTTGTCGATAGTGAACATGGTGAGTGTGCTTCCTTCCCCGTGGGGACGCGTTGGCGAAAAAGGCGATTTTTAGTATCAAATTTCTTTTCCCCTATTCTTCACAGAATTGAATGCTAGAACAATCTTCTTTTTAGTAGAATTCCCTGATTTTTAGCCCTAAAACAGGGTTGCTGAAACGTTAAATTCAGCACGATCGTTTGTGTGAACCGAGGTTCACCAGTGAAAGATGAGGGGCTGATTAACAAAGCTACCCGACTGTGTTGAAATATTCGCATCCAATGGCACGATTGGCTTGCGTAAAAAATCGTGGCCTGTCGCCCTTGCGGGGTCTTGGCACATCGTCGCCGGGCCCATTTTCATCATCTGTCGAGGTATCTCCATGCACGCACCCGCGCCCGGCCGTTATCGCCACTTCAAGGGAGGCTATTATCAGGTGCTCACCCTGGCCCTGCACACCGAAACCCAGGAGCAGCTGGTGATCTATCAATCCGAGCAGGATGGAGCCGTCTATGCCCGCCCTGTGGCCATGTTCATGGAGTGGATCGAGCATCAGGGCCAGGTGGTGAGCCGCTTCACCCCGACCGCGGGCTGAGCGGCGGTTTGCACCATAAAAAAAGGCGCCATCAGGCGCCTTTTTTCCATGCGGGGGGAGCTTACTGGTAGAGACCCAGGTTTTCTTTGGCATAGGCTTCGAAATCGGTGCAGCCACCGATGTGCTGCTCGTCCAGGAAGATTTGCGGCACTGTGTTGACCGGCTTGCCGGCACTCTTGGCCAGATCTTCCTTGGTGATGCCTTCGGCGTGGATGTCCACGTAGCGGAATTTGAAATCGTCACGCTGCTCAACCAGCTGCTCGGCGATCTGCTTGGCACGGACACAATAGGGGCAACCGGGACGACCAAAAATCACTGCAAACATGTTCTCTCTCCGTTGATATGAAGCAGGGCACAGCATAGCCCCGCCTCGTGGCTAGTCAAAGTGGAAATTGTCGATACGGCCGTTCGCCATATCCGATAAGCCACCTTGCTGGCAACGTGGCTCCCCACATTACTGCTCGATGATCTGGATGGGTTGTTGCTGGTAGATGCTCTCCAGCACGCCCTTTTCGAACACTGTCCAGGGCCAGACGGCCTTGCTGGCACGGTAGCGCTCGTGGGTGGCGGGATCCTGCGACAGGCCGCGCTGGAACATCACGAAGGCCTTGCGCTGCCCCCCGGCGGTATCGATGAAACCGGCCAGGTTGGAGGTACCCGTGATGGTGCCTGTTTTGGCATGCACCTTGTTTTTCATCATGGGGGCGGTGACGCTGCGCCGCCAGGCCAGGGTGCCATCCACCTGAGAGCTGGGCAGCAGCTTGATGAAGCCGAGTTCGGCGTCATTTTTCTGGATGAAGGTGAGCACAGACAGCATCTGGCGGGCGCTGATGAGGTTGTGGGCCGAGAGCCCCGAGCCGTCGGCCAGGGTGGCGTTGCCCAAGTCTATGCCGTTCTTGGTCAGAATGGCGCGCACCGCCATGGTGCCGCTGCGATAGCTGCCCGGCTTGTTGTAGTAATGGCGGCCCACGGTTTTGAGGAAGGTGTCGGCGTAGAGGTTGTCGGATTTTTTGAGCATCTTGGAGAGCATGATGGGCAATGAGACCGAATAGTGGGTGCCCAGGGTCTCGGCCCCTTCCGGTGCCTTGTGGGTCACGCGCAGCAGTCCCTCATGCTTGATGCCGGCTCTGTCCATGGCCCAGCGAATGTTGTCCCAGCCCCAGGCTTCCACGTCGTGAATGGCAAAACGCAGACCCTGTGGCTCCTTGTTCGGGGTGATGCAGCCCTTGAGCTCGTAGAAGTTGCCCTTGGCCATGTCCACTTCCAGGGCGCAGAACTGGCGCGCCATGTCGCCATAGCTCATCACTTCCACGTTGTCGGCGCCGATGCCGATGGGCACGCCTGTGGCCACGTTGCCGGTGGCGGGTTTGCCAATCTGGGTGGCCGTGATGGTGCCATAGGCGCAGTTCTTGTCGATGATGACGGAGGAGACGGGGGCGGCGAAGCAGAGAGTCTGATCCCCCCACGACCAGCCGTTGCCGCGCTCATAGCCGTTGTAGGCGCCTGTGTTGACGTAGACGTTGCCCTGGATGCGGTTGACCCCGAGCTGCTTGAACAGGGCCAGCAGATCCATCCGTGACAGGGTGGGGTCGCCGACGAAGTTGATCCAGATGTCGCCCTTGATGGCGTCACCCTGCTTGGCGCCAGGCTGGGCCTGGATGTCGGTGGCGAAGCGGAAGTCGGCGCCGAGCTCGAGGCGGGCGGCGAGCGCGGTCAGCACCTTCATGGTGGAGGCGGGCGCTATCATGTCATCGGCGTGGCGGGCAAACTC
>NZ_CDDA01000024.1 GCF_000819745.1 Aeromonas bestiarum | reverse complement strand
ACGCCTTCCGGCAGTTCGATGGTACCGGTCACGTCGGTAGTACGGAAGTAGAACTGCGGACGGTAGCCCTTGAAGAACGGGGTATGACGACCACCTTCTTCTTTGGACAGCACGTACACTTCAGATTCAAACTTGGTGTGCGGCTTGATGGAGCCCGGCTTGGCCAGTACTTGACCACGCTCTACGTCTTCACGCTTAACACCACGCAGCAGCGCGCCGATGTTCTCGCCTGCACGACCTTCGTCCAGCAGCTTACGGAACATTTCAACACCGGTACAGGTGGTAGAAACGGTGTCTTTGATACCGACGATTTCTACAGTCTCACCGACTTTGACGATACCGCGCTCTACACGACCGGTAACTACGGTACCACGGCCAGCGATGGAGAATACGTCTTCGATAGGCATCAGGAACGGCAGGTCAATTGCGCGCTCCGGCTCCGGGATGTAGGTATCCAGGTGGTTAGCCAGCTCGATGATCTTCTCTTCCCATGCTGCGTCGCCTTCCAGCGCTTTCAGCGCGGAACCACGGACTACCGGCAGGTCATCACCCGGGAAGTCATATTCGGTCAGCAGTTCACGAACTTCCATCTCGACCAGTTCGAGCAGCTCTTCGTCATCTACCATGTCGCACTTGTTCATGAACACGATCATGTAAGGGATACCAACCTGGCGACCCAGCAGGATGTGCTCACGAGTTTGCGGCATCGGGCCGTCGGTCGCAGCTACTACCAGGATCGCGCCGTCCATCTGGGCAGCACCGGTGATCATGTTTTTAACGTAGTCGGCGTGACCTGGGCAATCTACGTGCGCGTAGTGACGGATGGCGGTGTCGTATTCTACGTGGGAGGTGTTGATGGTGATACCACGCTCACGCTCTTCCGGCGCCTTGTCGATCTGGTCGAAGGCGAAAGCTTTACCACCGAAGTGCTTGGCCAGCACGTTGGTGATGGCGGCGGTCAGGGTGGTTTTACCGTGGTCAACGTGGCCGATGGT
>NZ_CDDA01000023.1:126958-129834 GCF_000819745.1 Aeromonas bestiarum | reverse complement strand
ATAACTGGGACAGAGCCTTTTTTATCACTCCTGATCCCTGTGCTCGGCGGCAATCTGCCTGAAAGCCCCCTCGCAGGCGAGGAAGGCATCGACCATGCCGGGATCGAAATGGCTGCCGCGCCCCTGCACTATGATGGCTTTCGCCTCGTCGTGGGTGAAGGCGGGCTTGTAGACCCGTTTCGAGATGAGGGCATCGTAGACATCCGCCACCGCCATCAAGCGGCCCGAGAGCGGGATCGCCTCCCCCGTCAGGCCGGCCGGATAACCGCTGCCATCCCACTTCTCATGATGGGTGAGGGAGATTTCGCGGGCCAGTCGCAGGAAGGAGTTGGAACCGAGCTGGGCCTCGGCGCTGGCCAGCGCATCGGCCCCTATCTGGGGATGGCGCTTCATGATGGCGAACTCTTCGTCGGTCAGCTTGCCCGGCTTGAGCAGGATCGCATCGGGAATGCCCACCTTGCCCACGTCGTGCAGCGGCGCCGACTTGAACAGCAGGTCTATGGTGGCGTCGTCGAGGGGATAACGCTCGGCGTCGTGGCGGCTCAGGTGTTCGGCCAACACCTTGACGTAGTGCTGGGTACGGATGATGTGGGCGCCTGTCTCGTTGTCCCGGGTCTCCGCCAGCGAGGCGAGGCCGAGGATGGCCACGTCCCGGGTCAGGTTGAGCTCGTCGCTGCGCGCCTTCAGCTCGCCGATCATCTGGTTGGTGCTGGCGGCGATCAGGCCGAATTCATCATCCCGGGTCACCGGCACCCGCGCATCCAGATCGCCGCACTGCACCTGTGCCATGGTGCGCGTCTGGTGCATCAGGGAGAGGGTCAGATTGCGGCCATAGCCACGAATGATGAGCCAGAGGTAACAGAAGGTCACCGCCATCACGAAGGCGATTTCCAGCAATATGTAGTGCTGGGCATCGAGCCGCGACAGGCTTCTGTCCACCGTCGCCAGCCACTCCAGATCCTTGTTGAACAGCAGGAAGAAGACGCCCCCCAGCAGGGCGAGCGTGGTGAAGGTAAACAGGGAGAACTTGCGGGAGACCGGCATGGCCAGCGGCCGGGTCAGCACCAGCGAGCCCTGATGCTCCCGCAGCTTGGCTAGGTTCCAGTCCCGCACCAGCGACAGATCCGCCGCCACCAGAAAGCCCAGGGTGCTCATTCCCAGCAGGATCTTGAGGTGACTCTCCAGCGGAAAATTGTACATGAGGCCGTTGTAGCCCGAGAGCAGCAGGGCCCCCAGCAGGTAGAAGCCCACCTCCAGTCCGAAGCCACCGAGCCCGCTGCCGGGCAGCACCAGTCGGTGCAACACCCGATCGCGCACGGCGAACATGATGGCGAAGACCAGCAGGGTGGGCCCCAGCAGCTGGGGCAGGGTCAGGCTCTCCAGAAACGGACAGACCTGCAACCCGTAAAGGCAAAAGAGCGACAGCGTCACCCCGTAGTGCAGGGCGCAGCGCCCCGTGATTTTCTGCATGATTCCACCCTGACCGCTGTTTATTGTTATGACGGCGGGGATATGCCCCCGCCCCTCACAGGCGCCGCAGCAGCAGGCTCCCTATCGAATAGCCGGCGCCAAACGAGCAGAGCACGCCGCGGGCCCCCGCAGGAAGGTCGCGATTGTACAGATGGAACGCGATAATGGAACCCGCCGAGCTGGTGTTGCCGTAACTGTCGAGGATCACCGGCGCCTCCTGCTGGCTGGCATCGTAACCCAGCAGCTTGCGGCCGATGAACTGGTTCATGGTGAGGTTGGCCTGATGCAGCCAGAGCCGGCTCAGGGTATCCGCCGGCCAGCCCTGCTCGTCGAGCTGGCCGGCTATCTGATCGCACACCAGCGGCAGCACCTCCTTGAACACCTTGCGCCCCTGCTGGCAAAACAGCTTGTCATCGCCATAACGGGTGCGCGGACTGAGCCGGTTCAGGAAGCCGAAGTTGTTGCGAATGTTGTTGGAGTACTGGGTCACCAGCTTGCTGGCCACCAGTTGCCAGGGGTTGGCCACCTTGCAATCGGCCTCCCGCTCCAGCAGCACGGCGGTGCAGGCATCGCCGAAGATAAAATGGCTATCCCGATCGCGAAAGTTGAGGTGGCCCGAGCAGATCTCCGGGTTCACCACCAGCGCCAGTGTGGCGCTGCCGGCCGCCAGCATGTCTGCGGCCGTCTTGATGCCGAAGGTGGCGGACGAGCAGGCCACGTTCATGTCAAAGGCCATGCCGCCCGCCCCCAGGTAGTGCTGCAGCTCGATGGAGAGCGCCGGATAGGGGCGCGGCATATTGGAGGCGGCGACTATGACCAGATCGATTTCCCCCGGCTCGCGACCGGCGGCGATCAGCGCCTGCTCGGCGGCGGCCACCGCCATCTCCACCATGATGGAAGGTTTGTCATCCGGGCGCTCTGCCATGAGCGGCTGCATGATGTCCGGATCCAGCACCCCCTCCTTGCTCACCAGATAACGGCTCTTGATGCCGGAGGCCTTCTCGATGAACTCGCAGCTCGAATGCTGCTTGGCGGGAAGCTGGCCCGCATCGATGGCGGAGGCATTCTCCTCGTTGTAGAGATCCACATACTGGTTGAAGGCGGCCACCAGCGCTTCGTTGCTGACGGCAAAAGGCGGGGTATAGAGGCCTGATCCACTGATCACGATAGAAGTCATCTTTGCTCCTGGCCGGGTTCGTTCCCGGCTTGTTGGCTTTTTAGGGTAGAGAGGTCATTACAGCTGATCGATCGCCGCGGCGAGACCGGCCAGAGTCAGCGGATGCATGCGCCCGCCAACCAGTTCATTCATCAACTTGATGGAGGGGTGCCAGAGCCACTCCCGGCGCGGGACAGGGTTGAGCCACACCAGTTTGGCATAGTGCTGCTGCAGGCGGGCGAGCCACACC
>NZ_CDDA01000023.1:0-126803 GCF_000819745.1 Aeromonas bestiarum | reverse complement strand
GAGCCACACCTGACCCGCCTCCTCGTTCCAGTACTCGACACTGCCACCGGGCCAGGTGATCTCATAGGGGCCCATCTTGGCGTCCCCCACCAAGATCACCCTGTAGTCGCTGCCGTAGGTGCGCAGCAGCCGCAAGGTATCAAAACGCTCCTCGGCCCGGCGGTTGTTGTCCTGCCAGACGAAGTCGTAGAGACAATTGTGAAAATAGAAGTACTCCAGATGCTTGAACTCGTGGCGCAGCGCCGAGAAGAGCCGCTGCACCTCGGCCACGTGGGCATCCATGGAGCCCCCCACATCGAAGAACACCAGCAGCTTGACGCCGTTGTGGCGCTCCGGCCTCAGCTTCACATCGAGCCAGCCCTGACGGGCCGTGCTCTGGATGGTGCCGTCGAGATCCAGCTCGTCCGGGCTGCCCTGGCGCACCCAGCGCCTGAGCTTGCGCAGCGCCAGCTGGATGGCACGCTGCCCCAGCGGCGAGTCGTCGCTGAAGTTGCGATAGTGACGCGCCTCCCACACCTTGGCCGCCTTGCCATGCTGGCCCTCTCCCCCCATGCGGATCCCTTCCGGGTGAAAACCGCCGTGGCCGAACGGGCTGCTGCCCCCCGTACCCACCCACTTGTTGCCGCCGGCGTGGCGCTCTTTCTGTTCGCTCAAGCGCTGGTTGAGGGTCTCCAGCAGCTTGTCGAGCCCGCCTAAGGATTGCAGCAGCGCTTTTTCCTCCGGACTAAGCAGCCGCTCGAACTCCTGGCGCAGCCACTCATCCGGCAGGCTCTCGGGCAACAGGGGAGAGGCCTGCAGGCCGTCGTAATACTCGGCAAAGGCGCGATCGAAGCGATCGTAATGGGCCTCGTCTTTCACCAGCAGACAGCGGGAGAGCTGGTAGAAGTCGTTCATGTCGACCGTGGCAAGCCCGGCCGACAAGGCCCCGTGCAGATCCAGCAATTCGCGCAGGCTGCAGGGCAGCTTGTGACGGCGCAGATGGCTGAAAAAGTCGATCAGCATTCAGCTACCGCGACGCGCCAGGAAGGCGAGTTTTTCGAACAGGTGCAGGTCCTGCTCTGTCTTGAGCAGGGCGCCATAGAGGGCAGGCACCAGCTTGCCAGGCTCACGGGTGCGCATCGCCTCGGGGGAGATGTCGTCGGCCAGCAGCAGCCGGATCCAGTCCAGCAGCTCGGAGGTGGATGGCTTCTTGCGCAGCCCGTCCACGCCCCGCAGCTCGAAGAAGAGCGCCATGGCTTCGTCCAGCAGCGCCGCTTTCAGGTTCGGATAGTGCAGATTGACGATGGCCTGCATCTCGGCCTTGTCGGGGAAACGGATGTAGTGAAAGAAGCAGCGGCGCAGGAAGGCGTCCGGCAGCTCTTTTTCATTGTTGGAGGTGATGATGACCACGGGGCGCAGGCGTGCCTTGATCCGCTCGCCGGTCTCATAGACGTCAAACTCCATCCGATCCAGCTCCAGCAGCAGGTCATTGGGGAATTCGATATCCGCCTTGTCGATCTCGTCGATCAGCAGCACGGGTCGCTGCTCGGCGGTGAAGGCCTGCCACAGCTTGCCCTGGCGAATGTAGTGGCTTATGTCCCCCACTCGCGGATCGCCGAGCTGGGAGTCGCGCAGCCGCGCCACGGCATCATACTCATACAGCCCCTGCTGGGCCTTGGTGGTGGATTTGATATGCCAAGCGATCAGCTGGGTACCGAGCGAACCGGCCACGGCTTCGGCCAGCTCCGTCTTGCCTGTGCCGGGTTCACCTTTGATCAGTAACGGTTTTTCCAGCACTATTGCCGCATTGACCGCCATCTTCAGCGCCTCTGAGGCGAGATAGCGATCGCTTCCTGCAAATCCCATAACGTCCATTCCTTTGACGACAAGAGACCTTTTTGAGATCGAGGCCTCAGTAAGAAAGAATAAGCTCTATATCTTGTAATAACATATTGTTATAACAAATCGTCACTTCTCATTCAGAAACCACAGGGTAATCTTGTTTCATCGCCGTAACAAACAGGGATAGCACCATGAGCAAAATTTTTGAGGACAACAGCCAGACCATAGGTCACACCCCGCTGGTTCGACTCAACCGTGTTACCAAGGGCCGCGTACTGGCCAAGATTGAGAGCCGTAACCCGAGCTTCAGCGTCAAGTGCCGCATCGGCGCCAACCTGATCTGGGATGCCGAGAAACGCGGCGTCCTGACCAAGGGCAAGGAGATCATCGAACCCACCAGCGGTAACACGGGTATTGCTCTGGCTTTCGTGGCCGCCGCTCGCGGCTATCCCATCACCTTGACCATGCCCGCCACCATGAGCCTGGAGCGCCGCAAACTGCTCAAGGCGCTCGGCGCCAATCTGGTGCTGACCGAAGGGCCGCTGGGCATGAAGGGCGCCATCGCCAAGGCCAACGAGATCCTCGAATCCGAGCCGGGCAAATATGTCCTGCTGCAACAGTTTGAAAACCCCGCCAACCCGGAAATCCACGAGAAGACCACGGGCCCCGAGATCTGGGATGCCACCGACGGTCAGGTGGATGTGTTCGTGGCGGGCGTCGGCACGGGTGGCACCATTACCGGTGTCTCCCGCTATCTGAAACAGACCAAGGGCAAGGCCGTGGTCTCGGTGGCCGTCGAGCCGAGCGAATCTCCCGTGATCAGCCAGCGTCTGGCCGGTCTCGAAATCAAGCCGGGCCCTCACAAGATCCAGGGCATTGGCGCCGGTTTCATCCCGGGCAACCTGGACCTGACCCTGCTGGACCGCGTCGAGCAGGTAAGCAGCGATGATGCCATCGAGATGGCCCGTCGCCTGATGGAAGAGGAAGGGATCCTGGCCGGGATAAGCTCGGGGGCCGCCGTCGTGGCCGCCGCTCGCCTGGCCGAGTTGCCGGAATTTGCCGACAAGACCATAGTCGTCATACTGCCGAGCGCCGCCGAGCGTTACCTCTCCAGCGCCCTGTTTGCCGGGGTGTTCAGCGAGCAGGAACTGCAGCAATAGGTGATCGGATTCTTTCAAAACAACGGCGCTCCCAGGAGCGCCGTTTCTTTATGAGCTAGACTGAGCACTTGGCAGCGCCACTCGGCCCCTTATTTTTTGGGGTAAAATAACAAGCTGGTGGGCGACAAAAAAAGCAGACATTCCGTGATAAATCTCATATCCTGTGCGGCGTCACGAGGTGTTTGCCGACTAGGTATCACAAAGTAACAAAGTGTTATTTTTCGTTATAAAATAATTTCAAGCCAGTATTTATGCGGCTTGTAGCGCGATAACGGAAAAGAGTTTGGGCAGACACCGAATACTGCACAGAAAATTGACCTGGATTAAACCATTGCAGGTCTGATTTCGTTACTTTACAACATATCCATACTGACACGGTGAGATAAGGAAGCGTCAAAAGCATCCATCTCTCCAAAAAATATCAATAATATGGGGTGAAACCATGTACGAGAAGTCTGTTGTTATCACTGCTGAAAACGGTCTGCACACCCGTCCGGCAGCTCAGTTCGTGAAAGAAGCCAAAGAATTCCAAAGCGAGATCACTGTGGTCTCCGGTGGCAAATCCGCCAGCGCCAAGAGCCTGTTCAAGCTGCAGACCCTGGGCCTGACCAAAGGCACCAACGTGACCATCCAGGCCGACGGCCCGGACGCTCAGAAAGCCGTTGAGAAGCTGGTTGCCCTGATGGACGAGCTGGAGTAATCCAGCTTTACTCCTCCCCCACAGTCGTTTTAATAGGAAGGATTATGATATCTGGCATTCTTGCGTCCCCCGGTATCGCATTCGGTAAGGCGCTTCTTCTGAAAGAAGATGAAATCGTTATCAATCAGGGCAAGATTTCTGCTGACCAGATTGACGCCGAGATCAACCGCTTCCTCGAAGCCCGCACCAAGTCAGCTGCCCAGCTGGAAGCCATCAAAGCCATGGCTGGTCGCACCTTCGGTGAGGAAAAAGAGGCCATCTTCGAAGGCCACATCATGCTGCTCGAAGATGAGGAGCTGGAAGGGGATATCAGATCCTTCATCAAAGACAACAAGGCCACCGCTGATAAGGCCGTCTACGAGGTCATCGAGCAATACGCCAAGATGATGGCCGATCTGGACGATCCCTACCTGCGCGAGCGCGCCACCGACTTCCGTGACATCGGAACCCGTCTGGTGAAGAACGTGCTGGGCATCGCCGTTGTCAACCTGAGCACCATAGACGAAGAGGTCATCCTGGTCGCCAAAGACCTGACCCCGTCCGAAACTGCCCAGATCAACCTGAAATATGTGCTGGGTTTCGTTACCGACATCGGTGGCCGTACCTCTCACACCTCCATCATGGCGCGCTCCCTGGAGCTGCCGGCCATAGTGGGCACCAACGACATCACCGAGCGCGTCAACAATGGCGAGATGCTGATACTGGATGCAATCAACAACCAGATCATCATCAACCCGACCGCCGAGCAGCTGACTGAAGCCAAGCAGTTCCAGGCCCAGTTCCAGGCCGAGAAGGACGAGCTGGCCAAGCTGAAAGACCTGCCTGCCATCACCCTCGATGGTCATCAGGTCGAAGTCTGCGCCAACATAGGTACCGTCAAGGATACCGAGGGTGCCATCCGCAATGGCGCCGAAGGCGTGGGTCTGTACCGCACCGAGTTCCTGTTCATGGACCGTGATGCGCTGCCGACCGAAGATGAGCAGTTCAAGGCCTACAAAGAAGTGGCAGAGGCCATGCCGGATCAGCCGATCATAGTCCGTACCATGGAC
Source organism: Aeromonas bestiarum (assembly GCF_000819745.1). Lineage (GTDB taxonomy): Bacteria > Pseudomonadota > Gammaproteobacteria > Enterobacterales > Aeromonadaceae > Aeromonas > Aeromonas bestiarum. Next base: position 122,073 of record NZ_CDDA01000023.1, on the reverse strand, counting down.
ATTGGCGGCGACAAAGAACTGCCTTACATGAATTTCCCGAAAGAGATGAACCCCTTCCTGGGCTGGCGTGCCGTGCGTATTTTCTTCGATCGCGAAGACATCATGCATGCCCAGCTGCGGGCCATACTGCGTGCGTCTGCCTTCGGCAAACTGCGCATCATGTTCCCGATGATCATCTCCGTCGAAGAGTTCCGTAGCCTGAAGGCCACCGTAGAGAAGCTGAAAGCCGAACTGCGCACCGAAGGCAAAGCCTTTGATGAATCCATCGAAGTGGGTATCATGATCGAGACTCCGGCTGCTGCCGTGATGGCTCATCATCTGGCTAAAGAAGTGGATTTCTTCAGTATCGGTACCAACGACCTGACCCAGTACACTCTGGCAGTCGACCGTGGTAACGAGATGATCTCCGCCATGTACAACCCGCTGTCACCCTCCGTCCTGACGCTGATCAAGATGGTTATCGACGCTTCCCATGACAATGGCAAGTGGACCGGTATGTGTGGTGAGCTGGCTGGTGACGAACGCGCCACACTGCTGCTGCTGGGTATGGGTCTGGATGAGTTCTCCATGAGTTCCATCTCTGTACCGCGTATCAAGAAGCTTATCCGCAACACCAACTTCGAAGATGTGAAGGCAATGGCTGACCAGGCTCTGAGCTATGCAACCGCCGCCGAAATCGAAGCCTGTGTAGATAACTTTATTAAGCAGAAGGCAGTCTGCTAAGATCGGCTGCAAACAGCGACAATCATCTCTAGGAGCTTTTACTATGGGTCTGTTTGATAAACTGAAGAAACTGGTTTCCGACGATAGCTCTGATACCGGCGGCATCGAAATTTTTGCCCCGCTGTCAGGGGAAATCGTGCCGATCGAAGATGTGCCTGACGTTGTCTTCGCCGAGAAGATTGTCGGCGACGGTATCGCCATCAAGCCGGCTGGCAACAAGATGGTTGCACCGTGCGATGGCACCATCGGCAAGATCTTCGAGACCAACCATGCGTTCTCGCTGGAATCCGACTCAGGTATCGAGCTGTTCGTTCACTTCGGTATCGACACCGTTGAACTGAAAGGTGAAGGCTTCAAGCGCATCGCTCAGGAAGGTCAGAAGGTCAAGCGCGGTGATACCATCATCGAGTTCGATCTGGCCATCCTGGAAGCGAAAGCCAAGTCTACCCTGACGCCTGTGGTCATCTCCAACATGGACGAGATCAAAGAGCTGATCAAGATGACTGGCGCCGTGACCGTGGGCGAGACCCCGGTGATCCGCATCAAGAAATAATGCGCTCTGGCTGGTGCCAGTGACTGCAACAAAAAACCGAAGCCAAGCGCTTCGGTTTTTTTATGGGCCGTGCTGACCATTGACGCCGGGCTAGGTCTTGCCAAATACCACCCGATTGCGCCCCTGCGCCTTGGCCTGATACAGGGCCCGATCGGCCACCAGCAACAGGTTGTCCAGGCTCTGCCCGGCAGCCAGGGTGGCGCAGCCAAAACTCATCGTCAGCGAGAAATGGTGATGGTGCCAACTCATGGGGCTGGCAGACAACAGCTGACGCAGCTGCTCCGCCCTGGCAAGCACCCGCGAGGCGTCCGCTCCCGGCAGGATCAGCAGGAACTCCTCCCCTCCCCAGCGGGCCAGACACTCGGCCCCCTGCAGCTGCTCTTCCATGATGCGGGCAACGCCACACAGGGCAGCATCCCCGGCGGGATGGCCATACCTGTCGTTGACCTGCTTGAAGTGATCGATATCGCACAGGATCACCGAGAACATGTGGCCCTGCAGCCAGAGCGCCTGCAACTGCTGCTCGGCACCGCGCCGGTTGCCGAGCTCTGTCAGCGGGTCGGTACAGGAGAGGTGACTCACCTCCTCTATCATGCAGTGCAGATCGTGAATGTCGCGAAACGTCACTATGTGCCAGCCGGGCATGGCATCGGCAGTAAGCTGGGCCGTGATGGTAAACCAGCGCCGCTGGCCATTCTTGCAGTGGATTCGGGTAGACATCTCCGCCACGGCAGAGCCATTGGCCAGGCTGGTCATGACAACCTGATTCCAGTCCTGGATGGCCTGGGTTCTGCTCTGCTCGTCGTGATACACAGTCGCAAACCAGGCGGTCATGTCGGGCAGATCGGCCAGGGTGTAACCCAGTTGCGCCGAGAAGGCCTGGTTCACAAACCTGTGATGACGCACGGGGATGTCCGACAGCGTGGTCGGTATGGTGCCAAGGGTGTCACCACAAATCGCTTCCGAAATGAGGATTGGAAACGGGATCACGTCAAAGGATCGAAACAGGATCTGCTGCAATTCGGTCAATATCGCCGACTCGGATATGTTCAAGGCCATTCCCTTACCAATATTTCACTCAAAAGTAAGTGAGTCTGCCGACTCGGTAAACTGGATCATGGCGTCGTTCGGACCGCCCTGGTCGCAGCGCTTTCTCCCGGCTGCCACTCCTGATAGGGACCATGGATGCCGGAGTAGATCTGGCCCAGCTGGCCGGTGGCCCTGAGCCTTTCGATGGACTGCGTCAGGAAGCGGTCCACCGCGTCGCCTCTCTCTCCCTTGGGGATGATGAACACATCGTCAAACTCGCCAAAATAGACTCGATGGATATTGGTCAGCCCCATCTTCTTGAGGGCAAAATCCGCCTCCTCCTGCGCCCAGAGGAAGGCATCGATACGGCCCCTGCTCAGCTTGCCGAGGGACTGATCGATAGAGAGGGAACGCTTGACCGAGAAGGGCCAGAAGTCGCTCACCCCCTCGATGAGCAGATCGCGCTTGGTGTACTCGTAACCGAGCACCATGGCCGGAGTGATGGGAGCTGCGCTGTTGCTGTAGAGCACATGGGTCACCTTACCGAAGGTCACCGAGCTGAAGCGATAGGGCAGCATGGACTCGTCGATATAGGGATTGCGCAGGGCGGGCAGATTGAAGTCCGCCTCCCCCACCACCACGCTGCGCGTCGCACGCGACATGGGGTAGACCATCACGCTCACCTCGACCCCGTCATCCAGCGCGGCTATGGCCTTGACCAAGTCGACGAAGGGGCCGCTCCCATCGGAATCTATGAGCCCAGGCAAGAGCCCCAGATAGGCGGAAAAGTGCGATGGATGCTCAGGCTCTGCCGCAGAGAGGCGATCGCTGCCACTGCCAGCCACACCAAGCAGAATTGCGCCCAGCATGAGCAGCAGCGCAGCGCCCAACCCAAGATGTTTCATGACCAGATCCTCATCAGCACTGCCGTTACCAGAAGCATAGCCCTGCGCAGAGAGGAGCCTCGCCGGGCACCGCCTGAGAGATGAGAATAAAATGTTAAAAAGTTATCGAGATCAAAGTTTGGTCGAACAGGACTTGTAACATGGAGATGGATGCAAGGAGGTCCGGGCACAGGAAGCAGCCCGGATGAATAAAAAGTGATGCAATGAGCGCCCAGAGAAGGACATGAACATGTTGAAGAATACCGAACAACGTTACGGCAGCCTGAGTATCGGCCTGCACTGGCTGACCCTGCTGCTGATGATCGCCGTCTACGCCCTGATGGAATTCAGGGACATCTTTCCCAAGGGCTCGGCCGGGCGCGATCTGATGAAGGAGTTTCACTTCATGGCGGGCTTGCTGATCCTGGCACTGGTCGTGGCGCGGTTGCTGGTGCGTTTCAGCAGCCCTTCACCCCGCATAGTGCCCGAACAGTCTCCCCTGATGCTCAAGCTGGCTCAGCTCGCCCATCTGGCGCTGTATGGTTTTCTGATCCTCACCCCGCTGCTGGGCTGGCTGCTGCTGAGCGCAGGCGGCAAGCCCATCCCCTTCTTCGGGTTCGAACTGCCCGCCCTGATTGCGCCGGATGATGGCGTGAAGGGAACGATAAAGGAGCTGCACGAGACGCTGGCCAACATAGGCTATGCCCTGATCGCCCTGCACGCCGTGGCCGCCATCTATCATCACCATGTGCTCAAGGACAACACACTGACCAATATGTTGCCCGAGCGGAAATAAGCACATGTCTTGAACACGCCAACAAAAAGGCCCCTTTGACAGGGGCCTTTTGCCATGGCTGAAACATCACCATCAGGGCAGCACCACCCGGCTCTCGCCGCCGCCGAGGGCCTCGACCCGGATCTGCACGCCGATCCGCTCCACCAGGGTCTGCACGTGGGAGATGACGCCTATCTGGCGGCCGGCCGCCTGCAGCGAGTCCAGGCTGGAGAGCGCGAGATCCAGGCTGTCCGGATCCAGGGTGCCGAAGCCCTCGTCGATAAACAGCGACTCGACCTGGGTCTGGCGCGACGAGAGGCTGGAGAGGGCCAGCGCCAGCGCCAGCGACACCAGAAAGCTCTCGCCACCTGAGAGGGAGTCCACGGATCGCACCTCATCCCCCATGTCGAGATCCACCACCTGCAGCGCCAGATCCGTGCCGGGTACCCGCTCCAGCCGGTAGCGCGGCGACAGCTCGCCGAGCTGGGCATTGGCCTCCAACAATAGACGTTCGAGGGTGAGGCTCTGGGCGAAGGTGCGCAGCTTGGCGCCGCTGGCGGAGCCGACAAGCTCGGACAGCTGCTGCCAGTGATCCGCTACCGCCTGCTGGCGGCCCAGCTCCTCTTGCAGGGAGCCCGCCTTGAGGGCAGCCGCCTCGGCCTGGGCCAGGGTGCTCTTGCACTGGAACAGTTGCTCTTCCAGCTCGCGGCAATGGGCCTCGCTGGCCCCCAGGCGCAGGCCAAGCTCCTGTGCAGAGAGGGCGGTCAGCTCGCCGTGATGTTCGCGATAACGCGCCAGCTTGACCTCCTCCAACGCCAGCGCCCGCTGGCGCTCGGCCAGCCGGGTGCGAGCCTCGGCCAGGGCGTCGTCCAGCTGCTGCAAGGCGACACGGCGAGCCTTGAGCTCATCCGGCCCCATGGCCAGCAGTCGCCGCAGATCATATTCGGCGATGCCCAGGGTGCTGGCGTGCGCCGCCCAGCGTCCCAGCACCTCGCGCTGGCGACGGCTGCTCACCTGCTTGTCCTGCTCAAGGTGAGCCAGTCTGGTCTTGAGCTCGGTCTGTTTCTCCCGGGCAATCCGCAAGGCGGCCACCGCCTCCTCGAGCTGGTTGGCGGCATGCGACAACCGTTGTTGCCATTCGCCTTCGACCTCGGCGACAGGGCGGCCTCCGAGGCAGGCCTCGCGGCTGGCGAGCAAGCCCTGGCGCTGCAACTCTGCCTCCTTGTAGTCGCGCTCCAGCTTGTGCAGCAACGCGTTCTGGCTCTGCACCCGCGCCTCCTGCGCGCTCACGCCCGGCGTCAGGCTGGCGAGTTCACTGCCAAGCTGCTCCCACTCGCGCTGCCCCTGCAGATAGGCCTCGCAGGTCTGCTGCCATTCGAGCCACTGCCGGCTGCCGAGCCACTGACGCCAGGGTTCGGCCCCCATCTGTTCATCGAGTCGAGCCTCCCCCTGCAGCAGGCGCTGGCGCAGTGCGGCCTCCTGCTCGGCCAGCGCCTTGAGCTCGGCCTCCCACTCTATCTTCTGCCGCTCGGCCTCCTGCCACTGCTGTTCGAACTGCTGATGACGGGCAGTCAACTGGGTCAGCTGATTGCGCAGCCCCATCAACAGCTGTTGCCCCTGTTGGGCCTGCTGCAGTTGGCGCTGGCCGGCCACCAGACCCAGCTCCAGGGTCTCTCCCTGTGCCAAGAGATTCGCCAGCAGATCCGCCCACTCCGCCGGACTCTGGCGCAAGGGCAGTTCGTGCCCCAGCAGGGTATTGCCGCCCAGTTGCAACCAGCGCTGGGTCAGCTGTTCGGATCTCGCCTCAAGCTCAGGCTGGCGCTGCTGACGGGCAGCCAGCTGACGGGCCAATTCCACCCGCTCGCTCTCCCCCTGAATATGTTGATGATTGAGCCGCTCCCACTCCAGCTCCAGCTGACGGGCACGCTCGGCCAGTTGCGCCAGTATGCCGGCCACCTGCGGCTGGCTCTGGCTATAGGGGTGATCCTCGGCGCCGCAGAGCGGGCAGGGAGAGCCATCGCTGAGCACGTGACGATACTGCTCCAAGCTGGCCACGGCGCGAGCCTGCTCCAGGGCATGGCGCGCCTCGCCACGCTGGGTGGCGAGCCGTTCCAGCGCCGGCACCAGCTCATCGTGCTGACCGGCCAGGCGGTGCAGATGTTGCTCGAGCAGCGCCATCTCTTGCAGCAAGCGCTCCTGTTGCTCGCTGTGATTGCGGCCCGCCTCCGCCAGCTCCAGCAGTTGCCGTACCCGCGCCAGCTGCTCGGTCTGGGCCTGCCGCTGCTCCTGCGCCTTGGCGACCTGGCCGTCCCACTCCTGCGCCTGCAACTGATCGTGCTGCTGTTGCAGCCGCGTGCGCTCCTGCAGCCAGTAATCCCGCTCCTGCTGACCCTGCTCCAGCCGGCTGTTGAGATCCCGCAGGGCATGGCCCTTGTGCTCACGACTCTGCAGCAGATGTTGCAGCTGATCCCGACCCTCGGCCCAATCCTGCATGGCCGCCAGCAAGGGTTGCCACTGGCGCGCCAGGGGTGCCAGCGCCTTGCGCTCATCCAGCCAGAGTGCCCATTGCTGGCGGCGGGTCTCGAGTGCCTGCACCCGGCTCGCCTGCTGTTGCCACTCCTGCTGCAGCGCCAGTTGCAGGGTGCGCGCCTGCGCCCCCTGCTGCTGGACATCCTGCAACAGGCTGCCCTTCTCCCTGATGCGGGTATCCAGCTCCTGCGCCCGCTTGAGCTCGGGTTGCAGCGCCCCCCATTCACGCTCGGCGGCTATCTTGTCGGCCAGCAGTTGCTGCTCGCGCAGCGCGGCCTGTTGCTGTGCCAGTTCAACCTGTGACAATTCGGGCCCCAACTGGCCGATAAGCTGCTCCTGCTGTTGCACCTCCAGGGTGAGGCGCGCCAGCTCGTCGTGATCGGCGCGGGCCACCTGGGCCTGCTCGGCGCGGGCAAACTCCTCCCGCTCGGGCGCTGCCTGGGCGTGAGCCGCTTCGGCAGCGGCCAGTGCCGCCTGCCCCTCCTGACAGGCCAGCAACTGGGCGGCGATGCGATCGTTGAGATCGCGCAAGTCCTGCAACAACTGGCGCTGCTGCTGCTCGTGCTTGAGGCCGGTAGAGAGGCTCAACTGTTGGGTGACCCACTGCTCGCGGGTCGCCTCGTCCATCAGCGCCACGTCGCCGAGCCGTTGCCCTATGGCGGCCAATTTTTGCTGCTCCTCCCGCGCCCGCTCATGGGTCTGGATGGAGATGGCGGAATAGAGCTCTGTGCCCGTCATGCGCTCGAGCAGGGCGGATCGCTCGTCGGCACTCGATTTCAGGAAGGCGGCAAACTCCCCCTGGGGCAGGATCACGGCGCGGCGGAACTGCTCCCAGGAGAGCCCCACCAGCTCGTCGATGCGATCCTGCAGCTCCCGCTTGCTGCCGGAGAAGACCTGGCCGCTCGCCACGTCGGTCAGGCTGCGCTCCTGAGTCTGAAAGCGCCCCTCGGAGCGGTTGCGGGCCCGGCGCACCGCCCAGCGCGCCAGCCAGATGCGACCGTCACAGCCGCGAAACTGCACCTCGGCACAGCCGCTGGCGTGGCCGCGGCTGAGGATGTTTCTCACATCATTGGCGGTTAACTTTTCTTTTTCGTCTTCATCCGCTCGACCAATTTTCTCAACATTCTTGCGGTTGGCGATAAAGCGTGGCATCTCGTCGTACAGCGCCAGACAGATGGCATCGAGCAAGGTGCTCTTGCCCGCGCCCGTGTTGCCCGTGATGGCAAACAGACCGGCGGCGCCGAGCGCCCCCCTGGTAAAGTCGATGGTGAAGGCCCCGGTCAGACTGGCCAGGTTCTCACCGCTGAGGGACAGGATCTTCATGCGCCGGACTCCTTCACCTGTTGCAATATCTCTTCAAACGAGGCCACCAGTTCGGCCCCGGGTTCACCGTCAAACTGGCGCTGATAGCAGAGCCGAAACACCTCCGTGGGGGAGAGCTCATCCAGCCTGCGCTGGTTCTGGCCATCGGCCAGCCCCTGCCCGGATCCCAGATAACGGGTGCTGATGCGGGCCAGGCGCACCGGCTTGCCGGCCATGGCCGCCAGAATGCGCTCGCGGATGCGGGCCTCAGGTCTGGGCAACAATAGTCGCACTTCGAGGAAGGGCTGTGCTTCTTGTTGGCAAGCGGGTAGCGCCAGCGCCTCGATGGCCTTGAGCGCCCCTTCCAGTTCGCTCTCTGGCAGCCGGATCATCTCCACCGCGCGGGGCACAGGGAGCCGCTCCAGCCCCACCAATTGGCCCCCCTCAAACGTCACTTCCAGCACCTGATGGTTGTAGTTGGCCTCGGCGAGCGAGAGCGGCAACGGCGAGCCGCTGTAGTGCACGCCGGGGGCCGGGCTCTGGGCCAGATGCAGGTGCCCGAGCGCCGTGTAGTCGGCGGCGACGAAGATGTCGGCGGGCAGGGCGTGCTGGTTGCCACCCAGCACCCGCCGCTCGGAGAGTTCGGAGAGCTGGCCCGCCGCCAGATAGGCGTGGCCCATGGCGATCAGCGCCTGATCGGGTTCACAGCGTGCACGACCGGCACTCAGCACCTCTTCATAGACCTGACGAACCCCCTCGATCAGCCGATCCTGCCCCTCTTCAAGCTGCTCGACCCTCAGGTCGCTGCTGCGCAGGAAGGGGACGGCGGCGCACCAGGCGGCTATCTTGCCCTCCCTGTCTTGCAGCGGCACCAGCAGGCGATCTGTCTCAAGCCTGCCATCACAGTCCCGGCTGATGCTGCCCACCAGATGCAGGTCGAAGGCCCGCAGCAGCTCGTGGGGCGCATCCAGCTTGGAGGGAGAGTCGTGATTGCCGCCGATCAGCACCATGTTGAGGCGGGGCATCTCGGCCCGCAGCCTCGCCAGGAAGCGATAGAGCTGCTGCCAGGCGCTGGCGGGAGGGTTGGCGGTGTCGAACAGATCGCCCGCCACCAGCAGGGCGTCGATCTGCCGCTGCTTGATGGTGTCGGTCAACCAGTCGAGAAAGGCGTCGTGTTCGAAACGGCGTTCATGGCCATGGAGTTGGTGGCCAAGGTGCCAGTCGGCTGTGTGCAGGATCTTCATGAGAAAACGGCTCGAAATGGAGGAGCGGTGCCCACGGCACCCAATGCAGACAAGATGAGGATACGCCACCCTTTTTTCAAGCAAAACAGGCCGGTGGCGTCAGATTCAGGCGGGCTCGCAACACATCTTGTACTGGGGATGGCCGGTGAGGGGATCGAACTCCTCCCCCTCGATCACGAAGCCGTGGCGGCGGTAGAAGCGCACCGCCTGATCGTTTTCCACGAACACCCGCGCATGCAGCCTGGCCCCCTGCGACTTGGCCTCCTGCAGCAGGGCATGGCCCACGCCGCGTCCCTGCCGGTCGGGGCGCACGAACAGGGCGGCGAGGTAGTCATCCACCAGCGCCATGAAGCCGAGCAGCTCGCCGCGCTCCTCGAATACCCAGATGCGGGCGTGGTCGAGATAGCGGGTGCGCAGATCTTCCTGGGCCTGCCACCAGCAGGAGGCATCGACGAAATCGTGGGCCTGCAGGGAGGCCAGCAACCAGATTTCGACGATCTCTTCCATGTCCTCTGACCGACTCGGCCTCAACATATCTGCATCCTTGTTAACAACTTGAACACCCGCAGTCTAGGGGAGTTTGATGACAGGGTTGGGGGCGAACATGGCTCCCTGTGAACTCGATCGCCCTTTATTTAGCGAGAATGATTGGCTGATCACAAAGCGCCTCTCTAGTACAATGCCCGCCGGACAATCTATGAGACCGAGGACGCCATGTGGTTTAAAAACCTGCAGATTTATCGCTTTACCCGCCCCTTTGACCTGACAGTGGATCAGCTGGAAACCCAGCTCGAGGCCTGCGCCTTCACCCCTTGTGGCAGTCAGGACATCTCCCGGTTCGGTTGGGTCAAGCCCCTTGGCAAATTCGGCTCGACCCTGACCCACTCGGCCGCTGGCCACATCCTGCTCTGTGCCCGCAAGGAAGAGAAGATGCTGCCGGGCTCCGTCGTCAAGGAGATGCTGGCGGAGAAGGTAGAAGCGATCGAATTCGAGCAGGGCCGCGCCCTCAAGAAGAAAGAGAAGGAAGCGCTGAAGGAGGAGATACTCCACACCCTGCTGCCCCGTGCCTTCAGTCGTACCAGCCAGACCTTCGCCTGGATCAATCCGGCCGACAATCTGATGGTGGTGGACGCGGGCTCCGCCAAGAAGGCGGACGATCTGCTGGCCCTGCTGCGCAAGAGCATAGGCACCCTGCCCGTGGTACCCGTGGCCCTCAAGAACCCGCCCGAGATCACCATGACCGAGTGGCTGAGCGAGGGCAATCTGCCCGCCTCCTTCGCGCTGGAAGACGAAGCCGAGCTGCGCAGTGCCATGGAGCACGGCGGCATCATCCGCTGCAAGCAGCAGGATCTGATGACCGACGAGATCAAGAACCACCTGGCCAACGACAAGCTGGTGACCAAGCTGGCCCTAAACTGGGGCGAGACCCTGAGCTTCGTGCTGGGAGACGACATCTCCATCAAGCGCCTCAAGTTCAGCGAAGAGCTGCGCGAGCAGAACGACGACGTGACCAGCGAAGATCCCGCCGCCCGTCTGGACGCCGACTTCGCCCTGGTGACCGCCGAGCTGGCCCAGTTCATCCCGGCGCTGTTTGCCGCCCTGGGTGGCGAAGAGCAGTCCATCTAGCCCGGCCTGCCTCACCAAATTGCAAAAACCGCCCCAGGGCGGTTTTTTTATGGCCGGCGCTGACGGATGGGGCCTATTGATAAATGAGTAAGGCATTGATCCTGTTCAACAACTTGAGTAACTAGTGCCAATCGTGACATAGTCGCCCCTCATGGTCATAAAACAGACAAGGAGAGTGTCATGTTGCTCAAACCCCTGGGGCTGACCCTTGCCCTCGCCCTGCTGGCCGGTTGCGCCAGTGACAAGGGCTTTCACTATGCCCCGCCGCCCCAGACCCTGCTCGCCCCCGAGGCGGCCAGCGGCTGGACCGACAAACAGGGCTGGCAGGGCCATGACTTCATGGTGGCGGCCGCCAACCCGCTGGCGGTGGATGCGGGCTACCAGATCATCCGGGCGGGTGGCAGCGCCGTGGATGCCGCCATCGCTGTGCAACTGGTGCTGACCCTGGTGGAGCCGCAATCCTCCGGCATCGGCGGTGGCTCCCTGCTGCTGGTGTGGGATGGAAGCAAGGTTGCGGCTGTGGATGGTCGCGAGACGGCCCCTGCCGCCGCCACGGATCAGCTGTTCATGAAGGATGGCAAGCCCATGGCCTTCTATGACGGCGTGGTGGGTGGCCGCTCGGTGGGCGCGCCGGGCACGGTACGGGCACTGGCGCTGGCCCATCAGCGCTATGGCAAGCTGCCCTGGGCCACGCTGTTCGAGCCCGCCATCACGCTCGCGGAGCAGGGTTTTGTGATAAGCCCGCGGCTGGCCACCCTGCTGGCAAAAGATCCCTACCTCGCCAGGGACCCGGATGCCCGCGCCTACTTCTATCTGCCGGATGGCACACCCAGGCCCGCCGGCAGCACGCTCACCAACCCGGCGCTGGCCAAGGTGCTGCGCACCCTGGCCACACAGGGGGCGGATGCCTTCTATCAGGGACCGCTGGCCCAGGCCATGGTGGCCAAGGTGCGCCAGCATCCCACCAATCCCGGCGTGCTGGCGGCGGTGGATCTGGCCAGCTACCAGACCAAGCTGCGGGACGGTCTCTGCTTTGACTATCGCCAGAGCCAGATCTGCGGCTTTCCCACCCCCTCCTCCGGCACCATAGCCCTGGGCCAGATCTTCGGCATGCTGGAGAGCCGCAACATGGCGGCCCTCAAGCCGATCGCCACGACGGAAGGGGGACTGGCCGCATCAAGCGAGGCCATCCATCTCTACAGCGAGGCGGCGCGGCTCGCCTTCGCCGATCGCAACCAGTATGTGGCGGATGGCGATCTTGTCAGCGTGCCGGTGAAGGGTCTGCTGGACAAGGGCTATCTGGCCGAGCGGGGCAAGCTTATCGGCAAGCGTTCCATGGGCCTGGCCCAACCGGGCACGCCGCCGCTGGCACTGGCTCGCGGCAAGGATGCTACCCCCGAGCTGCCCTCCACCAGCCACGTCTCCATCGTCGACAAGGCGGGCATGGCGGTCTCCATGACCAGTTCCATCGAGGATGGCTTCGGTTCACGGCTGATGGTCAACGGCTACCTGCTCAACAACCAGCTCACCGATTTTTCCTTCACCTCGCTGGATGCCGCCGGTCTGCCGGTGGCGAACCGGGTAGCGCCCGGCAAACGGCCGCGATCCTCCATGTCCCCCCTGCTGGTGTTTGACAAGCACAGTGGCGAGCTCGAAATGAGCCTGGGCTCTCCGGGGGGCTCCGCCATCATCAACTACGTGGGCAAGACGCTGCTCGGCACCCAGGATTGGGGGCTGAACCTGCAGCAGGCCATCAACCTGCCCAACTTCGGCAGCCGCAACGGCCCCACCGAGCTGGAGGCGGGACGCACCCCCGAGGCAGTGGTCGAGGGGCTCAAGGCGAGGGGACACGAGGTGGTGCTGAGCGAGCAGACCTCGGGCCTGCAGGGGGTCGAGCGCAATGCCGGCGGCTGGTTCGGCGCCGCCGATCCGAGACGCGAGGGGATTGCCAAGGGCGAATAAGTGCCCGCGTCTCTGCAACAAGGCGACCTCAGGGTCGCCTTGTTGCTTGTTGCGCCCTGGCGCCGCCCCGGGGCGCACACTTGCAGACCAAAATCATCGCAGATTAATTACTCCTGCCAACAAAATGGAGAAAGGCGCCCCTTCCCCCCCTGCATTTCGATACTTATGCACTTTTAATCGCAAATAAGCGTTAAAATGTGGATAAATATTGCCTTTAGGCAAAGAATGTATTATTTTTCAACAGAAACGACAACTGTTGTCCCCAATATCCAGTGTTTGTCGCGGCCAACATCTGTCTCTTTCGCCCCCTGCTCATTGACAGCTGCCCTCTTCATCCCGCGCGGTGATCTGGTAGCCCCCTGACTGCCATTAGCGAGGTGACGACATGGACCACTCCCTTCCCCTGATTACCACCCTGGTTGGCGGCTTCGTGCTCGCCTACGTGCTCGGCATGCTTGCCCATCGCCTCAAGATCTCGCCCATGGTGGGTTATCTGGCGGCCGGGGTCATCTCGGGCCCCTTCACGCCTGGCTATGTGGCCGACATGGCGCTGGTGCCCGAGCTGGCGGAGCTGGGCGTTATCCTGTTGATGTTCGGGGTGGGCCTGCACTTCTCCTTCAGCGACCTGATGTCGGTGAAGAAGATCGCCATTCCGGGCGCCATCGTCCAGATAGCGGTCGCCACCTTGCTCGGCATGGGGCTCTCCTCCCTTATGGGGTGGGATCTCACCGCCGGCCTGATGTTCGGCCTCGCCCTCTCCACCGCCAGTACAGTGGTGCTGCTGCGGGCGCTGGAGAGCCGCCAGAATCTGGAGACCCTGCAGGGGCGCATCGCCATCGGCTGGCTCATCGTCGAGGATCTGGTGATGGTGCTGGCGCTGGTGATGCTGCCCATACTCGCCAATATCCAGCACGGCGATCAGAGCATGAGCTGGCAGAGCATAACGCTGGATCTGGGCTGGACCCTCGGCAAGGTCGCCCTGTTCGTGGCGCTGATGATGGTGGTGGGCAGCCGCTTCATCCCCTGGTTGCTGGCTCACACCGCCAGCACGGGCTCCCGCGAGCTGTTCACCCTGGCGGTATTGACCGGCTCCCTCGGCATCGCCTTCGGCGCGGTCAAGCTGTTCGGCGTCTCCTTCGCCCTCGGCGCCTTCTTCGCCGGCATCGTCATGAACAGCTCCGAGCTGAGCCATCGCGCCGCCAACAACACCTTGCCGCTGCAGGATGCCTTCGCCGTGCTCTTCTTCGTCTCTGTGGGCATGCTGTTCAACCCCGCTGTGCTGCTGACGGATCCGCTGGCGGTGCTGGCTACCCTGTTCATCATCATGTTCGGCAAGTCGGTGGCGGCCTACGCCATAGTGCGGCTGTTTCGCTACAGCCAGCGCACCGCGCTCACCATCTCCGCCAGCCTGGCCCAGATTGGCGAGTTCTCCTTCATCCTGATAGGTCTCGCCATCGTGCTCAAGCTGGTGCCGGAAGCGGCCCGGGATCTGATCCTGGTGGGTGCCAGCCTCTCCATCATGCTCAATCCACTGGTGTTCAACGCCGTCGAGCGCTACCTGGAGAAGCACCCGGATGCCGACAACACCCAGGCGCTGGCCGAGTGCAAGTGCCCGGCCGTCGAGATGAAGGAGCACACTGTGCTGGTGGGCTTTGGCCGGGTCGGCCGCCTGCTGGTGGAAGGGCTGCAAGCCGCCGAGCGGCCGCTGGTGGTGATAGAGCAGGATCCGCACCGGCTGGAGAGCCTGCACCAGGCCGGGATCCCTCATATCAATGGCAACGTGGCGAACGATGAGGTGCTGTGTCGCGCCGCCATCGCCGATGCCAGCTGGCTGCTGGTGGCCATCCCCAACAGCTTCGAGGCCGGCGAGGCCATCGCCCAGGCCAGGCTGATCAATCCGGCCATCCGGGTCATAGCCCGCGCCCACAGCGATGACGAGGTCAACTTCCTCACCCGGCAGGGGGCAGACAAGGTGATCATGGGGGAGCGGGAAATAGCGCTCGGCATGCTGGCCGAAACCACGGGCTGACCGCCATTGGCACGGAGCAAACCGACAGAGAGGGGCCCCAGGCCCCTTTCGTTTGGGCCGCGCGCAGCGGCCAGCCCCAGCCCCCAGCCCCCAGCCCCCAGCGATAGTGGCGCAATATCGCCGACATGGCACACTTTGGGTCCCTGCGTCAGCCCCCCAGCCGGGGCACAATGGCCAGGGCACGGCAACCAGACTGCCACTCCCCTTCTCATCAGCACAAAGCGCTGACCAGCCCGGCCCAACCCCCCGGGTAAACAGCAGATCCTGCAGTGACCCCCACCGGATGGGGCAGCCAGCCCGCCAGATGGGCAGATCCGGCGTGCACTCCCCTGACTAGACTGGGCAGGTCGTCTTATGACACCCACTTATGTCATTCATCTGTCACGCTACCCGGAAGGATCCGATATGAAACCCTTGCTGACCGCCCTCTTGCTGCCCCTGCTGCCCCTCGCCGTGCAGGCCGCCGACCCCGTCTGGATCACGGTCGGAGCCGACAGCGGCGTCGAACTCAAGCAGGTCAAGGCCAAGCTGGCCCCCCTGTTCAGTGCCAGCGGCGCCCCCGTCCAGCTGGCTCAGGTCGAGGCGAGCGAGCTCGGCACCCTCTCCCACCTGATGCACGAAGGCCATCAGCGCTGCGGCGGCTATGTGGTGCACAGCACCCTGGCCGACGCCCTGCAGAGCATGGCCCAGCCCCTTAGCCAGAACCTGTTCAGCGCACCGCCGCTGACCCAGGGCGGCAGCGTCAACCGACTGCTGCCCTATCTGGATCAGGGCAACATAGTCGGCACCATCAGCAAGCTCGCCAGCTGGCGCAACCGCTACTACACCACCACCACAGGGGTGCAATCCGCCGACTGGGTGGCCAGCCAGTGGCAGGGCCTGAGTGCAACCCTGCCCTGGGCCAGCGTCAGTCGGGTCAAGCACAGTGGCTACCCGCAGCAATCCGTGGTGCTGACCCTCAAGGGCAGCCGCTATCCGGATGAGGTGGTGGTGATCGGCGGTCATCTCGACTCCACCGCAGGCTCGGCCCCCAACAGCCGCACCCTGGCCCCCGGCGCCGACGATGACGCCTCCGGCATCGCCACCCTGACCGAGGTGCTGAGGGTCATCGCCGAGCAGGGTCGCCAACCGGAGCGCACCCTGCAATTTATCGGCTATGCGGCGGAAGAGGTGGGCCTGCGCGGCTCCAAGGACATCGCCAGTCGCTACAAGGCGGCCAACACCAAGGTACTGGCGGCGTTGCAGCTGGACATGACCAACTACCAGGGCTCTGCCGAGGACATCGTCTTCATGACCGACTACACGGACCAGGGACTGACCGGCTATCTCGCCCAGTTGATCGATGCCTACCTGCCGCAGATAAGCTATGGCTATGACAGCTGCGGCTACGGCTGCTCGGATCACGCCTCCTGGCACAATCAGGGCTATCCCGCCGCCATGCCGTTCGAGTCGCGCTTCAACGACTACAACCCCAACATCCACACGGCGCAGGATACCCTGTCAAATTCGGACGCCTCCGCCGGTCACGCCCTCAAGTTTGCCCAGCTGGCCACCAGCTTCGCCATCGAGATGGGCAAGATCAACTGAGCCAGACACCGTTGAAAACAGGATAAAAAGAGAGGGAGGCTTGGCCTCCCTCTCTTTTAACGTCTCCCGTTCAGTGCGGCCCGTGTTGCCAGCCGTGCAGGCTGTCCTGGCGCAGCTGCCGCCAGGCATCACGGGAGAGGCCGGGTTCGCTGGCCGCCAGCATCTGCTGCAATTCGACAAGCTCAAGGGCGCTGGCAGCCCGCGGGGCAGGATCGTCTGGCCAGCAGGCGGCAGGCAGTGCCTGTATAACCAGCAGGGCGAGGGAGAGTATCAACAGATAGGGCGTCATCATGGGGCTCTCATGTTCCGTCACCGGGTCTATTCTTGTCGGGACTGATGACGGCTTGATGACAGGGTGGGATCGTCATTTTACAACATCTGACGAGGCAGACCGGCGCTTGGATGCATATGGCAACATTTGTGCCAAATCTGCGCGGACCAGTTAATTTATGCCCTAAAAAGTAGCCGGGAGGAAAACGTTATCCCTGAAAAGAAAACGTTATCTGGTCAAAACGTTGTTTCTGGATCATAAAAAGTATCCAAAAACTGGTGTATATTGCACGGCGGAAACTCCTTAACCATGAAGACTGACATGAAAAAGACCAAAATCGTCTGCACCATCGGTCCCAAGACCGAATCCAAAGAAATGCTGGCTAAAATGCTGGATGCCGGCATGAACGTCATGCGCCTGAACTTCTCCCACGGCGACTACGCCGAGCACGGCGGTCGTATCAACAACCTGCGCGCTGTCATGGCCGAAACCGGCAAGCACGCAGCTATCCTGCTTGACACCAAGGGTCCGGAAATCCGTACCATCAAGCTGGAAGGCGGCAACGACGTTGCTCTGGTCGCTGGCCAGACCTTCACCTTCACCACAGACCAGACTGTGGTTGGCAATAAAGACAAAGTGGCCGTGACCTATGCTGGTTTCGCCAACGACCTGCGTGTCGGCAACCGCATCCTGGTGGATGACGGCCTGATCGGTCTGGACGTGATCGAAATCACCGAGCGTGAAGTTGTCTGTAAAGTGCTGAACAACGGTGATCTGGGCGAGAACAAGGGCATCAACCTGCCGGGCGTCTCCATCAAGCTGCCGGCCCTGGCCGAGAAAGACAAGCGCGACCTCATCTTCGGTTGCGAGCAAGGCGTTGATTTCGTTGCTGCTTCCTTCATTCGCAAGAAAGAAGACGTGCTGGAAATCCGTGAGCACCTGAAGGCCCACGGTGGCGAGAACATCCAGATCATCTCCAAGATCGAAAACCAGGAAGGCCTGGACAACTTCGACGAGATCCTGGCTGTCTCCGACGGCATCATGGTTGCACGTGGCGACATGGGCGTGGAAATTCCGGTTGAAGAAGTGATCTTCGCCCAGAAGATGATCATCACCAAGTGCAACAAGGCACGTAAAGTGGTTATCACCGCCACCCAGATGCTGGATTCCATGATCAAGAACCCGCGTCCGACCCGCGCCGAAGCTGGCGACGTGGCCAACGCCATCCTGGACGGTACCGACGCAGTCATGCTGTCCGGTGAATCCGCCAAGGGCAAGTACCCGCTGGAAGCCGTGACCATCATGGCCACCATCTGCGAGCGTACCGATGCCGTGATGCCGTCCAACCTGTCTGCTGCCAACGACAGCAACAAGCTGCGCATCACCGAAGCCGTATGTAAAGGCGCGGTCGAGACCTCCGAGAAGCTGGATGCCCCGCTGATCGTGGTTGCCACCGAAGGCGGCAAGTCTGCCAAGGCCATTCGCAAGTACTTCCCGCAAGCCTGGATCCTGGCCATCACCACCAACAAGAAGACAGCTGCCCAGCTGGTTCTGACCAAGGGTGTGATTGCTCACGTGGTTGACAGCATCGCCTCCACCGACGATTTCTATCGCATCGGCAAAGAAGCGGCGCTGGCCAGCGGCATGGGTCTGAAGGGTGACGTGGTCGTCATGGTTTCCGGTGCCCTGGTACCGAGCGGTACCACCAACACCGCCTCCGTTCACGTACTCTAATCCGTACCGAACCGATGAAACGGCGCCTGAAGGCGCCGTTTTTTTTATCTGCCCCCCTGCTTCCCGTTCAAGCCCGGTGTTAGAATCCACGCGGATTCAATCCAAGTGGGAAATTTCCCAACTATCGCGTAATAACCCGGAAGTTTTATGCTCTCAACACGCTTCAAAAGAGCCTCGGCCACCCTGTTGCCGCTGCTCTGCTTATTCATCAGCCTCTGCGTACCGCAAGCCATGGCGCAGGACGTGCCCCAAAGAGCCAGCGTACAGCGCGCGCTCGATGCCCTCGGCAAGTCAGACACCCTCACCGTCAGCCAGCAGGCCGACCAGAAGCTCCTGACCGAGACCCTCAGCCTGCTCGACAGCATCGAGAAGGAGCACGCCAAGGCCAAGAGCCAAACCCAACGCCTTCGCTCCCTGCCGGGTGAGCTCAGGGACATCAGCGCCAAACTCGATGCCCTGACCCAGAACAAGAGCGCCGAGCAGATCAAGAGCGAGTACGCCAGCATGAGCCTGGCGGAACTGGACAGCCGTCAACCGGAAGTGCTGGCCAACATGCAGGATGCCCAGGAAACCCTCGGCACCATAGGCAGCCAGCTCACCAGTCTGCAAACCCTGCCGGAGCGAGCCCAGACCAACATGAGCCGCGCCTATCAGCGCAGCCAGGAGATCCGCACCCGCCTCAACGTCGGTGACAGCGTCAGCAGTGCCGAGAAGATGAAGCTGGGCGCAGAACTGGCCTTGCTGGAGCTGCAACTGGCCAACCTGCAACAACAGCTGGATAACCGCACCAGCATGCAGGATCTGGCGGTCAAGCAACGGGACTACCAGAATGCCCGCCTCGCCAACGAGGAGCAGAAGCTGCAACTGCTGCAGGAGCAGAGCAGTGCCAAACGTCTGGGCGATACCGAAAAAACTGCCGAGCAGACAGGTGAACTGGTCGCCATCGACGATAACCCGCTGGTACAAAAAGAGCAGGAACTCAACCATCAGCTCAGCCAGCAACTGGTCAGCGCCACCACCAATCTCAACAATCTGGTGCAGAAGAACCTGCAAGCCAAGAGCTGGCTGGAACGCGGCACCCAGACAGAGCGCAACCTGAACGAACAGGTACAGATGCTCAAGGGCAACCTGCTGCTGTCGCGCATCCTCTATCAGCTCTACCAGCAGCTGGAGTCTTCCCCTTCCACTCTGGTCAAGAACCTGGAAGAGCAGATCGCCGACCTGCATCTGGCCCAGTTCGAACTGAGCCAGCAACGTGATCAACTGTTCCAGAAAACCCAGTATCTGGACAACCTGATCGCCAACAGCAGCGAGCAGGTCAGTGCAGAGGACAGAGCCAACCTCGCCACCCTGCTCGACACCCGCATCAGCCTGCTCGACCAGCTCAATCGTCAGCTCGACAGCCAGCTGACCAACGCCATCAGCCTGCAGCTGACCCAGCAGCAGCTGGCGCGGATCTACGCGTCCATCGAATTTACCCTGCAGCAACACATCTTCTGGGTCAGCAGCAACAAACCCATCGATATGAAGTGGTTCATCAACTGGCCAGCCCAGGCCTACAAGCAAGCCTCGGACTGGGTACTGAAGCCGGACTGGGACGGCTGGGGCGAGATGCTGCTGCCGGTGTCCCTGCTCGCCTTCCCGCTGCTGCTGGTGGGTGGCCTGCTGATCTGGAAGCGACCCTCCCTGCTCAATCGGCAGAAACGGATCAACAAGGATCTGGGACGTTTTCGCCAGGACAGCCAGTGGCACACACCACGTGCCCTGCTCTATACAGTGCTGCAACGCCTGCCGGGCAGCCTGTTCATACTGGCGGCCGGTCTTTGGCTCACTTACTGCGGCCTGCTCAGTCCCAAACTGATTTTCCAGATAACCCTCAACCTCGCCCTCGGTTATCTGGTGTTCAGCGTCTATCTGGCTGTGATGCGCCCGGGCGGCATTGCTGAATCGCACTTCCGCATGCCGAAGGCCGAGTTGCAGGCCAAGCGCACCAGCATGCGCTATCTGTGGCTGCCGCTGCTGCCGCTCATCATGCTCTCGACCAAGGCGGTGGTAGAGCCCTCGTCACTGGGCAACGATGTGGTCGGTCAGGCGCTGACCCTGCTGCTGCTGGGCCTCACCACCTATCTGGTGTTCCCCATCTCTCGCGCCATCATCAAGGGCGAGGGCAGCATGCAGCAGTCGATCACCGCGGGCGCCCTGGCGCTGGCGCCGGTGGCACTGATGGTGCTGGTCGGCCTGGGCTACTACTACACGGCGCTGAAACTGACCGGCCGTCTGGTGGAGTCCTTCTACCTGCTGATCATCTGGAGTCTGGTCTACCGCACCTCACTGCGTGGTCTGGAGCTGGCGGCTCGTCGCCTGGCCTACCGCCGCGCCGTCGCCAAACGTGAACACAGATCGGTGGAAGACGCGGAAGGTGGCGAGTCCATCGAAGAGCAGCCCATGGATCTGGAGGATGTCAGCCAGCAATCCCTGCGCTTGACCCGTACCGTGCTGCTGCTGGTATTCGGCGTCGCCTTCTACTGGCTCTGGTCTGATCTGGTGGCGGTCTTCTCCTACCTCGACAGCATGGTGCTGTGGCACCGCAGCGAAGGAACCGGCGCCAACGCCGTGCTCTTCCCAATCAGCCTGAGCGACGTGCTGATCGGCTTCCTCCTGCTCGGGGGCGCCTGGTCACTGGCCCGCAACCTGCCCGGTCTGCTGGAAGTGCTGGTGCTCTCCAAGTTGAACCTGGCCCAGGGTACCGCCTACGCCATCACCACCATGCTCAACTATGTACTGATCGGCTTTGGCTCCCTGACCGCCCTCTCCATGATGGGTGTACAGTGGGACAAGCTGCAGTGGGTAGCGGGTGGTCTGTCGGTCGGTATCGGTTTTGGCATGAAGGAGATCCTCTCCAACTTCGTCTCGGGCATCATCATACTGTTCGAGCGTCCGGTGCGGATCGGCGACACCGTCACCATTGGTCCCTTCTCCGGTACCGTCTCCAGGATCCGCATTCGCGCCACCACCCTGACCGACTTCGACCGCAAAGAGGTGATCATTCCCAACCAGCAGCTGATGACGGAGCGGCTGATCAACTGGTCCCTGAGCGATACCGTCACCCGGGTGATCGTGCGTGTGGGCGTGGCTTATGGCTCGGATCTGGAGCTGACTCGCACCCTGCTCAAACAGGCGGCGGACGAGAACAGCCGCGTGTTGAAAGACCCGGCCCCCATCGTCTATTTCCTCACCTTCGGCCCCAGCACCCTGGATCATGAGCTGCGCTTCTTCGTGAGCGAGCTCGGCGATCGCAACCCGGCCGTGGACGAGCTGAACCGCAAGATCGACGCCCTGTTCAAGGCGAACGGCATCGAGATCGCCTTCAACCAGATGGATGTCTACATCAAGAACATGAAGGGCGAAGAGCAGAAGGTGGAGCCCAGCTCCGCCGCTCTGCCGCCGCCGGGCCAGCAGCCCGCCTGATGCAGGACGACAACCAGTACCCAAGGCCCCGTGACGGGGCCTTTTTTATGGTCCCGGGCCCGACCGGCGGAACCGGGTTGGCGGTTTTGTGATGGCGAGGCGAGAACAAGCCGTCACTTATCAGTAACTTGGATAGCGGGTAAAGGGCGACGGCACGACCGCCAGCTCGGCCAAGCCGGGATACACTCAGGTGCCACATCCCCATATTTGCAATCGAGGTGCGCCATGAATTCTCCATCCAGTCTGCTCGCTTTTCTCGGCTCCCCCCTGCTCGGGGTCGCCGCCACCTATGCCGATCCTGCCAGCAAGGAGACCGGCGTCTATATCTGCGGGGTCGAGATCCATGACGACGACGAGCTGCTGCTCAGCTTTCCCAAGGGACACCAGCTGACGGCGGGCGACAAGATCACCCTGCACCTGGACAACCGCACCGGGGTCGATGAGTACGATGCCTCCCTGAGTGTCTATCGCGCCTCCTACAAGGGGCGGGTCGAGCGGGTGGCGCCCGGCAGGATCCATGTCACGCCGCTGCAGTTCGAGCTCTGGTATGGCAATCGGGTGGTCCATGCCTTTGCCCAGCCGGACTACCAGCATCCGGCCGATGAGCGCCCCGCCCGCGAGCTGCCCGTCACCCCACTCACCGGCTTGCCCGTGCCGGACCTGCGCGAAGTGGAGAACAAGATAGGGGTACTGGTCACCCGGGCCCAGTCACAGCCGCACACCACAGTGCTGGCATTTCTCTCCTCGGATGAGGACGACATCTTCTTCATCACCTTCCCCGAGACCTTCAAATCCCGGCTGCTCAAGCGCGACGGCCGCTGCCATTTCGCCATCGACTCGCGGGCTGTGTTTACCTACACCCGGGCCATCGAGTGGAATTACACCATCATCGCCGCTGATGCCTACCAGATCCCGCAAGATCATCCACTGTTCGAGCCCATTCGCGCCGCGTTCGTGCAGAAAAATCCGTGGGAAGTGGGCTTCTTCGGCCACCCGCAGGTGGAGCTCTATCACCTGAAGGCCCATCAGGTGGTGTGCCCGGGCCGGGCAAAAGAGTAAGCAAAACCCCGGAGGATGGAGATAAGATTGGCCTGCCGTTACCCATGACAAGGAGTAGAGATCAGATGCAGCAGGTTGTTTATGTGGCGAGCCCCGCCAGCCAGCAGATCCATGTGTTTGCCCTGGCCGAGAGCGGGGAGCTCGCGCTATTGCAGGTGGTCGATACCCCGGGCCAGGTCCAGCCGCTGGTGACAAGCCCGGATGGGCGCTGGCTTCATGCCGCCGTGCGGCCCGATTTTGCGGTCATCAGCTACCGGATTGGCACGGATGGCCGGCTCAGCGAACAGGGCTTGGCGCCGCTGGCGGGCAGTGCCTCCCACACCGCCATCACGGCCGACGGCCGCTTTCTGCTGGCGGCTTCCTACGCCTTCAACCATGTCACCGTCTCCCCCATCGATGCCGCTGGCCTGGTGCAGGCCCCGCACCAGCACATGGATCCGCTGATGACGGCTCACTCGGTCACCCTGCTGGCGGACGAACAGGGCAGGCAGGAGGCGCTGGTCGCCTGTCTCACGGAAGATGCCATCCGCCGCTTCACCCTGAACGACGAGGGACGGCTGGCGCCCCATCCGCTAGGGGATCTGCAGACCGCCAACGGCGCCGGGCCAAGGCACCTGGCGCTGCACCCCGTCAATGGCGATATCTACTGCCTGAACGAGCTCGATTGCACCATCAACCGCTACCACAGGCAGGCCGATGGCCATATCCATCTGCAACAGAGCCTGGACATGCTGCCCGCGGGGTATCAGGGAGAGCGCTGGGGGGCGGATCTGCATGTCACGCCGGATGGCCGGTTTCTCTACAGCTGCGAGCGGGCCAGCAGCCTGCTGACCCTGTTTGGCATAGCGGCGCGGGATGGCAGCCTGACCCCGCTGGCCCACTTCCCGACCGAGACCATGCCTCGCGGCTTTGCCATCGATCACAGCGGTCGCTATCTGCTGGCAGCCGGGCAAGCCTCCCACCAGCTCGCCGTGCACCGCATAGACCCGGGCAGCGGCGAGCTGACGCTGCTCGCGCGCCATCCGGTGGGCGACGGGGCCATGTGGGTGCGAGTGCTGGCCTTGCCCGAGTGACGCCGGGAAACCGGTCGAAATGAGTGAGGCCACCCTGGGGTGGCCTCACTACGTGACTGACAGCAACCTTTTGCTTAGTCCTTGGCGCTCTCCATGGCCCCCTCTTCGGAGCTGGCAGGCAGGATCAGGTTGAGCAGTATGGCGGCAACCGATGCCAGGCCGACACCGGCCAGGGCGAAGTCACCTATCTTCATCTCCAGCGCGCCGACACCGACCGTCAGGGTCACGGCCACGATGGCGATGTTGCGGGCCAGCCCCAGATCCACCTTGGACTCCACCAGCGTCTTGAGACCGATGGCGGCGATGGACCCAAACAGCAGCAGCATGATGCCGCCCATCACCGGCATGGGGATGGAGGTGAGCAGGGCGTTGAACTTGCCGAAGAAGGCCAGAATGATGGCGAACACGGCGGCCCAGGTCATGGTGACAGGGTTGAAGTTGCGGGTGATCATCACGGCGCCGGTCACTTCGGCGTAGGTGGTCACGGGTGGGCCACCGATGAAACCGGCGAAGCAGACGCCGATACCGTCACCGGCCAGGGTACGGTGCAGGCCCGGGTTCTTGGTGTAATCCTGCCCGGTCACGCCACCGATGGCGAGCACGCCGCCAATGTGTTCGATACAGGGGGCTATGGCCACCGGCAGCATGAACAGGGCGGCAGCCCAGTTGATCTCCGGCGTTTCGAAGTGAGGCAGCGCCAGCCAGGGGGTGTTGATCAGGCCGTCGAAGTTCACCTGACCCATCAGCACGGCAGAGACATAACCGGCGATGACACCGCACAGTATGGGGATCAACTTGATCCACCCCTTGCAGAACACGGCCGCAATCAGAGTCACCGCCAGCGAGATACCCGCCAGCGTCAGCGCAGTCCCCGCGGGCACCACCTGCTCACCACCGGCACGACCCATCGCCATGTTGCAGGCAACCTGAGCGACCGACAGGCCGATCACCATGATCACGGGGCCAATCACCACGGGCGGCAGCAACTTGTGCACAAAGCCCATGCCCCGCACGCGAATGAGTGCGGCCAGGATGAAGTACATGAAACCGGCGGCAAACAGGCCAAACATGGTGGACGGCAGTCCCCATGTCTGGGTGGCGTAGATGATGGGGGCGATGAAGGCAAAGCTGGAACCGAGGAAAATCGGGACCTGGCGGCGAGTGCAGAGCTGGAACAACAGTGTGCCCACACCGGCGCCAAGCAGGGCCATGGAGGGGTTCAGTCCGGTGAGCAGGGGCACCAGAACCATGGCACCGAAGGCGACAAACAGGATTTGCAGCCCGGCGACACTTTGCTTGACTAAGGAAAACATGGATGTCCTTAATTTTTTGATAACTGACAGGGATATTTGACACTTTTCAGTTATCACAAGACGCTTTCAAGGCGTGAAATGGGCCAATTGGCGTCATTCGTTACCTTTTACTGCTTGGGGAGGGCATGAAACTGGCTTTTTAGGCGGGATTCGTTGCTACAAGCATCGAGTATGCGATTTTACGCACTTTTATGGCGGACGCCAATCGTTTTTCCACGCGACTTTGTTTGTCAAAAGCTCACCCCTGCTCCGCCATAGGGTCACTCTATACTTGATTGCGTGAATCCCTGCCGGACAAGGAGTCCCCCATGCCACTGCCCTCTTTCAAGCCCAGCCAGCGCAGATTGCTGGTGGGATCGGCCATCGCATTGGCCCTGTTTGCTACCCCATTCAGTTATGATTTCACCCACAACGCGTGGCAAATGAATCAGGCCCATGCCAAGTCCTGCTTCATTGCCGGTACCCGGATCGTCATGGCCGACGGCAGCGAGCGCCCCATAGAGACGCTGCAAACCGGTGAACGAGTGCTGGATCAACATGGTCATGTCAACCGGATCCGGGCTATCGAGCGGGTGCTGCTGGGGGAGCGCAGGCTCTACGGGATCAACCAGCTGGCGCCCTTCTTCACGGCGGAGCACCCCTTCCTGACCTCTCGCGGCTGGGCGGCCATCTCGCCGGCCATGACCCGTACCGAAAATCCGGCCCTGGCCGTGTTGCCGCTGTTTACCGGCATGCGCCTGCTGGGCTGGCTGGCAACCG
Organism: Aeromonas bestiarum; assembly: GCF_000819745.1. GTDB lineage: Bacteria > Pseudomonadota > Gammaproteobacteria > Enterobacterales > Aeromonadaceae > Aeromonas > Aeromonas bestiarum. The sequence goes on along the minus strand of NZ_CDDA01000023.1, from coordinate 96,153 downwards.
CAGCCAGCGCGGGCAATCTGGCGCTGGCCCCGCAACCGAGCGAGCTGCTGGTGGAGTCGCTCTGCTGGATTGACGCCCCGCCCACCACGGCACTGTTCAACCTGATCCTCGATGGCAGCCACAGCTATATCGCCAACTCGCTGATCGTTCACAACAAGGATGGCGACAGCGGTGGTGGCAGCGACAGCGGTGGTGGCAGCGACAGCGGTGGTGGCAGCGACAGCGGTGGTGGTAGCGACAGCGGCGGTGGCAGCGACAGCGGTGGCGGTAGCGACAGCGGCGGTGGTAGCGACAGTGGTGGCGGCAGCGGCAGCGACAGCAGCGGTGGTAGCGACAGCGGCGGCGGCAGCGACAGCAGCGGTGGCAGCGACAGCAGCGGTGGTAGCGACAGCAGTGGCGGCAGCGACAGCGGCGGTGGTAGCGACAACGGCAGCGACAGCAGTGGCGGCAGTGACAGCGATGGGGGTGGCCAGGGTAGTGATGACAATGGCGGTGGTGAACACGCCGGTGGTGAGCAACATGCAGGGGGCGAGCAGCATGGCGGAGGAGACCGCCACGCCGGAGGGGACCGCCATGCCGGAGGGGATCGTCATGCCGGCGGACGCGGCCTCGGTAACGGCCTGGATGACAATGGCGTGGACGCCATTGATGCCAACGGCAACGAAATCCGGGGCGACGGCACTGTCGACGACAATGGCGTGGATGCCGTCGATGCCAACGGCAACGAAATCCGGGGCGATGGCACTGTCGACGACAATGGCGTGGATGCCGTCGATGCCAACGGCAACGAGATCCGGGGCGATGGCACTGTCGACGACAAGGGGGTGGACACCGTCGATGCCAACGGCAACGAGATCCGGGGCGATGGCACTGTCGACGACAAGGGCGTGGACGCCGTCGATGCCAATGGCAACGAAATCCGGGGCGACGGCACTGTCGACGACAAGGGCGTGGACGCCGTCGATGCCAACGGCAACGAGATCCGGGGCGATGGCACTGTCGATGATCGCGGCCAGACGCTGACCGATGCACAGGAACAAGCCCTGATACAGCAGGGTTTTCGCACAAAGGAACAACCATGAGCCGTTATCTGCTGATCTGCTTCTCTCTGTGGCTGCTCGGCTGCGCCACCCTTGAGCCCGCCCCTCTCTACCACCAGATGGACAAGGCCGATGTGGCACTGGCCAACCAGGCGCTGGCCGATGCACTGCAAACCCGCCCCAAAGGCCAGAGCCTCACCTAGTTCAATGCCGCCAACCGTCACAGTGGCAGCGTCACGCCGCTGCGCACTTTTCGCCACGCCAACGGCCATTGGTGCCGCGACTATCGCGAGCAGCTCTACATAGGCCAGGCAAGCCAGCAGTGGCAGGATACCGCCTGCCGCAGCAAGGAGGGCCGCTGGCTGCCGCTGCGCAGCTGACGAAAAAGGGGGTGGCCGACGGCCACCCCCTTTTCATCTCACGCTTTCGGCCGTCATACCCGGCGATAAGGCAGGTAGAGCGGCTCCCACATGTGGCTCAGGATATGCTGCTGCAGATCCTGCCCGATCAGCGGATGGGAGGGATCCTTGCGCACTATGTCTTTGAGCACGGCAGTCGCCACGTGCACCGAGATGTTGCGCAGCTCGCGAATGCGCGGATAAACGGAGCCTTGTGCCAAATCCACCTCGTTCACGCACTCGGCCAGTGCAAAGGCGGCCGTGGTGAAGATATCCGGGCTGATCTCGCTCAGCTGGCTGACGATGGCCGCCAGCCCCACCCCTGGGAAGATGAAGACGTTGTTGCCCTGGCCTATGCGGTAATCCTTGCCCTCATAGTGCACGTCCTTGAACGGGCTGCCGGTGGCAACTATGGCCTTGCCCTGACTCCAGCGGTAGATGTCTTCCGGCAGCGCTTCGCAGTTGGCAGTCGGGTTGGAGAGCGGGAACACCATGGGACGGGCACAGTGCTTTTGCATCAGCTGCACGTGCTCCTCCTTGAAGGCGCCGCCGGAGCCGCTGGTGCCGAGCAGCACAGTGATGGGCACATGCCGCAGCACGTCGGTCAGGTTGGCCCTGCCGGGCACCTCGGTATCCCAGCCCGCCAGCAGCAGACCCGGTTTGGCGTAACGGCGCTTGTACTCGTCGAGCCCCTCGCGGTTGTCACACACCAGCCCCTGGGTATCCAGGATATAGATGCGATCCCGGGCCGCCTGCGGATCCAGTCCCTCGCGGATCATGCCGGCACAGATCTGATCCGCAACCCCTACCCCGCCGGCGCCGGCGCCATAGACCAGATAGTTCTGCTGACCCAGGGTCTCCCCCTTGACCTTGACCGCCCCTATGATGCCGGCCAGTACCACGGCCCCCGTGCCCTGAATGTCATCGTTGAACGACGGCAGTGACTGCTGGTAGCGGGAGAGATTGTTGAAGGCGTTGGACTTGCTGAAGTCTTCCCACTGCAGCACGGCGTTCGGGAAGTGGCGCTTGACCCCGGCCACGAACTTGTCGATGAAGTCGTCATACTCCTTGCCACGGATGCGCTTGTGAGGCTGACCCAGATACATGGGGTCGTCCAGCAGGGTCTGATTGTCGGTGCCCACATCCAGCGCTATGGGCAGGCAGCAGGCAGGGTGGATACCGGCCGCCAGAGTATAGAGGGAGAGCTTGCCGATGGGGATCCCCATGCCGCCCACCCCCTGATCACCTATCCCCAGGATGCCCTGGCTGTCGGTCACCACGATAATGCGCACCGATTTTGCGTCCAGCTGACGGGCCAGGGAGCCCATGTCGTCGACGTTTTTCGGGGTGATGTAGAGGCCGCGCGCCTTCTGGTAGCGGTGGCTGAACTCCTGACACGCCTTGCCGACGGTCGGGGTATAGATGATGGGGGTCATCTCCTCCACGTGGCGTGACAGCAGGGCATAAAACAGGGTCTCGTTGCGATCCTGCAAGGCGCGCAGGTTCTGGTACTTTTCGATGTCGCTGCAGGCGCTCAAAAAGCCCTGATAGACCCGCTCCAGCTGGGCCTCAAAAGTCTGAACCCGTGGAGGCAACAGGCCGTCGAGCTCGAAGTCGGTGCGCTCCTGTTCGGTGAAGGCGGTGCCCTTGTTGAGATTGCGATCGTTGAGCAGATCGGTGCCAGTCAGTGCAACGGGGCGAAAATCCTGTCCCTGTGCATCTTTCCACAGCAGATATTGTCCGGTAGCCATAGTCGTTCTCTTTGATTTACGTGAAATTGCCGTTCGGCAGGAGAGCAAGACTCATAATGAAATCAATCATATGACGTTTGGTTGTTTAGTTTTGTGAGCTTGGGCATACCCTGCGGCCAAAAACGTGATCAGACCGAGGCCGAGCCGGCGGGCAGCCTGAAACAAACACGGCAGCCGCAGCCACCGTGGGTTCACTCTCCTGCCTGCATCAGACTCAGCCGCTGATGCCCACCTCCAGCTTGAAGGCATTCTTGGCCTTGCTGGTTTCAGCTGCGCCCATTTGATAGACCCGAATGGTGTAGGTCCCCTTGGCTGGCAGGCTTGCCTGGAAACTGTTGCCCTCGTTGGAACCGATAAATATCGCCTCTCCCGTGCTGCCCGGTGGCAGGATATTGAAATAGGTGCTCGATTTGCCCGTCAGGATCACCGCCATGATCTGGCCCTTGTTGGCGGTCAGTTTGTAGTCCAGCGTCTCACGCCCCTGAATCGCACTCTTGATGGTGGCACCGGACTCCCCTTTCTTGAACTGCACCTGCTGGGTCTTGATGCCATCGGCCGCCTGCACGACCCCGGCTGTCATCGCCCCCAGCAGGCCGAATGCACAGACGGCTGCCAGCAATGCTCTCTTCATCTCGGCTCTCCTTCTCAGTCAATGAAGCCGCCCTTACTGTTGCTCACCCCAGGGTAAAAATCCATCCGATTTGACGATAGCAAGGGGTTGTTAACGCAATGAATATGGCGGGCAACTATGCTTTACAGCAAGCCCACTGCAGGGAGTCTCTCCCCCCTATTCCGGGAAGCCGTACTATGAGTGATATCCTGATCGTCGATGACATGGCGTCCAACCGCTACATATTGCGCTGCCTGCTGGAAGAGGCGGGTTATCAGGTGCGCGAGGCGACCGACGGCCAGCAGGCGCTGGATGCCGCCACCCGGTTTCCTCCCGCACTGGTGTTGATGGACATCAACATGCCGGTGATGAATGGTTATGAAGCGTGCCGCCGCATCAAGCAGTTACCGGGCCAGTGGTGCCTGCCCGTCCTCTTCATCAGTGCCAACAACGAGATCAGTGCCCTCGAGCAGGCCTTTCAGGCCGGCGGCTGCGACTATGTCTCCAAGCCGTTTCACCAGCTAGAGGTGCTGGCCCGGGTGCAAAACCAGCTGCGCCTCAAGGATCTGAGCCGTCAGCAAGCCAAGGTGCAGCTCTACCAGAGCCTGTTCCAGCTCACGGCAGGGATTGCCCACGAGATCAACACCCCGGTCGGCATCGGCATCACGGCCTCCAGCCTGATCCACGGCGCGGGCGATCTGCTGGCGAACGCGGTGCAAAACGGCATGCTGGGCCAGCGCCTGCTCCACCAGCAGCTCACCGACATCAAGGAGGGCACAGAACTGGTGGAATCCAGTCTGCGCCGGGTCGCCCTGCTGGTCACCCGTTTCAAGGAGCTGACCCGGGATCAACACGAGCTGCCGGCCCTCCCCTTCCCGGTGCAAAAAAGCCTGCACAAGCTGCTGCAGGCCTTCTCGCCCGAGTTTCTCATCGCCAGGGTCAACCCGGATGTCGGGGGCGAGGAGGTGACTCTGACCGCCCCCGAGTCGCTGTTTCTCGATCTGGTGCAGGAGCTCATCAAGAACAGCATGGAGCACGCCTTCAAGGGGCCGGGGCAGCACAGCTTCGGCCTGAACATAGCGCAAAGCGGCAACGAGCTGCTGCTGACCTACAGAGACTCGGGCCCCGGCATGACGGCCGAGCAGCTGCCCCGTCTGTTCGAGCCCTTCTTCACCACCCAGCGCGGCAACACCAACCACTGCGGCCTGAGCGCCTGCCGCATCCACAACCTGGTGGAGAACAACCTGCACGGCCAGCTGACCGTCACCAGCCCGCCCGGCCAGGGGCTGACATACCAGATCCGGCTCCCCCTGCAGCCGCCCCTGTAAAGAGGCGAGCGCTGACGAATGCTATGACAAGCAGACAATAAAAAGGGGCGCCTCAGCGCCCCTTCTCATTACGTTACTCTGTTGGCTATCAGCCGGATTTGCCCGTCTTGGGGTCATCGAGCTGGTGCTTCACCTCTTCATACCAGAGGTCATGGTGCTCCTTGGCCCAGGTCTCATCCACCTCGCCGTTGATCATCCCCTCCAGCGCCCCTTCCAGCTGGAACAGGCCCATGTAGATATGGAAGATAAAGCCGCAAATGAGGATGAGCGCCCCGACGATATGGATGAAGCTGGCCCACTCCATCTGGCGGCGCAGCTGGCCGAAGATGGGGAAGTCCAGAAACAGCCCGGTCGCCACCACTATGCCTCCAAACCAGATCAGCAGCCAGAAAATGGCCTTCTCGCCGCCGTTGGAAAAGCCCGCCGAGGGGTGGCTGCCCTTGTGGGGGCCCAGCATGCCGCCCGCCTTCATGAACCAGCGCACATCCACCATGTTGACTATGTTGTGGCGAAACCACTTGATGAGCACGCCGAGCAGACAGAGGAAGAAGAGCGGCCCCACGTAGTTGTGGAACTCCTTGGCGAACCAGATCCAGTTCTCCCACACCCCCATGCTCACCACCGGCTTGATGAAGTGCTTGCCGTAGATGATGGCCAGCCCTGAACCAGAGAGGGTCAGGAACATGCCCGCCGTGGTCCAGTGCAGCGCCCGATCCAGCCGGCTCCAGCGCTTGAGCTTGCGCCCGGTGCGTGGCTTGGAGAGCCGGGTCGGCCCCACAGCCCAGTACATCAGACCGCACATGGCCAGGGAGCCGAAGATGGCGATGGCACCGAGCGGCGACACCCACTTGGTCTTCACCTCGAACCAGAGCTGGCCCGGCACCGAGATGAGCACCCCGTGCTCCGGCGAGCGGGAGGTGGTGTAACCCTCCTGCCCGTCCTTCACCGCCCGCCAGTAGTCGGCGCCGGCAAAGCCGACCGCCTCCTTCTCGGCATCGGCGAAGCTGGCGGTGCTCACCAGCAGCAGGGCGGCAAACAGGGCCATTAGCCAGGTTTTCATGCCGCCCCTCCCTTGCCCGCCTTGCTGGCGTCATGGAACAGCTCTTCACCGCTGCCCCAGCCCGCGTCCTTGGCGCCGCGATAGGCGACCCGCTCGCGGAAGATGTCGGAGATGACCTGCGCATCCCCCGCCAGCAGCGCCTTGGTGGAGCAGAGCTCGGCACACATGGGCAGCTTGCCCTCGGCGATGCGGTTGGCACCGTACTTCTGGCGCTCCGCCTCGCTGTGATCCTCCTCCGGGCCGCCGGCGCAGAAGGTGCACTTGTCCATCTTGCCCCGATCGCCGAAGGCGGCGGTCTTCGGGAACTGGGGCGCCCCGAACGGGCAGGCAAACAGGCAGTAGCCGCAACCGATGCAGAGATCCTTGTTGTGCAGCACTATGCCGTCGTCCGTGTGATAGAAACAGTCGGCCGGGCAGACCGCCATGCAGGGAGCGTCGGTGCAGTGCATGCAGGCGACCGAGATGGAGGTCTCCCCCGGCAGGCCGTCGTTGAGGGTCACCACCCGGCGCCGCTGTATGCCCCACTCCAGGGCGTCGTCGTTCTCGTTCTTGCACGCCGTCACGCAGCCGTTGCACTCGATGCAGCGCTTGGTGTCACACATGAATTTCATTCTGGCCATGAGATCAGGCTCCTACTTTGCGAAAGCGGCACAGGGTGACCTTGGTCTCCTGCATCTGGGTGACAGGGTCATAACCATAGGTGGTGACTATGTTGACCGACTCCCCCAGCACATAAGGGTCAGACCCTTCCGGGTATTTGGATCGCAGATCCTGGCCCTCGAAGTGGCCGCCGAAGTGGAACGGCATAAAGGCCAGCCCCGCCTTGACCCTTGGGGTCACCAGCGCCTTGACCAGCACCCGGCCCCCTTCCGGCCCCTCGACCCACACATCCTGACCGTCGCGCACGCCGACGTCGTTGGCATCCGCCGGATTCATCTCGACGAACATCTCCTGCTGCAACTCGGCCAGCCAGGGGTTGGAGCGGGTCTCATCACCGCCCCCCTCGTACTCCACCAGACGGCCGGAGGTGAGGATGATCGGGAACTCCTTGCTGACGTCCTTCTCCTGCACCGAGGCGTACTGGGTCGGCAGGCGCCACAGGCTCTTCGAATCAGGCCAGGTGGCGTAGTCGGCCAGCAAGTCGCGGCGCGGGGTGTAGAGCGGTTCACGGTGCTTGGGCACCTGATCCGGGAAGGTCCACACCACGCAGCGCGCCTTGGCGTTGCCATAGGGCACGAAGCCGTGCTTGATGGCGACCCGCTGGATGCCGCCAGAAAGGTCGGTCTTCCAGTTCTTGCCCTCGGCCTCCTTCTTCTCGGCCTCGGTCAGCTCATCCCACCAGCCAAGCTGCTTCATCAGATCGGCGGTGATCTCGGGATAGCCGTCTTCCACCTCGCTCCCCTTCGGCCAGGAGTCTTCGGCAAGCAGCGATACGCCCTGATACTCGATGCCGAAACGGGCGCGGAACCCGCCGCCCCCTTCCGAGACCGGAATGCTGGTGTCGTAGAGGATGTGGCTGCCGGGGTGCTTCATCTCCGGGGTGCCCCAGCAGGGCCAGGGCAGACCATACACTTCGCCACTGACCGGGCCCCCTTCGGCCTTGAGGTTGGTCTTGTGGAAGGTGTGCCAGTTCTGCTGGTGCGCCTTGAGCCGCTCCGGGCTCTGGCCTGTGTAGCCCACGCTCCACATGCCGCGGTTGTACTCGCGGGTGATGTCTTCCAGCAGTGGCTGGTTGTTCTCCACCTTGATGTGCTTGAACAGCTGGTCGGCAAAGCCGAGCTTCTTGCTCAGCAGATACATGATCTCGTGATCGACCTTGGATTCGAACAGCGGCTCGATCACCTTGTCGCGCCACTGCATGGAGCGGTTGGTGGCGGTGACGGAACCATAGGTCTCGAACTGGGTAGTGGCCGGCAGCAGGTAGACGCCATCGGTGCGATCGTTCATGACGGCGGCGACTGTGGGGTACGGGTCGACAATCACCATGATGTCGAGCTTTTGCATCGCCTTCTTCATCTCCGGGCCGCGGGTCTGGGAGTTGACCGCATGGCCCCAGTAGAACATGGCGCGGATATTGGAGCCCTGCTCGATAAGGTCGGCGTTCTCCAGCACCCCGTCCACCCAGCGGGAGACCGGAATGCCGTTGTTGTTCATCGGCAGCTTGCCGTTGTAGGCCTTGTTGTCAAAGCGCGCCTTGATCCATTCGTAATCGACATCCCACACCCGGGCCCAGTGCTTCCAGGAGCCCTCTTCCAGCCCGTAGTAACCGGGTAGGGAGTCGGAGGTAACGCCAAAATCGGTGGCTCCCTGCACGTTGTCGTGACCGCGGAAGATGTTGGTGCCCGCCCCGCTCTTGCCCACATTGCCGAGGGCCAGTTCGAGGATGCAGTAGGCGCGGGTGTTGTTGTTGCCCGTGGTGTGCTGGGTGCCACCCATGCACCAGACCACGCAGCCGGGGCGGTTGTCGGCCAGCAGCTTGGCGGCGCCATGGACCTGCTGTTCGTTGAGGCCGGTCACCCGCTCCACTTCGGCCGGGGTCCAGCGCGCCACCTCTTTTTGCACCTCGTCCATGCCGTAGACCCGGGTGCGGATGAACTCCTTGTCTTCCCAGCCGTTTTTGAAGATGTGCCAGAGCATGCCCCAGATAAAGGCGACGTCTGTGCCAGGGCGCAGGGAGAGGTACATGTCCGCCTTGGCGGCAGTGCGGGTGCGGCGCGGGTCGACCACCAGGATCTTGCAGCCGTTGCGCTCTTTCGCCAGCAGTATGTGCTGCATGGCGACCGGGTGGGCCTCCGCCGGGTTGGAGCCGATAAACATGATCGACTTGCTGTTGTGCATGTCGTTCAGGCTGTTGGTCATGGCGCCATAGCCCCAGGTGTTGGCTACCCCGGCGACCGTGGTGGAGTGGCAGATCCGCGCCTGGTGATCCACGTTGTTGGTGCCCCACAGGGACGCCATCTTGCGAAACAGGTAGGCCTGCTCGTTGGAGTGCTTGGCAGAGCCGAGCCAGTAGACGCTGTCGGGGCCGGACTCCTTGCGAAGGCGCAGCACCTCGTTGCCCACCTCTTCGATGGCCTGCTCCCAGCTCAGACGCTGCCACTTGCCGCCCACCAGTTTCATCGGGTACTTGAGGCGACGCTCACCGTGGCCGTGCTCACGCAGGGCCGCCCCCTTGGCGCAGTGACCGCCGAGGTTGAAGGGGTGATCAAACGCCGGCTCCTGACCGGTCCAGACGCCGTTTTGCACCTCGGCATAGACACCGCAGCCCACAGAGCAGTGGGAGCAGATGGTGCGCTTCACCTCGACCGGCACCTCGGCCGCCACGGTTTTGGCCTCGGCCCGTTGCATCATGGCGGGGGCCAGCCAACCGGCGGCCACGGCGCCGCCGGCCACCAGACCTGAGTTGACCATAAAGGCGCGGCGGGTCAGCCCCTGGCCGCGAGCGGCCGCATTACTTTGCAAGCAGCCTTGCTCGCTCGCATTGACCGGCTCGGCTCGTTTTGTCAGTTTCATAAGGTCTCCTTCACTGAGCCGGCTCAGTCGGTGCCGCGCAGGGTGCGATAAAAGTCGTGAACATGGGGGGTCTCCCGATAGCCCTTGTCGGGCTGGGTATCGTGGGTCAGCGCCTCCTTGCTCACCACCCGACCGGTGGCACCGGCCAGCACGCCTATGGTGGCGACCACGCCCACCCCCTTGATCAGATTGCGTCGGGACGGGTCTTTCAGCTTTTCATCGCTCATCTTTCTGTGACCTCTGTTTTTGTTATGGCCAGCCGCACTGTGCCGGCTTCGCTATGAGTGAGTGGGTGCCGCGTCATGGCAGCGTCACCACAGGGGTACCAAAGGGCAGGCGCAGATCCTGCTCCAGTTTGAAAAAGTCTTCGGCAAGCGCCCCGACCGCCCGGTAGAAGCTGCCCCCCTTCGCCTGTTGCTGATCGCGGCAGCAGGCGAGCACCCAGGGGGCCAGATGGCGTTCATAGAAGCGGTTGCGCTCGGGGTGCTGCTCGGCAATCAATACCGCCATCACCTCGCACAGGGCGGCCAGGTGGTCCTCGGGTTCGCACACCCCGCTCTGGCGCTCGAAACCCAGGGATTGCAGGTCGGCGCGCAGCACCGCCAGCGGCAGCTCCATCAGAGAGCCGGTGAGATACCAGGAGGCAAACGGCACTACCTCGCAGCGCCCCAGGCCGATAAAGAGATCCTGATACTCCTCGGCGAGTTCGTTTTCGCGGTGGCTGCTGGCGGCCAGTTGCACCAGCCCCAGCCCTCTGGCAAAGGGGCCCGGCATGGCCTGCAAGCCTTGCAGCCAGGCGAGCTGCTCGCCACCAGGGGCGGCGCGCCACAGGCTCGCCAGCAGGGCATACATGTCGGCACTGCTCTGTTCCAGATCTGTCATGGTCAGTTCGCCTGCATTCAGTGCGGTATGGCTATTCGGTTGTTCACTCATCACAGGCCCCTCATATCTTGAGCTGGGCGGCAGGATCCGCCGCCAGCGCCGTAAACACATCCTTGACCCGGCAATCCTCACACATCAGCAACCGCGCGGCGGCCTCGTTCTGGAAGTGGGAGTGACCGGCCAGCTTTTGCTGGATGCGACGAATGAGGGAAGCCGGCGCAAACGGCTTGGAGCAGCGAATGCAGCAGGCGGCCTCCTCGGCTTTGAGGCTCTGCACGGCGCGGCGCGCCTCGGGCACAGGCTGCAGGCGGGGTGCAAGGACGATGGCCTGCTCGGGGCAGGCTTTTTCGCACATGCCGCACTGGATGCAGTCCTGCTCGATAAAGTTGAGGCCGGGCGTGTGGCCCACCGCATGCAGGGCGCGGGTCGGGCAGACCGCCACGCAGCCCATGCAGAGGGTGCAATCCGATTCCTTGAGCCCCACTGCGCCAAAGGGGGCGCCATGGGGCACTGCCAGCGGCTCGTGGCTGCCCCCGTTGGCCTGCCAGAGGGCATCGAAGGCGGCAAACAGGGTCTCCCGCTTGTCCCCTTTGAGCGGTTTGTCGAACAACGCAGTGCCAGGGTGTTCACTGGCACGCTCCATGGCGCTCAGGGAGTGGATCGCCACCCGGTCCGCCGGTAAACCGGCCCCCGCCAGCAGTACGGCGGCATTGGCCAGCTCCCGCTCCAGCAGGGCCCGCACGCTGGCGGGGGCGTCCTCGCCAAGCACTATGCGCACCGCGCTGGCACCATAGGCGAGCGCCGCCAGCCAGCTCTCAACCCCCAGGCTGGCGCTCTCTTCCACCCAGACCGGCAACCAGTGGGTTGGCAGGGCGGGCAGGCTGGCCTCAAGTCGTGCCCGCTCGCCCTCCCCGGCGATCAGCAGCACAGGGTGGGCGCCGCCCGCCTCCCGATAGCGTTTGAGCAGGCGCAGCAGGTAGTCGCCGCTGGTGCTGGCATCGGGCTGGTGATAGGCAATCGCCCCGGTCGGACAGGCGGAGGCGCAGCTGCCAAAGCCCTGGCAGAGGTGCGGATCTATCTGGATGCGACCGTTGACGGGCTTGAGCGCATCGGTCGGGCAGACATCGAGGCAGCGGCTGCAACCGGGCACGCCACGGGCGGTGAAGGCACAGGCCTCGGGGTCGAGGCGAAAATAGCGCGGCTTGTCGAAGATGCCGGTCAGGGCGCACAGCTCGGCGAGCTGTTCGGCCAGCCCCTGGTCATCAACCAGATGCAGATAGCCGATCGGTGGGCGCTCCAGCGCAAACAGCGGCGTGCGGCCCAGATCGGCCACCAGATCGAAACGCGGCTCCCCAGGCAGTTCACTGACAGCTGCCGCAGCCTGCTGCGGGAAACCCTGTTGTGGAAAACAAAGCCCCGCCAGATCAACCCGCTCCCCCTGCCCGCTCAGGCCGGTTAGCTGGTACTGACCCAGATAGCCCTTGAGGCTCGGCTCGCGCAGGGTCAGGGCATTGAGGGATGCGGTGGCGTCGAAGATGGCTTCGAGATCTGCCGCCTCGGCATTGTGAACGGATTCTGTGACCAGCAGGGTCGGCATCACGCCTTGTGGCAGCAGGCTGGCGGCGCGGCGAATGCGATCTTCCGGGCCGACCAGCAACAAGCGGCCCTGGCTCTGGTAGGAGACGGTAGCCGGGATCAGGTTGTCGGTCTTGACCGTGTGGCGCAAGGCGTCGGCGCGGGCTCGCTCATTGCGCCCCGCCACTCCCCCATCGGGGGTCAGGTTTGAGTAATGTTGTTCGATGCTCACATGCACTCCTGTGCGGTCCACCTCATGGGATGGATCGCTTGTTGGTCTTGTGGAGGAGCAAGAGCCGAGCCAACTCCCCCGGAAAAATAGTGACTGGCAGGGAGTCAGGATCCCAGACGCTCCATTCCCCCATCCTTGGCTGGGACATTTTGTCCACCCTCATCAACCAAAATGTCCCGATCCTTGGTGTGGGCTTGTGGATCCGGGGCCAGCAAGATGGCGGGCGGTTCACTCCGCTGGGAGGCGGGAGAAGAAAAAGAGGGGGCAGCGGCTGGCTGGTCGGCAAGGGCCTGCTCGGGTGATGCCTGATCTGATGGCGACAGTGCGCTGCCGGACTCGGCCTCGGGCGCCGTCACCGCCTCCACCAGCCAGTTGCGCAGCCCCGCCGTCAGGGCTGCCGGCAGCAGCTCGGGCTGGCTGAAATCCTGGGTGTAGTCATCCAGCCCGTCCGGCTTGTGAGTGCGAAACATGGCTCTCAGTGTCTCTTTGTCAGGCAACGCAGATTTGGCCGGCTGCGAAGCGGCGTCACCGATAGCCGGTTTTCCCTCCGACACCTCATACAGGAGACCCTCGGCAGCCTCGGGTTCACCACTCCCCTTGTCAGTGCTGACTACGCGGCTATCCAGCTCTGTATCTGGCATTTCATCTTTGCCATTGCCTTCGGTGGGGATAGCAACAACCTCGGGGTCGGCCTGCTCCCGTGGCTGCAATGCCTGATGCTTTCGAGCCGACCAGCGCTTGAGGAACTCACTCATGGGAGCCTGCTCCCGAACGCTCGCGGCCATCGGGGCCAGTGGCTTTGACGGCGCCGCAATTGGCTTGATCACTGGCGTCTCTTGATGTCTCAACTCTCGTATCGACCCCCAGCTGATCCTGCGCCCGCCCCTTGCCCTTCTTGCCCTTGCGGCGGGCCTCCAGCAGCTCGCCGTGGCGACCGATAAAGGCCTCCACCCAGGCTTGCAGCGCCTCGGGCAGCGGGCAGGAGAGCACCTGCCGCTCGCCATCCATATAGGCGGCCGCCACTGTCTGGCTCAGGGTCAGGCCATCGGCCACAAAGCTATTGTCCACGCGGCTTCCGGTGACAGTTCCGGTAACAAAGAGGCGGGGCGAGCCGGAGCTCAAATTGAAGCGATAATCCCCCCGCTCATCGCGAAACAGGGTAAGGGGCAAGGCACCTACAGCCTCCGGTTCGGCGGGGTGGAGCGCCGCTATCTCGAAACGGCGGCTCTGCCAGCGGCCAACCTGGCTGTCGATGGCCTTTAACTCCAGCTGCAGCCAGCGCTGCGGGGGCAAGGTATTGGTTGTGTCTTGCACTGTCACGGCTCCCATCAGAAGGTCTCTGCCGGGCCGCCCTCCCCCGTGATCCACCCCGTTCGGGGCGGATCACAGCAGGACATTCACGGCGGCCACAGCCATCAATGGGATAAGACATAGCAAGAGTGGGGCCAAGGCCGGTTTGGTGGCCGCTTGGGGACGTTTCGATATACAGGTTGAGGCGTTGTACGGGATGTAGGTTGGCGCTGAGCGCAGCGAAGCCCAACATGCGGCGTAACATCAATCCGCCAGAGACTGATAGAGGGAATGGCAATAATCGAATAACACCGGATTATCCGATTATTGCTTTTGAAATATCCTACGGTAAACGTTGGGCTTCACTTCGTTCAGCACCAACCTACAAATTATCCCAACATACGATATTCAAAATTCGAACATACAGACCGACAAAGTTTATAACTTCAACTCAAAAATATCGTTTAAACATTATTTATAGTAGATAATGTCAAAATACTTTCTATTTTCTTTTCTGCTCTATAAAAACTGGTACTTTTATAGTTTTCTAGTAGCATTTGCTCAATATCATCACCATAACCGAAATCAGATATTCCCTCGGTCACTTTACAAGATATTGTTTCTAAAACCTGCCATGAAATAGGATTTGTTAGTTCAAAACATTTAGCCATATCAATACAATATTCATTTCCATCCGTCTTTTCTGCTGACGACTTAGGTGGAATTACAACGTTCATTCCAATTTTAGACTGACGAAGTTGCTTTGTTTTTGTCGACAAATAAATTATTCCATCAACACTAGGCGCATCTGTAATGATCCATTGCAATAGCATATTTGGAATTACATATTCTATATTAAATTTAGCTTTTTCATTAGCTTTAACATAGCTACATGCCATTAGTAATGGCCATAATGTCAAATGTGCAATCTGCTTGTCTAAAGACAAATCATTGTCATCACTGCCGAAAAACAACAGTTCAATATCATTTTTCTTCATTATCTCTAAAGAAAAAGCAAAATTGAGAACATACTTAGGAAATTCATAGTTTTTTGCATTCAATTGATAACTTGATATATATAATGAATCTAGATTTGGTTTTCCCATTTCTTGCCAGCAAACATAAATCGAAGAACCTAAATATAAACAAGGTAAACCTGCAATTGAATATCTTTGCGATCCGACCAAATGCCTCATATTAAAAGGTATATGAAACATTTCTTTTCGAGATGTCAACTGTGAGTCACTGACCCTCACTCGATATAGATAGTTAGGCTTAACACATATGTCTTTCAACTCCACACGTAAATTAACAATAGCATTGCTAATTATTTTATAACTCATCATCTTTTCAAAGATATCATACGCCTTACCAGAATTACCATTAAGATACTCATCAATGGAACTAATTATTAATTTATTGTTTTTACTATAGAAGGCAATATCCGCCTGAGAGACTTTGTTAGTTTGTTGTTTTTATCTATGTAATCACTAATTCGCCTTTCAAAATCGAATATCCTTTCCTGTAAATCATTTTTATATGAAGATACCGTTGATTCATAACTGAATGGATGCTTCTGCTTTTTACCCCTCAACAAAGAGGATAATAAATTCTGGAAATCTGACATCTATCCCTCATACTAAAACTAGTGTTAAAAATAAGCACATACTCATTTATTTCATGTCGTTTGTCCAGACAACACCCCTAACTTATAGGGATTAAAACCTCATAAAAACCAATTCATAATACCTACCTTTATCACATAAAAATAATACTTAGGCTTTAACAATTTGGAACAAAACTTGCTGTATCCCTCCCCTTAGATCCCGGCAACCGGTCGCGAGGGGCCCATGACACCGACCTTTATCAAAAGCAATGCTGCCGCCCAGCTCACCATGGCCGTCGAGGTGATGGATGAACAGGGCACGATGAACACCCGCCAAATCGCCTGTGAGCGGCCACTGACGGTCTACCTCAACTGGAAGGAGATAGTAACCCTGATGACGCTGGGGGCCCGCCCCGAGGCGCTGGTGCTGGGTTATCTGAAAAATCAGGGCTTTATCGAGGACATTGCAGCCATCGAGTCGGTGATCGTCGACTGGGAGAGCGAGGCCGCCGCCGTGGTGAGCAGCCAGCAGGCCGCCGATCTCGACAAGTCCTTGGAGAAGAAGACGGTCACCTCCGGCTGCGGTCAGGGCACCATGTATGGCAGCGTGATGAAGAAGCTCGAAGGGGTGATGCTGACGGCACCCACGCTGAAACAGAGCACCCTCTATGCCCTGCTCAAAGCCCTGTCGGCCCATAACGAGACCTACAAGATGGCCGGCGCCGTGCACGGCTGCGCCATCTGTCGCGGCAGCGAGATCCTCTCCTTTGTCGAGGATGTGGGGCGCCACAATGCGGTGGATACCCTGGCGGGCGAGCTCTGGATGCGCGGCGAGGGTGGCAACGACAAGATCTTCTACACCACGGGCCGGCTCACCTCGGAGATGGTGATCAAGGTGGCGCAGATGGGCATTCCCGTGCTGCTGTCGCGCTCCGGCGTCACCCAGATGGGGCTGGATCTCGCCCGCCAGCTCGGCATCACCATGATTGCCCGCGCCAAGGGCCGCCACTTCGAGGTATTCAGCGGCCACGACCATCTCGTGCTGGACGAGAAGCCGCCGGTGCTGGCGCCCGGTTCGGCCGGTCGCGGGATGCGAGATTAAGCCATGAACGAATTTATGAACGTGAAGCAGGTGGCCGAATACCTCGATCTCAACGAGAAAAAGGTCTACCAGCTCGCCAACGAGGCGCGCATCCCCGCCACCAAGGCGACCGGCAAGTGGCTGTTTCCGCGCTCCCTGCTCGATCGCTGGCTGCTCGGCAGCTGCCACGAGGGGGTGATGAACGACCGGCTGCTGCTGGCGGGCTCAGACGACGTGCTGCTGCACTATGGTTGCAGCACGCTTGCGCGGCAGCTCGGCACCCAGGCGCTGGTGGGCTACACCCCCTGCGGCACTCGCCAGGGGCTGGCGATGCTGGCACGCGGCCATGTGGATCTCTGCGCCATTCACTGGGGTCAGGCCGAAGAGGCCCACCTGCGCCACCCGGCGCTGGTGCAGCAGTATCAGGGCCACCGCCAATGGGTGATAGTGCATGGCTTTCGGCGGGTACAGGGGCTGGTGCTGCGCCAGGGCTTGCAGCCGCAGGAGGCAAAACAGGCGCTCGACTGGCGCTGGGCCATGCGCCAGGAGGGGGCCGGCAGCCAGCGCGCCCTGCAGGAGTGGCTGCAAACCCAGGGGGAGTCGCTGACCCGGCTGGAGAGCACTGTACAGGTCAACAGCGAGCGGGAGCTGGCTGCCGCCATCAGCCGGGGCGATGCCGACGTGGGGCCCGGCGCCCAGAGCACGGCCACCGAGTTTGGCCTCGGCTTTATGCCTCTGTCGCAGGAGTGCTTCGATCTGGTGATGCCGCAGGGGGTCTTCTTTCGCACCCTGTTGCAGCAGCTGATCGGCTGGCTGCAATCCCCCGAGGGGCGCGAGCTGGCAGCCCGCCTCGGCGGCTATGACCTGACCCAGAGCGGCAAGCTGGTGTGGAGCCCGCAGTAGCGAAAGCGGCCAGCCCCTCTCTTTGTGCCGACAGCCCTGACCAGCACGGGCCTGCCACCCAGGCAGGCCCGTTTGTTTTATTGCCATCCGCTCTGATAAATGGGCAGGCGCTTACCCTTTCCGTGACTCACCCACTGCCGAATCAGGCTCATGCCCCGCCGAGCCAGAGCCGCGCCCCTCGGCCCCGAGCGCAATGCGCCACCCCTCCAGCTGGGCTGGCTCGCCACCGCTGGGCAGCAGGGCATGGCTGCGCAGCCTGATGGTAAAGCAGCTCCCCTGTCCGGGAGTGGAGTCCACCACCAGCTCCCCGCCCCAGCGGCTGATGATGCGATGGCTCAGGGCCAGCCCCAGACCTGTGCCTGTGGCACGGGTGGTGAAGAAGGGGTCGAAGATCTTGTCCATGATGGCGGCATCTATGCCGCTGCCGTTGTCGATGACCCGCACCTCGGCCCCCTGCAGCCCTCCCGCCTCGTCGAACCAGTCGCGGCTCTCGACCCGGATCTCCCCCTGCTCACCCAGCGCGTGGCTGGCGTTGACCAAGAGGTTTATCAGCACCTGCAACAGCTGCTGGCGATCCGCCTCTATGGGCTGCTGGGCCTGCAAGTCGGCCACCAGGTTCACCTGCTGCTGGCGCAGGGCAGAGCGCACCAGAGTCAGGCTCTCTTCGATGATGGGGGTGAGGTGCTGCCACACCGGCGCCGTCTCGTAATCGCCGGGGCGGGAGTATTGCAACAGGCTGCGGGTGATGGCGCGAATGCGTTCTATCTGGGCCAGCACCAGCGCCAGCTCCTCGCTGACCGGGGCGGCGGCCTCTCCCAACTCCAGCTTCATCAGCTCCACATTGCCGAGGATCACCGCCAGCGGGTTGTTGATCTCGTGGGCCACCCCGGCGCACAGCTCGCCGAGGGCCGCCAGCTTCTCGCTGATGAGCAACTGCTGGCGCGCCTGGGTCAGCATATGGATGTGGTGCTCCAGCTCGGCAGTCTTCTGCTCCAGACTGCCCGTGCGCTCGGCCACCTTCTGCTCCAGCTCGTCGGCACTGCGGGCCAGCTGCTGCTGGTGCGCGGCCTGACGGTCCAGCATGGCGTCAAACTGGCGCCCCAGCTGGGCCAGCTCGTGGTCGGGGTCGAGCGGCAGCGCCCCCACCCTGGCCGACTGGTCATGCTGCACCTGACGCACCACGCCGTGCATCCGCTCTATGGGGGTGAAGAGATCCCGGGCGCCGCGATAGACCAGCAGGCCAGAGAGCAGCAGGAGCAGCACCACGCCAGAGCCCAGCTCCAGCAGGTTGGTGAGGTAGGTGCGAATGAAGGGCCACTCCAGAAAGCCGACGTAGAGCATGCCGATGCGCTCGCCGTGCGCCCCGAGCAGGGGCTCGTAGCCGGAGACATACCAGGCGTCGTGCACGAAGGCGCGGTCGACCCACAGCTCCCCCCGGCCCAGCACCTGCTCGCGCACCGGCGCCGAGACCCGGGTGCCCACCGCCCGCCCCAGCTGGCGACTGCTGCTGGCGGGCACATTGGTGCTCACCCTCAGATCGCCGAGAAACAGGGTGACAGTGCCTATGCTTCCATCCGGCAGGGTATTTTTGGCAAACACCTGTCCCTTGAGCTCGTCCACCAGCCGGGTGCTGCCGTTGATGAGCTCGCCCCCCTCCAGCACGGCCCAGAGCGAGCCGTCTCTGGCCATGACGGGCGTCAGGGATAGGCTGACGAGCCCCCGGGTCTCCTGGCCAGGGGCGGCTGTGTGCTCCCTGTCCAGCACGGCGCGGCTGGCAAGGGTGGGCGAGAGGGCCAGCAACTGCTCCCGCGACCAGACCACGAAGTGGCTGACGCTGCGCCCGGCGGCGAGGGCCGTGCGCTCCCTGGCCGTCAGCAGATCCAGTTCGGCGCCACTGCGCAGGCGCAGAAAGTCGAGATCGTAGTTGGCCGCCAGCGGCATCACCCAGGCTGGCAGCACTTCGGGCGTCTGGCGCAGCCGCAGCTGGAAGGCCCAGGCATCGCGCAGGTGCTCCAGATGTTCGGCCTGACGTTGCTGCTGCACATTGACCGCATGGTGGGCCACCCCCAGGTCGCCGCGCACATTGGTGAGCAGGTTCTGCCAGCTGTAGGTGAGAGTCCAGTAAAGCGTCAGCCCTATCATGCCCACCAGGGTCAGCATGATGGGCACCGAGGTGAGCAGCAGCAGGCGCCAGCGTACCTTGGTCTTGAGCCAGCGCGGCAGCAGGGTCATAGCGGCGCCGTCCGGTTGCGGGTTGTCATTCGATGGCCCACTCCTTGAACTTGCGCTCCAGGGTCTTGCGCGCCACCCCCAGCACCCGGGAAGCGGCGGATTTGTTGCCATCATGGCTCGCCACCACCTGCAGGATATGGGCCTTCTCCACCTCGGCCAGCGGCCACGCCAGCGGATAGCCCTCCTCGCTCGCCCCCTGTTCTGCCGCCTTGCTGCTCTGCCAGTAGTCGGCGGGGGGCTTGCCCAGCAGCAGGCAGCGCTCGATCAGGTTGCGCAGCTCGCGCACGTTGCCGGGCCAGGGATAGGCCTGCATGGCCACCACGTCCTCGTGGGTCCAGCTTAACGAGCCCATCCCCATCTCGGCGGTGAGCTGGCGGGTGAAGTGATGCACCAGGGCCGGGATGTCGTCGACGCGATCGCGCAGGGGCGCCACCGGCAGCGCTACCACGTTGAGCCGGTAAAAGAGATCTTCCCGAAAGCGGCCCGCCTCCACCTCGGCTTTGAGGTTGCGGTTGGTGGCGGCGACGATGCGCACATCCACCGACAATTCACGTTCAGCGCCGACCGGCCGAATGGCTTTTTGCTCCAGCACCCGCAGCAGGGACGATTGCATGGCGAGCGGCATCTCGCCTATCTCGTCCAGAAAGAGGGTGCCCTGGTGGGCGACCCGGAACAGGCCGTCGCGCCCCTTGCGGGCACCGGTGAAGGCCCCCTGCACGTGGCCGAACAGTTCGCTTTCCAGCAGTTCGGGGGCGATGGAGGCGCAGTTGAGCGGCACAAAGGCCCCCATCCGGCCGGAAAGCTGGTGCAGGGCGCGGGCCACCAGCTCCTTGCCGGTACCGGACTCCCCCTCCACCAGCACGGCGGCGTTGGAGGGGGCCACTCTGGCGATGAGCGTCTTGAGCTCGCGGGTCTTGGCGCTGTCACCTATCAGGGTGGGCGGGAACAGCTTGCTCACCTCCCGGCGCAGCAGCAGGTTCTCCCGCTCCATCTGGCGGCGCTCTATCACCCTGTCCACCGCCTGCACCATCTGATCCAGGTTGAAAGGTTTGAGGATGAAGTCGCTGGCGCCGAGCCGCAACGCCTTGAGGGCTGTCTCCATGTCGCCGAAGCCGGTCATGAAGATGATGTCGCTGCGCCGGGTGGCGGGGTCTATGGCCTCGTGCCACTCGATGCCTGAGCGCCCCGGTAGCCGGATGTCGGCGATGATGAGATCGAAATGCAGGCGGCAGCGCAGGGCCTCCGCCTCCTCCACGCTGGCGGCCGTCTCTATCTGGGCGAAGCGCCTGGCCAGCGCCTTGGCCAGAAAGCTGCGCATGCCGGGCTCGTCATCGACGATGAGCAGAGAGAGGGCGGACCAACGGCTGGCGGGTGCAGTCATGAAAAAAGTACCTCA
Source organism: Aeromonas bestiarum (assembly GCF_000819745.1). GTDB lineage: Bacteria > Pseudomonadota > Gammaproteobacteria > Enterobacterales > Aeromonadaceae > Aeromonas > Aeromonas bestiarum. Next base: position 75,256 of record NZ_CDDA01000023.1, on the reverse strand, counting down.
GATTCGACAAGGTTCCGGGATTGTCCCACCGACCTTATAAACTGTGGGACATTTTGTCGCTAACCGGCCCCGAGTGCCAACCCCCTTTATTAAAAGCGACGGGGCCATCACGCAATTAACGCCGTTAACCGACTGTTTTAGCATTGAAAACCGTGCTGCTGGCAGCATGCGGCCAGCTTGGCACCCTGCTTGCTTGGTCCTGCCCTCTCCCCATCACCCGGATACGATGAACATCATGATCACAGGAACCGTGCGCAAACGTCTCGCCCTTGCCCTCTCCACCGCCCTGCTGCTGAGCCTGCCCTTGCTGAGCACAGCCAGCCACGCCGAGAGCGCCAAGGCGCCCATTCGCCTCGCCACCACCACCAGCACGGAGCAGTCCGGTCTGCTGGGCTGGCTGCTGCCCCAGTTCACCAAGGAGACGGGTTATCCGGTGCAGGTGATGGCGGCCGGTACAGGCCAGAGCCTGAAGATGGGTGAGAACGGCGACGCGGATCTGGTGATGACCCACGCCCCTTCTGCCGAGAAGGCCTTCGTCGACGCGGGCTTTGGCATAGAGCCGGTACACCTGATGTACAACGACTTCGTCATCGTAGGCCCGGCGAAAGACCCTGCGGGTCTGGGCAAGCTGCACGACGCCGCCAAAGGGCTGCAAGCCATCAAGGATAAGAAGCAGACCTTCATCTCCCGCGGGGACGAGTCCGGCACCCACATCAAGGAGAAGACCCTGTGGCAGGCGGCCGACGTCAAACCCGAGTTTGCCGGCTACAAGTCCATCGGCCAGGGCATGGGCCCGACCCTGACCATGGCTTCCGAGCTTGGCGCCTATACCCTGACCGACCGCGGCACCTGGCTCGCCTATCAGAGCAAGCTGGATCTCGCCGTGCTGCTGGAGGGCGACAAGCGCTTGTTCAACCCCTATCAGGTGATCCTGGTCAACCCCAAGCGCTACCCGGATCTCAATACCGAAGGGGCCCGCACCCTGAAGAACTGGCTGGTCTCCGAGCACGGCCAGACGCTTATCGGTGACTTCAAGGTGGCAGGCCAGGCGCTGTTTGTGGCCGATGCCAACGGGAAATAATGCAGCCCTTGTTCCATACGATCACATGGATGGCTCTCGCCCCGCACGATAGGGGAAGCGTCTGATGCCGACTCTGCTGGATACAACGCTGGCCGCCCTCGCCCTACCCCATGAGGAGAGACGCCTGATGCCGGCCCTGCTGGATATGACCACATTGACGGCCCTCGCCCTGCCCCATGAGGCAAGCGTCTGATGCCGACTCTGCTGGATACAACGCTGGCGGCGCTTGCCTTGCTGTTCGGGGGCGACACAGATCTGTGGCAGGTGGTGGGGGTCTCCTTCTCCGTCTCCTGCCTGGCACTGGCGCTGGTGCTGGTGCCGGCGCTGCTGCTCGGCTTTGCGCTCGCCTATCTGCCGATCCCGGCGCGCTGGCTCTGGCTCTCCTGCATCAATACCCTGCAGTCGGTGCCGACCGTGGTAATCGGCCTCTTGCTCTACATGTTGTTGTCGCGGGCCGGCCCCTTCGGCGACTGGAAGATGCTGTTCACCCAGCAGGCCATGGTGGTGGGGCAGATGCTGATCGCCTTCCCCGTCATCGCCACCATGGCCCACGCCGCCTTTATCCAGAGCGACAGGCGCGCCTGGGAGACGGCGCTCACCCTGGGGCTCTCCTGGCCGAGGGCGCTGCTCGGACTGATGCGCGAATGCCGCTTCGGCCTGTTGGCGGCCGTGATCGGCGCCTTCAGCCGCATCGTCACCGAAGTGGGCTGCTCCATGATGGTGGGGGGGAATATCCTGCACTTCACCCGCAACATCCCCACCGCCATCGCGCTGGAAACCCAGAAGGGCGCCTTTGCCCAGGGGGTGGCGCTCGGCATAGTGCTGCTGAGCCTGGCGCTGTTGCTCAACCTGCTGCTGACCGCGTGTCGCGGCCACAGTTATTTGAAAAACTGACCATGGCGCCGCGCACTGTTATCCCTGACCGAATGCTGCTGACCCCATCTCTGTCGCGGCCACAGCTATCTGAAGAACTGACCATGCCCCCACTGTTTATCAACTGGAGTACCCCATGGCCCTGACCGCCCACCAGCTGATGATGCGCTTTGGCGAGCGCAACCTGTTCCAGATAGAGCGGCTCTCCATCGCGGCGGGCGACGCCATCTGGCTGCGCGGGGCGAACGGGGTGGGCAAGACGACCCTGCTCAAGATACTGGCCGGGCTACTGACGCCGACCCAGGGCCATACCAATCTCGCCTGCGGCTGGCGCGCCAGACTCGAGCAGTGGATCAAACGGGATCCCGGCCCGGGCCGGGTCACCTATCTGCACCAGACCCCCTATCTGTTCGATCGCAGCGTGCACGACAACGTGGCCTGGGCCCTCGGCCATCAGGCCGCCGACGAGGTGCGGGTGTTCGAGGCGCTGCGCCGGGTCGAGCTGGAGGGGCTGGCGCGGGAACACATCAGCATTTTGTCCGGTGGCGAGCGCCAGCGTCTGGCCATGGCCCGCGCCTGGGCGCTGCAACCCGCCTTTCTGCTGATGGATGAACCCACCGCCAATCTGGATGCACATTCGGTTGCCCTGATGGCCGCCTTGGCGCAAGATCTGCGGGAACAGGGCAGCGGCCTGGTCATCATCAGCCACCAGAGCAACGATCTGACCGACCTGTGCGAGCGGCAATGGACCCTAGCCCGGGGCCGGCTGCACGAACCCACCCCTTTGAAAATCATCGAGCGACATGACCTCAAACAGCGAACCCAGAACTGATGCCTTCCCCGTCTCTGCCGTGATCCTGGCCGGTGGCCGCGCCACCCGCATGGGGGGCGAAGACAAGGGCTGGGTCCAGCTTGCGGGCCGCCCGCTCATCGACCACGTGCTTGACCGGCTAAGGCCCCAGGTAGACGAAATCCTGATCAACGCCAACCGCAGTCAGGCCCGCTATCAGGCGCTGGCTCCTGTCATCAGCGACGACAACCCGGACTATCTGGGCCCGCTGGCGGGCATGCAGGCCGGACTTGCCGCCGCCCGTCACGACTGGGTGCTGTTCGTCCCCTGTGACGGCCCCGCCCTGCCCCGCGATCTGATGAGCCGCTTTCGCGCCGCCCTCACCCCGGATACCGAGCTGGTGGTGGCCCACGACGGCGACTGGCTGCAACCCGTGGTCGCCCTGCTGCACAAGTCCCTGCTGCCGTCGCTCACCCGAGCCCTGGCCGAAGGGGAGCGCAAGATAGATATCTGGTTTGCCCGCCACCGGATGGCGGTGGTGAGCTTTGCCGACCAGCCGGATGCCTTCATCAATCTCAACAGTCCGGCCGAGCTGGCCGCCTACGAGGCGCGCCTGCTGAACTCGTCTACCGACCCCCAACAAGGAGCCACCCCATGACCCCGGCCCCCACCCTTCCCCTGCTCGGCTTTGCTGCCTGGAGCGGTACCGGCAAGACCACGCTGCTGGAGCAGCTCATCCCCATACTGGTGAGTCGTGGCCTGCGCCTTGGGGTGCTCAAGCACGCCCACCACGACTTCGACATCGACCAGCCGGGCAAGGACAGCCATCGCCTGCGCAAGGCCGGCGCCAGCCAGATGATGGTCGCCTCGCGCCGCCGCCATGCACGAATGATTGAAACCGAGCTGGCCGAGGCCGATTTTCGCGAGCTGCTGGCCAGCTTCGATCAAACCAGCCTCGACCTGCTGCTGGTGGAGGGGTTCAAGCACGAACACTTCCCGAAAATCGAGCTGCACCGCGCCGCCATCGGCAAGCCGCTGCTGTTCCCGATTGATCGCGACATCATAGCCCTGGCAAGCGATCAGCCGCAGGAAACCGCCCTGCCCCGGCTCGATATCAATGATCTGGACGCCATCGCCGACTTCGTCTGCGCCTACCTGGCGCAGAGCCGGCAACAGGAGCAGACGCCGGGGGCCGGTTTTCTATCGGTGGAAGGGGCCCGCAGCGCCATTCTGGACGCCCTCACACCCACCACCCGCAGCACGGACACGCCGCTGGCCCGCTGCCACGGCGCCGTGCTGGCAAGCGATCTGGTGAGCCCCATCAATGTGCCCCCCCACGCCAACTCGGCGATGGACGGAATTGGCCTGCGCGGCGACGACCTCGCCGCCGGCCGCTGGCAACTGGTGGGTCAGGTGTTGGCGGGCCAGCAGCGCCACGAGCCGGTACTGGCGGGTCAGGCGGTGCAGATCATGACGGGGGCGCCGCTGCCCCCCGGCGTCGATACCGTGGTGATGCGCGAAGAGACTCAAGTTGACGGCGACTGGGTCACCCTCAGCGCCCCCATCAAGGCGGGGCAGAACGTGCGGCTGGCCGGGGAAGATCTCGCCAAGGGCGCGGTCGCCATCCCGGCCGGGACTCGCCTCGGCGCCCCCCAGCTGGGACTGGCGGCATCGCTCGGTCAAGCCACTCTCAGCGTGCGTACCCCGCTCAAGGTGGCGCTGTTCAGCACGGGTGACGAGGTGCAGGCGCCGGGCGAGACGCTGGCTCCGGGCCATATCTTCGACAGCAACCGCTTCACCCTGATGGCGCTCATCGCCGCCGCCGGCTGCGAGGTGATGGACTTGGGCATCATCCCGGATGATCCCGCCATACTGCGCCGGCAGCTGGCACAGGCCGCGGCCGACGCCGATCTGGTGCTGAGCTCGGGCGGCGTCTCGGTGGGCAATGCCGACTTCATCAAGCAGGTGCTGGCCGAGCTTGGCCAGATAGCCTTCTGGCGCATCCAGATGCGGCCGGGCCGCCCGCTGGCGTTTGGCAAGCTGGGGCAGACCCCCTTCTTCGGCCTGCCGGGCAATCCGGTGGCGGCCATGGTCTGCTTCCTGCAATTTGTCGAGCCCGCCATCGCCCGCCTGCAGGGCCGGGTCTGGCAGCCGCTGCGCCTGTCGGCACAGGCCGAACAGAAGATGCAGAGCCGCCCTGGCCGCACCGAGTTTCTGCGCGGCGTCTTCCATCAGGATGCCAGCGGCGTGCTGCGGGTGCGCACCACAGGGCCGCAGGGCTCCGGCATTCTCAGCTCCATGGCCGATGCCAACTGCCTGATTGAAATTGTCCCCGCCCAGCCGGCCATCGCGGTCGGCGAGCGGGTCTGGATCCACCCACTCCAGGGACGAGTGGCCTGATACATAGCGATCACCCCGCCGGGCGTGGCGGGGTGTTTGCGCCCATGACCCGAGGCTTGTCCCTTGCGCCTGAATACCCCGCTCTCCCGGCTCGATCTGCTGATCTATGGCCGCTATCGCATCGTCCACGGCCTGCGCATCGCGCTCGCCTTCATGCTCACCTTTCTGCTGACCCGGGAACTCAAGCTGCCGGAAAGCACCTGGCCGCTGATCACGCTGGTGGTGGTGATGGGGCCCATCTCGTTCTGGGGCAATGTGCTGTCACGGGCCCTGCAACGGGTGGTCGGCACCATCTTCGGCGCCGGTTGCGGTGTGGTGGCCCTCTATCTGGAGCTCTACTCCCTGCCGCTGACCCTGGTGTGGTGCGGCTGCATCATGTTCCTGTGCGGTTATCTGGCGCTCGGCAAGCGCCCCTACGTGGGGCTGCTCATCGGCATCACCCTGGGCGTCACCATGGGGGCCATGCCGGGGGACATAGAGACGGCGCTGTGGCGCAGTGCCGACGTGATCCTGGGCTCCCTGCTGGCGCTGCTGTTTTGCAGCATCTACCCCCAGCGCGCCTACAGCCACTGGCGGTTGCAGATGCACGACACCCTGCTGCAGGCGCACCGGCTCTACCATACCCACCTCTCCCCCAATATTCTGGAGCGACCCAGGCTGGCCCAGAGCCACTCTCGTCTGCTCTCCAAGATGGTGAGCCTGCGCCCCCTGCTGGCCCCGGCGGTCAAGGAGACCCGCCTTGGCAGCGCCCTGTTCGAGGCCATCCAGACCACGATGCGCAACACCCTCTGCACCCTGGAGATGCTGGCCAACACCTACTGGAGCGATCGCCAGAGCCACTTTCTGATGCAGAGCACCCCCGAGCTGCGCGCCTGCCAGCAGGCGACCGAAGCCGTGATGATCCAGCTGGCGCTCATGCTCAAGAGCGGCGAGTTGAAAGGGGCTGAGCAGGCCATCAGCGAGTTGCAGGAGGCCGCGACCCGGGTGCGGCTCGATGCAGGGGGCGAGGCCGCCATCAGCGGCTATCTCTGGCTGAGCCTGCAGCTCACCGAGCAGCTCACCCACTTGCGCCGCCTGCTGGGGCTGGTGATGTACCCGCCCCGCAGCCAGAGCCACCCATAGCAAAATGCCCCGCAATGCGGGGCGTTCTTGTATCCTGGGCTGGCCACTCAGGCCATGTACGCAACCAGCGTTAACTGGCATCCGCCAGCGGCTGCTCGGCCATGAGATAGATGGAGAAATCCTTGATCCCCGCCTCCAGCGCGGCAAAACAGTCGGGGTCTATGGCAGATCCCAGTTGCTCGGCCATCATCTCCAGCGCCTGGGGCACGGGAATGGCACCACGATAGGGACGCTTGGCGGTAATGGCATCAAAGATGTCGGCCGTGGTGATGATGCGGGTCTCAAGGGCAATCTCCTCTGCCTTGAGTCCCTTGGGATAGCCTTTGCCGTCGAGCCGCTCATGATGGGCCCCCGCTACCTGGGCCAGCTCCTTGAACGCCCCAATGCGACTCAGGATCTCCTCTGTGTAGGCGGCATGCATCTGCACCGCCACCCACTCATCGGCATTCAGCTTGTCCGGTTTGTCGAGGATGGCGTTGCTCACCCCAAGCTTGCCCACGTCGTGCAGCAGAGCGCCGCGTTTGAGCCAGCGCCGCCGTGGCTCCGGGATCCCCATCTGGGTGGCGAGGATGTCGGTATAGAGCGCCACCCGGCCGCTGTGACCGGCAGTGTAGGGGCTCTTGGAGTCCACCACCTGACCGAAGGCGGCGGCAATCTCGTCCAGATAGTCCTCGTCGAGCGCCACCTCCCCCTGTCCGGAGGCATGGCTAAACACCCACTCCGCCAGCTGGGGATCCGCCAGCCCTCGCCAGAAATGCTCATCGGCCATGGCTTCGAACTGCCTGACCAGATCGGGGTCAAACCAGCTGCCGCTGCGCCCGCGCAACTCCTTCATCACGGCCTGCGGGCCTGCGGCGGCATGAAACACATCCACCACCTGACAGAGCAGGGCAATACGGGAGAAGAGCGGGATCGCCTCACCAGCCAGCTGCAACGGCCGCCCCTTGCCATTCCAGTGCTCGTCGAGAGAGAGGATGCCGCCGGCGACCTCATCGCTGAAGCGCAGCTGGCGAGCGATATCGGCGCCGCGATGGCAGCGGGTCTGGATCAGCTCGTTGGCAATCTGATCGCCGTTGCGAAAGATGTGAAACAGGCTGCGAAAGCGCCCCAGCAGATCGGCCTGCAGGCCGGTGTGGCCCAGCACGAAATTGACCACCTCGGAGAGGGAGCCATCCACCAGCTTGAAATCGCGTTTGAAGTGCAGATCGTCGGTGAGATAGAGCTCGCAGATGCGGGCCGCATTGCTGCTGCAACCGAGATCTTTGAGCAGCAGGGTGTAATAGAGGTCGTGGCGCTGCCCGGCATCCAGGCCAAGCCGCTCCCCCAGCCGGGAACCAATCCAGCAACAACGGATGCAGTGCCCTCTGGGTTGCCCCTCAGTCATGTCGAGGGCATGACTGAGGGAACCGATCAGTTCCGATAATCGCAGACCGCTGAAGGTCATGAGCTACTCCCTGGCCACAATGGCAATGTTGCATGCAGGGAATACTATACCCAATTCAGGCCAGAACGGATCTCGGGCCTGCGAGATCAGGCCTGCACACGGCCAGCGACCGCAGCATAATCCAGCTGGGCCTGAGTCAGGGTCGAGACCAGCCGGCCATCGAAGTAGATATCCAGCAGCTCGCCGCGCTTTTCACCGCGCATCAGGCTGCTGCGACCATCCAGGTAGTGCACCTCCATCTGGGCGGTACGCTCGTCCGGATAGCTCATCTCGACCTCGCGCACCCCTTGCGGCAACATGGCCAAGGGCACCTTGTTGAGAGCTGGGTCCAGATGCTGGTTGACCTTGATCAGGGCATCCAGCTTCTGATCCACCAGCGCAGGTGACTTGCCGGTGATGGGGTTCTTGCCCGACCAGAATTCGATGCTATTGAACACGAACAAGTCCGCCGTCGCCGCCAGACCATAGACGGGGGAGAGCAGCAGGAAGACCCCGGCCCGACCGTAACGGTTGTCCACCACGCTGAGATTGCCCTTGGTCACCATGGAGGAGAGCCCCATCTGCCCCATGCAACCACTCAACCCCATGCTCGCAAGCATGCCCGCCAACAGGGCCAAGGCCCTGCTTTTTGCTCTTGTTGCCATTACGTTTTCTTGCTCCAGAATCGTGAGGCGGCAAGCCTAAACAGGCCGCCCCCGGCGGGCAATTGACAAGCAGGGGGTGATACAGCAGGGGTTCAGATTGGTGAGCTGACCGCTCGGATTGTGCACAGCCGCCAGGACGGCAGCCGTGCTCGGGGAGGAAAAATGACTCAGGCGCCGATGGCCAGACCCGAAACAGTCTGGGTTACGTTGGTCGCCCCCTGCTCTATCTGTACCATCACGCTGCTCACCTCGACGATCTGCTCCTTGCCACGCAGGGCACTCAAGGCAACTTCGTTGATGTTGTTGGTGATCTGCGCCGTCAGTTCACGGTTTTTCTGTACTACGCTGTCAATCTCGCTGGTAGAGAGGGAGGTTCGGGCGGCCAGTTGCCGCACCTCATCCGCCACCACGGCAAAGCCACGGCCCTGATCCCCGGCCCGCGCCGCCTCTATGGCCGCATTGAGCGCCAACAGGTTGGTCTGCTCGGCGATGCTGCTGATGGTGGAGACGATGGCCTCGATACTCTTGGATTGCTCGTTGAGCAGCCCGATCAGATCGGACATCCTGCCCACCTGCTCCGAGATGGCCGTGGAGATGCTGACCGAGGAGTTGAGCAGGGTCGCCCCGGTTGCCGCCGCCCTGGTCGTCTCCTGCGATATGCTGTGGGCGATGCGGGCCGCCTCGCTCACCGCCTGCGCGCGCTGGATCCGCTCGGTCACATCGCTGGCAAACTTGATCACCTTGATCACCTTGCCGGCCTCGTTCTTGATGGGGTTGTAGCTCGCCTCCAGCCAGATCTCGTTGCCATGGCTGGTGCGACGCAGGAACAACCCGGACTTGACCTGCCCCTTGGCCAGATCCTCCCAGAAGTGCGGCTGCTCCCGATAGAAGCTCTCATCGCAGAAGATCCTGTGATGCTGGCCCTTGAGCTGCGACAAGGAGTAACCCATGCAGGAGAGAAAATTCTGGTTGGCGCTGACAATCTCCCCCTTGGGGGTGAACTCTATGATGGCCTGGGAACGATCGAGGGCGGTCGAGGTGGCCTCCTGGCTCAGCAACTGCTCATGGCTGTGGGTGATGTCGGAGGCAATCTTGATCACCCGCACCACACGCCCCCCCTGCTTGACCGGGAAGTAGGTGGCATCCAGCCACAGGGTGTGGCCCTGCTTGTTCAGCCGCCGGAACACGCCACTGTGACTGCGCCCCTGACGCAGCTGCTCCCAGAACTGCTGGTAAGCGCTCGACTGGGCATACAGGCCGTCACAAAATATCCGGTGCGGCTGGCCCACGACCTCCTGTTCGCTGTAGCCAACCACTCCCAGAAACAGCGGATTGGCATCCAGGATCTGCCCTTCCGGGCTGAAGGTGATCACCGCCACCCCGCCCTTGACCGCATCGATAAAGGTCTGTGCCTGCGTCAATTGCTCCTGACAAGCCAGCAGTTCGGCTTTGAGTTTAAAATTGAACATCTTGTCTATACCTCGTCATCAGGGAAAGCTCCCCCGCCTGAATTGATCTTAGTCAAGGTTTCTAGCTTCTCGGCGCTCAGATAGCAACGGGGAAGGGGTGGCCGACCACTCCAAATAGGCCGGATTGGCCACAAAACCGACCCGTTCATACAGGGGACGTCCCTCATCGCTGGCATGCAGCCACACCTTGCCCAGTCGTTCGGCGCTGGCATGGGCCACCATGGCATCGAGCAGGGCGCTGGCCATGCCCTGCTTGCGGTAGGCCGGCAGCGTATACATGTTGAGCAGATAGGCCTCCCGCCCCGACAGGTTGCCGGGATAGGGCGGCCGCACAAACAGGGCCAGCGTGCCGCTCGCCACCACCTCACCCCCGACCTCGGCCACCCAGGAGCGCGCGCTGCCATCGGCCTGCGCCAGGCTGAAATAGGCGCGAGTCGCCTGCCAGAGATCCAGATCGGCCAGCGGATCGCTCAGCTCGCCCACCTCGCAAAACAGCCCCATGCGCAAACTCACCAATGCGGGAATATCAGCCTGCGTTGCCTGACGAATGATCATCTGCACCTCCTGGTGTCATCACGGCTCCAAACATGACAAGGCGCCCCCGAAGGCGCGCCTTGTGGAGGGAGCAGTGTGTGCAGATATGTCCCCCTTGGCAAGGCAACCGGGCTCCCGGACCCGGGTATGCCAGCTCCCACGTGCCAGCCACATCCAGCCCGCGGCGGGCGATCAAAAAAGCCCCGCCAGAGGACGGGACCAAGCAGCCTGGCAACCAGGCAGGGCAAACCGGGCGAGACATGACCTGGTCACCCACCAGGCCTGTTGCTGCAATCTCTTGATAACAATAAAAAAGACAGCCGAAGCTGTCTTTTTTGTCTGAAGCCGAACTTAGTAGAAGATCCGCTCGCCACGCTCGCTCATCTTGAGCCACACCGGCTTGGTGCTGGTCTTGCTCCAGATGCGGTGCAGATAGCTGTAGAAACGGGCGCGATCACTGCGAAACAGCATTACGGGGAAGGCCAGAATACCCACCAGCAGCACATAGATGCGACGAAGAATTATCTGAGTCAGGGAATAGGGATGAAACATGATAGCACTCCTTACTGGTAAGACCACTGAGCAAAGATTACTCCACAATTTGTAGGATTACTACACCAACAACCTCGTTTTTTCGCAAAAAAGTTCGTCAAAAGCCATAAAATGAAATTAGGTTACATTCATTAACTTACAAACAACAAAATCTGGCAAAGCGGCGCCGTTTGACCAGATTTAATGAGTTGGCAGTCAACATGGAGTCTGTGCGATGAAACCCGCAGAAGTGGCGATCATAGGAGTGCTGGGTCTGTTGCTCTGGTCGGAGTGGCAGGATTGGCGGCTCAATCAAAACGACAGCATAGAACTGGCCTACAAGGGGGCTCCGACCATCAGCCTGTGGCAATGCGGCCAGTTGAAACAGAAGATGATGGATCTGACCGAGCATTCGGCCGAGGTGCAGTTTCAATTCCGGGGACAGGATCTGGTGGAGGTCAATCGCTATCTGGAACGGGAGTGGCAACAACAGGGCTGCGAACCCTTGCTGACGCAGCAGGGATATTGAGAAAACCGGAATAGCGGGAAACAAAAACACACACATGAATGTGTGGGAGCTTGGTGCAAGTACGAGGCTGAACAGAAAGATGATGGAGGCACGTTCCGGAGTCGAACCGGACTAAACGGATTTGCAATCCGCTGCATAACCGCTTTGCTAACGCGCCATGCTGACAAGGCTGATTGCCTTGAAAGTGATACCCATAGTTGGTGCTATGAGAAATTGGAGCGGGAAACGAGACTCGAACTCGCGACCCCGACCTTGGCAAGGTCGTGCTCTACCAACTGAGCTATTCCCGCCTGACTGCCGTGTGCCAGTTACCTGACAACGAGGCGCATTATACGTACCCCAAGCGCGGGCACAACCCTTTTTTCGCACTTTTAGCCCTTGCCCGTGCTGTTTGCTCAGGGTTTAGACGGCTTGGCCAAAAAAACCACATCAGGCTGTGACCCCACAGGCGAATTTAAGATAAAGTCATTGAAATGATTAGTCTTTAGTCAGAGACTTGTGGCGCTTAGTAACTGGATTCTCAATTGAAAATCACACGATGAAATGGATCTTCAAGCCTCGTGGGCTCAGGCCGCAGCTAATGCTGGCTTTTTTCATGCTGGCCATGGTGCCCTTCCTGGTCGTCACCCTGTTCTTCCTCTACAGCCACGGCAAAGATCTCACCACCCAGACCTCCAACCATCTGGTGTCGGTGCGCAACATCAAGAAGAGCCAGCTGGAGGATTACTTCGGCAACCTCAAAGAACAGATCATCAACTTCTCCCAGCAGGATTTTGCCGGCAACAGTATCGGCCGCTTCTATGGCTTCACCGGTGCCTTCGAAAAACTCGGCGTCACGCCACAGGAGGCCCGCGCTCGCGCCCAGGCCCGCTATGTGCCCGGCTCCTGGGATCAGTTGCAAAAGCCCGACGACAAGGCCGACATAGAGCCCTCCATCAGCGCGCTGATCCTGGCGGACGAGATGTATGGCCGGGTGCACCAGCGTTTTCATCGCGGCTATGCCGACATGGTGCGCAAATCCAACTACAGCGACATCTTCCTCATCGATCTCAACGGCGACGTTGTCTACTCGGTCACCAAGCGTCCCAACTTCGCCACCAACCTGCTCTCGGGCCCCTATCAGGCGAGCGGCCTTGGCAGCACCTTCGCCAAGATAAAACGGCGCCTCGACGGCGGCCAGAAGCCGCAGCAGATCTTCGAATTCACCGACTTTGGCCGCAACGAGCTGACCGGCCAGGTGGTCGCCTACATGGCCGCCCCCGTGATGCAGTACGACTATGTGCGCGGCGTGGTGATCTTCGAGCTGCTGCCGGACAAGCTCAACCAGATCATGGCGGAGCGGGAAGGCCTCGGCGAGACCGGCGAGACTATCCTCATAGGCCCGGACAAGCGGATGCGCGCCAATGCCTGGCTGGCGCCGGAATTCAGCGTGGAGAACAGTTTCAGCCCCAATTTCAGGCCGCTGCAGACGCCGCTGGTGGTCAAGACCCTCTCAGGCGAGCAGGGTGTCGGGCTGTTTCGCTCCTATCACGATGACGAGGTGCTGGCCGCCTACACCCAGGTGAAGGTGTTCGACACCGAGTGGGCCTTCATCGCCGAGATCTCCACCAGCGAGGCCTACCGCCCCATCCGTCAGCTGGAGACCCTGGTGATCCTGCTGGGGGCCGGCTCCCTGCTGCTGCTGATCCTGTTCTCGCGCTGGCTCTCCCACTCCATCACGGCCCCGCTGCGCTCCCTCACCGCCGCCGCCGAGCAGGTGGCGGACGGTGCTTTGGATCACCCCATCACCATCCCCCGCACCGACGATGATATAGACAGGCTGGCCCAGGCGTTTCGCCACATGCAGCGCTCGGTGAAGGACAAGATAGAACTCATCGAACGCCAGACCCAGGAGCTGCAACAGCAGGTCAAGCTGACCCACAAGCAGAACCTCAGCCTGCAGCAGGCGGACAAGCTCAAGGATGAGCTGCTGGCCAACACCTCCCACGAGCTGCGCACCCCCATCCACGGCATCAAGGGGATGGCCGAATCCATGCTCGCCAGCCAGCAGGATCTCACCGAGGGACAGCAGAAGCAGCTCGGCCTCATCATCAAGAGTGCCGACGGCCTGGCCCGGCTGGTGGACGATCTGCTCGACTACCACCAGATGCGCTACGGCCAGCTGGAGATACATCCCCAGCCCGTCGCCTCCAAGGGAGTCATACGGCTGGTGCTGGATCTCTGCCTGCACCTGGTGCAGGCCAAGCCCCTCACCCTAGTGGACATAAGCCCGGCGGAGCTGCCGCCGGTGCTGGCCGACGAACAGCGGCTCGAACAGGTGCTCTACAACCTGGTGGGCAACGCCATCAAGTACACGCCGCAGGGCAAGGTCGTGCTGAGCGCCCTGGTGGAGGGCAACTTCCTGCGCATCAGGGTGACCGACACCGGCATCGGCATCGCCAGAGATCATCTGGAGCACATCTTCGAGCCACTGGTACAGATGAGCCCGGAAGTGAGCAAGCAAGGGGCAGGCCTCGGCCTCTCCATCACCCGCCAGCTGGTGCACCTGATGGGGGGTGAGCTGTTCGTGGAGAGCGAGCCGAGCGTCGGCTCCACCTTCGCCTTCACACTGCCGCTCGCCAGCGGCAAGGCGGGCAGCCTGACGCTGGACAGCCGCCAGATCGAGCACCAGCTGGTGCGCCAGCAGCCGCTCATCCTGCCGGACTGGGAGAGCGATGACCTCCCCCCTCCCCCCGAGGGTGCGCCCCTCATACTGGTGGTGGATGACGAACCCATCAACCTGCACATACTGCGCCACCTGTTGCAGCCCTGCGGCTACCGCATACTGCCCAGCAGCGACGGCCACGATGCGCTGGCCAAGCTGGCCCAGGAGCCGGTGGACCTCATATTGCTGGATGTGATGATGCCGACCCTGTCGGGATTTGACGTCTGCCGCCGGCTGCGCCAGCAGCATCCCAAGGACCAGCTGCCGGTACTGCTGCTCACAGCCCTCAACCAGCCCAAGGATATAGAAGAGGGTTTCAACGCCGGCGCCAACGACTATCTGGTGAAACCCTTCTGCAAGGAGGAGCTGTTTGCCCGGGTCAGGGCACTGCTGGAAGCCCGGGCCGGCCGCGCCTCCCTGGTGGAGAACCGGTTGCTGAAACAGGAGATAGAGCACCGCCTCACCCTGCAGGAGCGGCTGCATCAGGATCAGGAGCGGCTGCTGGCCCTGCTCGGCGAAGGGGCCGATCCCATGGTCTTCATCGACGAGCAGGGTACAGTGCTGTTTGCCTCCCGGGTGCTGGCCCGCTTGCTGGGCCAGGAGCCGGAAGCCATGGAGGGTCAGCCGCTGGACGAGTGGCTGGCCAGCCCGCTGGCCTCCCAGTGGCCCGATCTGAAGGCCCGCCAGGAGCAGCGTCTGGAATTCCTGGTGGCCGGGCTTAAGGATGAACTCAATGCCCGTGCCCTGCCCATCAGCCTGGGGGGACAGGCCGCCTTCGCCCTCACCCTCAGCACAGAACCGCGCCAGGACGAGAACCGGGTGATGGCGCTGGAGAACGCCCTCAAGAGCCTGTCGCGCCAGGCCATCATAGAGGACGGTCAGCTGCTGGGTGAGCTGAGCCGGTTGGGGGGAGAGTTCCGATCGCTCGCCGACGATCTCATTCGCCAGCAGGATGACGAGCCGCTGCGCCGGGCCCTAGTGGATACCATGCGCCTCACCCTGGATGCCTGGCAGCAGAGCACGGGCAAGGGCAAGATAGTGCTGGCGGAGAAGAGCAAGCTGTGGCGAGTCTACATGGACAGATCCAGCCCCCAGACCCGCACCCTCGACAAATACCTGAGCCTGGACACCCTGCCCAAGGCGCCGCGCTGGAAGACGGTGGTGGCCACCGCCGAGTACGTGCTCACCCACGGCCCGCTGAGCGATCCCCAGCGCCAGCAGTTGCACCACAGCGCCCAAACCCTGCGTCAACTCGCCAACCGCAAACCCTGACATGACCCGCCCCGATCTGCGCCCTGGCTCACACTTGCCGGGGCGGTTTTTTTTTGTGCAGAATTAAGCAGGCAAAAGGCGTCAAAACGAGAGCCGATCCAATTCACACAATTGTCATGACCAGCGTATGTATGGGGACTTATTACGCCAAAGCAAATAACATAACTTAATGATTTAAAATGAGTTAAAAGTCATTTTGACGGAATTGACGTAAGAGCCGTGATTTTTACGATATCGACGAACGGAACAGTTGTTGTTTTCCTGTTAACTCTGCTTTGCTAGGGACGTTGGATGACACAACTACAAGGGTGAAAAACCTGACCAACATTGAGGGCCGACCTCCACAGCATGCGATGTCGGTGCTCAAATCCGAACAAGGAATATAAATAAGAAAGGACATAATATGCTTGCCAAAGTATCCAAAATCTCTACTGCTGTACTGCTGGGAACCATGATGCTGGCCGGGGCTGCCGGCACTGCCATGGCTGCCGACAACAAGACTGTGCTGACCCTGGTCGCCCAACAGGAGACCGCCTGGGTCAAGAACTTCAACCCCTTCCTGCAAGCGGGCCTGCTGCACACCACACGTCACTTCATCTATGAACCTCTGGTGATCTTCAACGATATGCAAGGGGGCAAACCCGTCTATCGTCTGGCCACCAACTACGCCTTCAGCGATGACCTGAAATCCGTCACCTTCGATCTGCGTGACGGGGTCAAGTGGTCTGACGGTCAGCCCTTCACCGCCGATGACATCCTCTTCTCCTTCAATCTGGTCAAGGCCAACAAGGCGCTGGACGAGCGCTCTATCTGGACCCAGATCAAGAGCGTCGAGAAGCTGGCCCCCAACAAGGTCAAGTTCGAGCTGACCGACGTCAACACCAACGTGGTGAATGACCTGGTACTGGTGCCCATAGTCCCCGAGCACCAGTGGAAATCCGTGAAGGATCCGGTTGCCTTCACCAACGACAAGCCGGTCGGTACCGGTCCCTTCACCGAGGTGGACAACTTCTCCGCCCAGCTCTACACCCAGTGCCGCAACCCGCACTACTGGGATAACGCCAACCTCTCCATCGACTGCCTGCGCATGCCGCAGATGGCCACCAACGATCAGGTGCTGGCCGCCGTGATGAAGGGTGATGTGGACTGGTTCGGCTCCTTCGTGCCGGACATAGAGCGCCTCTACGTCGGCAACGATCCTAAGAACAACAAGTACTGGTTCCCGGCCTCAGGTACAGTGGCATTCAACGTCAACTTCCAGACCAAGAATCCCGGCAACCACGAAGCCTTCAACGACATCAACTTCCGCCGCGCCTTCTCCATGGCAATGGACCGTCAGTCCATGGTGGACATCGCCGGCTACGGCTACCCGACCGTCAACGAATACCCGTCAGGTCTGGGCAAGGCGTTCGCCTCCTGGGACAACCCGGAAGTCGAGAAGAAATACGGCAAGTTCAACAAGTTCGATCTGGAAGGGGCCAAGGCCCTGCTGAAACAGGCCGGCTACAAGGACTGTGACGGCGACAAGTTCCTCGACACCCCGACCTGCCAGAAGATCACCTTCAAGGTGCTGGTACCGAACGGCTGGACCGACTGGGTCAACACAGCCCAGATCGGGGTCGAAGGCTTGCAGGCCCTGGGCCTGAACGCAAAGACCGCCACCCCGGAAGCCACCGTCTGGACCGAGAACCTGATCACAGGTGACTTCGACGTCGCCCTGCAGGGGTACTTTGCCGGTGCCAACCCGCACAAGTACTTCGAGACCGCCTTCCACTCCCGCAACATGGGTGAGCGTGGCAACCGCTTTGCGGCGCCCCGCTACAAGGATCCGGCGCTGGACAAGCTGATCGATGACTTCACCCAGACCGCCGATGCCGCCAAGCAGAAGGCCATCATGTTCGAGATCCAGGACAGGGTCGGTGCCAACCAGACCATCATCCCTGTGTTCAACAACCCGACCTGGTACGAATACAGCACCAAGCGCTTCAATGGCTGGTTCAGTGCCGACAACCCGGTCGCCAAGCCGCAGGTTCACCCGGACACTCCGGAGCGTCTGCTGCACGTGTTGTCACTCAAGCCAAACAGCTAACCACCCCGGCCCCCTGCGGGGGGCCATTTTCCCCGCCATGTCTTCCATCCCCCTGATTGTTCGGGGTTGGGGGAGCTTTGCCCGGCGCGGGGCAGGCTTGCAGTAAAAGGGTTTACCATGGGATTTATACTGAGACGTTTCTCCTTCTATCTGGTCGCCTTCCTGGTGGCCGCCACCATCAACTTCCTGCTACCCAGAGCCATGCCGGGGGATCCTGTCTCCGTCATGTTTGCCCGGGCTGGCGCCATGATGGAACCCGCCGCACTGGAGGCCCTCAAGGCGACCTTCGGCTTTGTGGACGGCCCCATCAGCACCCAATTTCTCACCTATGTGAAGAGTGTCTTCACCTGGGATCTCGGCACCTCGGTGCGCTACTACCCCCAACCGGTCGCTGACGTGCTCGGTCGCGCCATCGGCTGGACCCTGTTTCTGGTGGGCACCTCCACCATCCTCAGCTTCTCCATCGGCTCCATCGTCGGCATCTTCGCCGCCTGGCACCGGGGGGGACGCATGGACAGCATACTCTCCCCGCTCACTCTGGTGATGCAGGCCATTCCGCCCGTGGTCATCTCCCTGCTCGCCCTCTTCCTGTTCGGGGTCAGTCTGGAGTGGCTGCCCATCGGCTATGCCTACAGCCCGGAGATCACCGCCGATTTCGGCTGGGAACACATCAAGAGCATCATGTTGCACGCCGTCATGCCGGTGCTGACGCTGGCCATGGTGCAGGTGGGGGGCTTCCTCATCACCATGCGCAACAACATGATCAACCTGCTGGGGGAGGACTACATCACCATGGCCAAGGCCAAGGGGCTCTCCAGCAACAGGGTCATTTTCAACTACGGTGCCCGCAACGCCATACTGCCGAGCGTCACCGCGCTCTCCATGGCGCTCGGTTTCGTCATCGGCGGCTCCCTCATCACAGAGGTGATCTTCAACTACCCGGGGCTGGGTCTGACTCTCTATCAGGGCATTCTGGCCCGCGACTACCCGCTCATTCAGGGGCAGCTGCTCATCATGACCATCACCATGCTCAGCTTCAACTTCCTGGCCGACGTGCTCTACGTCTTCCTGGATCCCCGTCTGCGTACAGGAGGCAAATAAGATGCGCATGCCGACTATTTTGAAAATCCTGCTGGGCAACAAGAAAGCCGCCTTCGGCCTCTTCATCGTGGTCAGCTTCGTGCTGATGGCACTGTTCGCCCCCCTGCTGGCCAGCAACGAACCGACCAAGCGAGTCTCCCGTCCGCACCAGCCCCCCAGCGCCGAGTACGTGATGGGCACCACCCGCATGGGCCACGACATCTGGTCCCAGTTTGCCAACGGCGCCCGCATCTCCCTGATGGTGGGCTTCGGGGCCGGCATACTGGTGTGCGCCCTCGCCATCACCATCGGCATCACAGCCGGCTACTTTGGCGGCGTGATCGACGAGTGCCTCACCTTCCTGATGAACGTGGTGCTGGTGATCCCCAACCTCCCTTTATTACTGGTGCTCGCAAGCTTTATCGGGGAGGCGTCACCAACGGTGATCGCGCTCATCATAGGCTTTACCTCCTGGGCCTATGGCGCGCGCGTCATCCGGGCCCAGACCCTGGCGCTGCGCGAGAAAGAGTTCGTCATCGCCGCCGAGGTGCTGGGGGAGCCGGCCTGGCGCATCATTCTGGTGGAGATACTGCCCAACCTCATCTCCATCATAGGGGTGAGCTTCATCGGCTCCATCATCTACGCCATCGTCACCGAGGCGACCCTGGAGTTCCTGGGGCTCGGCGATCCGACCGTGGTCAGCTGGGGCATCATGCTCTACAACGCCCAGACCTCCAGCGCCATCCTGGTGGGTGCCTGGTGGGAGATCCTGGCCCCCTGCTTCGCCATCGCCACCCTGGGCGCGGGTCTGGCCCTGCTCAACTTCGCCATCGACGAGATAGCCAACCCTCAATTGCGCTCCCACAAGGGATTGCATCGCTGGAAAAAACTCGCCGCGCCCGTCTCAGCACCACAGGAGAGGACAGCATGAAGACCCCACCCCTGCTGTCGGTACGCAACCTCTGCGTCGACTACATCACCGAGAGCGGCGACGTGCGCGCCGTCAACTCGGTCAGCTTTGACATAGCCCCCGGCGAGGTATTCGGCCTGGCCGGCGAGTCCGGCTGCGGCAAGTCCACCATCGCCTTCTCGGTGGCCCGGCTGCACAAGCCGCCCGCCTACATCAGCGGCGGCGAAATCCTGTTCAAGGGAGAGAACATTCTCCACTACGGCGAAGAACGGCTGCGATCCTATCGCTGGCAACAGGTCTCTGTGGTGTTCCAGTCCGCCATGAACGCGCTCAACCCCGTGCTGCGCATGGAGGAGCAGTTCTGTGACGTGCTGCTGGCCCACAACCCCGGCATGACCCGTTATGAGGCGATCAAGCGCGCCCAGGTGCTGCTGGAGATAGTCGACATACACCCGAGCCGGCTGCGGGATTATCCGCACCAGTTCTCCGGCGGCATGCGCCAGCGGCTGGTGATCGCCATCGCCATGGCGCTCAACCCGGAGCTCTTGATCATGGATGAGCCAACCACGGCGCTGGACGTGGTGGTGCAGCGGGAGATATTGCAGAAGGTCTACGCCCTGAAAGAGCAGTTCAACTTCTCCATCCTGTTCATCACCCACGACCTCTCGCTCATGGTCGAGTTCTGCGATCGCATCGGCATCATGTACGCCGGTGAGCTGATCGAGGTGGCCCCGTCCAAGGCGATCCTGACCTCGCCCCTGCACCCCTATACCCGCGGGCTCGGCAACTCCTTCCCGCCCCTGCACGGCCCGAAAACCGTGCTGGAAGGGATCCCCGGCACCCCGCTCAACCTGCTGGAGGTGCCGGTCGGCTGCCGCTTTCAGGCCCGCTGCGGCAAGGTGCACGCGCGCTGCCGGCAGGAGTACACCCGCCTGGTCGAGATCCGGCCGGGACAACAGACCGCCTGCCACCTCCATGAGGCGCAGGATGAGCAACAAGATCCCCTGATCTATCTGGACAAGGCCGCTGGCTGTTAAGGATGTCTGTCATGCAAATCGCCCAAACCGACGCGCCCATCATCGAAGTCCAGCACCTCTACAAGGACTTCCCCGTCAACTCCAATGCCATCAAGAGCGGCAAGATGCGGGCTCTCTCCGACATCACCTTCAACCTGCACCGGGGCCGCGCCCTGGCGGTGGTGGGGGAGTCGGGCTCCGGCAAGAGCACCATCGCCAAGATCATCGCCAAGATGTACAAGCTCTCCAGCGGCCGCATCTTCTATCGCGGTCGGGATCTGGAGGAGTTCAACAAGGGCACGGCTCTGCTCGACTATCGCCAGAGCGTGCAGATGGTGTGGCAAGATCCGTTCGGTTCGCTCAACCCGACCCACACCATCTACCACCACATAGCCCGCCCCCTGCTGCTGCACAGCAAGGTGATCGACAAGAAAGACCTGCCGGACATGGTCCATGCCCTGCTCGAAAAAGTGGGGCTCACCCCGGCCAAGGCAACGGCGGCCAAGTACCCGCACCAGCTCTCCGGCGGCCAGCGCCAGCGGGTCAACATAGCCCGCAACCTGGCGGTGGAGGCGGAGGTAGTGCTGGCGGATGAGCCCACCTCCATGCTCGACGTCTCCATTCGCATCGGCATCCTCAACCTGATGGAGCAGATGAAAAACGAGCTGGGCGTCTCCATGCTCTACATCACCCACGACATCGCCACCGCCCGCTACGTGGCGGAAGATCTCGCGGTCATGTACGTGGGCCACATGGTGGAGTGGGGCGAGGTGGACGAGATACTGCACCACCCCCAGCACCCCTACACCCAGCTGCTCATCTCGGCGGTGCCCGACCCCGAGAAGAGCATCCACGCCGAGCTGGAGGGGGGCCGCAAGGGGGAGATACCGCTCTGGACGCCGGAATCCTGCGGCTGCCCGTTTGCCGGGCGCTGCAATCAGGCCATGGCCCGCTGCAAGGATGAGCTGCCCCCCGTCAGCAAGCTCGCCGACAACCACTTCGTGCGCTGCTACCTCTACGAATGAGGGTGAGCCTTATAGTGGCCGGACAGCTCTGTCCGGCCATGCCTCGCTACGGGGCAGCCACAGCCCCGTGATGTGCCTCACCGCCCGTCGGTGAACCACAGGAGTAATACCTTGATGGAACTCTTGATCAATCAGGTGGGCTACGAGTGCGACGGGCAGAAGATTGCCCTGCTGCAGACCACCACCCAGCTGGCTATCAGCGGCCATATCAGGCTGCTGCGCCAGTGTGATGACCAGATCCTGTTTGAAGCACCGCTGCAAGCGGCCGGCAGCGTCCCCGGCTGGCAGGGCCGAGCCTACTGGTGCGCCGATTTCTCCTCTTTCAAGGAGCCCGGTCACTATCGGCTGGAGGCGATTACGGCCCCCACAGCCGCGATGGATGAGCGCATCGTCAGCTCCGTCCCCTTCGCCATCGGCCACCACCTTTTGGTGAGCCACTGCCTCTCCGACGTCATTCACTACTTCAAGGGCCAGCGCGCCAGCGGCGCCTTCGATCGGGCCGATCACACTGCCCGGCTGTTTGGCACCGATCAGCGCAAAGACGTGCACGGCGGCTGGTTCGATGCCAGCGGCGACATGAGCAAGTACTTGAGTCACCTCTCCTACGCCAACTACCTCAACCCCCAGCAGACCCCCATGGTGGTATGGGCCCTGCTCAGGTGCCGTGAACTGCTGGCATCGCGCCGCGACATAGACGGGGTCAACCTCTGCAAGCGGCTCAATGACGAGGCGCTGCACGGGGCGGATTTTCTCTGCCGGATGCAGGCTGAGTCGGGCTTCTTCTACATGACGCTGTTCGACAAGTGGAGCAAGGATCCCGAGCAGCGCGATCTGTGCGCCTACGCCACCCAGCAGGGGATCAAGTCCGCCGACTGGCAGGCGGGCTTTCGGCAAGGGGGCGGCATGGCCATCGCCGCGCTGGCCCGCGCCGCCCGCGAGAGCGTCCGCGGCGACCTTGATGCGAGTCACTATGCCGAGGCGGCCCGCCGCGGCTACCTGCACCTGCGCGAGCACAACCTCGCCTATCTGGACGACGGGGTCGAAAACATCATCGACGACTACTGCGCCCTGCTGGCCGCCGTCGAGCTGACCCGGACCCTGGGCCATGAGTGGCTAAGCGAGGCGAGGGAGTGGGCCGACAAGCTGTGCGCCCGCCAGCGCCCGCACCCTGAGCTTGGCCACCATTGGTCCGCCAACGAGGATGGCTCGCGCCCCTACTACCACGCCGCCGAGGCGGGCCTGCCGGTGCTGGCGCTGCTGGAATACCTAGGCGTAGAGCCGGATCAGGGGCGCAGGGCCCAGGTGCAAGCCGTGGTGCAGCAGGCGCTGGCCGCCGAGCTGGCACTGTGCGCCCGGGCAGGTAACCCCTTCGCCCTCGCCCGCCAGTATGTGAAAGGAGTGGATGAGGCGCCTCGCGTCAGCTTCTTCATCCCCCACCACAACGAATCCGGCTACTGGTGGCAGGGGGAAAACGCCAGGCTGGCGTCTCTGGCCGCCATGGCCTTTGCCGCCGCCGAGCAGCTCCCGCCACAATCAGGGCCGCTGCTCGGCTTCGGCCAACGCCAGCTCGACTGGATCCTGGGGCAAAACCCGTTCAACGCCTGCATGCTGGCGGGCCACGGCATCAACAACCCGAGCTACACAGCCGGTTATCCCAATGCCCTGGGCGGCATCTGCAACGGCATCACGGCCGGCTTCTATGACGAGGCGGATATCGCATTTATTCCAGAGGAGTACAAGGATCGGCTGGATCAGAACTGGCGCTGGGGCGAACAGTGGATCCCCCACGCCGCCTGGTTTGCCCTGGCCATCAGCTGGCAAAGTGCGCTGGGAGGCCGGCATGATTGAGGCGTACAAGGCCCGGCTGGATCAGAACTGGTGCTGGGGTCTTCCATGCATTCTGGTTCGCCCTGGCCATCAGCTGGCAGAGTGCGCTAGGAGGTCGGCATGATTGAGTACTGGGTCGGCGTGGATGGGGGCGGCACCCACACCCGCGCCCGCATTCGGGACCGGGCGGGCAAGCTGCTGGGCGAGGGGCGCGCCGCCGGCTCCAACCTGGAGCTGGGCATAGAGGTCGCCCACGCCAACGTGCTGGCCGCCATCGAGCAGGCCCGCACCGAGGCCGGTCTGCCGGCGGCAAGCGCGCAGCAGATGGGGGTCGGGCTGGCGCTCGCCTCTGCCGAGCTGGCGGAGTGCTATCACGCCATGCTCGAGATGCCCTTCCCCTTTGCGAGCGTGCGGCTCACCTCCGATGCCTTCGGTGCCTGCCTGGGTGCCTTCGGTGGCAAGGAGGGTGCCATTCTCATCGCCGGCACCGGCTCGGCCGGGCTCCTCTATCGGCATGGCCAGCTCCACACCTGCTCCGGCCGCGGTTTTCCCATCTCGGATCTGGGCAGCGGCGCCTGGCTTGGGCTGCGTGCCATCCAGCAAGCCCTGCTCTGCCATGACGGCATCCTGCCCCCCAGCACGCTCGCCATCCGCTTGCTCGACCACTTCAAGCGGGATCAGGCCGACGTCGTGCGCTGGGCATCCCGCGCCATTCCGGCCGATTATGGCCGCTTCGCCCCCTGGGTGTTCGATGCTGCCAGCGACGGCGACGAGCTCGCCTGCCAGCTGCTGGACGAGACCTGCGAACAGTTGCGGATCCTGCTGGAGGGGATGCAACAGCTGGGGGCCAGCCAGATTGCCCTGCTCGGTGGCATCGGCATGCGCCTCGCCCCCCGGCTGGCGCACCTCAACCTGGTCAACCCCAAGGCCGATGCACTGGAGGGGGCCATACTGTTTGCCCAGTCGGAGGCGTTCCCATGTCTGCACTGCTGAGCCTTGTCCAATGCGATCTGCCCGCCGGCGGGGACAGAGTCCCCCTCTGCCCGCTCCGGGGTGTGCCCATCTCAGCACTCGGGCTCCCTTCCCGGGTTGACCAGTACCACAAGGAGATGATCGCCTTGTTTGTTCCCTTAACTCCATCAGAGGAATTTTCATGTCTGCACCCCTGATCCACACCCAGGTCGACCGACGCGATGGCGAGGACGTCTGGTTCCGCTTCAACCTGAGCCAGCTGCCGGCCGTCCCCTGGAAGCTCCACTTCTGCCTGGCGCGCCACATAGACCCGGCCTCGGTCGAGGGCGGGGAGCTGGAGCGCCAGAGCGGCAGCTACAAGGTGCTGATCCCGGCCGAGGGGCAAAGCGAGCTGCGTTTTTGCTGTCGCAACACCCCCATCAAGCGGCTCTCCGACATGCCGCGCGGCTTCTTCCTGAGCCTGCCCGAGGCCAGCACTGGCCCTCAGCTGATGCCTGTGGTGCTGGCCGATGAGGCGCTGGGCCTGCCGCCAAGCGCGCCCGGCGCCCCGGATCTGCCCGAGGTCGAGTCCCTGGCCGGCATAGTGCCCCAGCCGGATCAGCTGGTGCTGCTGGAGGGCAACTTCCGCTTGGCAGAGCGGGCCCATGTCAGCGGGCCCGGGTCGCTGACCGGCCTGCTGGCCCATTTCAACGAGCTGACCGGGCTGGCGCTGGAGCAGGATCACGATGCCGAGATCCGGCTGCTCGAGGAGCCTTTGGCTGCGGAGGCCTATCGCCTCATCATCACGCCTGAGGGGGTGACCATAGCCGCCGCCGGCGAGGCCGGCTGGCGCCACGGCCTGACAAGCCTGGCCCAGTGGGCCCTGCAGCACGGGGAGAGCCTGCCCTGCATCGAGCTCAGCGATACACCGCGCTTCGGTTTTCGCGGCATCTTCCTCGACTGTGCCCGCCACTTTCACAGCCTGGCCACCCTCAAGCGCCTGCTCAAGCTGATGAGCCTCTACAAGTTCAACCGCTTCCACTGGCACCTGACCGATGACGAGGGGTGGCGGCTCGAGATCAAGGCCTTCCCCCAGCTGACGGAACGGGCCGCCTGGCGCGGCCACGATCTGCCGGTCGGGCCCCAGCTCAGTGGCGGCGCCGAGCCCTATGGCGGCTACTACAGCCAGAGCGAGGTGCGCGAGCTGGTGGCCTATGCCGCCGGACTCGGCATCACAGTCATTCCCGAGATCGACATACCGGGCCACTGTCATGCGGCCATCAAGGCGCTGCCCGAGCTGCTGGTGGAAGAAGCCGACCGCTCCCGCTACCTGTCGGTGCAATATTTCGACGACAACGTGCTCAACCCGGCCCTGCCCGGCACCTATCAGTTCCTGGAGGCGGTGATCGACGAGGTGTGCGAGCTGTTCCCAGGCCCGCTGGTACACATGGGGGGAGACGAGGTACCGACCGGAGTCTGGACCGACAGCCCGGCCTGCCGGCAGTTGATGGAGCAGCAGGGGTATCAGGATTGCCGCGAGCTGCAGGGCCACCTGCTGCGCCACTGCCAGCAATATCTGGCCGGCAAGGGCAAGCGGATGCTGGGTTGGGAGGAGATATTGCACGGTGACAAGGTGAGCCGGGATGCCACCATCTTCGCCTGGACCAGCTTCCAGGCAGGGCTGGATGCAGCTGCGGCTGGCTATCCGGTGGTGATGGCACCGGCCCAGCACCTCTATCTGGATCTGGCCTGGAGCCAGGACATCCATGAACCCGGCCTCTACTGGGCGGGCACCCTCAATCTGGAGCAGGTCTATCGATGCGATCCTGCCCCGGCCGATTTCCATGCCAACGATAACATCCTGGGGGTGCTGAGCCCCTTATGGTCGGAGCTGGTGACCTCTCGTGACCGCCTCGACTATATGTTGTTCCCGCGCATGCTGGCCACCGCCGAGGTGGCCTGGAGCGATCCCGCCCGCAAGGCGTGGGATCACTTCGCCGCCCGCCTGCCGGGCCAGCTGCAGATCCTCGACCAGCTACAGGTGCGTTACCGGGCGCCACAGAGGTAGTGTTATCTTTCTGTTTGGCGACCTTTCGGTCGCCTTTTTTTACCATCCACCAACAAAAAACCAACTTTCCCCTACCATTCATCCGCCATTGTTGGCAAAATTCAGCCCCCTATGAAGCCGACTTGGCGCACCCTGACAGGCACCTGCAACCACGCCCGGATCTGCCACAATAACAACGATAAAACTATCAACAAGAACATCGGAGCCTATCCCTATGACTCGCAGAGACGTCCATACCCTGGACAGCGAAGTGGAGTTTCCTGCCGACGAACAACTGGTTTCCACCACGGACCTGCGCGGGGTGATCACCTACGCCAACCCCGCCTTCTGTCGCATCGCCGGCTACCCCGTTGAAGAACTGGTCGGCCACAACCACAACCTGGTGCGCCACCCCGACATGCCCAAGGCCGCCTTCGCCGATCTCTGGGCCCGCCTCAAGGAGGGCAAACCCTGGCGCGGCATGGTGAAGAACCGCTGCAAGGATGGCCGCTACTACTGGGTCGATGCCTATGTGACCCCCATCTACGAGGGGGGCAGAGTCAGCGGTTACCAGTCAGTGCGCTGCAAACCGGAACCCCAGCTCAAGCGAGTCGCCAGCCAGACCTATCAGGCCCTGCTCAAGGCGGAGCGCGGCTCGGCCAGCAGCCTCCCCTCCCTAGCCCGCGTGCGCCTGCCTGTGCTGGGCCTGCTGTTGCTCGGCCTGTTGGGCTGGGCCTTCAGCAGTCAGGGCCCCATGACAGCCCTGCTGATGCTGCTGCCCCTGCTGCTCATAGGTGGCGCTTGCTGGCGCGAGCTCTTTGCACTGCCGCTCTATCTGCAGCAGCTCGGCCGCGAATACGACAGCCTGACCCGGCTGGTCTACTCGGGCGACGGCCCCGGCGCCATCGCCGACTTTCACATCAAGATGCTGCAGGCCCGCATCCGTACCGTGCTGGGCCGGGTCAACGATGCGACCCAGCCGCTGCAGACCCTGGCCACCAAGCTGAAACAGGCGTCCCATCAGGCCTGCCTCGACATCAACGAGCAGGATGCCCAAACCCAGCAGATGGCTGCCGCCATGACCCAGATGGCCAGCACGGCCCACGAGATAGCCCACAACATCCAGGACTCCAACGGTCAGGTCAACGAGGCCCGCAGCCGCTGCGAACACACCAACCAACAGCTGAGCCAGACCGAGCAGCGCATCGAGCAGCTCGCCAGACAGGCGGAGCTGGCGTTCAACTCGGCGGTGGCGCTGGCCAGCGAGTCGGAGCGTATCGGCAGCGTGATGGGCGAGATCCAGGGCATAGCCGATCAGACCAACCTGCTGGCCCTCAACGCCGCCATCGAGGCGGCGCGGGCCGGTGAGCAGGGCCGCGGCTTTGCGGTGGTGGCCGACGAGGTGCGCACCCTGTCGACCCGCACCCACAAGGCGACCGAGCAGATCCAGGGCAGCATACAGCAGATCCAGCACACCCTGGGCCGCTGGAAGGGGATGATGCAGGAGAACCTGCAACAGACCCGCGAATGCGCCGAGATGACCCGCCAGGGCGCCAGCAGCCTGCACTCTGTGCTGGAAGAGATAGAGCTGGTCACGGAACACTCCACCCAGATCGCCGCCGCCGCCGAGCAACAGCAGGCGGTGGTGGAGGAGATCAGCCGCAGCATCAACCAGATCTCCCAGTACTCCCACGCCAACAGCCAGAAGATGCAGGAGGTCGACGACTCGAGTCAGGAGCTGCTGGAGCGCACCAAACAGCTCAAGGGGCTCAGTCAGACCTTTGGTTGAAGCGGTTGCCACCCCCATCACAGAAGCGCCACAATGGCGCTTCTGTCGTTTCTGGAGAGTCATGACCCATGAAAATGGAGCCAGCCCCTGTCACCCTGAACAAGGTCGCCCGCATCGAGGCGATCCTCGCCCTGATCCCGGCCGGCAAGGTGGTCAGCTATGGTCAGGTGGCGGATCTGGCTGGACTGCCCGGTCGGGCCCGGCTGGTGGGCAAGGTGCTGCGGGAAACGGACAAGGTGCTGCCCTGGCATCGCGTGCTGGGCGCAGGCGGCACCATTTCACTGCCAAAAGGGTCGACAGGCTTCACGGAACAAACGGGGCGATTGCAGCAGGAGGGTGTGCCTGTGGTAGGCGGGCGGGTAAAGATGCGGGAGTGGCAATGGCAGCCCGACCTGGCCGAGCTGCTATTCCTCATTCCCTTTTAAACCAGGGTGTCACGGCTTCTCATGACGTTCTGTTGAGCCAAAGAGCGGCCATGGCCTCTTGCCCCCTGGTACATCACAGCGTGAGAGGAGCCAGGATCTCGTCGCTGCGCACCTGCACAGGTATGGTTTCATACTCCCGTTGCAGCAACACCAGCAGACTCTGCCTGTCCACCTCCAGCACATAGGCAGTCCCTTCCCGGGTCAGACAGGTCATTCCCGGCCGGATCTCGTTAATCTCCATCACAACCTCCGTGTACAGCGCTGCCATCCTTGCAGCGGTTTCAGTATACCGCCATCTCCCAACAAAAAGGCCCCAGCAAGGGGCCTCTTTCATCATAGTGTGAACTGCGCGCCATCAGGCCTTCTTCGACTTGGCCAGGCTCTCCTGCCATTTGCCGTTGTCGTAGTGCGCCGTCCAGCCCGTTGCCTTGCCGTTGACCTCCGTCATCACGTACTGCTCCTTGGTCTTGCGACTGAAGCGAACGATGGAGGCGTTACCGTCAGGATCTGACGCCGGGGCGTCGGCCAGGTACTGGTGCTTGGGCGAGAGGCGATCCTTGAAGCGCTTGAGCTCTTCCACCAGGGGCGCACGGGTCTCGCGGGATTTCGGGAAGTTGCTGGCGGCCAGGAACAGGCCGGCCGCCCCGTCACGCAGCACGAAATGCGCATCGGACTGGGTGCACTTGAGCTCGGGCAGCGGTACAGGATCTTCCTTCGGCGGCGCTATGTCGCCGTTTTTCAGGATCTTGCGGGTGTTCTTGCAAGTCTCGCTGGTACAACCCATGTACTTGCCGAAACGGCCGTTCTTGAGCTGCATTTCGGATCCGCAGCGATCGCACTCTATGCTCGGCCCTTCGTAGCCCTTGAGCTTGAACTGGCCCTTCTCTATCTCGTAACCGTCGCAATCCGGGTTGCGACCACAGACGTGCAGCTTGCGGCTGTCGTCAATGATGTAGGCGTCCATGGCGGTGCCGCAGACGCCGCAGCGGTGCTTGGCGCGCAGCGCCTCGGTTTCGGCCTCGTCACCGTCGGTGGCGGAGACGAATTCGTCGGCGGAGACCAGGTTGATGGTCTTCTTGCAGCGCTCTTTCGGCGGCAGGGCGTAACCTGAACAGCCGAGGAAGACGCCTGTGGTGGCGGTACGAATGCCCATCTTGCGGCCGCAATCCGGGCAGTCGATGTCGGTCAGCACCATCTGGTTGGCACGCATGCCCCCCTCTTCCGCGTCCCGATCCGCTTTTGCCAGCTCCTGGGTAAATTCTTCGTAGAAGGCATCCAGCACCTTCTTCCACTCCAGGCTGCCTTCGGCTATGCCATCGAGCTTGTCTTCCATCTTGGCGGTGAACTCGTAGTTCATCAGCTCGACGAAGTTCTCGACCAGACGGTCGGTGACGATTTCACCCATCTTCTCGGCGAAGAAACGGCGGCTCTCGACCCGCACATAACCGCGATCCACGATAGTGGAGATGATGGAGGCGTAGGTGGAAGGACGGCCAATGCCGCGTTTTTCCAGCTCGCGCACCAGGGCCGCTTCGGTGAAACGCGCAGGCGGCTTGGTGAAGTGCTGACGGGGATCCAGCTTGACCAGTTTGAGGATCTCGCCCACCGTCACCGCCGGCAGCTGGCTGTCGTCGCCCTTGCGACCCATGGGTGGCAGCGCCTTGGTCCAACCGGCGAAGCGCAGGGTGCGACCACGGGCCTTCAACTCGAACTCACCGGCCTTGACGGTCAGGGTGGAGGAGTCGTACTGGGCCGGGGTCATCTGGCAGGCGACGAATTGACGCCAGATCAGGTCATAGAGCCGCATGGCGTCCGGCTCCATGCCTTCCAGCATCTCGGCCGTGACCAGTACGCTGGAGGGACGGATCGCCTCATGAGCCTCCTGGGCGCCGGCCTTGGAGCCGTAGAGATTCGGTTCACTCGGCAGATAGGCGGCGCCATACTGCTCGCCGATATATTCCCGCAGCGCCTCGACCGCCTCTTTGCTGAGGTTGGTGGAGTCGGTACGCATGTAGGTGATGTAGCCCGCTTCATACAGACGCTGGGCCATCATCATGGTCTTCTTCACCCCGAAGCTCAGACGGGTCGATGCCGCCTGTTGCAGGGTGGAGGTAATGAAGGGGGCGGACGGCTTGGAGCCGGTCGGCTTGTCTTCCCGGTTCACCACCTTGTAGTCGACCCCTTCCAGGGCGGCCACGGCGGCAAAGGTCTCGGCCTGGGTGACCGGCTTGAAGTCGGCGCCGTTGCGGCTGACCACTTCCATACGCAGGTCGGCCTTGTCACCGGTCAGCAGGTCGGCGTTGAGATCCCAGAACTCCACCGGCACGAACGCCTTGATCTCACGCTCTTTATCGACGATGAGACGCACAGCGACGGACTGCACCCGGCCGGCGGAGAGACCGCGAGCCAGCTTCTTCCACAGCAGGGGGGAGACCATGTAGCCCACTACCCGGTCGAGGAAACGACGAGCCTGCTGGGCATTGACGCGGTGGATGTTCAGCTCGGATGGCTGGGCAAACGCCTCCTGAATCGCGGTCTTGGTGATCTCGTTGAACACCACCCGCTTGTAGCGGCTGTCGTCACCACCGATGATCTCGCGCAAGTGCCAGGCGATCGCCTCTCCCTCTCTATCCAAGTCGGTTGCGAGATAGATGGTGTCAGCCTTGGCGGCCAGACTTTGCAACTCACTGACCACTTTCTCTTTGCCGGGCAAAATCTGGTAGTTGGCCTGCCAGCCTGCGGTCGGATTGATCCCCATCCGTGAGAACAGGGCATTGCGATCCTTGGCAGCCTTCTCTGATTCGCTCAGCTTGATGCCGCGAATGACAGGTTTTTTGGGCTCGTTGCTGGCGCTGCCACTGGTGGGCAGATCGCGAACATGACCGACGCTGGATTTCACCACGTAGTCCTTGCCCAAATATTTGTTGATGGTCTTGGCCTTGGCCGGAGACTCCACTATGACCAGTGATTTGCCCATGCTGTAACTATTATCCTCATTGCACCCGACGGGGTTGGTGTGCGGTTTTGTGGGGCTGTATAAGAGATTTGACGCGAAAAAGCAATCTTGTGAGCAAATTAGCTCACCCGCCCGAACCAGCTGACCTCTTTATTTATTAATGCGAAGCCGAGCCGCGGGAAGCAACCGCTTTTTTATTTTTATGCTATATCCACCCCCTTTTTATATTTGAAACGACATAACCAACCGCTCTTGTAACATAACAAACCACTTTAGTTATCAGCTTGTTACAAAAGACAAAATCTCCTTATAATGGCTGCATCCCGCAGCTTTGTGCGCGGAAGGAACCGCTACCCATATAAAAATCGAAAGGATGTACGCAATGAAGCACTTCGAGGTCAACTTCGACGGCCTGGTCGGCCCGACCCACAACTATGCCGGCTTGTCCTATGGCAACGTCGCCTCCCAGAGCAACGCCAAGGAGGCGTCCAATCCGAAGGAGGCGGCCAAGCAGGGGCTGCGCAAGATGAAGGCGCTGACCGAGCTTGGCATGACCCAGGGGGTGCTGGCACCGCAGGAGCGGCCGGATCTCGCCACCCTGCGCCGCCTCGGCTTCACCGGCAATGATGCAAGCGTGCTGGCCCAGGCCGCGAAACAGGCGCCCGCCGTGCTGGCCGCCTGTTATTCGGCCTCCAGCATGTGGACCGCCAACGCCGCCACCGTATCCCCGAGTGCCGATACCCAGGATGGCCGCATTCACTTCACCCCCGCCAACCTGACCAACAAGTTCCACCGCTCCCTCGAACCCGAGGTGACCGGCCGCATACTGCGCGCCGTGTTCAACAACGATCGCCACTTCTATCACCACCAGCACCTGCCGGAGAACGACCACTTCGGTGACGAGGGCGCCGCCAACCACACCCGGCTGTGCCGTGCCTATGGCGAGTCCGGGGTCGAGCTGTTCGTCTATGGCCGCAGCGCCTTTGATGTCTCCCAGCCCGCCCCCAAACGCTACCCGGCCCGCCAGACCCTGGAGGCGAGCCAGGCCATCGCCCGTCTGCACGGTTTGAGCGAAGAGAGCGCCGTCTTCATCCAGCAGAATCCGGAGGTGATCGATCAGGGGGTGTTCCACAACGACGTGATAGCGGTAGGCAACCAGAACGTGCTCTTCTTCCACCAGCAGGCCTTCCTCAACACGGCGTCGGCACTGGCCGAGGTGCGCACCAAGTTCGGTGACGGGGAGCTGCACTTCATCGAGGTGCCGACTGCCGAGGTGTCGGTACAGGATGCGGTGAAATCCTATCTGTTCAATACCCAGATCCTGACCCTGCCCTCCGGCGAGATGGCGATCATCGCCCCCACAGAGTGTCGCGACAACCCTGCCGTATCGGCCTATCTGGCCAAGCTGGTGACCCTGGGCACCCCGATCAAGGGAGTGCACTACATGGACGTGAAGCAGAGCATGCGCAACGGCGGCGGCCCCGCCTGCCTGCGGCTGCGGGTCGCCATGAACGATCAGGAGCTGGCGGCGGTCAACCCGGCCTGCCTCATCAACGACAGCCAGTTTGCCCGCCTCGACAACTGGGTGGAGCGCCACTACCGCGACAGCCTGGCGCTGGACGATCTGCGCGACCCGGCGCTGGTGCAGGAGTCCCGCAGTGCGCTGGACGAACTGACCCAGATCCTGAAACTTGGCTCCGTCTACCCGTTCCAGCGCTGAGTCGCTGAATAGCAAAAGCCGGGCAAGTGCCCGGCTTTTTATTGCCCTTTGAACGGCTTCCTAGAACCTGTTTTCGAACTGTCGCGAGAGGTCGCCAGCAAGGTGAAGAGTAGCGCAGGAACCGGAGCGTATAAACATACGTGAGCACTCTTGGCTACAAACAAGCGAGCAGCACATGAGCCTTGATCACGACCTCGCAGTAAGATCGGAACAGGTTCTCAGCGCCAGGGGCTCTGCTGCCACAGCCGGCCCAGGCTCGACTCCAGCGCCAGGGCGGCCTGCTGGCCCAGTTTCTGGGTCAGGCTCTTTGGCTTGCGATAGCTGATGCCGACCACCTTGTGATGGCTGGCCTGGGCCAGCAGGTAGTCGTCGCTGGTGCAGAGGGTATCCACCAGCCCCAGCCCCTTGGCCTGACTCGCCAGCCAGTGCTCTCCCGTGGTGACGCTGTCTATGTCGAGGTGGGGCCTGTGCTCGGCCACGAACGCCTTGAACCGCTCATGGATGGCGCCCAGCTCCTCGCGAAACTTCTCCCGCCCCAGATCGTCGTTCTCACCAAACATGGTGATGGTGCGCTTGTACTGGCCTGCTGTGTGCATCTCGAACTCGATGTCGTGCTTTTTCAACAGCTTGTTGAAGTTCGGCAACTGGGCTATCACGCCGATGGAGCCGACGATGGCAAAGGGTGCAGCCAGGATCTGATCTGCCACGCAGGCCATCATGTAACCGCCGCTCGCCGCCACCTTGTCGATGGCCACGGTGAGCTTGATGCCCTTGTCGCGCAGCCGCTGCAGCTGGGATGCGGCCAGGCCATAGCCATGGACCACGCCGCCGCCGGATTCTAGCCGCAGCAACACCTCGTCACCGGACTGG
The DNA here is from genome assembly GCF_000819745.1 of Aeromonas bestiarum. Taxonomy (GTDB): domain Bacteria; phylum Pseudomonadota; class Gammaproteobacteria; order Enterobacterales; family Aeromonadaceae; genus Aeromonas; species Aeromonas bestiarum. The sequence continues at coordinate 41,158 of NZ_CDDA01000023.1, read as the reverse complement.
GCGACGCCTATCACGGCGCTCACCTCTTCCCGCAGGGAAGCCACCTCTTTGGCATCGATGCTGCCGTTGAAATCGAGCACAAACAGCCGGCTGCGCTCGTCTTCGGTCTTGGCGCGGGCCTTGTGTTCGGCCTTGCGCGCCTTCTCCAGCTGCTTGCGCTCGGTCTTGCCGGCCAGCGCCGCCTGCAACTGGTGACGCCCCTGCTCCAGTTCGCTGGAGAGATCGGTCACCACCAGCTCACCCTTGCGGGATTTCGGCTGACGGCTGCTGATCACCATCAGGATGACGGCGGCTATGGCCAGCAGTAAGGTGAGGGTCTTGGCCAGGAACAGGCCATATTCGGTCAAAAATGCCACTTGATGCTCCGCTCAGTGTTCGAGTTTTTCACATTCTAGGGAGTTTGCCGGGCTCGCGCAAAAACTCTGCGACTGTGGCTCAAAAAACACACTCTGCAATCACAACCCCTCTATTTTCTTCACATTTTTGCCGTCTCATACTGGTCAAATGCCGTGCGGGGTCAGTACACTTGCCCCTCTATTGCCGCGCGCATCTGCCACGAACTTGTTAACAGGAGTTGTCATGCTCGATTATCAGGCCCCCCGGGATCTGCTCAAGCACAAGGTCATTCTGGTCACAGGTGCCGGTGACGGCATAGGCCGCGAAGCCGCTATCACCTATGCCGCCCACGGCGCCACCGTGATACTGCTCGGCCGCACCAGCGCCAAACTCGAGGCGGTTTATGACCAGATCGAGGCCGCCGGTTATCCCCTGCCCGCCATAGTACCGGTGGACCTGAAAGGGGCGACAGCCGCCCACTACCGCGGCATGGCCGAGACCTTCGCCCAGCAGTTTGGCCGCCTCGATGGCGTGCTGTTCAACGCCGGCCTGCTCGGCACCCTCTCCCCCTTCGAACACATTCAGGAGCAGGAGTGGGACGAGGTGATGCAGGTCAACGTCAAATCTGAATTCCTGCTGACCCAGGCGCTGCTGCCGCTGATCCGCCAGACCGCCAAGGAGCACGGTGAGGCCTCCATCGTCTACACCTCCTCCAGCGTGGGCCGCAAGGGCCGCGCCTACTGGGGCACCTACGCCATCTCCAAGTTCGCCATCGAGGGCATGATGGAGGTGCTGGCCGACGAGCTGGAAAACACGGCGGTACGGGTCAACACTCTCAACCCGGGCGGTACCCGCACCAAGATGCGCGCCAGCGCCTTCCCGGCGGAAGATCCCCAGCAGCTCAAGACGCCGGCCGATCTCATGCCGCTCTATCTCTATCTGATGGGGGCCGACAGCCGTGGCAAAACCGGCCAGACCTTTGTGGCCCAGCCCAAATAAATCAACAAAATAACCGGAACCCTGCGCCGCATGGGGTTAAATTCAATAGGGTGCCGCCGGCACCCCGTTGCAGCCCCTTACCACATACGATCCCTGATCAGGTTGAGATATGTTTCGTCCCAAGAGCACGTTTGAGCAATGGCGGATCTTTCAGGCCGTGGTGGACTGTGGCGGTTATGCCCAGGCCGCCGAGGCGCTGAACAAGAGCCAATCCTCTCTCAATCATGCGGTGGCCAAGCTGCAGCAGAGTCTGGGGGTGCCTCTGCTGGAAGTGAGGGGGCGCAAGGCGGTATTGACACCGGCCGGGGAGATCTTCCTCAAGCGGGCGCGTCAGCTCAGCCAGCAGGTGGAAGAGCTGGAAAACCTGGCCAACAACCTGGAGCGGCAGTGGGAGCCGCAGATCAACCTCTATGTTTCCGTGCTGCAGCCACGGGAGCGACTCTATCGGGCGCTGGCCCACTTCTATCCCCGCAGCCGGGGCTGCCGCGTCAATCTGCACGAACGCATTCACTGCCACTTCAACGCCTTGCAAGTGGGGGATCTGATGCTCTCCGAGCACCTGCCCCAGGATCGCACCGGCCTGCCGCTGGACGAGGTGTGCCTGCTGCCGCTCTGCTCGGCCGACCATCCCCTCGCCGCCCTGGCCGGCGCCGTCTCCACCGACGAGCTTGCCAGCCACAACCAGATAAGCCTGCATCCCCCCATTCACCGCTCGGTTGACTGGAACGACGCGGACGACACCGGCTGGAAGGCGACCCACTACCACGAAGTGATCGCCATGCTCAAACTCGGCCTCGGCTATGCCTGGCTGCCCCGCCACCTGGTGCAGGAGGAGCTGGCCAACGGCGTCCTGGTGCCGCTGGATCTGGCAAGCGGCAACGAACGCCATCTCTACACCTATCTGCTGACCCCGTCAGCGGATTCGCTGGGGCCGGCCACCGAGCTGCTGCTGCGCTGCCTGCGCAACGAATATCAGAACGACAACGACAAGTAAGCCCCAGCCGTCAGGCAGCCTGCGTCACCCATAGCCAACCGGCCACAGACCCGCCTCACACATTGGGCACCCGCCAGCAGGCGCCCAGTGCCGCCAGCGCCAGCGCAGTCGCCACCATGAAGACCCCGTGAAAACTCCAGATCTCGGCCACAGTCCCCGCGATGGCCCCCGCCATGATGGAGCCGGTGCGTATGCTGTTGGCAAACAGGGTAGTCGCCACCCCGGCGCGCCCCGGCATCAGATCCTGGAAGTAGGACATGCCGATCCCGGCGACTATGCCGATGAAGATGGCGTTGAGCAGTTGCAGCGCGATGAGCGCAGACTGGCTCGACAGAGTGACCAGCCCCACGTAGAAACCCACCCCGGCCAGCACGGCCACCAGCATCATGGGACGCTTGCCGAAGCGCTGGGTGTAGTAGCCCGCCAGCAGCATGAAGGGGATCTCGAGGGCTGCCGCCGTGCCCATCAGCACACCGGCCAGCTTCTCCTCCAGCCCCAGCTCGCGGGTGATGTAGAGCGGCATGTTGATGAGGTACATGCTGTTGCAGGTCCACATCAGGGTGGAGGCGATGAACAGCGCCCGCACCGAGGGGTCCTTCCAGCTGCTGACCCGTTCCACCTCGCTGTTTGGCGTGGGCAGCGGCAGGGAGGGCAGCCAGCGCCACACCACGAAGGCACAGATGAGGTAGGCCAGGGCGGAGGCGAGATACATCACCTCGAAGCCATAGCCGATGGCCAGCGCGAAGGCGATGGGGGGGCCTATGACCCAGGCCAGGGAAAACTGGGCCCGCAGCACGGAGCTGAACATGTCCGCCCGCTTGTTGCGGCTGTCGGCATATTCCCGCGCCAGAGCAAACAACTGGGGACTGGCTGTGGCGGCCAGGCTGGCCAGCAGCACCCCCAGGCTCACCAGCAGCCAGTAGTTGCGATTCCAGGCGAACAGCAGGGAGAGCACCACCCCCGCGAAGCAGCAGCGCAGGATCAGCCGCTTGCGATCCCCCTTGCTGTCGGAGCGGTGGCCGAGCCACTGGCTGATGAGGATGCCGATCACGGCGTTGACCGTGTAAAACAGTCCGACCAGCAAGGGGCGCACCTGCACCTCTTCGGCCAGAAACAGGCTCAAGGTAGGCACCTGGAGCGCCACCGCCACCCCGGTCATAAAGGTCACGGCCAAAAAAGAGAGGGAGACGGGATCCGACCTCTTCAGAGCGGCGGTCAACAAGCTCATAGGATTACCACTGATTGGGGGGAAGAAAACTGGCCAAAATTCGGCAAGTGCATGAAATAGCGTCGCTTATTTTATGTCATTATCAAGAGTCACCTCAAGGCTTGCGACCCCGCGCCCGACCCCGTACATTGAAAGCCCACTGCCCAGCATAAGGATTTCACATGTTTGATTTTGACCGGGAAATAGATCGTCGCGATACCATGAGTCTGAAATGGGACAAGTACAAGGAACAGGACGTGCTGCCCATGTGGGTAGCCGACACCGACTTTGTCTCGCCGCCCGCCGTCATCGAGGCCCTCACCCAGCGGGTCGCCCACGGCATCTTCGGTTACTCGCGCCCCTCTGCCCGGCTGATCGAACTGATCATGGCGCGCCTGGCCAGCCGCTACGGCTGGACCATCCAGCCCGAGTGGCTCGTCTTCCTGCCCGGCGTGGTACCCGGCTTAAACCTGGCCTGCAAGGCCTGGAGCCAGCACGGCCGCGGCATCATCACCCCCAAACCGGTCTACTACCCCTTCCTGCAGGCACCCGGATTCAACGATCGCCCCCTGCTCACAGTGCCCATGGTGGAAGAGGCCGGTCGCTGGGTGCTGGATCTGGAGGAGCTTGAGCGTCAGGCCCCGGCGGCGGATCTGCTGCTGCTGTGCAACCCGCACAACCCGGGCGGTACAGTGTTCACCCGCGAGGAGCTGGAAGCCATAGACGCCATCGCCGAGCGCCACAATCTGGTTGTCTGCTCGGACGAGATCCATTGCGACCTGCTGCTGGACAAAGATGCCCGCCACATACCCTATGGCGCCATCAGCCCGGACGCGGCCGAGCGCTGCGCCGTCATGATGGCTCCGAGCAAGACCTTCAATATCGCGGGTCTGTGCTGCGCCTTCGCCGTGGTGCCCAACGCCCGCCTGCGCCTCAAGCTGCAACAGGCGATGCGCGGCATCAGCGCCGACGTCAACCTGCTGGGCTTCGTGGCGGCCGAGGCGGCCTATGAGGGAGGCGACCCCTGGCTCAGCGAACAGCTCGACTACCTGGCCGCCAACCTGACGCTGATCGAGCAGGCGGTCGCCCGCTGGCCCGGTATCAAGCTGGCGCGCCATCAGGCCACCTACCTCGCCTGGATCGACGTCAGTGCGCTCGGTCTCGAGGATCCCATCGCCTTCTTCGAGCAGGCGGGGGTGGGACTCTCCCCCGGCGCCCAGTTCGGCGATGGCCAGTTCGTGCGGCTCAACTTCGGTTGCACCCGGGCACGGCTGACCGAGGCGCTGGCCCGGATGGGGAAAGCGATCCAGACTCGCATCTGATGGCAATAGGGTATATTTTTGCGGCTGAATGTCAGCTGCACCAGCCACCGCCATAAGCGATGAGATCGGGTTTGAATGGCACATGCCATGCAAACCCGGCTCTGCGCCAAACAGCGGCAGGCCGTGATGTCAGACGGGATGGGCTTGGCCCATCCTTTTTATCAGCCATTGATCCGGTTCATTATGTTGCCAAGCGCCCTGCACCACCTGTCGACCCTGTCTCGTACCGCCCTGCCCTGGCTGGCTGCAGCCCTGGTGCTGCCCCTGCACGCCGCCACGCCGGCCTATCTCACCATAGGCACGGGGGCGCTCAACGGCGTCTACTATCCGGCGGGAGGGGCCATCTGCCGCCTGCTGAACGAAGATAACGCCAACCACCGGCTGCACTGCGCCGTGCAGAGCACCTCGGGCTCCCTCGCCAACCTGAAGGAGCTGGGCCAGGGGAAAATCCAGCTGGCGCTGGTGCAGTCGGATGTGGTGCACCACGCCGCCCACGGCACAGGCCCCTTCGTGGGCCAGCCGCCCAACGACCGGCTGCGCAGCCTGTTTCGACTCCATCAGGAGTCGCTGACCCTGCTCGCCGGTGCAAACAGCAACATCAACACCCTGGCCGACATCGAAGGCAAGCGGGTCGATCTGGGCAATCCGGGGTCGGGAGAGCGCGTCACCAGCCAGGCCCTGCTCGATGCCATGGGCTGGCAGGAGAGCAGCTTCGCCCCCGTCATTCCCTCCTCCATCAACAACCGGCTGGAGGGGCTCTGCGACGGCACCCTGGACGCCGCCTTCATGGTGGCGGGCCACCCCAATCAGGGCATAGGGGATCTGACCGGTCGCTGCAAGGCGCGCATCATTCCCATCGAGGGGGAGCAGATCGATCGCTTGCTCAAGAACCACCCTTATTACCAGCGCGGCCGCATCGGCGCCAACCTCTACCCGGGCCAGCCCAGCGGCGTCAACACCTTTGCCGTCACCGCCGAACTGGTTGCGCTGGACAGCCTGCCAGACACCCAGGTGCGCACAGTGCGCGACGTGCTGACCGCACGGCTCAAGCAGTTCACCCGTCTGCATCCGGCGCTGACCCCCCTCACTCTGGACTCCATGCTGGCGGAGGCCGAGGTGCCACGCCACCCGGGCATGGAGGATGCCGTCCTGCCGCCGCCATCACTGCTCCCCGAATCCCTGACACCCCAGGAGTCAGAGGGCTCGGCGGCGACGGCAGCCCAGTCGGCGGCGCAGGCCACCGGGGATGGCGCAGCAGCACAGGCAGCAACCTCGGGTGCAATGGCAACCCAGCCGGTGGCACCCGTCTCGGCCGCCCAGACCACGCAAGCTGTGACTGTGGACGCCCCCTCGGCCGCATTGACCACGCAAGCCGTGACGGCGGAGCCACCTTCGGCCGCGGCAGCCACACAAGCCGCCTCGGCCGCACTCGGCTCGGCGCCCGCCGATACGCAAGGGGCTGCGCCCAGTGCCGCCAGTGGCAGCCTGAACCAGCCCCTGCCGGTCACCCCTTCGGCAAGCGTGCCCGCCCAGTAATCCCACGTACCGCCAACGAAAGAGGCCACCTGTCAGGGTGGCCTCTTCTTTTGCATTGCAGCTGTTGCCTTGCACCTTTTACCTTGTTCTGTAGCAACTCATGCGCACACGGGCCGCAACACTGTGGCCGATCGCTATCTTCCCTCCCGGCCCAGCCAAACCCGGTCAGACGCCCGCCGTGAAACCGGCCGCACAAGGCGCATCCCGTCGGCTTGTCCCGCCGGACCTGATCAGCCTTCTGCCCTGGGCGCCGCTTGATGGCGGGCGTCGGGCTGCAATATCTCCTCCTCCACCCAGTGCAGCAGCTGCTTGATGGCCCGCGACAACACCTGATTCTGGCGCACCACATACCCCAGGCTGGTGCCGGGAAAGTCGGTCAGACGGGCCACGGGGGCGGTGAGCTTGAGGCGCGGGTGGAGCGAGAAGTCCGGCACTATGGCGACCCCGAAGCCCGCCTCGGCCCAGTCGAGCTGGGCATCCACGCTGCCCACCTCCATGATGCGGCACGTCGGCAGCCCGAGCAGGGGCAGCGAGGGGTCTATCAGGGCGCGGGTGCGGGTGTCGTGGCCGAGCAGGATCAGGGTCGGCTCGTCGAGGGGATCGCTCTCACCCGCCTTGGCCCGCGCCTGCCAGCGGGCCAAGCCGTGTCCCAGTGCACACCAGGTCACCTGCTGCAACTCTGTGTAGAACAGCGGTTCGCTGCGCTTTTGCGCCATCACGAAGCCGAGATCCGCCTTGCCGGCCTTGACCAGCTCGGCCGCCTGATCCGAGGTGGTGTTGAATAGTGTGAGATCGATGCCGGGAAAGGCCTGCTTGAAGCGCTGGAATGGCTGGATCAGCAGCAGGCGGGAGATGATGTCGCTGGCGGCGATGGCCAGCGTGCCCTGGCTCAGCTGGTTGAGGGCATTGAGATCGGACTGGCACAACAGCAGCTCGTTGATGGCGCGCTCGGCGCTTTGCAGCAGTCGCTCACCGGCCTGGGTCAGCCGAAACGGACTGCGCTCAATCAGCTTGACCCGGGTGGCCTGCTCCAGGTTCTTGAGATGCAGGCTGACATTGGGCTGGGTCATGTGCAATTCGGTGGCGGTCTGGCCGAAGTGCTGCAGGCGGGCCAGGGTAACGAAGGTGTGCAGCCAGTGAATGTCCAGCATGAGGGTCCTCTTGTTTTTCCACATCTGCGCCCATGACGCGGGCCAGCGCGGCAACACTGGGGGTCTTGCCGGTAAATTCACCACGAGTATATGGTTTTCTTATCGGAATTATAAAGATAATTAATTTTTCTAATCCGCCCCAGCCTCCTAGGATGGACGCCTAACGTCTTAGGAGAAAGAGTCATGTCGTCTATCGTAGTCGTAGGTGCTAACTGGGGTGATGAAGGCAAAGGCCGCATCGTCGATTATCTGGCAGGTCAATCCGCCGCCAGCATCCGTTTTCAGGGCGGCAACAACGCCGGCCACACCGTCGTCAACGACCTGGGCACCTTCAAGCTGCACCAGTTGCCGAGCGGCGTATTCAACCCGGAGTGCCTGGTTGTCCTCGGCCCTGGCATGGTTATCAGCCCGGAGCCGCTGACCCGCGAGCTGGCTGAAGTGAAAGCCGCCGGCGTGACCCCGAAACTGGCCATCTCCGATCGCGCCACCTTCTGCCTGCCGATCCATGCGCTGGAAGATACCCTGGAAGAAGTCCGTCTGGGTGATGGCGCCTATGGCTCCACCCGTCAGGGCATAGCCCCGGCTTACGGTGATCGGGTCATGAAAAAAGCGATCCTGGTCGGCTGGCTGAAACAGCCGGACGTGCTGGTCGAGCGCATCCAGTTCTTCCTCGACTGGAAACTGCCGCAGCTCAAAGCCCTCTACCCGAGCTTCGAGTTCAGCCAGACCGCCCAGGAAATGGCCGACTGGCTGCTGGAAGTGTCCGCCCCCTGGATCGACGCCGTCTGCAACGTCAGCGAACCGCTCAAGGCCATTCAGGCCCAGAACGGCACCCTGCTGTTCGAAGCCCAGCTGGGCGCCGGCCGTGACCTCATCTATGGCGAATATCCCTGGGTGACCTCTTCCCACGTTTCCGGCGCTTACGCCGGTATCGGTGGCGGCCTGCCGGCTCTGCGCCCCGAGCGCGTGATTGCCGTGGCCAAGGCGTTCAGTACCTCTGTTGGTACCGGCACCCTGATCACCGCCATGGAGAACCAGGAAGAGTTCCGCAAGTTCGCCAACGAGTTCGGTGCCACCACAGGCCGTCCCCGTGACATCGGCTACTTCGACGCCGTTGCCACCAAGCAGGGTCTTGAGATCCAGGCCGCCAACGAAATCGCCCTGACCAAGCTGGACTGCCTCTCCGGCATGCCGGATCTGAAGATCTGCGTCGCCTACGAAGGTGCCAACACCGAGAACCCGATCTGGCCGCAGACCGCCGGTCTGAAGCCGGTGTACGAGTCCATGGAAGCCTGGAGCGAAGACATCTCCCACATCCGCAAGTTTGAAGACTTGCCCAAGGCTGCCCAGCACTACGTGCTGCGCATCGAAGCCCTACTGGGTGTGCCGGTTCCCATGGTCTCCGTCGGCCCGGGCCGCGAGCAGATGATACTGCGCTAAGCCGCCTCGCTGCTGCCAGCAAGATGTCAAAACCGGCCTCATGGAGGCCGGTTTTTTTTATGGCCGCCGCACCACGAGCGGGCCCCCTCCTTTGCCGTCTCACCTCGCCGCCCCACTCTTTTCCCGCCCAGATACAGTTCGGCTCACAATCCGCCACCGACAACCCGATATTGAGCCTTTTGGTTGCACCCGAATCGCCCCGCTTCGCTAGACTGATCCCGTCATCAGGATCCTCTCGGCGGGATCCCGTCATCCATAGAGGAGCACCACAATGAAATTACCCCTGCGTTCCACCCTGCTCTCCCTGCTGTGCCTGGCGGCCCTGCCCGCCTCTGCCATGACCTTGAAGAGCACTGACATTCAGGAAGGCCAGCTGATGGACAAGGCGTTCAGCTTCAACGGCTTCGGCTGCAAGGGGGAGAACCGCTCGCCCCAGCTGAGCTGGCAGGATCTGCCGGCCGGCACCAAGAGCGTTGCCATCACCGCCTATGATCCCGACGCCCCCACCGGCAGCGGCTGGTGGCACTGGCTGGTGGTGAACCTGCCGGCCAACCAGAGTTCACTTGCCAGCAACGTCTCCGGCAAACTCAAACAGGGCCTTGAGCTCGGAACCGACTTTGGCAGCCAGGGCTACGGCGGCCCCTGCCCGCCCGCCGGTCACGGCATGCACCGCTACCAGTTCACCGCCTGGGCCCTGCCCCAGCCCCTGGAGGTCAAGGCAGATACCCCGCCCGCCATGGTAGGCTACATGCTCAATGCCATGGCGCTGGGCAAGGCCACCCTGACCGCCACCTTCGTCACCCCCTAGGAGCCCGCCGGATGAGCGCCCCCTTGCTGCAACTGCATCACTATCTCGGGATCCGTCAGCAGCCGCTGCACAGGGTGCTCATCTATGCGCCGACCATCATCTGGGTACAACAGGGCCACAAGCAGCTGTGGTGGCAGGATAGACGTCTGTCGTTTGACAAGGGGAGCTGGCTGCTGATCCCGGCAGGCCACCAGCTCACCTTCGTCAACCAGCCCGAACAGGGCAAGTTCAGCTCCCATGCCCTGACCCTGCTGGCCCCGCCCCCTACCGAGTGGCTGACTGACGCCCCGGGCACCCGGCTCAGGGAACCGCGCCTTGAGATAAGTCCGGCGCTGGCGTTCTGCTTCGAGCTGGTCTGCTCCATGGCCAGCCGCACGCTGAGCCAGGCCACCCAGACCCAGCTGTTGCACGGCTTCTATGCCGAGCTGCAGGCCGCCGGCGGTCTCGACCTGCTGTTTCCCGCCAGCACAATGACGCTCGGGGAGCGGCTGGCCCGCTACCTCGGGGTGGAGCCCGGCGCCGACCACAGGCTGGAGACCATAGCCCCCCACTTCGCCATGAGCCGCGCCTCCCTGGTGCGCAAGCTGGCCGCCGAGGGGCGCAGCTTTCGTCAGCTGCTGGCCCAGGTGCGCATGGGCCACGCCCTCACCCTGCTGCAACAGGCCCTCACTCCGCTGGAGGTGGCCCTCGCCTGCGGTTATGACGCTCCCAGCCGCTTCGCCGCCCGTTTCAAGCAGGAGTTCGGTCTGACTCCCCACCAATATCTGCGTACCTGTCCCTCAATGGACACTCAACGTCAAGTAAATAGTTACTAAAACACCCTGCAATGTAACCTCGTGTAACCCGGTGATCCGGCTCACACCCCCTCGCTCCACAGTGTGACGAAGCGCCAATATGGCCCGCAGCATTCCCCTACAATGTCTCTTGCAAACGATTTCACTAAAATAAACGCTAAAAAAGCACCTTATTTAACCTACAAAATCGTAATTGGAGCGAGACATGTTTCGTAAAAGTTTACTTTCCATCACCCTGAGCGTCGCCCTGTTTGGCCTCACCGCCTGCAACGGCAATGACTCCAGCGCCCCGACTCCGCCCAGTGCGACCCTGGCGAGCCAGTACCAGAACGTGATCGATCGCAGCGGCACCCCGCTCCAGTTCCGAGACTTCGACAGCTACTCCAACCTCAAATACAACCCGCTGCTCGATCTGGGGGCCTGGCACGGCTTCCTGCTGCCCGCCAGCGACAGCGAGTGGGGTGGCTTCACCGGCCCCATGGTCATCTCGGAGGAGTACAGCCTCTTCTTCGCCAGCGAGCTGGACCGGCTCAGCCTGAGCGACGAGAGCGGCCGCTCCTATCCACTCACCGCCGCCAGCAAGCACGAGATCTACGCCATCCCGGGGGCGCTCATCCAGCGATTCGAGTTCGCACCCTTCACCCTGGAGCTGGAACTGCGCTACGGCGATGCCCGCACGGCCCTGGTTCGCACTCGCCTCATCAACAATCAGGACGCGCCGCTGACCCTCAACCTGACCTGGCAGGGTGAGCTGCTCCAGCAGTGGGATGCCAACAAGACGGTGGCCGAGCAGTACCCGGATTGGACCCGCACCATCAGCCGGAGCGAGCAAGGCATAGAGTTCCAGTTCGGCGAGCTGCGCAGCACCTGGAACATGATGCAGAGCGGCAGCGCCCGCTATCGCATCGACCGCACCCTGCCCAGCCGCACCATCCTGGACGAGAAGGCACTCGGCTACCGGAGCGAGGCCAGCCTCACCCTGGCCGCCAAGGGGAGCGAGGATATCTACACCCTGCAGAGCTACGTTCACAGCAGCGATGACGCCAGCCGCTTCCAGCCGAGCCGCAACGCCCTGCTGGCCAAGCCTGCCAGCTATTTCGACGACTCCATCCGCCGCTGGGAAGGCTATCTCGAGCGCGGCCTCTCCAACCAGGGGATCCCGGAATCCGAGCGGCGCATCGCGGTCAAGGCGATGGAGACCCTCAACGGCAACTGGCGCTCACCGGCCGGCGCCATCCTCCACGACGGGGTCACCCCCTCCAACACCGCCCGCTGGTTCGACGGCGTCTGGGCCTGGGACAGCTGGAAGCACGCCTACGCCATGGCCCACTTCAATCCTGAGGTGGCCAAGAACAACGTGCGCGCCATGTATGACTACCAGATCCAGGCCGATGACCCGGTGCGCCCGCAGGATGCCGGCATGGTGATCGACGCCGTCTTCTACAACAAGCTCGCCGATCGCGGCGGCGATGGTGGCAACTGGAACGAGCGGGACACCAAGCCACCGCTCTCCGCCTGGGCCATCTGGGAGATCTACGGCGCGACCAAGGACAAGGCCTTCATCGCCGAGATGTATCCGAAGATCCAGGCCTATCACGACTGGTGGTACAGGGCGCGGGACAACAACCGCAACGGCATCATCGAATACGGCGCCACCAAGCACGTCGAGCACAACGACGAATTCGGCAATATCACCTTCAAGGTGCAGTACGCCAGTGGCGTGCCCGCCGGGCTGGATCTGTCGAGCTGCACCGCCGAGGGGGATGGTTGGTACGGCTGCGCCGGCATGGCGCTCTATCAGCAGGTGCTGAGCATCGGCGGCTACGCCGAGATGGATATAGGCGCCCAGCACGGCGCCGGCTGGGAGTCCGGCATGGACAACGCCGCCCGCTTCGGCTTCATCGAGCAGGATCAGCTGCAGCGCTACGCCGACAAGACTTATGGCGGGGATCTAGCCAAGGCGCGCCAGGACTGGAACGTCGCCTTCTTCGAGAACCACGAAGATGACGGCAGCCTCATCGGCTTCTCCATCGATCAGGAGTCGGTGGAGCTGAACGCCTTCCTCGCCAAGGAGAAGCGAATCCTGGCGGACATGGCAGATCTCCTCGGCAAACCGGACGAAGGGATCCGCTACCGCGAGGGCGCTACCCAGCTCGCCGGTTACATCAATACCTGTCTGTTCGATGAGGCCTCAGGCTTCTATTACGACCGCCAGATCCATCAAGGGGATGTGGCGGACGCCAACGGCTGCGTCGGCAAGCTGCTGACCGCCCGTGGCCGTGGCCCGGAAGGCTGGAGCCCGCTCTGGGCCGAGGTAGCGGACAAGGAGAAAGCGGCGCGGGTGCGCGAGGTGATGCTGAGCAGCCAGGAGTTCAACACCAGGGTGCCGCTCGGCACGGCGGCCCTGACCAACCCGGCCTATGACCCCGACATCTACTGGCGCGGCCGGGTCTGGCTGGATCAGTTCTACTTCGGGGTGAAGGGGCTGGAGAACTACGGCTATCGCAGCGATGCCCAGGCGCTGGTCAACAAGCTGTTCGCCAACGCCGAGGGGCTGGCGGGCAGCGGCCCCATCCGCGAGAACTACAACCCGGAGACAGGCGCCATGCAGGGGGCCAGCAATTTCAGCTGGAGCTCGGCCCACCTCTATATGCTCTATCGCAACTTTCTTAAAACAGAGGACTAATCCCTTCTTCCAGCGGGAATTAGCCAACAAAAAGGCCTCCATATGGAGGCCTTTTTTAGCAGGAAGGTTTGGCTTACTTGACCGTCACCCGGGCAAACTTGCGCTTGCCGACCTGATAGACGGCGGTACCGGCACCTATGAGTGCCTTGCCATCGTCCAGCTTGTCGCCGTCAACCTTGACCGCGCCCTGCTTGATCATGCGCAGCGCCTCTGAGGTGGTGGCCACCAGATCGGCATCCTTGAGCAGGTTGGCGATCGGCAGACCTTCGCCTTCCAGTGCCAGCTCGACTTCCGGCATCTCGTCCGGGATGGCGTTCTTGGAGAAACGCTGGGTGAAATCTTCGTGAGCCGCTTCGGCTGCCGCTTCATCGTGGTAGCGGGTGATGATCTCTTTGGCCAGCCAGATCTTAACATCGCGCGGGTTCAGGGTATTCGCGGCAATGCCCGCCTTGAAGCCTTCGATGTCGGAAAGCGGGCGAGAGGAGAGCAGCTCGTAGTAGTTCCACATCAGGTCATCTGTGATGGACATGATCTTGCCGAACATCTCGCCCGGGGCGTCGTGCACGCCTATGTAGTTGGCGGCGGACTTGGACATCTTCTTGACGCCGTCCAGACCGACCAGCAGCGGCATCATCAGCACGCACTGGGCGGCCATGCCGGCATCTTTTTGCAGCTCGCGGCCCATCAGCAGGTTGAACTTCTGATCGGTACCACCCAGCTCGACGTCCGCCTTCAGCGCGACCGAGTCATAGCCTTGCAGCAGCGGATAGAGGAATTCGTGAATCGCGATGGATTGGCCGCCGGTGTAGCGCTTCTTGAAGTCGTCGCGCTCCATCATGCGGGCCACTGTCTGCTTGGCCGCCAGCTTGATCATGCCGGTCGCGCCCAGCTCGCCCAGCCAGCTGGAGTTGTACTCGATGCGGGTCTTGGCGGGATCGAGGATCTTGAACGCCTGCTCGGCATAGGTGAGGGCGTTGTGCTTGATGGCCTCTTCGGAGAGCGGCGGACGGGTGCTGTTCTTGCCGGAGGGATCACCCACCATGGCGGTGAAGTCGCCGATCAGCAGGATGATCTCGTGGCCCAGATCCTGGAAGGTCTTCAGCTTGTTGAGGATCACGGTATGACCCAGGTGAATGTCGGGAGCCGTCGGATCCATCCCCAACTTGATGCGCAGCGGGCGCCCTTCCTTCAACTTGGCGACAAGTTCTTCTTCCACCAGAATTTCTTCCGCTCCGCGCTTGATCTCGGCTAGCGCCACCTCGAGCTGGGACATTTTTTGACTCTCCAATCACGATTCCACAGGGCCAAACATATTACTGGAATGGCGGGCCAATTGGAAAGGCTGTAAAATCCGCCCATTCTGCCCGACTTAGTCAGCTTCATATGACCATTTGCAACATTCTCCCATTGTGGCTGGCATGGCAGGTCAATTAGAAAGGCTGTAAACTCCGACTCTCTTTTCTGCCCAACTTCGTCAGCTTCGCATGGTTATTTGGAACGCCTTCAACTCTCTCCCCACCTGGCACCGCAAGATGGTGCTGATCCTGAGCATCATGGTGATGATGCTGGCGGCCTGGCCAAGCGAACAGGCGGTCGCCACTCGGGTCGATGACAACGGCAACGAGCTTGCCACCGAGCCGCAAGCCGACGAGGACGAGCTGCTGGCCCAGGCCGAGCTGCCCGTCACCCCGCCCAAGCCCAGCTACATCACCAAACAGGTGAAGGTACGCAGCGGCGACAACATGGGGGTCATCTTCCAGCGCCTTGGCCTCAGCACCACGGATCTGCACCTGATCGATCAGCTCGAGGGCACGGATACCCTGCGCCTGCTCAAACCCGGCCAGGAGCTCACCTTCAAGCTCACCAAAAATGGCGATCTGCACAGCCTCTATTATCCCCACAGCCTGGAACAGGCGCTGAAAGTGAGCCGCAAGGCCGACAGCTTCGTGGCCAAACCGGTCAAGCTGGAGCTCGATACCCGCGAGCAGGTGGCCAAGGGCGAGATCCGCTCCAGCTTCTGGGGCGCCGCCGCCGAGGCGGGCATGACAGAGGATCAGATCATGGATCTCGCCGCCATCTTCGGCTGGGACATCGACTTCGCCCAGGACCTGCAACCGGGGGACAGCTTTCGGGTGGTCTATCAGGAGAAGTATCAGGATGACGAGCGGGTGGCCTCCGGCGACATCCTGGCCGCCGAGTTCGTCAACCAGGGCGCCACCTATCGCGCCGTGCTGAACGAAGATGGCAACTACTACACGCCGGAGGGCAAGGCGATGCGCAAGAGCTTCCTGCGCGCGCCGGTCAACTTCAAGTACATCAGTTCCAACTTCAATCCGCGCCGCCTGCACCCGGTCACCGGCAAGATCCGCCCCCACAACGGCATCGACTATGTGGCGCCTGTGGGCACCCCCATCATGGCGGCGGGTTCCGGCAGCGTGGTGGCCGCCGGTTACAACCAGTTCAACGGCAACTATGTCTTCATCAAGCACGCCGGCAACTATGTGACCAAGTACCTGCACCTCTCCCAGCGCACCGTCAACAAGGGGCAGCGGGTGAAGCAGGGCCAGACCATAGGCAAGCTGGGCGGTACCGGGCGCGTCACGGGCCCGCACCTGCACTACGAATTCGTGGTGGGCGGCGTGCACAAGAACCCGCGCACCCTCAATCTGCCCCAGGCCGAGACGCTCAGCGGGCGGGAGCTGGCCAACTTCAAACTGCTGGCGATGCCGCAACTGGCCAAACTCGACCAGCTTGACAAACCTGAGCTGCAGCTGGCCCAGAACAAGCGGACCAACGGCGGTAACTGAGCCGCCGTTGCGGGCCAGAGACCTCGACCCACAAGGAGCAGTCATGAGCGAACGCTATATAGGCTTGATGTCCGGCACCAGCATGGATGGTATCGATGCCGTGCTGGTGCTGATCGAGGGGGATGAACTGCGGGTCGAGGCGGCCCTCAGTCACCCCTGGCCCACCGCTCACGAGCTGCACCGGCTCTGCACCCCGGGCGACAACGAGATCGACCGCATGGGGGTTGCCGACAACCTGGTCGCCCGCGAGTTTGCCGCAGCCACCCACGCCCTGCTGGCCAAGGCCGGCCTCACGCCTGCCGATATTCGCGCCATCGGCAGCCACGGCCAGACCATACGTCACCGACCCCAGCTCGGCTTTACCCTGCAGATCGGCAACGCGGCCTTGCTGGCGGCTCTGACCGGCATCGATGTGATCGCCGACTTTCGCACCATGGACATGGCCCTCGGCGGTCAGGGTGCGCCCTTGGTGCCCGCCTTTCATCAGGCGCTGTTTGCCAAACCCGGCGCCCTGCGGGTAGTGCTGAACCTAGGCGGCATCGCCAATATCTCTGTGCTGCCGGGCCAGGCCGACGGCGTCTATGGCTTCGATACCGGCCCGGCCAACACCCTGCTCGACGGCTGGTATCGCCGGCATCAGCCGCACAGCGGCAGCTACGACGCTGGTGGCCAATGGGCCGCCAGCGGCCAGATTATTCCCGAGCTGCTTGAGAAACTGCTGGCTCACCCCTACTTCGCAGCCCCCGCCCCCAAGAGCACGGGGCGGGAGATGTTCACCCTCGACTGGCTCGATGGCGAGCTGGCCGGCCACGCCCATGCCCCGGCGGATGTGCAGCGCACCCTGCAGGCGCTCACCTGCCACAGCATAGCCCGCCAGCTGCCCGCACTGGATGATGCGCAAAGCCGGCCCGAGCTGTATGTCTGCGGCGGCGGCGCCCATAACGCCCCGCTGCTGGCGGAGCTGGCCAGCCTGCTGCCCGGCTGGCGCATCGCCAACACGGCCGAGCTGGGGATCGCCCCCGACTGGATGGAGGGTGCGGCATTTGCCTGGCTGGCGCAGCGCTTTATCCACCGCAAACCCGGCAACCTGCCCGCCGTTACCGGTGCCAGCCGTCTTGCAGTCCTAGGCGCCCTCTATCCCGCCTGATAGACAAGGAGGGCAAGCTGCCCTCCCATACACGGTCGCCAGTCGCACAACCCTCTACTCCACCGGATAAGTGATACTGGCTGCCCGACCTGCATCACCCAGGCGGGCCAGCCACCCGCTGGCCCCACCATCACGACCCGCCAACAGGGCGACTACATCCTTAAGGCATATTTATCTCTCTATTTTACACGGAAAATATCGCCAGGATCAGCGTACAAGCGGCTATTCAAATGCAATGAAAACATCGCCTATGCAATATATTGAATTATATTCCAGCCACATCTTTATTAGTCTTTGCATGACCTTGGGCTAGCATATTTTTAGCGGACAGGATAGATGTCCCAAACGCTTAAAAATACATATCTATGCACAATAAAATCGGTTAACCGCAAGATTGCGAATATTTTTAACGCCCCATTCACAGCACAGCCCCCTCCCCACTGGAAGGAAGAACCCAGTCCACACGGGCTCGCCCGCGATACCAGACCTGTTTGATCCACCCAGGAATGGTATTCACCCTGAATTGAATAGCAAAACAGCTATATTTCCAAGCGTTGAGCCATCTCATAGAAACGCAATCACCGGTTTGCATCCCCTGATGGCCACTCATAGAATCGCCTCGTCTGAAATAATCAACCCCGTCCCTTCCTCTCTTATCCCATTCAGCTATTGAGTGGATTAAACATAATAACCGGGGATGCACCCGCTGGCGCACTCGGACGGGAGGAACCTGTACCTGAGTTAACAACGAATACTAAAAAGAGGAATATCTATGAGTGGCACCATCATCAAGGCTGCAAGAAATACCGCCCATGCCCCCCAGGATCTGGGTCCCTACACCCAGACGGTGGCTTTCTCTCATTACAACAATATTTCTGCCCAGTTACCGGTCGATCCCAAGACCGGCAAGATGGTGAGTGGCGACGTCAAGGTACAGGCCAGACAGTGCCTGAATAACCTCAAGGCGATCATAGAGAGCATTGGCCACGTCATGGACGATATGGTCAAAGCCACCATCTTCCTGAAAGACATTTCGGATCTGGAAGCGGTCGACGCCGTCTATCGCGAATTCTTCCCGGGCTATCTGCCGACCCGCACCACACTCGCCGTGGCCGCCCTGCCGCTGGATGCCCAGGTGCAGATCGACGCAATCATCTCCAATGGCGAAGGCACCTTCCCGCAGGCGCCCTGCGCCCTGTTGAAGCTGGCCCGCAACAGTGACAAGGCACCGCACAACCCGCTCTCGACCCATACCGTCGCCTTCTCCCACTACAACAACATAGGCGCGCAACTGCCGGTCGATGCGGCCTCGGGCCAGCTGGTCGCCGGTGGCATCCGCGAACAGGCGGGTCAGTGTCTGCGCCACATCAAAACCGTGCTGGAAAGCATTGATGTGCCGTTTGACGACATCGTCAAGGTGAACATCTACCTGACCAGCCTCGCGGATCTGGACGCCGTCAACGAGGTCTACACCACCTTCTTCCCGGACTCCGCCATTGCCCGCGCCGTCGCCTATCTGCCGGCCCGCTCCGTGATCAGCGCCACTGCCCTGCCGCTGGGTGCCAGGGTGCAGATGGATGCTGTCATCTCCCACGGTGACGGCACTCCGCCGCAGCTGGTAGAAGACAGACACAATCTGGTGATCGCTGCCCGCAATACCGACAAGGCGCCACGCAGCCCGCTCCATTGCCAGACAGTCGCCTTCTCCCACTACAACCATCTGGCCGCTCAGCTGCCGCTGGATATCACCACTGGCAAGATCCTGACCGGTTGTGTCAAAGAGCAGACCGCCCAGTGCCTCAGCCATATCAAAGCCATCGTCGAGAGCATCGACCACGTGATGGACGATATCGTCAAGGTCAATATTCAGGTCAAAAACATCGCGGATCTGGATGCGGTCAACGCCATCTATACCAAATACTTCCCGAGCTATCTGCCGGCCCGTACCGTGATTGGCGTGAGCGAGCTGCCCACCGGTGCCCTGGTGCAGATGGATGCCGTGCTCTCCAATGCGGAAAGCACCCCGCCGCAGGCGTAATAGATATTGAAATACAGGACCTTACGAGAAACCTGTTACCAGGTCATTGCCAAGGTCCTGTTCCATTTCAGTACCACTGACTTGCCCCTATATGGATTTCCAGTCAGGAAAACGAATCCATCAGTCCATTTCGCAAGCTGATATGCGGTGTGAAATGGTACCGAGCCTAAATAATATGAAACAAGGCCTCAGTCTCACCTTAATACAGTGAGACTGAGGCCTTGATATAAAAACATCACTGCAATCCGTCATATCACATTTCACAATTACCGTTCAGCATGTGATGTCACTTATAGATACTTTATAAAAAATGTTTTTGTAAGCTTGCTGTTGCTTTTATTTACGCGAACAAACTCGATATCATAACCACATTTTTTGTAGAACAGAGGGGCTTGAAACTCATTGGTGACGAGATTTATATTGTTGTAGCCCTTGCCATCAAAGTAATGCTCAAGCGTTTGCAATAATTTTCTGCCATACCCTTTTTGACGAAGAGACTCATCAACCCACAAGTCCTCAACATATATCTCTGAATATGCTGTGTATGCACTAAGTACGCCAAAAACCTCCCCTTTTTCATCAGATAAAGTAAAAGAGAAGTTTTTAAAATTTATCTCTATGCCATTTTCACGCTCATAATTTTCATGACCTTCCGTCATTTTTGCATCAGCGGCTTCACTTAAATCTTCTGTATATTCAATATGTAATTCATTCACTGTATGACTGCCTATATAAAATGGGAAAGCCCACTGTTTCCATTTCCACCGACTATGATGCCATAAGTTCAGTGCTTGGTGCTAAACGAGAGTCTTGCTGGCAAGGGAGCGTATGACGCCATAAATGGAAAAAACCCGTTGCCCGAAGGCGATGAACGGTTATGGTCTGCTCTGAAATAGTCAGCGCTATGCACTGCACATCACCCAATAAAAACGCCCCCCATCTTGCGATGGAGGGCGTTTTATCGTTCCGGCTATTGGGCCAGGTTGGCCCAATGTTCAGGAATTACAGGGGCTGTTACAGGGACTCTGCGGTCGCAACCACGTTTTCCACGGTAAAGCCGAATTCCTTGAACAGCAGCTCGGCCGGCGCGGACTCACCGAAGGTGGTCATGCCGATGATCTTGCCGCCGAAGCCCACGTACTTGTACCAGTAGTCGGCGATACCCGCTTCGATGGCGACACGCTTGGTCACGCTCATCGGCAGGACGGACTCTTTGTATTCGGCAGATTGAGCGTCGAACACATCGGTACAAGGCAGGGAGACCACGCGCACGGCACGGCCCTTGGCAGTCAGCTGATCAAAGGCGGCCACGGCCAGCTCCACTTCGGAACCTGTGGCGATCAGGATGAGTTCCGGGGTACCGGCGCAATCCTTCAGCACATAACCACCCTTGGCGGTATCGGCCAGTTGCTGGCTGGTACGGTCCATCTGGGCCAGGTTCTGGCGGGAGAAGATCAGGGAAGTCGGACCGTCGGTACGCTCGATGGCATGCTTCCAGGCGATCGCGGATTCAACCTGGTCACACGGGCGCCAGGTGCTCATGTTCGGGGTCAGACGCAGGGAGGCGATCTGCTCAACCGGCTGGTGAGTCGGGCCATCTTCACCCAGACCGATGGAGTCGTGGGTGTAAACGAAGATGACGCGCTGCTTCATCAGGGCGGCCATGCGCAGGGCGTTGCGGGCGTACTCCATGAACATCATGAAGGTGGCGCCGTAGGGGATGAAACCACCGTGCAGGGCGATGCCGTTCATGATGGCGGACATGCCGAACTCGCGCACGCCGTAGTGGATGTAGTTGCCTGCCGCGCTCTCGGGGGTGAGAGACTTGGAACCGGACCACATGGTCAGGTTGGACGGAGCCAGGTCAGCGGAACCGCCCATGAACTCGGGCAGCAGCTTGCCGAAGGCTTCCAGAGAGTTCTGGGACGCTTTGCGGGTCGCGATCTTGGCCGGGTTGGCTTGCAGGGTTTCGATGATCTTGGCGGAATCGCTTGCCCAGTTGGCCGGCAGCTCGCCTGCGGTACGACGCTTGAACTCGGCAGCCAGCGCCGGGTGAGCGGCTTCATAGGCGGCAAACTTGGCAGCCCAGTCGGCTTCCAGCTTGGTGCCCTTCTCCTGGCCATTCCACTCGGCGGCGATGTCGGACGGAATAACGAACGGCGCATGGTCCCACTTCAGGAAGGCACGGGCGGCGGCGATCTCGTCGTTGCCCAGCGGTGAGCCGTGGCAATCGTGAGAACCGGACTTGTTCGGTGAACCGTAGCCGATGATGGTGCGGCAGCAGATCAGGGTTGGCTTGCCGGTCTCGGCCTTGGCGGCTTCGATGGCGGCATTGATGGCTTCCGGGCTGTGACCGTCAACGGCGGCAATCACGTGCCAGCCGTAAGCTTCGAAGCGCTTGACGGTGTCGTCGGTGAACCAGCCTTCAACGTGACCGTCGATGGAGATGCCGTTGTCATCCCAGAACGCGATCAGTTTGCCCAGTTGCAGGGTACCTGCCAGGGAGCAAGCTTCGTGGGAGATGCCTTCCATCAGGCAGCCGTCGCCCATGAAGGCGTAGGTGTAGTGGTCAACGATGTCGTGACCCGGCTGGTTGAACTGTTCGGCCATGGCCTTCTCGGCGATCGCCATGCCCACGGCATTGGTGATGCCCTGACCCAGCGGACCCGTGGTGGTTTCAACGCCCGGCGCATAACCGTACTCGGGGTGACCGGGGGTGCGAGAGTGCAGTTGGCGGAAGTTTTTCAGGTCGTCGATGGAGAGGTCATAACCGGAGAGGTGCAGCAGGGAGTACAGCAGCATGGAGCCGTGGCCGTTAGACAGAATGAAACGGTCGCGGTCGGCCCACTTGGGGTTGTTCGGGTTATGCTTGAGGTGGCTGCGCCACAACACTTCGGCGATATCTGCCATTCCCATGGGGGCGCCCGGGTGACCGGAGTTGGCTTTTTGAACGGCATCCATACTCAATGCGCGAATGGCATTGGCAAGCTCTTTACGAGAAGGCATCTGTATCTCCTGCGATTGCTTCATTTGATGGCCAAGATTAAGGCGCGTTATTGTCCCAGCAGGGCGCGTGCGGTGCAAATATTATCTGGGCGAATAAAGTGGCTTTGGGAGCTCAATCGCTTTTCTGGCCGGGGCAAACGATTGAGTTGTAAACGGCTTGCACCCCAAATGGGGTAAAGCACGTATCTTGTTCGGCCAGCGCGCGGCAAAACCAAAATAGTGCTGGCAATCGAGGGGGGCGCTAACTAAAATGGACGTCCAGATGTAGATACCTCTACAATCATCCTATCATCACCCGGTTATTGCTGTGGCGATAACCCCAGACAAGCTGAGAATCCCATCATGGCAAAGCTGTTTACTTCCGAGTCGGTCTCCGAAGGCCATCCCGACAAGATTGCGGACCAGATCTCCGATGCGGTACTGGACGCCATCCTCAAGCAAGATACCAAGGCCCGCGTTGCCTGTGAGACCCTGGTCAAGACCGGCATGGTCATGGTGGCCGGTGAAGTAACCACCTCTGCCTGGGTTGATATCGAAGAGATAGTGCGCAACACAGTGCGTGACATCGGCTACACCCACTCCGACATGGGCTTCGATGCCGACTCCTGCGCCGTGCTGAACGCCATCGGCAAGCAGTCCCCCGACATCAACCAGGGTGTTGACCGCAGCGATCCGCTGGAGCAGGGCGCCGGTGACCAGGGCCTGATGTTCGGTTACGCCACCAACGAAACCGACGTGCTGATGCCCGCCCCCATCACCTATTCTCACCTGCTGGTGAAGCGTCAGGCCGAAGTGCGCAAAAACGGCACCCTGCCGTGGCTGCGTCCGGATGCCAAGAGCCAGCTGACCTTCGCCTACGACGACGCGGGCAAGATCCTGGGTGTGGATGCAGTGGTGCTCTCTACCCAGCACAGCGAGTCCATCAGCCACAAGGATCTGGTGGAAGCGGTGCGCGAAGAGATCATCAAGCCGGTGCTGCCGGCCGAGTGGATCAACAAGGACACCAAATACTTCATCAACCCGACCGGCCGTTTCGTCATCGGCGGCCCCATGGGTGACTGCGGTCTGACCGGTCGCAAGATCATCGTCGACACCTACGGCGGCATGGCCCGTCACGGTGGTGGCGCCTTCTCCGGCAAAGACCCGTCCAAGGTTGACCGCTCCGCCGCCTACGCCGCCCGCTACGTGGCCAAGAACATAGTCGCCGCCGGTCTGGCGGATCGCTGCGAGATCCAGATCTCCTACGCCATCGGCGTGGCCGAGCCGACCTCCATCAGCGTCGAAACCTTCGGTACCGCCAAGGTGGCCGAGGATCTGCTGGTCAAGCTGGTACGCGAGCACTTCGAGCTGCGCCCGTACGGCCTGATCCAGATGCTGGATCTGAAGCGCCCCATCTACCAGGCTACCGCTGCCTACGGTCACTTCGGTCGCGAAGAGTTCCCTTGGGAGCAGACCGACAAGGCCGAGCTGCTGCGCTCCGCCGCTGGCCTCTAAGCCACTCAGTTGTGATAAAAGGGGAGCCTGGCTCCCCTTTTGCTTGTCTGCCGACCGACGGAAATCCCATGTCTGCCACCCCAGCTCATCTCGAACAACTGCTGCATCAGCGGGTCGAGGCCTGTTTCGTGCAGGCCGAGGCGCGCCTCGGCCGCACCTTTGCCCGCCCGCGCATCCACTGCAACATGCGGGGCCGGGCGGCGGGCTCGGCGCGGCTGCAGACCTGGGAGCTGCGCTTCAACCCGGCCCTCTATCAGGCCAACCAGCAGGCGTTTCTGGCCGAGGTGGTGCCCCACGAGGTGGCCCATCTGCTGGTCTATGCGCTCTGGGGCGAAGGGCGCGGCAAGGCACGGGTGCTGCCCCACGGCCAGCAGTGGCAGTCGATGATGCGCGAGCTGTTCGGGCTTGAGCCCAGAACCACCCACAGCTTCGATCTGACTGTGCTGGCCCAGCGCACTGTGCCCTATCGCTGTCACTGCCAGCAGCATCAGCTGTCGGTGCGCCGCCACAACAAGGTGGTGCGCGGCGAGGCCCGCTACCACTGTCGCCGCTGCAAGCAGCCGCTGGAACGGGAACGGCAGGTGCCTGTGCCTGCGCAGTAAGCCAGCCCGTGTCGCAACCCTGTGCTAGGGTGCCCCTCTCTTCATCCAACCACTTCATTGCCAAGGATCTTCATGTTTCGTCCCCTGTTTTCGTTCACTCTGGCCCTGCTGGTCAGCCTGCCTCTGCATGCCCAGACCTTTCGCGCTGCCAAGCAGGATCTGAACCGCCTCTATCAGGATCACCCCGTCACCTTCTACTGCGGCTGCAAGATTGAGTATCAGGGCAAGAAAATGAGCCCGGATCTGGCCAGCTGCGGCTATGAACCGCGCAAGCAGGCCAAGCGCGCCAACCGCATAGAGTGGGAACACGTGGTGCCGGCCTGGGAATTCGGCCACCAGCTGCAGTGCTGGCAGCAGGGTGGTCGCAAGAACTGCGGCAAGAGCGACGAGTTCAACCAGATGGAGGGGGACATGCACAACCTCTTCCCCGCCATCGGCGAGGTGAACGGGGATCGCGCCAACTACCGCTTCTCCGACTGGAACGGCACCCCGGATCAGTACGGCCAGTGCCAGATGCTGGTGGATTTCAAGGCGCGTCAGGTACAGCCGCCCAAGGGGCTGGTACGGGGCCAGATCGCCCGCGCCTACCTCTACATGAGCCAGCAGTATGGGCTGCGCCTCGCGGCGCAACAGCGTAAACTGTTCGAAGCTTGGGACAGGCAGTACCCGGCCGATGGCTGGGAGTGCGAACGCAATCGCCGCATCGGCAAGTTGCAGGGCAATACCAATCCCTTCATTGAAAAGCAGTGCCAATAACCCCATTTGACAGGGAGGGATCACCCCCCTCCCATAACTAGACGCATCACTAGTCGAGTGAGCCGTGAACCCGGCCTCGCAGCAAGACATTGACGCGTTTCCAAGCAAGAGACTGACACTTAGCCATGCGCATTCCACGTATCTATGAAGCGGCCACCCTGCAGGTTGGCCAGACCCTAGCCCTGTCGGAAGACGGCGCCAACCACATAGGCCGGGTGCTGCGCATGCAGCCGGGCCAGCAGCTGGAGTTGTTCAATGGCGACGGCAATCAATATGCCGCCACCATAGCCCTGGTCGGCAAGAAATCGGTGGAGGTGACCATAGACGGCTGCGAGGCTCAATCTGTGGAGTCCCCCTTCGCCATCCATCTGGGCCAGGTGATCAGCCGGGGCGACAAGATGGACTTCACCATCCAGAAATCCGTCGAGCTAGGCGTCACCTGCATCACCCCGCTCTTCTCCGAGCGCTGCGGCGTCAAGCTGCCGGCGGACAGGCTGGAGAAGAAGCGCGAGCAGTGGCAGAAGGTGGTGATCAGCGCCTGCGAACAGTGCGGCCGCAACCTGGTGCCCGAAGTTCGGATGCCCATGGAGCTGGACGCCTGGCTGGCGGAAGAGACCAAAGAGCTCAAGCTCAACCTGCATCCGCGCGCCGAGTACAGCATCAGCACACTGCCGGTGCCGGAGCACGGGGTGCGCCTGCTGATAGGTCCGGAAGGGGGCTTGTCCGGCGACGAGATCGCCCGTACCGTGCAGGAAGGTTTCAAGGAGATGTTGCTGGGTCCGCGGGTGCTGCGCACCGAAACCGCCGCCCTGACCGCAATAACAGCGCTGCAGTGCCGCTTCGGCGATCTGGCCTGAAACGGGTTCTGACAATCTCAAACGCAATCGAGCTACCAGAAGGACATTCGGATGACCATTAAACTCGGCATAGTGATGGACCCCATCTCGGCCATCAATATCAAGAAGGATTCCAGCTTCGCCATGCTCGAAGAGGCGCAAAAGCGCGGCTATGAGCTCTTCTATCTGGAAATGTCGGATCTTTACATGGAGGCGGGCCGCGCCTTTGGCACAATGCGCCCGCTGACGGTCAAATATGACTACGCCGACTGGTTCAGCCTGGGCGAGGTGGTGGATCAGCCCCTCTCCACCCTGGACGTGATCCTGATGCGCAAGGATCCCCCCTTCGATACCGAGTTCATCTACGCCACCTACATGCTGGAGCGGGCCGAGGATGAGGGCTGCCTCATCGTCAACAAGCCGCAGAGCCTGCGCGACGCCAACGAGAAGCTCTACACCGCCTGGTTTGCCGAGCACACCCCGACCACCCTGGTGACCCGTCGCTCTGACAAGCTGCGCGCCTTCCACGCCCAGCACAAGGACGTGATCTTGAAGCCCTTGGACGGCATGGGCGGCGCCTCCATCTTCCGCATGAAGGAAGATGACGCCAACGTGGGGGTCATCATAGAGACGCTGACCGAACATGGGAGTCAGTACTGCATGGCCCAGACCTATCTGCCCGCCATCAAGGATGGCGACAAGCGGGTGCTGGTGGTGGACGGTGAACCGGTTCCCTACTGCCTGGCCCGCATTCCGGCGAAGGGGGAGACCCGTGGCAACCTGGCGGCCGGTGGCCGTGGTGAAGCGCGTCCCCTGAGCGAAGCCGACTGGGCCATCGCCCGCGCGGTAGGCCCAGCCCTGAAAGAGAAGGGCCTCATCTTCGTCGGCCTCGACATCATCGGCGATCGGCTGACCGAGATTAACGTCACCAGCCCGACCTGCATCCGTGAGATAGAGGCCGCCTTCCCGGTACATATCACCGGCATGCTGATGGATGCCATCGAGCGTCGGCTGGCGAAAGCCTGAGTGGCCCGAAGCTAAGCGGCAATAACAACAGAGGCGGCCCAGTGGCCGCCTCTGTTGTTTCTCCCGCCAGAACGCCGGGCACGCCCCTCAGCAACGGAACTGCCCCACCTTCACCTTGAGGTCGCTGGAGAGCTGCTCCAGCTCGTGGCAACTCTGATTCAGCTCGGAGGCCGCCGCCGTCGACTCGGTGGCAATGTGGGCGATATTGACCACGTTGCGGCTGATGTCCTCCGCCACCTTGCTCTGCTCCTCTGCCGCCGTGGCTATCTGGGTGTTCATCTCGTTGATCACGTTGACCGAGCTCACTATCTCGCCGAGTGCCTGACCGCAGGCCAGCACGGTACGATTGGACTCTTCCACCTGACTCAGTCCCAGCTCCATGCTGGACGCCGCCTGGGTGGCCCCCTGCTGCAGCTTGACTATGGTCTTGCCGATCTCTTCGGTCGAACGCTGGGTGCGCTGGGCCAGGGTACGCACCTCGTCGGCCACCACCGCAAAACCACGGCCCTGATCGCCGGCCCGCGCCGCCTCGATCGCCGCATTGAGCGCCAGCAGATTGGTCTGCTCGGCAATGCCGCGGATGGCATCCATCACGCTGCTGATATTGCGGCTGTCATCCGCCAGCTGGGTGATCATGGCGGCCGTGTTCTGGATCTGGGCGGAGAGACCGGACATGCGCAAGATGGCATCTTCGACTATGTGGTGACCGTGACGGGCGCTCTCGTCAGCATGGTGCGCCGCATCGGCGGCGGCGTTGGAGCTGTTCGCCACCTCGGCCACTGTGGCGCTCATCTGGTTCATGGCGGTCGCTGTCTGATCCGTCTCCGCCTGTTGCTGGGCGAAACGGCCCCGGCTCTGGGTGCCGATATGGGCCAGGTGAGCCGACTCTTTGGCGAGCTGCTCCGCCATGCCGTTGATCTGGGTGATGAGGTCACGAAAATGACAGATCACCTCGTTGAGGGAGTGGGCCAGCCCGCCCATCTCGTCCTTGCGCAGCACGGGCGCCAGCTTGCTCAGGTCGAGATCCGTCTGCATGCCGCGCAAGATCCCGCCCATGGCCGCCAACGGCTGGCTGACGCTGCGCCCCGCCCACACGCCAAAGAACAGGATGCAGGCGCCACCCACCACAAACAGCAGAATGAACAACCGGATCAACTGCACCCTGAGCTCATTGAGCTCGGCCATGTTCTTCTCGGCTTCCTGCAACTGGTACTCCACCAGGGCGCTGACCCCGTCACTGACCGGGTCGATCACCCGATAGAGCGGCATGATATGGGCGGCCAGCTGGCCCTGGTTGTCACCCTGCATGCTTGCCAGTATCTGCATCACGGACTCAATTTCCCGATCCGCCGCCGCGAACAGCGTCTGCATCTTGTCGGCCTCCCGCTGCTCGGCCTGGCTCATCTCCTGACCGCGATACTCTCGCCAGATCCGGTTGATCTCCTGCTGGGCGGCGCTCATGTCCGCGCGCGACTTGGCGGGGTCAAAGCCCCCCACATTGGCCTTGTTGGCGGCGTCTATCACCTTGACCGCGTAGAGATCGGCGATCTGCTTGAGCTCCTTGAGCTGGACGACCTCCCCCTGATACATGGCATTCATGCCCGCCATCAACTGGGACATGGCCTGGGTCGCCCCTATCACCAGCAGCAGGAGCGTCAGCAGGGGAACCACACACCCCAGGATCAACTTCTGTCTGATCGAAATACCTTCCATGGCGTTTTCTCCATCCTGACCATGTCGCTGGACAGGACCGCAAGCGATAAAAAGCGGTTTTGCCCGACACAGTGAGCTGCCATAATTGACCCAAATACCTTTGCAATATTTGGCCCATATGCAAACACTGCAAAATCATTTCCTGCTCGCCATGCCGAGCCTCTCCGATCCCTATTTCGAGCGTTCGCTGGTCTACCTGTGCGAACACAACGAGGAGGGTGCCATGGGGCTGGTGGTCAACATACCGGTGGACATGTCGCTGGACGCCATGCTGACCCAGCTCAAGCTCGCCCCCCCGGCCAGCCCGGACCTCAAGCAGCCCGTGCTGCAAGGGGGGCCGGTACACGCCGATCGCGGTTTCGTGCTGCACAGCTTCCGCCCTGGGTTCAACTCCACCCTGCAGGTGGGGGATGAACTCATGGTCACCACTTCCAAGGATATACTGGAAACCCTGGGCACAGAGCAGGCCCCGGATCACTGGCTGGTGGCGCTCGGCTACGCCGGCTGGAGTGCGGGTCAACTGGAACAGGAGCTGGTGGACGGCGCCTGGCTGGTGATACCGCCCAACCCGGATCTGGTCTTCAAGACCCCGATCCATCAGCGCTGGCAGCAAGCGGCCGCCAGCATAGGGGTCAATCCCATTCATCTATCCAGCGACATCGGCCACAGCTGATGCCGTTTGCCACGCATTTTGCGATGCGTTTTGAGGAAACAATTCAATGTCATCACGCAGTATCATGGGCTTTGACTACGGCACCAAGAGCATAGGGGTCGCCATCGGCCAGGAGCTCACCGGCACGGCCCAGCCCCTGCGCGCCATCAAGGCCAACGACGGCGTCCCCAACTGGGACGACATCGAGAAGCTGCTCAAGGAGTGGCAGCCAGACCTGCTGGTGGTCGGCCTGCCGCTCAACATGGATGGCACAGAGCAGGAGATCACGGTGCGGGCCCGCAAGTTCGGCAACCGTCTGCACGGCCGCTTCGGCAAGCAGGTGGAGTTCAAGGACGAGCGGCTCACCACCACGGATGCCCGCGCCCGCCTGTTTGAACGGGGTGGCTACAAGGCGCTCGACAAGGGCAGCGTGGACGGAGTCTCAGCCCAGCTTATCGTCGAAGCCTGGATGGAAGAGCAGTACGGTTGACTGGCAAGGGGGAGTCAGCGAACGCCCGCCTCCCCCCCACCACCTGCGTCAGGCCTTGGCCTGTTGCGGGAGCACATCCTCTTCATCCGCCGGGCCGGCATTCATCATGCGGTTGAGCCAGGGCACCATCAGCGCCATCACCACAGCCACCAGCAGCGTCGCCAGTCCTATCTTGCCAAACACATCCGTATAGATGGGCAGCGTCAGCAACGGATCCGTCACCCCTTGCGGCACTGCGGTAAAGGTCGCCACATAGCCTCCCAGCAAGGATGCCATCGCCTGGGTCAGGAACCACATCCCCAGGATGAAGCCCATCAACCGCTGCGGCACCAGCGCCGCCACCATGGCCAGCCCCAGGGCGCTGATCATCAGCTCGCCCAGGCTCTGGAACAGGTAGATGAGCACCATGAACCAGGGCGAAGTCAGCCCGCCGGCATCGGCAAACCAGATGCCCGCCGCCGCCGCGGTCAGGAAGCCGAGGGAGCAGAAGAACATGCCCAGGGTAAACTTGAGCGGCATGGTCAGATCCCGCCCCTGGCTGCCCATGCGGGTATAGATCATGGCCAGCACAGGGCTGCCCACCACCACCCAGAAGGGGTTCAAGGCCTGAAAGCTGATCGGATTGACGGTAAAGCCCAGCATCTCGTGGTGCATGTTGTTGATGGCAAAGAAATTAAGCGAGGTCGGCATCTGGGCATAGAGCACGTAGAACACCACGGCCTCCAGCATCAGCACGAAGGCCACGTACATCTTGTTGCGGTGGATGCGATCCAGCTTGAACGCCTCGCGAAAGAAGAAGATCACCACCACCAGGGTCACCGTCATCAGCACCATGTTGGCGATCACCACGTGGTGCATCAGCCAGGCGCAGAAGAAGACCAGCGCCACCGCCCCCAGCAAGACCAGCAGCAGCTTGCCGTAGTCGAGCGGCAGATGATCCGGCTCCGAGCCTATGTCCCTGACCATGTTGCGGCAGGCAAAGAAGGTCAGCAGCGCTATGATGAGGCCGACCCCGCACAGGTTGTAGGTCACCGTATAGCCGTAATGATCGGCAATGACCGGGGCCAGCGAGAGGGATATCAGGGAGCCAATGTTGATCGACATGTAGAACAGGGTGAAGGCCCCGTCCAGACGGGGATCCCTTGGTCCATAGCACTTGGCGAGCAGGCTGGCCGGGTTGGCCTTGAACAAACAGTTGCCCACGGCAATGGTGCCCAGGGCATAGAAGATGAGGTCGGGATTGTAGATCGACATGCCGGTCATGAAATAGCCGATGACCAGCACTATGGCTCCCAATACCATGGTGCGCTTGGTGCCCAGAATATGGTCACCCACATAGCCGCCGACCGAGATCAGCCCATATACCAGCGCCGAGAAGGCGCCGAAGGTAATAAACGACTGCTCCTGTGAAAAACCCAGTTGCTGGACAAAGAAAACTGCCAGAATGCCTTGTACGCCGTAATAGCCAAAGCGTTCCCAGAGTTCGACAAAGAAGATCATGAAAAACGGTTTGGGTTGCTGTAACAACCCGGTCGGGGCGGATGGATGCATACTAACCTACCTGTGTGTATGTTCTTTTATTCATGTCAAAGCGGCAGGGTCCACGCATTGATGCGCAGTCGCGCCTGATATGTCATATGGGGCGACAGCCAGAGTCGACGAGATGAATATTCATCTACCCGCAGTCACGCTTATTTGGCCTGCATCAGGGTGCCTATTTAAATATCGGAGGCGGACACTGAGTCCACTTGGCAAATGGCTAAATAGCGCGGCCTCGCGCAGACAGCATTGCCTGATCTCACCCGTGCCTCCTCTCCCCCGGATCAGGTTCCCTATTCTGATGTGATGGCGCCTGGTACCCCGCTCACCGGCTCGGCCAGCAGGCAAGGCCGCACTTCGCAACCAACCAGGCAAGGTTAAAACCACACGATCAAGGATTGGCATGCTATATCACTAGCATCTGACGAACTTAATGGTTGATCACACTAGAAGATAACCAATTAATGACATTTTCTAATGAAACCGGATTACTTTTTGTAGCGCAAACGGCGCCATATGGGGCGTGAATTTTCGACCCTGGCATGCCTGACCAGCGAGCAGGTGGTATGGCGAACAGGGTGGCGGCAACCACCATCACTGACATGCAGAGAGGGGCAACAGGCCCGTCATGACCCAGGTACTGGCAAACACTGATATGCCCCCGCGAGTATTAACCAATCTGGTCCGTTGACGTCCCCGGGCATATCAATTCCAATGGGCCGCCCGCATGATGTCGGGCGCTGTGGGAGTGAAACATGTATCAGTCATCGGATTTTGATATCGACGGAGATCGACTCAGGATCAAGCGGGAGCAATATCCGCTCGCCAAAATAGTGAATATCAAGGCCAGACAATCCAGCCTGACCAAACAGCTGCTGCGGGCGGCCGGCATAGGCCTGATATTTTCCTTCGCCGTCTGGCTGCTGCCCCTGTTCAATACAGCGCCCGAGGTAACGACCATATTGGCCCCCCTGCTGTTTATTGCGGGCATGCTGTTCGCACTGCTGCAATACGCCAGATATGAGTTGCTCATCGAGGTGCAGCATGGGGATGAGACCGGCATTCAATGGGTCACTGTGGCCAGAAGCCGCCGCCAGCAAGACTTCGCCCTGTTCCGGCAACAGGCGGATATCCTCACCCGTCGGCTGATGCAATAGTCCGGGCGCCTGACACGAATACGCCGGGGCAGCCCCGGCGTATTTCACGACATTTATCCATAGCCCCCTTGGCCGACAGACAGATGGATACGGCTGGTCACAACGCCAGCTGGCTCAGGATGGCGTGGGCCGCCTTGACCCTGGCCTCGTTGGGATAGTTGCGGTTGGCCAGCATGACGATGCCTATCCCCTTGGCGGGCACGAACGCCACATAGGCGCCAAAGCCGCCGGTCGAGCCCGTCTTGTTATAGAGCCGCTGCTCGCCCATCGCTTTGGGCACCGCAAAGCGCTTGACCGGATTGGCCTGGAAGCTCACCGCCGGTGAGTTGCCCGCCAGCAATGTCTGCTCGGTGACGGGATAGGCGTAACTCTCCCAGCCCAGCCCCTGGGTCATTTCCCCCACAGAATGGAAGCCGGTGTGGGTCAGCGCAATCGCACTTGTTACCGCGGCATCTCCCTGATACCCCATGTTCGCCTCGACAAACTTCAGCAGATCCGCAGAGCCGGTCTTGATGCCATAGGCCTCTGCCGCCAGCACGCCCGGATTGACCCTGACGGGCTTGTCTTCCTTCGAGTAACCGTAGGCATAATTCGCCATGGCCGACTCCGGCACCTGGATATAGGTGTGATGCAAGCCCAGCCTGGGCAGCAGAGTCTGGCTCATCAGTTGCTCAAATGGCTGGCCCAGGCTGCTCGCGGCCAGGTGGCCAAACAGGCCTATGCTGGGATTGGAGTACTGGCGATGGGTACCCGCCGGGTAGGCTGGCGTCCACTGGCGATAGTAGGCATGCATCTTGTCGCTCGAATCCACCTCGTCGGGGAATTGCAACGGCAGACCGCCCGCACTGTAGGTGGCGAGTTCAGCCATTGTGATGCCGTCGAAGGCAGAGCCTTTCAACCAGGGCGCATGCTGGCTCGCCTTGTCCTCCAGCTGAAAACCACCCTTGACCGCGGCATAGGCGCCAAGGGTCGCGGTCAGGGTCTTGCTGACCGAGCCAATCTCGAACAGGGTCTGCTCGCTGACGCGAGCACCGCTCTCCCGATCCGCCACCCCGTAGTTGAAGTAGTGCGCCTTGCCATCCTTGAGCACGGCGACCGCCATGCCCGGGATCCTGTGCTGCTTGAGCAGAGGCTGGATGGCACCGTCGACCACGGTCGTCAGGGGATCCGCCCCCTCGCCGTGGGACAGGGGGGAGAGCAGCAGGGCACTCAGTGCAAGCAGTGACACGGCAGTGTTTTGTTTCATTGGATGAGTCTCGCGATGGATAAAAGCGCCGGCATGGTGGCAGGCGCGGTCAAGGTGTGAGGCCAGCATAACCGGCCAGCATGTGTCCACTGTGCGCCTGGGTGAAGTCTGTGTGAAGTCGCCCCCAAACATGGTCCGTCTCAAGGGTTTATCCCTGTATTGACCGCCTTCTCCCGCCGCTGACGTATAAGCTGTAGGGGCGAAAGGAGACAAGGGAGGCGCGGGTGAAGGGACAAGAGCACATAGCACGACTGCTGGCGGCACTGGAGCAGGTGATCTTGGGCAAGCCGCTGCAACTCAAGATAGCCCTGGTGACCCTGCTGGCCCGTGGTCACCTGCTGATCGAGGATCTGCCCGGCATGGGCAAGACCACCCTGGCCCACGGGCTGGCGCAGGTGCTGGGGCTGGACTGTCGACGGGTACAGTTCACCGCCGATCTGCTGCCGGCCGACCTGCTGGGGTTGCAGATCTTTGACCCCCACCAGCAGCAATTTCGCTTTCACCCCGGCCCCGTCTTTACCCAGGTGCTGCTGGCGGACGAGATCAACCGCGCCAGCCCCAAGGTGCAGAGCGCCCTGCTGGAGGCCATGGCCGAGGGCAAGGTGAGCATAGAGGGCCACACCCACCCGCTCCCCTCCCCCTTCTTCGTCATCGCCACCCAGAATCCGGCGGATCAGGCGGGCACCTATCCACTGCCGGAATCCCAGCTCGACCGCTTCGCCGTGCGGCTGTCGCTTGGCTTTCCACCACGGGAAGCGGAGCGTCAGCTGCTGCGCGGCCACCGCCAGAGCCAACCCCTGACCCCGCAGCTGCATGCCACCGAGCTTGCTGCCCTGCAGGCCGAAGGGGATGCCATCCATGTCTCCGATGCCACCCTCGACTACCTGCTAGCGCTGGTGCAGCAGAGCCGTTTCGATGCCGAACTGCCCCAGCCCCTCTCCCCCAGAGCGGCCCAGACCCTGCTGGCGGTGAGCCGAGCCTGGGCGCTGGTGGCGGGGCGCCGTTTCGTCACTGTGGAAGATGTGCAAGCCGTCTTCCCCTATGTGGCCGAGCACAGGCTCAGGGGCAGTTTCGGCGTGCAGCGCGGCGAGGCCTGCCCCCTGAGTCAGCGCCTGCTGGCCAGGGTCGATCCGGACAATCCTTGATGAGACGCTCCCTGATGGGCTGGCGCCAGTTGAGGGATCGTTGGCAGCGACGCTGGCTGGCCCGCCGCATCCCCCCGGCCCGCCAGATGACCCTGGGGCCGCGCAGCCTGTTTATCCTGCCTACTCGCATGGGGCTGCTCTATCTGCTGGTGATGATCGCCATCTATCTGCTCGGCACCAACTACCAGAACAACCTGGTGCTGCTGGTATCTTATTGCCTCGGCAGCCTCTTCATGGCCGCCATGTGGCTCACCCATCGCAACCTGCTGGGGCTGGCATTGCTGGGAGGACCCGCTGTGCTGGGGGAGGCGGGCAGCCAGCTGCCCATGCGGATGACGGTGCAGAGCCCGCGCCCGGTGCAGGCGCTGCACTTCAGTCTCAACGAGGGGTCGCTCTGGCTGGCACAGGCCGGCTCGGCTCCCCAGTGCCTGACCCTGCCGGTGCAGGGCCTGCGACGGGGCCGTCTGCCATTGGGCCGCTTGCGGGTGGAGAGCCGCTACCCCCTCGGCCTGTTTCGCTGCTGGTCGCTGCTGGATCTGCAACTGGAGGCCTGGCTCTTCCCCAAGCCCCTGCATGGGCTGTTGCGAAGCGAGGAGCTGTCGGCTCAGCACGGTGCGCAGGGCCAGCCAGGCCCGGCTCCCCTCGGCGACTTTGACATGCTGCGGGCATATCAGAGTGGGGAGCCTTTCGGCCGGATCGCCTGGAAGCAGCTCGCCCAGGGGCGTGGCTTGCTGGTCAAGCAGTTCCACGAGCCGAGGCAGGATGACACCCACCTCAGCCTGACGCGGGTAACGGGCACGGATCTGGAGCAGCGGCTGGCGGTGCTGGCCTGGTGGTGTGGTGATTACGGCAGGCGGGGCATTCCCTTCACCCTGACTCTGGCGGGGCAGACGCTCGGCCCTGACTGTGGCCCCACCTTTCTCCAGCGCTGCCAGCTGGCGCTGGCCAGCGTCGACAACCCGCAGGCTCAGGCAGACGAGGCCGGCCCGTATGCTGCTCGATAACCGGCGCCTGCTGCCCCTCATCGCCCTGCAACAGCTGCTGCTGGTGCTGGCACTCTGGCCCCAGCTGCAGCTCTGGATCGTCGCCGTCGGCGCCCTCACCCTGAGCGTGCGAGCCATGATGCTGTGGCGGGGCTGGCGCGCCCCCCCCGCTCGTGCACTGGCGCTGCAGGCCATCACCGGGGCCCTGCTGCTGGCCTGGCAGTGGCGGGCACTGGGCACCTTGCCGGCCCTCATCAACCTGCTCTGGCTCGGCTACAGCCTGAAGATCATAGAGGTGCGGCGGGAGCGGGATATAGAGCAGGTATTGCTGCTCGCCTTCTTTCTCATCGCACTGACGCTGGTACAGCGCCAAAGCATGGGCTGGACCCTGGCGATGGCGGGGGCCCTCTGGCTGGCGGTGACGGCGCTGGTGACCGCCGTGGCCCCCGAACAGAAACAGCCGTGGCGCAACGCGGGTTTCTCGCTGCTGCTGGCCCTTCCCCTGCTGCTGACCCTGTTTCTGGTGCTGCCCAGGCTGCCGCCGCTCTGGCAGATGCCGACCACCAGCCGCGCCCTGTCGGGTCTTTCGGAAGAGGTGGCCCCCGGCGACATCAGCGAGCTGGTCAACTCTTCCGAGCTGGCCTTTCGTGTCACCTTTGCCGACGGCCCGCCCCCCGCCAATGAGCGCTATTTTCCGGTGATGCGCCAGGAGCTGTTCGATGGCCGGCGCTGGCGGCTGAGCGCCGAGATCCGGCAGTGGCAACAAGCCCAACCCATGCAGACTGCGCCCCTTCAGGCCAGTGCAGGGGCCCTGCCTGGCGCCAGCTACGAGGTGATCGCCGAACCCCAGCGCCACCGCTGGACCCTGGCCCTGCCCAGGCCCAGGGTGGTGAGCGGTCTGGTGCAAGTCAGCCCGCTCACCACCCTCTATCGCCGGGACCGGGGGGATCAAAGGATCAGCTACCGGGTCACCAGCGAGCCAACAGCGTCCAAGGCCGACCTCGCCACCCGGCGGCTCAACCTGCAACTGCCCCCGGCCGGCAACCCCAGGGCCCGCGCCCATGCCCTCACCTTGGCAGCCCGTTATCCAGACCGGGCAGCGCTGGCCTCGGCCCTGCTCGATGAGTTTCGGCGCGAACCCTTTTACTACACACTGCAACCGCCGCTGCTGGGACCGGATGGGGTGGATGACTTCCTGTTCAACAGTCGGCGCGGCTTCTGCGGCCACTATGCCATGGCCACCGCCTTCGTGCTGCGGGCGGCCGGCATTCCGGCGCGGCTGGTGACCGGCTATCTCGGCGGTGAGTGGAACCCCAGGGGCAACTACCTAGAAGTGCATCAGTTCGATGCCCACGCCTGGGTGGAATACCTGGATGAGCAGGACGACTGGCAGCGGCTGGACCCCACGGCGGCGGTGGCGCCGCAACGGATAGAGG
Organism: Aeromonas bestiarum; assembly: GCF_000819745.1. Taxonomy (GTDB): domain Bacteria; phylum Pseudomonadota; class Gammaproteobacteria; order Enterobacterales; family Aeromonadaceae; genus Aeromonas; species Aeromonas bestiarum. Next base: position 3,812 of record NZ_CDDA01000023.1, on the reverse strand, counting down.
GGGGCATGACGGCGGCCCTGAGCGACGAGTTCACCGCCGCCGATCCCCTCTCACTGCAGCGCTATCGCAACTGGGCCCTGCTCAACCAGTTGCGCTGGTGGGGCGCCAATCTCGACTACCAGTGGACCCGGCGGGTGCTCAACTACGATGCCGCCCTGTTGTGGCAACAGGTGGGAGCGCGCTGGCCTGTGCTGGCCAGCCACACCGCCTGGCTGATCCTGGCCTGCCTGCTGGGGGTGGCCACCCTGGTGGGCACGCTGCTGTTGTGGCCGGGGCGAGCGCCGCCGCAACAGCGGCTGTGGCGCCCCCTGCGCCGGCGTGCCGCCCGCCTGGGGTGGCAACCCGCCGAGGGGGAGAGTCTGGCCAGCTGGTGCGCGCGGCTCGGCTCCCTTGTCCCTCTGCTGGCGCGACCGCTGGCACGCTGCGCCTGGCTCTATCGACGCTGGCGCTACGCCCCCCTCTCCCCGAGACAACGGCAGCGGGTCTGGCAGCAACTGCAGCGACGGCTGCGCCAGACCTGCCGCGCATGGGATGGACAGAGATAGCGCCGAGCGCCCATCAGGATCCCGCGCAAGCAAAAGGGGAGCCAATGGCTCCCCTTGTTCATCAGGCAACAGTGTGCGTCAGGCTCAGGCCTGCTTGCTGCTCTGGGGCGGGTTGTCCCAGATCCCCTCTTCCAGCTGGCTGCGGATCTCGGGGTACTTGTTGGCATCGAAAGTGGGCACCTTGCCCAGCTTGAGCTGATCGTTGTAGTCCTTGGCCAGCTTGATGGCCACGCCGGAGAGCAGCAGTATGGCCACCAGGTTGACGATGGCCATCAGCCCCATGGAGACATCCGCCATGGCCCACACGGTCGGCAGCTCACCCACGGAACCGAACATCACCATGCCCAGCACGAACATCCGGAACAGCATCAGGCCGCCCTTGTGGTTGTGCTCCAGAAACACCAGGTTGGTCTCGGCGTAGGAGTAGTTCGCCACTATGGAGGTGAAGGCGAAGAAGAAGATGGCCGCCGCGATGAAGATGTTGCCACCACCACCTATCTGGGAGGAGAGCGCCCGCTGGGTCAGCTCGACCCCAGTGATGCCGGAGCCAGGTTCAAACTGGCCGGACATCAGTATGATGGCCGCAGTACAGGTACAGATGACGATAGTGTCGAGGAAGACCCCCAACATCTGCACATAGCCCTGGGAGGCCGGGTGCGGCGGATAGGGGGTCGCGGTCGCGGCGGCGTTGGGGGCTGAGCCCATGCCGGCTTCGTTGGAGAAGAGACCGCGCTTGATGCCGTTGATCATCGCCTGGGAGATGGCGTAACCCATGGCGCCGGAACCCGCCTGCTCGATGCCGAAGGCCGACTTGATGATCAGCACAAACACCCCTGGCAATTCGCTGATGTTCATCGCCACCACGAACAGCGCCATCAGTATGTAGGCCAGCGCCATGAAGGGCACCACCAGTTCGGCGAAGCGGGCTATGCCACGAATGCCGCCGAAGATGATGAGGCCGGAGAGCACCACCAGCGCCAGGCCGGTCGCCCAGTCAGGAATGCCGAACGCCACGTTCATCGCCAGGCTGATGGAGTTGGCCTGCACCGCATTGAACACCAAGCCGAATGCCAGCAACAGGCAGAGGGAGAACACCACCCCCATCCAGCGCATGCCGAGGCCGCGCTCCATGTAGTAGGCGGGGCCACCACGGTAGTTGCCATCCTCGTCCTTCACCTTGTAGAGCTGGGCCAGAGTGCTCTCCACGAAGGCCGTCGCCATGCCGATGAAGGCGATCAGCCACATCCAGAAGATGGCACCCGGGCCACCAAGGTAGATGGCCACGGCCACACCGGCCAGGTTGCCGGTACCCACGCGGGCGGCAAGGCTGGTACAGAGTGCCTGGAAGGAGGAGATGCCGGCCTTGTCCGATTTGCGGCTATTGCGCAACACGGAGAACATGTGGCCGAAATGGCGGATCTGGATAAAGCCCAGCCGGAAGGTAAAGAAGATGCCGACCCCGATGAGCAGGTAGATGAGCACGGCTCCCCACATCAGGTCGTTAATCATTGCGATCAAGGTGTCCATATGTCTCTCGTTGTTATCACGTCCATGGCCAGTCTGCGCTGGCCCCTTGCTGTCTGTTTCTGAATTAGCGGTTCACTAAAGGGGCGGAATCTAGCATAGCGAGGGAGTTCAGAATAGTGATCGCGATCACTGAGAAAACAAAAAACGAGCTGTCCGGCGCAATAAAGCTTCATTTAACACGCAAATTTTCAACAAAACTTGAAACTCAATCAATCAGCCGACAAATTAGACCCAAAAGAGCACAATTTGGCAATTATCTACATAGAGGTAGATGCGTTCACGGGGAAGCAAATCAGGGCGCAAGCGTTTACCTGAAATGGATTTCAAAATGGCCCCATTTTGCCAAACGTTTTACACGTAATAAAATTTCAAGTGGCTGACCACACAATTTATGTGATCGATGACACAAAACCGATAATCAACCAAAAAAGTTGTTTTTATCGGGGGATAAATCCATTTGCGGAAAATGGATAAAAGTCGTTTTTTATCAATCACTTTTATCCATTTATTCCCCGCGTCGCCGGCGACTGGCTGATAAGCATACAAGCCCCCCTATTGCAGGATGCGCCACATCCGTATTAATTAGGCAGGCAATGGCGATGGGCCTCCCCCATCGTGCTTTTCTGAGCCTGAGCCGCCGGGATTTTGTAATTTTATTTCAGAACTGTCGTCTCACGCCCGCAACCCCGGGATCCCTCCCTCATTAAGAGATGATATTTGCTATGGCCGATAAATTAACCCAGCTGAAAGCCCTGACCACAGTTGTCGCCGATACCGGTGATATCGAAGCCATCAAGCGCTACCAGCCCATCGATGCCACCACCAACCCCTCCCTGGTGTTGAAGGCATCCGAGATCCCCGAATACGCGGCGCTGATCGAAGACGCCATCAACTGGGCCAAAGCCCAGAGCCAGGACAAGGCACAGCAAATCATCGACGCGGGCGACAAGCTGGCGGTCAACATAGGTCTGGAAATCCTGAAAATCGTTCCGGGCCGCATCTCCACCGAGGTGGATGCCCGTCTCTCCTTCGATACCGCCGCCAGCATCGCCAAGGCCCGCAAACTGATCCGCCTCTACAACGAAGCCGGCATCAGCAACGATCGCATCCTGATCAAGCTGGCCTCCACCTGGGAAGGGATCCGTGCCGCCGAGGTGCTGGAGAAAGAGGGTATCCAGTGCAACCTGACCCTGCTGTTCTCCTTCGCCCAGGCCCGCGCCTGTGCCGAAGCCGGCGCCTTCCTGATCTCCCCGTTCGTGGGCCGCATCCTCGACTGGTACAAGGCCAAGCACAACCGTGACTACACCGCGAGCGAAGATCCGGGCGTGGTTTCCGTCACCGCCATCTACGACTACTACAAGCAGCACGACTACCCGACCGTGGTCATGGGTGCCAGCTTCCGCAACACAGGCGAGATCCTGGAACTGGCCGGCTGCGACCGCCTGACCATAGGCCCGGCCCTGCTGGAAGAGCTGAGCAAGACCGAAGGCACAGTGGTACGCAAGCTGAACTACACAGGCGAGCGCAAGGCCAAACCGGCTCCGATGAGCGAGGCCGAATTCCGCTGGGAACTGAACCAGGACGCCATGGCCCACGAGAAGCTGGGCGAAGGGATCCGCATGTTCGCCGTCGACCAGGGCAAGCTGGAAACCATGCTGGCCAGCCGCCTCTAATCAGGGCGCCAAGAGCAGACAAGAACCGGACTCCCGCGAGGGAGTCCGGTTTTTTTATGGCTATGTC
>NZ_CDDA01000022.1 GCF_000819745.1 Aeromonas bestiarum | reverse complement strand
GACAGCGAAGGCTACGGGGTTGACACCCAGGCGACTGGCGCACCGACCGTAGTCATAGTGGATGACTCCAACAACGACCAGCTGCTGACCAAAGGAGAGATCGGCAATGATCAGATCCAGGTGCGGGCCGAGGTCAGCAATAGTGACCTGGTTGCAGGTGGCAAGGTCACCTTGACCATCAACAACGGTGGCAGCGAAAGCACGGTCGAGCTGAAGCTGGTGAATGGTGTGCTGATGTTGGCAAGCGGGCAGCCAGCAAACGGCTTTGTTTACAACAATGGCACTATCAGCTGGACGGAGACCACACCGCCCAACGGGAAGTCGTTGACTGTGACGGCGACCCAGACTGACAAGGCGGGTAATGCCTCCTTGCCGGGCAGCGACATGGCAACCATTTTGAATGAAGCTCCAGAGACGGCGGACAAGCAAGCCAGTGGTCTCGAGGATGCAGCCAGCATCGCCATACCCGCGCTCTCTGGCAGTGACATCGATGGTACTGTCGTGAGCTTTACCATCAAGAGCTTGCCGGCCAATGGTGTCTTGCTGCTTGATGGCGTGCCAGTGACGGAGAATCAGAGTGTTCAGGCTGTGGATGCTGGCAAACTGACCTTTGTACCGAGTGCCGACTGGAATGGTGACACCAGCTTCAGTTATGTGGCAGTGGACAATGAAGGGTTGGCCGACGCAACTCCTGCCACCGTGACCATCAAGGTGGAGGCGGTGAACGATCTCCCGACAGTGAGCATCTCCAATGGCGCAACTGTTTCCGAAGAGGGCTTGCCCAACGGCATCGCCGATAACAGTGGCAACCCGGATACCACGGATGCCAAGAGCATGTCCGGCACTATCTCCATCGGTGATGTGGACAGCAGCAGCCTGGCTGTTTCACTGGGTGGACCGGCGGGGCTGACCTCTGGCGGTGCCGAGGTGAAGTGGAGCTGGGATGCTGGCAGCAAGACACTGGTTGGCTATACCGGCACCCTGGGTAGCGACGGCTACAAGGCGGTGGTCGAGGTCAAGCTGACTGCCCAGAATGCCAGCGGCAAGGGCGATTGGGCCTATGATCTGACCCTCAAGGCGCCGCTTGACCACCCGGTCAAGGGCCAGGAGGATTCCCTGTCGTTCCAGCTGGACGTCAGGGTCTCCGATGGCAATGGCACGACCACTGGCAAGCTGAATGTCACCGTGGAGGATGATGCGCCGATCGCTGGCGATGCCGCGGCCGTGTCCGTTACCAAGACAAATATTCCAGATGTGTTGACCGGAGTATTTGATCTGACCAAGGTCAGTGGCAACAAGGCCCTGGTGGATTTGGCTGGCTTTACCATTACTGCCAAGGGGTTCACCTCTGCAACCAACTCAACTCTGATTGATGCCAGTGTCAATGGTTCCAATGCAGGGCTGGGGGTGTCCAGCGTGGCCGGGCCGTACCACAACATTGCCAACGAGATAGACTTCCGTCACTTCGCGAACGGAACCTCTGCCTCCGAGCAGTTAATTGTGAAGCTTGATCCGGGCACGGTTGCCTATGGTGCCAACATCAAGTTCAGCCAGATGTTCGGTGGTGAGTTGGAAAGTGGCGTGGTCGAGTTTTATCGCGGTGGCGTGTTGATCGGTACCCAGACCTTCAGCTCCAATGCGACCAGTGGCGATTACGCCGAGAACTTCCAGGTACAGCAAGGCGGCTTCGACACCATGGTGATCAAGGCTACCAATAACGGCAACACCAATACCTCGGACAACAGCGACCTGACGGTGAAGAGCATAGAGTTCCTCGGTGCCACCACGGCGCAGGCCATCGCTTACGGTTCCGGCTCCGTCACTCCGCAGTGGGGGGCAGATGGCAAGGGCTACATGCAGCTGCTCGGCTCCAACGAGACCGGGCTGACCACGGCCACCGGCAAGCTGATCACCACTACCATGGAATCGGCCAATACCCTGATAGGTAAGGCCAGCGATGGCACCCTGGTGTTCCGTCTGGAATTTACCCCGGCCACCGGCAAGTGGGAGTTCTTCCAGTATCAGAACATGTCCAAGCCGCTGGGGGACGGCGACATCGACTTCCAGATCAAGGTAGTGGATGCGGATGGCGATTCCAGCCTGGGCTCTTTCGCGACCAAGCCGCTGTTCACTCCGATAGTACAGTCGGTGTCCAGTGAGAGTGCAGTGGAAGGCGGCAATCTGCTGCATTCGGTGGTGCTGTCCGACACGACCCAGGAGGCGACCCAGTATGACTTTGCCATCGGGGGCAGCGGTACCAACCCGGCTTCCAGCCTTGATTGGGGCACAGCCCAGTTCAGCAATGGGGTGACCTACAACAGCGCTACCGGCAAGATCACTGTGCCGGTCGGGGTATCCGGCTTTACCGTGACCATACCGACCGTGAACGATCGACTGGTCGAGGCGAACGAGACCCTGACGGTGACAGTGGGTGGCCAGAACGGCACGGGTACTATCGTTGACAACGACCGCGCGCCCGTGACCACGGGTGGACACGGTGTGGGGACGGAAGACACGCCGCTGGTACTGAAATGGTCCCAGTTTGGTGCCAGCGATGATCAGGCTGCGTCTGATCTGAGCGTGCAGATCAATACCCTGCCGCAAAATGGCAAGCTGGAGTATCTCAATGCGGCCGGTCAGTGGATTGCCGTGAAGGCGGGGGATCTCATCTCCTACGCCGATATCGACAGTGGCCATCTGCGTTTCGTACCCGGTCTCAATGAATCCAGCACCAGTGCCGTCAATGGCAACGGTGCGGCGACGGGCAACCAGCAAGGAGACTACGCCAGCCTGGGTTACCAGATCAGCGACGGTGCCAACCTGAGCAACTCCGGCAAGCTGGTGATCGACATAGCTGCCGTGGCTGACAAGCCGGTGGTGGATATCAGCCTGACCGGCAATGGCGTGCCGCTCTATACCCAATACCCATCGTCCGGTATCTCGACCGGTGCGTTCCAGAGTGGCAGCTTCAACAAGGGCAGCTTCGGCATCACCAACAGCCTGACCGACAGCACCACCAGCCAGGATCAGGTGGTGGGCGGCAATGGCAACGACTACATCGTCAGCGTGAAGGGCGGCGGCGACTACTTCGTCGGCGGCCTGGGCAATGACGTGCTGGTCGGTGGCAACTCTGTCTCGGGCGATACGCTCGATGGCGGCGTGGGTAACGACATTCTTGTGGCCGGGCTAGGTGGTGACACCCTGTTTGGCGGGGCAGGTACAGACCTGGCCGTGCTGATGGGCTCGCGCGCCAACTATGTCATCGAGCGCAGGAGTGATGGCGGCTTCAACTTCCTGGTGAAGGAGAACGGCACCACCATCAGCAAGTCGCTTTATGAGATAGAACTGGTTCAGTTTGATGACGGCATCTACCAGTTCAATCAGACCGATGGCACCCTGACGGCAGTACAGCCCAGCGTGGTGGATTATCCCCTCGAGATCAGTGCTTCCCTGACCGATCGTGATGGCAGTGAACAGCTCGACAGCCTGGTGCTGAGCGGCATGCCGAATGGTGCGATCCTGTATCAGGGCGGCACTGCGCTGGGCACAGTCGGTGCGGATGGCAAGCTGACGCTCACCGGCCTCTGGAACCAGAGCGCGCTGGACGTCAAGCTGACCGGCCTGACCCTGCGGGTGCCGGGCAGCAATGCGGGCCAGTTCGACCTCAAGGTGGAGGCCATCGCCAAAGAGGTGGTGACCGACCAGACCAGCAGCGCATCGGATCAGGATTCGATCCGCATGAGCTACTTCCTCTCTACCGAAGGGGAGCCGGGCGATCAAAACCGTGCCTATGGCAGCGAGCACAATATCGTGGTTGGCGACCTGGACGGCAGCGTGGTGCTGCCGGGCCAGAACTACAACATCGCCTTTATGGTCGACAGCTCGGGCAGTATCGGCTCCAGCGCCATGGCAACAATGAAAACCCAGTTGAGCCAGGTGTTTGCGACCCTCAAGGCCAGTGCGGGCACAGAAGGGGCCGGTAAGGTCAATATCTTCTTGGTGGACTTCGATAGCCAGGCCAACAAGTCCATCAGTGTGGACCTGAAGGATCCGAATGCCTTGACCAAGTTGCAGGCCATCATCAACAGCATGGATGGCAGCAGCGGTTCAACCAACTATGAGGATGCGCTGAAGAGCACTTCGAACTGGTTCAATAGCGATGTGGCCAAGTTGAATACCAACGCCAAGAACCTCGCTTATTTCATTACTGATGGGGCACCTAACACTTATTACATCAATGAAAATACCAATCCTGTTGTGAACACCACGACGAATGATCGGTTGGATTCGTTTGTCAACGTTAACAATTATGTTTCAGGGCAAACCTTCTATGCCAACATTGGTGGGCAAGATCGGGTTCTGATTGATAGCAATGGGAACATTAATCAATGGTATCAAAGGGATAATGGAGCTTGGCGCTCAAATATCATTGGTACTCTCCGTGCCCAAGGCGACGGTACTTATGAGATCTCTAGCTTTGACTCTGATGGTTATGAGCCTTGGGCATTGCAAAATGCACTGGCAGTGTTGCCGCTCCTCATTGCTAACAATGTGACCTTGCAAGCCATCGGGATAGGTAGGAACGTCTCTATCGAGACCCTTAAGCTGTTTGACAGCGACCAGGTAGTGCAGTCCAACGTGTCTGCCAATGACCTGGCCAATGCCATCCTGGGAACCTCGGTCAACAACCTGCCGGGCAGCGACCGGATCGATGGCGGTGCCGGTGACGATATCCTGTTCGGTGATGCGGTTCACTTTGCCGGCATCAACGGGGAAGGCTATGCGGCCATCAAGCAGTACGTGGCTGGCAAGCTGAGTGCCGGTTCGGTGACCGATGCCCAGGTCCATGACTACATCACGGACCATGCCACCGACTTTGATCAGTCCGCCACCAATGACAAGGCGGATGTGCTGTTCGGCGGGGATGGCAATGACATTCTGTTCGGTCAGGGTGGCAACGACATTCTGGACGGTGGTGCCGGCAACGACATACTGTTCGGTGGTGCCGGTGATGACATGCTGCTCGGCGGTCTGGGTGATGACCAGCTCTATGGTGGCAGTGGCAACGATACCCTGTATGGCGGCGCCGGCAACGACACCCTGAGTGGCGGTCTGGGCAACGACATCCTGGTCGGTGGTCTGGGCAACGACATCCTCAAGGGGGATGCGGGGGCCGATACCTTCACCTGGCTGCAGGGGGATACAGCTACGGGCAGCGTCGCCAAGGATTACGTGGTCGACTTCTCCAAGGCTGAGGGTGACAAGCTGGATCTGAGCGATCTGCTGGATCACGATGGTTCTCGCAACCAGACCGATCTGAAGAGCTTGCTCTCTGTGTTCCAGGACAGCGAGGGTGTGCACCTGCAGGTCAAGGAGACCAGCACGGCCCCTGTGACTCAGGAGATAGTGCTGATGAACCACACGTTCGACAGCCTCACCGGCAGCGCGGCGTCCACCTCTTCCCAGGTGATCGACTACATGCTGAGCAACAATCTGCTGGATATCGACAAGTAATCCCGTCAGGGCAGCACAACAAGCGGCAGAGCAATCTGCCGCTTTTTTTATGCCTGGTTATCGGGGGGAGCCACGCTGATGGCGGGGCTTTTGCGACGGATATCAAGGATGTACCCCACACCGGCCCCCCTGGGCTCGATCGAGCGGCCAGCTTGCTATTGATAAGTGTGAAGAGAGTCCGGCCTTGAGCCGAATCTCGCTTTTTTTCATCAAGTTCCGTCATCATCTTGCCGACATAGGATAAGAATACGGGTCGTGTTGGGATTCTGACCCTTCTATACTATGGCGAGACTCGGGAAACGGACGTAAGGGCTTTATATGGCGAGCATATTGGATTCAGTGGATCAACGTACCCAGCTGGTAGGGGAGAACCGTCTGGAGTTGTTGATGTTCCGTTTGGGATCCCGACAGCTGTTTGCTATCAACGTGTTCAAGGTGCGGGAAGTGGTCAAGCTGCCCCATCTAAACAAGATGCCGGGGGCGCACCACAACATCAGCGGGGTGGCCAACATCCGTGGCACCTCGATCCCGGTGATCAATCTGCGCAGCGCCATCGGCATGCGCGCCATGCCCATCGACAGCGAGTCCAACCTCATCATCACAGAGTACAACCGCACCATTCAGGGCTTCCTGGTGGGGCAGGTGGCCCATATCGTCAACATGACCTGGAAGGACATACTGCCGCCGCCGCGCTCCGCCGGGCGGGCCAACTACCTGACCGCCATCACCCGCATTCCCGAGGACGGCGTCGACCAGATCGTCGAGATCATCGATGTGGAGAAGGTGCTGGCCGAGATCATCACCTACGACATCCGCATCTCGGAAGAGGTACTGGATCGGGAGATACTGCCCGAGATGCATGGCCGCAAGGTGCTCATCGTCGATGACTCCAGCACGGCCCGCAATCTGGTGCGGGAAACCCTGGGTCAGCTGGGTCTGGAGGTGATCGAGTGCCAGGATGGCCTGCAGGCGCTCAATCTGCTCAAGGGGTGGTGCGATGCGGGCAAGAAGGTGACCGACGAGATCCTGCTGATGATCACGGATGCGGAGATGCCGGAGATGGACGGCTACCGGCTGACCCACGAGATCCGCAGCGATGCCCGCATGTCCGATCTCTTCATCACCCTCAATACCTCCCTGAGCGGTAACTTCAACGAAGCCATGGTCAAGAAGGTGGGGTGTGACCGCTTCATCTCCAAATTCCAGCCAGACCTGCTGGTCGGGGTGGCCCAGGAGCGGCTGCGCCAGATACTGGAACGCTGATGCTCATGCAAACAAAGATCCCGCCTCGGCGGGATCTTTGTTTTGGGCCGACAGTGCCCTTTTCTGCGTATGGCGATTGGGGTGTTATTGGGTCAGCAGGGGCTCGATAAAGCTGGCGACCCGGTCGCGGATCTGCGGCTGGGCCGCGGCCGTGGGGTGGATACCATCGTTCATCATGAGTTCAGGGCGCAGCGCAATATCATCCATGAAGAAGGGCATCAGCGGCAGCTGGTTGGCGGCCGCCAGCTCGGGGAAGATCTGCTCGAACTGGCGCAGGTAGCGGGCCCCGTAATTGCGGGGCAGCTGGATCTGGGTCAGCACTGTTTTCACCTGCTGCGCCTTGGTCAAGGCCACCATCCTGGTCAGATTGTCACGGGTGATGGCGGGCGCGAACCCGCGCAGCCCGTCGTTGCCACCCAGTTCGATCAGCACCCAGTCCGGTTGATGCTCCTTGAGCAGGGCGGGCAGGCGGGCCAGGGCTCCCTGCGTGGTCTCACCGCTGATGCTGGCGTTGACCAGCTGATGCTCGCCGCCCTGCTGCTGCCATTTCTGATTGAGCAGGGCAGGCCAGCTCTGCTCCGCCGGCATCTGATAGCCAGCGCTCAGGCTGTCGCCCAGCACCAGCAGGGTCTGGGCCTGCACCGATGAAACCAGGCAACACAAGGCGAACAGGAAACGTGTCATGCATTCAACTCCCATCATTCATTGTCATCAAGGATCCGGGCAAAGGGGATACGTGTGATGATGCCAACACCCGGCATGCATTGTCATTCAATGCCGGGGTGAGCAGGATAGACATCACGGGTTCACTCCCCACTTTTTGGCCCGGGAAAACAGGAAACGCATCATGAGTTCAACTCCCATCATTGTCGTCAAGGGTCTGGGCAAAACCGTTCGCCTGGGCCAGGAAAGCCTCACCATCCTTGAAGGGATCGACCTGCAAGTCAATACCGGCGAGACCCTGGCGCTGGTCGGCGCCTCCGGCTCCGGCAAATCCACCCTGCTGGGGCTGCTGGCAGGGCTGGATCTGCCGAGCCAGGGGGATATAGAGATCCTCGGTCAGTCGCTGGTGCAGCTGGACGAGGAGGGCCGCGCCCGCCTGCGTGCCGAGCAGGTGGGCTTCATCTTCCAGTCCTTCCTGCTGCTGCCTACCCTGAGCGCGCTGGAGAACGTCATGCTGCCCGCCGAGCTGCGCGGCGAGACCCGCTGCGAGCCGAGGGCGCGCGAGTTGCTGGCGGCTGTGGGGCTCAGCGAGCGGCTGCACCATCTGCCGCCGCGCCTCTCCGGCGGTGAGCAGCAGCGGGTCGCCATCGCCCGCGCCTTCATGACAAGGCCCAGCCTGCTGCTGGCCGATGAGCCGACCGGCAACCTGGACAGCAAGACAGGGGAGACGGTGATCGAACTCTTGTTCCAGCTCAATCGCGAGCACGGCACCACGCTCGTGGTGGTCACCCATGACCACGAGCTGGCCCAGCGTTGCCAGCGGCAACTGGTGATGGCGGCGGGACGGCTGGAGGCGGATGCGCCAGCACCCGGTGCCGGTGCGGCCTCCCAAGTCAGGGAGCTGCTATGAGTCGGTGGCGATTGGGTGTGAAGCTGTTGCGGCGGGAAGGCTTCAGCGGCGAGCTGCGCTGGTTCGTGCTGGCGCTGGCGTTGAGTGTGGCCTGCGTGCTGAGCGTGGCCCTGGTGGCGGATCGGCTGGATGCGGGGCTCAAGGCCTCGGGGCGTGACTTTATCGGCGCCGATCGGGCGTTGCGTTCCGCCACACCGGCCCCGGCTGCCTGGCTCAAGCAGGCGGAAAAGGCGGGCCTGTCGGTGCAGACCACGGTCAGCTTCAACAGCATGCTGTTTCATGGCGATGCGCTGCAACTGGCCTCCATCCGGGCCGTGCCGAGCGATTTCCCCTTCTATGGCAAGCTGGAACTTAGCCCCCAGCGCGCGCCGGCGCCCGGCGAGATCTGGCTCTCGGCCCGGGTGATGCAGCTGCTGGAGGCGAAAATTGGCGATGAGCTGGAGGTGGGCAACACCCTCCTCAAGGTGGCGGGTGAGCTGGGGCAGGAGCCGGATCAGGGCTTCAGCCCCTTCCTGCTGGCGCCCAGGGCCCTGATCCACAGCGCGGACATAGAGGCGACCGGTGCCCTGCTGCCGGGCAGTCGCCAGCAGTGGCGCTACCTGTTCAAGGGGGCACGCGAGGACGTTGCCGGCTATGAGCGCTGGCTCAGGCCCAAGCTCAAAGCGGGGCAGAAGCTGATCAAGCCGGACGATCAGGGCTCCCAGGTGGGGCGTTCACTGGCCAATGCCGAGCGCTTCTTCCGGCTCGCCTCCCTGGCCGGGGTGCTGCTGGGGGCGCTGGCCATGGGCATAGCGGTGCGCCACTTCGCCGAGCGCCAGACCAACATGGTGGCCCTGCTCAAGACGCTGGGGGCCTCCCGTCGCACGCTCTGGCAACTGATGGGCACCCTGCTGTTCTCCCTGACGTTGGCGGGGGCGCTCATCGGTCTGGTGGCAGGCAGCGCCATGCAGTGGCTGACCCTGCATCTGCTGGGCAACCTGCTGCCGGCGGATCTGCCACCGCCGTCGTGGCGACCCTTTGCCCTCGGTCTGGCGGTGGCCTTCTTCATCACCCTGCTGCTGGCCTTCGTGCCCTTCCTGCGGCTGCTCAAGGTGCCGCCGCTGCGGGTGCTGCGCCGCGAGCTGGAGGCGGGCATTCCCCCCTGGCTGGCGCTGCCGGTCGCCCTGCTCGGCCTGTTTGGTCTGGTGTGGGGCTTTACCGCCGATGTGACTCTGGCGTTGGGGCTGATCGGCGGCATGGGCCTGCTGATGGGTCTGCTGGCCCTGATCGCCTCCCTGCTGCTGCGGTTCGGTCGCCGGGTCAAGGGCCCCCATGCGCTGCGTCTGGCCATCAGTCACCTCTCCCGCGAGCGCGGCAGCGGCCTGTTCCAGCTGGCGGGCTTTGCGCTGGCGCTCATGCTGTTCGGTCTGCTGTGGGCGGTGCGAGTCGATCTGCTCGATGACTTCTCCGCCCGCCTGCCGGCGGACACCCCCAACCGCTTCCTGGTCAACATAGCCGACCACGAGCGGGAGGGGATCCTGGCCGATCTGCACCGTGCCGGCGCCCTGACCTCGGATTTCTATCCCATGGTGCGGGGCCGGCTGGTCAGCATCGCCAGCGAGGCGGTGCGAGACAGCGATGAGGATGGCCGTGAAGGGGTGAACCGCGAGCTCAACTTCACCACCACCACCGGCTTGCCGCCGGACAATACCCTGACCGCGGGGCGCTGGCTGGATGGCCCCGGGCAGGTGTCGGTGGACAAGGATCTGGCCAAGCGGCTCGACATAGCGCTCGGCGACACCCTGGGCTTCACCATAGAGGGGCGCAGCTTCAAGGCGCAAGTGACCAGCCTGCGGGCCATCAAGTGGGACAACATGCGGCCCAACTTCTACATGATCTTCTCGCCGGACGTGCTGGCCCCCTTCTCCCAGACCTGGCTCGGCAGCTATCGGCTGCCGGAGCAGGGGCGGGTGGCGGAGGTGGAGCTGATCCGCAGACACCCCACGGTGAGCCTCATCGATGTGGACGATCTGATAGTGCGGCTCACGGCCGTGTCTGAGCAGGTGAGCCGGGCGCTGGGGCTGATGCTGGGGCTGGTGACTGTGGCGGCGCTGCTGGTGCTGCTGACCCAGACCCAGGCCAGCATGGCCCACCGCCGTCGCGAGCTGTTGCTGATGCGCACCCTGGGGGCCAGCAGCGAGCTGCTCAAGAAGATGCTGCGCTGGGAGCTGGTCGCCAGCGGTCTGCTGGCGGGGCTGTGCGCCGCCATTGTGGTCGAGCTCTGCTCTTTCGGTCTGCAATGGTGGTGGTTCGAGGGGCAGTGGCAGTTCCACTGGGCCATCTGGGCCGGCCTGCCCTTGCTGGGCGCCCTGCTGGTGACGCTGGCGGGGCAGGGCATGCAACGCCAGTTGCTGGCGGGCACCTTGAGCGATCGGCTTCGTGGTCTGGGTCAGGGCCTGCTGTAATCACAGCATCCTGCGCGGATGCCACCAGGCGCAATAACGGATCAGCCCGGCCAATGGCCGGGCTGATTGCTATCCGGTTGCCTGATTTGCAGGATCCAGTCAGCGGGGCGTGCTCAACAGATTGGTGAGGGCCTGGGGCAGCTCCGGGTAGGTGAAGTGAAAGCCGGCTTCTTGCAGGCGAGCGGGCAGCACCTTCTGGCCGGTGAGCAGCAGGTCGGCCGCCTCGCCCATCAGCAACTGCAGCAGGGGGGCCGGCACCAAGAAGAGGTGTGGTCGATGCAAGGCGCTGGCCAGGCTCTGGCTGAACTCGCGATTGCTGACCGGCTGTGGCGCCGTGCCGTTGAAGATGCCGTCGCACTCCTCGTGCTCCAGCAGGAACAGCATGGCACGCACCAGATCCTGAATGTGGATCCAGCTCATGATCTGCTGGCCCGATCCCATGGGGCCGCCGAGACCGAGGCGATAGGGGGTCAGCATCCTGGGCAGGGCACCGCCATCTGTGCCGAGCACCAGCCCGATGCGCACTATGCAGACCCGGGTGCGGTTGCTGCGGGCCTCGCGGGCCAGGGTTTCCCACTGCTGGCAGAGTTGGTGGGTGAACTCGTCGTGGGGCGTCCGGCACTGCTCGTCCAGCGCCACATCTCCCTGCCTGCCATACCAGCCGATGGCGGAGGCATTGATCAGCACCCTGGGCGGCGTGCTGGAGAGCTTGATGAGATCGACCAGCTGTTCGGTCAGCAGCCAGCGGCTGTCACACAGCAGCTGCTTGCGTTGTTCGCTCCAGCGTCCGGCGGCGATGGGCTCGCCCGCCAGGTTGATGACGGCATCCACGTCGTTGAGGTCGTCGAGCCGATCCAGGTTGTCGAGCAGTTTGACGTCGTGGCCGAGCAGTTCATAGGCGCGGCTGCCCTGACGGGTCAGTACCACCACCTCGTGGTTGACCTTGAGATGGGCCACCAGACGGCGGCCGATAAAACCGGTTCCTCCCGTGATCAGTATTTTCATGTCCAGACTCCCTGACGCTGTTGGCTCTACTCTAGTGGGCTGGCGCAAGATGAACAAGCAACTGTTTTTGCAAAGATTATAATCTTCACTGCGCAGAGGGGAGCCAGGCTTGGACCCTGTCAGGGGAGGCAAGGCTGTCAGGCCCCAGAGCCGTTGAAGATGTGGCTGCAAGCCCTGTTTCGACGAGGTTCGGTGCCAATCAGGCCAAACTTTCTTGCTGTTGTTTGTATCAGAATGACTTGTCAGGGGGGCGGAGAGTAGTAGACTTGCCCGCTTTTTCGCCGTTGCCGTGAGGATGACCATGCCATTTCGTCGTTTAAGGTTACGCCAGTTCTACACCCGGCTGGGGGCCTCCCTGCTGGCGAGTCTGCTCCCCGTGTTGCTGGGAGTGCTGATCATCTCATGGCAGACCTTCTCTGGCATGAAGCAGGATGCCGAGGATAGGTTGCTGCATGCCAGACGCATGTTTGACCGTACCCTGGACAATGCCCATCGAGCTGCGTCCATGGTGCAGGGCGGTGTGGGACGACCTTGCGCCGAGGTGGTACAGGGGCTGCGGGATCAGGTGGCGACAGTGCCGGATGTGCGCACCGTCAACCTGGCCAGGGGAGAGACCATCTATTGCTCCTCCCTCTATGGCGCCTATAGCGGCCCCTTTGCGCTGGCCGACTATGCCGGTGGTCAGCTCGACCTGATGCGGGGCAACCCGGTGACGCCGGATCGGCCGCTGGTTGTCTATCGGCAGGCGGTGGGGGATTACAGCGTGCTGGTCGGGGTGGATGGCTACTATCTGCACAATATTCTCGACATGCTGAGCCGCAATTCGCCGCTGGCGCTGGTGGTGGGGTCGCAGGCCATGCTGGCCAGCGGCATGGTCAGCGAGGAGATCCCGCCCAAAACACGCGGCTATCTGGAACAGGTATCGGAGAAGTATCAATACCGGGTGGTCACTGACCTGTCCCACGACGAGTACGGCAGCCACATCTGGCACTACTCCAAGGCCAGCATCATCATCTATCCCCTGCTGGGCATACTGGTGGGATTTGGCGTGTTCTGGCTGACCGGCCGCTCGACGTCCCCCTCGCAAGAGCTGCGGCGGGCGCTGGATCAGCGAGAGTTCATCCCCTACCTGCAACCCGTGGTGACCGGCGACGACGCCCACTGGTGCGGCTGCGAGGTGCTGATGCGCTGGCAGCATCCCCGTCAGGGACTGATCTCGCCGGATCGCTTCATTCCGCTGGCGGAAGACAGCGGCCTGATAGTGCCCATGACCCGGCTGCTGATGGAGCAGGTGCGTGATCAGTTTGCCGGCGCTGTGCATACCCTGCCCAGGGGATTCCACTTTGGCTTCAACATCAGCGCCAGCCACTGCAAGGATCTGAGCCTGGTGGCGGATTGCCGCGATTTCATCAACGCCTTCAGGGAGAACCCCATCAAGCTGGTGCTGGAGCTGACCGAGCGGGAGCTGATAGTGGCGGACGAGGTGACGGACCGGCTCTTCGCCGAGCTGCACCAGCTGGGGGTCTTCATCGCCATCGATGACTTTGGTACCGGCCACTCCAGCCTCACCTATCTGCAGCAGTTCCAGGTCGACTTTCTCAAGATCGATCAGAGCTTCGTCGGCATGATAGGCTCGGATGCGCTCTCCAGCCACATAGTGGAGAACGTCATCGACCTGGCGACCCGGCTCGGTCTGCTGCTGGTCGCCGAAGGGGTGGAGAACGAGGTGCAGGCCGCTTACCTGAGGGCGCGTCAGGTGACCTTCCTGCAGGGCTATCTCTATGGCCGCCCCATGCCGATGAAGGCGTTCGCCAGCGCGCTGAGCGCCTGATCGGTCCGGCTCCCCAGAGGGCGGGACATAAAAAAACCAGCGACCGAGGTCGCTGGTTTTTTTCATGCCGTGGCTTGTCAGAGCATGCGGGCGAGGGCGCGGGTCAGGCGCTTGACCCCTTCCTCTATGGTGGCCTCGTCCACGCAGGAGAAGCTCAGCCGAAGGGTGTTCTGGATCTCGGGGCGCACATAGAAGGGCGCGCCGGGCACGAAGGCTACCTTCTCCTTGATCGCCTCGTCAAACAGCGCCATGGCGCTGACGCTCGAAGGCAGGGTCAGCCAGAGGAACATGCCCCCTTCCGGTCGGGTGTAGCTCACGCCGGGCGGGCAGTGACGGGCCAGGGCGGCCTCCATGGCGGCACGCTGGCGGCCATAGACCTCCTTGATCTTCTCCAGATGGGCATCCAGCGAGTTGTCGATCAGGAAGCGGTGCAGCACCTGCTGGCTGAAGGCGTTGCTGTGCAGGTCGGTGGCCTGCTTGGCGATGGTGACCTTCTTGCGCAGCCAGTCCGGCACCAGCATCCAGCCGAGGCGGAAGGCAGGCACCACCGTCTTGGAGAAGGAACCGAGCAGTACTGTATTGTTCGGCGCCAGCTTGGCGATGGGGGGCAGGTGTTCGCCCTCGAAGCGCAGCTCGCCATAGGGGTCGTCTTCCACCATCAGCAGCTCGTGGCTGACCAGTCGCTCGGCCAGCGCCTCGCGGTTGGCGCGGCTGTAGGAGACGCCGCTCGGGTTCTGGAAGTTGGGCACGCCGTAGAGCAGCTTGGCATTGGATCCGCTGGCCAGCAGCGCATCCAGCGCCGCCAGATCCAGTCCCTCTTCACCGAGGGTGATAGGCTTGAAGGCGGGCTGATAGACGGAGAAGGCCTGGATGGCGCCGAGGTAACCCGGCTCTTCGATGATGAGATCCTGACCCTCGTCGATCAGCACCTTGCCCAGCAGATCCAGCGCCTGCTGGGAGCCGCTGGTGATGAGGATGTTGTCCGGGTTGACGCGCATGCCGTGGCGGGCCAGATAGCGGTCGGCTATGTACTGGCGCAGTGGGGCGAAGCCCTCGGTGGCGGCATACTGCAGGGCGGCGGCCCCTTGCTCGCGCAGCACGTCCTGGCAGGCCTGATCGATGGCCTTGACCGGGAACAGGTGCGGATTGGGCAGGCCACCGGCAAAGGAGATGATCTCCGGATTGGCGGCGACCTTGAGGATCTCGCGGATAAAGGAAGGCTCTACCTTCTCAAAGCGCTGGGCAAAAAACGGCTGCATAGGACTCTCTCTGGCATGGTGAGCGGTCGCTCCATTCGACCGCCAGGTTATCCGTTTGTATCAGATTTAAAAAATGAGGCAATGGCTGTAACAAAAATCGATAAAAAAGGCAGGTTTGGCACCTGCCCGAATTTTATCGGCCGGGGGCGGCCGTGGAGCGCAAAAAGCCCTGAATTGGTCCCGGGCCAGCGCGCGCCATTGACGAGTCGCCGGCGTTACAGGCCCGGCTCCTTGAGGAAGCGGATCATCAGATCCGTGTTGGCGCTGAGCTGCTGCTCCACCCGGCCCGGGAACAGCTCGGCCATCTTGTCGAGGCGGTCGTACTGGGTATGCCAGATCTTGCCCCACTGGGTCTCGCTGTCCCGGTCGCAGGCGCTCTTGGTGGCGTCGTCGTAGCAGTCCCACAGCGCCGGATTGGTGGTCTGGGAGTAGCCGTCATAGCCATCCGCCCCGTTGATGGTGAAGTTGGTGGCCTCCACGTAGGCGATGGGCACCCCCAGGCAGGCAAAGGGCGCATGATCCGACCAGCTGCCTGTCTCCCCTTCCGGATAGCCGGCGTAGCTGGGGTGGATGGCAAACGGGGTGGCGGTCAGCTTGGAGACGGCCAGCAGGCGATCCCGCACCTTGGGATCGAAGCTGTAGCGGCTCGGATCGGCGCAGTTGTACTCGGCCACGTCGGAGTGGGCCGAGTGAACGTAGACGATGTCGCCCCCGGCTATGGTGTCGTAGTTCACCATGGCCAGCAGGCGGGCGATGGCGGTGCTGTCCAGGCTGGCGGCATAGGCCTTGGAGCCGTTGAGGCCGTTCTCCTCGGCGCCGAAGAAGGCGAAGCGCACAGTGTAGGGCAGGGTCTGCCCCTTGAGCGCCTCGGCCACCGCCAGCAGGGCAGCGACGCCGGCACCGTTGTCGGTCGCCCCTTCAGAACCCTTCTTGTCGCCCGTGCTGTCGTAGTGGGCGCCGATCAGTATCACCTTGTCGCTCTGGCCCTTGAGCTCGGCGACGAGGTTCTGGGAGTTTTTGCTGGCCCCGCTCTTGGTGTAGGTGAACGGCTGGTTTTGCACCTCGTAACCCCAGCCCGCCAGGTGATCCTGGATCCAGACGGCGGCGCGGGTCTCGGCCTCTGAGCCCGTGGGTCTGGCCCCGATCCCCTCGGCGGTCGAGCTCAACTGCACCAGATACTCATAGGCCTGCTCGGCGGCGGTGGGGGCCTGCGAATCATTGGTGGAGGTGTTGCACCCTGCCAGCAGGGCTGTGATGGCAAACGCCAATGCTGTGTGTTTCATACTGCAATCCTTTGTTGTGTATGGTTTTATTTGCGCAGACCAGCATGCGCCCGGCGCCTGGCAGATTCTGTGAACGGGGTGGCATTTGTCAATCCTTGTGGCGGAATTGGTCAGGGACGGGGGATTTGTTTCGCGAAACACTTGCGCCTTGGGCCTATCTTGGGATAATTCGCTACCCAGTTTCGCGCATTGATGAAATAACGCGCCATTCATCCACGAGATCCGTGACTCAGGGTGATGAAGTAACGAGCAATTCATTCATGTCGTCAGTGACCCTGGGTGATGAAATAACGAACAATTCATTCCTGTCGTCTGTGACCCAGACCGATGCAATAACGAGCAATTTGATTATGCCTGTGACCCAAGATGTATTTAACGAAGACGGCAAGTTCATGCGCAAGATCCGCAGCTTTGTCCGTCGCGAAGGCCGCCTGACCAAAGGGCAGGAGAAGGCTCTGGAAGAGCTCTGGCCGGTCATGGGTATCGATTTCGCGCCAGCGCCCCTCGATCTGGTCGCCCTGTTTGGCCGTGAGGCCCCTGTGGTGCTGGAAATAGGCTTCGGCATGGGCGCCTCCCTGGTGGAGATGGCCAAGAATGCCCCCGAGAAAAACTTCATCGGCATCGAGGTACACTCGCCGGGCGTGGGTGCCTGCCTCGGCACAGCCCAGGAAGCGGGCGTCACCAATCTCAAGGTTATCTGCCACGATGCGGTGGAAGTGCTGGAGCACATGATCCCGAACGGCTCGCTTGCCTGCCTGCAGCTGTTCTTCCCGGATCCCTGGCACAAGAGCCGTCATCACAAGCGCCGCATAGTGCAGCCGGCATTTGCCCAGGATATCCGCCAGAAGCTGGCCATAGGTGGCGTGTTCCACATGGCCACCGATTGGGAAAACTATGCCGAACACATGCTGGAAGTGATGAGCGTCGCCGAGGGTTACGAGAACACCTCCGCCACCGGCAACTGGGTGCCGCGTCCCGACTGGCGCCCGCTGACCAAATTCGAACAACGGGGCCATCGTCTGGGCCACGGGGTTTGGGATCTGATTTTCAAACGCGTTAACTAATTTAACGAGTCAACTAACCTAAGGAGCTATCATGGCCAATCGTAGCCGCCGTCTGCGTAAGAAACTGCGAGTCGACGAATTCCAGGAAATGGGATTCGACATCAGTTTCAACTTCCCGGTCGGCACTGCCGAAGCGACCATCGATACAGTAGTCGATGCGATGATCGATGAGGTTGTTGAACCCCGTAGACTGGCTTTCGCCGGTTCAGGCCACCTGGCCTGGGAAGGGATGATCTGCACTCAGCAACTGGGCAAATGTACCGAAGAAGACCGCGCCGTCGTCAAATCCTGGCTGGAAAGCAAGGGGATGGAAGCCGTGGTGGTCACCGAGCTGTTCGACCTCTGGTACGGTGAACCGGCCTGAGACTCGGTCGCCTGTTGCAGGCGCCTTGTTGTGGGTAGATAGACAAGTCCCGCCGCTGGCGGGATTTTTGTCGGTGGGGATGGGATCTCCACACCCGTTTTAGTCATGGAATCCTTTATGGTGTTGTCATCCGAATTACTGGCCAGCATTCTGGCAGAGGTGCGCCCGCTGCTCGGACAGGGCAAGGTGGCCGACTACATTCCCGCCCTGGCCCGGGTGCCGGCCGACCGGCTCGGCATTGCCGTCTGTACCGTGGAGGGGGAGCTGTTCACCGCAGGTGACGCCTTCGAGCCCTTCTCCATCCAGAGTATCTCCAAGGCCCTGAGCCTGACGCTGGCGCTCACCCTCTATCGGGAGGAGGAGATCTGGGCCCGGGTAGGCAAGGAGCCCTCCGGCCAGCCGTTCAACTCCCTGGTGCAGCTGGAGTTCGAGCACGGCATTCCTCGCAATCCATTCATCAATGCCGGTGCCCTGGTGGTGAGCGATCTGCTGGAGACCCGGCTCACGGCGCCGCGCCAGCGTACCCTGGAGCTGGTGCGCCGCCTGAGTGGCAATCCGGCCATCATGGCGGATCAGGTGGTGGCGCGATCCGAATATCAGCACTCGGCCCGCAATGCGGCCATCGCCTATCTGATGAAGGCCTATGGCAACTTCGAGAATGAAGTGGACAAGGTGTTGCAGAGCTACTTCAATGCCTGTGCCATTCGCATGAGCTGCGTCGATCTGGCGCGTACTTTCCTCTATCTGGCCAATCGCGGGCTGCCGCTTGGCGAGAGCACGCCGCTGTTGCCGGCTCGCACCACCAAGCAGGTCAATGCGCTGCTCGCCACCTGCGGCCTCTATGACGAGGCCGGTGATTTTGCCTATCGGGTCGGTATGCCGGGCAAATCCGGGGTCGGAGGGGGTATCATGGCGCTCATCCCCGGTGAGCTCTGCATCTGTGTCTGGTCGCCCGAGCTCAACAAGGCGGGCAACTCGCTGGCGGGCACGGCGGCGCTGGAGCTGCTGGCCGAGCGGCTGGGCCGCTCCATTTTTTAACCCTGTTCACTATGAATCGAGACATCACCATGAAACGACATCTTCGCTTCCTGCAGGCCGCGCTGGCGACCTTACTGCTCTGGTGCGCACTGCCCGCCTTTGCCGCCGAATTGCCGCCGCTCTCGCTGGCCGACGCCAAGAGCAAGCAGGCGGTCATGCTGGACACCCGTGCCAGCCACTTCTATCAGGGCTGGCCGATGGAAGGCGAGAAACAGGGCGGCCATGTGGCCGGCGCCGAGAACCTCTCCGCCGAGTGGAAATACAGCGATGACGAGTGGCCCAAGGCGCTCGAGATCAAGGGCCTGAAAGCCGATCGTCCGGTCGCCCTCTATGGTGCGCCGCGGGAAGTGGCCGAAGTGGCCCGCATGCTGCGCAAGCAGGGCATCAAGCAGCTGTTTGAGCTGCAAGGCTGGCAAGCCGCACCGCGCGACCATCTGGTGCGCTGGCAGCAGCTGGTCTATCCGCGCTGGCTGGCGGATCTGCAGGAAGGCAAGCCGGTCGCGGCGGCGCCGAAAGGGGACTGGAAGCTGTTCGAAGTGGATTGGGGTTCGCCCAAGGCCTACCTGCTGAGCCACATCCCGGGGGCCGGCTACATAGATACCAACCGTCTGGAAGAGGAGCCGCTGTGGAACAAGGTTTCTGACGAGGCGCTCAAGGCGCTGCTGCTGGAGAACGGCATCCGTCACGACACCACAGTCATCCTTTATGGCCGCAACACCATGGCCGCCGCCCGCGCGGCGCATCTGATGATGTATGCCGGCGTGCAGGACGTGCGCCTGCTGGACGGTGGTCTGGATGCCTGGTTCGTGCAGCATCTGCGTACCGAGACCGGCCTGCCCAACAAATATGAGCCGGTGAAGGAGTTTGGGGTCGCCATTCCGGCCCATCCCGAGTACTACACCACCCTGAGCCAGGCCAAGGCGCTGCTCAAGCAGCCCGATGGCGCCCTGGTCAGCGTGCGTACCTGGGACGAGTTCGTCGGCAACACCTCCGGCTACAGCTACATCAAGCCGAAGGGCGACATCCCGGGGGCCAAGTGGGGTCGCGGCGGTGTGGATGCCAACAGCATGAGCGATTTCCACAACCCGGATGGCACCATGAAGCCGGCCGGGGAGATCCTCACCATGTGGGACGAGTGGAATATTGAGCCGGCCCAGCAGGCCGCCTTCTACTGCGGTACCGGCTGGCGCGCCTCCGAGGCCTTCTTCTACGCCTGGCTGATGGACTGGAAGCGGATCAGCGTCTACGACGGCGGCTGGTATGAGTGGAGCTCGGATCCCAAGAACCCCATCGTGACCGGCGAGCGTCAGCCCGCCAAGCAATGAGCCAATAGTGATAACGAGGCCGGACAGATGTCCGGCCTTTTTGTATCCGCTTGGGCCTGCGCCAGCCGGGCACTACACTTTGCGAGTGACAATCAGGTCGATGCAAGGAGTGACCTATGAGACGGATATGGATAGGCCTGCTGGTGGCAGGCGTGCTGGGGCAGGGCGCCATGGCCGCCGAGCGGGCCCGCTATCTGGTGCAGCTGGCAGCGGGTGGCGAGGCGGCTGTGCTGGCCCAGAGCAAGGGAATGGGCGGCGAGCTGGCATTGCAGCTGCCTGAGCAGCATGCGCTGGCGCTCTGGTTGCCCCAGGTGGCGGCCGCGGCCCTGGCCCGCAACCCCAAGGTGTTGTGGGTCGAGCCGGATGCCAAACGCTACACCAGCGCCGA
This sequence comes from Aeromonas bestiarum, assembly GCF_000819745.1. Classification (GTDB taxonomy): domain Bacteria; phylum Pseudomonadota; class Gammaproteobacteria; order Enterobacterales; family Aeromonadaceae; genus Aeromonas; species Aeromonas bestiarum. The sequence goes on along the minus strand of NZ_CDDA01000022.1, from coordinate 97,599 downwards.
GACCCTGCCCTACGGCATTCCCATGGTGCAGGCTCCGCTGCTCAGTGACGCGGCGGCGGGAGAGGTGCTGGTGTGCATCATAGATTCAGGCTACAGCGGCGCCCACCCAGATCTGCCCCACGGGGCTCAGGTGCAGGGCAGTGACAACGCAGGCACCGGCAGCTGGAGCAGCGACGAGAACGGGCACGGCACCCATGTGGCGGGCACCATAGCCGCCGTGGGGGGCAACGATATCGGCGTGGTCGGGGTGCTGCCAAACCAGAGCGTGCCGCTGCACATCATCAAGGTGTTCGGCGCCAACGGCTGGGCCTATACCTCGAACCTGGTGGGGGCCCTCAACGCCTGCAAGCAGGGGATGACCAGTCGCGGCTTTACCCGCATGGTCATCAACATGAGCCTGGGGGGCAATGTGCCCAGCAAGACGGAGGAGCAGGCCTTCAATCAGGCCTATGGCCAGAACGTGTTGAGCGTGGCGGCGGCAGGCAATGCGGGCAATACCAGCAAATCCTACCCGGCCTCCTATGGCAGCGTGGTGAGCGTGGCTGCCATCGATGCCAACAAGCAGCTGGCATACTTCTCCCAACGCAACGATCAGGTGGAGCTGGCCGCCCCCGGCGTCGCCGTGCTCTCCACCGTGCCGACCGGCTATGCCAACTACAGCGGCACCTCGATGGCGACGCCGCACGTGGTCGGGGTCGCTGCTTTGGCCTGGTCACAGCGGCTGGAGTGCAGCAACGATCAGCTGCGCCAGACCCTGCGCAGCAGTGCTCAGGATCTGGGGGCGCCTGGGCGCGACAACAGCTATGGCTATGGCCTGGTACAGGCCAGGGCCGCGGCGGATCGGCTGGCGCTCGGCTGCGGCCCGGGCACCGGAGGCAGTGGCAAGCCGGGTGGTCGTAAGTAGCTGATTTTTGACATGGATCCCGTTCCGGCAATCTGTTTTTCCGGGACAATGGGGTTGAGCTAGGCTTCAGTCACCATCCTCGTGGTGAGGGTGAAGAGGGAGACGAGACAGGCGATGAAGCAACTGATGATGATCCTGGTGTGTGCATTGGGACTCGTGGCGTGTAGCTCTCAATACATCATGAGTACCAAGGACGGGAAGATGATCACCACCGACAGCAAGCCCAAGCTGGATGAGAGCACCGGCATGTACCGCTATTACGATACCGAAGGGCGGGAGGTGATGATCAAGAAGGACGACGTCACCCAGATCATGGAGCGTTGAGGCTCCACCAAAGAACAAGGGCTGCCCGCGAGCAGCCCTTGTTATTTTCGGCCTCAGCTTATCTGGGCCACCTGCCGATTGACCTGGCCCACGAACAGCTGATGGAAGCGGGAGTGGGAGTTGGCCAGCAGGCTGACCGGCGAGCCCTGTTCCACCACGGTTCCCGCCTCCATCACCACCACCTTGTCCACCGACAGCAGCGGCTCCAGATGGTGGGCGATCACCAGATAGCTGGCCTCGGGCCGGTAGCGATAGAGCAGCTCCGCCATCTTGCGCATGCCGCCGTGATCGAGATCCGAGGTCGCCTCGTCCAGTACTATGAGCGGACGGCGTGACAGCAGGATGCGGGCGATCACCAGCAGCTGGGTCTCGCCGGCCGAGAGCTGCAGCTTGTCGAGATCCTCATCCAGCCGGCCGGCGCAGCGCTCGGCCAGACCGACCCGGGCCAGCGCCTGCTCCAGCGCCTCGTCATCCTGTTCGGTCAGCGGCGCCAGGTTGGCGCGCAGGGTGCCGAAGAAGGTGAGAGGCGTCTGGGAGACGGTGTCGTAGAGATCGCGCACCGCCTCCGGTGCAAGCCGGGACAGCGGCTGATCGCCGTAATGGATCTCTCCCTGGGAGGCCGGGTACATGGCCTGCAGCACCCCGAGCAGCGAACTCTTGCCCGCGCCGGTGCGTCCGCACACGCCGACCTTTTCGCCGGGGGCCAGTTCGAAGTTCACCTTGTGCAGGGCCCACTGGCTGGCTTCCGGATAGCGCAGCCCCAGGTTGTCAAAGCGCACCCTGGGATGGGGCGTCGCCAGCGCTTCCCCATGCTGGCGTTCGCTCTCGATTTCGCTGTACTCGCGCACCCGCTCCACCGCATTCATCACCTGCTCCACCTCGGCGAAGGTGCGAATGAGGGAGTTGAGCATGGCCGAGGCGGTAAAGGCGTAGGTGATGGCCACGGCCCCCAGCAGCGAGCTGTTGCCAAAGGCCACCATCAGCGCCACCGCGCCCACCAGGGCGGCGGAGAGCAGGGTCTGGTGCATGCCGAGCCAGCGGTTGATGGAGGTGGTGGTGTACCAGCTGCGCAGGTTGTTGTCATAGTGCAGCAGCACCTGATCCAGCGCGAAGCGCTCGGCCCCGGCAAGGCGCAGGGCGGGGGCGCCGCGGATGGTCTCGCTGATGCTGATGTAGAGCGGCGAGCGCAGCACGGATGCCTGCCGCCGCAGCTTGAGCTGCACCGCCCGGTAGCGTCGCTGCAGCACGTAGAGTGCCCAGCCCACCAGGGGGGCGATGAGCAGCAGCAGCGGCATGTTGACGCCTATCACCACCACCTGCAGCAGCACGGAGATGAGCATGCCGAACAGCCCCATCAGCATGGACAGCAGTATCTCCTGCGCCTCCCCGAGATCCCGATCGAAGCGGTTGAGGATGCGCCCCTGGGGCACCTTGTCGAAGAAGGCCATGGGGGCACGGCTGATGCGGCTCAGCATGCCGTCGAACAGGGTCCAGGCCAGCTTGAGCCCCAGCTTGTAGTTGATGACCCGCACCACCATGATGCAGGTGAGGGAGCCGGCCCCCAGCAGCACATAGATGCCGAGCAGCTCGCTCACCCCGGTGAGGCCGGCCTTGCCGCCGAGCCAGAGATCCGAGGCGATGCGCAGCCCCTCCTGACCCAGGGTGAGCAGCAGGGCGATCAGGATGGCGCCGGGGGCGGCGAGGCGCTGCCACATGAAGCCGAACAGGCCCCAGTCCACCTTGCCTTCCACCACCTTCTCTTCGTTGAACTGTTCCGCCTCCTGGGGGGCCACCATGGGGGCGGGGAGCGGATGCTGGATTAGGTCCGCTAGCTGGTGGGCATCGAGCTCCACCAACTGGCCCTGCTCGATGCGGATCACCCGATCGCAGTGGGCCAGCACGTCAGGATCGTGGCTCACCAGCAGCCGGGTCGGTCCCGGCTTGAAGGCGAGCCCCTGCTCCAGCACCTGGGCCGAGACGATGGGATCGAGCGCCGAGAGAGGGTTGTCCAGCAGCAGTATGTCGGCCTGGGCATAGAGGGCGCGGGCCAGGGCGACCCGCTGCTGCTGGCCGCCGGAGAGGCGGGTGCCCAGCTCCCCCACCAGGGTCTGATCGCCATGGCTGAGCAGGCTGAGGTCGGCGCCGAGGGCGCAAGCCCCCAGCACCCAGCGATAGCGTTCGCCGTGCCAGGGCTGGCCGAACAGGATGTTGTTGCGGATGGTGTCGTTCATCAGCCAGGGCTTGTGACCCAGGTGGGCGACCCGGCCGTGACGGCGGATCTCCCCCTCGAAACTGTCGTCAAAGCCGGCGATGAGGTGCAGCAGGCAGCTTTTGCCGGCCCCGGTCGTGCCCGTGATCCCCACCAGTTCCCCCGGTTGTATGATGAGGCTGGCCCCCTGCAGCACAGTTTTTTGCTGGTGCAGGGCGGTGACGTCCTGGATCCGCAGGCTGCCGACGGGCAGGCTGGCATCGGTGAGATCCCTGTGCTGCTCCGGGCTGTTGAGGAACTCGCACAGCCGGTTGAAGCCGGTGTTGAAGTTGATCAGGGTGCGGATGAGATAGGGCAGTCGCATCATGGGGATCCGCAGCACGGCGAACAGGGCTATGGTGGTGAACACCTGGGGCAGGGTCAGGCTCTGGCCGGATACCAGATAGGTGGTGAAGGTGGCGAGCGTCACCAGCAGCGGCGTGCTCAGCATCAGGCTGTCGTTGATGGCGTCGAGCTTGAGCACCCGACCGAGCACCCCCAGCTCCTGCTGGCGCTTGTTGTTGGCCGCGCGGGTGAAGAAGGCGCCGAGCCCATTCTGGCGCACCAGCCGCAGCTTCTTGATGTATTCCGCCAGTATGCCGTTGCGCTCGTCCTGCTGGCGCTTGAGTTGCTGCTCCTGCTGGTTCATCCGCCGCACCACCCGGGTGGAGATGAGCAGCAGCAGGGTGAGCACCGCAAAGCCTACCAGACCGGCGCTGCCCACCTGCCACACCAGCAGGGCTATGGTGCCGAGCAACTGCAGTGCCATGGTGAGCGGCATGGCCGGGTCCGCAAGAATCCAAGTAATGTCCCACACGTCCCGGTTGATGAGGTTCTGCACCCGGCCACCGGCCCTGTCGTCGAAGCTCTTGCCGCCGAGTTTCATCACCTTGGCGAGCAGGGCTTCGGCCAGCAGACGGCGAATGGGAACGTGCATCTTGAGCGCCAGCTGCAGCGAGTGCTCCGCCAGCATGCCGGCGGCCAGCACCGAGGCAAACAGGGCGAAGGCCAGCAGCAATTTCTGCTCCGTGGGGGCGCCCGCACCGAGCTGGGTCATGCTGTGGTTGAGCAGCCAGGGGCTGGCCAGGGTCGCCAGCATGCCGAGCAGTTGCAACAGGGTGAGCAGGCCAATCCGCCCCTTGTAATGGCGCCAGATGAAGGCGGTGATGGGCCAGGGACGCACAGGCGCGCGGGCTGTGAGTCGAAGGAAGGCATCGGCCCTGCCATCGCGTCTGTCTTCCGGCAGCAGGGGATAGAGGTCGTCGAGGCCGACCTGGGGCTCTTTCAGCCCCTTGCGTTGCAGCGGGCCCGTCCAGTGATAGAAGAGGCGGCTCAGCCAGCCGGCCGAGATTTCCGGGTGATCCAATGGGTGTCCTTATTATTGTGCTGCTTCCAGGGAGCGGGGCGACTCATGGGTCGCCCTCGATATTATGGTGTTATGGCTGCGGGCTCGTCGCCCGGTCGGGATCAGCGATCCCGGTTCAAGCGGATGAGTCGGTCCAGGATCTGCTCGCCATCGACCCGCAGGCCGTTGTGCTCGTATTCGTTGGTGATCCAGGCGCGGCTGTTGCCAAGCCCCTTGAGGGTCTCGCGGCTGTAGTCGAACTCCACATACATGTCTTCGGCATAGACGGCGCAGGCCACAGGCACTGTGTTGCGGGCCAGTTGCGCCGGGTCGTAGAGCGGCCCCCAATCGGCCTTCTTGGCCAGCAGGTGGGCGGCTTCCTTCAGGGGGATGAGCTCGCGGAACTGCTCGAACATCCAGGGGAAGATCATCTCGCCGGTGAAGGCGAAGTCTTTGCCGGGCGCCCAGGCCAGGGCCGGGTACTCGCCTCTGACCCGCTCGGCCGCCCAGTTGCTGGCGGCCCCTTCGGCGTAGATGGACTCATGCAGTATGGCGAACACCGGATTGGTGTTGAACGGCTGCATGGCTTGTACCTGATAGAGGAAGGCGGGGTTGAGCCGCTCACCGATGAAGGCGTCTTCCAGCAGGTAGTAGAGCTCCTCGAAGGCGCCGCTGGCGCCGAGATCCAGCCCCTGCTGCTGCAACTGCTCCACCGTCAGACGCTGGCCGTTGGGCAGGCGTACCTCGTGGCGGTGCAGGTGGTTGGCCAGCCGGTTGGCGATGGCTTGGGCATGGGGGAAGCGGGCGAAGAAGGCGCGGTTCTTGTCCGCCACCCTTTGATAGGTGGCGCGGTATACCTCATCTGCACTGCGGCCTATGGGGGCTACCCCGCCGGTGAGGTAGACCTCGTGCAGGCTGTCCGGGAACAAGGAGAGATAGGTGAGGCTGCAAAAGCCGCCGAAGCTCTGACCGAGCAGGCTCCAGGGGTGGTCCGGGCTCAAGATCTCGCGAATGCATTCCGCGTCCCGCACTATGCTGTCGGCGCGAAAGTGGCTGAGATAATCCGCCTGCTGCCGGGCCGTGAGCTGGGCCAGCGCATCGGCGCTGATGGGGGCTGAGTGACCGGTGCCGCGCTGATCGAGCAGCAATACCCGAAATTCCTGCAGGGCCCGCTTGAGCCAGCCGCTGTCGGCGGTCGGGCGCGGGGCGCCAAAGCCGGGGCCTCCCTGCAGGAACAGCAACCAGGGCAGCTCATCGTCCAGCCTGTCCTGGCGACAGAGGGTGCGACCAAACAGGGTGAGCGTCTCCTCGTCGTCCGGCTGCTGGTGGTCGAGGGGCACGGTGAAGAAGTGTGGTTCGCAATGGATGCCGTCCAGCACGTAACGCAAGGGGCTGCTCATCTTGGGTCTCCCTGAGGGTAGGAAAATCGTCGGCCTCATCATAGCCCTGGCGTGGGTATGGGTCACGCCGGTTTTCCAAATTGTTAACATTGTCATGAGTCGAGACGCGGGCGTCTGGCTGATGAATTTATTGTCGAGAAGGGAGTTGACGCTGGCTGGTGGTTACACAAAGATGGCTCGCCTGCCGAGCTGGGCAGGGGATACGCGCCGCAACAGGTTGAGGTGGGCTCGATGAAGCCTAAGTGGATACGATTCAGGAAAAAAGAAAAAGAGGTGGATCCGGAGGGGGTGTTGCAAACGGGCCTGTGGCTGTTTAGCGCCACCTGTGGGGCAACGCTGCTATTGGCGGCCTGCAACGGCAGCTGACCTGAATGAAAAAAGCCCGCTCGATGAGCGGGCTTTTCAAATTTGGCTCCTCCTGCTGGACTTGAACCAGCGACATACGGATTAACAGTCCGCCGTTCTACCGACTGAACTAAGGAGGAATTATTGGTGCCCAGAGACGGAATCGAACCGCCGACACGGGGATTTTCAATCCCCTGCTCTACCGACTGAGCTATCTGGGCAACGGCGCGCATTAAACCCTTTCTGCGTTCGGGTGTCAACCGCAGGGCGCAGATTGCTGCACCGTTCGCTCGATAACCGAACGATTTGCCCGCTTGTCATCCGTTTTTTCCCTCATTCGTGCCCTGTTGTGCTGTCTGCCTGTTTGCTGCCATGAAAAAGGGGGCCTGAGGCCCCCTGAACGCCAGTGTCATGACTCAATGACGGCTGACGATGATCCTGCCTGTGCTCATGTCACGGGCCTGGCCTGTGACGCTGATCTTGAGCCCGTATTCGGGCAGCAGACGACCGGCATCCGGGATCTCCTTGCTCTGGTAGCTGCGGGAATCCTTGAACACCCGGTTCGGGGTGATCCAGAAGTCGCGCAGCAAGGAGCCGCTCGGGTGCTTGAGGTTGAGCGGTTGCTGGAAGCCCAGGCTGAAGGTGGCATCGTGGATCTGGTAGCGAGTACCGGCCACGGCCCCATCGCTCCACATAAGGGTGCGCTGATCCGCATCCACCACCCCGAGGAAGCCCTCACCCGGATGGGTACCCACCCAGTTGTTGGCCTGGCTGTTGTCCACGTACCAGAGCAGCATGCCCGGCTCGTAGCGCATCAGCTGATCGGCCACATTGATGTGGGCCAGCCCCTTGTCGACCCCGGCGTGGTTGCGCCACTCGGCCAGGTAGTAGTGATCCTTGGCCTCGTTGCCGTTGCTCTTCACGAAGCCGGCCAGGGTAAAGGCAGAACTGCCCTCGGCCCCGTCGCTCAGCAGCACCTCACCGTCGGCAGCCACCTGGAGCTTATCCACGAACAGCCCGTTTTCGGCCACGCCGCCATCGCTCTGGTATTGCAGGGTCAGGGTGATCTGCTGACCGGCCCAGGGGGTCAGGTCGAACTCGGCATCGGTCCAGCCATTGGAATTGCCCGTGATGCCGACGCCGAAGCCGACCCCGTTCGGATCGTCGCTGGTGGTCAGGTTGCCCGCGATGGGTTGGCCGTTGACCAGCACCCTGGCGTAGTCATATCCCTCTTCAATCTGATACCAGGCCTTGAACGCCAGGCTGGCGCTCTGCCTGCCGCCCAGATCCAGCCTGAGGCTCATGCGGTTGTCCAGGTTGTTGGCCTTGCCGCCGTGGTACTGGTACTGGCCGGCGTAGGGCGGGTTGAGCGGGATCTGCTTGGCGGGCAGGTTGATGCGCACCACGTCGTCGTTGCGACCCTTGTCATTGGCCTGATCCAGCATGTAGACATTGCCGCGGGGGCTGAGGTCGGCGAGCTGCACATTGCTGCCATGCAGCCAGTTGCCGCCGAGGGAGGCCTGCAGGAACTCCTTGGCCCAGGCGGAGAAGCCGGTCGGCTCCGTGCCGCCTATGACCCCGGCCCAGGAGCCGGAGGACATGATGGACCAGGTGGCTACCGGCTCTCCCTTGCCGGTGTACTTGGTGTCGTACTCATCCGGCAGCCCCAGATCGTGGCCATATTCGTGGGCACAGACCCCGGCCGCCGCATCTATGGGCTGAATGGTGTAGTCGTAGGCCGCAAACTGGCCGCCGAAGCTGCCGTGCGGGCTGCTGGTGCCGGGGATGGGGAAGGGGGCACCCAGGTTCCAGCGGTGTGCCCAGATGGCATCCTCGCCGAGATCGCCGCCGCCAGCCTCTTCACCGACGCTGGAGTGGAAGATCATCAGGTGGTCGATGAGGCCGTCCGGCTCGTCCCGGTTGCCGTTGCCGTTCAGATCGTAGCGATCCTCCTGGTCAAACTGGGCCAGATCGATGGCGGGGTCGTTCGCTACCTGGATCAGCGCCTCCTTCACCAGGTCCCGTATGGTGTTCGGGGTGGCATTGGCACCGTAGTAGGCGGCATTCTTGCTGGCGGTATACCAGCCCGCTACCTGACCGCGCACGCTGTAGCTCTTGCCGGATTGCTGCTCGTAGAACTGGCGCATGGAGATGAACTTCTCGCCGTTCGGGCCGGCATAGCCCTTGTCGGAGAACAGCAGGTCGTTGTAGTGCGCCTGGGTGTAATCCGGGTAGTACATCTTGGTGAGTTCGGGGCTGACGCTGTTCTTCGGGTAGTCGGGGAAGTCCACCAGGATGGCGAGGATCTTGTCCTTGCGCATCTTGCCCTGGTAGTGCTCCTTCTCGATGGCCTTGAGCAGCAGGGTGGGCACCCGATCGCCAGGACGGGCCGTGCCGTTGAAGCGGATCTTCTTGAGGATGGTCTCCCGCACCCTGCCCTCTTTCACCGCCAGGGTGCCACTGCTGCCGTTGTAGGCCCGTGACTTTTCGCGGTAGAAGCTGGCGAGGGCGGCCTGTTCCATCTCGGGAGAGGCCAGGGTCGGGATGCGGCCGCTCTTTTTGAGCATCTCCAGCACCTTCACCTCGTCCGCCAGAGGGGCATCGAACGGGCCATGTACCGGGGCGGCCATGGCGTGGTTTCCAATCATAAGGGTTGAGCCCATGAGCAGGCTCATTATTGTTTTTTTAGGCATTATCTATGTGCTCCTTCACATGATAAAAAGGGAGCCCTGCTGGCTCCTCTTTCCGTACGGGCAGTGCTCCGCCCGCGTCCCTTGATACACCCCGGGCCTGGCCTTGTCACCGTGTTCAGGCTGGTTGATAGTACTGATATTAAAGTGCTTTTCGATTGCGTTATGCCGCTGGCGACCTCTCTGGTGAAGTTCCGTATGGGACATGATGTGGGCGGTGGCAGATTACACTTTATTAACCTTTTGTGATGGCACCCCATTTGGGGTGGCCGTGGCGGACCCGCTATCTTGGTTTGCCGCATTGAGCCGGATGCGCTCTGCGGGTATGCTTTGCCGCAACTATGCCGCCCGGGGTGCAGCGAGTCTGAACAGGCACCCTGTGGCCGACGGCATTTGACACCAACCAAGTACCATCTGGGGTTAATATGAGTCTTGATATGCAAGAGTGGCGTGCAGAGACCACCGCCATCGTCAACGAGTTGCTGGCCGATGGCAGCAACCCGGATCTGGAATACGAGATTGAGCACCACTTCGCCTGCCAGGATTTCGATCAGCTGGAGAAGGCCGCCGTCGACCTGTTCAAGGCCGGTTTTGAAGTGACAGATGCCGAAGAGATGGAGCTGGATGACGGCGCCCCCATCTTCTGCTTCGACGCCACCGTCGAGTGCAAGCTGGAGATCGAGACCATAGTCGCCGACATCGAAAAGATGCTGCCTATCCTTCAGAAATACGGCGTGGACTATGACGGCTGGGGCACCTACTTCCAGGAGTAAGCGCTTGAAGCACAGCTGACTGTCTGCCTGACAAGCAAAAGGCCACCCTCTGGGTGGCCTTTTCGTTGGCTGGCGGTCAGGCGCCGGGCAGCCGGTAGCTGCGGGCAAACTCGTCGGGGGGCAGGGGGCGGCTGAACAGGTAGCCCTGCAGCCGATCGCAACCGGCCTGCACCAGCCAGGCCTGCTGTTCTGGGGTTTCGACCCCTTCGGCCGTGATCCTGATCCCCAGCTCGTGACCCAGACCTATGACGGAGCGCACTATGGCGGTGGTGGCCTGGTTGGTGGCCAGCCCCTGGGTGAAGCTGCGGTCCAGCTTGAGGGTGGCTACCTGCAGCCTCGGCAGGTAGGCGAGCGAGCAGTAGCCCGTGCCGAAGTCGTCGATGGCGAGCTGGAATCCCGCCTCGATCAGGTTGGCCAGGTTGCTCTCGATCTCGTCGGCGTTCTCCATCAGCACGCCTTCGGTGATCTCCAGCTCCAGTTGCCAGGGGGCCAGGCCGTGGCGCTCGATGCAGGCGTAGATCTGCGGGCAGAGCTCGGGATCGCGAAATTGCAGCGGCGACAGGTTGATGGAGAGCACCAGATCCGGCGCCGCCGCCTGCCAGCGCGCCAGCTGGGCGCAGCCCTGTTCCAGCATGCGCTGGCCGAGCTGGCCGATGAGCCCCAGCTCCTCCGCCAGCGGGATGAACTCATCCGGCGAGATCATGCCGAGCTCGGGGTGAGGCCAGCGGCAGAGCAGCTCGGCCCCGTGCAGCTGGTTGTTGCGGGTGCTGATGATGGGCTGATAGACGGCGGTGAGCTGACCCGACTTGATGGCCAGCGGCAGCTGGGCCGCGATCAGCTGGCGGCGCTTGAGTTTGGCATCGAGTTCGGGATCGAACAGGGTGCAGTGCTGCTGCTGACGCTTGCCCTGGGCCAGCGCGGCCTCGGCATGGCTCAGCAGCCGCTCCGCATCGTTGGCCTTGCCGTGGGCTATGCCGAGGAACACCGGGATCTGGATCCTGTGCTCCTCGACCTGATAGGGCACCATCAGCTCCCCTTGCAGGCGGCGGCTCCAGTCGGCCAGCGGTTCGGTCAGCTCGGGCAGCAGCATGGCGAAGTCGTCGGCGGCGACCCGGCACACCAGCGACTGGGGCGGGGCCAGCTGTTGCAGGCGACGAGCCACCTGACTCAGCAGACGATCGGCCACCCGGATGCCGAAGCGGTCGTTGATCTCGCGAAAGTGCTGCAGATCGACCAGCAGCAGGCTGGCCTTGCGGGCGCCGAGATGGCGGCTGGTCTGCAGAAAGTGGGAGAGTTTGAGCAGGCCGGTCAGGCTGTCGTAGTGCTGCTCCTGCTGCAGCTGGGCCTGGGTGGTGCGCAGCCCTGTGATGTCTCGGCTCAACGTCAGGATGCCGAGGGAGTTGCCCTCGTCGTCCGGCACATCGACCCGGGTGACCTCCAGGTAGCGGCCCTGGCCGCTGGCATCCACCAGACAATATTCACCGCGCCCCATCGGCAGCTCGGTGGAGAGGCGGTGAGCCACCCGCTGGCCGAGCGCCTCGCTCGTCACCATGCCCATGAAGTCGAGAAAGGCCTGATTGCAGTCGATGAGCAGGCCCTGATGATCCTCCAACCGGATGGGATCTGGGATGGCGTCCAGCAGGCGGCGCTGCAGCAGCTGTTGCTGGCGGAAGGTCTGCTCCAGCTCCTTGCGTTGACCAATCTCGTTGACCATGCCGAACAGGGCAACCGGCTTGCCCTGCTCGTCATAGAGCGGGATCTTGTGGATCTCCATCCAGCTGGTGGCATCGCCGCTGTGGCAGTGCAACTGCTGATAGAGCAGGGGCTTGCCATCCGTCAGTAGCTGCTGATCCTCTTCCCGAAAGATGTCGCCCCACGGCATGTCCGCGTCCGTCTTGCCGATGAGATCCGCCGGTTGCAACAGGCCCGCCTGCTCCGTAAAGACCCGGTTGGCAAACAGGTAGCGTCCGGCCGTATCCCGGCAGAAGATATTCATGGGTAACTGATCGATGATCTGCTGCAGCAGAGTCAGGGTGAGCAAGGAATTCACGCAGACACTCACGGGGGAAATTTCGAGCAAATCTATGATAGCAGGCTGGTTTTGTAAAGCTTGGGTTAAGGCTGATGCATTTCTGTCGATCTCTGCTGACAGTCTATGTCGCTGACGCCATAATAGCCGCCGGTTGGCCTATGGCCGGATTATATGGATGAGAGAAGCAGCATGAAAAAGATTGTGGGAGTAGCCCTGGCCCTGTTGATGGCCGGTTGTGCCAGCGACAACAATGGCGGCGAGCAGTACCGCTATACCCCGCCGGTTGCCAAGGCGACCAACAACACCCAGGAGATGCAGATCCCGGTGGATCTGGTGTGGGCCCGCGCCGAGAAGTGGTTTGGCGATCACGGCCTCAACATCGAGAACAGCCAGCGTGGCTCAGGCCTGATGACCGCCAACGTCGAGAACTCGGCCGATGGCCTGGAGTGGCTGGATTGCGGCACCATGGGTTCCAAAGTGGCGTTGGGCAACCCCAATCTGCAGATCAACCTGATCATCACCCAGAGCGGCAACAACAGCGTGGCGACCGTCAACGTCAAGGGCAACACCCAGCTCTACTTCGTCGAATCCTCCGGCGAGCGCGTGCTGGCACCCTCCATCACCCCGGTCTGCGTCTCTCGCGGCAGCCTGGAACAGAGCCTGTTCTCTACTCTGGGCAACTGATCCGCCTCCGTCAGCCGCCCGCTTGCCTGGCGGCTCGCACCAAATACCCCGTTGCCTGCAACGGGGTATTTGTTTTTGGGGCCGTGTGCCGCAAGGCGGGGAATGCCGCCATCCGCTTATCCTGGCTGCCACTCCCGCATGCCAGCATGGTGCGGCCAGCCATAAAAAAACGCCCCGGCAGGAACCGGGGCGTTTGATGGCATGGGCTGGCAATCAGAGGGCGCTGTCGCCGTGAAACAGTGCCTGCTCGCCGGATTTGAGCAGATAACCCTTCCAGGGGAAGAGCTGATAGGCGCCGCCCTGCCAGAACCAGTTGCCTTCGTCCCCTTGCCGGGTCAGGCGGGTCTGCTCACCGCTTGGCAGGGTCAGTTCGGCCTGGCTCTGGTCGGCGTTGAACAGCACGAAGGCGCTGCCGGTTTCGTTCGCTTCGAGGGATTGCAGCCGCACCGCCTGCTCGAACAGACGCACGCACTGGTTGGTCAGCGCTGACCATTGATAACCGGCGCTGGCACGACAGCCGTGGATATCCTGATCATTGCCGACCATATGCTGGGTCGGGGTACTGCAGGCCGCCAGCAGCAGGGAGGCGGCCATCAGAGTCAGAGTGCGCATGCTTACTCCTGCTTGTCTTCGAGATTGTCCCGTTCGATGACGATGTTGGAGAAACCCAGCTCCTTGAAGTAGTTCTCCTGGTAATCCTTCACGCTCTTCTTGTCGCGGCGGCAGACCTGCGCCAGCTGGGCCTCCATGGCGTGGAAGCTGGCGAGGTCCAGCCCTTCGGCGGCGGCAATGGCGTCGTAGATGCTGCGGAACTTGTCGTTCGCATAGCCGAGCTCTTTGGTCTGTTTCTTGTAGGTGTAGGTAATCTTAAACGCCATCTGGCCCTTCCTTCTTCGATTTGGCTTGCTTGCGCTGGACATAGAGATAGAGGCTTTCGACCTTCTCCCGGGCCCAGGGAGTCTTGCGCAAGAACTTCAGACTGGACTTGATACTGGGATCGTCGGTGAAGCAGCGGATGTTGATCTGCTGTCCCAGCTCTTCCCAGCCATAGTGCTCGACCAGGGCGGTGACGATCGCCTCCAGGGTCAGCCCGTGCAGCGGGTTCTTTGGTTGCGAGGCGCCTGGCTGCTCACTCATGCCTTGGCCGCCAAGGTGGCAAAGGGTTGACCCATGCGGGTGGTGACGCCATTGGCCAGATGCGGCTCGAAGCCCGCCAGCATGCCGGGTCCAAACAGGCATACGACTGTACTGCCGAGCTTGAACAGGCCCATCTCGGCCCCTTTTTGCAGTGTGATGGCCTCATCGCCGCTGTAATCCCAGCGCACTACTTCCTTCTGCTTGGTCGGCGCTATATTGCCGGCCCAGATGGTCTCGATACTCGCGACTATAGTGGCACCAACCAGCACCAGCGCCATGGGACCATGGGGGGTACGGAAGGTGGCGACCACCCGCTCGTTGCGGGCGAACAGGTTGGGCACGTTTTCGGCGGTGAGCGGGTTGACGGAGAAGAGATCCCCCGGTACGAACACCATGCTCTCCAGCACGCCGTCCAGCGGCATGTGGATGCGGTGGTAATCCTTGGGCGCCAGATAGATGGTGGCAAAGTCACCATCCTTGAACGGCGCCACCAGATCCTCATAGCCACCCAGCAGTTCACGGGCGCTGTAGTCGTGGCCCTTGGCCTGGATGATGCGACCCTGATGGATGGGGCCGAGCTGGCTGACGGTGCCGTCCACCGGCAGGGCCAGAGTCATGGCATCCTCGACCAGCGGACGTATCCCCGGCTTGAGCTCACGGGTGAAGAACTGGTTGAAGCTCTTGTAGTGGGCCGGACTCTCGTGCAGCGCCTCGCTCATGTCGACGCCGTACTGCTTGATAAACGCCTCTATCACCCTGGTGGTGAGGTTGCCTGCTTCGGCAGCCGCCAGCTTGCCCACCAGACGGGAGAGGGCGTGTTTGGGCAGGCAGTATTGACCGGCAATTTTCAGGTTGTCAGTGATGCTCATGATCTTCATCGAAATAATAAGTTGAATGGGTCACAGTCGGGCCTGTTGCCGACCGTGGCGGGCTTCCTGCATGGTTTCCAGGATGCGGTGATAGTTGTGGAAGCGATCGGCGCTGATGTCACCACGGTCGACCGCCGCACGCAGGGCGCAGCCGGGATCGTCCTTGTGGGTGCAGTCGCGGAATCGGCAACCACCCAGGTAGTCGCGGAACTCGATGAAGCACCAAGTGATGCGATCGGCTTCCAGATGCCAGAGGGCGAACTCGCGGATCCCGGGGGAATCGATGAGATCGCCGCCGCTCGGGAAGTGATAGAGCCGCGCTGTGGTGGTGGTGTGCGTACCGAGTCCCGAGTTTTCGGAGATCTCGCCGGTCAGCACATCCAGCCCCGGCATCAGGGCGTTGGTGAGCGACGATTTGCCCACCCCGGACTGGCCGACGAAGATGCTGATCTTGCCTTCGAACTGGGCCTTGAGCTCATCCAGCCCTTCGCCGCTCTCGCAGCTGACCAGGATCACCTGATAGCCCAGCTTGCGATAGGGGTCGAGCTGGCTATCGATGCGGGCACGGGCCGCGGCATCGAGCATGTCGACCTTGTTCAGCACTATGAGCGGCTGTATCTCCACATCCTCGGCGGCCACCAGATAGCGGTCGACGATGTTGGTGGAGAACTCGGGCATCACCGCCGAGACGATGATGATCTGGTCTATGTTGGCGGCGATGGGTTTGACCCCGTCGTAGAAGTCCGGCCGGGTCAACACAGAGTGGCGCGGATGCACCGCCTCTATGACCCCTGCGGTCGCGGCATTGAGGCCGGGACGCCAGACCACCTTGTCGCCGCACACCAGGCTGCTGATGCTGCTGCGACGCAGGTTGCTGCGGTGTATGGTGCCATCGACGGCTTCCACGTCCGCATGCTGACCGAAGCGGCTTATCACCACCCCTTCGATAGCCGGGCCAAACAGGGTGTCATCCACGACAGTAGTGTGATCTTTTTGCAGCCGCCGCTCGCGGTTGGCCTGGACGCGCCTTTGTTGACCCAGATTGAGTTTTGCTTTCTTTGCCACTCGATTCGCCAGTTTATGAACAGATCCAAAGCCAGTATGATACATGCAAATTGGCAAAATTCCGCCATTCCTCCCAATAGAGAGAGCAATCATGACAGTCAGCGCGCAGAACCTGGTATGGATCGACATGGAGATGACGGGTCTGGACCCCGAACAGAACGTGGTACTGGAGATCGCCACCATAGTCACCGACAAGGATCTGAACGTGCTGGCCGAAGGGCCTGTCATCGCCATCCACCAGAGCGATGAAGAGCTGGCCAAGATGGACGACTGGAACGTCAACACCCATACCAAGAGCGGGCTGGTGGCCCGGGTCAAGGCGAGTCAGCACGACGAGGCGCGCGCTGTGGCCGAGACGCTGGCGTTCATTCAGGAGTGGGTGCCGGAGCGTACCAGCCCGCTGTGCGGCAACAGCATAGGCCAGGATCGCCGCTTCATGGTCAAGCACATGGGCGAGCTGGAGGCCTTCTTCCATTACCGCAACGTCGACGTCAGCACCATCAAGGAGCTGGTACGTCGCTGGCAGCCCGAACTGCTGGATCAGTTCAGCAAGAGTGGCTCCCATCAGGCGCTGGACGACATCCGCGAATCCATCGCCGAGCTGCGCTTCTATCGCAGCCATGTCTTCAAGATCTGAGTGCCAGGCAAGGAGTTGCCATCGATCGGTTGCTAAAATCGACAGTTCGGCCAGCTTTTGAGCGAACGCGCGCAACCAGACGAAAAAGCCCTTGCAATTGGAAAGACTGCTCTTATAATTCGGCTCCCGTGCAGTAGCGCAAGCAACCAAATGCTGCACGATTTGTTTTGATGCCATTTTATGGTGTGTGCGGGAATAGCTCAGTTGGTAGAGCACGACCTTGCCAAGGTCGGGGTCGCGAGTTCGAGTCTCGTTTCCCGCTCCAAATTGTGATGATGAAACTGGTTCAATCCAGCCCGATGCGGGAATAGCTCAGTTGGTAGAGCACGACCTTGCCAAGGTCGGGGTCGCGAGTTCGAGTCTCGTTTCCCGCTCCAATCATCCTCACAGACCACAAAATGACAACGCTGTTGCGGGAATAGCTCAGTTGGTAGAGCACGACCTTGCCAAGGTCGGGGTCGCGAGTTCGAGTCTCGTTTCCCGCTCCAAAATGTGATGATGAAACTGGTTCAATCCAGCCCGATGCGGGAATAGCTCAGTTGGTAGAGCACGACCTTGCCAAGGTCGGGGTCGCGAGTTCGAGTCTCGTTTCCCGCTCCAATCATCTTCACCAGCGCAAAACGACCATTTATGTTGCGGGAATAGCTCAGTTGGTAGAGCACGACCTTGCCAAGGTCGGGGTCGCGAGTTCGAGTCTCGTTTCCCGCTCCAAACATTTGCAATGTGACATCCTGTTGCGGGAATAGCTCAGTTGGTAGAGCACGACCTTGCCAAGGTCGGGGTCGCGAGTTCGAGTCTCGTTTCCCGCTCCAACACATTTGCAAGTGACATCCTGTTGCGGGAATAGCTCAGTTGGTAGAGCACGACCTTGCCAAGGTCGGGGTCGCGAGTTCGAGTCTCGTTTCCCGCTCCAATTTCTCTTCGTAGTCCTAGTCGTTCATTCTTTTTCTTATCCCCTTTCGAATAGATCCCGTATCGCGCCGCGATGCTTTGCCATATCCGCTTGTCAGCATCTGTGCCGGTTTCCCGTCATTGCCCTCGGTCCATGGACTATGGCGGCGGCAGCTGAGCGTAGGCGGCTTGGGAGAGGGGAGGGGAAGGTCAGGGCGGCGAAGGGCTCGCCTGATACGGGGCAGGGAATGACAGACAAAAAAATAGGAGGAGCAAGTCTCCTCCTACAGGCTCACTGGCGTGGCTTAGAGCAGGGTAACGTTCTCAGCCTGAGGGCCTTTTTTGCCCTGGGTCACAGTGAACTGGACTTTTTGACCTTCAGCCAGGGTTTTGAAGCCTGTGCTCTGGATGGAGGAGAAGTGAACGAAAACGTCCGGTCCCTGGGATTGCTCGATAAAGCCAAAACCCTTGGTCTCATTGAACCATTTTACTTGGCCGGTGCGAATGTCAGACATGTGGTAAGTCCTATCTATAACAAAATGAAACTAAGCCTTGTTGGGCAGCATTTGCCTAGAAATCAGGGGTTGCAGCATGACTGACCACGTCAATTTGTCCCAGTAGCATGTAGAACAATCCCTGTCTAAAGCACAAACGATTGTACGTGAGCGCGATCCCTTGTCAATTTGGCGCTTTTCATTTTTTGAGCAAGCTAAAAATATTGTGAAGTCAGCGGCTTATTTCATGGCGTCAGGTCAAAAAAACGGGAGGCCATGGCCTCCCGTTTCATTACTCCTTGAGGGCGAACCCTTCGCCCTGTCGGTCATAGCGATAGATGGCCTGACCGTAGGAGCGGATCTCGACCCGCTGGATGCGGCGGTTGTCATCGATCAGTATGAACACCGACTTGCCCGATTGCAGCCGGGTCAGCGGGCGATCAGGCCCTTCGATGGCGATCAGTCGGCTGAGCTCGGCCCCCGGCAGCTCGAACTTGCGCCAGATGGAGTAGAGGGTCTCGCCGGCCTGCACGTCGTGCTGCAGCCAGGTACCGTCCACTTTCTCTTCGACCGGCTTGGCTGCAGTCGAGCTGCCATTGCCGGCCGTCAGGGCCTGGGCGGGCACGGCGAGGGGGACCTCGAGCGAGCCGGACGGGGCGACTTTCGGGGCGGCAGGCGCGGGTTCCCAGGCCAGCAACAGCAGCCAGATGGGCACCAGAACCAGCAGGCCTATGGTGTGTTTGCGGGGCAGCGGGCTGGTCAGCTTGAATTTGCCTGCTTTGGCCTCCTGGCCGCGCTGGCCAAGGCCACGCATCCCCTGGCCTATGCGCTGGCGCAGGGGCAGGGTAGCGGCATTGATACGATGGAGCAGGGATCCTTGTGATTCGTCTTGTCGACGCTGCTGGGCTCGTCTGTTATGGCCACGTGGGCGACGGTCCGGGGTGGGCACGGCATTTACCTCTCACTACATTGCCTGCCATCAGGCAAATTCCTTGCCTATGGTAAACGGACTCGCCCCCGAGGGGGAGAGTCCTGATACGGAAAATTATCAGCTGAGACGAAATTGTCCCAGTAATTGCTGTAAACGCTCGGCCGCCTGACGCAATGCCTGGCTGGCTTTGGCCGTTTCGGTCGCATCCTGAGCGATGTCGTTGGCCAGTGCGTTGGTTTTTGACAGGTTGCCGGACACCGTCTCGGAAACCGAGCTCTGCTCCTCGGCGGCGGAGGCTATCTGGTAGGTCATGTCGTTGATGGTGGAGATGGCCTTGTAGATGCTGCCCAGCGCCTCTTCCGCCAGATCCGCCTCGCCCACCGCCTGGTGGGTCAGCTGCTGGCTCTGCTGGATGGCGTTGACCGCATTGGTCGAGCTGTGACGGATCTTTTCGATCAGCTCCTGGGTATTCTGCACCGCCTGCTGGGTGTTGCCCGCCAGCTTGCGCACCTCGTCGGCCACCACCGCAAAGCCGCGGCCCTGCTCACCGGCCCGGGCCGCCTCGATGGCGGCGTTGAGCGCCAGCAGGTTGGTCTGATCGGCAATCCCCTGAATGACGGTGAGAATGCTAGTGATCTGCTCGCTGTCGTGGGCCAGCCCCTCGACCACTTCGGCCCCCTTGCCGGCCTCGGCCGCCACCTTGTGCATCGACTGGATCACTTGCTGGAAACGTACCTTGCCCTGATCCGCCGCCCCCTGGGCCTGCTTGGCCGAGTCGGCTGTGTTGTTGGCGTGGGTGGCCACCTCCTGGCTGACGTAGGACATCTCCTGCACCGCGGTCAGCATCTGCTCCATCTCCGCCTGGTGATGCTGCAGGTTTGTGTCGGTCTGGCCAGCGATGCGGTCGGTATCGCCGGCGTGGCGATTCACCTCGCTGGCGGTTTTCAGCACATCCCCCAGCAGCACCTGCAGCTTGTCGATGAAGCGGTTGATGCCCTTGGCGAGATCCCCCAGCTCGTCGACTGAGCGGGTGGTGAGGCGTTTGGTGAGATCTCCCTCGCCATCGGCGATGTCATCCACCAGGCTG
Source organism: Aeromonas bestiarum (assembly GCF_000819745.1). GTDB lineage: Bacteria > Pseudomonadota > Gammaproteobacteria > Enterobacterales > Aeromonadaceae > Aeromonas > Aeromonas bestiarum. The sequence goes on along the minus strand of NZ_CDDA01000022.1, from coordinate 77,743 downwards.
ACCATCTGGCGGATGGGGCCCGTGATGCTGCGGGCTATCACCAGCATGGTGGCCAGCGCCAGCACCAGCACTATGAGGGCGCCCACCAGTTGCTGGGTCATGGCGGCCCGGTTCATGTCGCTCAGCTGGCTCTCCAGCTGGTCGGCACCCGCCAGCACCACCTTGTAGGGCAGGGTGACTATGATGGCCCAGTTGCGGCTCATGCCCGGCACAGCGATGGGCACAGAGATACGGAACGACTCGTCCAGCTCCTGGCGTTGCACTTCCGGTTTCAGATACTGCTGCCACTGGTTGCCGAGCAGCTTGTCGGCCCGGCTGCCCAGCAGGCTGGCATCGCCGCTGGTGCCCGTGATGACGCCGGCGGCGCTGACGATCAGGGTCTCGCCCTTGCCGTCATAGATGTTGCTGTTGAGGGACTGGGCCTGCCGGCTGATGGAGTCCACCGCCAGATCCAGCGCGGCGACGCCCTTGAACTGACCCGCCACCATGATGGGGGTGGTGATGGTGCTCACCAGCACCTGCTGGCCGTTGATGTCCACCTTGAAGGGATCGATGAGACAGGAGCGTCCCTCCCGTTTCGGGCAGGCGTAGTAGTCGTTGGCCGGATTGCCAAATTCGTCGGCATCGCTCTTCTCGATGGAGAGCAGCAGGTCTGTGCCTATCTGATCCTTGTCACGGTAGAAGTAGGGGACGAAGCGGCCCTGGCTGTCACTGCCCAGTGCCGTCTGACCGGCGAAGGCGGCGTCCTGGCCGTCGAAGCCGTTCGGCTCGAAGCCGGCGAAGGCGCCATACAGTTGCGGTTCCAGGTTGAGCTGTGCCTTGAGCAGATCCGTGGCCTGCTGGCGATCCAGCGGCAGCTTGCCCTCCTGTTGCAGGGCGAGGGCACTGGCCATCTGCTGGGTATAGGAGAGTCCCTTTTGCAGCAACTGTGTGATGGTGGCGGCCTCGGCGCGCGCGTTGGCACTGACCTTCTGCCAGGCCTCCTGCTGCAGGGCGGCACGGCTGGAACTGATGGTCAGCTGTTGGGTCTGTTGACCGGAATACTGGTTGAGCAGGATCAATATGACCAGGGCTGTGGTCATGGCGATCCCGGCCATCACCAGAATACGATTCTGGATAGAACGGAACTGCATCGTCTCTTCCTTGTTTCGTGAGAAGTAGTGTGAGAGTTATTTGAATATCGGCCGGAGGAGGCAGCTCTCCAACACTTCCCATAGCAAATCGGAAATGGCGCTTCTGTTTTGCGATCCCCCTCAAATATCAGGTGCCAAGCGGTCGCCCGGCCAATTTAACCCCCTACTTTAGCGCGCCGCCGCCTCATGGTTTTCCCATCCGGGATTCTGAGTGCTAAAATGCGACGGTTTTTTCTAACGAATTGGCCCAAGGCCCTCTACACAAGGCTTAAAGATGAAAGTCAAAACCCGTTTTGCTCCCAGCCCGACCGGCTTTTTGCATGTCGGCGGTGCCCGTACCGCACTCTATTCCTGGTTGTTTGCAAAGAGCCAGGGCGGTGAGTTCGTGCTGCGTATTGAGGATACCGACCTGGAACGTTCCACTCAGGAGGCGATCGACGCCATCATTGAGGGCATGGAATGGCTGGAGCTGAACTGGGATGAGGGCCCCTACTACCAGACCAAGCGTTTCGATCGCTACAACGGCATCATCGACGAGATGCTGGCCGACGGCCGCGCCTACAAGTGCTACTGCTCCCGTGAGCGCCTGGACGCGCTGCGCGAAGGCCAGATGGCCAGCGGCGAGAAGCCCCGCTATGACGGCAAGTGCCGTGATGCGGCCCACGATCACCCGGCCGATGCGCCGCACGTCATTCGCTTCCGCAACCCGACCGAAGGTTCCGTCGTATTCGATGACCACGTCCGTGGCCGTATCGAGTTTGCCAACACAGAGCTGGACGATCTCATCATCCGCCGTACCGATGGCGCCCCCACCTACAACTTCTGCGTGGTGGTCGATGACTGGGACATGGAGATCACCCACGTGGTGCGTGGCGAAGACCACATCAACAACACCCCGCGCCAGATCAACATCTACAAGGCCTTGAACGCGCCTGTGCCTGAGTTTGCCCACGTCTCCATGATCCTGGGCGACGACGGTGCCAAGCTGTCCAAGCGCCACGGCGCCGTCTCCGTGATGCAGTATCGTGACGATGGCTACCTGCCGGAAGCCCTGCTGAACTATCTGGTGCGTCTGGGCTGGTCCCACGGCGATCAGGAGATCTTCACCCTGGACGAGATGATCAAGCTGTTCAGCCTGGATGCCATCTCCAAGTCCGCCTCCGCCTTCAACACCGACAAGCTGCTGTGGCTGAACAACCACTACATGCGCAGCCTGGATCCGGCCTATGTGGCCAAGCACCTGGCCTGGCACATGGCGAACCAGCAGATCGACACCAGCAAGGGCCCGGCCCTGGCCGAGGTCGTCACCCTGCTGGCCGAACGCTGCAATACCCTGGTGGAGATGGCCGCCCAGAGCCGCTATCTGTTCGAAGAGTACGAGGCCATCGACGAAGCGGCCGCCAAGAAGCACCTGCGCGGTGTGGCTGCCGAGCCGCTGACCCTGGCCAGGGCCAAGCTGGCGGCGCTGGAAACCTGGACCACAGAGGCGCTGCACGAGCTGATCGAAGCGACCGCCGCCGAGCTGGGTCAGGGCATGGGCAAGGTCGGCATGCCGCTGCGCGTCGCTGTGACCGGTCTGGGGCAGTCCCCCGGCATCGACGCCGTGATGGCGCTGGTGGGCAAGGAGCGGGTACTCGCCCGCATCGATCGCGCCCTGGCGTATATCGAAGCGCGTATGGCTGCTGAATAAGTGCCTGTGATGGCATGCAAAAGGGCTCCCGCGAGGGGGCCCTTTGTTTTTGTTGGTTGACCAGATTTGTGACATAAAACAGCGAGATAGCGGCAAGGTTGCCGGTAAAAACAGCTAACTGATTGAATTTTGACTAAACGCGCCAATCGGCGTTATTTTTGGGTTGACAGCAAAGCGGGTGATGCCTATCATGCGCCTCCGTTGCCGGAGATAACTTTGGTAACGCCGAGGTGAGTTGGGGTTATAGCTCAGCTGGGAGAGCGCTTGCATGGCATGCAAGAGGTCCGCGGTTCGATCCCGCGTAGCTCCACCAAATTCTCCTCGAACAATCTGGAATCCAAGGGGTTATAGCTCAGCTGGGAGAGCGCTTGCATGGCATGCAAGAGGTCCGCGGTTCGATCCCGCGTAGCTCCACCAGGTTCCTGATTGAAGATGAAGTACCCAGGGCAGTGCGGTGTGTATCACCCAGGCCGACCTTTGTGGGGTTATAGCTCAGCTGGGAGAGCGCTTGCATGGCATGCAAGAGGTCCGCGGTTCGATCCCGCGTAGCTCCACCACTATTTGATATTTGAATACCAGAGTTAGGGCAACCGGCCGCCAGAACCGGTTGTCTAATGAAGAAAGAATTTGGGGTTATAGCTCAGCTGGGAGAGCGCTTGCATGGCATGCAAGAGGTCCGCGGTTCGATCCCGCGTAGCTCCACCACTATTTGCGACAGATGGCCGCCAGAACATTTGTCGAGTACGAAATTTGGGGTTATAGCTCAGCTGGGAGAGCGCTTGCATGGCATGCAAGAGGTCCGCGGTTCGATCCCGCGTAGCTCCACCAAATTCTTGTTACAAGAAGCCGAAAGGCCACCGTTATCGCGGTGGCCTTTTTGTTTTGGCTCATTCTTGCGTCCAGCCCGTTTCTTGCCCGTAAAAAAGCCCGCATCGCAGCGGGCTTTTGGCGTTATGGCAAGGCTGCATCAGCGGCGGCGACGCCAGGCCAGCGGCAGCAGGGCCAGCAGCAGGGCGCCCATGGCTCCACCACCGCCGTTGCTCTCTTCCTTCAGCTTGAGGTCGACGATGATGGGATCATGGTCGGAGGCGCTGAACGGGTTGCCGGACTTGATCATGTCGCCGCTGAAGTCACGGCCGTACTCGAACAGGTTGCTCTCGAACGAGTTGATGTGCCAGTCGGCGACCGCCACTACCTTGCTGGCCAGCGCCGGGTTGGCGAGGGCATAGTCCAGGGTGCCGAGTTCGGCCTCGTAGCTGTAGGAGATGGCCTTCTCCTTGTTGAACTTGACGTTCATGTCCACCAGGCCGTAGCTCTTGCTCACCTCGCTGCCGGTCTGCTCAAAGACCTGAGCGCCGAGGAAGGTCTGGGAGGCGGAGACTATCTTGCGCTGACCCTCGGTCGGCACATAGTCGGTCAGCACCCGGATCGCATCTTCCCGGGCGTAGGAGTTGAAATCCCCCACCAGCAGCACCTGGCCGGGCAGTTTGCTCACCGCCTCGCCCAGCACCTTGGCGGCACTGACCCGGAACTCGGTGCACTTGCCCTGCAGATCGGCCGGCTCCTTGCCGTCCAGGTTCTCCAGGCAGCCGGATCCCTTGGATTTCAGGTGGTTGACCACCAGGGTCAGCGGCTCCTTGCTGCCCTCGATGGTGAAGCTCTGCACCAGAGAGTCACGCTGGGAGGCCTGTTTCTCGACCCCTTTCGCATCCAGGTATTTCTGCACCGGCAGCGTGATGACGCCGGCATCCCCCTGCGGTGCCAGCTTGGCGGGTCGGTAGATCATGGCCACCATGATGGCGTCACCGCCGAAGAAGCGATCGTTGCCAAGCAGAGCCTTGGGCAGGGTCACGAAGGCGTACTGCTTGCTGGCATCCTTCTGCTGGGCGTTGAGGCTTTGCACCAGATCACTGATGGCGGAGTGGCTGTCGAAGCCGTTGTTCTCCATCTCCATCAGGCCGAGCAGGTCGGCATCCATCTCCGTGATGGCGTTGACTATCTTGGTGCGCTGCAGCTGGAAGTCCTCCAGGTTCTTGGCACCGCGGTTGCAGCCCTTGGCGCTGTCCGCATCGGCCTGATCCTTGCACAGCACATTGAGTGCTCCGCCCACGCTGGAGTGGCTGGTGAAGTAGTTGAGCACGTTGAAGCTGCCGATGCGCAGGTCGGTGCCATCGGCACGGGCCGGGGCGCTCTGGCGATCGTTGTCGCTGGTGCGCAGCAGATCGCCGGCGGTGATCTCCTGATCCTGCGGCACTATTAACCGGTATTCGTTGTAGCTGTAACCCACCAGCGCATCCAGGTTGACCGGGGCGTCGCCGATGCGCAGGTAACCCTGCTCCGGCTCCCAGCCCGGCAGCCAGGGCAGCTTGCCGTCGGCGGCCTTGACGTCGGATTCGAGGAACACCCGGTTGTTGGCGTTGGCCTTGGCCAGTGCCTTGGCGGCCTTGCTGTCTGCATCGTGCAACTGGGTCGGCTTCATCAGCGGCGCCTGGTGGGAGAGCACCAGGTTGTTGCGCCGGGCGGCGTAGTCATAGCTGAAGTTGCGGCTTATCTTGAGCGCGCTGTCGGCATCGAGCCGTACCCGCATCCCTTCGTGACGCTCCAGCGCCCGGGCCAGGGTCTCGTTTTCCAGTACCCGCAGCGGCACGGCGGCAGGGGCCGTCCCCTGGGCGAGGACTCGCAGGCGCGGGGTGCCGCTGTCAGCGACCGGCTTGAGCTGGGTGTGGTTGTAGTACTCCTCGACCTTGGCCTCCAGGCAGACTTCGGCACCCGGCTTGATGTCCGGGTACTTGCTGGCGAAGTTCTTGTCGTTGAGGTAGACGAAGATGCCGTCCGAGGTCTGGGGGTTGCCATCGCCCTGCACGTCCTGCAGGTAGAATCCCTTGTTGAGGCTCTCGCCGAGGCCAGAGACCACCGCCTTGACCATGACGCTCTGGGGGCTCTCGAACTTGTCGCTGGGAATGAGCGGACTCTTGTCGCCGCTGCCCTGAATGACGGGGATGGGGGTGAGGGCACTGTCGGCCGGGCAGCTGAAGCCGGCGGCATGGACGGACGGGGACGCGAGCGCAAGCCCCACGGCCAGCGAAAGCAGGGTACGTGTTCCTTTCATAACGGTTCCTTTTTTATTTTTGCCAGTGTTTCCATAGCCTTGGCTCATCGGCCAAGGGCGCGCATTGTCACATTTCCGGCATGTCATACCAGTGAGCCAACGCACATTACGGGGATGCAAATGAGGGCAATCTCGGTTTTTTTGACTTGGCTAACAGTATGAAATTAATGACAAAATCATTAATTCAACCAAAGCGGGAAACTGTGATCTGGCTGGCATCCACATATTTTTCTTCGAGAATGAAGATTGAGACTCGGCTGCTTGATTCCTATACTCGGCTTGTTCCTCACGGAACCCAGGTAAAGGGCAAACCGGCCGAGAGGCCGGGACGCAATGCCTCCGGTCTCAAGATCAGTCGATCCAGATAGCGGGGCTTCCCGGGGTGATGGTGGTGTCTGTGGCAGGTCCATTGCCAGTTGTCTGCCCTCCATCACGCAGGTTGCGATTGTTCTTTGTCCTGGTGACCAATGCCAAGATAAAACAAGGAAGATAACAATATGCAACAGACCTTTAGGCCCAGCAGGCTTGCCATGCTGGTGGCCCTGGCTGCCATGCCCGCCTGGGCACAAGCCGCGTCTTATCCCGCCTATCAGGCCGGCACCGCCTACAAGGCTGGCGATGTCGTCAGCAACGCAGGCTCCCTCTACGAATGCAAAGAATTTCCCTACTCCGGCTGGTGCGGGGCCTCGCCCTATCACTACGCCCCCGGGGTGGGAGTGGTCTGGGCCGATGCCTGGAAGCTCTATGGCGGCGAGGTGCCACCACCGGCGCTCGGACTGGCAATCAGTTCGCCCGCCGTTGGTAGCGCTTTCAACGAGGGCGCATCGGTGGCGCTCGCTGTGACCCTGAGCGGCGACAGCAACGCCCTGGTCAAGGTGGAGTATCTGGTCGATGGCAAGCAGGTCGCCTTGAGCAGTGCATCCCCCTGGTCGGCCAGCTGGGTTGCTACCGGTGTCGGCCCCCATCAACTCAAATCTCGTGGGCTGGACAAGGATGGCAAGCTGCTGAGCGAGGCGGATGCCAGTTTCAGCGTCAACGCCGTGGTGGCGCCTGAGGCGCCCAGGGTGAGCATCAGCAGCCCGGCCAGCGGCGCCAAGGTGACCCTGGGTCGCAGCGTGGCGGTCAGTGGCAATGTCACCGATGCCAACAACGACGTGGCCAGGGTCGAGCTCTACGTGGATGGCAAGAAGGTGGGTGAAGACACAAGCGCCCCCTGGCAGGTGAGCTGGACGCCCCAGAGCAAGGGCGCTGCCGGCCTCAAGCTGGTGGCGACCGACAAGGAGAACCTCACCGGCGAGTCGGCCCAGGTCGACGTGCAGGTGGAAGAGGCGGCCCTGCCGCCCACAGGTGGCAACCTCTCCTGCGACATCCGCCAGATCTATCGCCCGGACGGTTACGAGTGCATGGGGGATGACCATGCTCGCCGGGTCATCGGCTACTTCACCTCCTGGCGTACCGGCAAGAACGGTCTGCCCTCCTACCTGGTGAGCGACATCCCCTGGGACAAGATCACCCACATCAACTACGCCTTCGCGGCTGTGGATGAGCAGAGCCACCTGATCAAGGTGGACGACGCCGCCACCAAGATGACCTGGAACGGGGTGCCGGGCGCCGAAATGGACCCGGAATTCGCCTATCAGGGCCACTTCAACCTGCTGTCGAAGTACAAGAAGCAATATCCGGACGTGAAGACCCTGATCTCGGTGGGAGGCTGGGCCGATACCCGTGGCTTCTACACCGCCACCACCAAGGGTGACTGCTCGGTCAATACCGCCGGCATCAGCGCCTTTGCCGACTCGGCGGTGAGCTTCATTCGCCAGTACGGCTTCGATGGGGTGGACGTGGACTACGAGTACCCCACCTCCATGAAGGATGCGGGCAACCCCAACGACTTCCCGCTCTCCAACCAGTGCCGGGCCAAGCTGTTCGCCAACTACGAGGTGCTGATGAAGACCCTGCGGGCGCGGCTCGACAATGCCGGCACCGAGGACGGTCGCAAGTACATGCTGACCATAGCCTCGCCGGCGTCGGCCTACCTGCTGCGCGGGATGGAGAACTTTCAGGTCACCCAGTACCTCGACTATGTCAACCTGATGACCTATGACTTCCACGGTGCCTGGAACCACTTCGTCGGCCACAACGCCGCCCTGTTCGACAACAATGCCGATCCCGAGCTCTCCCACTGGGGCGTCTATAGCCAGGCCCAGTTCGGCGGCATCGGTTATCTGAACGCGGCCTGGTCTGCCCACTACTTCCGTGGCGCCCTGGCGGCCGGCAAGATCAACGTGGGTGTGCCCTACTACACCCGCGGCTGGCAGGGGGTGAGCGGCGGCAGCAACGGGCTGGGCGGCAAGGCGGCCCTGCCGAGCCAGAACGAGTGTCAGCCCGGCACGGGTGGCAGCACGATTCCGTGCGGCAACGGGGCGGTCGGCATCGACAACATCTGGCACGATCTGGACAAGAACGGCAAGGAGATAGGCGGTGGCGCCGTGCCCATGTGGCATGCCAAGAACCTGGAGAACGCGGCCAGCCTCGGCATCACGATTCTGCCGAGCTACGGCACGGCCTGGGGTCTGGATCCCAACAATCAGGCCCACGTGATGCAGGGCAAGTACGTGCGTTACTACGATGACAAGGCGCAGGCGCCCTGGCTGTGGAACGCAGAGAAGAAGGTGTTCCTCTCCACCGAAGATGAGGAGTCCATGGGTCACAAGCTGGACTACATCATCAAGCGGGGTCTGGGCGGCGTCATGTTCTGGGAGATGGCGGGCGACTACGCCTTCGATCCGGCCAAGAACGAGTACGGCATGGGCAGCACTCTGACTACCCTTGCTTACGAGAAGTTCGCCAAGGCAGCCAAGTACAACACCAGGCAGAACGATCTGGCGGCACCGAGCGCCCAGCTCGACATCGCCGTGAGCCTCTCCGGCTTCAAGGAAGGGGACTCCAACTACCCGATCAACCCGAAACTCAAGCTGGTCAACAAGTCGACCCAGACCATCCCGGGCGGCGCCAGGATCGAGTTCCTGATGCCCACTTCCACCTCTGACACCATCACGGATCAGAGCGGTATGGGGCTCAAGGTGGTGGAGAGCGGTGGCAACGACAACTCCGAAGGCATCGCCAACGAGAAGGACTTCCACAAGGTCGCCATGACGCTGCCGAGCTGGCAGACCCTGGCACCGGGCGCCGAGGTTGAAGTCGCCATGACCTACTACCTGCCGGCCGCCGGCGTGCCGAGCGGCATGCGCATCATCATCAGCGGCAGCCAGACCATAGGGCTCAAGGCCGAGTTCCCGACCCTGCCGGAGGCCGTACTGGGCTCGGGTGGCGGCGAGAATCCGGGCGGCGCCACCTGCAGCAGCCAGAACGTCAACCCGGCGGCCTACAAGGCCTATCCGAGCTGGCCGCAAGGGGATCACGCCAATGGCGGCGATCGCATGACCAACAACAAGGTGGTATGGCAGGCGAACTGGTGGACCAGCAGCGAACCCAAGGCCACCGATGGCAGCTGGAAGCAGGTATGTAGTTACTGATAACCCCTGCATGGAGTCTGGGCTGCCGACGCCATTCGTGGCAAGGCAGCACCAGCAAGCGGCATGACAATCCGGAGCTCAGGCTCCGGATTTTTTTATGGCGGATTATATAAAGAGGGGAATAAAAAAGACCGCTCCGAAGAGCGGCCAATTGCCACCAAGGCAACCTGCGGGGCGAACCCCTTGTTATCTGCGACGGGCGGGGAGGGCGCCTTGCCGGGTGCCATGACGTGATGGCCGAGGCCGGGTGGCCGGGCCGTCACGCGGTTCGCACCTCTAGGGGGACTGCGCCACCCTGCTGCGCTAGGCCGGGGCCTTGTTTATTGAGTGACGGCGCCGCCCCCTTGCTCCTTGAGGAAGTTGATCCAGGGGGAGGCGCGGCCACTGACGTTGCCATTCTGGGCGGCCTGGGTGAAGGCGCTGAGCGCCTCCTTCGGCTTCTGTTGCTCAAAATAGGCAACCCCGGTCAGGAACTTGAGATCGGCGCGCTGTTCACCATTGGCATTGGCCGCAGGCTTGGCGGCCAGGGCCACCAGATCCTGATAGCGTTTGCTCTGGATCATCATGCGCGCCATCTTCAGTTGCAGTTCCGCGTCCGGAGCCAGCTTGTAGGATCTCGCCAGGGTATCGATGGCGGGATCCAGCTCCTTGGCCTGATGCCAGTAGTTGGCCAGCGCCTTGTAGTTGGCCGCGTTGCTCTCTATGGAGCCCTCCTTCATCGCCTTCTCCATCACGCGTGCCGCGCGGTGGGGAATGCCGGCGAAAGCCAGGTAGTTGGCGAGGCGCTGCAATTCGGCCGCCTCGGTCAGCATGCCGAGGTTGTAGGCGGCTTCCAGCGCCGCCAGCGCCTTGCCATCGTTGCCCGCCTGCATGTGCATGGCCGACAGCTGGGTCCAGTACTTCTTCTTCTCCGGATAGCGGTCGACCAGAGCGGTCAGCACCTCGGTGGCCGGTTTGTACTGTTTCAGCTCGTAGTGGGCCGCCATCTTGAGCAGATACCAGGATTCAGGTGCCTTGCCGGCGGAGAGCTTGATCGCATTGTCCACCGCCGGAATGGCTTCCCGATATTGCTTGAGCTGCACATGGGCGTTGGCCAGGGTGATGTAGGCGTGCGGGGTCGGCTTCTCGTCCTTGCCCAGGCTCGCGAACCACTGGTTCATGGTGCTGATGGAGGCCTTGAAGTTGCCCTCCGCCATGTAGAGCTGGGCCAGGTTGTAGCGCACCTGCTGGGCCACGGGTTGTGGCAGGCCGCCGGTGGCGATGGCATCGGCGAAGTACTTGGTCGCCTGACCGTACTTCTCCTGCTGCGCCGCCACGAAGCCCAGGGTCTGCAGTATCACCCCCTTGTCGTAGACCCGCTCGCCGGCGCCGGACAGCGCCTCCTGCAGCTTGGCATTGGCCTCGCCGTATTTCTTCTCGGTGATCAGTGCCTGTGCCTTGTTGACCGCGCGGTAGGCGCGGTCAGAGAGGGCAGGTTGCTCGGCGGCCCAGCTGGCGGTGCAAAGCAGCACCGCCATGGCGACCGGGGCGAGGATCAGGGTATGTAACTTTTTCATCGCCACCTTCCTTAGTTGACCGCAAACTCGATTTCTTGCTGCATGCGGGTGGCCTGCGCCTTGCCATCGACCATGGCCGGTTTGAACGTCCATTTGGCGATGGTCTTGCGCGCCTCCTTGCCGAGGTCATAGCTACGGGGTTCTTCTTTCACGATCCGCACGTTGCTGACGGTGCCGCGTTCGGTGACGGTGAACTCCACCAGCACCTTGCCGGAGGCGAGTCCTGCCAGCGCCGCCTTGCGGGGCATCATGGGCTCGAAGGTCGCCATCGGGATGGCGCCGTTGTTGCCACCCATGCCGCCACCACCGCCCCCGGTACTGTAGGCACCGAGGGCGTTGCCGCCGCCTATGTTGACCGGGATGTCGAGTTTGGGCATGTCCATCGGCGAGCTCTCCATCTGCGGCCGGTCCGTGCTGGCCACTTCCATCTCGGGAGGGGGAGGCGGCCGGTTCGGAGGTGGCGGTTTGGGCAGCTCGCGTTGTCTCTCTTGCAGTGTCTCCTGAGGGCGAACCCGAATGAAGTCGGTCATGCTGACGTCTTCGGATTCCACCAACTCCCGGTGATCCGGTGTGATGAGCTTGTTCATTCCCAGAAACAGGAAGAACACCACCACACAGGAGACAGCCAACGATATCAGGTATCTCATGGTGCTCGCTCCGGCATCAGCTGCTCTTGCTCGCCGCGATGGAGATGTTCTGGACACCGGCCATGCGGATCTGATCCATGACCTGGACCACCAGACCTGAACGGGATTCGGTATCGGCCTGGATCACCACGGCGCTCTCCGGGTTCTCGGCTCGCAGCCGCTCTATGTTGGCGCGCACTGCGCCCACTTCGACGATGCGCTTGTCGACCCAGACCTGGCCGTTTTCACGGACCGCAACCATGATGTTCCCCTTCTTCACCGTCTCGGCCGTGCTGGCGCTCGGGCGGTTGATCTCCACACCGGACTCCTTGACGAACGAGGTGGTGACGATGAAGAAGATCAGCATGATGAACACTATGTCCAGCATGGGGGTCAAATCGATGGCCGCCTCATCAGCACTGCTGTCGCTGTGACGTTTTCTCATGGCAAAAACTCCTTGCTTGTTCTGTGCCCCCGCCAGGCTCGCGCCCGGCGGGGGAGTGCATCCTGCATCAACCGTGTTTCAGGTTGTCTTCCAGCTTCTCGACCGCCAGCTTGGCCTTGTGATCGAGCTGGTTGACAAAAAACAGGCCGGAAAGGGCGGCAATCATGCCCGCCATGGTCGGTACCGTCGCTTTTGAGATGCCCGATGCCATCGCCCTGGGGGAGCCGGTGCCCGTGATGGCCAGAGTGTCAAACACCTGCACCATGCCGACCACGGTTCCCAGCAGCCCCATCAGCGGGCAGAGGGCGATCAGTACCTTGATGACCGGCATTCCCTTGTCCACCGCCATGGCGACCCGGGAGACCAGCTCGCGCCGGATCTGCCTGGCGGACCAGGAGAGGTGGTCGCTGCGGGCCAGCCAGGCGGCCTTGGTCTGCTTCACCTGCTTGGGATAGACGGTCATGAAGTAGAACCAGCGTTCCAGCAGCAGGGCCCACATCAGCAGGGTCAGGAAGAACAGGGCGACCAGTACGTCGCCCCCCAATCCCAGAAACCGGCGGACCGACTCGACTTCTTCAATCAACCAGAACCACATGGGTGACTCCTTAGGCTGCGGCCTTGGCGGCGTGCAGATTTTCCTGATAGCGGGCGACGAAACCGGCGCTCTGCTCTTCCAGGATCTGGATGAGACGGCGGCTCTGGGTCTGCACTATGGTGTAGAGGAACAGCATGGGCACCGCCACGACCAGACCTTGCATGGTGGTGACCAGGGCCTCGGAGATACCGCCCGCCATCAGCTTGGGATCGCCGGTACCAAACAATGTGATGGCCTGGAAGGTGGCTATCATCCCGACTACGGTACCGAGCAGACCCAGCAGCGGCGCGACCGAGGCGATCAGCTTGATGATGCTGATGCCCTTCTCGAACTTGGGCACGTTGCGCAGTATGATCTCGTCGAGCTTGGATTCCAGATCCTCAATGTTGTCGCCACGATGGTTCTGGTAAGCCCCCAGCATGTCGCCTATGGGGTTGCCCTTGATGATCTGATTGGATTTCAGCTGCTTGCGCATGGATCCGCCGATGAGGGAGAGGCGGGCGCCGCAGAACAGGGCCAGCAGGGTACCGAGCACGCCGAGCACCATGATGACGTAACCCACTTCCCCACCCTGATCGACCCGCTCCTTGAAGGTGGGGGATTGAACCAGCAGGGAGAGGATCACGCCGCGGGACGGGTCGACGAAGATGGGCTTGACGCCACCGCCACCCTGCTCAAACTCGGCGATGGGCTCCAGCACACCCTTGTCGGGCTGACGGGGCAACTGCTCGAACTTGCCGGTTTCCGGGACGAAGGTCAGGTACTTGCCCTCGGAGACGGTATTGAACTCACCTATCTGGGTCACCGTCTTCTCGGCCTGGTTGCCCTCGCCGTACACCACAGTCGCCGGTATCTGGCTCACCTTGCCACCATCGACCATGCGGCTGAGGGTGGTGGTCCAGAAGGCGCTCAGATCATCGCTGGAGGGCAGCTCCTTGCTTTCTGCCAGTCGGGTCAGCAGCGCCGCCTGTTCCGGGTGTTCGACCCGGCGGGCTGAGGCGTTGAAGATCCCCTTGAACTCGCCGGCAAACTGGCGTAGCACGCCAAACATCTCGCCCATGTTGCCGGAACGCTGGCGCAGGGTGTCGGTCAGCTCTGTCAGCTGTTTGTCATTGGCATCGAAGGTGGCCTTGAGCTTCTCCCCCTTGGCGGTTTCGGCGGCAAGCTCCGCCTTGGCCTTGGCCAGCAGGGCGCCTTGCTCGTTTTTGTCTGCCAGGAAGCGGGCTTCCCGCTCCTTGTTGAGCTGGGATTCGCTGGTACTGGCGGCCTTGACCTGATTGAGCAGGGCGTTCAAGTCCACCGGTTTCTCGGCGGCAGTCACCGGCAGGGTGATCAGGGTGGCTCCCGCGATCAGGGAGGCAATGGCAAGTTTGATTCCTTTCATGATGCTTTCTCCGCAGTTTGAACCGGCAGCTTGATGAGCGCGGGGGGCGCCTGCTTCTTGGCGATACGCAAGCCCTGTTCTACTGCACTGCGATACTCCTGGGGCAACTCTTCCCATTGACGGGTCTTCTTGTTCCACATGCCGGTCTCGTTGCCATCCGGGGATTGGTAGAGCAAGGCGATGCGGCCGACGCGCAGGAACTCATAGGTCTTCTCGGTGCCGGCCTTGTCCAGGCTGGCCTTGTAGGACTCTATGGTTCGGCTGAAGCCCTCCTCGATCTGGTAGGCCTCCAGGATCTTGCGGTATTTCTCGGAGATGGTGACATCGGCCCTGTTCATCAGATCGGTCAGGGCCGCCACGCGGTCCTCCCGCTCGACCTTCTGGAACGGCAGATCCAGAGAGACGAACTGATCGAGGGAGTCGATCATCTTGAGCATCAGGGGCACCACTTCGGTGCTGGTCTGGTCGATCTGGGCGATCTGGCGCTGCATCGAGGCCAGCTCTGTGGTCTGGGAGTCGACCATCTTGCCCACTTGCTCGTTGTAGGTGCGCAGACTGTCGACCTGACGCAAGGCGGCCTTGTACTGCGCCAGGGCAGACTCGGCAGACTCGGCGTAGTTGTCGATCTTCTGCTGGGAAACTTTGGATGCATTGTCGGTGGCGGCTTGAGCGTCCACTGCCTGACCGGCAGAGGCGGCACTCAGATTGAAGCTGGTCAGCAAGGCGGCCGAAACCAGGCTGCCGAGGAGCGCTTTCTTCATTGTAATTGTCCTTGTCTTCATAGGATTACCCTATCTCCGTAACTTCCTTGGAACCTTGGGCAAAGCCGGCCCGACCGGGCCGGCTTGGGTTGTATATCAACGAGGTTGATTAGAACTTCTGGGTGTAGTCGAGGTAGTAGATGCGCCCGTCGATGCCGTAGAGCTCATCGTCATAGGTGAAGCCATCACTTTCCAGAGACGGAGCCGTGTTGAACATGTTCTTCACCCCGACCTGGATCTTGCCATCCCAAGGCGCATCGACACCGACGTTCAGGTTCCAGGTGGTCTGGGACGAGATATGGCCCACTTCCTCACCGGTATCTGCGATGTAGTCCTGGCTCTGGGAGTCGATGTAGCTGGCGCTCAGGTAGGTGTCCATGTTCCACCACTGGGGCACGTTGACACCAACCCCGGTGTTGAAGCGCAGCTGTGGCTTGCCGTTCTGGCCAATCTTGTCGACGACGGGGCCACCGGCATACAGACCTTCCTTGTACTCCAGGATGTAAGTGCTGCCGAAGTCATAACGCACTGTCGCCATGTTCAGGTCGTACTTGTAATCCGCCTTGAAGTCCAGGCCGCTGGTGTTCAGCTCGCCCAGGTTGACCATGGGGGCTGTGCCCTGTTTGATCTTGCCCTGGCTGTTACGCACTATGTTGCTGGAACTGCCGTTGTTCAGCTCGTCATAGATGATGGACTGCAGGGAGTTCAGCTGGATGAGGTCGGTGATCTTGATGGTGTAGTAGTCAAGCGACAGGTTCAGCTCATCCAGCGGACTGTAGGCCACACCGAAGTTCCAGGTATCGGCCGTCTCTTCCTTCAGGTTCTCATTGGCGGTGCGGATGGTGGTGTATTGCTGGTTCGGGCAGGCGGCAGCCGAGATGCCGTTTGCTTCGCAATAGACATAGTCCTTGGCCCAGTCGGCAGATTCAGAATCTGCAGAGTAGAGATCGCTCAGGCTGGGGGCCCGGAACGAACGGGACCAGGAGGTGCGCAGCATCAGGTTGTCCAGCGGCTGGTAGCGCAGACTGGTCTTGGGTGAGAAGGCACTGCCAAAGTCGCTGTACTTGTCGAAGCGACCGGCCACGTTGAGCTCAATCTGATCCGTGATGGGAACCAGGGACTCGATATAGGCAGCCGTTACATCACGAACACCACCGGAGGAGTTGCCCGCTGAACCTATGATGTTGCCAGCTTCCGATTGGGCATCGTACTTGTCGGCATAGACCCAGTCGTTGTATTCGGCGCCGGCGTACCAGCTGACCGGACCGGCCGGCAGTTCACCCATGTCCCACTGGACACCGGCATACCACTGGTAGAAGTCCATGGTGGAGCGGCGGCTGGTATCGGCAGTCATGGAGGCAGTGGTGGAGGCATCAAATTCACCACCGACAAACTTGCCATCCTCGATCGCTTTCTGAGCGGCAGACTTCAGCACATAGCCGGTCCCGTTCTCCTTGTTGTCTGTCTTGGAGTACATGTAACCAGCGTTCCACTGCATGTCGCCGACGCTTTCGGTCGCAATGGTGCCCTCGAAGCCCAGGTTCATGCTGCCAGTGGTGTCTGTGACCAGATTGTCACGGGTACCGACGTTGTTGAAACGGTAGTAGGCATAAGCAGCTTCTCCCAGCCCTTGAGTGGCTGCGGCATCCAGGCCGTTGTCGGTGAAAAACTGCGCATTTTTCGGGTTGGCCGGGTCTATGGTGAAGGCACCTGCGGCGGGGGCGAAGCGACCGAAGCTCTCGACCCTGGAGCCGATGATCTGCGGCACGAAGTCCACGGTGTCGTTGATGTGGTAGCGACCGTTCACGTAGAGGGTGTCACGGCTGCGTGAGGCCGTCTTGGCGGCAACCTGGCCGTAGTTGAAGTTACAACCGCCTTCGAAATTGGTGAAGGGTTCCTTACAGGTGCCGTCTGCATTGGTGGAACCTGCCAGTGGACCGTATTTCCAAATGGCATCGCCATTGCCGTCCAGGCCTGTGATACCTTCCACGTTACGGCCGTAAACGCTAGGGGAATCATTGCCTTGCTTGGCGAGATAGTCACGGTCACGGCTGTAGATGACGTCTTTCTTGTCATGCTCATAGACAGTCATCAGGGAGCCTTTTTCACCGGTAATGCCGGCAACGATGGAGCCGCTCTTTTCATCGCCCCCGTCTTCAGTCGGACTGCCAATCCTGCCCTGGAAGGTCAGGCCTTCATAACCCTCTTTCAGCACCACGTTGATCACGCCGCCGATGGCATCGGAGCCGTAGATGGCTGAGCCACCATCCAGATTGACTTCCACCCGTTCAACGGCGGCCATGGGAATGGTGTTCAGGTTGATGGAGGTACCGCCCATGGTGGGAGAACCGGCAACCCGTTTGCCGTTCAACAGTACCAGGGTGCGCTCGGAGCCGAGACCGCGCAGACCAATGGTGGCTTGAGACTGGAAAGAACTGCCGGAGGAGGGAGATACACCACCGAAGGAGTTGTAGGAGGCCTGTTTCAGGTAATCGGCAACGGTCTGCTGACCGGATTGCTCGATCTTGGCCTTGGTGACGGAGACGACAGGGGTGGCGCCTTCCACATCGACACGGGAGATGCGGGAGCCGGTAACCTTGATTTTCTGCAGTTTTTCGACGTTTTGGCTTTCTTCGGCCATGGCGGGGGTAACTACCACTGCCGCGCTCGCCAAGGCAAACGCAACGGCAGCAGAGAGTCTGCTTTTCCTAAGCATCGCTATATCCTTCCTGGTTGTTTTTTTGTTTGCTTCCATACCGCCCTCGTTGGAGCGATGCGTAAGGCTTATCAAGCTTTCGATGTGGACGTCAATTGAGGCGGTGCGGATGGGGTAGGGGTGGGCAATAAGATGACTATGTTTTATTAGTTCGCTATTGCCAGCTTTTTATTCTGACTTGGCATTCATTTACGATGTGAAATCGGTGTTAAATCGATGTGTTTCCATTTTATTGATTAATTTTGAACTTATCGATAAGGGATCTGTCCCCTTGATATTTATCTTGTAAAAGGCTGCTTATATAGAATTATTAGCTGTTTTTGTGGTGTGTTGTGTTTCTGTTCAGACTTGGTATTTTGCGGAATTCAAACTTGTGTATATAGATAGGGTAAATTAACAAGTTTTTATTTAATGCCATGTTTAATAAGGTATTTTTGTTTTTGTGGTTGTTTTTTATTATTTTAATTTAAAATTTAAACGATGGTTGAATTGCTCTGTGAGTAGTTTTTTATCTTGAAGTTGGGGTTTTCATAAAAAACTCACAGTAAATTCTGCTATTTGCCAAAGGCAGATGCTGTCCTCTTCGTTCTACTTGATTTTTGTTGCAGAGCTTTTACAGTGACCCAGCGGATTGTCTGCCAATAACAGCCTATCCAGTGAGTAATGCCAGGAAGGAGAGGCCCGTCACCGGATGTGACTGGCCATAAAAGAACAACAAGGACGAGGTTTCACCATGCTGTCGTATTTCTTACGTCGGATGCTTTTGATCATCCCGACGTTTCTCGGTATCACCCTGCTCGTCTTCACCATCACCCGTTTCGTGCCGGGCGGCCCGGTCGAACGCATGTTGCTGCAGGCGCAGGTGTCACAAAACGAGACCGGACGCTCCAGTGGCAGCAAGGGCGCCCAGGCGCTCTCCGATGAGCAGATCGAGGAGCTCAAGGCCTTTTACGGGCTCGACAAGCCCATGCTGATCGCCTATTGGGAGTGGCTGCAGAAGCTGGCCGTGCTGGATCTCGGCGAATCGACCCGCTATTACGAGCCGGTGTGGGGCCTCATCAAGGAGAGGTTGCCGGTGACCGCCTTCTTCGGGCTGGCCACCTTTCTGCTGAGCTACGCGGTATCCATACCACTCGGGGTAGCCAAGGCCCTCAGGCACAACAGCCGCTTCGATTCGCTCAGCTCCATGCTCATCTACATGGCCTATGCGCTACCCGCCTACGTGGTGGGGATCTTCCTCATCACAGTCTTCGCCTTCCATCTGGAGTGGCTGCCCATGGGCGGTTTTCCGGGGGACGATTTCGATTCCATGGAGAGCAGTTGGGACCAGATCCGTACCGTCTTCGCCCATGCCCTGCTGCCGCTTATCGCCTATGCCATCGGGGATTTTGCCATCCTCACCATGACCATGAAGAACAGCCTGATGGAGAACCTGTCGGCGGATTATGTGCGTACCGCCGTGGCCAAGGGGCTGCCGTTTCGCAAGGCGGTGACCGATCATGCCATGCGCAACAGCCTGATCCCCATCGCCAGTCACCTGGGGTCCGTGCTCACCGTCTTCTTCGGCGGCTCCTTCCTCATCGAGACCATCTTCAACATCGACGGTATAGGCCTGCTCGGCTACGAGGCGATCGTCGAGCGGGATTACCCCACCGTCATGGGCATACTGGCCATCACCTCCATGTTGATGCTGGTGGGCAATATCGTCTCCGATATCTGCGTTGCCCTGGTCGATCCCCGCGTGCGGTTTGGAGAGTGAGCATGAACCAGAGCTCTCTTGCCATGCCGATGCTGATATCACGCCATATCGTCTCCGATATCTGCGTTGCACCTTCTGTTGACCCCCGCGTACGGTTTGGAGAGTGAGCATGAACCCTATCTCTCTTGTCATGCCGATGCTGATATCACGCCATATCGTCTCCGATATCTGCGTTGCACCTTCTGTTGACCCCCGCGTGCGGTTTGGAGAGTGAACATGAACCCGGTCACCTTAAAAAAACTCAAGCGTTTCAAGTCGATAAAACGCGGCTACTACTCCTTTGTCATCTTTACCACCCTGGTGCTGCTCTCCCTGCTGGCGGAGCTGCTGGTCAACAGCCGGGCACTGATGGTGAGCTATCAGGGCCAGCTCCACTTCCCCACCTATGGTGACGTGATCCCGGGCCAGCACTTCGGGCTCGATTACGAGTACGAGACCAACTACCGCCAGCTGAAGGCCAAATTCGCAGAGGAAGGCAAGGGCGACTGGGTGCTGCTGCCCCCTGTGCCCTGGAACCCCTATGAGCAGGATTTCAAGCAGGATGCCTATCCGCCCTACGCCCCCAGCGCCGAGGAGCTCCACTTCCTCGGCACCGACACCAGCGGCCGCGACGTGCTGGCGCGGCTGGTGTATGGCTTTCGCATCGCCATCGGCTTTGCCTTTATAGCCCTGGCGGCCAGCTATGCCATCGGGGTCAGCATTGGCTGCATGATGGGTTTTCTCGGCGGGCGGTTTGACCTGGTGTTGCAGCGCTTTATCGAGATCTGGTCCCAGGTGCCGTTTCTCTACGTCATCATGATCCTGGTGTCGCTGGCCAAGCCCAACTTCGGCCTGTTTGTCGGCATCAACGTGCTGTTCGGCTGGATGGGTATCACCTGGTATATGCGCACCCTCACCTACAAGGAGCGGGCGCGGGACTATGTGATGGCGGCGCGGGCGCAAGGGGCGAGCACCAAACGGATCATCTTCAACCACATACTGCCCAATACCCTGATGATGATAGTCACCTTGGCACCGTTCGCCGTGGTGGGCAATATCTCGACTCTGACGGCGCTGGACTATCTGGGCTTCGGGCTGGCACCACCGACTCCGAGCTGGGGCGAGCTGCTCTCCCAGGGCATCAACAATCTGGATGCCATCTGGATCGTCAGCTCGGTCGTCGCGGCGGTGAGTCTGGTGCTGATCATGGTCTCCTTTATCGGCGAGGCGATCCGCGAGGCGTTCGACCCGCGCAAATTTACCCGTTATCAGTGACACGCGGCGTGCTTCATCGCCGTGTGTATCCACCCTTAATTGAGAAGCCCCCAGTGCAGGGGCCAGACCTGGAAGTCAAACATGAAAAATAAAATCAAATGGATAGGTGCTCTCTTTGTGCTGGTGAACGGATCCTGGGTGTGGGCGGCCAGCCTGCCTACGGATCTCAAATGGGAGACCAACGACACCGACCCCGTGTTCGCCTCACCCAAGGCGCTGCCGGGCGGCAGCCTCAACATGTTTGTCGACAGCTTTCCGCTGACGTTCCGCACAGTGGGGCCCGACTCCAACGGTTCGTTCCGCTCCTTCATCATGGACAACCAGTTGCGGCTCATCAGCTTCCACCCCAATACCGGCAACCCCATCCCCTCGCTGGCGACCCACTGGGCCATAGCGCCAGACAATCAGACCGTCTACTTCAAGCTGGATCCGCGGGCCAAGTGGTCCGACGGCAAACCGGTCAATGCCGACGACTACACCTTCGGCTACGAGATGATGCGCTCCAAAGACATCAAGGGGCCCTGGTTCAACAACTACTACACCACAGAGGTGGTGGCGGTAGAGAAGATCGATGACCACACCATTCTGGTCAAGGCGGGCAACCGCAAGGCCAAGCTGGACCTGCTCAACACCACAGAGCTGTGGCCCCAGCCCAGGCACTACTACAAGCTCACCCCCAACTGGGTGAAGCAGTACAACTGGGCTGTGGTGCCCACCACTGGCCCCTATGTGATCAGCGACGTCAAGAAGGGCAAGTCGGTCACCTTCAGCAAGCAGCAGGATTGGTGGGCAAAGGACGATCGCTACAACCAGCACAGATTCAACCTCGACACCATCAAGGTGCAGGTGATCCGCGACCACAACATCGCCTTCCGTCACTTCCTGAAAGGGGAGCTGGATACCTTCGAGATGATACTGCCTAACTGGTGGCATGAAAAAGCGGTCACCCCGGAGTACAAGAAGGGGTATGTGCAGAAGGTGATGGCCATGACAGACACCAAGCAGGGCGGGCAGGGGGTTCACCTCAATGTGACCAACCCCAAGCTGGCGGACGTGAACGTACGGCTCGGCATCCAGCACGCCTTCAACATCGACAAGATGATCGAGACAGTGCTGCGCGGCGACTACGACAGAGCCACCACCTTCGACTCGGGCTTTGGCGAGTTCACCGACATCAAGCTGCCGGAGCGGGCCTATGACATAGGCAAGGCGCGCGAGTACTTTGCCAAGGGCGGCTACGCCAAGCCGGGGCCGGACGGCATCTTGCAAAATGACAAGGGCGAGCGGCTGACGCTGGCGCTCACCTACACCAGTCAGGAGCACTCCAAGCGACTGACGGTGCTGAAAGAAGAGGCCAAGAAGGCGGGTCTGGATCTGGAGCTGAACTTGGTGGATGGTGCCACCGGCTTCAAGGTGATGCTGGAGAAGAAACACGAAGCGGCCTGGCTCGGCTGGGGCGGCGGTGGTCTCTATCCGCAGTATTGGGAGTTTTTCCACTCCGCCAACGCCAACAAGCCGCAGACCAACAACCTGTTCAACGTGGCTGACAAGGAGCTGGACGCGCTGATCGACGCCTACAACGTCGAGTTCGACATGGCCAAGCGGGCCGGGATCTCCCGTCAGATCCAGCAGCGTATCTATGATCTCGCCATCTTCGTGCCTGGGGTGCAGCTCAACTATGTGCGGGCCAGCAGCTGGCGCCATGTGATGCTGCCCGAGGTGCCCGCCACCAAGAACACGCCGGATCTGCTCTACTGGCCCATGGATGGCTATCCCCACAGTAGCGGCGGTCTGCTCTGGCTCGATCCCAAGGTGAAGGAAGCGACCTTGAAAGCCAAGGAAGCGGACGAGGCGCTGGCGCCCATTACCCTGCTTGACAAGACCTATGCACGTCATTGATGCCATTGAGCAGGGAGCAGCAGTCATGCCCAACACACAGGCCCCCATTCTTGACGTACCGGATAACGGGGGGGAGTTCGCCGTTGATAACGGCCAGAACCAGGCCTCGATTCTTGAGGTAAGCGATCTCGAGGTGGAGTTTGCCGTCGACGACGGCAAGATCAAGGTGCTCGACGGGGTCAGCTTCAAGGTGGCCCCGGGTCAGACCTTAGGTATCGTCGGCGAGTCCGGCTGCGGCAAGAGCGTTACCTCGCTCGCCATCATGGGGCTGCTGCCCAAGCCCCACGGTCAGGTGGTGGCTGGCTCCATCCGCTTTCAGGGGGAGGAGCTGCTCACCCTGGCGCCGGATCAGATGTACAAGGTGCGCGGCAACCGTATCTCCATGATCTTTCAGGAGCCGATGACGGCGCTCAACCCGGTGCAGACGGTGGGCGATCAGCTGATGGAGGTGTTCGGCCTGCACAGACCCGATTACAACCGGGCCCAGCGCAAAGCCGCGGCCATCGCCATGCTGCAGAAGGTGGGGATCCCGGAGCCGGCCCAGCGCTTTGCCGTCTATCCTCACAACCTCTCCGGCGGCATGCGCCAGCGGGTGATGATCGCCATGGCGCTCTCCTGCGAGCCGGATTTGCTCATCTGCGACGAGCCGACCACGGCGCTGGATGTGACCATTCAGGCCCAGATCCTGGAGCTGATGAAGGAGCTGCAGGCCCAGACCGGCATGGCCATCATCTTCATCACCCACGATCTCGGTGTGGTGGCCGAGTTGTGCGACGAGGTGGTGGTGATGTATGCCGGTCGCGCGGTGGAGCAGGCGGATGTCTATGAGCTGTTTGACCACCCGCGCCATCCCTATACTCATGGCTTGATGAGCTCGATCCCGCGACTGGAAGATGTCCCCAAGAGCCTGCTCAAGACCATCAAGGGTCAGGTGCCCGCCCTGCACGAGATGCCGGCGGGTTGCCGCTTCTCCAATCGCTGCCCCCACGCCACCGACCTCTGCATAAGAGTCATTCCGGCGACCGAGCAGCTCGGTGCCCGGCATGGGGTGGCCTGCCATCACTGGAAGGAGTTGACGATATGACGGCGTTGTTGTCCGTGCGGGATTTGAAACAGCACTTCCAGCTTGGCGGTGGTTTTCTGCGCAAGAAGTATAGTGTCTATGCGGTGGATGGCATCAGTTTCGACCTCAAACAGGGGGAGACGCTGGGGCTGGTGGGGGAGTCAGGTTGTGGCAAGTCCACCCTGGGCCGTACCCTGCTCAAGCTGTTCGAGCCGACCGCAGGCCAGATAAGCTTCGAGGGGCGGGACATCACCCATCTCTCGCCCCGGGAGATGCGCTCTCTGCGCCAGGAGATGCAGATAGTGTTTCAGGATCCTGCAGAATCCCTCAACAGCCGCCACACGGTCGGCCAGATCCTGGAGGAGCCCTTCATTATCCACGGTAAAGGCAACGCTGAGCAGCGGCGAGCCTGGGTGCTGGAGCTGCTGGACAAGGTGGGCCTGCCGAAGAGTGCGGTGGATCGCTACCCCCACGAATTTTCCGGCGGTCAGCGTCAGCGCATCGGCATCGCCCGGGCCATCGCCCTCAAGCCCAAGCTGCTGATATGCGACGAAGCTGTGTCGGCCCTCGATGTCTCGGTGCAGTCCCAGATTATCAACCTGCTGCTCAGCCTGCAGCGGGAGATGAACCTGGCCATCATCTTCATCGCCCACGACCTGTCGGTGGTGAAACACATCTCGGATCGCATTGCTGTGATGTATCTGGGACGGATCGTCGAGCTGGCGGAGGCTCAATCGCTCTATCTGGCGCCACGCCACCCCTATACCCAGGCACTCATCTCGGCCATTCCTGTGCCGGATCCGCGCCGTCGCAACCAGCGCATACTGCTGACCGGCGATGTGCCGTCCCCCATCTCGCCGCCGAGCGGCTGCCACTTTCACCAGCGTTGCTCCTATGCCACGGATCTGTGCCGTCACACGGCGCCGAGCCTGCATATCTGTGACGGGGCGGCTCATCAGGTGGCCTGCCACTTCCCCTTGGCGGAGGCAGAGGCTGTGCCCCTGGGAAAGGCGATATGATGCCGGTGCCCGCATCGCAACAGAGTGGCACGGGAGACAAGCAATAAAAAAATGGGGCCTGTGGGCCCCATCTTCATGGTTGGAGTTCAGGTTTGGCCGTGGAACATCTGGCCAGGGCAGGACAGCGGCCCCGAGAGGGGATGGCTGTTGTAATGATTATGATGTGTGTAATTTTACTACGTTAGATCTCTTTCTCCGATGCATCAGGCACCGTAACGGAAGTAATACTCACGGGTTGACGGGGCGTAGGTGTCTTTCTCTACGGCGCCTTTCTTGCTGGTTGCACCCTTAAGGTGGAACAGTACTGCCAGGTTCTCAAACATATATTCACCTCATTGCTCTGTTATCTAGTTGTAGTGTGTGACCTGGGTCACAATTTGATCCTATGGCCTTATGTGAGCTGGATCAACTTTTTGTGTGGTAAATTTACATAAATCATGGAAAGGGTTTTCAAACCCAGTTCTGTTCATGGAGACGGTTTCAGAGCCACTGAGGGCACAATGGCGGGCCGGAAGTGAGCCCTGATGGGCAGATGGAGGGCCAGGGTATTGAAAGGAAGGCGACCCTCAGGAGCCTGGCGTGGATGGCGGTGGCGGCCACATGCGTGCAAAAAAATACCCCGCACTTGGCGGGGTATGCATCAGGTCGACTGCAAGTACAGAGGAACCGGCGCCTTATTTGGCCGGGATCTGCTCCAGCACGTGCACCAGCAGCTGCCAGAAGCGCTCGACCGCCGGGATGTGTACCTTCTCGTCTGGCGAGTGGGCACCGCGTATGGTCGGGCCGAAGGAGACCATGTCCCAGTCCGGATAGGCGCTCTTGAACAGGCCGCACTCCAGGCCTGCGTGGATCACCATGACGTTGGGCATCTCGCCGAACAGGGTCTGGTAGCTGTTGCGTACCAGCGCCATCACGGGGGAGTCCACATCCGGCGCCCAGCCAGGATAGGCCCCGGTAAATTCGCAGCTTGCACCGGCCAGATTGAACAGGGAGCGGGTCATCTGCTCGACGCTCTCGCGACCGGAGTCGATGAGGGAGCGGATCAGGCACTGCACATACACCTCGCCGTCGAGCGTCTTGATGACGCCCAGGTTGGTGGAGGTCTCGGTGACGCCCGGAATGGCATCGCTCATGCGCATCACGCCGTTCGGGCAGGCCATCAGGGAGTCCAGCAGGCGTGCCTGCAGGGTTTCGCTCATCAGCTTGGCCGGTTTCTCCTGAGCCGTGAGCAGCACTGTCAGGTTGGCTTCGGTGGCTGCCAGCTCGCTCTGGTAGATGCCGGCATAGCGGTCGACCAGGGCCTTGAATTCATTGACGTGGGCAGCGGGCACCAGCAGCTTGGCGCGTGCCTCGCGCGGGATGGCGTTGCGCAGGGTGCCGCCGTGGATTTCGGCCAGACGCAGGCCCAGCGGCTCGGCCGCTTTCAGCAGGCGCACCAGCAGCTTGTTGGCGTTGCCACGACCGCGGTGGATATCGACGCCGGAGTGACCGCCACGCAGCCCCTTCACCTGCAGCTCGAACCCGTCGCCCTCGGTGGCGGCGACCTGCTCCAGCGGGAAGCGGATATTGGCATCCACACCGCCGGCGCAGCCCATGTAGACCTCGCCATCTTCTTCGGAGTCGGTGTTGAGCAGGATCTCGCCTTCCAGCCAACCCGCTTCCAGCCCGAACGCGCCCGTCATGCCGGTCTCTTCGTCCGTGGTCAGCAGCACTTCCAGCGGACCGTGCTTGAGGTTTTTGTCGGCCAGCACGGCCAGGCAACCGGCCATGCCCATGCCGTTGTCGGCGCCCAGGGTGGTGCCGCGGGCAGTCACCCAGTCACCGTCTATATAGGCATCGATGGGATCCTGGGTGAAGTCATGCCGGGTGTCGGCGTTGGCCTGGGGCACCATGTCGATATGGGCCTGCAGTACCACACCCTTGCGGTTTTCCATCCCCGGCGTGGCCGGTTTCTTGATGATGATGTTGCCGACGGCGTCTTGCTTGACCGCCAGGCCTTCCCCCTGGGCCCACTCGACTATCCAGGCGCTTAAACGGGCTTCGTGCTTGGAAGGGTGGGGGATGGAGCAGATCTGTTCGAAGAAATGCCAAATCAGTTGGGGAGAGAGAGAACTAAGCTGTGCCACGTCGGGACTCCTTACCAGCACGGAAATTGACCGGGCCCAGAGGGCCGAGGAAGAGGATAACGATAATACAGTCAATCACACAAAAATGTGAGCGATCAGCGCAAATTGCGCGCGGCTTGTGCTGGTAATCGGGTTGTTCGCAGCGTGCAGCCGAGGTTGAGGTGACAATGCCCAGCACAAAAGAAATTACGTGATGTTCGTCACAAAAATATTGTGTTTATGGCACCGGCTGGTAAATTGGTGGCCGTGGTTCGCCACCCGTCAGGATGACGATGAATGCCTCCAGGGAACCGAAGCAAAGCAAGTGCGCCTCCATGGAACCGAGTGTCTGTTCAAGGATCTGAGCCCGCATAAAGGTACGTAACTTGTTAAGCAATCAGGAGTTTTACTATGTCAGGCAGCAATTCAACCTATTGGTTTGCCCAATCGCTCTACACCCAGGGTTATAGCTACCCGAATCCCTTCGCTTACCGCTAAGCAGGGGCGCCCCGCCGGGGACAAGCAACAAGATGTGAAGCAGCAGGTGAGTGAGGATGCCATCCTCCCCCTGCTATTTTTTTATCTGCAACGGGCTGGAACGGATGTGGTAAAGCGTGGGCGTATGCCAGACGCCGGGCGGGATGGCAGGGGGCCGGGACGCTTTTTCCTGCATTTCGCATACGTTTGCCAGTCAATTTATCCGCAAACGATGCTATCATGCCGGCCCAACAGCCTGTCTGCGGTCTTTCCTCCAAACGACATGGCCGCCAGCTATGCCCATCCTGCTTTCATTGCATCTGTTTTTGCTGCCGAGGTACCAGCCCTGAGGCCGCCAACGTGCAAGCCGAATTCGGGAAGCAGGGGTGCCAGCATTGACTCAGCCGCGCGTGAAAACGCGAGGTGATAATTTTTTAAGTACTTGTTTTATATAACTCTTCGAGATAGATAACATGCCAAAAAAGTTTTATGTGTCGTGGGATAACCTGCAACGTGAAGCGCGCCGTCTGGCCCGTCGTCAACTGCCTGTCAGCCAGTGGAAAGGGATCATAGCGGTCAGCCGTGGTGGTCTGGTACCGGCCGCGCTGATGGCCCGCGAACTTGGCATCCGTAATGTCGAAACCCTGTGCATCTCCAGCTACGACCACAACAGCCAGCGCGAGCTGGTGGTTGTCAAAGCGGCGACCACGGCCGGTGATGGCGAAGGTTGGCTGGTGGTGGAAGATCTGGTGGACACAGGCACTACCGCCAAGGCGATCCGCGAGCTCTACCCCAAGGCCAAGTTCATCGCCATCTTCGCCAAGCCCATGGGTGAGCAGCTGCTGGATGACTTCGAAGTCGCCATCCCGCAGGACACCTGGATCGAACAGCCCTGGGACATGGCGCTGGAGTTTGCCCAGCCTATCTGCGACGAAGAGTAAGCACTGAATCAGCTTCAAAGGGCTCCTATATGGAGCCCTGTTTTTTTGTGGTGCAACTGGCTGCCGGGCGGGAAAAGTGGTTAAGATGGAGCCATTGCCTGACCGTATGAGTAATTACTTTGGACTTGAACGACGACCTTAACCTGACCGAGAAGCTGTTTACCCGGGTCAAGAAGGTGCTGGAGACCTCCGAGATCTCCAACAGCAGCCCGGTGGAAGAGCAAGATGCCAATCTGGACGAGACCTTTATCGATGGCTCCATGTCGTCGCGCTGGTATCGTCTGCTGCGCCGGCCAACCTGGGCCTGGCAAGGGGCGGATCCGGTCGAGGTGGAACAGACGCTGGCCTGCATCGCCATGGGAAAAGGGGAACGCACCCACGAGCGTTACCTGGATACCATCAAGGGCTATGTGTCCGGCAACTGGGTCTATGAGTGGAGCCAGCTGGCCGGCCGTTACTTCAATCAGGGCCGCGCCCTGGTGGAGCAGGGTGACTCGGCGGCAGCCCTGAAGGATCTGCTCAGGGCGGTGCGTTACTACTCCATCGCCAGTTATCCCCATCTGAAGAATGACGAGTTGGCGGATCAGGCCCAGTTGCTCGGCAACATGGCCTACCGCGAGGCGGGTCGCCTGTTCAAGGTGCCCCTCAAAGAGATACAGGTGCCATTTCGTGGCAAGAGCATTCAGGGCTACCTGCATCTGCCGACCACGGACAAACCCGTGCCCCTGGTCATCGTCAGCGGCGGCATCGACTCGCTGCAGGTCGATTTCCTCAACCTCTATCTCAAATGCCTGGAACCCAACGGCATCGGCATGTTGTCGCTGGATATGCCGGGTATCGGCTATGCCGAGCACTGGCCACTGGTGCAAGACACCAGCCGGCTGCATCAGGCCGTGCTGAACCACCTGTCAGAGGTGGCCTGGGTCGATCATCAGCGCATCGCCATGGTGGGTTTTCGTCTGGCGGGCAATGTGGCGGCGCGCCTCGCCTTCATCGAGCCGTTCAAGCTCAGGACTGTGGTCTGCATAGGGGCGGGCGTCAATCAGGTGTTCACCAATCAGGAGATGTTCGCCCGCTGCCCGCGCATGATGCGCGACGGGCTGGCGAATCGTCTGGGGGCCGACGCGGCCCAGTGGGAGTCGCTGCGTACCAAGTGCCAGGTATTTTCCCTCAAGACGCAAGGATTGCTGGGGACTCGCACTCCCGTGCCGATACTAAGTATCGGACACAAGAAAGATTTTATTTGTCCCGAGCAGGATGTACGGGCATTGGCGTCCGCCAGCCGCAATGGCAAGGCGGTGGTGTTCGACAAGCAACCCTTGCTGGAGGTGTATGACGAGGCGTTGAAAGAGATGGTCGACTGGCTTAAAAAGCACCTATGTACATGATATAGCGCTAAAAAATAACGTCATCCCAGGATGATGTGGCTTGTTCAACAGGGAGGTTAACATGTCAGAAAGAGTGACCTACAAGCGACTGCTGAGGCAGTTTGCCGCGATTGGCCCCTATTTACGTGAAGATCTGTGTGAAGAGGGGCGTTACCGTTTCGACTGTCTCTCCGTCTGCGTCAGCGCCAAACCGGCGCCGGACAAGCGGGAGTTCTGGGGCTGGTGGCTGGTGCTGGAGCAGCAGGATCACAGCTTCAGCTATCACTATCAGGTCGGTTTCTACAATGCGGAAGGGGCCTGGATCAACAAGCCAATCCCGAAGAAGCATCAGGTGGAAGTCGATCGCACCCTCAACCGCTTCTACAAGCTCATCAGTGACAAGCTCACCTCGCTTGAGTGTCGGCTCTCCCCTGCCGAGCAGGTGACCAACGAGCTGACCGTCACCGCCGCCTGATGTACTGATGCCCTGCGAGCCGTCCACTCACTCGCAGGGCCATCTTGTCTCGCTGCCCGCCGTTATCCATTCCTCTCTTCAAGCCAGCAGTCTCTTGCCACAAGGCAAGCTTCCCTGGTCCACGCAGCGCTTGCGGGCTTAATTGCCTTGCAGGGCAACAGGGCCGTGGGTATAAAGGGATTCCTTACTTTTCAGCCTTCTTGCTCCCATGGAAAACAGAACCATAGTCGTCAAACTGGGCACCAGCGTGCTCACCGGGGGATCTTCCCAGCTTAACCGTGCCCACATGGTGGAGCTGGTCAGACAGTGTGCGGCCCTGCACCGTCACGGCCACAGAGTCGTGGTGGTCACCTCGGGGGCCATCGCCGCCGGGCGTGAACATCTGGGTCACCCCCCACTGGCGCCGACCCTGCCCAACAAGCAGATGCTGGCGGCGGTTGGCCAGACCCAGCTCATTCGGGTATGGCAGGATCTGTTCAACCTCTATGGGCTGCACATCGGCCAGATGTTGCTGACCCGCGCCGATCTGGAAGACAGGGAGCGTTACCTCAATGCTCGCGATACCCTGCGCACCCTGCTCGATCACCGTATCATTCCCGTCATCAACGAGAACGACGCAGTGGCGACCGCCGAGATCAAGGTGGGTGACAACGACAACCTCTCCGCCCGCGCCGCCATTCTGGCCGATGCCGACTTGCTGATCCTGCTGACCGATCAGACCGGCCTGTTCACCGCCGATCCGCGCAGCAACCCGGATGCCCAGCTGATCGAAGAGGTGCAGACCATAGACGACACCTTGCGCAAGTTGGCGGGTGGCAGCGTCGGTGGTCTTGGTACCGGTGGCATGGCGACCAAGCTGCAGGCGGCCGACGTGGCGCGCCGGGCCGGGGTCAAGGTGGTGATCGCCACCGGCCAGATGCCGGAGGTGATAGGCCGTCTCGCCAAGGGCGAGCGCATCGGCACCCTGTTCCCGGCGCTGGCCTCGCCGCTGGAAGGGCGCAAGAGCTGGATCCTGGCTGGCCCGCCCCCGCACGGTGAAGTCCAGGTGGATCAGGGCGCCGTGGCCGCCATGCAGGAGAAGGGCTCCAGCCTGCTGCCCAAGGGCATAGTCTCAGTGAAGGGGGATTTCGTGCGCGGCGACGTGGTGCGCATTCTCGATCCCAAGGGCGTCGAGCTGGCTCGCGGCATCTGCCGTTACGACCATCTGGAGCTGGAGAAGCTGCGGGGCGTTCACTCGGATCAGATAGAACAGATATTGGGCTATGGCTATGGCGCCGTGGCCATTCACAGAGATGATATGGTGCTTCTATAAGGCCGCCGGTTCGCTACGGTGATCATGGGCCATTTACCGAGATAACATGGTGCTGCTGTAAGGCGGCACCCAGAAAGGGACAAAATCATGAGTCTGGAGAAAATGGGGCAGGCGGCCCGCGAAGCCGCCTATCAGCTGGCGACCATCAGCACGGCGCAGAAAAACCGGGCACTGGCCGCCATCGCCGATGAGCTGGAGGCGCGTAGCAGCCAGATCCTGGCCGCCAACGACAAGGACATAGCGGCTGGCCGCGAGGCCGGACTGTCGGACGCCATGCTGGATCGCTTGCTGCTCAACCCGGCCCGGCTGGCGGGGATAGTGGCGGACGTGCGCAAGGTGATCACCCTGGATGATCCGGTCGGTGCCGAAATCGACAGCCGGGTGCTGGAGAACGGCCTGCGCCTCTCTCGCCGTCGGGTGCCCATCGGTGTCATAGGCGTCATCTACGAGGCGCGCCCCAATGTCACCATCGACATCGCCAGCCTCTGCCTCAAGACGGGCAACGCCAGCATCTTGCGCGGTGGCCGTGAAACCTTCCACTCCAACCTGGAGCTGGTGCGGGTGATCCAGAGCGCGCTGGCCGCCTCCGGCCTGCCAGCCGAGGCGGTGCAATACATAGACAATCCGGATCGGGCGCTGGTGGGCGAGCTGCTGCGTCTCGATCGCTACGTGGACATGATCATCCCCCGTGGTGGTGCCGGGCTGCACAAGATGTGCAAGGAGAACAGCTCCATCCCCGTCATCATTGGCGGCTTTGGCATCAGCCATGTCTTCGTGGATGAGAGCGCCGATCTGGCGCGCTCGCTGGCGGTCATCGACAACGCCAAGGTGCAGCGCCCCTCCGCCTGCAACGCCCTCGATACCCTGCTGGTGCATGAAAAGGTGGCCGCCGCCCTGCTGCCGCAGCTGGTCAGCCTGATGAACGAGCGCAAGGTGGCCCTGGTGGCCGCCCCCAACGCCATGGCGCTGCTGGCTGGCGCCGACACGCTGCGCGAGGCGGGCCCGGAAGACTTCGATACCGAATGGCTGGGGTTGACTCTGGGAGTCCGGCTGGTGGCGGACGTGAACGAGGCGCTGGCCCACATGCGCGAGCATAACGCCGGCCACTCGGATGCCATCCTCACCAACGATCTGCGCAATGCCGAGCGGTTCGTCAATGGCGCCGGTTCGGCCGCCGTCTACGTCAATGCCTCCACCCGCTTCACCGACGGTGGCCAGTTCGGGCTGGGCGCCGAGGTGGCGGTTTCGACCCAGATGCTGCACGCCCGCGGCCCCATGGGGCTGACCGAGCTGACCAGCTACAAGTGGGTGGGATTGGCGGATTATCTGATCCGTGCCTGAGGACGTTGCCAACGCCTGCTGGAACTATGCCGACTCAGGTCGGCATTTTTATGCTCTTTTCTTGCGCCCCATCAGGGGCTTGCATATAACTATCCAGCAGGGTATGGCGATATTTTGCACACTGCACTACCAACAAAAACGGGAGCAGATTCAAGGATGAAGCAAACAGATTGGATTGCGCGGCCAGGATGGCTCTGGTTGAGCTTGCCGCTGCTGCTGGGTGCGCTCTGTTTCAGCACCAGCAGCCACGCCAGTTGGGATCAGGATCTCTATCGCCAGCTGGGGTTGGCAGGCAAGCTCGACAAACAGGTGTTTCGCCAGGCCATCAACAGTTATCAGAGCGTGCGCCACAAGCGCAAACCCATACTCACCATCATCGACTACAGCAAACCCTCGACCCAGCGCCGGCTGTTCGTGATCGACGTGAAACGCCACAAGCTGCTCTACCACACCTGGGTCAGCCACGGCCGCAACTCGGGCGAGCTGGCGGCCCGCCAGTTTTCAAACCAGCTCAACTCCATGCAGAGTTCCCTCGGCGTCTATCGCACCGCTGAGACCTATCAGGGCAAGCACGGCTACTCGCTGCGCCTCGATGGCTTGAGCCCGGGCAAGAACAGCAATGCCCGCAGGCGTGCCATAGTGGTGCACGGCGCTGACTATGCCAGCCCGCGGCACCTACGCAAATATGACAAGCTGGGCCGCAGCTGGGGTTGTCCCGCGCTGCCCAAGGAGCAGTCCAGGGCCATCATAGACATCATCAAGGGGGGAAGCGTCATCTATGCCCACGGCTGAGGTGCACGCATCCATGCACAAGGCCAGCACGAGTGCTGGCCTTGTTGTTATCTGTTACGCGGTGAACGAGCTGGGCGTTAACGCACGACCAGCACGGGGCAGGGGGCGTGACGCACCACGGATTCGGCGACGCTGCCCACCAGCAGGTGGCTGAGGCCGGAGCGGCCGTGGCTGCCCATGACCACCAGATCGACCTTTTCCTCTTTCGCCTGAATGACGATCTCGTCGGCGGCGCGGCCGAAGCGTACCTCGAAGGTGGCGGGAATGGGCAGGCTGGCGACCAGCTCTTTCAGCTGGGTCTTGGCCTGGCGTTCCATCTCGTGGGTGATCTCGATGGCGGTCATGTGCAGGATCTTGTAGCTGTCGAAACCGTGCAGTTGATCCACCACATGGACCAGCTTGAGTTCGGCCTGATGGCTCCGGGCCATGAACACTGCATAGTCGAGCACAGACTGGGACATCTGGGAAAAATCGACGGGGCAGAGCAGGGTTTTGATGGATGACATATGAAGGCTCCCCTATGGTTGGGCTACTAATGAATCTTATTGTCAATAATACCCATTCAGAGGGTAATAACCCTCGACTCGCTCTCAAAACTGGGAAAAAGAGGTGATTCAGCGCCATATCTTCTTATGATGTGGTATGGCTTGGGTGCATTCATCGCGCTGGCTGATCCGTCGGATGAAAACATCGCCACCGAGGAAATTGTGAAACATGGTTCGTCTGCTGCTGTCGTTGCTGCTTCTTCTGTTCTCCCTGCCCGGTCGGGCCGATCCCCTGCATGTCTATTGCGATGACTGGCCCGGCTTCTGCCAGCCTGATGGGCGGGGCGTCTATCTGGATATCGTCAGAGCCATCTATCTGCCCCATGGCTATGAGGTGATACCGCACCTAGTGCCCTACAAACGGGCGCTGGCTGTGGTGGCGCAAAAAGGGGGAGACATGGCGATGGGGGTCTATCGGGATGAGGTCAGCGGTGTGCGCCAGCCGGATTATCCCGCCTCGGCCGACGATCTGACCGTGTTGATGCTCAAGAAGTGGCAGCCCCAATGGCTCGGCGAGACCAGTTTGAAAGGAGAGGGGGTGCTGTGGCTGCGGGGCTGGGCTTTTGACAAATACATCCCGGTCACCATGCGCTGGCACGAGATCGACAGCCACGACATGGCGCTGCAACTGCTGGCTAAGGAGCGCTACCGCTATTACCTGACCGCAGGTGTGCTCTACTCGGCCGACTCCATCCCCGCCAACATGAATCGCACCTTCCTGCGCTGGATCCCGACCTACCCCATCTTTGCCGATACCGAGCGAGGGGGGCATCTGCAACAGCTCTGGGATCAGGGCATGGTGCGGCTGATCCGGAGCGGTACCCTGGCCGAGATCTATCGCCGTTACCAACTCCATGATTACTACCGTGGTTTTATCAAGGAGCTGGAACAAAGGGTGCAGAAGTAAGGGGAGCAGTGACGCCGTTATAACAAGCCGGCCCGCAGGCGTTTCGCCAAGCGGTCATAGAGGATCATCTTGACCGAGGCCACCAGGTTTATGCAGCTTTGCCGTGTGGCCACATAGACCACAGCTTTACTCTGTTAGCCTGGCCCGCCGGTGTTTCGCCAGCCGGTCGTAGAGGATCACGTTGACCGAGGCGGCCAGGCTTATGCAGCCTTGCCGTGTCGCCACATAGACCACAGCTTTACTCTGTTAGCCCGGCACGGAGGCGTTTCGCCAAGCGATCATACAGGATCACCTTGACCGAGGCGGCTAGGCTTATGCAGCCTTGCCGTGTGGTTACATAGACTACAACTTTACTCTGTTAGCCCGGCCCGCAGGCGCTTGGCCAAGCGGTCATACAGGATCACGTTGACCGAGGCGGCCAGGTTCATGCAGCCTTGCGTCGGTACATAGACCACATCCTTCACGGCGCCATAACGGGCGGGATCCAGGGTGCCATCCTCGGGGCCAAAGATATAGAAGGCCCGCTCCGGATGGACATAATCCGGCAGCGATGTGGCGCCCTCGATCAGATCCACCACCACGGGGACGCACCCGGCCGGGACTATCTCCATGAGGTTATCGATCCCGAGCAGGGGGATCTTGTCCACCATCTGCTTGGTATCCGTGGCAAAACGGCGCGCCAGCTCGAAGCGGTTGCCCGTGTAGTAGACCTCGTCCGCCCCGTAGCAACCGGCGGCGCGCATCACGGCCCCCACGTTCTCTGGTGACTTGGGATTGACCAGTCCGATGCAGCAATAGCCCGGTGCCGCCTGGGTTGGCGATTGTGGATCGGCCTGCTCTGGGCAGCCATAACCTGATTCTTTCATCTTGTTCTCCTCTGTGGCGGCCGCATTATACTCCCGGTTCGCGCTTTGCCCATGACATGCATGTCGAGGCTTGCCTGGGGGCGCCGGCCGCTTGCAGGCTCCGTCTTGGCCCGGCGGTGGCCTCTTTTTGCTCGGCGGGGCCCCGGAAGGGGGCAATTGCACCGTCCCGGCGCAACTCGGCCTGCCTGGCCGCGGTGGCGCAGGGGCTGACATCTTGGCGCAGGGTTTGCAGTCATCCCTGGACAGAGTGAATGCGGCTCATCTGGACAAAGGCGTCCGTCCCCATCAGGGGCGGACGCCTTTTTTATGGGCCGTGGCAATCAGGCAACCCGTAACCGGGTCGCCGGACGACAAGGAGCGAGGGAATGAACACCACCTGTGCCTATTGTGGAGTAGGGTGCGGCATCCGGCTGAGCCGGGAGGGCGCAAGCTGGCAGCTTAAAGGGGATGAACAGCATCCGGCCAACGCGGGCGCCCTCTGCGTCAAGGGGGCCAGCCTGCTGGAGAGTCTCGACTTTCCCGACCGCCTGCTCTATCCGCGCTGGCTGGGGCAGCGCATCGGCTGGGATCAGGCGCTCGATACCCTGGCCAGCCGGTTTGCCACCATATTGGCCGAATCCGGGCCATCGGCCATCGGCATCTACCTGTCGGGTCAGCTCACCACCGAGGATTACTACGTCGCCAACAAGCTGATGAAGGGGTATCTGGGCAGTGCCAACGTGGATACCAATTCCCGGCTCTGCATGTCGTCGGCGGTGGCGGCCCATCAGCGCGCCTTCGGCGAGGATCTGGTGCCCGCCTGCTACGAGGATCTGGAGCTCGCGGATCTGGTGGTGATCACGGGGGCCAACACGGCCTGGACCCACCCTGTGCTGTTTCGCCGGCTGCAGCAGGCGCGGGCGCGGCGCCCCGAGCTCAAGCTGGTGGTGCTGGACCCCCGTCGCACCATGACGGCGGAGCAGGGGGATCTGCACCTGGCCCTCAAACCCGGCAGCGACGTGGCGCTGTGGAACGGTCTCTGCCGTTATCTGCTCGATCACGATGGTTGGGACAAGGATTACGTGGCGCGCCATGTGAGCGGTTTCGAGGCGCTGGCGGCGGCGCTGGACGATCCGGCCTGGCAGCTGGAGGCGGTGGCCCAGAGCTGCGACCTGGCGCCAGGGGATCTGCTCGGCTTCTATCGGCTGTTTGCCCGCACCCCCAAAACAGTCACCCTGTTCTGCCAGGGCATCAACCAGTCCAATCAGGGGGTGGACAAGGCCAACGCCATCATCAACGCCCACCTGCTGTGCGGGCGCATCGGCAAGCCGGGGGCGGCCCCCTTCTCCATGACGGGGCAACCGAACGCCATGGGCGGGCGCGAGGTGGGCGGGCTGGCGACCCAGCTGGCGGCTCACATGGGCTTTGGCGAGGTCGAGTGCGACCGGGTGCAGCGCTTTTGGCAGAGCCCGACCATGGTGCGCGGGCCGGGACACAAAGCGGTTGCGCTGTTCGAGGCGGTTGCGCGCGGGGAGATACGCGCGCTCTGGGTGCTCGGCACCAACCCGGCCGTCTCCCTGCCAGACGGCAACCGGGTGCGCGACGCGCTGGCCCGCTGCGAGCTGCTGGTGGTCTCCGAGGTGACGGCGGACACGGACACGGCGCGCCTCGCCCACCTGCTGCTGCCCGCCGCCGCCTGGGGCGAGAAGAGCGGCACGGTCACCAACTCGGAGCGCACCATCAGCCGCCAGCGTGCCTTCTTGCCCCTGCCGGGCGAGGCCAGACCCGACTGGTGGGCGCTGACCCAGCTAGCCCGCCGGCTCGGCTTCGGCGAGGGCTTTGCCTATGAGCACGAGCACGACATCTTCAGCGAACACGCGGCCCTGTCGGGGTTCGAGAACCAGGGGAGCCGCCAGTTCGACATCTCGGGGCTGGCCCGCCTCAGTCGGGCCGAATTCGAGGCGCTGGCGCCCCTGAGCTGGCCGGTCAACGCCGTCTGGCCCAGCGGCCGCGCCCGCCTGTTCGAGGATGGGGTCTTCTCCACGCCGGATGGGCGGGCCCGGTTGTTGCCGCTGGCCCAGCACTTTCCCCCCGAGCCTGTCGCCGTCGCCGAACCAAAAGCTGTGCTGCAGCCGGCGGGCCTCTCCTTGCTGCTCAATACGGGCCGGCTGCGGGATCAGTGGCACACCATGACCCGCACCGGCCACGTGCCCCGCCTGCAGGAGGCCGAACCCTGGCCCAAGCTGCGGGTGGGCGCCGCCAGCCTGCTGGCGCTCGGGCTGGCCGAGGGGGATCTGGTGCGGTTGAGCAACGGGCTCGGTGAGGCGCGGCTGCTGATCGGGGTGGACGAGGGGCTGAGGGAGGGGGAGGCCTTCCTGCCCATGCACTGGACCGACAGCCAGTGCAGCCAGGGGGCGGTCAACCGCCTCATCGCCGCCGTGGTGGATCCCCTCTCGGGCCAGCCCATGTTCAAGCAGGGGCGGGTGATGGCCGAGCCGCAGCAAACCCGTTGGCAGGGGCTCTGGCTCGGTCAGCAACCCTGGGGGGAGGCGGTGGACTGGTGGGCCAGGCGCCCCCTGCCCGAAGGCAACTGCACCCTGCTGGCCTCTTGGTCGGAGGGGCCCCAGGCGCTGTGGCAGCGGCTGGGGGTGGCGGGCCGCTGGCTGCGGCTGCCGCTCAAGCAGGGCTGGCTCGCGGTGGCGCTGGCGCAGGACCGCATCGAGGGTCTGCTGTTGGTGGGGGAACGATGGCCTGACATCAAGGTCGACCTGCTGGCCAGCCTGCTCGGCACGCCCTTGCAGGCGGGAGCCCTGAGCCAGACCCTGAGCGCGGCCCTGGCCGGGGATAGCCGACTGGTCTGCTCCTGCCTGCGGGTGTCAGAGCTGCGCATCGTCGACGCCATCACCCGGCAGGGGGTGAGCGAGCTGGCGGGGCTGCAGGCCCTGCTCGGCTGTGGCAGCAACTGCGGCACCTGTCTGCCAGAGATAGACAAGCTATTGATTAAGCATGTTTTTATCGCCTCAGCTTAAGAACCTGTACACGATCTTACTGTGA
Organism: Aeromonas bestiarum; assembly: GCF_000819745.1. Lineage (GTDB taxonomy): Bacteria > Pseudomonadota > Gammaproteobacteria > Enterobacterales > Aeromonadaceae > Aeromonas > Aeromonas bestiarum. The sequence continues at coordinate 39,037 of NZ_CDDA01000022.1, read as the reverse complement.
GGCCGTGATCAAGGCTCATGTGCTGCTCGGAATCCTCACGTATATCTATACGCTCCGGTTCCTGCGCTGCGCTTCACCTTGCTGACAGCCTCTCGTGACAGGTCGTGAACAGGTTCTAGGGGGCAGAAATACAAGGAGTGTGAGATGAGCCATGTCAGTCTGGTAGGGGCCGGTCCCGGCCCGCTCGAATTGTTGACCCTGCGTGCCCTGCAACTGCTGGAGGCGGCGGAGGTGGTGATCTATGACCGCCTGGTGGGAAGCGAGATCCTGGCCCGCATTCCCCATGGCGCGGCCCGTTTCGACGTGGGCAAGCGCTGCGGCGAGCCGAGCCCGAGCCAGGATCAGATCAACGCCCTGCTGCTGGCGCTGGCCCGCACCGGCAAGCGGGTGGTACGGCTCAAGGGGGGCGATCCCCTGGTGTTTGGCCGTGGCGGGGAGGAGGCGTTGCACCTGGCCCGTCACGGCATAGCCGCCGAGCTGGTGCCCGGCATCACGGCGGCGCTGGGCTGCGCCGCCAGCAGCCTGATCCCCCTGACCCACAGGGGGCTGGCCCGCTCCCTGACCCTGGTGACGGGTCATCTGATGGAGGAGGGCGACTATCAGGGCTGGCAGGGGCTGGCCCGGGCCGGCCACACCCTGGTGTTCTACATGGGACTGGAGCGGGCGGCGCAGATCCGGCAGGGACTGCTGGCGGCCGGTGCCTCGCCGGATCTGCCGGTGGCGCTGGTGGTGGCCGGTTGCAGCCCGCAGCAGCAGGTGCATGAGACCCGGCTGGCCATGCTGGCAGAGGCCGCCGTGGCCCTGCTCGGGCAGAGTCCCGTGCTGATGATCATGGGGGAGGTGGTGGGTTTGCGCAGCGAGCTGAACGCCCTGCTGACCCAGGCGCTGGATCGGGTGGCCTGAGTCCCTCCACAGCCTCTACCTCCACTACCTCCAGATAGATAAAAAGGGGGTAGATTCAAATAGTTGGCCTTCATGTTGCGTCATCTGCGGTGAACAAGCAGCGACAGACAAGCTGCGCTAGCCGTTGGCAAGGAGCGCCATGACCACTCTTCCCCCCGGGGGCCGTGCCGGCCCCCCTTCCCGCCTGCTGATCCACGCCGATGAGCCGGGTCAGGCCAACCGTCTGGCCCGGCTGGTCAGCCACTACGGCCATCAGCCGCAGATCCTGGACAGTCGCCAACTGCTGACTCCGAACGAACAGGGGGATGCCCTGCTCATCAGCAGTCGCCAGTTTGGCGCCGAGGTGCGGCTCGGCCTCTCTCTCTGGCCCGGGGTGCCGCGCCTGCTGTTTTGCGAGCGGATCGGCACCGAGCCCCAGATCGCCCTGTTGCAGCAGGGGGTGCTGCTGGTGCCGCATCCGTGTGGCGAGCGGGAGCCGGTCGAGCAGTGGCTGCGGCTGGCCCGCAGCCAGCTGGCCATGGTGCAGGCGCTGGCGCAGACCGAGAGTGAACTGCGCCAGCAGCTGGTGGAGCGACGGCTGGTCGAGCAGGCCAAGGGGCGGCTGATGCGTCATCAGGGGCTGGACGAGGAGCAGGCCTACCGCCTGATGCGCAGCACCGCCATGAGTCGGCACCTGAGTCTGGGGGAGCTGGCACGGCAGCTGCTGCTGGCACTGCCGGTGTGAGAACCTGTCCACGATCCTACTGCGAGGCCGTGATCAAGGCTCATGTGCTGCTCGCTTGTTTGTCACCAAGAGTGCTCATGTGTATTTACACACTCCGGTTCCTGCGCTGCTCTTTACCTTGCTGACGACCTCTCGTGACAGATCGCGAACCGATTCTGAGGGGGCTGGCAAACCGTTTTGGTGCAACTGCGCCTAATTGAGGCAAACGAGAAGGCAAAGCGGGAGGAAAAAGGTGGAATAGGGCCCGTTTCGGCGGCTTGGCCAATGTGGCACGGAAAGTGGATTACCCAGAAGACAAGGAGTGATGGCGCCCACGGGCCCGTCACTCGCAACAGGGCAAAGAGGCCTCACCGATCCCGGATCGGTGAGGTTTTTTTTTGGTCGCGACCCTGCAACGGCGCAGGGAAACGGCCGCCCATGACTGTGATCTGAGCGAGGAAGGCGAATGAACAAGAGACAAGGATGTGCGGGTCTGCTGCTGGCGCTGCTGTCACTGCCGACGCTGGCGGCTGTGGGGGCCCCGGAGCAGGAGGAGCTCAAGCTGGGCTTCATCAAGCTGACCGACATGGCACCGCTGGCGGTGGCCTATGAGCGCGGTTATTTCGAGGATGAGGGGCTCTACGTCACCCTGGAGGCGCAGGCGAACTGGAAGGTGCTGCTGGATCGGGTGATCGACGGCGAGCTGGACGGTGCCCAGATGCTGGCGGGTCAGCCGCTGGCCGCCCATGTCGGCATAGGCACCCAGGCCGAGCTGGTGACGGCATTCGCCATGGATCTCAACGGCAACGCCATCACGGTCGCCAACCCTGTGTGGGCCGCCATGCAGCCCCATCTGCCCAAGGCGGTGGCGGGCCAGGTACCGGCCCCGGTGAGCGCCGCCGCGCTCAAACCCGTGGTGGCTCAATACCGGCAGGCGGGCAAGCCGTTCAACATGGGGATGGTGTTCCCCGTCTCCCCCCACAACTACGAGCTCAGATACTGGCTGGCGGCCGGCGGGTTGAACCCCGGCTTCTATGCCCCCGACCTCGGCGACAGCTCGGGTCAGCGTCAGGCGGACGTGCTGCTGTCGGTCACGCCGCCACCCCAGATGCCCGCCACCCTGGAGGCGGGCACCATAGCCGGCTACAGCGTGGGAGAACCCTGGAACCAGCAGGCGGTCGCCAGGGGCATAGGGGTGCCCGTCATTACCGATTATGAGATCTGGCGCAACAACCCGGAGAAGGTGTTCGGCGTCACCCGCCAGTGGGCCGAGCGTCACCCCAATACCCACATACGGCTGGTGAAGGCGCTGCTGCGGGCGGCCTGGTGGCTGGATGCCGAGCAGAACGGCAACCGGCGCGAGGCGGCCAAGCTGCTGGCGCGGCCGGAGTACGTGGGGGCCGACGAGGGGGTGATCGCCAACTCCATGGTGGGCACCTTCGAGTACGCCAAGGGAGACAAGCGCAGCCTGCCGGATTTCAACGTCTTCTTCCGCCATCAGGCCACCTATCCCTACTACTCGGATGCCATCTGGTATCTGACCCAGATGCGGCGCTGGGGCCAGATCCCGACGGCCAAGCCGGACGCCTGGTTCGAGCAGGTCGCCAGGGCAGTCTATCAACCCGAGGTCTACCGCCAGGCGGCCGAGGAGTTGATCGCCGAGGGCAAGTTCAAGGCGCAGGATTTCCCCGATTTTGCCAGTGAGCAGGGCTATCGCGGCCCGCAGGATGGTTTCATCGACGGCCTCATCTACGACGGCCGCCACCCCAACGCCTATCTGCAACAGTTTGCCATCGGCCTCAAGGGCGATGAGCGGGTGCAATGAGCGAGGAGAGCGCAATGAAACGACACAAGTGGAAAGTCATCAATTGGAAAACCATGGTGCAGCCCCTGCTCGGCGTGCTGCTGTTCCTCGGCCTCTGGCAGTGGGGGGCGAGTCAGGTGCAGACCAGCCTGGGCACCTTGCCGGGACCGCTGGCGACCGCCAGCCAGCTCTGGTCGCTGGGGCAGGAGCATCTGGCCGAGCGGGAGAAGGCGAGCGCCTTCCTCGAGCGCCAGCAGGTGCGCAATGCCGAGCGGCTGGCCGCAGATCCGGCGGCCGAGGTGAGGCTGCGCCCCTATACCGGGCGCCCCACCTTCTTCGATCAGATCGCCACCAGCCTGCTCACTGTGCTGTGCGGCTTCGCTCTGGCCAGCCTGATCGCCATCCCGTGCGGCGTGCTGCTCGGCATGAATCAGGGGCTCTACCGCGCCGCCAACCCGGTGATCCAGCTGCTCAAGCCGGTGTCGCCCCTGGCCTGGCTGCCGCTTATCACGCTGGTGGTGAGCGCGCTCTACACCAGCTCTGCGCCCTGGCTTGCGAAGTCTTTCGTCACCTCGGCGCTGACGGTGACCCTCTGCTCCCTCTGGCCGACCCTGATCAACACGGCGGTCGGGGTGGCGGGGCTGGACAGCGACCTGCACAACGTCAGCCGGGTGCTGCGGCTCTCTTTCCTGACCCATGTGCGCCGCATAGTGCTGCCCGGCGCCCTGCCCATGATCTTCACCGGGCTGCGGTTGTCGCTCGGGGTGGCCTGGATGGTGCTGATCGCGGCCGAGATGCTGGCCCAGAACCCCGGGCTCGGCAAGTTCGTATGGGACGAGTTCCAGAGCGGCGGCTCGGCCTCCCTGGCCCGCATCATGGTGGCCGTGGTCACCATTGGCCTCATCGGCTGCGGCCTGGACAGGGGCATGCTGGCCCTGCAGCAGTGGTTGTCCTGGGACAAGCGTCAGGTGCTGCGCTAGGAACCGGGTTCAGTGACGAAACACATATTCAGGCAGGAGAAGAGCCAATGAAGAGTTATCTGGAGATAAGCGACGTCGGCATCTCGTTCGAGACGGAGCAGGGGCGCTTCGAGGCCCTCAGCCGGGTCAACCTGCGCATCGAGCGGGGGGAGTTCGTCTCCCTCATAGGCCACTCAGGTTGCGGCAAGAGCACTGTGCTCAACCTGGTGGCCGGGCTGCTGGAGCCCACCACGGGGGGCATCATCCTCGACGGGCGCGAGGTGGCTGGGCCGGGCCCGGAGCGGGCCATGGTGTTCCAGAACCATGCGTTGCTGCCCTGGCTCAGCGTCCGGCAGAACGTGGCGCTGGCGGTGGGGCAGGTGGAGCCGAACCGGCGGGCGGCTTCGGAGCGGGTCGACTACTACCTCTCCCTGGTGCAGATGGATCACGCCAGCCAGAAGATGCCCCACGAGCTGTCGGGAGGGATGAAGCAGCGGGTCGGCATCGCCCGGGCGCTGTCGCTCTCCCCCAAGGTGCTGCTGATGGACGAGCCGTTCGGTGCCCTGGATGCCCTGACCCGGGCCCACCTGCAGGATGCGCTGATGGCCATTCAGGCCGAGCTTGGCAATACCGTCATCATGATCACCCACGACGTGGACGAGGCTGTGCTGCTCTCCGATCGCATCGTCATGATGACCAATGGCCCCGCCGCCACGGTCGGGGAGATCCTGACCGTGGACTTGCCAAGGCCCAGAGACAGGGTCGCCCTGGCGGACGATGGTCACTATCACAAGCTGCGCCAGCAGGTGCTGCGCTTCCTCTACGAGAAGCAGCGCAAGGTGACCCCCCTCAAGGCGGCCGACCCGGTGCGCAGCAAGCTGCGCGCCTGAGCCCCCAGAATTCAAGGAAGAGAAACATGGACAATAAACAAAGATTGCTGGTGGTGGGCAAGGGCATGGATGATGAGATGGACCATCACTTGGTCGACTCGCCTGAGAGGGGTGAGAAACAACGTCTGCTGGTGATCGGCAACGGCATGGTGGGTCATCACTTCGTCGAGCAGCTGGTAGCAGCCGGTGGCCTGAACCGGTTCGAGGTGACGGTATTTGGTGCCGAGCCGGACTCCGCCTACGACAGGGTGCATCTGTCCGAGGTATTTGGCGGCAAGGCGCCCGAGGCGCTGCAACTGGCGGATCCCGCCTGGTATGAGACGCAGGGCATCAGGCTGCGGCTGGGGGCCGAGGTGGAGGTGCTGGACAGAGATACCCGCACCCTGACCCTGGCCGATGGCGAGCGGTTCGGTTACGACCGGCTGGTGCTGGCGACCGGCTCCGTGCCCTTCGTGCCCCCCATCCCCGGCCATCAGCGGGCGGGCTGCTTCGTCTACCGTACCCTGGGGGATCTCGCCGCCATCCGCGATGCCTGCGCCCAGGCGCGCAGCGGCGTGGTGATCGGCGGCGGCCTGCTCGGACTGGAGGCGGCCAATGCCCTGCGGCTGCTCGGCCTCAAGACCCAGGTGGTGGAGTTTGCCCCGCGGCTGATGCCGGTGCAGCTCGATGACAACGGCGGCGCCGTGCTGCGGGACAAGATCCGGGCGCTCGGGGTCGAGGTGCTGGTGGAGAAGGCCACCGAGTGCATCGAGGATGGGGAGCTGGCCCGTCAGCGGCTGAGGTTCAAGGATGGATCTCATCTTGAGACCGACGTGATCCTGTTCTCGGCCGGCATCAGACCCGCCGACGGCCTGGCCCGTCAATCCGGGCTGAGCGTCGGTGAGCGCGGCGGCATCTGCATCGACGAGGGCTGCCACAGCTCGGATCCCGCCATCCTCGCCATCGGCGAATGCGCGCTCTGGCAGGGGCGCATCTTCGGGCTGGTGGCCCCCGGCTACCAGATGGCCCGCGCCGCCGTGGCCAGCCTGTGCGGCGGCGAGAGCCGCTTCGCGGGGGCCGACATGTCCACCAAGCTCAAGCTGATGGGGGTGGACGTGGGCTCCATCGGCGACGCCCACGCCAGCACCGCCGGTGCCCAGGAGCTGCTGCTGCTGGACAGGGTCAACGGCATCTACAAGAAGCTGGTGACCGACGGCGAGGGGAGCCGGCTGCTCGGCGCCATCCTGGTGGGGGACGGAGCCGATTATGAGCGGCTGCTGCAGTACTACCAGAACGGGGTGGCACTGCCCCAGCCGCCGCTCTCCCTGCTGGTGGGGGAAGCGGGCGGCGCGGCGGCGCCTCTGGTGCTGCCGGACAGCGCCATCCTCTGCTCCTGCCACAACGTCAGCAAGGGGGCCGTGGTGGCCGCCGTCAAGGCAGGCAACCACGAGCTGGCGGCGGTCAAGAGCTGCACCAAGGCGGGCACCGGCTGCGGCGGCTGCAGCAACCTGCTCAAGCAGGTGGTGGAGCAGACCCTGAGCGAAATCGGGGTCGAGGCGGACAAGGGGCTGTGCGAGCACTTCGCCCACAGCCGCCAGGAGCTCTATCACCTGGCCCGGGTCGGCGAGCTGAAGAGCTTCGAGGCGCTGCGCGACAAACACGGCCAGGGCCTTGGCTGCGACATCTGCAAGCCGACGGTCGCCTCCATACTGGCGTCGCTGTGGAACGAGCACGTGCTGGAGAAGCCGCACCGTGGCCTGCAGGACACCAACGACGCCTTCCTCGCGAACCTGCAAAAGGATGGCACCTACTCAGTGGTGCCGCGCATTCCGGGGGGGGAGATCACCCCGGACGGCCTCATCACAATCGGGGAGGTGGCGCGCAAGTACGGTCTCTACACCAAGATCACCGGCGGCCAGCGTATCGATCTGTTCGGTGCCCGGGTCGACCAGCTGCCCGCCATCTGGGGCGAGCTGGTGGCGGCGGGTTTCGAGACCGGCCAGGCCTACGGCAAGTCGGTGCGCACCGTGAAGTCCTGCGTCGGCTCCACCTGGTGTCGCTACGGGGTGCAGGACTCCATGACCCTGACCCAGACCCTGGAGCACCGCTACAAGGGGCTGCGGGCGCCCCACAAGCTGAAGTTTGCGGTCTCCGGCTGCACCCGGGAGTGCGCCGAGGCCCAGAGCAAGGACATAGGCGTCATCGCCACCGAGCGGGGCTGGAACCTCTATGTGTGCGGCAACGGCGGCATGCGGCCGCGCCACGCCGACCTGTTCGCCACCGATCTCGACGAGCAGACCCTGATCCGCTACATCGACCGGCTGCTGATGTTCTATGTGCGCACCGGGGACAGGCTGCAGCGCACCTCGGTCTGGATGGAGAACATGGAGGGGGGGCTCGACTACCTCAAGTCGGTGATCATAGAGGACAGGCTCGGCATAGGGGCCGAGCTGGAGGCCATGATGGGGGAGATAGTCGGCACCTGGCAGTGCGAGTGGAAGAGCACATTGGCGGATCCGGACAAGCTGAAGCTGTTCGAGGCCTTCGTCAACCAGCCGGAGGGGAGCACGCCCCCCAGACGGGAAGAACGGGGCCAATGGGTGCCGGATATCGCTATCAAGGAGGTGATATGAACGGGGCCAGTGGGTTGCAAGCCAGCCATCAGTATCAAGGAGGTGATATGAACGGGGCCAACCAGAGTGCATGGCAAGAGATGCCGGATGAGCAGCGACAAGGAGCAGAGATGGAGCCGAGCAGAGAGAACGTGTTGCAGAGCGAGCATGGCGAATGGTTGCGGGCATGCGAGCTGGCCGCCCTGCCGGAGCAGGCGGGGCGCAGCGCCTGGCTGGGGGGGCGGGCGCTGGCGCTGTTTCGGCTCGGCGAGCGTGTCTATGCGCTGGATGACCTGGATCCCCTGGCCGGGGTGGCCGTGTTGAGCCGGGGCCTGGTGGGGGATTGCGGTGGCGAGCCCGTGGTTGCCTCGCCGCTCTACAAGCAGCGTTATGCCCTGGCCGATGGCCGCTGTCTGGACGACCCGACGCTGAAGGTGGCCTGCTGGCCCGTGATGCAGAGTGCCAGCGAAGTCTGGGTGTTGTTGGGCTGAGTGGAATCATCTGAAAACCGTTTTTTCATCGCCGGGCTTTGCCCGGTGATTTTTTGTGCGCAAACCGACAATTTTTGCACGGGGTGATAGCGGGAAAACGTTTTTCGGAAATAATAGACAAACGTTTGTAACTGGATGTTTGTCTATGACGGAACGTGAGCAAGAGATCCTCGCCCTGCTGCGCCAGGACCCCATGATTGCCCAGCAGGAGCTGGCGGACAGGCTCGGCATCAGCCGCTCGGCGCTGGCGAGCCACATCTCCAGCCTGATGCGCCAGGGCTATGTGCAGGGGCGCGGTTATGTGCTGCGGGAAGGGCCCTACGCCGTGGTGATCGGCGGCGCAAATATGGATATCTGCGGCTGCAGCCACGACAACCTGCGCATCGGCGACTCCAATCCCGGCAAGGTTCGCACCTCCGCCGGCGGGGTGGGGCGCAACATAGCCGAGAACCTGGCGCGGCTCGGTACAGATACCCGGCTGCTGAGCGCGGTGGGCAACGATCAATACGGTCATCACCTGCTGGACGTGACCCAGCGTGCCGGCGTCGACGTGCGCCAGGTGCTGATGCTGGACGGCCAGGCGACCTCCTGTTACCTCAGCCTGCACGATGGCAGCGGCGAGATGAGCTGCGCCGTCAACGACATGGCGATCATCGAGCAGCTCACCCCGGCCCGGCTCACCCCCTTGAGCGGTTTTCTCGGCGCGGCCCGGCTCTGGGTGCTCGACACCAACCTCGCCACCCACACCCTGGACTGGTTGTTCGAGCGCCAGGGCGAGCACATCATCTTCGTCGACACCGTCTCGGTGGCCAAGGTGGAGAAGATCCGCCCCTGGCTGCACCGGATCCACACCCTCAAGCCCAACCGCAGCGAGGCCGAGCAGCTGTGCGGCTTCACCATAGCCGGGCCCGATACCTGGCCCATGGCGGCGGCCTGGTTCCACCGGGCCGGGGTGCAGCGGCTGTTCCTGAGTCTCGGCGATCAGGGGATTTTCTATAGCGACGGGGAGTGCCAGGGCCATCTGCCCGTGCTCGGCAGCCCGGTCGTCAACGTGACCGGCGGTGGCGATGCCTTCATGGCAGGGCTGGCCCATGCCTGGTTGCAGGAGCAGGGCATCATGGAGACAACCCGGTTCGCCCTCGGTTGCGCCGCCCTCACCGTCAATTGTTCCGATACCGTCTTTTCCGGCCTATCCAAGGCCGCCGTTGAACGCATGCTGGAGGAGTACCCATGTTGAACGCTTACCTCGATATCCAACCTGAAGTCGCTGCGGCCCTGGCCGCCGGCAAACCCGTCGTTGCCCTGGAGTCCACCATCATCTCCCACGGCATGCCCTATCCGCAGAACGTGGAAACGGCGCGTCAGGTAGAGCAAGTCGTGCGCGACAACGGCGCCGTGCCGGCCACCATAGCCATCCTGGATGGCCGTCTCAAAGTGGGTCTGGATGCGGGGGCGCTGGAGGCGCTGGGTCGGGCCGGTCATGCCGCCACCAAGTGCAGTCGCCGCGACATTCCCTTCGTGCTGGCGAACAAGGGGCTGGGCGCGACCACGGTCGCCTCCACCATGATCATCGCCGCCATGGCCGGGATCCGGGTGTTCGCCACCGGCGGCATCGGCGGCGTGCATCGCGGCGCCCAAGAGACCTTCGACATCTCGGCGGATCTGCAGGAGTTTGCCCAGACCCCGGTGGCCGTGGTCTGCGCCGGCGCCAAGTCAATCCTCGACATAGGTCTGACCCTGGAGTACCTGGAGACCCAGGGCGTGCCCGTCATCGGCTATCAGACCGATGAGCTGCCTGCCTTCTACACCCGCGAGAGCGGCTTCAAGGTGGATTACCGGCTGGAGAGCCCGGCGGCGATCGCCGAGGCGCTGCGCCTCAAGTGGGAGCTGGGACTGGCCGGCGGTGCCGTGGTCACCAACCCGATCCCGACCCAGTTTGCCATGCCCAGGGCCGACATAGATGCCGCGATCAAGCAGGCGCTGCAGGAAGCGGACGAGCAGGGGGTGAAGGGCAAGGCGTCCACCCCCTTCCTGCTGGCCCGGGTGTGCGAACTGACCGGTGGCAACTCGCTGGCGGCCAACATCCAGCTGGTGCTGAACAACGCCGCGCTGGGAGCCCGCATCGCCGCCAGCCTGTAACGGGTAGTCCGGGGCGGTAACTCCCTGGCCGTTAATGTCCAGCTGGTGCTGAACAACGCAGCGCTGGGGGCGCGTATCGCAGCCAGTCTGTAATCAGTTGCTGCAAACGAAAAAGAGGGCCTCTTGGCCCTCTTTTCTATCTCTGCTCTGTGATCGCCAGGGGGGTTATTGCAACACCAGCCGACCGTTCAGCGGCTGCACGGGTCTGTTGTTGGGGTGGTGCATCACCGCCTTGAAGGCGTCGATCTGGGCCTGGCTCACCTGCACCGGCTGCTTTATCACCAGCCAGCGCACCCCTTCCGAGCAGGGCGGTGTGGTCAGCGAACCGCTGAAGCGGTAGTAGTCGCGGTTGGTGGGCAGCAGCTGATCCGCCGACAGCGGCGTTGCCAGCGACCGGCTTTCGCCCACCTTCTCCGGCAGCTGCTGCCAGGCCTGGCTCAGCGCCGGGTTGGCGCGGCCCGGCTCGAACATCACGGCCACCACCGCCAGCTCACCCTTGGCATTGGCGTGCACCAGGTGCCCCTCCAGCGGGTAGGATTTGCCCTTGATGAGGTTTTCACTGGGGGCGTGGAAGTGGAACTGCTTGAGCTCAAAGCGCATGCCGTCGAGTTCAAGCGAGCTGCCCGGGGCATAGCTGACCTGTACCGTGTGGCCGTTGTTGGTGACGCTCTGGCCACCCGCCAGGTAGTGAAACTGCAGCGGGGCCAGCTTGGCCTCCACCAGACCATCGAGGTTGACAGGCGACTGGTTGCTGCCCGCGCACTGGCCAAATTCGGGGGTCAGTTTGGCCCATTGCGCCGGGCCGGCCTCACCGCTGTATTCCCAATGCGGGGCGGCGGCGAAGGCGGTGGGACAGAGCAACAGGGCACAGGCCAACAGGGACTTTCTCATCATACATCCTTATCTTGATTGAAAAGCACAGCCATCCGCTTCCTTAATAAGTGAAGGAACACTGGATGGCATTATCTGAAATGCGGGATACAGAATGTCAGACCGGATTGTTTATTATTAACAGCCGCATTGCCGATCATATTTATGATGCATTTAATATGAATCTAATTAACAGTCGGCAGCGCCTGCATATTGAATAATCGCTTTATTCAATGACAGCAATCTAATTAATTGGCTGTCATCGCAGATGAATTAGCTCATAATTTATCCATCAGAATTCAGCTCTTTTTTGGCTCGCAAGTCCCCGCCACCGATCCGCCTGTAATATATTAATCCATTGTTTTTAATGTGGTTTTTGTTGGTCTCATTTGATCTTGAACAAATAATAAGCAGGCTTTCCCGGTCAGGCTGATGCTGCTGTTATGCACAGTCACAAGGGAGAGAAAAAATGAATAAATATTGTCTGTTGCTGGCGCTGGGTCTGCCCGGGATGGGGTGGGCGGCTGAACCGGTCCAACCGGTAGAGGTACCCAAGGTGGCATCGCCGGAAAAAGTCGAGCTGGGCAAGATGCTGTTCTTCGAGCCACGGCTCTCCAAATCCAACGCCATCTCCTGCAACTCCTGCCACAACCTGGCGACCGGCGGGGTGGACAACCAGGTCAGCTCTCTTGGCCACAAGTGGAAGGAGGGGCCGATCAACTCGCCCACAGTGCTCAACTCCAGCCTCAACTTCGTGCAGTTCTGGGACGGTCGTGCCAAGGATCTGCAGGCGCAGGCTGCGGGCCCCATCGAGAATCCGCTGGAGATGGCCTTCACCCACAAGCTGGCGGTGGAGACGCTGCACACCCTGCCCGAATATCGCACCCGTTTCGGCGCCGTGTACGGCAAGGCGGACTTCGGCATCGATGAGGTCACGGACGCCATCGCCGCCTTCGAGGAGACCCTGGTCACCCCCAACGCGCCGTTCGATCTCTGGTTGAAGGGAGATGGCAAGGCGCTGACGGCGCAGCAGCTGAAGGGCTATCAGCTGTTCAAGGAGAAGGGCTGCACCGCCTGCCACAACGGGGTGGCCATCGGCGGCAACTCTTATCAGAAGATGGGGCTGGTCAAGCCGTTCAAGACCGACAACCCGGCCCTGGGCCGTGGCGGCGTGACCGGCGAGAAGCAGTTCATCGGCTGGTTCAAGGTGCCGACCCTGCGCAACATAGAGCTGACCTACCCCTACTTCCACGACGGTTCAGTCTGGGATCTGAAGGAGGCGGTGCAGATAATGGCGGACATCCAGCTGGGTCAGGCGCTGAGCGAGCAGGAGGCCGACGACATGACGGCCTATCTCAAGAGCCTGACCGGCGAGCAGCCGCAGATAGTGCTGCCAATCCTGCCACCCTCCCAACCCGATACCCCCAGGCCTCAGGTCAAGAGCTGAGCGGGTCGTGAGTCTGAAATCGAGCGGGGCTGATGCCCCGCTTTTTCATGGCCCTATCTCTCTGATAACACTGCCAAAGTGCAGTATTCAGCATAATGACAAGGGGATGACAATCCCCCAGCTGGCGACGGGGATTTCACCGATTTGCAGCCCTCTTCACAATTTCAACACGCTCACAATCTGTTCGATTGCCTAACTCATCCGACCTGGTGTCAAATCACTCCGCCTAATACAAGGAGTGGCATAATAATGAATAATATCAATAAATTAGTTCTGGCTATCGGATTCACTCTCACCACATTCCCGACCCTGGCGGCGGGCTTCCAGTGCAAGGATCACGTCAAGCTCGGGGTCCCCAGCCAATCCAGTCAACTGCTGTGCCGTGACGGTTACGCCGCCGGTTACAACTATGACACCAAGGTCTCTGACTGGGTCTCTTATCGGATGACGGCCGCCAGTGCCCAGGGCCAGGTGCCGCGCAAGGATGCCTTTGCCGAAGACAGGGAGGTACCGGTGCAGTACCGCGCCACCCTGGCGGACTACAAGGGCTCGGGTTATGACCGCGGCCACCAGGCGCCTGCGGCGGACATGCGCTCCACCGCCACCACCATGAAGCAGAGCTTCCTGTTGACCAACATGACCCCGCAGTTGCCGGCGCTCAATCAGGGGGCCTGGCGCATTCTGGAGGAGAAGACCCGCCAGTGGGCCATCGCCTATCAGGATGTGCAGGTGATCACGGGCCCCATCTTCACCAACTCCGATGGCGCCATCGGCAATGGTGTGACTGTACCCCACGCCTATTATCGGGTGGTGATGGACGTGGCCAACCAGGAGGCGATCGCCTTCGTCCTGCCGCAGCAGAACGTGTCGGCCAGCAAGCTTGCGGATTACATAGTGACTGTGGATGCGGTGGAGGAGCAGACCGGGCTCGATTTCTTCACCGAGCTGCCGGATGAACAGGAAGAGGCCATGGAATCCCGGCTGATGGCCATGTGGGGCAACTGACTCGCGGTAATGACAACAGGGGCCTTGGCCCCTGTTGTCAGTCGTTCAGATCGTCACCGATTTTCTTGACGGTATCCCGGGTGCCGTGACCGATTTCACGGGTCACATCCCGGGTGGTGTGGCCAATCTCGCGGGTCACGTTGCGGGTGGTGTGCCCCACTGTCCTGCCCGCCTCCTTGATGTCGGCACAGCCGCCGGTCACTGCGCCCAGGGTCAGGCCGAGTGCCAGCAGTGCCAGGTAGTTAGGCGTCATGTGTGCTCCTCCTCGTTTCATCATCATCTTGATGCCGATGACGGCATTATGGCCTCGTGTGCAGCGGGCGGGCAACCAGCAGGGTATGGCCCGGGCCCGGGATCTCGTGCTCCTCCTCCACGTGGAAATGCGCCTCGCGCAGGCACTGGTACATCTGTTTGGAGTGATAGAAGCGGCTGTTGCCGTTGGCCAGACAGGTGAAGTAGAGGGAGGTGGCGTTGAGACTGAAACTGGCGGCTTCGAAGGTCTGCCTGTCCCAGAACAGCTCCAGGATGCAGACCCTGGCGTCCGGTTGCATGGCCAGCCGGATCCGATTCAGGATGGCGACTATCTGTTCGTGACTGAAGCAGTCGAGGAACTGGCTCATCCACCAGAGATCGGCCTCGCCGGGCAGGGTACCCGCTTGCAGCAGATCCACCGGATGGCCCTGCACTCGATCGCTGAGACCCGCCTCTTCAATATTGAGCCTGGCCAGCGCCAGCTGCTCGGGCAAGTCCAGTATGGTGACCCGCAGGGCGGGATCCCGGTTGGCGCAGGCAATGGCCCACTTGCCGGTGTTGCCGCCCAGATCGTAGAGGTGGCGCGGCTCATAGCCAAGCACCTTCGCCTGTGCCTGCTGGAAGGCCCAGTCGGAGTAGAAGTGATCAAACGCAAACCAGCTGCTGCGGGCGGGCTCGGGCAGCTCGCTCAGGTGCGGGTAGAGGGTCTGCCAGGGGCCGAACTCCTGCAGACCGGCCGGCGTGCCGTCGCGGATGGCGTCGAGCAGATGGGCGAGGGGTTGATAGCAGACGTGCTGGGTGAAGTCGAGATTGACCCGGCTCATGGCATCGTGCTGCAGATACTTGCCGACCCGGCCCAGCACATAGCGATCGTCGGCCAGGTAGCAGAGTCCGCCGCCGAGCCCCATGTCCAGCAGCACGCTGACCGCATATTCACTCAGCTCGCACGCCTGGGCTATGTCCGCCAGCGGCGCCCCCTGCTGGCCACGGGTCTCGAGAAAGGCGAGCACCCCGGTTTCACGCAGACACCAGCTGGCCTGGAACAGCATGGGCCCGAAGGCGATCTTCTGGGCCGCGCCTATGGCCTCCAGCGCGTTGTAGGGGTCTGCCTGATAATGGTTCACGGGGTGGCTCCTGCCGGATTAACGGCTCTGTGCGCGGGCGAGTTCGGTCTGGATAGCCTGATTCAGGCCCAGTACCCAGCGGTTATAACTGCGATGTATGCTGCCCTTGCCCTTGTCATCAAGGTTGATGCTGCTCACATAATTAATGGAATAGTCGTGACTGCTATATGGAATATCGATCACCGCCTGATGCTGGCGTACATTGACCTGGCCACGAATAAGTCCCGGCTTCTCTTTTTTCATCACCCAGCTCTTGCTGATCCCCGCCGTGATAATGGCGCTGGCCACCTGATCTTCGGTCAGATTGAAGGCAACCGGGTTGGCGGCCATATTGCGAATGGGCTGGCTGGTGGAGCAGGCGGCCAGCAGGGCGCAGGCCAGCAACAGGGATATTTTATTAATGAGTTTCATAATATTTCCTTGCGAGGACATTCAATAAATGGAGCCCGGCAATGAGACAACACAAATCATTTATTTTCAATCACAATGCCAACGGATAATCCTCGCCAGCTATTATTTTTGATGAATAATGGTATTATTCGCGCGGTATTAATGTGATGACTCCGGTGGATAATCCCCAGGGAGCAGGCACTGCCCGCCGGGTGAGTGCCTTTTATCGTCCAAGCGCTCACACCAAGGTCAAGGACAGGTTGCCTGAAATATGCTCTCTTTTTCGCTGCAGGATAGTCAGGCACTGTCACCCGGCCTTGTCGACGAACTCGACTGGCAGGCGTGGGCACGGCAGGGACAATGGCCCGCCGACCCCCCGTTCCCCGCGACCCCCTTGCTGCCCATGATGATGGCGCGCCGCCTGAGCCAGGGTTCCCGACTGGCGGTGCAGGTGGGGCTGAGCCTGCTGGCTCGCCATCCCGTCGATTACGCCATCTTCGTCAGCCGCCACGGCGAGCTGGCCCGTTCTGTGACCCTGTTGCAGGCGCTGGCGGACGGCCAGGCGCTGTCCCCTACCGATTTCTCCATGTCGGTGCACAACACGGCCGCCGGCCTTAGCTCCATTCAGGGCAAGGCCGCCATTCCCATGACCTCGCTGGCGGCGGGAGAGGGCGGACTGATGGCGGGGTTTACCGAGGCGGTGGCGGCGCTGCACGCCGGTGCCAGCCGGGTGCTGCTGGTGGCGTTCGAGGGGCCTGTGCCCGAGTTTCATCGCCCCTGGTTGCCAGACGAGGCGCCGCCCCATGCGCTGGGGCTGGTGCTGCAGGCTGGCGACGAGTGGCGCTGCGAGGGGGCGCGCCGCGCAGTCGAGCCCCATGCACCTTCTTTGCCTCAGTCGCTGGCCTTCTGGCGGGCCCTGCTGCGGCATGAATCGACCCTGACCCTTTGTGATGGCCGCCAGGAGTGGACATGGCAGCGGCGCTGAACCGGGGCTGGCGGCTGATCGGCACGGCCCTTGGCTTCACCCTGTTCGGGGTGGGCGGCCTGCTGCTCTCCCTGTGCTGGTTTCCACTGCTGGCGCTCTGCCTGCGCGGGGAGCGGCGGCGGACCCTGGCCCAGCTGACCATACGCCACAGCTTTCGGCTGTTTCTCGGGGTGTTACGCGGCTGGGGTGTGCTGGATTATCGGGTGAGCGACATGCCCGCCGACTTGCGCGGCGCCCTGGTGGTGGCCAATCACCCCAGCCTGCTCGACTACGTCATGCTGGCGGCCGAGATGCCGGTGTGCGACTGCATCGTCAAGCAGTCCCTCTGGCGCAACCCCTTCGTGGGCGGCGTGGTGCGGGCGGCCGACTACCTGCCCAATGTGGAGGCTGAGCGCCTCCTGCCCCTGTGCATGGCACGGATCCAGGCTGGCGGCCTGCTGCTGATCTTCCCGGAGGGAACCCGCACCACGCCGGGGGAATCCATCAAGCTGCAGCGCGGCGCGGCCCAGTTGGCGGTGCGCAGCCGGGTGCCCCTGCAGCCGGTGCGGATCCACTGCAGCACCCGATTTCTCACCAAACAGGACAAATGGTTCAAGATCCCGGAAAATAAGCCGACTTTCACCATAGAATTCCTGCCGCAAGTGGCGGCAGACGAGGTGGTCGCCACCGACCAGAGCAGTGCGCTGGCCGCCCGCCAGTTGACCCGGTTTCTCACCCAGGCCCTGCAAACGGGGCCCCAATGACAGCGTATGGAACAGTTATGCAAGACCTGCACCTAGAGATAAAACAACTCATCATCGACAGTCTCAACCTCGAGGGGCTGACCCCTGAGGATATAGACAGCCAGGCGCCGCTGTTCGGTGACGGCCTGGGACTGGACTCCATCGATGCGCTGGAGCTGGGCCTTGCCATCAAGGGCCGCTACGGCATAGTGCTCTCCGCCGAGGATGAAAATACCCGTCGTCACTTCGCCTCAGTCGCGGCCCTGGTCGCCCTGGTGCAGGCCCAGTCGAAAGGGGAGGCCTGAGCCATGACCCGTGACGACATCTTTGCACAGATAAAGGCCGCCCTCGTCGAGTTGTTCGAGGTGGATGAAGAGGCCATTACCCCCGAGGCTCGCCTCTATCAGGATCTCGAGCTCGACAGCATAGACGCCATCGATCTGGTGGTGCACCTGCAGAAGCTGACCGGCAAGAAGATCAAGCCGGAAGAGTTCAAGTCGGTGCGCAGCGTCAATGACGTGGTGGATGCGGTCGAGCGTCTGCTCGCCGGCGCCTGATGCCGGTGCGCTCCCGCCCATGACGCGTTGGCTCTCCTGGCTGGCCGGTGGTGCCCTGCTGCTCTACCCGCTTGCGGTTTACTGGGGGCTGACCCGTGCCGGTCAGACCCCGCTGCTGCTTGGCCTGCTGGCCATCTTCTCGCTGCGGCTGCTGTCGGGTCTGCTCAAGGGCAGGGCCCGTCTCGGCCCCTTGCCCGAGTGGCTCTGGCTGGGCCGCCTGCTGGCCTGCATCGGGCTGGGGCTGACCCTGCTGTCGGCCCTGTTCAACGCCCGTCACTGGCTGCTCTACTACCCGCTGGCGGTGAGTCTGGCGCTGCTCTGCCTGTTTGGCTGGAGCCTGACCCGTCCCATGAGTCTGGTGGAGCGGCTGGCCCGCTTGCAGGATCCCCGCCTGCCGGATGTCGCCATCGGCTACACCCGGCGGGTGACCCAGATCTGGTGCGGCTTCTTCGTGGTCAACGGCGCCCTGGCGGCCTTCACCATCTGGTACGGCGATCTGGCGCTCTGGAGCCTCTACAACGGCCTCATCAGCTACGGATTGATGGGCGCTTTGATGGCGGGGGAGTATCTGGTACGCCGACGACTGATGAAGAGGCTGGCCCCATGACCCTGCTGCAGACTCTCTGGCAGCGGGACGACGACCAGCTGGTGGCGTTCGGCCAAGGGGGCGAGGTGACCCTGGCCGAGCTGCGCCTGGGCAGCCTGCAACTGGCCAGGGCCATGGCCCGCCATGCCCGCCCCGGGCAGCCGCGCGCGCGCTGGGCACTCTGTTTCGATGACAGCCTGCTGTTTGCCCAGGCCCTGCTGGCCTGCGCCCTCGGTGGTCATCAGGCCATCTTGCCGGGCCATCAACGGCCGGCCGGGCTGCTGGCGCTGCGGGATCAGTTTGACGGCCTGCTCACCGATGGCGAGCTGCCAGCCGATGGGCTCGATATGCCCCAACTGCGGCTGCCGCTGGCCGACGCTCATGGCGAGCTGGATGCAGAGCACGCCAGCCGGCTTCCCGAACGTCTCTATCTGACCCTGTTCAGCTCGGGCTCCACCGGCGAGCCCAAGGCGATCCCCAAAGCCTGGCCCCAGCTGGAAGCCGAGCTGCGGGTGCAGATGGCGCTCTGGGGCCAGGCCCTGGCCGAGACCCGGGTGCTGGCCAGCGTCAGTCACCAGCATATCTACGGCCTGCTGTTTCGCATCCTGCTTCCGCTGGCTCTGGGTCGTCCGTTCGATCGCCGCAGCATCGACTATCCGGAGCAGCTGGCGGTGCAAACCGCTCCCTGGGCGCTGATCGCTTCCCCCGCGTTTCTCAGCCGGCTCGATCCGGCCATTCCCGCCGCGGGCTGCCATCTCATCGTCTCCTCCGGCGGGCCCCTGCAACCCGAGGATGCCCATCAGGCCCGGGCCCTGCTCGGCCAGCTGCCGGTGGAGATCTTCGGCAGCAGCGAGACTGGCGGCATCGGCTGGCGCCAGCGCCAGCAGGCGAAGACCCCCTGGATCCCCTTGCCCGGGGTCCAGGTGCGGGTCGGCCCGGATCAGGGCCTGCTGCTGCGCTCCCCCTTTCTGGCAGAGGACGACTGGCTGGCCTGCGCCGATCGCATCCTGATGACGGGGGTCGGGTTTGAGCTGCTGGGGCGCCAGGACAGGGTGATCAAGCTGGAGGAGAAGCGCATCTCCCTCGACGAGGTGGAGGCGCGCCTGCAAGCCCTGCCGGAGGTGGAGCAGGCCGCCGTGCTGCCTCTGCAGCAGGGCCAGCGTCAGATCCTCGGCGCCGTGCTGGTGCTGAGCGAATTGGGGGCCGCCCGCTGGGGCGAACTGGGTCAGGGCCGCTTCCTGCTGGCCCTGCGCCAGCAGCTGCGCCCCTGGCTCGAACCGGTTGCCCTGCCGCGCAGCCTGCGCCGGGTCGAGTGCATGCCCGTCAACGCCCAGGGCAAACGCCCCTGGCCACAACTCAAGGAGCTGTTCGATGAGCCTCTCTGCTGACACGCTGCCGATGAACTCGCTGCCGACAGTGCTGGGCTGCGAGACGCTGGCCGACGGCGTGCGCCTGCACCTGCGGCTCGATCCGGAGCTGCCCTGGTTTGCGGGCCACTTTCCCGGGGCGCCCCTGCTGCCAGGGGTCACCCAGATCCACTGGGTCATGCACTATGCCGCCAGCCGACTCAACCTGGAGTTGCCGTTTCACGGGCTGGATCAGCTCAAGTTCCAGCGCCCGCTGCGGCCGGGGGCCGAGTGCAGCCTGAGCCTGCAGTGGCAGCCACAAAAGGATCAGCTCGTTTTCAGCTATACGCTGGGGGATGAGCCGGCGAGCAGCGGACGGGTGCGCTTCATCCCATGACGCCCTGCATCCTGATCCCCTGTTACAACCACGCAGGTCCGCTGGCCGCCGTGCTGGATCGGCTGGCCGAATATGAGCTGCCCTGCCTGCTGATCGACGATGGCAGCGAACCCGTCGCCGCCGCCGCGCTGGATGCGCTGGCCGCACGCCACCCCTGGGTCACCCTGCTGCGCCATTCGCACAATCAGGGCAAGGGCGGCGCCGTGATGACGGGGCTGCGCCACGCCCATGGCCTCGGTTTCAGCCACGCCCTGCAGGTGGATGCCGATGGTCAGCACGATCTGGCAGACATTCCGGCCCTGCTGGCCGAGGCGGGCAAGCACCCGGAGGCGCTTATCTCGGGGCGGCCTGTCTACGACGATTCCGTGCCCAAGGGGCGCCTCTATGGCCGCTACATCACCCATGTCTGGGTCTGGATCGAGACGCTGTCGTTTGCCATCAAGGACAGCATGTGCGGCTTTCGGGTCTATCCGCTGGCGGCCAGCTGTGCGCTGCTCGAACGGGTGGCGCTCGGCAGGCGGATGGATTTTGACACCGAGGTGATGGTGCGCCTGCACTGGGCCGGGGTGGCGGTGCGTTTCGTGCCGACCCGGGTCATCTATCCCGCCGATGGCAGCTCCCATTTCCAGCTCTGGCGCGACAACCGCGATATCTCCTGGATGCACACCCGGCTGGTGTGCCGCCTGCTGTGGGATCTGCTGCTGCGCCTGGCGAGCGGGCCCCGCCGCCTCTGGTCATGGGCGGCCCGGCTGTGGCGCGAGCGCCGTACCCACTGGTCGCGTACGCCTGAGCGCGGTTCCCTGCTCGGCATGCAGATCATGCTGGCCAGCTATCGCCTGCTGGGGCGGCGGGGCTTCTCCTTATTGCTCTACCCCGTCATCGGCTACTTCTGGCTGACCGGCCGCGCCCAGCGTCAGGCATCCCAAGCCTATCTGGCCCGGCTTGAGGCCTTCTCCCGCACTCAGGGCATACGGCTCCCCCCTGAGCCGAGATCGAGCTTTCGCCACTTCTTGCGCTTTGGCGAGGCGGCGCTCGACAAGCTGGCCGGCTGGCGCGGCGACATAGCCGAGGATCAGGTCGAGCTGGTGGGGAGGGATCACTACGAGGCCGCCATCAACAGCGGCAAGGGCTTGCTGCTGCTGGGCTCTCACCTCGGCGACCTCGAGCTGTGCCGGGCCCTTGGCAGTCGCAAAGGGGAGGTGCGCATCAATGCGCTGGTCTTTACCCGTCATGCGGCCCGCTTCAACGCCCTGCTCAAGCAGATCAACCCGGATTCACGGCTCAACCTCATCCAGGTGCAGGAGATGGGAGCCGATACCGCCATCCTGCTCAAGGAGAAGCTGGATCAGGGGGAGTGGGTGGTGATCGTCGGCGATCGCACCTCTGTGACCCGGGAGAAACGGGTGGTCTGGGCCGACTTTCTCGGCGCGCCGGCCCCCTTTCCCCTCGGTCCCTTTGCCCTGGCCAGTGTGCTGGGTTGCCCGGTTTACCTGATGTTCGGCCTCAAGGAGCAGGGGCGCTTTCGAGTGCATTTCGAGCCCTTTGCCGACAGCCTCAGTCTGCCGCGCCAGGGGCGACAACAGATACTCGCGTCCCGGGTGCAGGCCTATGCCGATCGCCTGCAGCATCACTGCCTGCGCGCCCCGCTGGACTGGTTCAACTTCTTTGATTTCTGGCAGCTGACCGATGAACAAGAGTGAGATGAAGTGCGTCACCTTCGGCGCCGAGCCGTTGACCATTGAAGATGTGGTGGCGCTGGCAGAGCGCCGTGCCCGCCCGGCATTGGACCGGGATCCCGCCTTTATGGCCCGCATCCAGCGGGGGGCTGATTTTCTCGATAGATTGCTGGCCGAGGAGGGGGTCATCTACGGGGTGACCACAGGTTACGGGGATTCGGTGACCCGACCCGTGCCCGCCGAGCTGGTACCAGAGCTGCCGCTGCACCTGACCCGCTTCCACGGCTGCGGGCTGGGGGCGGATCTTGAGCTCGATGCCGGTCGCGCCGTGCTGGCGACCCGGCTCTGCTCCCTGGCGCAGGGAGTCTCCGGCGTCAGCCCGGGTTTGCTTGAGCGGCTCTGCTGGTTGCTGGAGCAGGATCTCATACCGCGCATACCACAAGAGGGATCCGTCGGCGCCAGCGGCGATCTGACGCCGCTCTCCTACGTCGCCGCCGTGCTGGTGGGGGAGCGCGAGCTCCATCACGATGGCGCGCTGCGTCCCGCCGCCGAGGTCTATCGGGAGTTGGGGATCACCCCCCTGACCCTGAGACCCAAGGAGGGGCTGGCGCTGATGAACGGCACTTCCGTGATGACGGCGCTGGCCTGTCTCGCCTACGCCCGCGCTGACTACCTGATGCAACTGGCGACCCGGATCACTGCGTTGGTGAGCGTCGCCATGGGGGGTAACGCCTTCCACTTCGACGAGCGGTTGTTTGCCGCCAAGCCCCACCCCGGCATGCAGGGCATAGCGGCCTGGCTGAGGGAGGATCTGGTGGCCGGCGAGCTGCCGCGCCACAGCGACCGGCTGCAGGACAGATACTCATTGCGCTGCGCCCCCCACGTCATAGGTGTGGTGGCCGACAGCCTGCCCTGGTGGCGCCAGCTCATCGAAAACGAGCTCAACAGCGCCAACGACAATCCGCTGATCGACGGGGAGGGGGAGCACGTGATGCACGGCGGCCACTTCTACGGCGGCCACATCGCCATGGCGATGGACAGCATGAAGACGGCCATCGCCAATCTGGCCGACCTGCTGGATCGCCAGCTGGCCCAGCTGGTGGACACCAAGTTCAACGGCGGCCTGCCGAGCAATCTCTCGGGGGCGCCAGCCGGGCGGCAGATGATCAACCACGGCTTCAAGGCGGTGCAGATCGGCGTCTCGGCCTGGACCGCGGAGGCGCTCAAGCAGACCATGCCCGCCAGCGTCTTCTCCCGCTCCACCGAGTGCCACAACCAGGACAAGGTGAGCATGGGCACCATAGCGGCGCGCGATGCCCTGCGGGTGCTGACTCTGACCGAGCAGGTCGGGGCCGCCTGCCTGCTGGCGGCGGTACAGGGGGTCGAGCTGCGTCTCGCCCGGCCCACGCCCTTCACCCGGCCGCTCAGCCCGGCCCTGGCCCATATGGTGCAGCAGGTGCGGGCCGAGTTTGCGCCTCTGCTGGAAGACAGGGCGCTGGAGCAGGAGCTCAGGGCGCTGATCGCCCGCATTCGCCTGCGTCACTACCCCCTCTATCAGGAATCTTCGCTATGAGCCGTACCCGGATTGCGTCTGAACCCTGGCCGACCAGCACTGAAGTGGAAGTGACCATCCCCTTCCACGACGTGGACATGATGGCTGCATTGGTCTGGCAGGGGCACTCCCTATGAGACAACCCATGCAGAATGAACCCTGGCAGATCAGCACCGAAGTGGAAGTGACCATCCCCTTCCACGATGTGGACATGATGGCGGTCGCCTGGCACGGTCACTATTTTCGCTACATAGAGCTGGCCCGCTGCGCCCTGCTCGACCTCATCGATTACAACTACCCGCAGATGGAGGCCTCCGGTTACCTCTGGCCCATCATAGACACCCGGATGAAGTACCTGGCACCGCTGCGCTTCGGCCAGCGGGTGCGGGTGCGCGCCACCCTGACCGAGTACCAGAACCGCTTGAAGATCGACTACCTGCTGAGCGATGCCGCGAGCGGCACCCGCACCAGTAAGGGCTACAGCATCCAGGTGGCGGTGAGCAAGGCGAGCGGCGAGATGTGCCTGGCCTCGCCCCAGGTGCTGCTGGACAAGCTGGGGGTGAGCCAATGAGCTGTCTTCTGAACCGGCTGATGGTCGGACTGGCCCTGCTGCTGGCGTTGCCGCTGCAGGCGGCCCCCCTGAGCCGTGATCAGGTACAGCAGTTGCTGACCCTGAGTCCGGTCAGACAGGCCCATTTCGAGCAGGAGAAACAGGTGGCGGGGTTGAGCCAGCCGCTCAAGGCCTCCGGCGAGCTGCTGCTGGTGCGCGACCTGGGTCTCTGGTGGCAGCAGCAGAAGCCCTTTGCCCTGACACTCACCCTGACGCCGCAACGCATGGTGCAGCAGGTGGCGGGCCAGCCCGCCACCGTCATCGACAGCCCGCAACTGCTCGAATTCAGCCAGATGCTGCTGGCGCTGTTCGGCTCGGACGAAGCGACCCTGAGCCGCTACTTCAAGATCGATTTTCAGAGCACGGAGGCGGGTTGGCAGTTGCTGCTGGTGCCGACCCTGACGCCGCTGGACAAGGTGTTTGCCAGCCTCACCCTGAGCGGGCAAGGGCAGCTGGATCAACTCATCATCGCCGACAAGCAGGGTGACAGCACCCGCATCCGTTTCAGCGCCTGGCAGGAACGAAGCCTGCCACTGACCCCTGAGGAGCAGGCCCGCTTTGCTGCCCACTAGACCCGTATCGCGCCCTGCCACTGCCCGTGGTCTGGCCGGGAGAACCGACTTTGCTGCAATCTGAAACCGCCTGGCGGCGCTTCTCATACCTCTGGCTGCTGCTCAGCCTGCTGGCGGTGGCGCTGCTTGGCTGGCAGCTCTCCCAGAGCCGCATCAACACCAGCCTGATGGATCTGCTGCCCCACGAGGAGCGATCCACGCTGGATCCGGCCCTGCGGGGTGGCCTGCTGCGCCAGATCGACAAGCAGCTGGTCTGGATGCTGAGCCTGCCGGCGGGACAGGATGGTCGCCCCGCGGCGCAGGCGTGGGCAAAGACCCTGAAGGCCCTGCCCGAACTCGGCGCGGTGCGCGGTGCCCAACCGGAGCTGGCTCCCGCCTGGCAAGGCTTCATCCACGACTACGCCTGGCAGCGCCTCGACGAGGGCAGCCGGGCCAGGTTGGCCGCCGGCACCGAGGCCTGGAGCCAGTGGGTGCTCGGCCAGATCTACAGCCCTTTCGGCGGTGTCTCCCGCGCCGAGTGGCAGGCCGATCCTTTGCTGCTGACTCGCGCCGGCGTGCAGGGCCAGATGACGAGCACACTGCGCCTCGATCATGACTGGTTGATGAGTCAGGACGAGACGGGGCGGCAGTGGTTTCTGCTGCGAGCCGAGCTGGATCTGTCGGCTTTCGATCTCGCTCGCAATACCGAGCTGCTGAACCGGCTCAACGAGGCGGAGCAGAGCCTCAAGGCCGAGTTTCCGGGAGTGGAGCTGCTGCGCCGTGGCACCCTCTTCTACAGCCAGCATGCCAGTGATCTGGCCCAGGAGGACATCTCCACCATAGGGCTGGGCTCCACGGTCGGGGTCTTGCTGCTGATGTGGCTGGCGTTTCGCTCGTTTCGGGCGCTCTGGATCTCCCTGCTGCCCATCGCCATCGGCCTCGTCTGGGGGGTGCTGGCCGTGCTGCTCTGGTTTGGCGAGGTGCACATGTTCACCCTGGTGATCAGCTCCAGCCTGGTCGGCATCATAGATTACGGGATCCACTTCCTGACCGAGCGGCGCCTGCATGGGTTGCAGGAGAGCCCTCACCAGACCCGCGCCCGTTTGCTGCCAAGCCTCTCGATGGCGCTGTTCGCCACCCTGGTCGGCTATGGCCTGCTCTGGCTTGCCCCCTTCCCCGGCTTGCAGCAGATGGCGCTGTGCGCCCTGGTGGGGCTGACGGCCTCGTTTATTACCGTGCTCTGCCTGTTCCCGCTCTGGCTCGGTGCCTTGCCCCAGCGGGAGGCGCGCATCCTGGTGCCGATGGCGCTCTGGCTCACGTGGTGGCGGGAACGGCGTGTCTTGCGCTGGGGCGTGCCGCTGCTCTGCCTGACGCTGATAGTGGCGGGATTGAGCCGGCTGGCCGTCGATGACGACATAGCCCACCTGCAACCCTTGCCCACCGAACTGCAGGCGCAGGAGCGGCAGATCCAGCGCCTCACCGGCCAGCAGGGCGGCATGACGGGCTTTCTGGTGACGGCGGCAGATGGCGAGACGGCGTTGCAGCGCCTCGAGGCCCTTGGCCACAAGCTGGCACAGGCCAAGGCGCAGGGTCAGTTGGCGGACTTTGTGCCACTGACGCAATGGCTGCCGTCTCTGGCACGGCAGCGGGCGGATCATGCAGCCCTCACTCGCTTGCTGCCCGAAGTTGTGGCGCGGCTCAATCAGGCTGGCGTGCCGGTCAAGGGCGAGCCCAGACCCTGGCAGCCATTGCTGCCGGCGCAGTGGCTGGCCAGCCCAGTCAGCGAGGGTAGCCGACTGCTCTGGCATCAGCTGCCTGATGGCCGGGTCGCGCTCTGGCTGCCGGTCAACGGGGTGACGGATGTTGCCGCCGTGGCAGAACTGGCAGAGGGGCAGGAGGGGGTCTTCTGGCAGGATCCGCGCAACCAGTGGAGTCAGCTGTTTGCCCACTACCGCATCAAGCTGACGGAACTGCTGCTGCTGGCGATCGCCCTGGTGGGGGTGCTGCTGTGGGTCCGGTTCGGCTGGCGCAAGAGCGCGCGGATCCTGCTGGTCAGCGGCTTTTCGTTGGGGGCCGGTCTGGCTCTGCTGGCCGCCTGCGGGCAGCCGCTCACCCTGTTCGGAGTGCTGGCCATGAGCCTCATCTTCGGCATAGGCATCGACTACAGCCTCTTCTTTGCCTACTGCGGCCGGGATCTCCTGCGTCAACGCTCGACTCAGTTCGCCATCCTGCTCGCCAACCTGACCACCCAGTTGTCATTCGGTTTATTGGCGCTGAGCCACACCTCTGCCATCGCGGGCTTCGGTCTGGTGCTGAGTGGCGGTATCTTTACTGCCTTCCTGTTGTCACCTCTGGTGCTGGATAAACAGGGATTGGACAAGCCGGTATTCAGCCCGCGAGTGCGGGATGACCGGGAGCCGGAGCCACTATGAGATCAGTGTTCGCATTATTCATCCTCCTGCTGGGGGGCTGCAGCAGCCAGCCGGCCCCCACCGCCTATCTCGACAAGAGCAGCGTCATGACGCTGCCTGCCCCCGTGCTTGCCACCCCCTTCTATCGCCAGCAGTTGCTGACGGCCACGGTGGGTGAGAGTTCCCATCAGCTGATGACTGTGCTGGAGGCCGATGGCAGTCAGTTGACCCTGGTCGGCCTGACCCCGAGCGGGGTGCGGCTGTTCCGGGTGCGTTACGATCAGCAGGGCATAGCGACTCAGCAGCTGAGCCCGCTGCTCGCCACCGGCATGCCGCCCGTGACCCAGGTGCTGGCGGACGTCATGCTCTGCTACTGGCCGCTGGCCAGCTGGCAGCCGCAGCTGCCGCCGGGCTGGACGCTGCGGGACGAAGGGCTGACGCGCCGGCTGCGTTCCCCCGATGGCGCCCTGGTCACCGAGATCGGGTACCAGGACAAGGGGGGCGTGCGGGAGCCGGTCAGCCTGCAACAGCATGTGTTTCACTACCGTCTGCAGCTGGAGACTCTGAGCCAATGAGTTGTTATATCGCGGCCTACGGCCTCATTTCGGCATTGGGGGAGGGCAGGGATGCCAGCGCCGGGGCCCTGCTGGCCTGGCAGGCAGAGGGGATTACGCCGCTCACCCGCCACAACCAGACCTTGCTGGATGGTCGGTTGACCCCGGTGGGGCGGGTGGAAGGTGCGCTGCCGGAAATACCGGCGGCGCTGGCCCCTTATGCTTCGCGCAACAACCGCCTGCTGCTGGCGGCGCTGGCCCAGATCCGCCCAGAACTGGACAAGGCGCTGACGGAGTTTGGCCCCGCGCGGGTAGGCCTGGTGCTCGGCACCAGCACAGCCGGGATCGGCGAGGCCGAGCTGGCGATCGCCGCCGCCCGGCGGGGGGAGGCGATTCCCCCGGCCTTTGACTATCGCCAGCAGGAGCTGGGCTCCCCGTCCGAATTCCTGGGCCGTTATCTCGGCCTGGAAGGGCCCGCCTACACCCTCTCCACCGCCTGCTCCTCCAGCGCCCGCGCCTTCATCAGCGGTCAGCGGATGCTGGCGGCCGGACTGGTGGACGCCGTACTGGTGGGCGGTGCCGACAGCCTGTGCGGGCTGACCCTCAACGGTTTTGACAGCCTGGAGTCCCTGAGCGGCGCCCTCTGCCAGCCCTTCGACAACGGCCGCCGGGGGATCAACATAGGCGAGGGGGCGGCGCTGTTTCTGCTGAGCCGCACGCCTGCGCCGCTGGCCTTGCTGGGGGCGGGCGAGTCGTCCGATGCCTGGCATATCTCGGCCCCGCACCCAGAGGGCGTGGGTGCCGAGGCGGCCATGCAGATGGCGCTGGCCCGGGCGGGCGTGACGCCGGAGCAGGTGGGGTACATCAACCTGCACGGCACGGCCACCCGCCTCAATGACGCCATGGAGAGCCAGGCCGTGCATCGCCTGTTCGGCGACAAGGTGCCCTGCAGTTCCACCAAGCCGCTCACCGGCCATACCTTGGGCGCCGCCGGTGCCATCGAGGCCGCGCTCGCCTGCCTGCTGCTGGAGCGGGCCCTGCCGTTGCCGCCCCAGCGGGTGACGACACAGGACCCGGCGCTGGCTCCCATACGGCTGGTGAGTGGCGCCACTCGGCTGGCGGCGCCCCGGGTCCTCTCCAACTCCTTTGCCTTCGGTGGCAACAATGTCAGCCTGCTGTTTGGATTATCACCCTCATGAATGAGCTCGTACCGCTGCCCGCCATCGACACTCTCTTGCCCCATCAGGCCCCCATGCTGCTGCTGGACAGGCTCTGCGCCGTGGATGCGAGCCGGGTGTGCTGCGAGACCCGGGTCGGCGCCCGGCACGCCTTGCTGCTCGATGCCGAGGGCTCGTTGCCCGCCTGGGTCGGCATAGAGCTGATGGCCCAGACCATAGCCGCCTGGGCCGGCATGCAGGGGCGATTGCGCGGCGAGCCGGTGCGCATCGGCATGCTGCTCGGCACCCGCAAGTACCGCTGCCAGCCCACCCGCTTTGCGGCGGGGGCCCTGCTCACCATAGAGGCCAGCTGCCTGTTGCAAGACGGCGGCATGGCCAGTTTCGATTGCCGGATCCTGCAAGATGGGCAGGAGTGCGCCACCGCGCGCCTCTCGACCTATCAGCCCGCACCCGGCGAATTATCCGATTTGTTAGCGAAGGACGTTTCATGATCTCTAGCGTATTGGTCACGGGCGCCAGCAAGGGGATAGGCCGCGCCATCGCCCTCAAGCTGGCCGCCGACGGTTTTCTCGTCGTCGTGCACTACCACGGCGACCGCGCCGGTGGCGAGGCTACCCTGGCGAGCCTGCAAGCCGCAGGGGGGCAGGGGCGCCTGATCCAGTTCGACATCGCCGATCGCCAGGGCTGCCGCGAGCGGCTGGAAGCCGACATGGCCGAACACGGCGCCTATTACGGTGTGGTCTGCAACGCCGGCATCATACGTGACGGCGCCTTCCCCGCCCTCACCGACGAGGATTGGGACGGGGTGCTGCACACCAATCTGGACGGTTTCTACAACCTGCTCAAGCCCTGCATCATGCCGATGATAGGCCTGCGCCGGGGCGGCCGCATAGTGACCATCTCCTCGGTTTCCGGCCTGATGGGCAACCGTGGTCAGGTCAATTACAGCGCCGCCAAGGCGGGCATCATGGGGGCCACCAAGGCGCTGGCGCTGGAGCTGGCCAAGCGCAAAATAACGGTGAACTGCGTGGCGCCCGGCCTCATCGACACCGGCATGGTGGATGCCGAGGTGCAGGCGGAGGCGATGAAGCTGATCCCGCTCAAGCGCATGGGACAGGTGGACGAGGTGGCCGGCCTGGTCTCCTACCTGATGTCGGACATCGCCGGCTATGTCACGCGCCAGGTCATCTCCATCAACGGGGGCATGGTATGACGCAAATGCGATGGGTCTCTTGCCTGATGTCGGTTCAACATGGCGCTGTCTCTGTGGCACGTCAGTTTATCTCTGTGAATGGCGGTATGGTATGAAGCGGGTAGTAGTAACCGGCATGGCTGGGGTGACGGCGTTCGGTCAGGACTGGCCGAGCGTGCGGGCAAAGTTGCAGGTGGGGCGCAATGCGGTGGTGACCATGCCTGAGTGGGCCATCTACGAGGGACTCAACACCCGGTTGGCGGCGCCCATTGCCGATTTTGTGCTGCCCGCCCGCTATCCGCGCAAGAAGACGCGGGCCATGGGGCGGGTCTCCCAGTTGGCGACCGTGGCCAGCGAGCTGGCGCTGGCGCGGGCTGGGCTTATCGACCACCCGGCGCTGACCGACGGTCGCACCGGCATCGCCTATGGCTCCTCCACCGGCAGCACGGATCCTATCCGCGCCTTCGGGGTCATGCTCAACGACAAGAGTACCGCCAGCATCACGGCCACCACTTATGTGCAGATGATGCCGCACACGGCGGCGGTCAACACCGGCCTCTTCTTCGGCCTGCGCGGGCGGGTGATCCCCACCTCCAGCGCCTGCACCTCCGGCAGCCAGGGGATTGGCTACGCCTACGAGTCCATCAAGCACGGTTATCAGACCCTGATGGTGGCCGGCGGGGCTGAGGAGCTCTGCCCGTCTGAGGCCGTGGTGTTCGATACCCTGTTTGCCACCAGCCAGATGAACGACAACCCCGAGCTGGCGCCGCGGCCGTTCGATCGGCAGCGGGACGGGCTGGTGATAGGCGAGGGGGCGGGCACCCTGGTGCTGGAGGAGCTGGAACATGCGCAGGCGCGCGGGGCCACCATCATCGCCGAGCTGGTGGGGTTTGCCACCAACTGCGACGCCGCCCATGTGACCCAGCCCCAGCAGGAGACCATGCAGCTGTGCATGGAGATGGCGCTGGCCCAGGCCGGGCTCAAGGCCGCCGACATCGGCTACATCAGCGCCCACGGCACGGCCACCGAGCGCGGCGACATAGCCGAGAGCCACGCCACCGCCGCCATCTTTGGCGACAATACCCCCATATCGTCGCTCAAGAGCTTCTTCGGCCATACCCTGGGCGCCTGCGGTGCCATCGAGGCCTGGCTGTCGCTGGAGATGATGCAGGAGGGCTGGTTTGCCCCCACCATCAACCTGACTGAGCCGGATCCGGCCTGTGCCCCGCTGGATCATGTGGTGGGTGATGGCCGCGCTTTGACGGTGGAGTACCTGATGTCCAACAACTTCGCCTTCGGCGGCATCAACACCTCCCTCATCTTCAAGCGCTGGTCCTGAGGCCGTGCGCCTTGCCTGCGGGCAGGGCGCCGGTACAGCCTGGGTTTAGCCTTGATGAATTAATATGCCTCCCATTTTTCGGGAGGCATAATGTCCGTTCCATCTGCTGTTTTTGCAGTGCAACCACAGCTGCGCCGCGGCTTCAATGCGCTCTTGCTGTCCACCCTTTTATTGGCGCTGCCCGCACCTGTTATGGCCGATGATGAATTTCGACTGGGCAGCACAATGCTGCTCGGTGATCGGCGATCATGCCGCCATTATTCCCATCATTGTCTGCCGACCGGCCAAGTCCATCATGGTCAAGGCGGGACGGGAATTGACCCTGGACAGGGTCAAGGTGTTTTACGGCAATGATCGCAGTAAGACCCTCAATTTCGACAAGGATCTGAAAGAGGATCAGGAGTCCGGCTGGAAATCCCTCGGCAGCCGGCTCTGCATCAAGCGGATCGAGGTCTATGGCAATTCGGAGGGGAGCAAGGCCGGGGTCAAGGTATACGGCCGCAAATAAATACCGCAAATAAGAGATGGACGGGGATCACCCCGTCCACTCAGGGCCTATTTTTTGGGGCGAAACGGCTTGATGACGGCTTCGTCGCATTCGAGATAGGGCCCTTCCATCAGATCGATGCAGTAGGGGATGGCGGGGAAGACGGCATCCAGGCACTCACGGATGGACTTGGGCTTGCCCGGCAGGTTGACGATGAGGGAGCTGCCGCGCAGGCCTGCGGTCTGGCGCGACAAAATGGCGGTCGGCACGAACTTGAGAGATTCGGCCCGCATCAGCTCGCCAAAGCCAGGCATCATGCGATCGCACACCGCCTCCGTGGCCTCCGGGGTCACATCCCGCTTGGCCGGGCCTGTGCCGCCCGTGGTGACTATGAGGCAGCACTGCTCCTGGTCCGCCAGCCGGATCAGGGTCGCCTCGATCTGATCCTGTTCATCCGGGATCACCTGATAGACGGGTTCCCACTCTGAGGTCAAATATGCGTTCAGCGTCTCTATGATGGCCTTGCCGGAGAGGTCTTCGTAGATGCCTGCACTGGCGCGATCGCTGACGGTGACGATGCCGATTCTTGCCTTGCTCATGGTCTGCTCTTGGTTGCCTGGAATAAGTGGCAAATAAAATAACATAATCAGTGAGATATGTTAAACGAGGTCAGGGGTTGGCGAGGCTGGGGCACAAGATGGAGTGTCGAATGAAAAGCAATCTTGCAGACTCTCTTTCAATAAGACATAAGGCTCCGGCATTGCCGTCCTAAAAATGTATAAACGAAGACAGCCGACATATTGGTGATTAATTGGTTGATCCATAACGAATAAGAAAATGATTCCCCGAACGGCGGTCATTTTTTGGCGCAGTCAGCCTCGAAAGGCCGTGGTATGGATTGAACCTGGAGGGCAATCGTCTTATATAACTCATTATACGGTTGGTTGAATCTTGTACTGATCGTTGTTGTTTGAGTATCACCATGCAGCGGCTGGCCGCGGGAGGGCATATGGAGTTGCCTGATTTTGATACCTTGAGGCGACTGGCGGTGGCGGAGCCGGAGCGGCTCGACGAGTTGCTGCGCCAGCAGATAGAGGGGTTGATCGACCGGGTCAGTCCGGAGCAGCAGCAGCGATTGCGCGGCCTGCAGTTTCGTATCGACTGTCAACGTCAATTGGCCAAGAACAACATGGATAGCTGTATTCGTATTGCGGCCATGATGCACGACTCCTTTTATTCCATGCGCAGCGAGATGATCCAGCTCAATGCCAATCTCTATGCCGACCAGGCCCCCGTCTATAGAGAAAATAATGTGGTTTCTTTCTTCGATTATTATCGCAAAAAGAAATAAATATCCTCTTGATGGAATGGCTGAATAATATCCCGCATTATATATTTGTCATCGGGTGAGGTCCGCTTGTCGACGTTAATTTATCTGGGGTGATTTGTAATCTATTTGATGTGTTTTCGTGGCGTTCGCTGTTTTATTAAAAATTGATTATTGCCGTGATCGGTGTGGATGTATGGCGCCGACAGTTAGGCTAATATGGCGATACTTTAATTTTGCTACGACTCGAAGGGATTATGAGAAGTATCACACCAAGACGGGTGCTGTCGCGGGAGCAGCAGACAGAGATCACCCGTATCATCGTCAAGGTGGGCCAGATGCTGGCCCAGTTCGGGGCCGAGAGTCGCATCATAGAGCAGACCACGGTCCGGCTCGGCATGGCGCTGGGGCTGGAGAGCGTCGAGATGGCCATCTCCTCCAGCGCCATAGTGCTCACCAGCCTCTATCAGGGCAGTTGCGTCACCACCACCCGCCGGGTGCGGGAGCACGGCATCAACATGCAGGTGGTGTGCGAGATCCAGCGTATCTGCATCATGGCGGAGAAGGAGCTGATCGGTGCGCGCGAGGTGCGTCAGCGGCTCGACGGCATAGTGCCGTTTCATTACCACCCCTGGCTGGTGGTGCCCATGGTGGGGCTCTCCTGCGGCGCCTTCAGCCTGCTGTTTGGCGGCGACTGGCCCATATTCCTGGTGACCTGCCTCTCTTCTGCCGTGGCGATGCGAGTGCGCCAGCTGATCGCCCGCCATCACCACAGCCCGCTCATCAACTTTGCCGCGACCGGCTTCATCGCCACCCTGCTCTCCTCCAGTGCCACCTTCTTCAACTGGGGCGCCCAGCCCTATCTCGCCATGGCCGCCAGCGTGCTCTTGCTGGTGCCGGGCTTCCCGCTCATCAATGCGGTCTCCGACATGGTGAAGGGTTACTTCAACATGGGGCTGGCCCGCTGGGGCACGGCAACCCTGCTCACCATCAGCGCCGCCATCGGCATCATTCTGGCCATGTCGGTCACTGGTATCTGGGGGTGGAAAGTATGATGGATCTTGTCTGGTTGCTGGCCAAGGATGCCTTCTGGTCCTCCATTCCGGCGGTAGGGTTTGCCATGCTGTTCAACGTGCCGCCGCGCATGTTGAAGTACTGCGCCATGGGCGGTGCCCTGGCCCACAGCCTGCGAACCTTGCTTATTCATTACGGCATGCCCATCGAGTGGGCCACCCTGGCGGCGGCGACCACGGTCGGCTTTGTCTGCGTCTACTGGTCGCGCCGATTACTGGCGCCGCGCCCCGTGTTCAGTGTCGCCTCCATCATCCCCATGATCCCGGGCAGCTATGCGTTCAAGGCGATGATCGCCGTGGTGGAGCTCAACATCTCCGGGGTGACCATGGATCTTATCCAGAGTGCGGTGGAGAACGGCCTCAAGGCACTCTTCATCGTGGGGGCCCTCAGTTTCGGTTTGGCGATCCCCTCCCTGGTCGTGTACCGTAACCGGCCCATTATTTGACAGACGGTGTGAGAGGCTGACCCCATGAAGATTTCCATGATTGCCGCCATGGCGCACGACCGCGTGATAGGCCTGGATAACCAGATGCCCTGGCACCTGCCGGCGGATCTGGCCCACTTCAAGCGGGTGACCCTGGGCAAGCCGGTGTTGATGGGGCGCAAGACCTTCGAATCCATAGGTCGGCCGCTGCCAGGGCGGCGCAATCTGGTGATCAGCCGCAACCCAGATTACCAGGCCGACGGGGTGGAGGTGGTCGATTCGGTCGAGGCTGCGCTGGCGCTGCTGGCCGATGGTCAGGCGGTAGACGAGCTGATGGTGATAGGTGGCGGTCATCTCTATGGTCAGCTGCTGCCACGGGCCGACAGCCTCTATCTGACCCGAATCGATCTGGCGGTGGCAGGGGATACCCGTTTCCCCGCCTTCGAGGAGGACGAGTGGCATTGCGTTGAGCGCGAACCCCATGAGCCCGACGAGAAGAACCCCCATCCCTACTGCTTCGAAACCTGGCAGCGGCGCTGAATCGCATTGAATAACCGTTGAGGCCGAAAAGCCCCTCGTGCTGCACAGGGGCTTTTTTCTTGCAACAAAGGGCAGGTCCGACAGGCAGGGCCTCTGACATTGCTGCATTCAACCCCCCTCTTATATTCCCTCGTTTTTGCCTGCATATCATTCGGGCTGTAAGGATTTCTCATGCCCTGCAGCCTGTTCAGGATCCTGCTTGGCGGCATCCCCCCGATCTGCCTGATTTTCCCCTCTTATTGGCCTGTCAAAACAGAACTATGATTAGTTATCTAATCAAATAATTCATGCTGGCATGGCCCATGCTTGTCGATTCATGGCTTTTTCTTGTCAAAAATAAAGCATATAAATCAATGTGTTATGTTTTTATTGTTTTGTGTGGACTCTTATGGTTCTTTTGTTTTTCATGGAAATTGCTTAGTGTAGAAAGTAATTGGTTCGCGTTCGGCAGGTTAACTACCAAGATGTCGACCATGAAAAAAGGACAGTATGACAGTCAAACTCGAAGTGAAATCACTCTATAAAATCTTCGGAGAACAGCCGGAAAAGGCGTTCAAATTGCTGGCGAAAGGGCACGACCGCGCCAGCATTCTGCAGAAGACCGGGCAGACCCTGGGTGTGCATGGGGTCGATCTGGCCATCCACGAGGGAGAGATCTTCGTGGTGATGGGCTTGTCCGGTTCGGGCAAATCCACCCTGGTGCGCCTCTTCAACCGGCTGATCGAACCGACCCGTGGTCAGGTGCTGATCGACGGTGAGGACATTGCCGCCATCTCGGACAGTGAACTGCGCCAGGTGCGGCGCAAGAAGATCAGCATGGTGTTCCAATCTTTCGCCCTCATGCCTCATCTGACCGTGCTGGAAAATACCGCCTTCGGCCTGGAGCTGGCCGGGGTGCCGCTTCTCGAACGCCAGGAAAGTGCCCGTCAGGCACTCAATCAGGTGGGCCTGGGGCAGTGGATGGACGCCTTCCCCGATGCTCTCTCCGGTGGCATGAAGCAGCGGGTCGGCCTGGCCCGCGCGCTGGCCAATGACCCCGATATCCTGCTGATGGACGAGGCCTTCTCCGCGCTGGATCCGCTGATCCGCACCGAGATGCAGGATGAGCTGCTCAAGCTGCAGGCCAGCCATCAGCGCACCATAGTCTTCATCTCTCACGACCTGGACGAGGCGATGCGCATCGGCGATCGCATCGCCATCATGCAGGATGGTCAGGTGATCCAGGTCGGGACTCCCGACGAGATCCTGAGCCAGCCTGCCAACGACTATGTACGCGCCTTCTTTCGCGGTGTGGATCTGGCCAACGTGTTCAGTGCCCGCGATATCGTCAGTCGCAAGCAGATGCCGCTCATCAAGAAGCACACCACGGACGGGCCGGGCAACGCCCTGCGTCAGCTCAAGGATCAGGAGCGGGAGTTCGGTTACGTGGTGGATCGCAGCCGTCGCTTCCTCGGCGTCGTCTCGGTCGAGTCGCTCGGTCAGGCGGTGCAAAACAAGGGAAGCCTGGAGCAGGCCTTGCTGGCTGATATCCAGCCCATCCAGGCCGACACCTCTCTCAACGAACTCATCAGTCAGGTGGCCGCAGCGCCCTGTCAGGTGCCCGTGGTCGAGCAAGATGGCACCTATCTGGGGCTCATCTCCAAGGCCAACTTGCTGAACACCCTGGACAGGAGTACCCCGGTATGAATATCAAACCCTTTCATCGTCTGCTGACCGGCTTGCTGGCGCTGTTGTTATTGGCGAGCGCCCCCGCCCGGGCCGATGAGGCGCAGGCCGATCCCTGGGACGCCACGGCCGCCACGACTGTGGCGACGGATCCCTGGGGCAGTACCGAAACCCAGGCCGCCGACTGGCAGAGCCAGATTGAAGCGGCGGATACTTCCGCGGCCGTCGACTGGCTGGATCCCTTCCAGCAGGCGCTGGTACCGCTGGATGTCTGGGTCGAGGGCGGCATAGGCTGGCTGGTCGAGAACCTGCGTCCCCTATTCCAGCTGATCCGGGCACCGGTAGAGGTCACCCTCAACGGCATGACCCATCTGCTGCAGACGATGCCATCCACCCTGATGATAGGGATGCTGACCCTGATCGCCTGGCAGCTGGTCAACGGTCGCATGGCGATCGGAACCCTGCTTTCTCTCGTCGGAATCGGCCTCATAGGTGCCTGGTCCGATGCCATGGTGACCCTGTCGCTGGTGCTGACCTCGCTCTTCTTCTGCATCCTGATCGGCTTGCCGGTCGGCATTCTGCTGGCCCGCAGCGAGCGGCTCTCCACCTGGACCCGGCCGCTGCTGGATGCCATGCAGACCACCCCGGCCTTCGTCTATCTCATTCCCATCGTCATGCTGTTCGGCATCGGCAACGTGCCCGGGGTGGTGGTGACCGTCATCTTCGCCCTGCCGCCCATGATCCGGCTGACCATGCTGGGTATCCGCCAGGTGCCTGCAGATCTGGTGGAGGCGGCCCATTCGTTTGGCGCCAGCCCCTCCCAGCTGCTGTTCAAGGTACAGCTGCCGCTCGCCATGCCCACCATAATGGCCGGGGTCAACCAGACCCTGATGCTGGCGCTCTCCATGGTGGTGATCGCCTCCATGATAGCGGTCGGTGGTCTGGGCCAGATGGTACTGCGCGGCATAGGTCGCCTCGACATGGGGCTCGCTTCCATCGGTGGCCTCGGCATAGTGCTGCTGGCCATAGTGCTCGACCGTCTGACCCAGGCCATGGGACAGCGGGATCGCAGCCACACAGGCCGCTGGTATCAACATGGTCCCGTGGCCCTGCTGATGCGCCTGCGCGGTCGCCGTAACGTTATTGATTACAAAGGAGTAAACGCATGAGACTCATCACTAAGACCCTGAGCGCCCTGGTGCTGAACTCCCTGTTGCTGAGTTCTGTCGCCATGGCCAGCACCGAACTGCCGGGGGAGGGGATCCGCGTTCAACCCTTGCAGAGCTCACTGCCGGAAGAGACCTTCCAGACCCTGCTGGTCAGCAAGCTGATGGATCGCCTGGGCTATGACGTCCAGGCGGTGCAGGAGGTGGACTACAACGTGGCCTACGCCTCGGTGGCGCAGGGCGATGGCACCTTCCTGGCCTTTAACTGGATCCCGTTGCAGGACAACAAGTACGAACAGGCTGGCGGCGACAAGGTGTTCTTCCGCCAGGGCACCTATGTATCGGGCGCCGCCCAGGGTTACCTCATCGACAAGAAGACCGCCACCCAGTACGGCATCACCAACCTGGGTCAGCTCAAGGATCCCAAGCTGGCGGCCCTGTTTGACGGCGATGGCGACGGCAAGGCCGATCTGGTGGGTTGCAACCCGGGCTGGGGTTGTGAAGAGGCCATCAACCATCATCTGGACGAGTTCGGCCTGACCCCGACCGTCACCCACAAGCAGGGCAACTACGCGGCCCTGATCGCCGATACCCGGGCCCGTTACCAGAGTGGCAAGCCGGTGCTCTACTACACCTGGACCCCCTACTGGCTGAGCAGTGAGCTGGTGCCGGGACGGGATGTGGTGTGGCTGGAAGTGCCCGTCGGTGCCAAGGATGCCGCCCAGACCCGCCTGCCCAGCGGCAAGGATTATGGCTTTCCGGTCAACACCATGCACATAGTGGCCAACAAGGCGTTCACCGAGGCCAACCCGGCGGCGGCCAAGTTGTTCAGCATAGTCAAGCTGCCGCTGAACGACATCAACATCCAGAACGGGCTGATGAACAAGGGTCAGAACAAACCGGCGGATATTGAGCGCCACGCCGAGGCCTGGCTCAAGGGGCATGAGGCCCTGGTCAACGACTGGCTGACCCAGGCGCGCGCCGCCGTGCAATAAGCGGATGGCGTGGCGGCGTGCAGGGCGTACTTCCTTGCGCACCTTGGCCGCTGCACCTCAGCCATAAAAACGCCCGGCATGTGCCGGGCGTTTTTTATGGCGCTGTCCCAATTATGCGTTGAAAGGCTAATCTTG
>NZ_CDDA01000021.1 GCF_000819745.1 Aeromonas bestiarum | reverse complement strand
TGATCCAATCTGTTCTCTTTCACCAGCCGACCGCAGGGCCTGCCTCTCGCCAGAGGCGTTGGCGGTGCGATACCGGCCGACATGATCCAATCTGTTCTCTTTCACCAGCCGACCGCAGGGCCTGCCTCTAGCCAGAGGCGTTGGCGGTGCGATACCGGCCGACATAATCAAAAATTTTCTCTTTCACCTGCCAGAAACGACCCGACTTGCGGGCGATGACAAAATCCGGGTGACGAAACTGGCTTGATACGGCCAGCACGCTCGCCAGAGTGGCGAATTCGGGCTCCAGGCCCGGGGCGGCCCAATGATGACGCACAAAGACCTGTTGAAACAAGCGCCTTGCGCCCGGGGAGTGAAAGCCGAAGTACTCCATCAGGGTGAGTCCGTCCTCGTCGTGGTAGGTTACCTCCAGCCGTTCCCCTTGTTTGCCACGACCCGCTGCCAGGGTGAGGCCGGCGCAGCGAATGACCATGCAATCCTTGAGATTGAGCGCCTCCTTGAGCTTGTCGTCCGGATCCACCAGCAGCTGATCGCAGCTCTGGCAGCGGCGGGCGGCGATGTCGTTTTCGGCGCCGCAGGCGGGGCAGATCTTTGACCGAAAGCGATAGTCGCACTCCTCGCGGTTGCCCTCGTCATCTTCAAACAAACCCTGACAGCGGCGACCGTAGTGCTCGATCACCTTGCCATCCTCGTCGGTCTTGCCCCAGAAGGTGTTGGCAAAGCCGCAGGCGGGGCAGGGCACCTGCACCGGCTCTGTGCCGGCGTGGGGTCTGGGTTCCCCCACCTCGGGAGCAAACAGATTGAAGTTGTTGCCCGCATAGTCGAGCACCAGACAATCGGCCTTGCCCGGCGAGAGGCGCAGGCCGCGGCCGACGATCTGCTGATAGAGGGAGACCGACTCGGTGGGGCGCAGCATGACGATGAGATCCACGTGGGGGGCGTCAAAGCCGGTGGTGAGCACGGCCACGTTGACCAGAAACTTGAGCTCCCGCGCCTTGAAGGCGTGGATGAGGGCGTCCCGCTCCGGGCCCGGCGTCTCGCCCGTGATCAGGGCCGCCTTCTCTCCTTTGGCGCCGAGCAGGCCGTGGATCTCGCGGGCATGTTCGACGGTGGCGGCGAAGATCATCACCCCTTGCCGATCGGCAGCGTACTCCAGTACCTGGCTCAGGATATGGGGGGTGACCCTCTGCTGGCGTTTGAGCTCGCCGTTGAGATCCGCCTCGCTGAACAGGCCGTTCTCCCGCGCCACCAGTTTGCTGAAGTCGTAGTGGACTATGGGGGCATCGACGAGACGGGGCGGCGTCAAATAGCCGTTTTTGACCATGAAGCGCAGCGGCAGCTCGAACACACAGTCGCCGAACAGCCGCTCGCCGTGGCTCTTGACCATGCCGTGGTAGTGGCGCCGGTAGATCCAGCCCAGCCCCAGCCGATAGGGGGTGGCGGTGAGACCGAGGATCTTGAGGGCCGGATTGGCGGCCTTGAGGTGGTCGATCACTTGATGGTATTGGCTGTCGTCATCGAGCGAGACCCGGTGGCACTCGTCTATGATGAGCAGCGAAAACGCCCCGTCGAAGGCAGCCAGATTGCGCGCCACCGACTGCACCGAGCCAAACACCACCTGGGCGCTCGCCTCCTTGCGATCCAGCCCTGCGGCGAAGATGTCGGCCTTGAGCCCCCACACCTCGTATTTGGCGTGGTTCTGCTCCACCAGCTCCTTGACGTGGGCCAGCACCAGCACCCGACCGCGCGCCTTGCGGGCCAGCTCGGCGATCACCAGACTCTTGCCGGCCCCGGTGGGCAGCACCACCACGGCGGGATCCGGGTGCTGACGAAAGTGGCTGATCACGGCGTTGACGGCGTCGGTCTGATAGGGTCTGAGAACGAACATGCAGGCTTGGGTGTGTCGATGTGGGGTGGTGCAGGATGGCGCCATTATAGGGATCTTGGCGCCAAAAAACAGCGGGCCGGCATGGTGCCGGCCCGCTGGCGATGACGTCTTCGCTTAGTGGAAGGGGAAGACGTAGTTCATCCAGCTGGCCATGCGCAGCAGCACCTTGCGCATCACCGAGACATGGTGGAAGTGCTTGGTGTAGATGGCGGCCTGACCGCTGGCCCCGGCGATCACCTGATACTTGGGCCATTCGGGGTCGGTGATGGAGATGAGTACCGGCAGGCGGCCCGGTTGAACGGCGCTGGCCTGATCCAGCAGGCCGGCGTTGGCCTGCACGTTACCGGCGGCGATGGCCGGGATCACTGCGGTCACCTTGCCCTGAAAGATCTTGCCGGGGATGCCGTCGATCACCACTTCGGCCTCATCGCCCACCGCCAGGCGCTGCATGCTGTTCTGCCAGAACCAACCCACGTAAGCGTTCTCATTCTTGTGAATGAAGGTCATCACCGGGCGGTACATGAAGGGGGTGGCTATCATGCCGGGGCGCAGGGCCAGCTGCACCACGTGGCCGTCGCTCGGGGCATAGACCACGGTCTGCGCGACCTGATACCTGGCCTCGTCAAGCTGGGCCTGCAGATCTTCCAGCGTCGCCTGTTGTTGCTCGATCTGGGCCACGATGTCATCCACGTTGGCCTGGGTGACATCGAGGTCGCGCTGCTTGCCGACGCCGCGACGCATCAGGTCGCTGGCGCGATCCCGATCCAGCCTGGCGGAGCGCAGCCTGGCCTCGATAGACTTGAGGTGGTTGCGGTTGGATTCAACCCGCGCCGTCAGGCTGTCCGCCCTCAACTGGAAGGGAGCGGCATCCAGGCGAAACAGCACGTCGCCCTTCTTCACCGGCTGGTTGGCTTGTACCGGCACCTCGATGACCCGGCCCTTGACCAGCGGCACGATCGGGGTGGAGACATAGTAGTTGCGCGCCATCTCGGAGTAGGGGTGGTTGTAGTTCATCAGCATGATCAGGGTGCCTATGATGAGCACACCGCCCAGCGCCGCCGTGGGCACTGTCCATTTGTTGAGTGGAATGCGGAAAATCTTGAACACGGCCACGCACAGTGCCGTGTAGGTCAGGATCAGTAGCAGGTCCATGATTTATCCCTGTTGCTCGGTCTGTTCGATGGTATTGAGGCGGGCCTTGAGGCCGGCCAGCTCCTGTTTGAGCTGCTGGATATCATCTTCATCCTGCTGCAGTCGCTGGTTGAAGCCCCAGCCCCGCTCGGGACGGTAGAGGGTGGCCCAGATCCAGAGGAAGGGCCAGAGCACGTGCAGGGTAAACAGACTGACCCATCCCGCCACGTGGATGGCGTCTTGATGGGGGTGCTGGCGGTGTTTGGCTATTTCATACGGAATGTCGTGGATCACTATGATCCCGTAGAACATGACCAGCCCGACGAAGAAGAGCAGGCCAAGGGCAAAATAATCAAGGAACATGGGGGTCTCCAGAGGTTTGATGTACAACCAATCATTGGATTCAATTTTTTATAAAGCAATTGGGAATCACGTGTTTATCGGTTTTTAGCACGGCATCTTAAGCGATATTCTTGTACTGGAGCTTAAGTCAGCCTGAAGTCGTCAAACATGATGTGTGCCGTTCGTCGCAAGTCCGAAAAGTCGTATCGATGACAAGGACTTACGGGAGAAGTATGGCACCACTGGCGTGAAATGAGCAGAGAAAAGGGAGCCGATATGGCTCCCTTTTTCAATTTTTTGAGCAGACTAGCTTTCGCTGGTGCTGCTCACCAGTGCCGGTCTGAATTTCACCAGGAAGGCCACAGTCGTCACCAGGGTGCAGGTGAGGCCTATGATGGTGGAGATACCCATCTCCAGCCCGAAACCTATGGGGGCGTTGGCGAGATAGGTGAACACCACGGCTGTCATGAAGATGGCGGGAATGGTGCAGACCCAGTGCAGCTTGCCCTCTTTGGCCAGATAGGCCGCCGCAGTCCACAGCATGATAACGGCCGTGGTCTGGTTGGCCCAGCCAAAATAGCGCCAGATGATGCCAAATTCCGCCTTGGAGATGAGGAAGCCGAGGATGAACATGGGCACGGCAATCAGCAGGCGCTTGGCCATGGGTTTCTGGGTCAGGTGCAGGAAGTCGGCCACGATCAGGCGGGCACTGCGAAACGCCGTATCACCGGAGGTGATGGGCAGGATCACCACGCCGAGAATGGCCAGTATGCCGCCGACCGTGCCGAGCAGGCTGGTGGAGACTTCGTGCACCACGGCCGCCGGCCCGCCGTTGGCCATGGTGGCGTTGAGCGCTTCCGTGCTGTCGTAGAAGGAGAGCCCCAGGGTGCACCAGATGAGGGCGATGACCCCTTCACCTATCATGGCGCCGTAGAAGATGAAGCGACCGGACTTCTCGTTTTGCATGCAGCGCGCCATCAGCGGGGACTGGGTGGCGTGAAAACCCGACACTGCGCCACAGGCGATGGTGATGAACAACAGCGGCCAGAGCGGCAGCTCGGTCGGGTGCAGGTTGGAGAAATCCATCCCCGTGTTGTAGAAGCCCTTGCCGGAGACGATGAGCCCTATGATGAGGCCGACCGACATGAATACCAGCAGGGCGCCGAAGATGG
Organism: Aeromonas bestiarum; assembly: GCF_000819745.1. Classification (GTDB taxonomy): domain Bacteria; phylum Pseudomonadota; class Gammaproteobacteria; order Enterobacterales; family Aeromonadaceae; genus Aeromonas; species Aeromonas bestiarum. The sequence continues at coordinate 117,745 of NZ_CDDA01000021.1, read as the reverse complement.
GGTAGAAACGGCCGATGATCTTGTCGATGGGCACTATGGTGGCGAGTATGTAGTAGGCAAAGATGGCCACTATCCAGTAGACCAGGTCGATGGAGGTGAGGTTGGCCAAGAGGCCCGCCGGGCTCAGCACGAACACCACGCCCACCAGCATCAAGAGCACCACGGCGAACAGGTTCATGAAGTGTTTGGCGGCTGTGCCCAGGTGCTCGCCGACCACGGTCGGCACCGAGGCGCCCTTGGCGCGCACCGACAGCATGCCGGAGAAGTAATCGTGTACCGCACCGGCGAAGATGCAGCCGAACACGATCCAGAGCATGGCGACCGGGCCGTAGAGGGCACCCAGTATGGGGCCGAAGATGGGGCCGACGCCGGCGATGTTGAGCAGTTGTACCAGGTAGACTTTCTTGTCCGACATGGGCACATAGTCCACCCCGTCAGCCATGGTGATGGCGGGGGTGGCGCGCTCGGGTTTCGGGCCGAATATCCGCTCGATGAACTTGCCGTAGATAAAGTAGCCGGCGATCAGCAAGCCAACACAGAGGAAGAACCAGATCATTGTTACGCTCCATCATTGTTATTTTATGGTGTGCGTAGCGAGTCTAGAGGGAGGGGCCCCGGAGGGCAGGTGAAACGGGGTGAGCGGCGCCATGGCGACCCGAGCGGTCGCCGGCTGTGATCCCGCGCACAATCCCGCGCCGTTATTCGAGCCCCAGTTCGTCTTTGAGCTCCTTGAGGTAGCGGCGGCTGACCGGCAACCGGGCATCGCTTGGCGTCACTATCTCCGCCAGCTGGTTTTCCAGCAGCTGGATCTCGAAGATGGCCCCCGGCGCCACCAGATATTGGCGGTGGCAGCGCAGCAGGGGCGTCTTCTCCTCCAATGATTTCAGGGTGAGCTGGGTGTGAAACAGCTCGCCCTGGCAGGCAACGTGCACCCCGCCGAGATCGGAGAAGGCGTACTCCACCTGCTCGATGGGCAGCAGCCGCACCCGGTTGTGCAGATAGCCGGGAATGTGGCGGATGGCCGGCGCCAGCGAGGCGATGGGCTGTGGGGTGAGATCCTGCTTGAGGCGAGCCAGCGTCTTGGCGAGGCGTGCCGGCTCCACCGGTTTGAGCAGGTAGTCGAAGGCGTTCTCCTCGAATGCCTGAATGGCGTACTCGTCGAAGGCGGTGACAAACACGATGCGGGGCAGGGGATCGAGCATGGCCACCAGCTCCATGCCGCTCAGCTTGGGCATCTGGATATCGAGGAACACCACGTCCGGTTTGAGCTGCTGGATCAGGGGCAGTGCTTCGATGGCGTTGGCCGCCAGCCCCAGGATCTCGATGTCGGGATCGCCCGCCAGGTGCTGGGCCAGCTCCTCGCGGGCATAGGGTTCGTCATCGACTATGAGTGTGCGGATCATGCGCTCTCCTGAACATCGTGATGGTGTGTGAACGGCGAGGAATGGGAATGCAAGGGGTCGGCCGGGCGGCTCATCGGGGGCGAGGGGTCGCTTCTGGTCATGACGCCTCCCTGGGCAGGGTGAACGCGACCCGGGTCCAGCATTCGGGTTCGCAGCTGACGCGGATACCATACCGGCTGCCGAAGGCGCTCTTGAGGCGCCGATCCACTATGGTCATGCCGAGCCCATCCCCCGCCGGACCCTCCTGCCAGGTGCCAGCATTGTCCTCCACGCAGATGGTCACGCTCTCCTGGCTCTCTTCGGCATAAAGACGGATACGGCCTTGCTCCAGCAGGGTGGAGATGCCGTGCTTGATGGCATTCTCGATGAGGGGTTGCAGGGTAAAACTCGGCAGCGTCAGGCCGGCCAGATGGGGCGGGATATCGTTTATCACGGTCAGCCGATCGCCAAAGCGGGCCAACTCTATCTCGAGATAGGATTGGCAGTGCTCCTGCTCCTCCTGCAGGCTGGCCAACCCGCTCTGGCGCTTGAGGTTCTTGCGAAAGAACAAGGAGAGGTGCAGCAGCAGCTGACGTGCCCGCTCGGGCTCCCGTCGGGTGATGGCACTGATGGTGTTGAGGGTATTGAACAGGAAATGGGGGTTGATCTGGGCCTGGATGAGTTTGAGCTCGGATTGCACCAGCAGGCGCTGCTGCTGTTCCAGCCGGCCGGTCAGCAACTGCTGTGACAGCAGGTTGGCTATCCCTTCCCCCAGGGTGTGGTTGATCTTGAGGAACAAACGCTTCTTGGGTTCATACAGCTTGATGGTGCCGATCACCCCCTCGTCGCCGTGCAGCGGGATCACCAGCACCGAGCCGAGCTGGCATTGGGGCGAGATGCTGCAGCGATAGGGCTGGCTGTTGCCATCGGCAAACAGCACCTTGTTGCGGGCGATGGCCTGCAAGGTGATGGCCGAGGTGATGGGGGTACCCGGCTTGTGGTGATCTTCTCCGGTGCCGATGAAGGCGAGGATCTTGTCGGTATCCGTGATGGCGACAGCGCCGACCCCCGTCTCTTCCTGAATGATGTGGGCAATCTTGTTGCTGGCCTCGGGGGTGAAGCCCTGGCTCATGATGCCGACGGTACGATTGGCGATGGTAAGCGCCTTGGCGGAGAAGACCCGGGAGAACTTCTCATACATCTGCTGCTGATCGCGGATCATGCTGATGAACAAGGCCGCGCCGCAGGAGTTGGCCAGGATCATGGGGGTGGCTATGGTGCGCACCAGCAGCAGGGACTGATCGAACGGGGTCGCCACCAGCAGTATGATGATCATCTGCAATATCTCGGCGTAGAGGGTGGTGAAGAAGGCGATCCTGGGTTCGAACAGGGCGTTCATCCTGCCAGAGCGCATCAGGCGCCAGTGCACCAGCCCCCCCAGCAGCCCCTCGCAGGTGGTTGAGATGGCGCAGGCCAGATCGGTAAATCCCCCCAGGCTGTAGCGGTGCACGCCACCGGTCAGTCCTACCAGAAATCCCACCAGCGGGCCCCCCAGCAGCCCCCCCAGCACGGCCCCGACGGCACGGGTGTTGGCGATAGCATCGTCGATATCCAGTCCCACATAGGTACCCAGGATGCAAAAACAAGAAAAAATAGTGTATATCAGTATCTTGTGAGGAAGTCTGACGGAATAGTTGGCCAGGGGGCGCAGCAGCGGACTCTTGGAGAAGAGATAGGCGATCACCAGACTGACGCTCATCTGTTGAAGCAGAGAGAGGACCAACTGCATAAAAAACGTTCCTCAGAGTCCGAGCCGAAAAAAGCGGCAGCCATGAATAAGTGTGATCAGGATCTTGTTCTGTGAGCGACGTGCGCTCGATTGCGGGCGAAGTTTGCCAGAAACGCGCCATAAAACCATATCAAATCAGCATGTTAAATTGATATTTGTGTAATCGCCCAAGGGTTGGTATTGCTGGATGGAGCATGAATGTATCCGCTGGATACGCCACACGGAGGTGGCATGCTCCGCCCAGCCCCCTGGCTGGGCGTTTTTTATCCATGGTCGGCAGTGGACCGTTTTGAGGGTAATTGGACAATTATTCAGGTTTGTCCAATGAGTTATCCCCAGCTTCTGGGGATAACTCAGAAGGCAAAATAGTAACAGAAGCGCCGGGTCAGGTTGAAAAACAGCCTTTGTCCCTCATCCAGGTCTTCTTGCTTGATAAATGACTTGATGGTGCGCTCATCCTCCCGCAGATCCAGCATGGCCACCCCTTCCGGTCGCTGTGCCTTGATGTAGGGCAGCACCTTGGGTTTGAGGGGCATGGTAGGTTCGGTGGAGAGCACCAGCGCCACGGAGTCGTCGGAGAGCTGCACCAGGGAACCGGGGGGATAGACACCCAGGACCTTGATCAGCAGCTTGACCAGATCCTGATCGAACTTCTTCTGGGACAGCTTGTAGAGCTGGCTGATGGCCTGGCTAGGTGCCGCCGGGGTCGCGCTGCTGCGCGGGTGCAGCAGCTCGTCATAGTAGTCCACCAGTCCGATGATCCGTGCCAGTGGCGGGATCTCGCCACCCTTGATACCGAGGGGAAAGCCGCTGCCATCGAGCCGCTCGTGGTGCAGATGGGCCACCTGGCGGATCTTGGGCTCAAATGCCTGCAACTGGGTCAGCATCTCCAGCCCGTACTGGGGATGCATTTTGAGAAAGTTCTGCTCTGACTTGTTGAGATCCCCCCGTTTCTGGGTGATCTGGCTCGGGATCTTCAACTCTCCGATATCGTGTACCAGGCCCGCCAGTCCCGTCTCCTCGATCTCGATGGGGTTCATGCCGAGTTCCCGGGCCATCAGCATGGCGATGAAGGCCACGTTCAGGCTGTGCTGCAGCAGGATGTCGGTGTGCGGGCTGCGAATGAGATGCAGGCCGAGCGGCCCCTCATGCTCACTGATGCGGGCGGCGGCGTTGCGCACTATCTGCGCCGTGTTGGCCAGCCCCTCGTCAGGCTTGAGGTTGAGGGCCCCCAGCGCATCGCGCAGCTCGGACATGGATTGACCAAAGGCCTTGTCGGCGGCGCGCAGGGAGCGGCGGAAGGCTTTCTCGTCAAAGGGGGGCGGGCCCGTGTCTATGACCTCGTCGATGATCGACAGATCGGGGCCGGCGGAGGGAATATCGCCGCGCAAGATGGGCTCTATGGGCAGATCACTCTTGTCCGGATCTACCATCAACAGATTGAGGTCAAGATGGCGAATGATGTCGAGTTGCTGCTGATCCTTGATCTTGAAGGCATTGAACATAAAAGGGTGACTGGTCCATCCCGTGGGGAGATGGATGTAGTGGCCGATCCGTAACTGCTCTATCGAGGCTTGTATCAGCGCCATGTGCTAACTCGCATTTCATGAATGCCTACCAACAAGCTAGCAAAATTAGAGAGATAGACAAACAAAAAAGCCCGCGCATGTGCGCGGGCTCTCTACTTCAAGTCCGATTATCAGGCCTTGGATTTTTTCTTGTTGTCCACCTTGGTCTCAACCTTGGCTTCCACCTTGGTTGCTACTCGGGCTTCCTCGGTAAAGGGGCGGCCGTAGTAGGTGTCCATCAGTATGGCTTTGAGCTCGGTGATCAGCGGGTAGCGCGGGTTGGCACCGGTGCACTGGTCATCGAAGGCTTCCAGCGCCAGCTGGTCAACCTTGGCCAGGAAGTCGGCTTCGTTCACGCCGGCTTCACGGATGGAGGCCGGGATGCCCAGAGTGGCTTTCAGCTCGTCCAGCCAGGTCAGCAGCTTCTCGATCTTGGCTGCGGTACGGTCACCGGCAGCGCTCAGGCCCAGGTGGTCAGCCACTTCGGCATAACGACGGCGAGCTTGCGGACGGTCGTACTGGGAGAACGCAGTCTGCTTGGTCGGGTTGTCGTTGGCGTTGTAGCGGATCACGTTGCTGATCAGCAGGGCGTTGGCCAGACCGTGCGGAATGTGGAATTCAGCACCCAGTTTGTGCGCCATGGAGTGGCACACACCCAGGAAGGCGTTGGCAAACGCGATACCGGCGATGGTGGCCGCGTTGTGTACTTTCTCACGAGCAACCGGGTCGTTGGCACCGTTCTGGTAGCTGGACGGCAGGTACTCTTTCAGCAGTTTCAGGGCTTGCAGCGCCTGACCGTCGGAGTACTCGTTGGCCAGTACGGAAACGTAGGCTTCCATGGCGTGAGTAACCGCATCCACACCACCGAAGGCGCACAGGGACTTGGGCATGTTCATGACCAGGTTGGCATCGACGATAGCCATGTTCGGGGTCAGCTCGTAGTCGGCCAGCGGGTACTTCATGCCGGTGGCATCGTCGGTCACGACCGCAAACGGGGTGACTTCAGAACCGGTACCGGACGTGGTGGTGATACAGACCAGTTCGGCCTTCACACCCATTTTCGGGAACTTGTAGATACGCTTGCGGATGTCCATGAAGCGCATGGCAAGGTCTTCGAACGCGGTATCCGGGTGCTCGTACATGACCCACATGATCTTGGCCGCATCCATGGGTGAACCACCACCCAGCGCTATGATGACATCAGGCTTGAAGGAGTTCGCCATCTCGGCGCCCTTGCGGACGATGGACAGAGTCGGGTCAGCTTCTACTTCGTAGAATACTTCCACTTCCATGTTCAGCTTCTTGAGCAGACGAACCACGTCGTCGGCATAGCCGTTGTTGAACAGGAAGCGGTCGGTGACGACCATTGCACGCTTTTTGCCTTCCAGATCACCGAGGGCGATCGGCAGGGAGCCACGACGGAAATAGATGGATTTCGGAAGTTTGTGCCACAGCATATTTTCTGCCCGTTTTGCGACTGTCTTCTTGTTGATCAGGTGCTTGGGACCGACGTTCTCGGAGATGGAGTTACCACTCCAGGAGCCGCAACCCAGGGTCAGGGAAGGAGCAAGAGCGAAGTTGTACAGGTCACCGATACCACCCTGGGTGGAGGGGGTGTTGATCAGGATACGGGCGGTCTTCATCTTGTCGCCGAAGTATCTGATACGGTCCTGGTTGCGATCCTGGTCGGTGTACAGACCAGAGGTGTGACCGATACCACCGATGTTGACCATGGTGCAGGCCATCTCGACGGCTTCTTCGAAGTTCTTGGCGCGGAACATACCCAGAGTCGGAGAGAGCTTCTCGTGAGCGAATTCATCTTCAGCGCACAGTTCCAAGCCTTCACCGATGAGGATCTTGGTGGTGGCAGGCACAGTCACGCCAGCCATGGCGGCGATCTTGGTGGCCGGCTGGCCAACGATATCTGCGTTCAGCGCGCCGTTGATCAGCAGCACTTTACGTACCTTGTCCGCTTCATCTTTGGACAGGATGTAGCCATCGTGGTTGGAGAAACGCTCTTTCACCTGGTTGTAGATGGCGTCAACGACGATGACGGCTTGCTCGGAAGCACAGACCACACCGTTGTCGAAGGTCTTGGACATCAGAATGGAGGCGACGGCACGTTTCACATCGGCGGTTTCGTCGATGACGATAGGCACGTTACCGGCACCTACACCGATAGCAGGCTTGCCGGAGGAGTAAGCGGCTTTCACCATGCCCGGGCCACCTGTGGCCAGGATCAGGTTGATGTCGTTGTGCTTCATCAGCGCGTTGGACAGCTCAACGGACGGTTGATCGATCCAGCCGATGATGTCTTTCGGTGCACCGGCGGCAACGGCTGCATCCAGTACCAGCTTGGCAGCGGTATTGGTGGAGTTCTTGGCGCGGGGGTGCGGGGAGAAGATGATGGCGTTGCGGGTCTTCAGGGAGATCAACGATTTGAAGATCGCGGTAGCGGTCGGGTTGGTGGTCGGAACGATACCGCAAATGATACCAACCGGCTCGGCAATGATCATGGTGCCCATCTCGTCATCCTGGCTCAGGACGCCGCAGGTCTTCTCATCTTTATATGCGTTGTAGATGTATTCGGAGGCGAAGTGGTTCTTGATAACCTTGTCTTCGATGATACCCATGCCTGACTCTTCCACGGCCATCTGGGCCAGGGGGATACGGGCATTGCTGGCGGCCAGGGCGGCGGCACGGAAAACCTTGTCTACCTGCTCTTGCGAGAAGCTGGCGAATTCACGCTGTGCTTCTTTGACGCGGGCGACCAGTGCATCCAGTTCAGCCAAATTGGTTACTGCCATGTTTATCTCCTGATGATTTGAAAACTGTTTAGTAAGAGTTTGGCAATGCCCGGCAATTATAGTCGCCCTGTCAAGGCGAGAATCACTACAATGGGGTATTTACATGCCTTACTAAATTGCTTTCTGAGTCGATTATAGAGCGGGGCTGACTCAGAAAAACTTGATCTGGATCATGTGTAACAAAAGAACAAAAGAAATTTTGTTTCACAATACATGTTTTCCGGATGTTACACGAATGTAGAGTGGAGCAAAAGTGGGCTGAATGGTGCGTGAACAGGGCGCCACGCACCATTTTTCAAGCAGTTAGCACTATCACGTCCCAGTGTCCCCGGGTCGGGGCCAGGGGCAGTATGGGGGCTGCATTGTGATAGAAACGGCGATCATCCAGGATCAGATACCCACCAGCGTTTAATTCTTGTTGAAAAAATGGTTGTTCTTTTAATCCATGATAGAGCTGAAGTGCGCCGCCACTGACGCCCTCGCTGCCGCAAAAGAACACGCCGATGAAGTCGAAACCATCCTGATGGACGCCTTCCGGTGCGGGGGGCACGCTCTCGCCCTGGCCCGTGGTGATCCGCATCTGGTGAATGCCGATCGCCTTGCCATCCGCCAACCGGATATGGCGGGCAAAGCGGGTCAGCATCAGCTGGAAGGCGGGGTGGGCGACGAAGGCGGGGTCCAGCTCGGCATAGGTTCTGGGCACATCCCCGAGGAACTTGTTGATGGCGGCGGCCTGAAAGAAGACGCCATTGTCGAGAGGGGAGAAGCGTGAACCCTCTTTCTCGATGCGGCCATAGCGACGCTCCCGAAAGGTGCCCTGGATATAGGGATCGAGCGGCAGCCGGTCAAAAAAGCCGAGCAGGGGGTCGATCGTGCCTGCCGGCAGTGAATCCAGGTGCCATTGCAACTTGATGTCCGTATCAATCATTACAAAATCCTTGTTTGCTGAGAGGAAATGTTGCGCCCAAACTCCGTGGCCGCATAAAACTCGAAGCGATTTTACCAGAGTGTTAAATCGCGACAATGTTTATTAACAAATCAATGTGTTGAATTTTGGCGATACATTAGAGGAACTAACTGAAAAGCCACGGAAAGGGTGAGATTATTTGATTGGTGAAGGTTGGGGGCATGGTGTAAATTTACGCTCGATTTATCGGGGTGGCCCGTGTGGCCTTGCTTACTTCTGGATGGCGCCTATGGCAGCAATTGACGTCTCTTTATATCTGAAGTTTTTCATCGGTTTGTTCGCGATCATCAATCCGTTGGGATTGCTGCCGGTTTTTGTCAGTCTGACCGGCCATCAAACGCCGGAAGAGCGGATGAAGACCAACACCACAGCCAATATTGCGGTGATGATCATCCTGCTGGTCTCCATGTACATGGGGCAGCTGATCCTGGACGGTTTTGGCATCTCGCTGGCGTCGTTTCGCATCGCCGGCGGCTCGCTCATCACCCTGATCGCCTGGTCCATGCTGCAGGGCAAGCTGGGGGAGGTGAAGCATAACAAGCAGGAGAAAGGGGAACTGGCCGCGCGGGAATCTGTCGCTGTGGTGCCGCTGGCACTGCCGCTGATGGCGGGCCCGGGAGCCATCTCTTCTTCTATTGTCTACGCCAGCCAGAGCACCTGGTCCCAGATGCTGGGCATGTCGCTGGTGGTGATGGTGTTTGCCTTCTGCTCCTGGCTCATCTTCCGCGCCGCCCCCTTGCTGTTCAAGCTGATGGGCAACACCGGCATCAACGTGGTCACCCGGATCATGGGTCTCATCATGATGTCGCTCGGCATCGAGATCATGGTGGCGGGGATCAAGGGGGTCTTCCCCGGATTGATGTGATTCAGGTCTGTTTTGTCGGAGCCGGTCCTCGTGACCGGCTTTTTATTGTTTCTTTTTTGTTGGTCATTTCCTAGAATCGAGCGGGTTTGTATAAAAAACGTCCGCAACGCTATATTTAAATGCTGAATAATTGGCTAAAAGCTGTTTTTTTAACCATGAAGCCCAGCCTCGCCTGACAATATCTATTGCATTATCAGAAATGTCAGGGAATTATGCTGGCAGCGGGGTACTTATCTCGTTGATGGACAAATGCATGGAATGTTCTTGTTGGAGTATGGAAATGACTCATAAAAAAACAATGATTAATACCCTCTTGGTGGCAGCTCTGTTTGGCGGTGTCAATGTGGCGCAAGCCGCTGATGTTCCCGCAGGCACCAAGCTGGCTGATGTTCAGCAGTTGGTGAAAGGCAATGGCTCCGAGCCGGCAACGCTCGATCCCCACAAAACCGAAGGAACGGTTGAATCCAATATTCTGCGTGACCTGTTCGAAGGTCTCGTGAGTTCAGGCCCCAAGGGGGAAGTGCTCCCTGCCGTGGCCGAGTCCTGGGAAACCAAGGACAACAAACACTTCGTGTTCCACCTGCGCAAAGATGCCAAGTGGTCCAACGGGGATCCCGTGACAGCCCACGATTTCGAGTTCGCCTTCAAGCGGGCCGTGGATCCCAAGACTGCGTCGCCCTACTCCTGGTATCTGGAGATCCCGACCATAGTCAATGCCAGCGAGATCATCGCCGGCAAGAAGCCGTCTGACACCCTGGGTGTGAAGGCGGTCGACGACTACACCTTCGAAGTGCAGCTGGAAAAAGCGATCCCTTACTTCGTCAGCATGCTCTCCCACACCACCACCTACCCTGTGCCCAAGAAAGTGGTAGAGAAGTTTGGTGACAAGTGGACCCAGCCAGGCAACATGGTATCCAACGGTGCCTATCAGCTGAAAGACTGGGTGGTGAACGAGCGCGTCGACATCGAGCGCAACCCCAACTACTGGAACAACGCCAAGACGGTGATCAATACTGTCACCTACCTGCCGATCCAGTCCACCAACGCCGAGCTGAACCGTTATCTGGCGGGCGAAGTGGATCTCACCTACAACATGCCCATCGAACGCTTCAAGCAGATGAAGAAAGAGAAGCCCGATGAGCTGAAGGTGAGTGGTTACGTCGGTACCTACTACTACCAGTACAACTTCAAGAAGAAGCCGTTTGATGACGTGCGCGTGCGGACCGCACTCTCCTACGCCATCGACCGCAACGTGATCGCCGAGAAGGTGATGGGCAAGGGTGAGACCCCAGGCTACACGCTGGTGCCTGACTTCGTGGACGGCTTCAAGCCGGTGGCCCCCGAGTGGTCCAAGATGACCCAGGCGGAGCGTGACACCAAGGCCAAAGCCCTGCTGGAAGAAGCCGGTTTCGATGCCAGCAAGCCGCTGAAATTCGAGCTGCTCTACAACACCGACGACAACCACAAGAAGGTGGCGGTCGCCGTTGCTTCCATGTGGAAGAAGCTGGGCGTGCAGGTGAGCCTGGTGAACCAGGAGTGGAAAACCTACCTGGAGACCAAGAAGCAGGGTCAGTTTGACGTGGGCCGTGCCGGCTGGATCGCCGACTACAACGAAGCCTCTTCCATGCTGGATCTGATGCAGACCACTCACGGCAACAACGACGGCAAGTACTCCAACCCGGTGTTTGACAAGCTGATGACGGAGTCTCGCGATCAGGTGGATGAAGCCTCCCGCAACAAGCTCTATGTCCAGGCCGAAGAGATCCTGGCCAAGGACATGCCGATTGCCCCCATCTACCAGTACGTGACCTCCCGCATGGTCAAGTCCTACGTGGGCGGCTACCCGGCCAACCCGCTGGACAACCTCTACAGCAAAGACATGTATATCATTGCTCACTGAGTAAAATAACAAGTCGCATAACAAGCAGGCCCGCCGGACGGCGGGCCTTTATTACAACCGCGACCCTTTGGAAGCAGTACAGGACAGGAATTGTCTATGTTGAAATTCATTCTTAAACGTCTACTGGAAGCGATCCCGACTCTGCTGGTCTTGATCACCGTCTCCTTCTTCATGATGCGTTTCGCACCGGGTAACCCCTTCACCAGCGAACGTTCCCTGCCGCCGGAAGTGTTGGCCAACATCGAGGCCAAGTACGGCCTGGACAAGCCCATAGGCGTGCAATACCTCACCTATCTTGGCAACCTGGTGCAGGGCGATCTGGGGCCTTCCTTCAAATACAAGGACTTCAGCGTCAATGATCTGGTGAGCCAGGCGTTGCCTGTTTCCGCCAAGATCGGGAGCGCGGCTTTCGTCTTTGCCGTCTTGCTGGGGGTGACCTTTGGCACCATAGCGGCCTTGAAACAGAACACCCTCATCGACTATCTCTTGATGTCGTCGGCCATGGCCGGGGTGGTGATCCCGGGCTTCGTGCTGGCACCCTTGCTGGTGCTCTTTTTCAGCATCTATCTGGGCTGGTTCCCGGCTGGTGGCTGGCAGGGGGGCGGGGTGCAATTCATGGTACTGCCGGTATTTGGCATGATGATGTACTACATCTCCGCCATCTCGCGCATCATGCGCGGCAGCATGATCGAGACCATGAACTCCAACTTCATCCGCACCGCCCGCGCCAAGGGCCTGCCGCTGCGTCACATCATCCTCAAGCACGCGCTGCGTCCGGCCATGCTGCCGGTGGTCTCCTATCTGGGTCCGGCCTTCGTCGGCATCATCACGGGTTCAGTGGTGATCGAGACCATCTTCGGCCTGCCGGGGATTGGCCAGCTGTTCGTCAACGGTGCCCTCAACCGTGATTACTCCATGGTGCTCGGGCTGACCATTCTGGTCGGCGCCCTCACCATCACCTTTAACGCCGTGGTCGATATTCTCTATGCCTTTATCGATCCCAAGATCCGTTACTAAGTCGGGAGTACATCATGGTTGTCACAACTGAAAAACGCGAAGCCATAGCGGCGTTCGCACAGCAAGTGGAAGTGGTGGAAGGACGCTCCCTGTGGAAGGATGCCCGTCGCCGTTTCCTGCGCAACAAGGCAGCGCTGACCAGCCTCATCATACTGACCATTATCGGTCTGGCGGTGATAGTGGGGCCGCACCTGTCCCAATACACCTTCGACGATCCGGACTGGGGCGCCATGCAGGCCGCGCCTGACATGGAAACCGGCCACTGGTTCGGCACCGACAGTCTGGGGCGCGATCTGTTCGTGCGCACCCTGCTGGGGGGCCGCATCTCGCTGATGGTCGGCATCATGGGCGCCATGGTGGCCGTGGTCATCGGCACCCTCTACGGCGCAGCCTCCGGCTTCATCGGCGGGCGGATCGACAGCCTGATGATGCGCGTGCTGGAGATCCTCAACGCCTTCCCCTTCATGTTCTTCGTGATCATGCTGGTGACCTTCTTCGGCCGCAATCTGGCGCTCATCTTCATCGCCATCGGTGCGGTGAGCTGGCTCGACATGGCGCGGATCGTGCGAGGCCAGACCCTGAGCCTCAAGAGCAAGGAGTTTATCGAGGCGGCCCATGTCTGTGGCGTCTCCAAGTGGAAGATCATCACCCGTCACATAGTACCGAACGTGCTCGGTATCGTGGCCGTCTACGCCACCTTGCTGGTGCCGGGCATGATCATGTTTGAATCCTTCCTGAGTTTTCTGGGCCTCGGCGTCCAGGAACCCATGACCAGCTGGGGTGCCCTGCTGGATGAAGGCTCCAAGTCGATGGAAGTGGCCATCTGGCAACTCTTGTTCCCCGCCGGTTTCATGGTGGTGACCCTGTTTTGCTTCAACTTCCTCGGGGATGGTCTGCGTGACGCACTCGATCCGAAGGATCGATAACAAGAGCGGCTAAGGATCGATAAGGAGTTTTTATGAAATTACTGGATGTAAAAGATCTGCGGGTCGAGTTCAAGACCCCGGACGGCAATGTGGTGGCGGTCAATGACCTCAACTTCTCTCTCGCGGCTGGCGAGACCCTGGGGATCGTCGGCGAATCCGGCTCCGGCAAGTCCCAGACGGCCTTTGCCATCATGGGGCTGCTGGCCAAGAACGGCATCATCACGGGCTCGGCCAAGTTTCAGGGCGACGAGATCCTGAACCTGCCGGAGCACAAGCTCAACAAGATCCGCTCCGAGAAGATCGCCATGATCTTCCAGGACCCCATGACGTCGCTGAACCCCTACATGAAGGTGAAGGATCAGCTGATGGAAGTGCTGATGCTGCACAAGGGAGTGAGCAAGGCCGAGGCGTTCGAAGAGTCGGTGCGCATGCTGGATGCGGTCAAGATCCCAGAGTCGCGCAAGCGGATGAACATGTACCCCCACGAGTTCTCCGGTGGCATGCGTCAGCGGGTTATGATCGCCATGGCCCTCTTGTGCCGGCCACAGCTGCTCATCGCCGATGAGCCGACCACGGCGCTGGACGTGACGGTGCAGGCCCAGATCATGACGCTGATGAACGAGCTCAAGCGCGAGTTCAACACCTCCATCATCATGATCACCCACGACTTGGGTGTGGTGGCTGGCATCTGTGACAAGGTGCTGGTGATGTACGCCGGTCGGACCATGGAGTACGGCCGGGTGAACGACATCTTCTATCGCCCGAGCCATCCCTATACCGAAGGCTTGCTGCGCGCCATTCCCCGCCTCGACACCGAAGGGGAAGAGCTGCCCACCATTCCGGGCAATCCGCCCAACCTGCTGCGTCTGCCCACCGGCTGCCCCTTCCAGGAGCGCTGCCATCGGGTGCACGAGATCTGCGGCCAGCAGTCACCTGTTCTGACGCCGTTCAACGACGGCCGTGAGCGGGCCTGTCATTGGGTATCGGATGCCATGATCAAGGGGGCGAATTAAATGGGTACTGACAAGAAACTGCTGCTGGAAGTGTCCGACCTCAAGGTCCACTTCAGCATCAAGAGTGACAGGGCCTGGCCCTGGGCCAAGCCCTCGGCGTTGAAGGCGGTAGACGGTGTGACCCTGCGTCTGTATGAAGGGGAGACCCTGGGTGTGGTGGGCGAGTCCGGCTGTGGCAAGTCCACCTTCGCCCGTGCCCTCATCGGCCTGGTGCCGGCCACCGACGGCAAGGTGGTGTGGCTTGGCAACGATCTGACCAAGCTCGACCAGAAGGCGCTGCGGGAGAAACGCAAGGAGATCCAGATGATCTTCCAGGATCCGTTGGCCTCCCTGAATCCGCGCATGACCATAGGCGACATCATCGCCGAGCCGCTCATCACCTTCTATCCGAACCTCTCCAAAGAGCAGGTGAAGGAGAAGGTGCGCACCATGATGACCAAGGTGGGCCTCTTGCCCAACCTGGTGAACCGCTATCCGCACGAGTTCTCCGGCGGCCAGTGCCAGCGTATCGGCATCGCCCGGGCGCTGATCCTGGAGCCCAAGATGATCATCTGTGACGAGCCTGTCTCGGCGCTGGATGTCTCCATCCAGGCTCAGGTGGTGAACCTGCTCAAGGCTATCCAGAAGGAGATGGGGCTGTCGCTCATCTTCATCGCCCACGACTTGTCCGTGGTCAAGCACATCTCGGATCGGGTGCTGGTGATGTACCTGGGCAACGCGGTGGAGCTGGGCACGCGCAAGGAGATCTTCGCAAACCCCCTGCACCCCTATACCAAGGCGCTGATGTCGGCCGTGCCCATTCCGGATCCGGATCTGGAGCGTAGCAAGGTCATCCAGATCCTGGAAGGGGACTTGCCATCGCCCATGAACCCGCCGTCCGGTTGCGTGTTTCGCACCCGCTGCCCGGTGGCAGGCCCCGAGTGCGCCAAGACCCGCCCCATGCTTGAGGGCAACTTCGACCATGCAGTCTCTTGCCTCAAGGCCGATCCGCTTTGATGCCGGTTTGTTGAATGCGTTTGTGGGGCACCCTGGTGGTGCCCCGATTAATTTGGGCCAGAGGTGAAGATGTCTCTTGGCGTTATCTTTGGCCGCTGTTACTATCCGCCCAACAAGGGGAGTAACTTCTCGCTGGTTTGTCGTCATTACGGTGCACCCATATCCTGCAGTGCACCCGGCAGCCGGGCAGTTGATGCAATTCAGCTGTAAGTGAGACCTTGCCGAGAGGCAAGGTGTATCTGCTCCAAACGCAAACCCACGCCTCTCGGTCGTGGGTTTTGTCGTTTTTGGGAGAGGTGAAAAATGGGTGAATGGTGGATGTGGACCGGTTTCTTCAGCATAGTGCTGGTCCTGTTATGGATTGACATCCGCTTTGTCGGTGGTGGCAAGGCGCACAAGGTGTCCCTCAAAGAGGCCGGTGTCTGGTCCCTCATCTGGATCAGCGTGGCGCTGCTCTTCAACCTGGCCATCTGGTTCTGGCTGGATCACAGCGCAGGCCGCGAGATCGCCAACCAGAAGGGGCTGGAGTTCCTCACCGGCTATCTCATCGAGAAGGCGCTGGCGGTGGACAACGTCTTCGTCTGGCTGATGCTGTTCGGCTACTTTGCCATTCCGGCCGAGCTGCAGCGCCGGGTGCTGCTGTACGGGGTGCTGGGTGCCATCGTCATGCGGGCCGGCATGGTGTTCGCCGGCAGCTGGCTCATCGAGCAGTTCCACTGGATCCTCTACCTGTTCGGCGCCTTCCTGTTGCTGACCGGGGTCAAGATGCTGTGGGCCGCCGACAAGGAGCCGGATCTGGCCAACAACCCGCTGCTGGGCTGGATGCGTCGTCGCTTCAAGGTGACCGAGACACTGGAGGGGGAGAAGTTCTTCGTCTGGCGTGACGGCGTGCGTTACGCCACTCCGCTGCTGCTCATTCTGGTGCTGGTGGAGGTGAGCGATCTCATTTTCGCGGTGGACAGTATCCCGGCCATCTTCGCGGTGACCACGGATCCCTTCATAGTGCTGACTTCCAACATCTTCGCCATCATGGGTCTGCGCGCCATGTACTTCCTGCTGGCGGGGGTGGCCGAGCGTTTCGCTCTGCTGAAATACGGCCTGGCGCTGATCCTGATGTTCATCGGGGTCAAGATGCTGTTGCTGGATGTGTTCAAGATCCCGACCGGCATTGCATTGGGCGTCGTAGCGCTGATCCTGCTGGCGTCCATGGGATTGAGCCTCTGGGTGACTCGCAAAAAGGCCGTTTGAAGGCGCTGTAAATAATCTCGGCGGGATCTGTTCAAGATCCCCCTGAGTGACATAGCGCTGGGTGTGGTAGCCCTGATCCTGCTGGCGTCCATGGGGCTGAGCCTCTGGGTGACCCGTAAAAAGGCCGCTTGAACGCGGCAGACCATAAAGCACTGACAACAAGGGCTCCCGCGGGAGCCCTTTTTTATGGCAAAGACTTGCTTAGCGCTTGATCTTCTTGGGGTTGGTGTAGCCCCAGATGGTGTACATGTCCGCCAACAGGGCGCCGTTGTACTCTTCCAGATCAGCCTGTTTCACTTCGGCCTCACCCTGACGGCCAAACAGCACCACCTCGTCGCCGGGTTTCACCCCTTTCAGATCGGTCACGTCCACCATGATGGTGTTCATGGAGGTCTTGCCGACCACCGGCACCTTCTGACCCTGGATCAGCACATAGGCCTTGTTGCTCAGCGCACGGCGGTAGCCATCGGAGTAGCCCAATGGCAGGTTGGCGAGCCAGGAGTCACGCTTGAGGGTGAAGGTACGGTCATAGCCGACGGTGTTGCCGGCCGGGTAGTGGTTGACCGAGGCCACCTGGGTCTTGAACGCCATGACCCGCTTGTATTCGGTGTAGGAGGGGATGGAGTCGCCGTACAGCAGGCCGCCCGGGCGCACCATGTCGAAGTAGGCGTCCGGCACTTCCAGGGTGGCGAAGGAGTTGGCGGCGTGGATGGTGAGCTTGCTGCGATCCAGCTTGCCCGCCTCGATCAGCCACTGGGAGTCCAGCTTGAACTGGGCCAGCCCCAGCTTGACGTCCTCTTTCTCTTCCACCGGGAAGTGGGTCATGATGCCGACCGGGGTGATCCCCTTGAGCTTGAGCATGGCCAGCGCATCGGCCTTGGAGTCCGCCAGACGCAGGTCTATGCCGTTGCGGCTCATGCCGGCGGAGTTGAGACCTATGTGCACCGGGATATTGGTATGGTGACGCTGGGCGATGTCGGCTATGCCCTGGGCGCTCACCAGGCTGCCGATCAGCTCTTCCATCTTGTAGGGCAGGGCCTGCTCCACTTCGTCCGGGGTGGCAGATCGCACCCGCATCAGGCGGCCGGTGAAGCCCTTCTCACGGGCCACGCGGGCCTCTTCGTTGCTGGCGATGCCGATGCAGGGGATGTTGGCCTTGACCACGGAGGGCACCAGCAGGTCGATGCCATGACCATAGGCGTCCGCCTTCATGATGGCGCAGATCTGCGGGCCCTTGTCACCGAGGCGATCCTTGAGGGTCTGGATGTTGTGCTCGAAGGCGGTCAGGTCGACTTCCAGCCAGGCATTGCTGGCGGTCTGCACCTCGCCGTTGCGATGATCGCTGGCCAGCGGCAGGTAGGGCGCGGCGACGGCCTGACCGGCCAGCAGGCCCAGGATCAAGGTGGCCAGCAGTGTCTTCTTGTGCATGGGGTGGTTCCTTTTTTATTGTTGGGGTTGAGGTGCATGACGACCCGATCTCGGCCTTTGCCATGCAGATGGGATAGAGTGTAGCCAAGGCATTGTTATTGTTATGAACTTTGTCAATTTTCCACGGCGCTATTCCCGTCGGGAAGTGTATCGCAAGGTGTCGATTGTGGCACCTGTCATGGGAGTCAATAGATGATAGATCTAGAGTGTCGTGTGCCGCCCGTGCTGTTGTTCGGCATAGTGGCGCTGGGCATGGTGGCGTGGGGCGGAACCGGGGAGGGGTGGCCCGTCCCGGCGCTGTTGCTGGTGCTGCTGGGAGGAGTGTTCGGGTTTGGCGCCCTGCTGCGTTTTCGCCGCCAGGGCACCACCGTCAGTCCGATGCGGCCCGAGCAGGCCAGTGCGCTGGTGACGGGCGGGCTATACCGTCTCAGCCGCAACCCCATGTACCTGGGGCTGGTCTGCTGGATGATGGCGCTGGCCTGCTATCTGGGCGGGCTGGTGGCCTGGCTCGGCCCGTTGCTGCTGTGGGGCTGGCTGGATCGCTTCCAAATCGTGCCGGAAGAGCGGGCGCTGCGAGCCTGTTTCGGCGAGGCGTATGCAGAGTACTGCCGGCGGGTACGCCGCTGGTGCTGAACTCGTCCTAAGGGGCAGGCAGCAGCCAAAAAAATGGCCCGCATCTGCGGGCCGTTGTGTATCTTGCTGGCGGGATAAATCACGCCTTGGCGGTATCCGCCTCATCCAGCGGCTCGGTTTCACCCAGGCTGTCTTCGGTCTTGGCCACCACGCTGGCGGCGATGGCGTTGCCCAGCACGTTGGTGGCGGAGCGACCCATGTCGAGGAAGTGGTCTATGCCGAGCAGCAGCAGGATGCCGGCTTCCGGAATATGGAACTGGTTCAGGGTGGCGGCTATGACCACCAGAGAGGCGCGCGGCACGCCGGCCATCCCCTTGGAGGTGACCATGAGCAACAGCAGCATGGTGATCTGCTGGGCCAGGGAGAGCTCTATGCCATAGGCCTGGGCGATGAACATGACCGCGAAGGTGCAGTACATCATGGAGCCGTCCAGGTTGAAGGAGTAGCCCATGGGCAGCACGAAGCTGGCGATGCGCTTGTCACAGCCGAACTTCTCCAGCCGATCCAGGGTCTTGGGATAGGCGGCCTCGGAGCTGGCGGTGGAGAAGGCCAGCAGTATGGGTTCGCGGATCATGGCCAGCAAGGTCAGCACGCGGCGGCGAATGAACAGGCTGCCCATGGCGATGAGCAGCAGCCAGAGGCAGGCCAGGGCCAGATAGAACTGGGCCATGAAGGTGCCGTAGGTGGCGAGTATGCCGAGCCCTTCCTTGGCGACCATGGCGGCGATGGCACCGAACACGGCGAACGGCGCGAAGTTCATCACGTAGCCGGTCACCTTCAGCATGATCTCGGCGGCGCTTGCCATCAGTTTGACCACGGGTTTGGCGGCATCGCCCAGCGCGGCGGCGGCCAGCCCGAAGAAGAGGGAGAACACCACTATCTGCAGGATCTCGTTGGTGGCCATGGCCTCAACCACGCTTTTCGGAATGGCGTGGGTGACGAAATCCTTGAGGGAGATGGCACCGGCGACCACGCCGGAACTGGCGGCATCATCCGGCAGGGAGAGGGAGAGCCCCACGCCCGGTTGCATCAGGGTGACCATCACCAGACCCAGGGTCAGGGAGAGCAGGGAGGCCAGCATGAACCAGCCCAGGGTCTTGGCACCGATGCGGCCCACGGTGCGGGTATCGCCCATCTTGGCGATGCCGACCACCAGGGTGGTGAAGACAAGGGGAGCGATGATCATCTTGATCAGGCGCAGGAAGATGTCGGTCAGTATGGTGATGTCACTGGCAAAGCCAGCAGCCTGATCCGGGGCAAACATGCGATAGCCCTGACCAGTCAGGATGCCAACCAGCATCGCGATGAGGATGGCAGCCGTCAATTTATTCATTTTCATGGGGGGGGTCCCAGTTTTGATAAGTGCAAAGCGTTTAGGGTGGCAGGGGTGCCACTTCAGTCCGTTTTTGTGATCCGGGCCGTAGATTCCTGACAGCCGGTGTGCTGGCAGCATGCCTAATCCGGGGGGGTAAATCCAGAGCCTTGTAGCAGAATTTTATGTTGTCATTAGTTGTATGTGATATGGATCTTGCATTTAACCTATATTAATCGCCGTTTATTTTAATCTTTGCAAGATAATCAGCTTTCATGGTTCGGTCGTTTTTTGCGCTGCGGGTGAGGGTAAATATGAGCAATGCCGAGATGCGGTGCTCCACGGTGCGCTGATCCAGAAAGGGATCAGGCTCGTCGTCATCGAACCCGAACAGGGGGCGGCTTGGGGTCACCCTGACCGCATCCCGCTGCAGGGTCAATTCATTGACCTCAAGCCACTGATAACCTTCGGCTTGCGCCACTTCACCCGCCCGTTTCAGCACATACTTGCGGGCGGTTTCCCGGCTCACCAGATCGTTGCCAATAAATTCCAGCTGCCATTTGTCGGGCGCAAGCCGGGTCTGGGAGAAGCCGGTCTGGCCGTTCCAGAACGATGGCTTGCTGTGATAGGGGGTGGCGCAGCCGAGCAGCAGGGCCGCGCCGAGGCCGAGCAACAGCAGACGATGGCAAAAGACGCGGAGAGGGGGCATCTCGAACACCGGTTGGCAAAACACGGCATCACTACAGCACAAACCGATCGGCGACACAATGCGGGCAGCGTTGTGCCGCTAAGGACTGCGGCGCGCCAAAAAGAAAAGGCCTTGTCATCTGACAAGGCCTTTCTCGGGGAATTTGGTCGGTGTGAGAGGATTCGAACCTCCGACCCTCTACACCCCATGCAGATGCGCTACCTGGCTGCGCTACACACCGACGGAGTCAGCTCGGCTGACGGGGGCTGAGTTTATGGAGATGACTCGACCCTGTCAACAGGGGAAATCCCACTCTGAGACTGTTTGCCTGCTTTGCGAGCAATTGGCGCTCAAAGTACCGCCACAGCGGCTAAATCAGGCCATCGAGGGCCCATGCCAGGGGCCTTTTTCAACCCACTGTTCAGCCCACCATGCAAACGGCCGCCCGGAGGCGGCCGTTTGCATCGGCGATGAAGCGATCAGCGGTTGAAGGTCAGCCGCTTGCCCAGCACCTGATCGGTGACCTGACCGTTTTGCCAGGCGATCTGGCCGTTGACCAGGGTCATCTCCACAGTGCTGTGGAAGCGGTAGCCGTTGAAGGGTGACCAGCCGCACAGGTAGAGCAGGTTGCTGTCGTTGACCACATAGGGCTTGCCCAGATCCAGCAGCACCAGATCCGCGAAGTAACCCTCGCGAATGTAGCCGCGATCCTGCACCTGGAAGCGCTCGGCCACCGCGTGGGAGGTTTTCTTGACGATGGTTTCCAGCGAAAATACGCCGTTGTGGTAGAGCTCCAGCAGGGCCAGCATGGAGTGCTGCACCAGCGGGATGCCGGACGGCGCCTTGAAGTAGCTGTTCTGCTTCTCCTCCCAGGTGTGGGGGGCATGGTCTGTGGCTATGATGTCCAGCACGTCGTTGCGTACCGCATCCAGCAGGGCGTGCTGGTCGGCGGCCGTCTTCACCGCCGGGTTGCACTTGATCTGGCTGCCCAGAGTGTCGTAATCCGCCTCGTTGAAGAAGAGGTGGTGGACGCATACCTCGGCGGTGATGTTCTTGTCTTTCAGCTCGCTGAGATCATGGCTGGCGGTAAACAGCGACAGCTCCTTGGCGGAGGTGAGGTGCAGCACGTGCAGCTTGGCACCGTACTTTTTCGCCAGACCCACCGCCATGCTGGAGGACTTGTAGCAAGCCTCGTCATTGCGAATGCGGCCGTGCTCGCGCATCGGCACATCCTCGCCCCACTTGGCGCGGGCCTCGTCTTCCAGCACCTTGATGGAGGGGGTGTCCTCGCAGTGGGTCACTATCATCACCGGGCTCTCGCGGAAAATCGCCGCCAGAGTCTCCTGGTTGTCCACCAGCATGTTGCCGGTGGAGGAGCCCATGAACACCTTGACCCCGCAGGACTGCTTGGGATCGAGGCGCTTGATCTCGTCGAGGTTGTCGTTGGTGGCGCCGAGATAGAAGCTGTAGTTGGCGGCGGAGGAGTTGGCGGCTATCTGGTATTTGGCTTCGAGGGCATCGAGGGTGGTGGTCTGGGGATTGACGTTGGGCATTTCCATGAAGCTGGTGGTGCCTCCTGCCACGGCGGCCCGGGATTCACTGGCGATGGTCCCCTTGTGGGTCAGGCCGGGTTCCCGGAAATGGACCTGATCATCGATCATTCCCGGGATGAGGTGACGACCTGCTGCATCTATCACCACGGCATCGGGCGCCTCTATGTGAGGGGCGATCCGGGCGATCCGTTCCCCTTCAATCAATACATCCGAGGCGTAGATGCGGCCTTCATTGACCAGGGTGGCATTCTTGATTAGCAATTTGTTCATGGGGGAGTCCGGTTCCTTTGTCAGTGATCGCGGGTCATAATATCGCAAACTGCACTTTCTCTGTAGCAAGGCCTGACTGATGAAGTTATTTGTAAGAGATTTGACCGTGATCGATTCCAGCTACCTGTGTGAACGCCGTGGCATGGTGGGGGAGAGCTGGCTGGTGGATGTCGAGATGAGCGGCGAGCTCAACGAGATGAGCATGCTGCTGGACTTTGGTCGGGTGAAAAAACTGATCAAGTCGATCATCGATGAAGAGGTGGATCACAAGCTGCTGGTGCCGGCCGAGTGTGCACTGGTCCATGTGGCCCAGCTGGAGGGGGAGGAGAGCACGGTGGATCTGCTGCGCCCGGGTCGCTCCATTCACCTGCGTTGCCCCACTCAGGGCTTTGCCTTCATCCCGGCGCCCCAGATCGACAAGGAGTCCGTCACCCGCTATCTGCTGGCTGTGCTGGCCCAGCGGCTGCCCGGCAACATCAAGGATCTGTCGCTGACCCTGCGCCAGGAGCAGATCGATGGCGCCTTCTACCACTACAGCCATGGCCTGAAAAAGCATGATGGCAACTGCCAGCGCATCGCCCACGGCCATCGCTCTCCCATCGAGATCCACCTGGACGGTGAGCGGGACGGTGAGCTGGAGCTGAACTGGGCCGAGCGCTGGGCCGACATTTACCTCGGCACCGAAGAGGACAAGGTGGCCCTCGGCGAGCTGAGCCTGAGCGAGCTGGCCGAGGCGACCCTGAAGGATGCCGGCGAGCAGTATCTCGGCTTCAAGTACGTGGCACCTCAGGGGCTGTTCCAGCTGGCCATGCCGGCGGGAGAGGTGGAGATGATCGACACCGACACCACCATAGAGCTGCTGGCCTGCTACATAGCCCGCGAGGTGAAGAAGCAGGTGGGCGACAAGTTCGTGAAAATCGTGGCCTATGAAGGGGTGGGCAAGGGCGCCATCGCCTACGCCTGATCCCGCGATTCTTGCCAGAATAAGCAAGGCCCCGCATCTGCGGGGCCTTGTCGTGTCAGGGCAATGGGAAAACCGACGCCCTCATCAGGCGCTGAGCCGGAAGCGCTTGACCAGGCTCTCCTGCTGCTCGGCCAGGGAGTCGAGCTGCTGGCTGGTCTCGGCCACCCGGGCTATGCCCTGATAGTTGAGATCCGAGATATCCGAGATGCGGTTGAGGTTGGTGGCAATGTCGGCGCTGGTGGCCTGCTGCTGCTCGGCGGCGGAGGCTATCTGGCTCGACATGTCGCTGATCAGCACCACTATCCCCTGCACCTCTTCCATGGCGTTGTTGGCGTGGGAGCTCTGATCCACGCAGCTGTCCATCTCGCGGGAGCACTCCTGCATCACAGTCACCGCCTTGGCGACCCCCTGCTGCAGGTTCTCGATCATGGTCTGGATCTCGCTGGTGGACTGGGCGGTGCGCCCCGCCAGGCTGCGCACCTCGTCGGCCACCACCGCAAAGCCGCGGCCCTGCTCGCCAGCCCGGGCCGCCTCGATGGCGGCGTTGAGCGCCAGCAGGTTGGTCTGCTCGGCGATGCCGCGAATGACGTCGAGTATGTTGCCTATCTGGTTGCTCATGGCACTGACATCGCCGATCACCTTGCCGGTCTGCTGCAACTTGCCCGCCAGCTGATGGGTGGTGGTGATGTTGCCCGCCATCACCTTGCGGCCGGTCTCGGAGGCTTTCTCCACGTCCTGCACCCGCTCCAGGGTCTGGTTGGCCGCCTGGGCCACTTCACGCACCGAGGCTTCCATCTGGGTCATGGCGGCGGCGACCGAGGCGGTCTCCTGACGCTGTTTCTCCAGATCCGCCCGCACCGATTCGGTGGTGTGACGGTTGTCGTGGGCGGCGTTGTTGAGCTGGGTCGAGGCCTGGGAGAGCTGGGTCAGCACGTCCCCCATCTGCTGGATCAACAGGTTGATCTGGCTGCCGAGCTGGCCAAACGCGTTCTTGCTGCGAAAACCTATGCGCTGGGTCATGTCGCCCTGGGTCACCTCGGTCAGCACCCGCAGCAGCTCCTTGAGCGGGCGGCGAATCGCCTTGCCCAGGGTGTAGGCCACCAGAATGGCCACCAGGATGGCGATGGCGATGCTGATCCCCTGGGTGAGCGTGCTCTGGGCCTGCACCTTGCCGGAGGCGCGGATGCTGGCGTTCATCAACTGCTGACTCTGGTCGGTGATCCCCTCGAGCTTGCTCTGGATGCTGACGATGAGCTTGCTGGCCTGCTTGCTCTGCTCGCGCATTTGCTCCTGCTGCTGCATCAGCGCCAGGTACTGGGAGAGCACCCCCTCGCTGGCGGTCGTGTCGCGCACGAAGCCGTGCACATAGTGGCCCATGTCATTGTCGAAGTTCTTGAGCTCCCCCTGCAGATCTTTGATGGTGCTGTTGAACCCCTCGATCTGCATCTTGTTGCGCTTGAGCGCCCCCTCGATGGGAGCGGGTATGCTCTGGTTGAGCGCATCCATGGTGGAGAGCTCGATGGCGGAGAGCTTGGTGGTCAGGGTCTCGGATAGCATCTTGATGAAGCTGTCGTCTATGGTGATCATCATGTCGCCGAGGTTTTTCTTGAACTGGGGCAGGCTGACCTGGAACTGCCCCTTGGCCTGGTTCACCTTGTGCAAGCGGGTGAGCAGGGCCTGATGTTCGGTGGGCAGGGTGCCGGTCAGCTGCAGATAGTCGCCGACCAGCTTACTCAGTGCCGTCATCTCCCCCTGCAGCTCAGGGTGTGCCGCCGCCTGCCGGCTGAGGGTGGCGAGCGTCTTGTCGACCTGGGCCTTGGCCTGTTGCAGCTCGGCCACCTCGGCCGGGATCTGCTTGGGATCCTGCTCGGTCAGCACGTCGGTGAGCCACTTGTTGGCGCTGAGCAGGCTGATCTGGGTCTGACTGCTGGCGATCACCAACGGCATGGATTGCCGGGTGACCTGATCCAGCGCCTGATTGAGCTCGCTCTGGCTGCGAAAGGTGAGTACCGAGGTGGCCGCCATCACGGCCACCAGAATGGCAAAGCCTAAATAGACCCTCTGCAAGATGGAGAGGTCTGACATTGTTTGTTTCATTATTGTCCCGCTGTATATGCAAAAGTCCCTTGCCTGAATACCCCGTCCATTTGATACCCTGCTACCACCCTGGGCGAGCGACGCCATCTGACGTCTTCCGGCTATCGGTATTTTTAACAATAACTGAAGAGAATGGGACAACGGCTGTGTCAAATGTCGGCTTGTGTCACACTTGGCGGGCCCTGATGGCCACCTCGGGAGCCGCTTGAGGTTGGTGTTGAATTTTCTTTTTCATATAAAGGAGTTATCCATGGCGCAAGAAACCATTTTCAGCAAAATCATCCGTAAAGAGATCCCCGCCGACATCCTTTATCAAGACGATCTGGTGACCGCATTCCGGGACATCCAGCCCAAGGCCAAGACCCATATCCTGATCATTCCCAATGTGCTGATCCCCACGGTCAACGACGTGGAAGCCGAACATGAGCTGGCGCTGGGTCGCATGTTCACCGTGGCCCGCAAGCTGGCCAGCGAGGCGGGGATCGCCGAGGATGGTTATCGCCTGATCATGAACTGCAATCGCCACGGCGGGCAGGAGGTCTATCACATCCACATGCATCTGGTAGGGGGTCAATCCCTGGGGCCGCTGCTCTGCCTGTGATGCACCGCTTTTCTCGTCTGGCCGGCCTCCTGCTGGCCAGTGCCCTGCTGGGGGGCTGCGCCTCCCACTGGCAGGACATGTTCGTCTCCTATTCCGATCAGATGGTGCCGCTGCGCAACCAGCTGCTGCTGGGGCACGCCGCCGAGGCGCTGCCCGAGGTGCGCGAGTCCACCCTGGGGGATGACACCTATGTGCTGGACCGGCTCGAGCAGGGCCGCATTGCCTGGCTGGCCGGTCAGGATGCGGGCAGCAAGCAGGCCTTCGCCGCCGCCGACAGCCGCCTCGAGTGGGAAGACAATCAGGCCCAATACCGGCTGAGCCAGGGGCTGGGTCAGGCGGGCAGCCTGCTCACCAACGATCAGAGCATGGCTTACCTGACGCCGGATTATGAGCGCACCATGCTGCACCACTATCTGGCCCTCAACTACCTGCAGCGGGGAGACGCCGACGGCGCCCTGGTGGAGGTGCGCCGGGCCAATCAGGTGCAGGAGCGTGCCCTCAAGGCGCGGGCGGGGGAGGTAAGCAAGGCCAGAGAGAAAGGGGCCGAAGCCAGTACAGAGCGGGAGATGCGCCAGCTGATGTCGCGCGGGGCACCGGATCTCGACCGGCTGATAGGCCAGGTGAAAAACGGTTTCCAGAACGCCTACACCTTCTATTTCTCCGGCGTGCTCTATGAGGCGGCCGGGGATCTCAACGATGCCTGGGTCGACTATCAGCGTGGCTACCAGATAGCGCCGGACAACCAGAGCCTGCAGGATGCCTTGCTGCGCCTGGCGCGGCTGCGGGGCTCCCCCGATGAGCTCAAGGAGACGGAGAAGAAGCTGGGTCGCAAGGCGCCGCCTTTCACCAAAAATCAGGGGCAGCTGGTGGTGCTGTTTGAAGATGGGCTGATCCCGGCGCGGCGCGAGCTGTTCCTGCCGCTGCCCATCTCCACCTCCAGCGGCGATTTTCGTACCTTTACCGTAGCCGTGCCCTATTACGACAACCGGGCCAGCAACACGGGTCCGCTGACGGTGTCGGTGGGCAAGCGGGTTGAGCAGACCAGCGAGCTGGTGCGGCTGGAGGCGCTGGCCGCCAAGGATCTGCAGGAGCGGTTGCCGGGCATGCTGACCCGTCAGGCGCTGCGGCTGGTGACCAAAGAGCAGCTGAGGCGCACCGCCGCCAAGGAGGGGGGCGATGTGGGCAATATTCTGGTCGGCATCTTCAATACCCTCTCGGAGCGGGCCGATACCCGCAGCTGGCTTACGTTGCCGGCCCAGGCGTCCAGCTGGCAGAGCATGCTGCCGGCAGGCGAGGTGCAGCTCACCCTGGGGGCGGGTAGCGCCATGCGCACGCTGCCGCTCACCGTTCACGGCGGGCGTACCACCCTGGTGTGGGTGCAGCGGCTCGGCGCCGGCCTGACGACCCGGGTGATGCCGCTCTAGGCACCCACTCAAACGACAATGACACCCATGACTGATCGGTTGTGCCCCTGTGGCCGCCGGCTAAGGAGATCGAGATGAAAGCATACGGGTTGGCCCTGGGGTTGGTTATGCTGCTGA
Organism: Aeromonas bestiarum; assembly: GCF_000819745.1. GTDB lineage: Bacteria > Pseudomonadota > Gammaproteobacteria > Enterobacterales > Aeromonadaceae > Aeromonas > Aeromonas bestiarum. The sequence continues at coordinate 90,180 of NZ_CDDA01000021.1, read as the reverse complement.
CCGGCTGCGCCACCAATACCTCCGGCGTGGCGCTCTATGGCGCGGCGGGCGCTGCGGCGGTGGCGGAGCAGCATCAGAACGTCAATGTGACCCTGACCGAGCTGAGCCGGCGCGAGCAAAACGGCCTGCTGCAGGTCAATGTGGCGGCGGCCAGCACCCAGCGCGGTGACAACAAGCTGCAATACCTGTTCTATTGGTATGATGAGGCGGGGCAGGAGGTGGCCAGCGATGGTCGCGGCTGGACCCCCATCAAGCTGCACGGCTATCAGATCCGCACCCTCTCTGCCCTGGCGCCGAGCCCGGCCGCCCGGGGATACCGGATTTACGTACGCGAAGTGATTGAGGAATCCTACTGATGAAAATGAATCATGCCCTGCTGATATTGACCGGCGCCCTGCTGCTTGGCGGCTGTTCCAGCACCACAGTCAGCTATGGCGATCCGACCGAAACCGAGACGGTGACAGTGGACTACGGTTCATCGGATCTGCAGGCCATCGCCGACAAGATGGCGGACTCCATGCTCGCCTCGCCGGCGACCAGCGAGATCACCGCAGGCGGTCGTCCGGTGATGTTCATGGACTCCATCCGCAACAAGACCTCGGAGCACATAGATACCGAGGCCATCACGGACACCATTCGCACCAAGCTGTTGCGGGCCGGCAAGTTCCGCTTCGTCGACATGAGCAAGGTGGCGGCGGTCAAGCAGCAGCTCGAGTACCAGCAGAGCAGCGGCATGGTGGATCCCGCCTCCATGGTGCGTCTGGGCAAGCAGACCGGTGCCCGCTACATGGTCTATGGCAACCTCGCCAGCATCGTCAAGGACAACGGCAAGGTGAAGGATGTCTACTACCAGATGACCATGAACCTGATGGATCTGCAAAACGGCGAACTGCTGTGGGCCGATCAGAAAGAGATCCGCAAACAGGCGAAGAAATCCACCTTTGGCTGGTGATCTGGCGGAGCTGGAGCTGCTGGCCAGCCTGCCGGTCCCCTGGCGTTCGGGGCGGCTGGAAGCGCTGGCCAGCGGCCTGACCAACTGCAACTATCGACTGCGCCTCCCCTCGGGGCGCAGTCATTTTTTGCGGCTTGGTCATCCGGATCCCTGTCGGCTCGGTATCGACAGGGCGACCGAGTGGCAGCTCTATCGGGGGGCCATGGGGCAGGGGCTGGCGCTGCCCTGTCATCACAGCGATCCCGCCAGCGGCCTGATGCTGCTGGATTGGTGCGATGAACCCAACTGGGCCGAGGCGCCCCCGCTCCCCGCCGAGCAGCCTGGTCTGCTGGCCGAGGTGCTGGTGCGGCTGCACCGGCTGCCGGTGCCCGCCGTGGTGATGGCAGTGCGGGCTCATGCCGCCGGTTATCGCGGCCGTCTGGCCCGGATCCCTGACTGGCTGCCTGCGCTGGAGCGGGGACTGCTGGCCAGTCGCGAGCCGGCCGATTGCTGGCTCCCTTGCCATCATGATCTCAATCCGGCTAACTTGTTGGGAACCCGGCCCTGGGTCATCGACTGGGAGTATGGCGCCGCCGGCCATCCCGGTTTCGAGGTGGCCAGCATACAGCGCACCCACGGCTGGGACGACGGCCAGCGAGAGGCGCTGGAGAGCGGCTATCTTGAGCGGGCAGGGGCGCGTTTGGGAAGCCGGGGCTTTCAGAGCCAGGCCTTCCTGCCCTGGGTCGACTACATAGGCTTGTTGTGGGCGCTGCTGATGGCCGAGCACGCCCCCGGACCCGATTACCAGGCCCTGATAGACACGAATCGTCAACGGCTGGAGTAGGGCCGCTGGCGGGGGCAGGTGTTGCTCGACACGAATCGCTGCGTATCAACGCTGGCACAGGCAGGATCAGATCGATATGAATCATCAACTCGTCAATCTTTGGAGTAGTGCATGGTGACCTCCTTTTCCTGGCGTCAACCCCGCAGCTGGAGCCTGCTGCTGATCTGTCTGCTGCTGGTGGGCTGCTCCACCCGGGTGGTCTATTACTGGCTGGACGTGGCCATCGTCTGGCAGCTGGATGACTATTTCTCGCTGGATCGCAGCCAGAAGCGGCTGCTGGACAACGAGGTGAAGGGGCTGATGGCCTGGCACCGCCAGTACGAGGTGCCCCGCTATGCCGATGATCTGGATGCGCTGGCCAGGGCGGTGGCGAGCCCCATGAGCCCGGCCCAGGTCTCGCTGCATCTGAATGCGGCCCAGCAGAGCCTGACCCGCACCCTGGAGAACACGGTTCCCCGCGCCGTGCGGCTGGCCCGTACCCTGACCGAGGAGCAGGTGGCCATGTTCATGAAGGACAGGCTGAGCCGGCAGACCGAGCGGGAGCAGGATTTTGCCCGCCAGCCCAAGGCCGAGCTGCTCAAGGAGTTCACCGGCAAGATGAACGAGCGGCTGGTGTTCTGGATTGGGGAGGTGAAGCCGGCCCAGGCGCCGCTGGTGGCCCAGTGGGTGGAGTGGCAGTACGAGCTGCAGGCCCCCTGGCTGGAGTTTCAGACCGCCTGGACCAGGGAGCTGGACAGGCTGATGCAGCAGCGCCAGAGCCCGGACTTCGGCGCCCAGCTCACCGCCCTGTTGCAGCAGGGGGATGGACTCATGGATGGCCGTTTCACCGGCTACACGGATCAATCCCGCCAGCGCACCGTCAACTGGCTGAGCGCCCTGAGCCAGTCGCTGGACATCTCCCAGCGTGCTCATCTCTACACTCTGCTCAAGGGCTATGCCCGCGATTTCAGGCAGATGTCGCAGGGGTGAGTTTCGTTTTTAGCAGGGCGCCGTGCGAGGCTTGATGGCCCTGCCGCCCTTGTCCTTGTTGGGTGCCTGTGGTAGTTTGCCCTTTCTATTATTTGGGAATTAACTTTTTGAGCCTGCTGGACAAAGTGAAACTGGCGTTGATGACACTGCTCATCTCGCTCACTCTGTTGCTCTCTACTGTTTCGGTGGAGGGGCTCAAGGTATCCGCGCCTCAGGCCGCTTCCCAGCCTGGCCAGGTGATGAGCGATGCCGGCACGGGCGATCAGTCCGATACCCTGCTGGTGATCCACAGCGCCAGCGACAGCGACGACGGTGTCGTCAAGTTTGTCGGCTCCCATCAGAATCATCTGCTGCGGCTCGAACACTCCCTGCGCAGTGATCACCAGCCCGGCAGCGTCGTCTACGAGCTGATCATGAGCTGGTCACAGCAGGCGATCCTGCTGCTGCTGTGCGGCCTGCTGCTCTATGCGGCGCTCTTCTACCCCAAAAACAGCTTCCGCGACCGCTTTGCCACCATTCACCGGCACAGGTTGCAACGCCAACACCTGCAATACCGCTTCTCCCAGAGTTATCTCGCCTGATCCCGATGGGGTCCGGCCTTGCTGCACTGCCTCATCGTCTCCTGTAAAGCCTGCTCACCGCGCGTGAACGGGCGCCCAGTCTCATTTGTATTTTCTTGCGTGCCGCCTCCGCCATGGGTGGCGAGTGCGCCGCCTTCTCCTGACAGAGGCTTTTGCCATGAGAAAAAAGAGTCGTACCACCCTGAATCGCATGAGCATGTGGCAGTATGCCCTGCTGCTGCTCATGCTGTTCACCTTTGCGTTTTACTCCCTGCCCACCTTCTTCGGTGAGCAGCCTTCCCTTGGCCTGCACGGCCAGACCAGCCTGACCGAGGCACAGCGCACCCTGCTGGCCGACAACCAGATAACGCCGGTCAAACAGGTGCAACAGAAAGAGCGGGTCGAGCTGGTGTTCAACAGCCAGTCCGAACAGCAGAGGGCCAAGCAGCTGCTGGAGCAGCAGGGCTATGACAGCGCAGCCCTGACCCTGGAGTTCTACTCCAATGCGCCGACCTGGATCAGCCAGCTCGGCGCCGCCCCCATCAAGCTCGGGCTGGATCTGCGCGGCGGCTCCCAACTGCTGATCGGGGTCGATCTCAGCTTCGTGGTGGACAACCAGACCAGAAACCTGGTGGACATGCTGCGTACCCAGTTCCGCGAGGCGCGCCTGCGGGGCGCCAACGTGGCCCGGGTGAGCGAAGGGGAGGTGAGAGTCACGTTGCCCGAGGTGGCCGATCAGGCGCCCTGGCTCAACATCATCAAGGATTCCGCCGGTACCCGACAGGATCAGTGGCAACTCAATCGCAGCGGCAACGAGCTGCGGCTGGTGATGAGCGAGGCCGAGCGTACCCTGCTGGCCAACAACGCCGTGACCCAGAACCTGTCGATCCTGAAAAAGCGGATCAACGAGCTTGGCATCGTCGAGGCCTCGGTCCAGCGTCAGGGCCAGGATGGCATCCGCATCGAGCTGCCCGGGGTGCACAATCCCAAGCAGGCCAAGGAAGTGATAGGCGCCACCGCATCGCTGGCCTTCTACGAGGCCCAGGCCGACAGCCGTTTCTTCATGGCGGATCGCAGCGGTCAGGCCGTCGGTCTGGCCCGCAAGCCGGTGCTGAGCGGTGAGCACATCGTTGATGCCCGCGCCAATATGGGCGAGATGGGCCAACCCCAGGTCAATATCGTGCTCGACAGCCTGGGTGGCAGCAAGATGAACCAGTTCAGCCGCCAGCACGTGGGCAAGCCGATGGCTACCGTCTTCACCGAATACAAGACCAACGCCCAGGGCAAGCTGCGGGCCCAGAGCGAGGTGATCAACGTCGCTACCATCCAGACCGCCCTTGGCAACCAGTTCCGCATCACGGGTATTGGCAGTCTGCCAGAGGCCCAGGAGCTGGCCATGCTGCTGCGGGCCGGAGCCCTTACGGCGCCGCTGAAGATCCTGGAGGAGCGCTCAATCGGCCCGACCCTCGGCTTGCAGAACATAGAGGCGGGCTTCACCGCGCTGGCGTTCGGCATGGCGGGCATGATGCTGTTCATGATGGCCTGGTATCGCAAGTTCGGCTGGGTCGCCATCACGGCGCTCATCGCCAACCTGCTGATGCAGGTGGGCATGCTGGCCGTACTGCCGGGGGCCGTGCTGACCCTGCCGGGGATCGCCGGTCTGGTGCTCACGGTCGGCATGGCGGTGGATACCCATGTGCTGATCTTTGAGCGGATCAAGGACCGCCTGCGGGAGGGGGGGAGCCTTGCCAACGCCATCGACTTTGGCTATCGCTCGGCGTTTCGCACCATCTTCGATGCCAACATCACCACCCTGATCTGCGCCGTGGTGCTCTACTCCATCGGCTCGGGCCCGCTGCAGGGCTTCTCCATCACCCTGATCCTGGGTCTCATCTCCAGCATGGTGACCGGCATCTGGGGCACCCGCGCCATCATCAACCCCCTGTGGGGCAAGCGCAGCGACAAGCTGCTGAGGGTGTGACCGTGACCCCTGCATTCACTCTGTGCCATAGCGCCGCGCGTTCGAGCCTGCTCCGCGCCTGCACCACGCGCTTCCGGTTGGGAAGCCCGAGTCAGCTGTTGTCGAGGATAAAATTATGTTGAGAATGATCGTTGCCATGGGGCTGACCCGCTGGCGTTACATCGGGTTGTGGATCTCCGTGCTGCTGACGGTGGCGAGCATAGCCGTGCTGGCCATCAACGGGCTGTCGCTCGGGCTCGACTTCACCGGTGGCATACTGCTGGAGTTTCGCATCCAGACCCTGAAAGAGGCCCATGAACTGAACGCCCTGCTGAGCGCCCCGCTGGCAGGGGCGGTCGAGCTGAGCGGCGCCGGCATCCCGGGGGAGTGGCTCATCAAGCTGCCGCCCCACGAGCTGCCCTGGCCGGCCGAGGAGCTGGCTGTCATGCTGGGTCAACAGCTCAACTTGCCGGTGGAGCTGCTGCGCACCACCATAGTCGGTCCTCAGGTGGGTGCCGAACTGTTCCAGCAGGGGATGCTGGCGGTGCTGGTGGCGTCGCTCGCCATCTCCGCCTACCTGGCGGTGCGCTTCGAGTGGCGTCAGGCTATCGGCATCCTGGTGTCTGTGCTGCACGACGGCCTGGTGGCCATGGGGCTGTTGGCGCTGTTCAACATCGAGTTTGACCTCAACGTGATCGCCGGCCTGATGGCGGTGATCGGCTATTCCCTCAACGACAGCATCGTCATCTCGGACCGGTTGCGGGACATCTTGAGCTCACGCACCAAGCTCTCCATCCACGACTGCTCGGACGTGGCGATCAAGGCTACCTTCAGCCGCACCATGATCACCTCGGGTACCACCCTCTTTACCGTGGGCGCCCTGCTGCTGTTCGGCGGCGACGCCCTCTACGGCTTCGCCTTCACCCTGTTCGCCGGCATCCTGGTGGGGACCATCTCCTCCATCACGGTCGCCTCCACAGTGCAGGAGCTGCTGGGTCTCTCGCCCCAGGCCTACCAGAAGAAAGAGGAGGAGCTGGCAGAGGCGGCGTGATGCCCCTTGTCCACTCCCTGCATGCAAAACGGGCCCATCGGGCCCGTTTTTTTGTCTCTGTGGCTGGCCTAGAAGCCGGAGCCCGGTTGCTGCAAGAATTCGGCCTCCTCCGGCGTGCCGGTGCGACCAAGTATGGCGTTGCGGTGGGGAAAGCGGCCAAAGCGTTCGATAATCACCTGATGGCGGCGGGCAAAATCGGCGAAGCCCTCGAAGGTGGCCTGCGCCGGACCGCCGGCCTGCTCGGCCGCCAGCTTCTCGAACAGGGTCACGCTGCGGACTTGCTGCTCGCGCGATTCGGCATGCTCCAGCGGCAGGTAGAAGAAGACCCGTGCCAGCGGCGAGAGCGCCTTGTCAGCCCCCAGCGACAAGCCCTTCAGACAGAGATCCCGGGCCAGCGGGTCCTGGGCAAAGGCGCCGGGCGTGGCGCGATGGATGTTGCGTGGCAGTTGATCCAGCAGCAGGATCAGCGCCAGCCGGCCGACGGGTACCTCGGCCCAGTGGGCCAGAGAGCCGGTGGCGGCGGCTTCGGCCAGTGCCCCGAAGCGGCTGGTTATCAGCGCATCGGTTTCGCAGCTTTTTCCCCACCAGAGCGGGGCTTGCCGTTTGGCGCGGGTGGCGTCGTCGGCGTCATCGCCAAACCAGAAATCGAGCAGAGATTGCCAGGGTTGCATGGGAACTCCTTGAGCCGGGGGGACTCGGGGTGAAACAAGGCCAATTGACCCTGATGTGGTTGCTGCCTAACGGGCGGCTTCTCGTTACACTGTGCCATCTTTTGCCTGAAATAAGGACCCCCCTCTGCCCGGCGAGATGGCCTGTGTGCCCGGGGGGATGTTTCCACTGAGATGAGGAATGCCTGATATGGCCGGAACCAGTTTGTTGGCCCTGCTCGATGATATAGCCAGCGTGCTCGATGACGTGGCCCTGATGACCAAGGTGGCGGCCAAGAAGACCGCCGGCGTGCTGGGGGACGATCTCGCCCTCAATGCCGAGCAGGTCTCCGGCGTACGGGCCGAGCGGGAGCTGCCCGTGGTGTGGGCCGTGGCCAAGGGGTCGTTTCGCAACAAGCTCATTCTGGTGCCTGCCGCCATCGCCATCAGCGCCCTGGTGCCCTGGCTCATCACCCCCTTGCTGATGCTGGGGGGCGCCTACCTCTGCTTCGAGGGGGCGGAGAAGCTGGCCCACAAGTTTCTGCCCCACGAGGCGGCAGAGAGCGAGCAACACAGGGGCCCGGTGCCAGACGATCTGGTGGCCTTCGAGCAGCAGAAGATAAAGGGGGCCATTCGCACCGACTTTATCCTCTCTGCCGAGATCATTGTCATCGCGCTCGGCACAGTGCAGGGCAGCAGCCTGGGCCTGCAGATCTCTGTGGTGGCGGGCATAGCCCTGCTGATGACGGTAGGGGTCTATGGCCTGGTGGGGCTCATCGTCAAGCTCGACGATATCGGCCTGCACCTGCTGCAAAAGCCCGATGGCAGCCCCTTGCGCCGGGCCGTGGGTCGGGGCCTGCTGGTGACTGCGCCCCGTCTGATGCACCTGCTGGCACTGGTGGGGACCATCGCCATGTTCATGGTGGGTGGCGGCATTCTGGTGCATGGCTGGCCCTTCGCCCATCACCTGGTTGAAGGTGCGGCCGCAGCCCTTGCCACCTTGCCGTCCGTGGGCGCCGTGCTGGCCGCGGTGACACCGACCCTGCTCAACGCCGTGGCCGGTGTGGTGGCGGGCATGGTGCTGGTGCTGGCCATGACCCTGGTGAGCAAACTCAAACCCGCCAAATAACGGCGGCCTGTCCACTGTTTGTGCACGGCCGACAGAGGCCGTCGCACCGCTGATTGTTCGTCTTGTTTGTTGACTCGGATGGGGGCTGGGCAAGTGCCGGCTCCCTTCGTACTATCGGCAGTGGCACTCGCCCACAGAGGCGGGGCCACCCCACATGGATGCAAACAAACAAGGACTATCATGAACCCACCCGTTTGGCTGGATGATCACATCTATGCCGCCACCGATTGCCCGGCGATCGACGTCGATTTCCAGCGTGCCCGCGAGACCCTGAACAGCCTGCAGCACTTGCTGGATGAACTGCCCAAGACTACCGACATCAATGCCTTGCGCCACCTGCTGCGGGCCATCAGATCCTGCTGGAACGACGTTTGCCGGCTGGCCTGGAACAGCCAGACCTATGCCTATAACCGGCTCAGTCGCAATGGTCGCGACGAAGCGGCGCGTGCGCTGCTCTCCCGTGGTCAGCAGTTGCAGGCGAGCCTGGCCCAGCTCAGCAAGCCAGTGGCCCTGTTCTGGGCAAGTGCCCCCGAGGGGCAGGTGCGGGCCCTGTTGCAGGATCCCGAGCTGTTCGAGCTGGCCTATGCCATCCGTCACGACAGGCGTCAGCAGGATCAACGGCTCTCCTTGGAGAGCGAGCAGCTGATCGCGGGGCTGGGAGTGGATGGACTGCAAGGCTGGGGGGATCTCTACGACAGCCTGGTGGGCCGGCTCAGGCCTGTCGTGGACGGAGAGCCCATGGGGCTGGCCCAGGCGGAAAATCTGCTGGCCCACCCGGAGCGGGCGCGTCGTGCCAGCGCCTGGCACGGCATTCAGGCCACCTGGCAGGCAGAGCAGGAGACGGTGGCCGCCATCCTCAACGCCATCAACGGCTGGCGCAACGAGCTCGCCGCCCAGCGTGGCAAGACGCGTCGGCTAGATGCGCTGGATGTCTCCTGTCATCAGAGCCATATCGAGCGCGCCACCCTGGATACCCTGATGGCCGAGGCTGACGCCCACAAGACGCTGGGGCGGCGAGCCCTGCGCGCCATGGCCAGCGCCCGGCAGATCAGCGATTTTGCCCCCTGGGATCTCTATGCCCCGGCGCCCGCCGCGACTCCGGCCTCGCTCAGCTTCGAGCAGGCGCTGACCCTGGTGGCCGATGCCTTCGCCGGCTTTGACCCCGAGATGGGGGCCTTTGCCCGCATGATGGCCGACAAGGGCTGGATTGACGCGGCCCCCAGCGCAAACCGGCGCAGCGGTGCCTACAGCACCGAATATGCCGATCCCCCCGAGCCTCGGGTGTTTCTCACCTTCGAGGGCACCATGGACAACCTCATCACCCTGGCTCACGAGCTTGGGCACGCCTGGCACAGCTGGCTGCTGCGGGACTTGCCGCTGGAGCAGCGCGACTACCCCAAGACGCTGGCCGAGACTGCCTCCCTGTTTGCCGAGGCCCTGGTGCGTGATGCCCTGTTGGCCGCCACCGACAAGATGGAGCCGCGCCGGGCCATCGCCTGGCTGGACGGGGAGCGGGCCGCCAGCCTGCTGCTCGACATCCCCGCCCGCTTCACCTTCGAGCGGGCGCTGGTGGCAGCGCGAGAGCAGGGCTATGTGGGGGCAAGCCAGCTGCGGCAGATGATGAAATCCGCGCAGCAGCAGTGGTATGGTGACACCCTCAGCCAGTACGACGAGCTGTTCTGGGCCAGCAAGTGCCACTTCTCCATCGCCGATCTCGGGTTTTACAACTACCCCTACCTGTTCGGCTATCTGTTCAGCCTGGGGCTCTATGCCCAGAAGGAGCGGGCCGGGGGCGAGTTTGCCCACGCCTATCGCGCGCTGCTCACCGACACGGGCCGCATGAGCGCCGAGGATTTGGTGGAGAAACACCTGGGGGTCGACATTCGCGAACCCGCCTTCTGGCAGGAGAGCCTGCGCTATGTGGAGGAGGCGGTCGACCGCCTCGAGCGACTGGTGTGACGGGCTGGCCCATCTGATCGCATCGGTTGATCAGACCGGCCGTTCGGGGTCGCCTCTGCGGCCCCTGTTTCTTTCGTGGCGAGTCCGCAGCGGCCCGGCCACGCGCATTTCACCCCAGGCAGCCTCTGCCCCCTGATATTGATGACGAGCGTTTGATGCAGCAACGAATTTACCCACAACAGTGGCACAACCAGCATATCTATCCCGCCCTCGACTGCCCCGAGCTGGAAGCGGACATGAGCCTGGCCCGAGCCAACCTCGCCGAGCTTGCCGGTTTTATCGACGGTCTTGAGCAGGTGTTGGGCAACACCGATGCCTTGCCCGATTTTTTGCGCGAAGTGCGTCTGCGGGCCCAGCGGATCCGCAATATCGGCTGGAACGTCGCCATACTGGCGGCCTGCAAGGGCAGTCAGGATGCCCGCGATGTGCTCGCCAAGCAGCTGGCTTCCCGCGCCCGCGCCCTCAACGCCGATCTGTTCAAGACCCTGGCCCCGGTCGAAGACCTGATGCTGGGACTGCCCGAGCCCGAGTTTGAGCGGCTGATGCTGGATCCCTTGCTCGGAGAAGAGGATTACCGGCTGCGCCATGAGCGCCGCTTGCAGGATCAGCGCCTGCCGGTGGAGGCCGAGCAGCTGGTGATTGGGCTTGGCACCGACGGGTTGCACGCCTGGGGCAACCTCTACAACGATCTGGTAGGCAAGATCCGCCTCGTTATCGATGGCCGCGAGATGGGGCTGGCCGAGGCCAGCAACTTGCTCTCCAGCCCGGTGCGGGCACTGCGCCGGGAAGCCTTCGACGCCATCAGTGCCGGCTGGGAAGGGGAGCAGGATACGGTGGCGGCCATCCTCAATGCCCTCAACGGCTGGCGGCTGGAGCTTTCGCGCCAGCGCGGCAAGCAGCGAACGCTGGATGCGCTGGATCTCTCCTGCCATCAGAGCCACATAGAGCGCACCACCCTGGATACCCTCATGGCCGAGACCTATCACGCCCGGGGTCTGGGCCAGCGGGCGCTGGGGCTGATGGCGAAGCGACTCGGCATCACAGATCCGGGGCCGGAGGACTTGTTTGCACCGCCCCCGGCCGCCAGCAGCCGCGAGATCCCGTTCGAGGAGGCCATCGAGATCATCGCCGAGGCATTCTCTCGTTTTGATCCCGAGATGGGGGCATTTGCCCGCATGATGGCCGAGAAGGGTTGGATCGATGCGGCGCCTACCCCGAACCGGCGTACCGGTGCCTACTGCACCAAGTTTGCCGATCCGGTGGAACCGCGGGTCTTCATCACCTATGCCGGTACCATGGACAACGTCATCACGCTCGCCCACGAGCTGGGGCACGCCTGGCACAACTGGCTCATTCGCGATCTGCCCATGAGCCAGCGCAGCTACCCCATGACGCTGGCGGAGACCGCCTCCATCTTCGCCGAGACCCTGGTGCGCAGCGCCCTGTTCGAACAGGCGCAGACGCCGGAGCAGCAGCAGGCCATCGCCTGGGCCGAGGCCGACGGCGCCGCCACCTTCCTGGTCAATATTCCGGCCCGCTTCGACTTCGAACAGGCGCTGGTGACCGCCCGCGGACAGGGCTATGTGTCGGCTGAGCGGCTCAAGACCCTGACCGACGAGGCGTGGGGCCGCTGGTATGAGGGGAGCCTCTGCCGTTACCACCCCATGTTCTGGGCGGCCAAGGCGCACTTCTCCATCGCCGGGCTCGGGTTTTACAACTACCCCTATCTGTTTGGCTATCTGTTCAGCCTGGGGGTCTATCAGCAGTTGATGAGCCGTCAGGCGGCGGGGGAAACGAACGTGGCCGAGGCGTATCGCGCCCTGCTGCGCGATACCGGCCGCATGAGCGCCGAAGATCTGGTGGCAAAACACCTAGGTCAGAATATCCGCGAGGCTGCCTTCTGGCAGGGCAGCATGGCGCTGGTGGCGGCGGCGGTGGATCGCTTCGAGCAGACCTGCGGCTGAGGGGACTCTGGCACGTGAAGGCGCCGCCGGGCAGTGTATCTGCCCGGCGGTTTTTTTATGGCCGGGGGGCGACTGGCCGAACCGGGCCTACCAGCAAGGGGCGGGGCTGGTGGCTGAGATCCGGCTGGTAGCCGTTGAAGAAGAGGTTCAGCAGCACCGAGCTCAGGGTCGCCAGCAGGATACCGCTGTGCAGCAGCGGCTGCAGCGCGGCGGGAAAGTGTTGAAAGAAGTGGCCGGAGACGGTGGGGATCATGCCTATTCCCAGGCTGATGGCGACTATGTAGAGGTTGTGACGGTTGCTGTTGTAATCGGCCCGCGCCAGGATGCGAATGCCGGTGGCCAGCACCATGCCGAACATGACGATGCCGGCGCCGCCGAGCACGAAGGGGGGAATGGAGGCGACCATCAGCGACATCTTGGGGATCAGGCCAAAGGCGAGCAGTATCCCCCCCGACATGACGCAGACCCAGCGGCTCGACACCCCGGTCACGCTCACCAGCCCGATATTCTGGGAAAACGAGGTGTGGGGGAAGCTGTTGAAGATGCCGCCAATCACGGTTCCTATGCCATCCACCCGCAGTCCCCGCACTATGTCGCCCCGGCTGGCCGGGTGACCGACTATGTCGCCGAGCGCCAGAAACATCCCCATGGATTCGATGAAAGTGATCAGCATGATGACGGTGAGGGTGGCGATGGAGATGGGATCGAAGGTGGGCCAGCCGAAGGCGAACGGCACTATGGGGGCAAACCAGGCCGCCTCATCCAGGCCTGTCAGATTCACCTCGCCCATGCCGATGGCGATGACGAAGCCGAACAGTATGCCGAGCAGCACAGAGATGTTGCTGAAAAAGCCCTTGGTGAAGCGGGTCACCAGCAAGATGAAGGCCAGCACCAGGAAGCTGGTGCCTATGTAGCGCAGGCTGCCGTACTCGGGATTGCCCTTGCCCCCCGCCATCCAGTCGATCCCCACCTGCATGATGCTGATCCCGATGGAGGTGATCACCACACCCGTCACCACGGTCGGGAAGAGCGGCATCAGGCGACCGACCAGGGGCACCAGCAGGGTGGAGAGGATCCCGGCGGCTATGGTGGCACCGAAGATGCCGGTCAGCCCCAGATCCGGGTTGGCGCCTATGGCCAGCATGGGCATGACGGCGGCGAAGGTGACCGACATGATGACCGGCAGCCGGATCCCGGCAAACCGGCCTATCCCCAGACACTGAAGCAGGGTGACGATACCGCAGCAGAACAGATCCGAGCTGATGAGATAAGAGATTTGATCCTTGGGCAGCCCCAGGCTGCCGCCTATCACCAGCGGCACCGCCACGGCGCCGGCGTACATCACCAGCACATGTTGCAAACCCAGGGTAAAGAGCTGGCCAGGGGGGAGCATGCGTTCCACTTCATCGACGGGACTGTGGGTGGTCGTCCCGGGGGCATTGGTCTGGTTCATGAATACCTCACTCCTTGCGGCCCGACCGGCAGGGCCGGGCAAGATGGGGCTGGCTGCCCCGCTCAGGGACCCGGGATGGGTTGGACAGGGGGACGGGCGCCGATCCTGTGCGCGCAGGCATCGTGGTCGGCGTGGATGGCCAGCCCGGCTGCGCACCCATGGAGGCGGATACTGCACAAAACGTGCGCATTGGCTTGGTAGTGATGCGCCTGCCGGTGGTTTTGTGGACGGGATCACAGGGTTGGAAAGCTATGAAGGGCAATCGTTTGCTGGCCCGCGGGACGGGCTCTCACATTGGTAGTCGGCGTATCATTTCTGCCTGGCGGGCTCTCACTTTGATACTCGCGCAGGGGGAAGGGGCTCTCAATCTGGTTTCATCCGCAACCGGAGGCGTGATCCAAAGCAAGAAAGTGGGATGTTTTGGTGGCGCAGGGCCCCGCCGCTGGGGTAGGTTCGATAGAACCGACACAGTTTTTGAGGTCTTGTCCATGATCATCTATCTGCATGGTTTTGATGCCACCAGCCCCGGCAATCATGAAAAAGTGCTGCAGTTGCAGTTTATCGATGATGATGTGCGTTTCGTGCACTACAGCACGGTTCACCCCCGTCATGACATGAGCCACCTGCTCAAGGAAGTGAAGAAGCAGCTCGACATGAGCACGGACCCCAAGCCCCTCATCTGCGGGGTAGGGCTGGGAGGCTACTGGAGCGAGCGGATCGGCTTCCTGTGCGGCATCAAGCAGGTGATCTTCAATCCCAACCTGCACCCCGAGATCACCATGCAGGGCAAGATCGACAGACCGGAAGAGTACGAGGATATAGGCACCAAATGTGTGTCTGAATTTCGTAGTAAAAATTCAGGAAATTGCCTCTGCATCCTTTCCGTTCAGGATGAAATCCGCGATAATGGCGAAACTGAGCGTGAATTGAAGAATTATTACAACATCGTGTGGGATGAGCGAGAGACTCACAAGTTCAGGAACATCTCTCATCACCTGCAACAGATGAAGGCTTTCAAGGAAGCCTGATTGATCGTCACGTCATGGATTCAACTATCAAGGGAGCCGATGGCTCCCTTCGCTTTAATGGAACCGAGGTAATTAACCATGACCAATATTGTTGTCGTCGGCGGCGGGGCCGGCGGTCTGGAGCTGGCCACCAGCCTGGGTCGCAAGCTGGGCAAGAAGAACAAGGCGAAGATCACCCTGGTCGATCGCAACCGTACCCACCTGTGGAAACCCCTGCTGCACGAAGTGGCCACCGGCTCCATGGATGCGGGCATCGATGCCCTGAGCTACCAGTCCCATGCCAAGAACCATGGTTTCGATTTCCAGCTGGGCAGCCTGACCGACATCAAGCGCGACGAAAAGCGCATCGTACTGGCGAAGATCGTCGACGATAACGGTGACATAGTGGTCAACGAGCGGGAACTGCCCTACGACATCCTGGTGATGGCGATCGGTTCCGTCTCCAACGACTTCAACACCAAGGGCATCAAGGATCACTGCATCTTCCTGGACAGCCCCTCCCAGGCACACCGCTTCCACAACAGCATGATGAACCGCTTCCTGCAATTCGCCACCGAATACCAGCCCGGTGACAAGGTGAAGATCGCCATCGTCGGCGGCGGTGCCACCGGCGTCGAGCTCTCTGCCGAGCTCTACAACGCGGTCGAGCAGCTCTATGCCTACGGTTTCAAGAACCTTACCACCGACAGCCTGAAGGTGAGCCTGGTGGAAGCGGGCCCCCGCATTCTGCCGGCACTGCCGGAGCGCATCAGTGGCGCCGCCCATCAGGAGCTGGTGAAGCTGGGGGTGGACGTGCGTACCGCCACCATGATCACCGAGGCGACCAGCGAGGGTCTGCACACCAAGGATGGCGAGCTCATCGAAGCGGATCTGATGGTGTGGGCCGCCGGTATCAAGGCGCCGGACTTCATGAAGGATATCGCCGGACTCGAGACCAACCGCATCAACCAGCTGGTGGTGAAAGAGACGCTGCAGACCAGCCGTGACGAGAATATCTTCGTCATCGGTGACTGCGCCGCCTGCCCGCAGCCGGATGGCAAGTTCGTGCCGCCGCGCGCCCAGTCCGCCCACCAGATGGCGACCCAGGCGTACAAGAACATCCTGGCCAAGCTGGAAGGGGGCGAGATGAAGCCCTACCTCTATCACGATCACGGCTCGCTGGTCTCTTTGAGTCGCTTCTCCACCGTGGGCAGCCTGATGGGCAACCTGATGCGCGGCTCCATGATGGTGGAAGGCTACATAGCTCGCATGGTGTACATCTCGCTCTATCGGATGCACCAGGTCGCTCTGCACGGCTACGTCAAGACCGGCCTCATCATGCTGGTGGGTCGCATCAATCGGGTGCTGCGTCCGACCCTGAAGCTGCACTAAGCCGCTTGGGGCAAACGTGCCGGGGTGGCAATGGCCCCGCGCACCATGAAAAAGGAGAGGCCAAGGCCTCTCCTTTTTTGTTTCAGGGATATCAGGAGGCGTCCACCTGCAGGGTGCGAACCTCGGTGAGGGCGGCGGTGAAGAAGAGCCGCGCCAGCTCAGGATCCCCTTGCCCGGCATCGCGGGCGACGTTGGCAATATCGCCGCCGAGCAGGGTGATGGTGTTGCCGACCTTGCTCACCCGATCGATGAGGGAGCCGAATTGCTGGGAGAATGCCGTCGTCTGGCCGAGAAAGCCTTGCTGACGCTGGATCTGCCCCTCAATCTGGTTCACCTGTCCCTCCAGACTGTTCACCTTGTTCTGGGTTTGCGTCAGGGTGACGGCCAGGGCGATGAGGCCCGGCAGCCCCAGCAATCCCAGCCCCAGCAGGTAGAGCTTTTTCTTGTTGAGGGAGTCCAGCTCCTGACGGGCCCCGGCCAGGTTGGATTGCAGTCCGGCTATGGTGGCTTGCAGCTCCACGCCGATCCGTTGCAACGCTATGTTGTCTTGCGTGATGCGATCGTTGGCCGTCTGGCTGGCGGTCAGGGTCTGGGCGGTCAGCGTCTGGATGGGGGTGATCTCCTGCTGGACCAGATCGACGAATGCCTTGAGCGCCTCTGGGTTGAAGGGGCCGGTATTGGCCAGCTGCTGCGTCAGTTGCACCTCCAGGCGTGCACCAAACGCCAGGACCTGCTGCTGCATGGTTTGCACCTGGGGCAGCAGCGCCGCGACCACCTCCTCGACGTTCTGCTGGATGTTGACGGCGTTTTGCGGCAGACCGGTGAAGGACTGAATGACGGCTTCGGCCTGCTGCATGTTGGCAATGGATTGAGAAAGAATACCGTTGCTCATGGGCTCTCCTTGATGGAAGAGGGCGGCCTGGCCGCCCTCCCGTGGTTTAGGCGGCCAGACGGCCGACGAAATCGGCTATGGTGGCGGTCGCGGGCACTTGCATGGGGCTGACGCCGGCCATCTGGGCCTTGATGATGTTCACGTCGACGAGCACCGTCTTCACTGTGGTGTCGGCGGCGGTCAACCAGAGCTGGCGGATGTCGTCGCCGCTGGTGATGCCCTTGTCCAGATCCGTGATCAGGCTGCCGAGATCCGAGGTCAGGGCGTCCCAGGCATTGCTCATCTGGGTCGCGGCATTGACTGCGTTTTGGGCCTGTACCTGGAGCCCTTTATAACCATTGCCGATCTGGGTGGCGATCAGTACCTCGCTGTTGAGGTTGCTGCGCTTCTGGTACAGATCCTGGCGGGCGCCCAGCGAGTTGTGCAGCACTATGGAGCCTGCCGTGATACCGGCGGCGCCTGCCACCATCATGGCGACCCCACCTATTACCACAGGTGTCGAGGTGCCGGCGGTGACGAAGTCGGCCACTGCGCCTATGGCAGTGACGAAGGCGCCGCCAATCACCAGCAAGCCCCCAACCACTATGCCGGCGATGGCGCCGTCGATGGCCGCGTTGACCTTGTCGATGTCACCGTTGAGCTGAGCCAGCACCCCGTTGTCACCCTGCACCTTGCTGTTGAGGTTCACCACTATGCCCTGGAAGTTGCGGGAGTCGGTGATCAGGTTGTTGTTGAGATCCAGGATAATAAGACGGGTATCGGAGGAGACCTTGTGGTACTCGGTGGCCTGTTCCTTGATGACGTTCAACTGCCTGAGCCACTGGGCCTTGGTGGAACCGGGAGGAAGCACGGTCGGGATGGCATTTTGCAGGGCGTAGTAGTTGGAGATGTTGCTGATATTGGTGATGATCTGCGGCTGGATCTGGTTGAGGTACAGATCCGCATGCCCTTTGGCGACGTCCAGTCCCTGGTTGATCTGGGTCTGGTTGTCCTTGAGGTTCGGGAACTGGCTGAAATCCACGGACACCTGTTGCTTGACGCTGTTGCAATAGGTCTGGATCTGCAGCGCCTGACCGGCCTGACCGGCCATGCTCTGATCCATGGAAATGGTTGCATTTATCATGTCTATCGTCCTTTTGTGGTGGGGTTAAGCATCGGGCAGTACGCCGTTGCCGGCGTAGGCGGTCTTGATGTCATTCACCTGATCGGAGAGCAGTTGCCAGGATTGGGTATCCAGCGCCAGGGTGCGCCTGAGCAGACGCACATCGCCGTCGTTGCTGAGGTCGGCCACCACGGGGACGGCGCTCTGATAGGCGTCGGCCACCTTCTGCCAGCCCGAGGGCAGGCCGGTGATCGCCCGGGCTACCGTCTCGTAGGTGCTGACAAACAGCTGGTTCTGGGCCTGCACCGACTTTGCGACCGTCAGCATGGCGTTGGTCTCGGCCAGCGCCTGGTAGGCCTGAGCCAGTTTCTGGGTATTGGCCTTGAGCTCCTTGGCCGCCAGGCTGGCACCGGCTATGCCGGATGACAGGGCCTGGATACCGGAGATCATGTATTGGGTCTGCTGGTCTGATCCCTTGGCCGTGCCTTGGCTAGCGGCAGGCTTGGCGGCGGGTTTTTCCTCCAGCGCCAGCGAGGTCACGATGGCGTGGCCCAGTTGGCTGACACCCTCACCGGCCTTGCCACCCTCATCGACAATGGCCTGAATGTTTGCCGCTATGGCCTGATTCAGTGCGTCTATGGCCTTGGCCTGGTGCTGGGCATCGGCGATCAGATCCTGCTCGAGCTGAGTGATCACCCCCAGGAAGTTGTCCATCAGGGGACGCAGCGAACCCCAGGCGACCTGAACCCGGGTGTTGAGCGTCTGGGCCAAGAGCCGGTAGCTCCGGGCCTGATCGGCCAGCGAGGTCAGCTGCTCTGCCAGCTTGGCTCGCCCGGCCAGCACGGCCGCATCGTCATCCTGGCCGAGCAAGCGGTTGAAGGCCGCGATCAGGGCGTAGAAATTCGAGCCATAGCTCATCAGATGGATAAGGCCAGGCAGGTTGTCTTGCTGGTAGTAGCGCGCCTGGTTGAGCATCTGGGCCTGGTAGGCCTCAATCTTGACTGCCAGGGATGAGTCGAGCTCACTCCTGGCCAGGGACTGTTGCATCAGCAGCAGATTGGCATAGCTCTGGTTGAGCAGGGCCGGTGAGGCCGCAGACAGGTAGGCTGCCAGCAGGCCTTGATCCCCAAGATCCAGTGTGGTGATCGTGGTCATGGTGTGGCCTCCGCACGGGCTTCGGCGAGGTGGCTGGCGTGGAAAGGTACCCGCGTTGAAGGGGTGGGATGAGGTGGTCGGGTGTCGAGCTGCATCATGATGCTGTCCTCGTGACGAAGTGGGTCAGTCTCCGGCGTCGGGCCGGGACAGACTCACCCTATGGAAAGGCGAAATGGGCCACAACTGACACTTCTATCACTTGATGTTTGGGCCAGATCGGCTATTGAGGGGGCGCCTGGGTGCTTATCGTGCAGCTTGCTCAACCTTGTCTCCCGTTGCTTGATGCCGGCAGGATCCAAGCGGTCGACTCTCTACGGAACCTGCCCCTCCAAACACAGACAGCAGTGATCCACAGACACGCATCGAGTCTGTTTTCTTGCCTGGAAACTATCGCTGCTTTAGGCTGTCTACCCAGTGAATCGATAAGGAAACCAAGATGATCCTCTCAACCACCCCCACCCTGGAAGGCAAGACCATTCGTGAATATCGCGGCATAGTCGTGGGCGAAGCCATCCTCGGCGCCAACATTTTCAAGGATCTGTTTGCCGGGATCCGCGACATCATAGGCGGCCGCTCCGGCGCCTATGAAAAAGAGCTGGCCCGCGCCCGCGAGATTGCCTTCGATGAGCTCAAAGAACGTGCCTCCGCCCTGGGGGCCAATGCCGTGGTCGGCATCGACATCGACTACGAGGTGGTGGGGCAAAACGGCAGCATGCTGATGGTCAGCATCAGCGGTACCGCCGTGCTGGTCTGATCCCTTGAACACCCTGAAAAACCGGCAACCTTCTGCCGGTTTTTCAGTTTCTGCGTCCCGGCGTGGCGGGATGGCAGCTGATCCGCCACCTGTTCTTGATGGTCAGCCGCTATACGCAGTACGGCTCATGCCCGCCATACTTGACACAAGAGAGGACGGTCTGGAGGTCAATCATGTTCCATGTTCGCTGGTTATTGTTGTGGTGCTGGCTGGGCAGTGCCATGGGGGCAAGCATTCAGGCGGTGACAGAGGAGCTTCCCCCTTACAACTACCGGGGTAGGGATGGTCAGGTCACAGGGCTCTCGGTGGATATGCTGCACCGAATGCTGGAGGTCAGCGGCATCACGCTCGACAGCAAGGGGATACAACTCCTGCCCTGGGCGCGGGCTTACCAGATGGCGCAGTATGATCCCGATACCGTCATTTTCAGCATGATACGGCTCCCGGAGCGGGAGGCGCTCTTCCATTGGATTGGCCCAATCGGTCCTCGCGTCATCTGGTTTTATCGCCTGGCAAACCGTGACGATCTGGTGGCCAGCCAGCTAGCCGAGCTGGCTCCCTGGCGGATTGCCGTGGTGCGCGACTCGGCGATGGCCCGTGAGCTGTCGGGAAAAGGGCTCAATCTGGTATTGGTACACGACGAGGATGACAAGTTTCGCATGATGTTGCGCGGGAGGGCAGACGTGGCCCCTGCCATGCAGATGGGGGCCGCCTATCACATAGAGACATTGGGGCATCACTACTCGGATTTTGTCCCCATGTTCCAGTTTCAGGAGACAATGTTGTTCTACTTCGCCTTCAGCCGCAACACGGATGACGCCACCATACAGCAGCTTCAGAAGGCATTCGATCAGATGCGCAAGGATGGCTCCTACGAGGAGATTACCCAGAAATGGGTGCGCCGTTTCTGGGTTAAACCGACCAGCGAGTGAATCGTTCCGCGCCCCCATGCCCGGCCTCAATCCCGTGTTCATCAAACGGCTGAAGCCGGGCAGCACCTTGGCTCTGCCATCTTTTCCTGGTGTCTTTAGGGCCATGGCATGGCTATTATGAGTCCTTTCTTGTGGGCGCCATGCCCTGGATGGTCATAATCGGAACAGGACGTCTTGCGATGACATCACTCAAGCCGTCAGGGCTCAAACCTGGCGACACCATAGGTTTTTTCTCCCCCTCCAGCGCGGCCACGGCCTGGGCGCCGCAGCGCTTTGCTCGCGCCAGGGCGTTTCTGGAGGCACAGGGCTTCAGGCTCAAGGCGGGCAGCCTGACCGGCCAGCAGGATCACTGGCGATCCGGCTCCATAGCCGCGCGGGCAGCCGAGCTCAATGCACTCATTCGCGATCCAGAGGTGTGTTGCATCATGTCGGTGATCGGCGGCAGCAATTCCAACTCCCTGCTGCCGTATCTCGATTACGAGGCACTGAAACGGGACCCCAAGATCATCATCGGCTACTCGGACGTGACGGCCCTGTTGCTCGGCATTTATGCCAAAACCGGCCTGGTTACCTTCTATGGCCCGGCGCTGGTGGCCTCGTTCGGTGAATTGCCGCCGCTGGTGGACGAGACCTTGTCGGGCTTTCGCCAGATCTGCCAGGCCGGTGGCGCCGTCGCGCCTCATACCTTGCCGACCCCGGCGCAATGGACCGACGAGCGGCTGGATTGGGAAAACCAGACCCGGGCCAAGCAGTGCCTGCCCAACCGGCTGATCTCGGTGGGATCGGGCAAGGTGCGGGGCAGGCTGATCGGCGGCAACCTCAATACCCTGGCGGGGATTTGGGGCTCCCCTTACATGCCGGCCATCCAGCAAGGGGACATTCTGTTGCTGGAAGACAGCCTGCTGTCCGCCGAAACCGTTGAGCGATCCTTTGCCCACCTCAAGCTGTGCGGGGTGTTCGAGCGCATCGGTGCTCTGGTGCTCGGCAAGCACGAGCTGTTCAACCAACAGGGCAGTGGCAAGCGGCCGCTCGATATTCTGCTGGAGGTGGTGGGAGAACCGACCTTCCCCATACTGGCGGAGTTTGACTGCGCCCACACCCACCCCATGCTGACCCTGCCTCTTGGCATAGAGGCTGAGCTGGATCTCGATGCCCAGAGCCTCACCCTGTGCGAACCCTGGCTGCGTTAGCGGCCGTGTCAGCTCAGAGCACGGCGTAGTAGCCGATCGCAATCCAGACCAGGATGCAAAGAGGCCGCAACTGCGGCCTCTTTTACGTTCTCAGATCCGGGATCAGGGCAGGGCATCCGGCCGGAAGCTGGCCCGGATCTGCGGCACCAGGGGCGAGACGTCGAATCCTTTCTCTTCACCCAGCACAGGGTGGAGCAGGGCCAGATCCGGGATCGGGGTCATATCCCCCGCCAGCAGCTGGCGGGTAGCCTGACCCATCTGGTAGAGCTGGCGCACCGGGGCGAACTGGGTCGCGAGGTTGAGGGCACCATCATCGCGGGTAAAGGCCATCATGGGGATCTGGTAGGTGGCATCGCGAGGCGGCTTGTCACCGTGAATCCCCTTGCCCGCCGACATCAGAAACGGCTGGTGATCGCCAAAGGCCACCACCAGATAGCGCTTGCCGGACTGGTCCAGGGTCTTGAGCAGCCGCTCCAGCGAGGCCATGGCATCCACCACTCCGGTGTAGTAGGTGTTGAGCAGCTGACGCTCTGCCGCGCTCTGATCAGGACAGGCCTTGTCGAGTTGCTGGGCCTGATAGCGATCCCCGTCGAAGGGGCCGTGGCCCTGCATGGTGACCGCATAGGCAAACAGGGGCTGGCTATCCTGTTCGCTGCGCCTGAGCAGGTGGTCGATCAGCGCATCATCCGAGATATAGAGCCCTTTATGCTCGAGCGTGGTGAAGCGGGTATCGAACCAGCGCTCCTCGTAGCCAAGGGCCGGGATCGCCTTGGCGCGGCCCCAGAACTTCTCCACATAGGGGTGGGCAAACAGGGTCTTGTAGCCACTTTGCCTGGCGCTTTGCGCAAGGCCGGGCACCTGCTCCGAGAGGTAGTAGTAGGGCACGACCCCCTGCTTGAGCAGGCCCACCGGCAGGCCTGTGTTCATCTCGAACTCGGCCAGTACCGTCATGCCGCCCGTGGTGGGGGAGTGGATTGTCTTGTGCCACTGCTGCACGCTGGCGGGCAGGCTAAGGATCGGGGGAGGGGCGCAGATCTTGCCCTGCCAGCCGAGCCAGAGCGACTCGTACTGCAGCACTATCACCAGATCGAAGCGGGGGGCTTGCCCCTGGCTCGCATGGCTTAGCTGGGGAGTGAGCTCGTTGATCTGCAAAGGGTAGCGAAACACGCTGCCGTTTTGCAGCATCTCGTCCACCAGGTTGAACAGATAGAGGCCGGGGCCGGCCCGTATGATGTCCCTGTGATAGTTGACCGCCCTGTCCACGTAGCGAATGTTGGCCCCCAGCAGCTTGTTGCCGGTCTGGGTGGCGAATACGCACAGGGCAAAGAAGGCGGCGGTGGCGGCCAGGGTGCGCAGGATCCAGCGTGACAGGGCGAAGCGCCAGCAGAGAAACAGCAGCAGGCCGGCGCCCAGCACTGGCAACACGGGATGTTGTTCCAGCAGGATGCGCAGCAGCGCCAGCAGGTTGCCGAGATCGTCCCCCCCCAGCGGCACCCCGTAGATGGCGATCTTCATGAAGTTGGCGAGCAGGCCTATGCCGGAGAGGGCGGTGAACACCAGCCCCATGTAGAGGTTGAAACCCGCCAGCGCGCAGAGGCTCCAGCCCAGCACCATGCTGCCCCAGGCGAGGTAGTAGTGCTCGGGCCTGAAACCGGACCAGAGCAGAAACTCCCCCAGTTTGAACACCACGAAGCCGTGCAGCAGCACGAAGGTGAGGTTGCCGAGCAGCAGGCTGCCGATGACTCGCCAGCGCAAGCTGCGTCTGAGGCGGGGCAGCACGGTTCTGAGCACGGCGGCGCTCAGGGCCAGCACCAGCACCAGGCTGGTGAAGAGGTAGCTGAGGTTGAAACCCTGCTCCGGCAGGGTCTGCAGGATCTGGCTGAACTCGGCGCTCTCGGGTCTCTCCTTGAGTAGCAGGCCGATCCGCAGCTGATAGCGACTGGCGAGGGCATCGTCGGGCGCCCGCAGTGTGCTGTTGAGATCCAGGGTACAGCGGGTTTTGCGGCACACCTGGCGCTTGTCTACCGGCTGATTCAGTTGATCTATCCGCTCACCCCGTTCGTTGAGCAACTCCACCCGTACCTTGTCCCCCTCCTGCAGCGGCTTGAGCAGTTGCCACTGGCTGCGCACCACCAGGTAGAGGCCACGGCTGTCGCTCTTGTAGAGCAGGGCATGACGGGTGAGGGTGGCGATCGGCTGATCGGCAGGCCCCAGTACCAGCGGCTGGGCCCGGCCGAGCCAGCTGCCAGGATTGATCTGCGGCAGTATCAGGGTCAGCAGCAGCAGCGCGGCCAGCAAGCCAAGCAGCAGGGAGGGCAGACTGGGTACCCTGGCTGACAAGCGTGCTGAAGAGGGGACTTTCATATGAGCTCATCCTTTGAGCGAGTGATGACGGCGACTGGTTGCTGCATTTAATTTGACCCGATGGTGAGGGGCTTGTTCCTTGTTGTCAATTTAATGACCAGACAATGAATATTTCATGACCATGGATCCATGCAAACTGTGATCCGGATCGGACGGCCGCACTCATTCTGTGATGAAAGCGTCATCATGACGCTTTGCCGCTGGTTTGCGCCTGCCTTGCTGCTTAGTCTCTCAATAATGATGGAGGTGCATGTATGAATCCCAAAGTAGCGGCACGTCAGGCAAGATTGCTCCGCATGCTGGAGAGCAAGGAGGAGATCCGGATCGGGCGCGAGCGGGATTGCCCCTTGCCACTGGCGCAGCTGGTGAGACTCAAGGAGGATCATCCCGCCGTGATCAAGGTGTATCGTCACGGCCTCACCGCCGAGGTGTTTCACCTCAAGGTGGAGGGACATCACTGGTGTCTGAAACGGTGCCGGCACGACTCCCTGGTGGCCAACGTCGACGGCAAGACCGCCTTCCTGACCGAGCTGGAGCGGCGGCGCGAGATAGAGGCCCTGCGCGAGCTGCACCCCACCATTCTCTCCAATGTGGTCTGTACCTGCTTCGGCTCGGCCCGGGCCGGGGTGCTCATCTCCCCCTGGCTGCGGGGCGTGCCTGTGCATGATCTCAACGAGCGCAATCTGGCGCAGATGCTGGCGGTGCAGGCCGAGCTTGCCCACTGGGGCTGGTTTGACTGGGATCCGAGCCCGGGCAACCTGCTCGACGATGGCCAGCAGATCGCCGTGTTCGACTTTGGCTACATGTGGCCGTTCGATCCCCGTCATGAATTCAACTCCAACGGCCTCTCCGATCCCCAGTTTCATGTGCCTGAGCGGCTGGAGACCCGCACCCTCTCCGGCCTCTGGCTCGACGAGCCGGATCCCCTGCCGCAGTTTCGCTACTGGCGCTGTCTGTGCCTGGCCTGGGTGCAGCGCGAGCTGCAATACCTGACCCGGGAGGGCGCCAGCGCCCCCGTGCTGGCCCGCTTGCAGGGCTTGCAGGGGGAGTGGCGCTCGGCACTGGCCAGCAACGCGGCGCTGGCCGCCAACTGGTGGCGCGACATGTATCGCAGCCACAGGCTCGACATCCAGGATGATCTCAGCGGCAAGAGCTGCGGTCCGCTCACCCTGCGCCGGCTCGACTGGCTGGAGCGGGCTGTGACCGAGCACTTCGCCGAGCTGGCGGACAACCTGGGACCGGACGAAGCCGGGCTTGACCAGGCGGCGCTGCTGGCCCGACTCGCTAGCCTGCGCGAGGCGATCCGCGCCTGTCTGCTGCCGGTGCCCACCCTGGCGGGGTAAACGGGCGCGACTATCTGCGTCTATGACCTTGGCCGCAACGAAAAGAGGGGCACCCTGGGTGCCCCTCTTTTATGCGGTGTCAAACCTCGGCTGGCTCAGTCGAGCAGCTCCTGGTGGAGGCGGTTGACTATGTGGCCTGCCTCTTCTTCCTTGACCAGGAAGCAGAGGTTATGGGCGCTGGCGCCATAACAGATCATGCGGATGTTGTGCTCGCGGATGGCGTCAAAGACCTGACTGCCCACCCCGGCCGCCTCGCTCATGCGGTTGCCGATCAGCGCTACCAGCGCCAGCCCTGTCTCCACCTTCACCTTGCACAGCTGACCCAGCTCGGCCAGCACCTTGTCGCTCAAGATGGGCTCGCCGTTGCTCTGGCTGCCGGTGTGATCCAGTGTCAGCGACACGCTCACCTCTGAAGTGGTGATGAGATCCACCGAGATGCGGTGACGGGCCAGGATGCCGAACACCTCGGCCAGGAAGCCATAGGCGTGGAACATGTTGAGGCTGTGCAGTGTGACCAGTACCTGCTGGCGGCGCAGCGCCACGGCGCGAAACAGCGGGCTGGTGCGGGTGCTGGCGCGGATCCAGGTGCCGCCGGCCGCCGGATCCTTGCTGGAGCCGACAAACACGGGTATGTCCTG
The DNA here is from genome assembly GCF_000819745.1 of Aeromonas bestiarum. GTDB lineage: Bacteria > Pseudomonadota > Gammaproteobacteria > Enterobacterales > Aeromonadaceae > Aeromonas > Aeromonas bestiarum. Next base: position 63,944 of record NZ_CDDA01000021.1, on the reverse strand, counting down.
GCGTACCGCCGGCTGCAGGGTGGCCGGGTGCAGCACCTTGGCGCCGAAGGTGGCCATCTCGGCCGCCTCGACGAAGCTGATTTCGGGGATGGGGCGGGCGCGGGTGACGAGGCGCGGATCCGTGGTGTAGATGCCGGGTACGTCGGTCCAGATCTCTATGCTGCCCGCATCCAGGGCCTCGGCAAGCAGGGCGGCGCTGTAATCGGAGCCGCCCCGACCTAGGGTGGTGGTGCGGCCATCGGCATCCGAGCCGATGAAGCCCTGGGTGATGATGAGGCTGTCGCCGAGCAGAGGGCCCAGTGCCTGCTGGCAGAGGATGCGGGTGGCGGCGAGATCCACGGTCGCCTTGCCAAAGCGGCTGTCGGTGCGCATCAGCTGACGCACATCCTGCCAGTGGGCCTTGACGCCGCGCTGGCGCAGCAGCTCGGTGAAGAGGCGGGTGGACATCAGCTCGCCGCAGGCGATGAGGCGATCGGCCAGCTCGGCATCCGTATGCTGACTGGCCTGGCGCGCCATGGTGCGGATCTCGCCTAGGGTGGCATGGATCAGGGTGCTCAGATCGCTTGGGTCACCCAGCGCCGTCAGTATGGCCTGCTGGATCTCGGCCAGTTTGGCCAGCTGAGCCTCCTGGCCCGTCTCGTCGAGATCGCCCTGGGCCAGGGCCACCAGCAGGTTGGTGACGCCGGCGCTGGCGCTCAGTACCACCACCCGGGTTGCCGGATTGGCCAGCACCACATTGGCGCAATTGTTCATGGCCGCGGCATTGGCGACACTGGTTCCGCCAAACTTGGCGACATTGATCGGGCTCATTGCTTACTCCTGTCTTAATATAAAAATCCGGTTCCATCGGGCAAAAAGAGAGGAGGAGGCTGAAAATGGCAGGAATGAGAGAAGCTATCCCGGCCAGAAGCACTCCACCCGCAGAGCCCATCCCGTACCCGCCCCTGATGGGGCGCGGTGGGGGATGACCACTACCGATGACAACCCGGGGGATTCAGCCCCCGCAGCCGACGTTGAGGTATCCAGTTGCCTCACCCGTCTCGGCGCTGCTCCCCCTGACCCAAGTTCATCGGACGCTGGTGTCCTCCCTTGGGCTGCCTGGGCAGCGCTCCTCTTCTGGCTCCACCGCAGGCGGTGGAGTGCAATTAGAAATACCCTGTGCTGGATTGCACTGTCAATCGAGATTGTGAAAAAGTTAACAATCGACGACAACTCGGCACAAGATCAACAAGTTACGAAATGGTTTTTGACAAAACCTTGGAGCGGCGCTGCCAGTTGTAGAGCCGTTGCCGTTCCACCGGCAGGTCTTCCACCTCCAGCGGATCGAAGCCCCGTTCCCGGAACCAGTGAATGGAGCGGGTAGTGAGCACGAACAGGCGACGAATGCCGAGCCGCTTGGCCCGCTCGGCCACCTTGGCCACCAGCTGATCCCCCCGATTGGAGTTGCGATACTCGGGGTGAATGGCGACGCAGGCCATCTCCGCCATCGCCTCTTCCATGAAGCAGTAGAGCGCCGCGCAGCCGATGATGAGGCCGTCGCGCTCTATGATGGTGAACTTGTCTATTTCCATCTCCAGCTGCTCGCGAGAGCGGCGCACCAAAATGCCGTCCTCCTCCAACGGGCGAATGAGATCCAGAATGCCGCCAATGTCTTCGATGGTGGCGGCGCGGGCCTGCTCGGCGCTTTCCCGCACTATCTGGGTACCGAGGCCATCGCGACTGAACAGCTCCTGCAGCATGGCGCCGTCATCCTGATAGCTCACCAGATGGGAGCGGGGCACGCCGCCCCGGCAGGAGGCAATCGCCGCACGCAGGTAACGGGCTGTGCCGGACATCTCTTCACCCGCCTGCTCCAGCTCCACCAGCAGCTCCTCGGCCTGCTCGGGGAAGAGCTCCGAGATGGCTTCGCCGTGTCTGTCCATGACGCCCTGGGTGCTGCTGAAACAGATAAGCTTGTCGGCTTTCAGATCTACTGCCACCCGGCGGGCGACCTCTTCCGAGCTCAGGTTGAAGCTCTCGCCGGTGACCGAGCAACCGATGGGGGAGATGAGCACCAGCCCCTTCTGATCCAGCTGGCGGGTGATCCCCTCCACGTCGATGCGGCGTACCCGACCGCTGTGGCAAAAGTCGATGCCATCATCCACCCCCAGCGGCTGGGCGGTGACGAAGTTGCCACTCACCACACTGATGCGGGCCCCCTGCATGGGGGTGTTGGCCAGCCCCATGGAGAGCTGGGCCGTGATGTCGTACTGCAGGCCGCCACACACTTGTTTGATGATGGCGAAGCTCTCGTCATCGGTGACCCGGATCCGCCTGTGGTACTGGGCTTCGATGCCCGCGCGAGCCAGTGCCTCGTCGTTTTGCGGACGTGAACCGAACACCAGCACCAAACGAATTCCCAGCGTCTGCAGCAGGGCGATATCGCTGACGATATTGGCAAAATTGGGGTGGCAGATGGCTTCCCCTCCCATCATCAGCACAAAGGTGGCGCCTCTGTGCACATTGACATAGGGGGTAGACTGCCGAAAGGCATAGACCAGGCTGGGTTCGCGTTCACGCACTTGTGGCTTCTTCCATAAAAAAACAGCAATGGGCTCAATATATGAAAATAAATTCACAAATCAAGACTAAATATTGATTTTGCCGTTTTATGCCGCCATTTGGGCTGACGGGGGATGAGGGACTCCCGCCGGACGCTAGAGGATGCCGCCATCCCAGCGTGGCTGCGGCCTTGGTTGATCCCGGCCCATAAACTGTTATCTTCGAGACTCCTTTTCGTCAGCTGTGCGATCGCACAGGTTTTTATACAAGGACAGGGTTCATGGAACAGATTATTTCACCGGCAGACGCGCTGCCGGGACGCCGCGAGACTATGGTGATTGGCCAGCAGCATGCGGTCAATGGCCACCCGACCCAGGGTCCCTGGCCTGAAGAGATGGCGGTAGCCTGGTTTGGCATGGGCTGTTTCTGGGGCGTGGAGCGCCTGTTCTGGCAACAGCCAGGGGTTTACTCCACCGCCGCCGGCTATCAGGGCGGGGTCACCCAGAATCCGACCTACAAGGAGGTGTGCAGCGGGCTGACCGGCCATGCCGAGACGGTGCAGGTGGTGTTTGATCCCAAGGTGATCGGCTACGGCGATCTGCTCAAGCTGTTCTGGGAGCAGCACGATCCGGCCCAAGGCATGCGCCAGGGCGGTGATGTCGGCACCCAGTACCGCTCGGTGATCTTCTATGCCGACGAGAGCCAGCAGGTCATTGCCCAGCAGAGCATGGCGGCCTATCAGCAGGCCATGATGGCCAGTGGTGACAGCCGCGCCATCAGCACCCGCATCTTGCCGCTGGCGCCCTTCTATTACGCCGAGGATTACCATCAGCAATATCTGGAGAAGAATCCGGAAGGGTATTGCGGACTGGGTGGCATAGGTGTCTGCCTGCCGCCGAGCCTCAATCGCTAAGCGGCAGGGCCGCGTTCGGCGACTCCCTGTTTCCGCATGAAAAAGAGCCGCAGCTGCGGCTCTTTTTGGTGATCAAAGTACCGCTGAACAAGCTGAGTGTCAGCGCGATGAAAAAATCGTAAAAAATGTGTCATGGTCGGGAACTAAACCGGATCGACCTTGCCTAACTTGGTAGCTCCCAAGGATGGGAGCCAAGACCAGACACATTTCTTGCCTCGATATTCATTAAAAGTCATTGAAAAGCTTGATGAGTTGAAATGATAGCAAGCAGGGCTGCCCGTTGAAGGCGGCCCTTTTCATGTGTGCTGTTTGCGGGAAAATACGGGCGATCGGGTCTGCGTTACGGCGACAAGCTGTCTCGACGGGCTAGCTGATGGCGCCGTCAAACAGGTTCTTGATGAGATCGATGAACTCTTCGAGGAAGGCTTGCTGGGCCGGGGTCGGGGCGCGCAGCCAGACGGCGGAGAGCACCTCTTCCAGATCGGCGACCACGGCATCGGCTTCCTGCATGATCATGAAGCGCAACTTGGGATCGAGCTGCGGGTTCTGTTCGCAGATGGCCATCAGGTTGCCGGCCACCCGGCCGCTCACCAGATCTTCGATGGTCTGTTCACCACTGCTCTGTTGCTGGGTTTCAAACAGTCCCAGACTCTCCACCAGATACTCAATCAGGGCGATATAGCCTTCGCTTTCTACAACCATGGGGGCCTCAATCCTCAACAATACGGAAAAACTGTGCGTATTTTAGTGGCTGGACCTAGCTTGGCAAGCGCCAGTGCAGACGATAGCGGATAAAATCGACCCCGCCGCGCTCCACGCTTTCCAATCCGGTCAGCTCAAAGCCATACCGTAAAAATAGCCCATAGCTGAAGGTGCTGGCTTCCGTCGTCAGGGTCTCGATGCCGAGCCGAGCGGCCTGGCTGAGGGCGGTGGCGAGCAAGAGACCGCCAAGCCCCTGCCGTTGATGGTCGGCGCTCACATAGAGCAGGCTCAGGTGACCATCGTTGCTGAGGGTGACGAAGCCGAGCGCGGCACCGGCCTGCTCCAGCACCCAGCCGTGGTGCTCACGCAACTGGCTGACAAAGCCGGGATGATGGGCGCCGAGGGCCCACTGCTCTACCTGGGCCTCGCTGTAGTGCTCGGGGCCGCGTCGGCGTACCGACTGCTCGAACAGGGTGATGAGGGTGGGGATATGCTGCTCGCTCAGCGGGACTATCTTGGGCTGCTCTGGCATGGGGCTGCTCACAGTGTCGGCGCTTGCGGCCGTTTGGCCTTGGGCAGACCGGCGACCACCCGCTCATAGGAGTGGTGCACCCAGCCTTGCCAGAGATCGTCGGCCAGGGTGTTGCTCAGGGTAACCGTGTTCCAGTGCTGCTTGTTCATGTGCCAGCCGGGTTTGACCTCGGGATGGATCTCCCGCAGCAGCAGGGCGAGGTCGGGCTCGCATTTGAGGTTGATGGTGAGCGGCTCTGCCTGCCAATCCACCAGCGCAAACATCTTGCCTGCGATGCGATAGACCAGGATCTCCGGGCCGAAGGGGGTGTCCTCCTGAGCGCCCGGCAGGGTCAGCAAAAAGGCTCTCAAACTCGTCAACTCCATGGTCACGCTCCTCGCCAGTTGCCATGCAAACGTATTTTTTAGGTGAAAATATCTGCTAAGATGCGCGCCTACTATACCCCAATGCCGTCGATGAGGGAGTCGCAAGATGCTGTATCACAAGACGTTCGAGCTTGGCCCCGACAGGGATTGGGTGGTATTCGTGCACGGCGCAGGTGGCAGCTCCTCCATCTGGTTCAAGCAGCTGCGCGCCTATCGCGAGCACTTCAACGTGCTGCTGCTGGACCTGCGTGGCCACGGTCAGTCCCACCAGTTGCAGCAAGTGGTCAAGGGTCACTACAGCTTCCGGGCCGTGACCGAAGACATAGTGCGCCTGCTCGATCACCTGCGCATTTCCTCCGCCCACTTCGTCGGCATTTCGCTCGGCACCATCCTCATTCGCCATCTGGCGGAGCTCTGCCCGGAGCGGGTCAAGAGCATGGTCTTGGGCGGCGCCATACTGCGGCTCGACATCCGCTCCCGGGTATTGGTGCAGCTTGGCCGGGTCGGCCAGCACATCTTGCCCTACATGTGGCTCTACCGGCTGTTCGCCTTCATCATAATGCCGCGCCAGCATCATCAGGAGTCGCGCAACCTGTTCGTGCGCGAGGCGCGCAAGCTCTGCCAGAAGGAGTTCAAACGCTGGTTCCGCCTCGCCACCGAGGTCAACCCCCTGATGCGCTACTTCAAGGAGCGCGCCCTGCCGATCCCGACCCTCTACGTGATGGGGGAGGAGGATCATATGTTCCTGGCGCCGGTGCGCGAGCAGGTGGCCCGCGATGCCAGCTCCTCGCTGGCGGTGATCGAGCAGTGTGGCCATGTCTGCAATGTGGAGCAGCCTGAGCAGTTCAACCGCCGCACCCTGGCGTTTCTCAAATCCCTGGCCCGTGGCCGTAAATAATCTGTCGCCTCAATCCCGACTCAAACAAAGTAGGGGATATATCCGAGCCAGCGCTTATCAAATTTCTCGATGTCATCGGCAACAATGCTGATGGCGAAGGATCTCGACGCAGCGGCCCTGTCTAGCCTACGTGCTCTGTTGCCCGCTGATTGCCGTCAGGGATTTAGCAATAATGGGATTAAGCCAGCACGCCGGCATTCCCTATCACAACATTCTCTATCTGGTCGATCTGGCGACAAGATAAATAAAACCCCGTCAGAACCTCCTCTGCCGAGCATTCCTCCCTGTTCTAAATTTGCATAAAGGAGACACCGGTTTGAGGCCGGTGTCGGGTAATAAAAAATTATAGTCCTCAGAGATGTTAATCCAAGTCAACATATTAATGAAAGTTACGACTAATATAGAAGCGGTTGGAATTAAATCTTACATCCTAATTGCTTCTATTATATCCATTTACTGACATGCACTCTTGGAAAGCAAAGGAGAGGCTGTATCAACAAACCATTTTGTTGCAGCTACAAAAATAGTTTTTTCTCTTAATTTATCTCCATTAAGGCTATAACGCTGTGTCACCACGCGACCAGAGCTATCTATTATGCTTTCTGCTTTATACATATCTGCTGCATTACTTGTATTTTGAAAGTCAATTAATCCTTGTTCATTGAATTTTTCAGAAAGACCAGGGGCAGCTCTGGCATAAACATAGTTATCTTTAAAGGCAATGCCGGAGGGATATATGGAAGAGCTCCAGTAGTTATTGTATGGTCCATTTCCAGAAATAATTATTTTTACATCATAACCATTTTCTATGTATGTTTTTAATATACATAGTTCACCATAAGTAACATTGCCTGAATTGTCCGTCTCATATGCTTTATGCCAGTCAGCTTGTGTAGAAAGAGAACATGCCATCATAATAAAGAATACTGATTTCCTCATACTTCCTCCGTTGTGATTAATTACTCCACATAGAGTGGATTTTTAGTGAAAAAGTGAAAATTTTCTTTGTAATGATTTACAACCATACTTAGCTTTAACTTAAATGGAGCAGGAGTTTATAATGACTGTTTTGCCTACAGTAAATGCATTGAAATTTTATATAAATTAATGCTTTGCATGCGTTGTTGTGATCCTACCTATTGGTGTTAAGTAGTGACCGTCATTATCCAATCATATGCTCACGTGGACTTATTTTGGTTATACTGCATAGCCTCATGTGGGCATCATATAGGATCCTAATCTATTTGGTAAGACAAACACTAATGAATATTTTTGTTGAATGTTTCTTGACATGGATCAGAGTCGTAGTGCCTGAAGAAAAGGTAAGTGCGATAGGTCAGGTGGCTACTGTGAAATAAAAAAGCAAAGGCCGCTATGCCAATAGTAACTAGCCCTATGCCATATCTGTCGGCGTTGGGTTGTTAATAAAACCTACTAGCTTAGTAGCCGGTCATCTCCAGATAGCCAACGCTGTTGGCGTTTCTCAGGACGGAAATGGCCCCTTTCCGCTAGTCAGAGCGGCCACTCATGGCCCACGGTCACTCGGTTCAATGGCGCTTACTGTTGGGCACTTATCATAACTGTACCCATCAATGCCTTGTAACAGCTGGTTACAGATCTTGAGTCGACCGGCGAACCCTCCCTCCAGTAAATTCAGCGGCGATTGAATGCACCTCACATAACAAAGCAATTGCAAGGAACAAGCGTCAATGAGAATGCACCATAAAGCCATGCTGGCCATCGCCTGCACCGCCGCCCTGTCCGCCTGCGACAGCGAGAAGGCGGCCAACAGCATCGCCAAGCGCGCGCCGCTGCCACTGCCCGATGCCGGCGTCTATGAGGCGAACCTGCTCAGTCGCGACGGCGATCAGGGGCCGTTCAAGATGATCAAGGGGCCGAGCGGGTTGGCGCTGGTCTACCCCAAGGGCGACAGTGAGCAGCGCTGGGGCGTCTGGGTCGAGAACGACGGCAAGCCGGTCACCACCTCACAATGGACCGGTCAGGCGGCCCGGAAGGAGAACAAGGATGGCATCTATCCGGTGCTGCTGGAGCGCACCTCGGTGCGGGGCAAGCGGCTCGATGCCCAGAGCAACGATCACAATCTCATCAGCTTTCAAGACAAATCGGTAACCGATCTGGCTGGCAAGGAGGTCAAGCGCTGGACCTTTGACTTCACCCGCGTCGGCACCCAGTTCCGGGATCCGGATCAGAGCACAGCCCTCTATCGCGACTGGAGCGGTCAGCTTGCCGTGAGCAAGCTGACCACCCGGGCGATCACCAGTGACAGCTGGCTGGTGGAAGAGGACGCCGGTCTTGCCGATGCCATGGTGGGCCTGATCCGCAGTACCAACAACGGCGGCTCCCTGACCCTGGATATCGAATTCCCCAGGGCCGGCTGCACCCTGACCGGCAAAGGCAATGCCGAGCCTGGCAAAGGTCTGAGCAAGCTCAGCCTGAGCGGGTTTGGCAAGTGCAGCTTCAAGGCGTCAAGCGATCTCAGCCCGCTCGAGAACAAGTGGGTGCTGGGTCTGGCCAAGGCCAGGGATGGGGTGCAGGCCTACGTTGCCGCGTTCGATATGCCGGGTACCCGCAAGACGGCTCTGGTGGTGGGCTTTCCCGAGCAAAACGGCCTGATGGTGATGGGCGAAAAGTTCTGACAGCATTACGTTTTTAATCAAGACCCTAGGATATGCCTAGGGTCTATTTGGCACAATCTTAAAAGATTTGAGGGAAGGATTTAGACTTTATCCAATGCCTTGGTGTCTGATGCGTATTTGCACATGACGGTTGTGTTATCAACGGCATAGTTGTAGCTGGTTTCAATATAACTGCCACGATCGCCAGTCAAAATGATATTTACCTTGCTGCCTGGGTTAGGGTAGTGGTTATCACCATCGCCACCATACCAGTGTCCTTTATTAAGATCGTAATAATAGATATTCCCCAGCACTCTAATTTTCAATATGAATCGTTCAAAATTGGTTGCTACGTTTGCAACCGCAGATTGACCGTTTTTGATCGTCAGGGTCATGAATTGGTACGGACTTGCTTCGATAATTTCTACATCAACACCCAAGGCATTCACTATGGTTAAACTTCCCATATTATTACCCTCTCAAATTTAGTTATGATGCTATGTATTTTATTTCGCAGTGACCTGATGGAAACCTTAAATCACTATCAAAAAAACTGGTGAAATTAAAAATGTAAAATCCTAGCTATTTATCTAGTGGCCGATAGATGTTCCACGGTTTATATATAAGTATCAACTGCAAAGTTTGACACTTTGCATATTGGAAATCTCTGCTACTTTATCCCATGACTGAAAATATCTTTGTTATCAGCCTATTGGCTATGGTGAAGCTAAAGTCATCCCAAAACCTGATACACAATCGCAATGCTAAATATCTGCTCGATTCAATACCCCGTCATCTCCAGATACCCCAGCCCCTTGGCATCCCCTGATACCGTCACTGCTCCCTCCCAGTAGTCAAAGCGGCCTGTCATGGCCTGATTGGGTTGGCGCGCCTGGATGGTTAGGTTGAGATCCCCGGCACTTAGCTGCCACTCGATAGGGTAGGGCTGGCCCTTGGGGCCGCGCCAGGTCTTGCCTGGGGTGAGGCGTATGCTGTCGGGGGAGAGCACCCGGCTGCTGCCGTCCTGTTCAATCAGGATGCCGTAGCGGTTTTCGGGCTGGTTTTCGGGATTGGCGCGGCCCGATTTGGTGCGCAGGCGAAACAGCATCAGCTCGCGGCCATCGGCAAGTTGCAGCGAGAACCAGTCCCAACCTGACTGCCAGTCGGCCAACACTGAGCTGCTCCACTCGTGATCAAACCAGCCTTGGCCTGTGACGGTGCGGGCCTCGCCATCGAGGGTCAAAGTGCCGGTGAGCGTCAGGCGCGGGTAGGAGTAGTAAAACGAAGCGTTGCCCGGGCTCTTCTCGCTGTAACCCTGCTTGCCCTGCAGCACCACCGGCTTGGCGGCGCTCACCTTGAGATCAAGATCCCCCGCCTTGCTCTGCACCTTGAGGGTGGCGGGGAAGAGTGCCTTCCCCTGTGAGGTCAGCCCCCATTCCCGCAGCCAATATTCGCCGCCGCTGGCACCCGCCAGCCCTGGCCCCTGGCGGCTGGTGCGCTCATCCTGTTGGTGGCTGCCTTTGCCGAGGTCAGTGATGGCAAACTGGGCCAGCCAGAGCTGAGGGGTGAGCCAGGAGTTGTCCGACGTTATCGCTTGCTCTATGCCCTGGCGAAACAGGGTCCACTGCAGGCCATATTCGCGCCCCTGCTCATCCTTGAGGTTGCCGGTGAGATACCACCACTCGGATCTGTAGTCGGGGTGGGCGCCGTGATCGGCGGGCAAGCGGATGGGCTGGCCCGGCAGGGCCTTTTTGAACTGATCGTTGCCGCCGCCGAGGATGGCGCCCAGATCGTTGGCCCAGGCCGCCCCGCCATAAAGGGTGCAGGTGAGCAGCAGTAGCCAGACATTGCGTTTTTTCATACCAGTTTCCTCGCGGCAAACCAGGATGCCAATGCGCCACACACAGGCGCCAGTAGCAGGGCCGTTATGGCATGCAAGGGGGCGGCCTCAAAGGCGAGGCGCCAGCCAAAGGCGCGGGGGTTGACCACCTCGATCAGCACCCAGGCCAGCCCATAGCCCACCGGCAGTGCCAGCAGCGCGGTGAGCAGCCCGAGGCCAGCTCCCTGCCACACCAGCAGGCGGCGGCAGTGGTGCGGGCTCAATCCCAGACTCTGCAAGGTCTGCAACTCACTGCGCCGGGCCAGCCCCAGCACCATGAAGGCCGAGCCTATGCCGACGAAGGCGATGCCCAAAATCAGCAATTTAAGCAACTCGGTTACCACAAAGGTCTGATCGAACACCTTGAGGGCGGCGGCATGGATGGCGGGGGCGGGCAAGAGGTTGACCCCCTCGCCAAAATGGGCGCGCAGCCGGTCGGCCAGCTGCTCAGGATGGGCACTGAACAGGGCGAGGGATTGCACTGCCCCCTCTTCGAAGGCGTGCAGGAGTTGCCCCTTGTCGCTGCCGTAATCCTGATAGACGCCGGTGACGGTGAGCCGCCTTGGTCCCTGTTCGCTTGTGATGCTGAGCATCTGGCCCACCTTGACCCCGAGCCGTACCGTCAGCGGCTCGCTTGCCAGTACCTCGTCGGGGCCCTCGGGCCAGCGCCCGGCCAGCAGGGGATAGGCGGCTTTAAGCTCAGGGATAAAGTCCATCTGCGCCCACTCGATGGGCTGCCCCTGCCAGCGGGCGGGGTGCACGGCGCGGCGCGATGCTTGCGCCACCTCAGGTTCGGCCAGAATGGCGGCCAGGGTCGCCTCGCTCAGGACACCCTTGTTGCCTGCCACCCCCTTGGGGGCCGTGACATAGAGATCGGCGGCCAGACGCTGGCCCAGCCAGATCTCCACGCTCGAGCGAAAGCTCGACACCATGACCCCTATGCCGATGGCTGCGGCTATGGCCAGCTGCAGCGCCATCACGGCGATGGCGGTGCGATCCAGATGATATTGGGTCTCTGCCACCCCGAGCCGGGCGGTTAGGAGGTGGTGGCGATCCGGCGCCCCCATGGCGCGGCGCAGCCGCCCCAGCAGCCAGCGCAGGGCGTCCGGCAGCCAGAGCGCCATGGCCAGCAGCCAGCCACCGGCCACAAACAGGGCGCCACCCAGGCCGGTTTGTGGCAGCCAGAGGCAAAGCGCGCACAGCAGCAGTATGGCGATGGCCAGCCCCCGGCGGCGCCAGGTATGTCGTGGCGGGTGGCTGTTGCCCTCACGAAGTGCAAGGGGGGATTGGCGCAGCAGTTGCCACCAGCCGGGCAGGTTGGCGGCAAGCGTCCCGACAAGGCCGATCACCAGCGCCTTGAGCAGGCTCAGAGGGGAGAGGCGCAGCAGATCGATGGGATTGGGGCCATAGAGATCGGCCAGCGCCTGGGTCAGCTGCCCCATGAGCGTCAGGGCCAGCAGGCTGCCGAGCAGCAGCCCGAGCAAGGTGCCCAGGGTGGCGAGGATCAGCAGTTCCAGCGCCAGCCAGCGCAGCAGCCGGCTCGGCGGCAGTCCCAGAATGATCAGTTGGGCCAGCTGGGGGCGACGCACGCTCTGCACGAAGCGCTGGGCGTTGAACACCAGAAACAGTCCCACCGCCATGGCGAGCAGGGAGAGGGCGGTGAGGTTGAGCGCCAGGGCATCACCGAGCTGGCTGGCATCGAGCGCCGGGCTGATGGGCTCGAGCCAGAGCGGCTGATGGGGGCGATAGGATTGCAGCAGGGCTTGCAGGGCGCGTGCCTCGGCGTCACTCAGCTGGAAGACGATGCGATCGAGTCGACCCTCCTTGCCAAGCAGGGGCTGGGCTAGGCCTATGTCGGTCACCAGCAGCCGCTCCATGGGCACGGCACCTGGCTCGAAGGTGCCCGCCAGGGTCAGGATAAGCGGGCGATCACCCTCGCCACCCGGCACAAAGGTGCGAGACTGGCCCGGCTGCCAGTCAAGCCGCCTAGCCTCCGGCGCCGCCAGCCAGACGCTGTCGGCGCGGTTGAGCGAAAAGGCGGGCTCGCTGGATGGGCCTTCACCAAACAGCCGGCGAAGGGGGCCGGGGTTGAAGAGATCCATCCCCAGCAGCTGAAAACTGCGCCCCTGCTCGTCTTTGAGCCAGGCGTGCAGCTGCGGCATGGCATTGAGGCTCGGCTGGCTGCGCACCAGTTTGACGTAAAGCTGCTCATCCAGACCGCCGCTCGGGGCCAGCCGGTAGTTGGCATCCCCCGCCAGCTGGCTGCGGGCGGCGACGAAGTTGGTGCTGGCACTGTGGTTGAGAAGCTCTATGGCCACCACCAGCGAGACCCCCAGCATGAGCCCGGTCAGGCTCATCAGCAGCAGCCATGGATGGGTGCGATAGAGGCGCAGCAGCGCCTTTAACGGCAGCATGAGGCGGCCTCGCGATCGCGGCTGGCGTCACTCATGGCGCGCGCCCTTGAGCTCGACAAGCTGGCCTCCTTCGAGGCGCAGCACTCTATCGGCCAGGGCGCCATAGGCGGGGTTGTGGCTCACCAGCAAGAGCCCGGCGCCGGTTTCGCGCACCGCCTCCATCATCAGCGCCATCACCTGCTCGGCGTTGTGCTCATCGAGACTGCCGGTGGGCTCATCGGCCAGCAGCCACTTGGGCTGGTGAATGAGGGCGCGGGCCAGGGCCACCCGCTGGCGCTGGCCGCCGGAGAGCTGCTCCGGCCAGGCGTGGCGCTTGTGGACGAGATCGAGCCGGGTGAGCAGGGCGTCAAGGGTTGTCTCATGGCGGGGCAGGCCGTTGATGGCAAGCGGCAGGCAGAGGTTCTCCTCCACGTTCAGGGTCGGCAACAGATTGAAATCCTGATAGACGATGCCAAAATGCCGGCCGCGCAGGCGGGCCCGATCGTCCGGGGACTGGTTGTCGAGCCGGGTCTGTCCCAGCCAGATCTCCCCCTCATCCGGGGGTATGAGGCCAGCGATCAGGTTGAGCAGGGTCGACTTGCCACAGCCGCTCTGCCCCAGCAGCAGGGTGATCTCGCCAGCGGCCAGGGTGAGATCTAGGTGATGGAACAGCGGCAGGCGTTCGCTGCCGTTATCGAAGCTCTTGCAGAGGTTGCGCAGGGTCAGCATGGGATAACCGCTTGATGGTCAATGGCTTTCATCATGCCATCTAGGCTACCACGGGCGGGAATGATCAACACGCCTCGCGACGGATCAAGAGGGCCAGTTAGTGATCAAGCCTGCAAAAGAGGTGAGGATCCTCGCTGGATCCCGCTTGCCAGAGGTGGTTAGAATAGGGGCTTCCATGGGTCACAGGATGAGCAAGGATGTTACACAAGCAAGTCAGTTTTATCATCGATAGCAAGGGCAACAAGCAGGCTGCCGTCGTCCCCATCGAGATTTATAACGAGCTGATGACCCTGCAAAAGGCGCTCTCCGACAACAAGCCGGGGGAGCGCGAGCTGTACCACTTCAACGGCAAGGGCGCCGAGGCCCACGGTTATCCGGTGGGCAAGCGGCAAAATCCGGGCTTCATGGTGTTGGCGGGCTCCACCGCCAATGGCGAGGATGCCGCCTCCCTGCGTGAAGCCGTGATCGAACTGCGTCAGGAGCTGCTGGGCAAGGGGATCCTGGCCCCTCGCAGTGAAGGAGGGGTTGTGTTCACCGCCGATCAGCTGTTCAACAGCCCGAGCCTGGCCGCCAGTCTGGTGGCGGGCAACAACCGCAGCGGCCTGGATGCCTGGCAAAACAGCGCCGGCTACACCCTCAAGCAGTCGGGTTTCGGCAAGAAGTAATTCCCCGGCACGCCAGCTGCGCCTCCCTGTCGCTTGCGGGGACTGCACAACGGACATGAAAACGCCGCCCTCTTTGGTGATCAAGGAGGGCGGCGTTTTTCGTCAGGCGCTTATTTCTTGCCGGTCAGCAGCCAGTAGCTGATGGCCGAACCAAAGCCGCAGCCGGCGATGGCGATGGCCATGGGCAGCGGCGATTCGGGCGGATTGAGGTTGACCAGAATGCCCACCAGGGCACCTATGCCAAAGCGCAATGTGCCGGCCAGGGCCGAGGCGGTGCCTGCCGACTGGGGGAAGTGACCCATCAGGCCCGTCATGGCGTTGGCCCCCACCAGGCTGATGTGACCGACGAACAGCACCACAGGGATGACGATGCCCCACAGGCCCCCGGTTTGGCTCCAGGCGTTGTAGATGAGCAGGGCACCGGCACAGGGCAGCATCAGCAGACCGTATTGCAACATGCGCTCGGCGCCCACTCCTTTCACCAGCCGGCTGTTGACGAAGGTGACCACCATCATCAGCAGGATATTGAGGCCGAACAGCCAGCCGTAGTGCTCGGTCGGCACCTTGAAATACTCGATGTAGACGTAGGGCGAGGCGCTGATAAAGGCGAACATGCCCGAGCTCGACAGGGCGCCGCACAGCACATAACCCATGGCGCCGCGATGGGAGAGCACGCCCCAGTAGTTGCGCAGCACCTGCCCCAGCCTGAGTGGCTGCCTGTGTTCAGGCTTCAGGGTCTCCTGAATTTTCCACTGCATCACCACGCAGATGAGCAGGCTGATGCCCACCAGCAGCCAGAAGATCACCCGCCAGTCGCTGTGGGCGCTGATATAACCGCCTATTACGGGGGCAACCAGGGGGGCCAGCGTCATCACCAGGATGACGAACGACATGGCCCGCGAAAACGCATCCTTCTCGAACAGGTCGCGCAGCAGGGCATTGACCACCACTGAGCCGGCCGCACCGCCCGCCGCCTGCAGCATGCGCCAGGCCAGCAATTCGGGCAGGGAGTCCGCCATGGCGCAGCCCACCGAGGCGATGGCAAACATCACCAGCCCCGCCAGGATCACCGGCTTGCGGCCATAGCTGTCGGCGAGCGGCCCGTAGAACAGCTGGCCGATGGCGAAGCCGCCGAGGAAGGCGCTGATGGTGAGCTGGGCACCGTCTATGCTGGTGGCGAGATCCCGGGCGATGGCCGGAATGGCGGGCAGGTACATGTCCACCGCCAGCGGTGTCAGGCCCGCCAGGGCGCCGAGCAGGATAAACAGAAAACGGGGAGAGAGGGCTGCGGGTTGGGGCATAGGATGTCCGATCGTGAGCAAGTTCGCGTGAAAAAAAGTAACAAGTAGTCAGTCTATCAGTTTTGGCTGGTTTGGGCAGGGCTATGCCGTCCCCGTCACGCTCTGGCTGTGTTGCCAGGCGGCGAATTGCGGTCCGGGCTGCCGGATCACTGCCGTTTCGGGGCCTGACAGCCTCGATAGGCGAGCAGTAGCCAGCAGAGCCAGCCCAGCAGGGAAATCCCGCCTCCCCACAGTTCTGGCCAGCGGGCAGTCAGCCTCAGGCTGAGCCTGTGCTGGCCGGCAGGCACCCAGACTTGCAGCAGCCCCTGCCGGTTTGCGCTGACCGCCAGCGTCAGCGAGTCATCCAGCCTGGCCTGCCAGCCCGGGTAGTCATATTGGTGCAAGGTGAGTCTGGTGGGCCTCTGTGTCCTCACCGTCAGTTCCAGCCATCTGGGTTGCCAGCGTACCAGCGTCCACTCGGCGCCTTGCTGCTCAGTGGTGACCGGGGGTTGAAACTCCTCCTTCCAGGCGAGCAGAGTCGGGGTGAACCGGCCACTGGGCACCTGAATGGGGCGGTATTCCCGGGCACTGCGCTTGCTGTCGAACTCGGCATCGATCACCGTCTTGAGCGGTGCCTGGGTGAGGGGGGCGTAATAGACATAGGCGAGGCTGGAGAGCAGGGTGATCAGCAGCAGGCTCCACCAGATCCCTTGCCATGGCCGCTTGACCGGGGTTCCCAGGGCGACCACCGCCACCGTGGCCAGGGTGAGGATCAGATTGCACCGCCAGGGAAATTGCAGCCGCTGCAGCGGTGGCAGCAGGTGCCAGATTGGCTGGCTGAGGGGCAGCATCATCAGGAAGGCACCCACCCCCAACACCCCCCAGCACAGGAGCTCGGGGTGGCGTGGCTCACGGGCCGCTGCCCAGGCGAGCAGCAGCAACCCCATGGTCAGCAGGCTTTGCCAGGCCAGATGGCCGCGAAAGCGCCAGTCGCCCCAGCCCGAGGGCAAGCGGTCGAGAAAGTTGCGCCTGAAGTCGAACATGCCGCCACGCATCAGCTCCATGGAGATGGCCCCCTGATCCAGCAGGGCGGGTAGCAGCAGGGCCGCGGCCATGGCCAGCCCCAGCACTTGTGCGGCCAGGGTGATCCGAAGCGGAAACGACGTGCGTGAGCGCCAGGTTTGCAGCAGCGCCCGCAGCGTGATCAGCGCCAGCATCAATAGCAGGCTGGGCAGATGGGTGAATGCCAGCAAGGCCAGCGCCAGTGCCAGCAGGAGGAAGCCGCCTCGCCGGCGCTGGCCGGCGAGATCCTGCCCCAGCAGTACCAAAGGAGCCCAGACGAAGGCCCAGAATTCCGCCAGGGCGAAGCGGGCATAGAGATCCAGGGCCAGATGATAAGGCAAGGCGAGGTAGAGCAGGCTGGCGGCCAGGGCGCGACCGGGGGCGCTAAAGCGGCGCAGCCAGAGGTAGGCGAAGAGACCGGACAGCAGCAGCGCCAGGCTGGCGCTCCAGAGCAGGGGATAGATGGCCTGATGGGCGAGCGGCTGGGGGCCGGCGAACAGAGCACTGACGTAGTAGGGCAAGGGGGGATAAAAGAAGAAGGTGGGGCTGCCAAAGCCGCCGTTCATGGCCATCAGCCAGCGCGGGTAGAGCTCCCCCTGCCATAGTTGCAGCGCAAAATAGTGGCCGGAAAGCAGATGATGAAACAGATCATGCCCCTGGCTGCCCCCCCGCAGCCAGAGCGGCAGCAGCAAGACCCCGCAGGCCAGCACCAGCGTCAGAGGGATGAGATACCATTCGCCTGGCTTCTTCATAGACAGACTCACTTGTCACGGATGCGAAGTGAGTGTAGTCGACGCTGGCCGCCTGGCAGGTGAGTCGAGTGGCTGACTAGAGGGCGACGGGTACCTGTAGCTCGAGCCAGAGGGCGGCTAGGGGGCGACAGGCTCTTGTATCCCGAGCCAGAGGCCCGGTTCGGCGTGAAAGCGGGGGGCAAACCAGATCTGCCGGTTTGGTGCGGGCAGATCGCCAGCCAGGATGGGCCGTCGGCTGAGGCGGCAAGCCCCTTGCGCCAGTGCGAGGCGGGCATCCCCCTGGTACCAGCCGTCGGTGACGGGCAGGGCCGTGGTCTCTCGCAGCAGCCTCACCCCCCACTGGGTCACCAGCGCCGGGCACGCTCGCTCGGCCAGTCTGGCCGCCTTGACCATGGCGGGCGGCTGGGGCGGGGTGAGTGTGGTCATCAGCAGCGCCAGGGCCCCCAGCACGGCCGGCAGCTCGCCCCGGTGCGGCAGCATGCCCGCCAGCAGCACAAGGCCTAGCAGGATGAGGGGCGCCAGATGGCGAGGATTGTCCGGGTTCTGGCCAAACAGGGTCCAGAGCAGCAGGACCAGCCAGCCGAGATACCAGACCTGCTTGGCAGGTGCGGCCTTGCACCGAACCGCAGGCCAGAGCGGTATCAGCAACAGTCCGATTGCCAAGGGCCAAAGCGGGGTCAGTTGATCATTGAAGGTGCGGGCCCAGCTCAAAAGCTGGTCGCCGTGGGCCGCCGCCGTGTTGCCCCAGAGGGTAAAGTGGCCGTCGGTAAAGCGCCGCCCTTCGCTGAAATAGGCCAGGCCATCGGCCTGCCAGACAAACAGCAGGCTGGAAAATCCTACCAGCGCAATGGGGAGTATAAATCTGAGTCGTTCCCCCTTGTGTTGCATCCCGAGCCAAAGCGGCAGCAATGCCAGCACGAAATAGGAGGGGCGCAGCGCCAGCAGCAGCCCTACCAGCAGGCCGGCCAGCGTTATCTTGCGATGCTGCAAGGCCAAGAGAGCCCCGAGCCATGCCGCCAGCGCAGGCCCGTCCGAGAGGCCGGAGAGCGCCAGGGTCGGGGTGAGCGGCAGGGCCAATATCAGCAGCCAGACTGGCGTCAGCAGGCTTGGCCGCTGCCACAACCTGACCGCAAGCAGCGCAGCCAGTGGTGCCAGCAGCCCTGTACCCATCAAGCTTGCCCACTGCACCGCGCGGGCCGGCTCGTCTACCAAAAGATTGACAAGCCGCGCCAGCCAGATAAAGGCGGGGTAGCCAGGAAAGTGGGGGGAGAACTCCAGCACGCTGAAGCGCGTCACCCCGTGGGCAAAGTTCAGGGCATCGTCGGAATCGAGCGCCACCGGGAAGGCCAGCAGCCAGCCAAGCCAGGCCAATTGCAGCAGAGCAAGCAGCCAGAGGGGGGATGAGTCAGGGGAAGTCCAGCGCCGAGACCTTGCCTTCCCCCTCATCCCCAACCCTTCTCCCGATGGGGGAGAAGGGGGAAAACCGACGTCCGGGTGCATTTATCGGCAGGCTGTGCGTAGGGTGGGTAGAGCACAGCGAAACCCACCGTTTGTCACAGCGAGGTGGCGCAATGATTGGCAGAGGGTCATCAGAGCGGCGCCAACACGGTCATCAGCGCTTTTTCGGCCTCGGCAAAGGCGGTGGCATCGGCAGGCTTGGCACCCACCCCGAAGACGCCAGGGTTGCCGATGGCATCGAGCACCCTGGCCAGCGCCTGCTCGGCGGCCTTGCGATCTCCTTCGCTGAGGGAGGGGAGGATCAAGTCCAGGAAGCGCTTGCTCTTGACCACCAGCACCTTGGCGGTCTGGTAGTCGCCAAGGTTCTGACTGGCCCCCTCTAGGCGGCGCTCGATCTCGGCCTTGTAGGCGCGGTTGAGCAGGGCGGCAGTGGCGGCCGCATCCTTGGTCTTGATGGCGGCGGCCAGCGGCGCTTGCAGGTCCACCTTGTGGTGCTGTTCCAGATAGGTCAGCTCCTCGGCGATGTCGCTCAAGGTGGCGCTGGCATCCTTGCCGTCAGTGGCGGCGCCGAGCAGCGCCTCGCGCGCATCGATCAGCGGCTCCTTGCCAGCGGCGGCGTAGGAGTAAGCCTGGGCTTGTCCCATGCCGGTCAGCAGCGGGCCCGTCAGCAGGGCGAGGGCGAGTAAACCCGGGCGTATGATCATCCTGTTCTCCTTGTTGTGCTTACGGCACGGCCCTCAGGCCACGCTCTGGGTCTCAATCACGGTGTTTTCGTTGCGATGATTGAAGGTGTTGCGGCGTCGGTTTGCCTGTTGAACACCTGTCACCATCCTCACGCCACGCTCTGGGTCTCGATCACCGTATTTTCGTTGCGATGATTGAAGATGGCGTGGCGTCTGTCCACCCCGTCGATCACCATGTCGGCGGCCATCATGCCCATCTCCATGGCGGTGTCGGTGAAGATGTAGCGAAACGTCCCCTGGCGGCCGGTCATGATGAGATTGCTAATCGGCATCAGCGCCTGGATGGCGGCGTTGCGACGGGCCTGATAGCCGAGATCCATCAGCGGATAGGCGTACTCGCTGCGCGCCTCGAAGGTCTCGTCCCCCAGCTTGGCGGTATCCACGTCGAGGCTGGCGAGATCGGCGGTGACCCGACTGCGCAGCTCGGCCAGCGGTGCCTGCCAGGTGGCGTCTCCCGGATTGCAGGGGATCTCCAGCATCACGGATGTTTTGCCCACCGGCGCCATAAAGGGGCTGCGCCGGCGCGGCTCCTGCAAGCGGGTGGCCAGGATATGGGGGTCCGAGAGGTACTGCCAGGTGTTGTCCGACAGGTTCTCCTGATTGAGCGGCATGTTGACGAAGCGCAAGGATCGGTAGTGGAGATCGCATGGCAAGCCCAGATGCTGACAGGTGAGCGGCAGCGGCAGGGTGGAGATCACCTGATCAAAGGATTCGCTTTGCTCAACACCCTCCTGTTGCCAATAAACCCGTTCGATCCGGCCATCGATCTCCTCAAGGCGAGTGATGGTGGCGCCGGTTTTGAGCTCGACGCCATCGGCCACCAGCCGCTCACCCAGGGTGGCGAAGATCTGGCCGAAACCATACTTTGGATAGCGATACTTGCGGGCATAGGTACGCACCGAGAGGTTGCCCTTGCGCCTTGGCAGCAGGCGGCGCGCCACGTCTTTGAGATCGATGAGGCTGATGCGCTGACCGGCCCAGTCGGCGGAGAGCCGGTCAGGGTTGATGCCCCACAGCTTGCCGGTGTAGCCCTCGAAGAACTGGCGATAGAGGGTGCGGCCGAAGTGGCTCTGGATCCACTCGGCAAAGCTCGCCTTGTCAAAGTCGTCCGGCTTCTTGGCAAAGGGCAACAGCAGCAAGTCTTTCACCGCGCCAGCCATCAGCGGCAGGGGGGCTGTCTTGATCAGATTGGTGAGGTTCAAGGGGTAGTCATAGGTGCGCCCGCCAAAGCGGATCACGCTCTTGCGATCGGCGTGGAGCAGATCGTCTCCCATCAGCTCGTCGATAAAGCCGAGCAGCTCGGGGTTTTTGGTGATGAAGCGGTGACCGCCGTAATCGAAGCGATAGTCGCCATCCTTGCCGGCAAAGGTCTGGGTGGCGCACATGCCGCCCACCACTGGCTCCTGCTCGAACAGGGTGACCGCAAAACCGGCCTGGCAAAGACGCCAGGCGGCCATCAAACCGGCAGGGCCTGCGCCTAGTACTGCAATCTTCTTGCTGTCGCTCATGACTGTGTATCCGAAAAATCTGGCTGAAGAGAAAAGGGGAAGAGGGTGAAAAAAGCGGCCCACCCCGTGAGCCGCCTTGCCGTATTCATATCTCGCAAAGAGGCGGGCTTACCCCTGGACTTTGGGGCGATAGTTGCGATGCCAGATGGTGACGAAGATCACCAGGTAGCTGACCCAGGTCAACAATTGCAAGCCGGCCGGTGAGGCATTGTAGCCAAACAGGGCGCGCAGGAAGGTACCGAATACCCCCTGATCGTCGAGAATGTGACTGATGTTGAATACCGGCGTCGTCCAGAGGGTGATGACCCCCGCCGCCTGCAACATGTTGACGGCGGACGACAGCAGGCCTGCGGCGATGATGATGATGAGCAGGCCGGTCCAGCGGAAGAAAGGTGCCAGCGCCACCTTGCGGGTGGAGCGCAGCAGCCCCCACACCAGCACCACAGAGATCAGCAGTCCGCCCAGCGCCCCCATCAGCCCCTCGTGCAGATCCACCCCTTGCCCTGAGTAGACCAGGGCCGAGAAGAAGAGCACGGTTTCAAAGCCCTCGCGCATCACGGCGAGGAAGGCGAGCAGCACCAGACCAAACAGGTTGCCGCCATCGATGGCCGCATCGATGCGCGCCGTCATGGCGCCGACCTGGGACTTGGCCTGCTTCTGCATCCAGACCGCCATGTAGGTGAGCACCAGAGTGGCGAAGATCAGGATCCCCGCCATCAGCAGGTGGTTGTAACGCTCGCTCTCGAACTGGCTCACCACCACCTGGAACAGGAAGGCGACGACAAGAGAAGCGATAAGGCCAAGCCCCACCCCCAGATAGATGAACTTGTTGTAACGGCTCGCCCCCAGCTTGGCGAGGTAGGAGAGGCAGATGCCCACCAGCAGAAAGGCTTCCAGCCCCTCGCGCAGAGTAATGAGAAAACTTGCAAACATCAGGATTCAGGCTCCGTGTCAGGCGTAGGGGAGGTGGGTTGCAAGGTGAGTTGCAACCGGTTGAGTTGTAGCCGAGTGAGCAGCACTATGGGTGGCTCCGGGAGGCTCGGCTCGGCGGCGCGCACCGCATCATTGACCCACTTGGGGTAGGTGCGGAAATTGAGTTTGATATCGGCCTGGAAGGGCCCACGGGCATCCGCCGGCAGAGGCCAGGCTTCATCGCGCCAGCCATCGGCCGGGATGCGGGTATCTGCCAGCAGCTTGGCGTAACGCCAGAACTTGAGCCCCACCGGCTTGCCGTCGGCATCGCCGAACACCTTTCTGAACAGCCGCGCGTCCTCGGGCACGGCGCCAGCCACCGGCTGGCCGCTTTGGAGCACCCGCTTGCCGCTGGCGTCGGTGACGGTCAGCTCCAGCCAGAGCTCGCGAAAATCGGCGACCCCGGTGGGCAGGGCGTGGCCCGCGCCGGTATTGGCAACCCGCACCACCAGTTGGCGGCGATCGGCAGCCCCTTCGATGCGGGCTGAGAGGGTGGCGCTTGATCGCAACAGCGCCAGGCTCTCCTGCTCGAGTTCAGGGTTGCGCAGCCCCACCAGCTGGTGCTGGGCGCCGGTGAAGTTGTGGCGATAGAGGCGTTCTTTCACTGTGCCGTTTTCGGTGGACTGGCCGGCCACAGGTGCGCCGCCATTGCCCGGCTCCGGGTTCATGTGGCAGTCGATGCAGCTGCGCCGCTTGGCGGGATCCTCCGCCTTGGCGAAGCTGGAGTTCTCCCACTCATCCCAGGTGTTGACGATATTGGCGCCTGTGCCCGGGGCAAACTCGTTGTGGCAGGACTTGCACAGGGCCGCATCGCGGTAGAAATCCTTCTGGTAGGAGGCCTTGTGCATGGCGGGGCGGGCGTTGATCTGCCGCTCGGCCAGCCAGTGCTTGAGGCTGCCGCCCTGGGCATCCTCGAACACATAGCTCTCGCGGTCTTTCAGGTTCACCGTAAAGGCGCTGTTGCCGCCGGCGTCTTCGAGCCGGGTGATGCGATGACAGAGCACGCAGCTTGTGCCTTCCTCTACCACGGGCTCGCCTTTCTGATGAGCGGCAATGAGCGAGGCACCGCCCTGCTCGAACATGTGGGAGCCCTTGGGCATATCCTGCTGGCCGTTCATCACCTGCTGGGGCATGTGGCAGCCCTGGCACCACTGGCCGAACGCCTCGCCTTCGGTCTGGCGGGCCAGCGCCTGCACCACCTTGTA
The DNA here is from genome assembly GCF_000819745.1 of Aeromonas bestiarum. GTDB lineage: Bacteria > Pseudomonadota > Gammaproteobacteria > Enterobacterales > Aeromonadaceae > Aeromonas > Aeromonas bestiarum. The sequence continues at coordinate 40,711 of NZ_CDDA01000021.1, read as the reverse complement.
GTAGGGGTGGGAGTTGCCCATCAGCCTGTGGTTGCTCTCGCTCCAGTCCGCAAACGCCTCTTGGTGGCAGTTCTGGCAGGAGGCGGAGTTGAGCCACTCCTTGGGATGGGTGGTCGGCGCCTTGGCGGGATCCGTGCGCGGGGCATCGAGCCGCAGCCAGTTGGCGAGATAGGGGAGGTTGCCATCGGCGGTGATGAAGGCGTGCAAGTCTTCCATCATGGCCTTCACCTCGGGCTGGGGCCTGGCGGGGTCAACCGCCTCGGCACCATCACGGGTGTCATGGCCCATGCCGCCCTGGGTCTGCTGGGTCATGCGCAGGTATTCGCCGATAAAGTCCCCCGCCACCATGTTGGCGAGGTTGGCGTGACCATTGATGGCGTTATTGCCGCTCTGCTGGCGATGGGCGGCCATCAGATAGCGGTTGGTGAAGTTGAAGCCGTCCAGATGGCAGGAGTTGCAGCTCATCCAGTTGTCTCCCGCCATGGGGAAGCGTGAGTTGGAAGCTGTGTTGCCCAAGTTAAATAGCCGCTCGCCGCGCTTGAGCGCCTCGGGGCGGGGATCCGTCTCCACCAGTTTGGCGAAGTGCGGCTGATCGACGGTGACCCGGGCGAAGGGGCCGCTGCCGCCGGTGTTGAGACGGGTGAGATCCTGCCCCATGGCGTTGTGCACCAGTAGGTGGTCGCCATCGATCAGCAGATCCCGCGGATTCTGGCCCGGCAGATGGCGCAGCAACTGGGTCGCCTTGGCCCCCCCCTGAAACTTTTTGCGGCGGTGGCGATTGCTGTTCTGCTTGCCACTGCGGGAGAGATCGAACACCAGCAGATCCTCGGAGCCCGCCAGGGTCAGGTAGACCCGCTTGCCGTCGGCGGCGAAGCGCGCCGCGAACGGGTTGGAGACGATCTGGCTGCGGTTGCCGACGCTCGGCAGGTTGATCTGCAAAAAGAGCTGCTTTCTTTCATCTACCCGCTCTTTCTCTTCATCCAAATCGATGATGGAGACGGCCGGAAATACGGTGCTCTGAAACTGGAAGGGGTGGTCGAAACTCCACAGCATATGTGGCAGCCAGGCTTCGCTGCCATCGGGGGAGATAGTGATGCCGTCCAGCAGGCGCGGCAAGCCCTGAGAGTCGCTCGGCGTATCGCTGTGGGTCTCGGTCAGGGTGATGAGTTTGGGCTTGGGCAGGGTAGCACCCTTGGTGCTGTGGCCAAGCTTGGCGAGATCATAGATGGCGAGCTGGCCGGTCATGGCGTGGGTGAGCAGCAGGCGGTCGTCGTCGGTCAGCGCCAGCCCACGCGGGGTCTCGGTCGTTTCGCTATCCAGCTGCAGCTTGCCCGCTGTGTCATAGGCCTGCAGGCGACCCGCCTCGAACAGGCTGACCCAGAACCAGCGGCGCTTGGGATCGAAGATGACTCCGTAAGGACGATGGCCGGTGGGGATCACCTTCGCAAGGTCGAGATCCTCATCCAGCAGTAGCAACCGATCGCCGCTGTAGTCGGTGACCAGCAGGGCGCCGTCGTCTGCGCGGGCCAACTGGCGCAGATCACCGCCAAAGCGGGCCTCTTTGAGCCGCTTGCCGTTGTCTCGTTCCAGCAGAGTGACAGATCCTGCGCTCAGGTTGGCGGTGACGAGGCGATGGGTCTCGCCCTCGTCATAGGCGATCATGGCGGCGCTCATCTGCTGGGCGGCGGCAGTATGGGTACCCAGCAGCAGTGCTGTGGTGAGCAGGTAGGAAAACAGCAACTTCAGCATGGGATCAGGTACGCCATTTCAGAATGGTCCAGCGCCAGGCGTGGCGCAGCACCAGAGGAGTCAACGCTAGAGCGCTCAGCCAGTGGGCCCAGCTGGTCAGCGAGCCCAGGGTGTCGCCCGGGGTGCCGTGCAGGATCAGCAGCAAACCGCTGCCAAGACAAACCAGCAGCAGACCTTCGATGATGCGCCCCGTGGTGCGCAAGAAGGGTTTGCGGCTCTTGTTCAGCAGGCTGCGATGGGAGAGCCAGAAGGCGCCAAACAGCAGGGGGAACAGGGTGAGCGAGAGCATCACATGCAGAAACAGATTCCAGCGTGCCAGCGACCAGAGCGGAGTCAGCGGCTCCCACAGCAGCAGGCCGGAGAAGAACATCAGATAGAGGGAGCCCTCGGCGGCCTGATGGTGATAGGCCAGCCACTGCCAGCAGTGTCGTGGTGAGAGGGAAAGGCTTGTCATAGGTGCTCCAGCGCCCGGGCAGTCCAGCCCGGGGGAGCAAGTTTACAATGCAGTAAAGGTAATGAAAAGAGTTATCAATTCCGCTCTTGATGAATAAATCCTGAATGAAAACAGGGTAGGGTCATTTGTGATCCGCCAGCCGTTCCGTGATGGCGTAGATGAGCGCCGCGGTGGAGAAGGCGAGAAACACTATCACAGACCACTTCATCTCCACCTCGTTGCCGACTCCGTCATCGAGAAAGGCCTTGAGCACCTCGATCCCGGCGATGGTGACCAGGGAGTTGATGACGATGAGCTTCAAGGAGGCGAAGTTGATCTTGCTGAGCCAGTTGTTGCCGAGCGCCTCGCGCTGCTCCTGGGTCTGGATGAACTGCACATAACCGCAGATGGCCACCAGGATCAGCATCTGGGCTACCAGTATGAAGTCCACCAGGGTCAGCACCCCAGTGATGAGGTCCATGTAGTGAATGTCCACGATATCGATACACAGGGCATAAAGCTGCATGGCGAACTTCACCATCAACAGGGCCACGCAGACCAGAATGGACACATAAAAGGGGAACATCATCAACCGGCTGCCATTGAGCATGAAGTTGAAACGGCGCATGAAAACTCCTGAAGAAGGTGAGGTTGCGCTGATTATGGCGCGAAATGGTGGTCAGGGGGATCCCCGTCGCTCACAACCCGTGATGGCGGGCAGCGCGAGCCGAACGGCAGAATGCAAAAAGCCCAGCCAAAAGGCTGGGCTTTAGAAGATGGCTCCCTCGACAGGACTTGAACCTGTGACATACGGATTAACAGTCCGCCGTTCTACCGACTGAACTACGAGGGAATTGGCTCCTCCTACTGGACTTGAACCAGTGACATACGGATTAACAGTCCGCCGTTCTACCGACTGAACTAAGGAGGAATTGCCTGTCTCGTTGAGACGGTGCGGATATTAATAGCCTGTCGGCCGGGTGTCAACCCGCGACCCGATGCAAAAAATGGAATTTCGGCCCGTTTGCCCAAAACTTGGTCGTTGTGGACTATTTTCAGCACAATCAGCAGCTTGAGACGGCCCTTTGCCTGCCACTTTTTCGTTTTGGCACATTAACGGCTGGCTGGGAGCTGGCCGCCTTCGATGGCGAGTCACACGGCTGGCGTGCTGAACGGCGGGTGACAGTGGCGTGGCGCGCCGGAGAACTGGAGCCCTGACTCAGGGAGAGGCGCGGCGGATAAGGTGAGCGATGTGGATGCGTCAGAATTTAGTTAGCAGGCGAAGTGAAAGTTCGGCGTAATGGTGAGAAAAGGCGGCGATATGTGGACAATAAACGGCAATTTTGCGTGGTAACGGCCATTCATTGATCCCGCCCATCGAAATATTTCATCGGCTGGGGTATGGTTGCTCAGGATACCATCGCCGTGTCGACAGCTCTGCCGGCCCTTGATGATGATCGGGCGCCGGTTCAATCCGGCCTTTGTCTCCCTCTTCTGGTATTACGATATACATGCACAACCAAGCTCCTTTGCAAAGCGTGAAGCTGGCCATTGCTTTACGCCAATCCTGTATTGATGAACCCTACAGCCTTCCCCGCTTTGGCCGCGATCTGATCGCCGGCATCACGGTCGGCATCATCGCCATTCCGCTGGCCATGGCGCTGGCCATTGCCAGTGGCGTGCCGCCACAACACGGTCTCTACACCGCCATCATAGCCGGCATCGTCATCGCCGTGACCGGTGGCTCCCGCTTCTCCATCTCGGGGCCGACCGCGGCCTTCGTGGTGATCCTATATCCGGTGGCCCAGCAATTTGGCGTGGGCGGCCTCTTGATGGCGACCCTGATCTCGGGCTTCTTTCTGGTGGCCATGGGCATGGCCCGGCTTGGACGCCTTATCGAGTACATTCCGCCCTCTGTGACCCTGGGCTTTACCGGTGGTATCGCCATCGTGATCGCCACTTTGCAGATCAAGGACTTCTTCGGTCTGCACGTGCCCGAGATGCCGGAAACCTACATAGGCAAGGTCGAGGCGCTGGCGTCAGCCCTGCCAAGCTGGCAATGGGGTGATACGCTGGTCGGGGTTGCGACCCTGGTCGTGCTGCTGCTCTGGCCACGACTGCGGTTGCCGGTTCCAGGTCACCTGCCCGCCGTGCTGGTGGGGGTGGGGCTGGGGTTCGGTCTGCACTATTTCGGGGTCGATGTGGCCACCATTGGCAGCAAGTTCAGTTATACCCTTGCCGATGGTACTCAGGGCATGGGGATCCCGCCCATAGCCCCGACTCTGGTGATGCCATGGGCCCTGCCCGGACCGGATGGGGCTCCGGTTGAGTGGAACCTGGCGGCCATTCAGCGGTTGCTGCCGGCAGCCTTCTCCATGGCCATGCTGGGAGCCATCGAATCCTTGCTCTGCGCCGTGGTGCTCGATGGCATGACGGGGCGCAAGCACAGCTCCAACGCTGAGCTGGTGGGGCAGGGGCTGGGCAACATACTGGCGCCCTTCTTCGGCGGCATCACGGCAACTGCCGCGATTGCCCGTTCCGCTGCCAACGTGCGGGCTGGGGCGACGTCGCCTGTCTCCGGCATCATCCATGCCCTGGTGGTGCTGGCGGCCATTCTGGTGCTGGCGCCCTGGCTCTCCTGGTTGCCGCTCTCGGCCATGGCCGCGCTGCTGCTGATCGTCGCCTGGAACATGAGCGAGGCGCACAAGGTGGTGGAGCTGGTGCGTCGTGCGCCCAAGTCCGATGTGCTGGTGTTGGTGGTCTGCCTCTCGCTCACCGTCATCTTCGACATGGTGATTGCCATCACCTTCGGGGTGATCCTGGCGTCACTCCTGTTCATGCGTGAAATCGCCAAGATGACCAAGCTGCACGATCTGGCGGATCACAAGCGCTATGCCCACGAAGTGCCGGCAGACGCCTTGCTCTACAAGATCAACGGTCCCTTGTTCTTCGCTGCCGCCGAGCGGGTCTTTGGCGAGCTGGTCGCCCAGGTCAAGGGACACAAGCTGCTGGTATTGCAGATGGAGGCCGTTTCCATTCTGGATGCGGGGGGCCTCTCCGCCTTCCTGCAGTTTGAGAAGCAGATGGCCAAGGCCGGGGTGCAACTGCGGGTCGCCGAATTGCAGTTTCAGCCGCTGAAGACCCTGGCGCGGGCCAAGGTGCGTCCCGTACCCGGTCAGCTGGAGTTTTATGGCTCGCTGGAAGAGGCATTGAAAGGCGAACACAGCCACGAACAGCCGGCAACCTGATCAAAGGAGGGCTGGGGTGACAAGATTTTGCGCAGTTGGCTCGGTTCTTGAACAAACAGACTGAAAACCGCAAAATTGCGTTGACCCCAGGACACCGCATCCCTTACATTACGCCCCGTCGCCGCGGCATGGCCCGCAAGCGATGGTGCAACTCAGGCACCTGAAAATGCGAGAAAAAATTTGGTGAGGTGTCCGAGTGGCTGAAGGAGCACGCCTGGAAAGTGTGTATACGGCAACGTATCGAGGGTTCGAATCCCTCCCTCACCGCCAAATAAAACAAAAGGGCCTGTCGAAAGACAGGCCCTTTTGTTTGTTCGGTACTTGCTGGTGCGACCCGTATCCGGGGTCGCACCAGCAGATAGGCCCAGCCATGCCGGGCCGCCAAGAGAGCCCCTTGGGCGAGAGCCTGCTGACGGTGAGCGCATCCCGGCCGAATGCCACCAAAACCGACCCTATGGCCGGTTTTTTTGTTGTCAGGCCAGCGTTTCCTCGCGGGCTGCATTGCACCCAGAATCTTTCGTCAGGCGCAATGTCCTTCATCTGGCAGGGCACCACCCAGTGGCAAAGCGCCTTGTCATCTCATGCATGGCAACACCCCGAGCAATCCGAGTGCTCGGGGTGTTTGCTTTGACATGGCATCCATTGCTTTTCTCCCCACTCATCTCTCCTCCCACCTGAACCTAGACGGCGGTCTTCGGGGGCGCCCATCTTGCTTCATCCTTCAATTCATTTGCGACACTGTGATGGATGAGTGTGCTCTATGGCAGGTGTAAGTTCTGTCATGAGCAACAAGTTGCGCCCTATTTAGCTATAAGTGCCAAGGGTGCAATATTTGGCAGGGATATATTCCAATCGCGCAACTAATTGCGCTTCGTCGGTGAGAATGGCGTGTGGATTGTCTTTAACTATATGTTTTATAAGTTAAAAAATGTTTGGCATGGTCACTGCTAAGGGTTTGGTCGAGTGCTATCTCATTTCACCAATCTATCAGGAGCATACCCATGCCAACTCCATGTTATATCAGCATCGAAGGTAAGACCCAGGGCAACATCACCGCCGGTGCCTTCACCTCCGACTCCGTCGGCAACATCTTCGTGCAAGGCCACGAAGACGAGATGCTGGTGCAAGAGTTCCAACACGTCGTCACAGTGCCGACCGATCCGCAATCCGGTCAGCCTGCCGGCCAGCGCGTCCACAAGCCATTCAAGTTCACCGTCGCCCTGAACAAGTCCGTGCCGCTGATGTACAACTCCCTGGCCTCCGGCGAGATGCTGCCGAAAGTGACCCTGAAGTGGTATCGCACCTCGGTCGAAGGCAAGCAGGAGCACTTCTTCAGCACTGTGCTGACCGATGCCACCATAGTCGACATCGACTGCCAGATGCCCCACTGCCAGGATCCGGCTAAGTCTGACTTCACCCAGCTGATCCAGGTCTCCCTGGCCTACCGCAAGATTGACTGGGAGCACACAGTGGCCGGCACCTCGGGTGCGGACGACTGGCGCGCTCCGATCGAAGCGTAACCGTATACACAAGGGCACTGCTTGCGGTGCCCTTTTGCCATCTGCGTGTTTGACGGGCATCTCCCGCCTGCTATCCACTTTTCCATCCCAGTGATTTTTTCTTGTGTCTGTTTGCTCTGCAAAGCGGACACAAGAAAAAAGACGAGTTCACGTCTTGCCGCACGCCGTCAAGGGCGTGCGGTAGCCATGGTGTCAGTAACGCCGGGGCGATGGCGGATCTCTCACTCGGTTTGAATGGCTCCCAAATGTGCGGGGCCGCATGATATCTCAGGGGCGCTCACCGATGGCAGACAGCACAGGATTACAATTTACCGTCAAGGTGGGGGCGCTGCCCGAGAGCACCTTCGTGGTGGCCGAGTTTGCGCTGGAAGAGGCGCTGAACGGGCCGTTCCAGCTGCGCTTGGAATTGGCGAGCCCAGAGCCCGACGTCGACTTCGGCGCCGTGCTGGACCAGCCGTGCGAGCTCTTGGTGTGGTACAACGGCGAGCTGCAGCGACGGGTGTGCGGGGTCGTGAGCGATTTCGCGCAGGGTGACAGCGGCTTTCGCCGTACCCGCTACCAGCTGCGGGTGCAGCCGGCGCTGTGGCGGCTCTCGCTTCGCCAGAATTCGCGCATCTTTCAGGCGCAAAAGCCTGACGAAATCCTCTCCGTTCTGTTGCAAGAGCACGGCATCACAGATTACGCCTTCGCCCTGAAGAACGAGCATGCCCAGCGGGAATACTGCGTTCAGTATCGCGAAACCGACCTTGATTTCGTCAACCGGCTCGCCGCCGAAGAGGGGCTCTTCTACTTCCATGAATTCGACGCCGGCAAACACCGCGTCGTGTTTGCCGACGATGCGGCGGCCTTGACTGCCGGCCCCGCGCTATTCTTCAACCTCGGCAACCGTTCGCTGGAGCAGGGAGCCTATGTGCGCCAGTTCCACTACCGCGAGGCGGTGCGCCCCAGCGATGTGGAGCTCAAAGACTACAGCTTCAAGACCCCGGCCTACGGTCTCTCCCACAAGAAGCAGGGAAGCGAGCTGGAGCATCAACGCGATACTTATCAGCACTTCGACTACCCGGGCCGCTACAAGCAGGACGGCAGTGGCAAGGCGTTTGCCCAGCACAGACTCGATGCGCTGCGCAATGATGCCGTGGCCGGCAGTGGCAAATCCAACTGCGCGGCCCTGCTGCCGGGCCAGTTTTTCTCGCTGACCGAGCACCCGAATGGCAGCCTGAACACCGACTGGCAAATCGTGCGCATCAGCCACACCGGCTTGCAGCCGCAGGCGCTGGAGGAAGAAGGCGGCAGCGGCCCGACCGTCTACCACAACGAATTTGCGGTGGTCAAAGCCAGCACCAGCTGGCGGGCGCGCATCGGCAGCCCACAGGCGCCTTACAAGCCGATGGTGGACGGTCCGCAAATCGCCGTGGTGGTCGGCCCCGAGGGGGAGGAGATTTACTGCGACGAGCACGGCCGGGTGAAGCTGCAGTTCCCGTGGGATAGATACGGCTCGAGTAACGACCAGAGCTCCTGCTGGGTACGAGTCAGTCAGGGCTGGGCAGGCGGCCAATACGGCATGATGGCCATTCCGCGCATCGGCCATGAAGTTATCGTCTCTTTCCTCGAAGGGGACCCCGACCAGCCCATCGTGACCGGTCGCACCTTCCACGCCACCAACCGACCGCCTTACGAGTTGCCAGCCAACAAGACCCGCACCGTGCTGCGCACCGAGACCCATCAGGGGGAAGGGTTCAACGAGCTGCGCTTTGAAGACCAGGCGGGCAAGGAAGAGATTTACATCCACGGCCAGAAAGACCTGAACGTACTCATCGAACACGACGCGGCCTGGCATATCAAGCATGACCAGCACACCGACATCGACAATGAGCGGGTCACTCGCGTCAGAAAGGTGCCGGGTGAGGAGGGGGCACAGCCCAGTCTAGGCAACGACCATCTGACCGTTGAAGGGGAGAAGCGGGATCATATCAAGGCTGACTACTCGCTGACTGTGGATGCGTCCATGCATCAAAAACTCGGTCAGAGCTGGCTCACTCAGGCGGGGCAGGAGGTGCACGTCAAGGCCGGCGCCAAGGTGGTGCTGGAGGCGGGTTCTGAAATTACCGTCAAGGTCGGTGGCTGTTTCATCAAGGTCGATGGCGGTGGCGTCACTCTGGTCGGTCCCACCATCAAGATGAACTCGGGCGGCAGTCCAGGCTCCGGCTCCGGCTGGGCGGGCCAGATCCCCAAGAGTTTAGAGGAAATGTTGGATGCCCCAAATAAACACTGGATGAAGTTCTATCACCTCGACTCCGAACTGATGCCCTTGGCAGGTACCCCCTATAAAGCGGTGTTGAGCGATGGCTCTGTGAGGGAGGGCACTCTGGATGGTGAAGGTATGGCGCTGCTTGAGGAGGTGCCCGCTGGTACTGCTTCTGTGAGCTATGACGTGCAGGACAACTTTGTCGATTTGCCCCGTGAGCCCATCTCGGCCCTCACCGGCCATCTCGACAATCTGAGTGACGAGGGCTGATATGTTCGGTAACGATCTGTTTGAGCAGCTCTATAACCACCTGGATAAGGCTGTGTCCGGCGGCGCTGCCTATGTCAAACAAAGTGCAGAGGCGGTAAAGAAGGGGGTTGCTTCCAGCCTGCAGTGGATTTGGGAGGCCCTCCAGGGGGATTTCAATTCCAACCAAAGTGCGGGACAAATCGCCGCCAATGCGGTGTTGGGTCTTATTCCCGTGGTCGATCAGGTGTTGGATTGTCGCGACCTTATTGCCAATGCCCGGGATATTTCCCGTGATCCCAAGCAGCCGGAGAAATGGGTTTTCCTCAGCTTTACCCTGATAGGTCTGATCCCGTCGCTGGGTTCTGCGCTCAAGGGGGTGTTGAAAATCATCTTCCTGTTTGTCCGTAAGGCGGGCGGTGATGCCACCAAGGCGATCAGACCTGCCATGGCCCCCGTGTTGACGTTTCTCAGTGACCCCAAGGTCAAGAAAGTGCTGGGTATCTCGCGCCTCGACAAGGTGCTGAAAGGATTTGCCGGTCAGATCAGGGGGTTGAGAGGGCAGATCGCCGTCAGCGTGCTGCTGGGCTATCTGAACGATGCCGTCAGATCGCTGACCAGTTTGATCGGCAAGGTAAAAGGATTGGCACCAGCATCGGTCAGGATCTGGCTGGAACAATCCCAGCGCCTGGTGCTGCAGATGCAGTCACAGGCAGGTCAGATGTTGCCTGCTGCCATGGGGCCCGTGCTCAAATCCCTCGATGAGATTGCCGCGGGATTGGAGAAAGAGGCGGTCAAGCATTCTCCTGGTTACAAGGCCGTGCCCGGTGGCACCGTTATCCACCCGCTGCCGGATGATGTCGTCAAAGTGGATCTCAAGATCCTGAGCCGCTCCAAGAAAGGGATTTATGGCGAGATCATCAGCGACAACTGGATGGCAAATCACAAGTTCGAGAACCTGTTGCCAGAACATCGCCGGGTACGTAGCCTGAATGACAAGCCCAGAGGGCGGGGCATCGATGGTATCTACAAGAACACCAATCCTCCGCCTCCCTACGTGGTGACCGAGACCAAGTTTCGGACGGCAGGGGGGGAGTATATCGACGAGGATGGCACCAAGAGCACCCAGTTGTTGTCGATGACCAAGGGGTCGGGCAAGCAGATGAGCAATTTGTGGATAGAAAGGCGATTACCGGATGAAATAGCAGATAAAAAGCTATTGGCGGATATCAGAAAACAAAAATATGAATCTTGGTTGATGATCGTCGATGAGTCTGGTGAGGTGATTCAGATCACCAAGTTGAATAAGAATGCCGATGCTATCGGTACTATCCCGGTCAAGTAGGAGTAGAGAATGAGTTCGTTTATTGAGCAGCGTCGAGATCCACTATTATCTGAGAATTTCTTCTTGGTTCAGCTAGAAGACTACAAAGAATCGCTCTATTTTGACCAGGAGTGGTGGAGCTGGATAAATGATCCTCACCATGAACGCTGGAGTGACCCAGCAGGATTGCCTACTCGCTCTGGTGCCAGTGCTGGCATGTTTATGGATAATCTTGAACATCTGATCTTGCTTTATTCTGGCGGGGTCTCTCATGAAGAGGTTATTGCTCAGCTAGGCGTCGTCACTAAAGAGTTTTTACGCCATAAAAAAGAGTTTCCAGATGAACAGTTTTATTACTGGGAGCAAGATGCCTATCAATATCTGCTCTGGATGTTCTCATTAAGCATCCTCTATGGCCAGGATGAGATGTTGCCCGAGTTGGTGCGTTATATCAGTAAGAATCCGGAAGGGGACGACGACCGGCTGTGGAGCGTACTGTTGGCCCGCTTGGGCTATCCTGGCTTCCCTCGAGGTCCAGAATCCTATATTCCAGAGGTGTATCGCCCGCTATTTGATGCCATAAAGGGAGATGGTGTGAATCCCACCAAGGTTGAGCGTCAGGCGAGCATCAAGCAATATCTCAAGGGGTGGTACAAGGGGTGTAAAGAGTGCTATTGGCACGACAGGCACAAGGCAAAGCATGCCATCTACTTTGGCTATTGGGCTTTTGAAGCGGCGCTCGTTACCCTGCTTTATGAGCTGGACGACAGCAGCTATCGAGACATGCGTTATTACCCCAAGGACCTGGTCGATTATGCCAGAGCCAATGGTGTTGCAGAGAAATGGCAGGCACTGCGAGTGGCTCAACATCCCATTGCCATGCCGGGCTCAGTGGTGGAGCAGGATGGTAACTGGCGCTGCAACCTGACCGATGAGCAGTGGCAACTGCGCAAAGGGCAGCGATTGCCTTCCCAAACCCATGTCAACAAGGATGACATGTTGTTCTGGATACAGGAGTAGTCCGCAGTGTATCGATCATGCATAGCCTGCATGATCGATATATCGCGATGCGGAGTGATGCTGTGATGCTATTGCGCAGGCTCATTCATGCCAGACACGAATTGCCTGGCACCATTAACTTTGTATAAAAAACCGAGGAAGATAAGTGAAGGTGATTAAACAAATATTTATGATCCTCTCTGTCATCATCTTGTCGCCCCTGTTGATGCCCATGGTTTATGTCGAAAGACGAAGAAAGAAATGGCTTCTATCAATTTTACTATCCCCTCTGCCTGAAGAGATCAGAGCCGGCAGATTGAACGCGCTGATGAATACCCATGCCGATGAGCTACAGGGCGGCATTGTGTCAGCACTTGTTGAATTCAACTCTAATGAACATTGGGTGTGTCTCAATATTGACTGGCGAGACGTCGAGGAAGTTGAGTTACAGGGCAACGCATTGGCGGATATTCACGGCTTGAAGGAGCAGTTCATTTGCTCCGAGCCGGGTGAGGATGCATCGGTTTGGAGCATGTTGGTGCTTTATGACTTGTGGCTGCAAGCGCGAGGATATGAAGTTGTGCTTTGGGATATAGATGCAGATCAATATACAGGATTTATTTGTCGAACCGATATTCTCGATAAACTGTTAAATGAGGGACGCAAGCTGGATCTGAACCTGATCAAGCTGGACCATGTGAGCGAGCAATAATATTCTTAGGCAGCATGGAAATTACCATAATAAGACATGTTTAAAGAAAGTTGATGAGCAATAGAAAGTCTATCTGGTTGTAAGAAAGAATTATGTACACAGCCACCCTACCATCTTCATTATTCGCAGATACAAACAATGACATACCGCACATTATGGTTGGTATTGGCGGGCCATTGGCTTGCCGCTTGTACCACAACGACGTCACAGACCGAATCCGAACTGACTCAAGCCGCCCACCAGGGACAGGGTAAGGCGCAATATGAACTGGCCAATCGCCTGGCCGCCAAGCCCGATTATCCCGAGGCGATGCACTGGATGAAGCAGGCTGCGGATCAAACAGGGCCCTTGGCAGCGGATGCCGACATTCGGGGAAAAGCGGCTCTGCAGGTAGGAAGCTGGTATCGGGTGGGCCTGGGCGAGCCAAAGAATCCTCAATTGGCCGAGAACTGGTGGCAGCGCTCGGCCAAGCTGGGCAACCGTGAAGCCAGTTATCAGCTGGGGAGGAATTGTCAGCAGCAGCACAAAGGCAAGCTGGTAAGCGAGTGCCTCGACTGGTTCGAGCAGGCAGCCAAACGGGATCATGCCGAAGCGCAACTGATCCTGGGGCAATGGTATGCCAAGCAGCCTGGAGCCGATGTGGATGCCGTCAAATGGTTGGAGAAAGCCGCCGAGCAAGGCAATCGCGACGCGCAATATCAGTTGGGATTGCGCTACGAGCAGGGACAGGGGGTAAGCAAACGCAGCGATGTGGCGCTGCGCTGGTTTGAGAAGGCAGCTGCCCAGCAGCAACCGGATGCCTTGCTGATCCTGGCACGCAAGGCCGCACCTGAGGAGGCGTTCAGTTTCTATCAGCGGGCTGCCAATGCAGGGTCTGCGCCAGCTCAACTGTGGCTGGGGCAGGCTTATCTGGCAGGAGAAAAGGTTGTTCAGGATCTTGCCTTGGGTCGCTATTGGCTGGAGCTGGCTGCTGGCAATGGTTCTCATGAAGCCGAATATCAGTTGAGCCTGCAACAGAGCGATGCTGCGGCGCGAGAGCATTGGTTGACGCGTGCCGCAGAGGGTGGTTTTAGCCAGGCTCAGCTTGCATTGGCGCAATGGCTGCAAGAGCGCGGGGATCTCGCCGCCGCTCGCCAGCGTTTTTCGCAGGCGGCAGCGCAGGGCAATGTCGATGCCTACTATGCCTATGGTGAGATGCTGCGGTTGGGGCTGGGCGGCAAAGAGGATTATGCGCAAGCCCTCAAACAGTATCGATTGGCTGCCAACGCGCATCATAGATCTGCCCAGTATCGCATGGGGATGATGCGTGAGCAGGGATTGGGGGCACCTCGCAATCGACTGCATGCTTATGCGTGGTATCTGCTCGCGGCTACGGATGGCAATCATGATGCAACCAAGGCACGTGATGAGCTGGAAAAAGGCATGACGGAGAAGGAAAAGAGTGCCGGTCAGAAGCTGGCGCAGCACTGGTTTTCTCAGCAGCGGAAGCTGGCGCCAATAGGGTAGACCATCATGTTGATTTATATCATTAAATGATTGCCCCATGATTCATGAACTTGAATTTATCAAAAGAGTTTTTTGATTATTAACTTTTTTGTTTTTTTTCGTGGATATGAAGTATATCCATCATGGTTATTTATTATCAATGTCAGAGAGTTTTACTCTGTGCGCCAGTTATTGACGCCGGCAGCGCACCTGTCTTGTTGCGCCAACACTTGTCGTAGGCTGGTGCGAGTAAACTGATTTAGTTTTTTAGCTCACTCATTGAATCTTATGTCATTTTTCCTTCCACATATGATGCATATATATTGGTTGTTTTTGCTTTATTCTTTGTTGTTTTTATAACCCATTGTTTTTGTTGGTTTTTTATTGATTTTTAGTCGAGTTCATTTAATGTGTTGTTGACGTGGGCAAATATATAAATATACCATTTGTCGCAAGTGGCTCTTAAGCCAATATGACCTCTAACAAAGAGAAGAGGCATGAGTGGGTTGTATGAATAACAAGATGCATATTGTGTTTTTGATTATTAGAGTATCTGCTCTTTATGTATCAAAAACATATCAATCGGCCAATGGTTTTTCCTTTCGCTATCCAGCGATATCGTCAACTGTCATTTTTGACAGTTGTTGGTTAAGCCATCGGCTATAAGCTTTTGGGTCTGAGCTGATCCATAACTTGGTATTTAGAGCATGGGAAAAAGTATCGATGGCGCCACTGTTGCGCCCAAAGAACGTATCAATATCAAATATGTGCCTGCAACCGGTGGGCAGCAGGGAGAAGTTGAACTTCCGCTGACCATGATGGTGGTAGGCAATATGAAGGGACGTGCCGAAGAAACGCCTATCGAGGAGCGTCAGACCGTCTCCATCGACAAGAATAATTTTTCTTCCGTCATGAAAGAATCCGCACTGGAACTGAATTTTTCCGTTCCCAATCGCCTGGAAGAGAACAGCCAGGAGGAGATGCCGGTTTCGATCAAGATCCAGTCTCTGGAAGACTTCACTCCTGATCGAGTGGCCCAGCAGGTACCCGAGCTGCGCAAGCTGCTGGAGCTGCGCGAGGCGCTGGTTGCCCTGAAGGGACCACTGGGAAATATTCCCTCCTTCCGCAATCGTTTGCAGGATCTGCTGTCCAGTGATGAGGCTCGTGAGCAACTGCTCAAGGAGCTGGATTTGATTAAACCTGCCGAGTGATCGGCTGGTTGGATTGATTGACGAGAAAGGAATAAAACATGTCTTTGGTCGAAGAACAGGTTCAAGCGGGGGCGAGTACCGCCCCCTCGTCCTTGCTGGACGAAATCATGGCGCAGGCTCGCATCACCCCGGTCGATGAAGGCTACAGTGTCGCCAAGCAAGGCGTTGCCGCCTTGATCGCC
The DNA here is from genome assembly GCF_000819745.1 of Aeromonas bestiarum. GTDB lineage: Bacteria > Pseudomonadota > Gammaproteobacteria > Enterobacterales > Aeromonadaceae > Aeromonas > Aeromonas bestiarum. The sequence continues at coordinate 25,357 of NZ_CDDA01000021.1, read as the reverse complement.
AATATCCTTGATAACGGTACCACAAGCGATCCGGTCAACAAGGCGCTGGTAGACAGCATGATTGTCGAGCTCGACAAGAAGCTGAGCAAGCAGATGGACGTGATCCTGCATGCCAATGCACTGCAGGAGATGGAGTCTTCCTGGCGTTCACTCAAGTTGCTGGTGGATCGCACAGATTTTCGTGAAAACATCAAGATCCAGGTACTGCATGCGACCAAGGAAGAGTTGCTGGAGGATTTCGAGTTTTCTCCTGAAATCACCCAGTCTGGTCTCTACAAGCATGTTTATTCCAGCGGTTATGGCCAGTTTGGCGGTCAGCCCGTCGGTGCCGTGATAGGTGATTACGCCTTCACCCACAGCTCACCCGACATCAAGCTGATGCAGTACGTCAGTGCCGTTGGCGCCATGGCTCATGCCCCCTTCATCTCCTCGGTTGCACCCGCCTTCTTCGGCGTCGACAACTTCACCGATCTCTCCTCCATCAAGGATCTCAAATCGGTTTTCGAAGGTCCGTCCTATACCAAGTGGCGCGCACTGCGCGAGTCGGAGGATGCCCGCTATCTGGGGCTGACCGCGCCGCGTTTCCTGGCCCGTCTGCCGTACGACCCGACCGAAAATCCCATCAAGGGTTTCAACTATCAGGAAGACATCAGCTCGGATCACGACCACTACCTGTGGGGCAACACCGCCTATCTGATGGGTACCTCCCTGACCGACAGCTTCGCCAAGTATCGCTGGTGCCCGAACATCATAGGTCCGCAGAGCGGTGGTGCCATCCACGATCTGCCGGTGCATGTGTATGAAGCCATGGGGCAACTGCAGGCGAAGATCCCGACCGAGGTGCTCATCACCGACCGTCGTGAATATGAGCTGTCAGAAGAGGGTTTTATCACCCTGACCATGCGCAAAGACAGCGACAACGCCGCCTTCTTCTCTGCCAACTCGGTGCAAAAACCCAAGGTGTTCCCGAACACCAAGGAAGGCCGGGAAGCGGAAACCAACTACAAGCTGGGCACCCAGCTGCCCTACATGTTCATCATCAATCGCCTGGCACACTACATCAAGGTGCTGCAGCGCGAGCAGATCGGCTCCTGGAAGGAGCGGCAGGATCTGGAGCGTGAACTGAACAGCTGGATCAAGCAGTTCGTTGCCGATCAGGAGAACCCGCCGGCAGAGGTGCGTAGCCGTCGCCCGCTGCGTGCCGCCCAGATCAAGGTGCTGGACGTGGAAGGTGAGCCGGGTTGGTACCAGGTTGCCATGGCCGTGCGTCCGCACTTCAAGTACATGGGGGCCAGCTTCGAGCTGTCTCTGGTAGGTCGACTGGACAAGGAATAATGCCCGATGCCGTATCTCTCTTCCTGGGATAGAGGAAATGCGGCCAGTCTGTTTGATCGTATCCGGGGTGAGGGGCTTGGCTCCTCACCCCGCACGGAATCTGAGGAATTGATCGCATCTGTCAAACGGCAGCTCGAGCAGGTTCTCAATACCCGTCCCGGCAATTGCCGCAGTGCTCCCGAGCTGGGTGTCATCGATCTCAATGACGCCACGCAGGGCAGTGCGGACATCAAGGGGCGGATCCGTGAGGCGATCCGGCAATGCATCCGTCGTTATGAACCTCGGATCATTCATGTGGATGTGCGTTCACCCGACCATCAGGCGAGTCCGCTTGAGATGTCGTTTCAGGTGACGGCCCACGTGAGGCTGGAGCATATCGAGCAGGTTACCTCGTTCAATGTCCATATGGACAGTCACCGTCACTACCGCATGGTCTGATCAATGTCGCTGGAACATTACTTCAGGGATGAGTTGGCATTTTTGCGCCTGCAAGGGCGCGAATTTGCCGATGCCTATCCCGAACTCACCCGTTTTTTGTCGGAGCAGAATACCGACCCGGATGTGGAACGTCTGCTGGAAGGCTTTGCGTTTCTCACGGGCAATCTGCGCGCCAAGATCGAGGATGAGTTCCCCGAGCTGACCCATGGTCTGCTCAATATGCTCTGGCCCAACTATCTGCGTCCCGTACCCAGCATGACCATAATGCAGTTTTCGGTCATTCCGGGGGCCATAGCCCAACCGGCGCTGGTCAGGCAGGGTTGCCAGCTCGACAGCCTGCCCATCGACGAGGTGACCTGTCATTTTCAGACCTGTCACGATACTTGGGTCTATCCGGCAGATATCCATCATATTTCGGCGCAAAGTGGTAACGATCTCTCCACCATCTCGCTGGATATCGCCCTGCATGCCCCCCTGCCATTGAGCGAACTGCAGCTGGACAAGCTGCGTTTCTTCCTCGGTGGCGACAGCTATACCGCCTATGAACTCTACTTCTGGCTCTCCAACCAGCTCTCCCACATAGAGCTGGAGATCGATGGCAAGCGCTTTCGCCAAGAGGCCAAGGCGCTGAAATCGGTTGGCTTCGAGCGTGATGATGCGCTCCTGCCTTACCCGAACAACGTCTATTCCGGCTACCGGATCCTGCAGGAGTACTTCTGCTTTCCGGAAAGCTTCCTCTTCTTTGAACTCTCGGGTGGCGAGTGGCCCAAACAGCCGTTGTCGGTGAGCGAGTTCAAGATCCATTTCTGCTTCGACCGGCCCCTGCCGGCGGAGCTCAAGATCCGTCCCGACTCCTTCATGCTCAACTGCGTGCCGGCCATTAACCTGTTCCAGCACGACAGCGAGCCGGTCAATCTCAATGGCCGTCAGGCGGAGTATCCCCTCAAGGCGAGTTATCGCCATGCCGACAGTTTCGAGATCTTCTCGGTGGATCAGGTTGAGGGCTGGGTCGAGGGCAATCTGGGTCGCTCACGCGGCACGCCGCGCATCTATCAGCCGTTCGAGAGTTTTCAGCACCAGATTGAGCGTGCCAAGCACAGGCTGGCGCTCTATTACCGGGTGCGGGTCAGAGAGTCGGTCAGCGGCGATGGTTTCGAGCACAGCCTTTCGTTCGTGCGGGGTGATGAAACCACTACTGTCGATCTGGATGAGTCGATCTCGGTCACGCTCACCTGCACCAATCGCTCCCGCGCCGCTCGTCTCAAGGTCGGCAGCATCTGCGTGCCGACCGGCAGCTCTCCCTCGTTTGCCACCTTTCGCAACCTGATCAGGCCGACCCGGCCACTGCGTCCGGCACTGGATGGCAGTCTGCACTGGACGCTGATTTCCAACCTGTCGCTCAACTATGTCTCCCTGCTGCGGCGGGATGCCCTGGTGCAGGTGCTGCGCACCTACGATTTTCCCGCGCTGCATGACAAGCAGGCGGAGCAGGCGTCACGCAAGCGGCTGGCGGGGATCGAGGAGATCGAAACCACCCCGGTCGACCGTCTGGTACGGGGTATGCCGGTGCGCGGACTCAAGTCGGTGCTCTCCATTCGCCAGTCCGCCTTTGGCAGCGAAGGGGAGCTCTACCTGTTCAGCACAGTGCTGGCGCACTTCTTCTCGCTGTACGCCAGCGTCAACGCCTTCCACCTGCTTGAGGTGGTCAATCTCGACAACAAGGAGCGCTATCAATGGCCAGTCCAGATAGGTCAGCACTCCCTGATGTGACGTCCGCCAGTGACGCGCCGCGCTTCAACTTCTTCCAGCTGGTTGAGCTGCTCAACCGGCTGGACGGTGCCGATCAGGAGCGCGGCCTCGACCATCTGCCGAGTGACGAGAACATCCGCTTCAAGGCGACCGCCTCTCTGGGCTTTCCCACCAGCGACGTGTTGCAGATAGGTAGAGATGGCAAGGGGCGCCACGAGCTGGAGGTGGCCTTCCTCGGCCTGCATGGCAGCCAGTCTCCCATGCCCGGCTATTACCTGGACTCGCTGGCGTGGGAGTACGCGCAGGGGGAGCCGAAGCTGGGTCTGTTTCTGGACTTCTTCCATCACCGTCTGCTGACGCTGCTGCACAGGATCTGGCGCAAGTATCGCTATCACGTCCGTTTTCAGGACAACGGCGAGGATGGATTTTCCCGCCTGATGTTCGCCCTGGTGGGGCTCGGCAACGAGGCGGTCTGCCAGAGCCTGCCGGTCAACCGCGCCAAGATGCTCTCTTATGCGGGCATGCTGGCCAGCCCCAGTCGCTCCCCCGAGGTGGTAGCGGGTCTGGTGGCGCACTGTTTCGATCTGGCGGATGTGGAGGTGAGTGCCTGGCAGTGGCGCAAGGTGCCCATCCAGCAGGATCAGCAAAACCGGCTGGGCGGCGCTTGCGCCACCTTGGGCAGCGACTTTGTCATCGGTGACAAGGTGAACGACTGCGCCGGCAAGTTTTTATTGAAGATCAACAACCTGAGTTTTGGCCAGTTTCTCGGGTTTCTCCCGAACGGGGAGCACTTTCACGCCCTGGTGACCTTTGTCTCCTTCATCCTGCGCGACCAGTTGGCTTGGGATCTGCGACTCGGCTTCGGCCAGGAGCAGGCCCGGGGGTTGCGATTGGGAGAGGAGCAGAGTGCGCGCCTGGGCTGGAGTACCTTTCTCGGCCAACCGCCGAGTGACCCGTTTGTGACTATCTGTGTACAGGAATAAGCGCAGGAAATTCAGTGTCGGAATCAGTGCAGGAGTGAATGTGGACGACTTTAACCAGCAACTTTCCCTGGTGGTGCTCAACAGCGAGCAGCTCGATGGCAGCCAGCAGGTGCAGTACCGCTTCGACGAGATGGGGGGCACCCTGGGCGCCTCCGAGCAGGACGACTGGCAACTGAGAGACAGGTTGGGGGCCGTCATGCCGGCTCACGCCCGCGTCGAGCTCAACGACGGTCGCTTTTGCCTGTGCGATCTGAGTGGCCAGACCTACATCAACGGTGCGACCTCGCCCATAGGGCGGGCCCGCAAGGTGCATCTCGAGCAGGGTGACGAACTGATCGTCGGCCCGTTCCGGATGCGGGCCTACCTGGGGGCCATCTCCCCCGAGCAGAGCCTGCAACAGGTGCTGGGCAACCGCCCCTCAGAGCAGCTCGATGAGTGGCTGGCCAGCGACGAGCACGGTGCTCAGACCATGGCCGATCCGCACACCCTGGCCGTCGATCCTTTGCTGGCGTTGCAGCAGGAGCGCTCGGCGCCGTCCCCGCTGGCGGACTCCCGCCTGCAGGCACCTCTGCGTTCACAACCGGATATGGATGCCGTATCCCTCGCCCCTTTTTCTGCCGTCGAGAACACCATGAACCAAGAATTTCTGGATATGCCCACCATAGAGAATCACCCCGACTACCACCCTCCGCTGGATGGGGTGGATCACGTGGCGCTGACCCCCTTGATGCGCGGCCTGGGTCAGTCCCTGCAGCTGCAGGATACCCAGCAGGCCCACGACATGCTCGAAGAGATGGGCAAGACGGTGCGTGCCATGGTGGAAGGGCTGCTGCAGTTGCAGACCGATCAGGCCGCGCTGGCGGATCGGCACCTGCGCCCCATCGAGGACAACCCGCTGCGGCTCGGGCTCGACTATGACGAGACCCTGGCGGTGATGTTCGCCGAGCAGAAGAGCCCGGTGCATCTGACCGCCCCGGCGGCGGTGGCCGAGAGTCTACGCAATGTGCGCATTCATCACGTCGCAAACCAGCAGGCCATAGGCGCGGCCCTTGACAGCATATTGCAGGCGTTTTCGCCAGAGGCGCTGCTCGGGCGGTTCGAACACTACCGTCGTACCGGTGCACCGGGTGTGACCGACGAAGGGTGGGCCTGGAACATGTACCAGCACTACTACCGCGAGTTGACCTCTGCCCGTCAGCAGGGGTTCGACAAGCTGTTCCATCAGGTCTATGCCCAGGCGTATGACCAGGCCGTGCGTCAGCAACAGGGACTGATTTGATGATACGTGCGCTGATGCTGGGGGCCTGTCTGCTGGCCCTGGCCGGGTGTACCACCATGGGCAAGATGGCCGACGTGGCCATGGATCCGGATATCCAGGTGGGCAGCAATGGCGACCAGCCCTCCACCCTGGGGCTGAGCCTGCTGGCGGAGCCTGACGTCAATCCCAACGAGAGCGGGGAGGCGGCGCCCATCGAGTTTCAGGTGGTGGTGCTGGCCGAAGACTCCAAGCTGCTTGCCACCGACTATGACCAGGTGACGGTGGATGTGGAGAAGGCCCTTGGCAAGAACTACCTGGATCATCAGGACTACACATTGCTGCCCGGCCAGTTCAAGTATCTGCCGCCCATCAAGCTCGATGAGAAGACCCGTTACATCGGGGTGATCGCACGTTACGCCGATCCGGACAGTGCCGAGTGGCGCAAGGTCATCAAGGTCAAGAGCATGGGCCGTGCCTATCAAATTCTGGTTCATCTGCGTCTGGATGAAGTGGAACTGCAAAAAGAAGAAGAATAACCATGTCGAGTCGAAATCGGGTTATCTGGCGTGAGGGGCTCTTCATCAAGCCCCAGCACTTCCAGCAACAACAAAGACATTCAGAGTATGCGCTGCACGCTCGCCTGAGCGCGCTGTCCGACTATTTCTATGGCTTGCAGTCGCTGGCCATCAACGAGGATTACCTGGGGTTTGGCCGCATCGCCCTGGTGGGGGCCACAGGCATTTTGCCCGATGGCACCGTCTTCAATATTCCCAATGACGACATGCTGCCGGCGCCGCTGGAGATCACCGATGCCTCGGTCGCCAACCAGAAGGTCTATCTGGCGCTGCCGCTGTCGGTGAGCGGGGTCAACGAAGTCAATCAGGGCGGCCAGGTCGCTACCCGCCTGCAGGCCCATCGCCATGATGTGCGCGACCTGCACAGCGAGGGGGGGGATGTGGTCTCCCTGGAAGTGGGGCGGGTCAGCCTGCGCCTGATGCTGGAGCGCGAAGATCGCAGTGCCTATGCCTCGCTCGCCATCGCCCGCATTCTGGACAAGCGCCCGGACGGCGGTCTGGTGCTGGATCCCAACTTCATGCCCTGCAGCATCAGCGTCTCTGCCATCCCGACCCTCAAGCGCTTCCTCGGCGAGTCGGCGGGGCTGGTGGCTGAGCGGGCCCGCAGCCTCTCCCAGCGCATTGCCGCGCCGGGTCAGCAGGGGGTCGCCGATGTGGCCGAGTTCATGATGCTGCAACTGCTCAACCGGGCCCAGCCCCAGCTGTCGCACCTCTCGCGTCTTGGCACCCTGCACCCGGAGCGGTTGCACGAGGCGCTGGTGCAGCTGTGTGGCGAGTTGATGACCTTCACCGATGAATCCCGTCTGCCGCCCGAGTTTGCCGCCTATCGTCACGACGATCAGCAGGTGAGCTTCGAGCCGGTGATGTTGGCCCTGCGTCAGGCGCTGAGCACAGTGTTGTCGCCGCGCGCCGTCTCCATCCAGCTGCGCAAGCACCAGTACGGCGTCATGGTGGCCATGGTCAACGAGAGCGAGCTGATGCAAAGCGCCGACTTCGTGCTGGCGGTGCGTGCCCGCATGCCGCAGGAGCAGTTGCGCAAGCAGTTGCTGCAGCAGACCAAGGTGGCTTCCAGCGACAAGATCCGCGAGCTCATCAGCCTGCAACTGCCCGGCATTCCGCTGCTGCCGCTGCCGGTGGCGCCGCGTCAGCTGCCCTATCACGCCGGTTACAGCTACTTCCAGCTCGACCGTCAGAGCCCTGCCTGGCAGATGCTGGCGGTCAGCAACACGCTCGCCTTCCACATCGCCGGCGATTTCCCGGAGCTCGACATGCAGCTCTGGGCCATTCGCAGCCAGTGATCGCATCAAGGAATAAGCAGAGATGACCACGGACATTATCAAGAACGAGCAACTCAGCGACCTGCTGTTCGATCATGCCGAGCAGCTGGACATGGATTCGGACTACTGGTTCCGCCTGCGCGGCCAGAGCATCAACCCCATGATAGATGCGGTGACCCCCTTGCTGGGGCTGGTGCAGCGGGTGCGCCTGCTGTCGCGCTACGACAGGGTGCCCGAGCTCTATCAGCGGGTGGTGACCGAGATCCAGGCCATCGAACAGGAGCTGATGGCTCAGGGTTACGAGAACGGCGTCGTCCTCTCGTTTCGCTACATCCTTTGCACCTTCATCGACGAGGCCGTGATGGGCCGCGACTGGGGCAGCCAGAGCGAGTGGTCTGAACACTCCTTGCTGACGCGCTTTCACAACGAGACCTGGGGTGGCGAGAAGGTGTTCGTGCTGCTCACCCGTCTGCAGGAAGATCCGGTGCGCTACCGCGACATCCTGGAGTTCATCTACCTGTGCCTGTGCCTCGGTTTCGAGGGGCGCTACAAGGTGATGAGCAAGGGACAAGGGGAGTTTGAGCGCATCGTCAAACAGCTGCACAAGCAGCTTGCCCCCGAGGCGAGCGGTGAGGCACCCAGCGTGTTTCACCTCGATCTCGGCCGTCAGGCTTCCCGCTACCAGCTGCGCAAGCAGATTTCCCTGCGCAGCCTGTTCATGGGCGGAGCCCTGATCCTGGCCATCATCTTTGGCCTCTATCACCACCAACTCAATAACCAGACCCAGGACGTACTGCGTCAACTGGGCGAATTATTAAAATAATTATTCTGAGGAGAGCACGCCTTGATCCGTATAGAGCTACCCGTACTGGTGGAAAGACTCAACCCCATCTGCCGTCACATGCTGGAGGAGGCTGCGGCCCTCTGCGTCAACCATCAGGGGGCCGAGATCCGTATCGAGCACCTGCTGCTCAAGATGCTGGAAACCCCCCTCAGCGATGTGCGCCAGATCCTGAAAGTGGCCGAGGTGGAGGTCGACGCACTCAGAACCCTGCTGCAACCCTCGGCGGCGGATACTGGCTATGGCCAGGCTTATCCCTCCTTCTCGCCACTGCTGGTGGAGTGGCTGCAAGACAGCTGGCTGCTGGCCTCGGCCGAGCTGCAACACGCCCAGCTTCGCAGCGGCGTCATGCTGCTGGTGCTCTTGATGACTCCGCAGCGCTACCTGCCGGGGTCTGTGACCCGGCTCTTGGCCAACGTCAATCGCGAGCTGCTGCGCCAGCAGTTCGATGAGTGGGTCAAAGAATCTGCCGAGACCCAAGTGACTGTTTCTGCCAACGGCAATCCCACCCAGGCAGCACTGCCGGCCGATGCCAGCCTGCTGGCCCGCTTCACCGTCAACGTCACCGAACAGGCCCGTCAGGGCAGCCTGGATCCCGTGCTCTGCCGGGATCACGAGATCGATCTGATGATCGACATCCTCTCCCGTCGTCGCAAGAACAACCCCATAGTCGTGGGGGAGGCCGGGGTGGGCAAGAGTGCCCTCATCGAGGGGCTGGCCCTGCGCATCGTAGCGGGTCAGGTACCGGAAAAATTGCGCGAGGTGGAGCTGATGACGCTGGATCTTGGCGCCATGCAGGCGGGCGCCTCGGTCAAGGGGGAGTTCGAGAAACGCTTCAAGGGGGTGATGCAGGAGGTCAAGGATTCGGTGCGTCCTGTCATCCTCTTCATCGATGAGGCCCACACTCTGATCGGGGCCGGCAATCAGGCCGGTGGACTGGATGTCTCCAACCTCATCAAGCCGGCGCTGGCCCGGGGCGAGCTGCGTACCATAGCCGCCACCACCTGGGGCGAGTACAAGAAATACGTGGAAAAAGACGCGGCCCTGTCGCGCCGCTTCCAGCTGGTGAAGGTGGGTGAGCCCAATGCCGACGAAGCCACAGTGATACTGCGCGGCCTGCGCAGCATCTACGAGAAGGCCCACGGGGTGCTGATCGATGAAGAGGCGCTGCAAGCCGCCGCCCAGCTCTCTGCCCGTTACATCTCCGGCCGTCAGCTGCCGGACAAGGCGATCGACGTGCTCGACACCGCCTGTGCCCGGGTGGCCATCAACCTGACCACGCCGCCGCGCGCCGTCAGCCATTTGCAAAACGCGTTGCGCCAGCGCGAGCTGGAGATCCGTCAGCTGGAGCGCCAGAGCCTGATAGGTCTCGGTGACAATGACGAGCGCCTTGCCGAATTGCACGCCGCCCAGCAGGCCTGCCGTGACACCCTGCGTGAGCAGGAGGCCCAGTGGCAACAGCAGCAGGGGCTGGTGCACCAGATTGTCGAACTGCGCGCCGCCCTGCTCGCCGATCAGCAAGATGAGCTGCTGACCAGAGAGGCGCTGGATCTGGCCGATGCGCCGCTGGATCCACAAGCGGCCGCCGAGAAGCTGGCCGAGCTCGAGCGCGAGCTGGCCGCCTTGCAACAGGGCGAGGTATTGGTTTCCGCCCACGTCGACAAGACCCAGGTGGCGGCCGTGATCGCCGAATGGACCGGGGTGCCGCTCAATCGCATCTCCCAGGGGGAGCTGGACGTGGTGACCCGGTTGCCGGAATACCTTGGCGAGCTTATCAAGGGGCAGGATGTGGCGGTGGCCCATCTGCACAAACACCTGCTGACCGCTCGCGCCGACTTGCGCCGTCCGGGCCGTCCGCTGGGTGCCTTCCTGCTGGTGGGGCCAAGCGGGGTCGGCAAGACAGAAACCGTGCTGCAGATTGCCGAGCTGATGTTCGGTGGCCGCCAGTACCTGACCACCATCAACATGTCCGAGTATCAGGAAAAACATACAGTCTCCCGACTGATCGGATCGCCTCCCGGCTATGTCGGCTTTGGCGAGGGGGGCGTGCTGACCGAGGCCATTCGTCAGAAGCCCTATTCGGTGGTGCTGCTGGATGAGGTGGAAAAAGCCCATCCAGACGTGCTCAACCTCTTCTATCAGGCGTTCGACAAGGGCGAGCTGGCGGATGGGGAAGGGCGCATCATCGACTGCAAGAACGTGGTCTTCTTCCTCACCTCCAACCTCGGCTTCCAGACCATAGTCGATCATGCCGAGCAGCCCGATGATCTGCTGGATGCGCTCTACCCCGAGCTCGCCGCCTTCTTCAAGCCGGCCCTGCTGGCGCGGATGGAGGTGATCCCCTACCTGCCGCTTGGCCACGACACGCTAGTGCAGATCGTCGGTGGCAAGCTCAACCGGCTGGTCAAGCTGCTCAAGGATCGCTTCGGCGCCGAGGTGGTGCTGGAGGATGAGGTGGCCGAGGAGATACTGCGCCGCGCCAATCGCAGCGAGAACGGGGCCCGCATGCTGGAATCCGTCATCGACGGTGCCCTGTTGCCGCCAGTCTCCCTGCAACTGCTGCAGCGTCTCTCGGCCGGTGAGCCCATCAAGCGGGTGCGGTTCTCTGTGAGCGAGCGTCAGTTCGTGGCCGAGGTGGAGGGCTGACCATGGAACAAGCCCTCGCATTTGCCCTCGCCTTGACGCAGCAGCGCGATGAGCAGCACCTGTGTCACTGGTGGACCTCGACCCTCAATGCCAGCTTTCAGCCCAAGGGGATACTGCTCGGCATGCTGGACGTGAGCGGGCGCCAGCTCGAATGCACCGGCTGGGTCAAGGGGCAGAAGGTGGCGTTGGCGCTGGCGGTGGATGATTTCTCCCACCCGCTCGCCTATGTGCTGCACAAGGCCCAGTCCCGCACCTGGGACTCCCTGCACGGCGGTGCCCGCATCGAGCACGCCGCGTTTCGCACCCTGCTGGCCAACCTGGGTCAGCAGTGCGGCCTGCACGCCTTTCCGCTCAATGATGGCAACGGCAAGCCGTTTGCCGTGCTGGCCATGATGGACAGCGGCGATGTGCTGCAGGAGTGGACACAGCGCCCCGAACTGGCCCTGTTGTCACAGGTATTCTGCAACCAGCTCACCCTGATCCGCGATCTGGGGCGCAGTCGGCGGGATCAGGGGATGCTGCGAGACTCTCTGCGCCAGATGAAGGGGGAGGGGGAGCGGCTGCGCCAGCATGAGAAGCTGCTGGGCGATCAGTTGATCGGCCAGTCGGCGGTGATCCGCGGGCTGCGCGAGCAGATAAGCCTGGCAGGCCAGCACAAGCTGACCGTGCTCATTCAGGGGGAAACCGGCAGCGGCAAGGAGGTGGTCGCCCGGCTGGTGCACCAGTGCTCGGATCGCGCGGCCAAGCCGTTTGTGGCCATCAACTGCGCCGCCATTCCGGAAAACCTCATCGAGAGCGAGCTGTTCGGTTATCAGAAGGGGGCCTTCTCCGGCGCCCTTGCCAACAAAACCGGGTTGGTGGCCCAGGCCAATGGGGGCACACTGTTTTTGGACGAGGTGGGGGACATGCCCGCCGCCATGCAGGCCAAGCTGCTGCGGGTGCTTGAGACCCGCAGTTACCGACCACTTGGGGCCGAGCAGGAGTATCACTCAGATTTTCGCCTCATCGCCGCGACCCATCAGCCGCTCACTCGCCATGTGGAGGAGGGGCAGTTCCGGGCCGATCTCTATCACCGCCTCTGCCAGTGTCTGCTGCTCATCGCCCCCCTGCGGGAGCACATGGATGATATTCCTCTGCTGTGTCAGCACTTCATGGCCCAGTTTGCCGCCCAGGATGGCAAGACCCTGGCGGGGTTGCAGCGCAAGTTCTTGAAGCAGCTGCAAAGTTATGACTTCCCCGGCAACGTGCGCGAGCTGCGCAATCTGCTGGAGGTCGCCTGCGCCCACACCCGTCACGGGGAAGAGGTGGTGCTGGAGGCCTTGCCCCCCGAGCTGAAAGAGCGGGTCTGTGTCGAGTTGCCCGGCTCCATGGACGACTACAACCACATCCGGGATCTGCGCCGGGCCATGCAGCAGTACGAGGCCTCGGTCATCGAGGCGCGTCTGCGCTACTTTCAGGGCAACCGCATGCTGGTGGCCGAGAGCCTGAATATTCCCAAGCGCACCCTGGATCACAAGTGCCAGAAACTGGAGGTGAACTGATGAGCATCCTCGGCTTGTTGCCGCTGCTGCTGGCCACCAGCGGCACCGTGGCCCCGCTGGACATGGCGTCTTGGCAGGCGTGCCGCCGCGAGCCATCGCCGCTGATCCGGCTCGCCTGTTACGACGCCCTCGGCAATGGCCTGACCCAGACGAATGAGGGGGGCGCCCCCAAATCTGCCGCCTGGCAGGCCATCTGGGCACAGGAGCAGGCTCGCACGCCGGACAGCCCTCCTTTCCTGTTGCAGCGCGATGAGGGCCGTGCCAGCGAGACGCTCACCCGTCCCGCCTTGCGCGGGGCGACCCTGGCCATCGGCTGCGTCGACAGCATCACCCATATCCGGCTGCGGCTGGACACCCCCTGGGCAGGGGAGAAGGTGCTGGTCGAGCTGGATGGTCAGCCGAGTGCCGGCTCCCAGAGCTGGTTTATCCGGGATCAGGGTCTGTTGCTCGAATATGGCCGCGGTTTGCCCGCCATCGAGGAGCTCAAGCGCTGGATTGGCCATCACGAGCTGCAGGTTCGGGCCGACAACGGCACTCAGGCTCGGGCCGCTAACGGCGTCGTGCTGCGGGTCGACTTGAGCGGTCTGAAAGAGGCGCTGGCGCCGCTGCGCCAGCAGTGTCGCTGGTAGGGGGCGCCATGAGTTATCAACACCCCTGGTGTGCCCGGCTGCTCACCAGCTTGCCGGATGAACAGATCAGAGGCGCCGTGCTGGCCGACGAGCCGCGCTGGGATTATGTGGAGACCGAGCTGGTCAAGCTGGGATCGCTCGCCCACAGCCAGGTCGATCTCAATGCGGTGGCCGAGGCGTGCCTCGGCCTGCTGGAGAGCCGCACTAAAGACATGCGGGTGCTGGCCCAGCTGCTGCGCTGCCTGCAACATCCGGCCAAGGCGACCCCTCTGGGGGCTGCGCTCAGTTTGCTGGAAGCCTGGATCAAGGCTTATTGGCTGCTGGCCTGGCCCGGCAATGCCAGCCAGAAGCAGCGCTTGATGGTGCAGATCGTCAAGCGCTTCGAGAGGGCTTTGCCGCGGGTGAGTGAAAGTGCCTCTGCGGCCGAGCTGGTCCAGCTGCTGGCCCAGGCCGAGCAGCTTGAGGCTTGCTGGCGGGCCCAGTGTCCGGACAAGGGCGAGCTGCTCGATCCCTTGTTGATGGGGCTGAAGCGGGCCCAGCGCCAGCAGGTGGCGCAAGCCCAGGCTGATGCCAAACCTGAGAGCGGCGTGCCCGTGGCCACGGCGGCCAGCATGGCGGGATCCATGCTGCTCAGTGGCAGCGCCAAGGGATCTGGCATCGAGATCGACAGCTCCAATGACAGGGCCTGGCGACAGACCCAGCTCAAGGTGGCGGAGCTCTTGATCGAGCGCCAGCCGGAGGCGGCGGTGGGCTATCGCCTGCGCCGTCACGCCGTCTGGGCCGGCATCACCACACCGCCCATGAGCGCCCAGGGCAATAAAACCCAGTTGGCCCCCATGTCGACGGACATGGTGGATGAGTACCGCGCCGCCCTGGCCACGCTGGAGCGGGCCGCGCCGGATCTGGCGCTCTGGCAGCGCATCGAACAGAGCCTGACCCTGGCACCTTACTGGTTCGAAGGGCATCAGCTCTCGGCCGAGGTGGCGCAGAAGCTGGGATTTGGCGCCGTGGCTCAGGCCATAGCGCAGGAGCTCGACGGCTTCTTGCAGCGGCTGCCGGCCTTGCGGGATCTCACCTTCAGCGATGGCAGCCCGTTTCTGCCTCCCGAGTGCAGCCGCTGGTTGCAGCCAGCCAAGCTGGGTGGTGGGGGCGACGGGGAGTCCAGTCTGGCCGAAGAGGTGGCCTTGTGTCATGGGGAGCAGGGGGTGGCCGCGGCCCTCACCCTGCTGGATGAAAGGATGACGCAGTTGAAAGAGCCAAGAGCCCGCTTCCATGCCCAGTTGGTGCAGGCGGAGCTGTTGGCGCAGGAAGGCATGGAGGCGCTTGCGCGCCAGCACTATCAACACTTGTGGCAAGAGGCGAGTCGCCTGGGGTTGTCGCACTGGGAGCCCGGGCTGGTCAGTCGCCTGGAAAGCCAGGCGGCCCCGTTGTCGAAATAAGTGCCGAAATGAGTCATTGAGTCGGAGTTGGATCACATTTTATGTTCAAAACCATCTTTACCTTTCTGCGGCAACAGCTGCCGAAACTGAAACCCTCCTGGCCCCTGCTCTGTGTGGTGCTCTGGGTCGTCGCCCTCATCCTGGTGTGGTGGCTGGGGCCCAGTATCGAGATCCGTGGCGCCAAGCCGTTCGAGCCGCTGTGGGGGCGGGTGGTATTCACCCTGCTCTGGCTCTGGCTGATGCTGGGGGTCTTCTCCTGGCGCGTCTGGCGCAAGATGCAGCAACTCAAGGCCGAACGTCAGCACGAGGTGGTGCTGGAGCAGGATCCGGTCAAGGGGCTCATCGACAAGCAGGCGCTGTTCCTGGATCGCTGGCTGCAAGCGTTGAACACTCATCTGGGCAAGGGGGCACTCTACGCCATGCCCTGGTATCTGGTGCTGGGGCTGCCCGGCAGCGGCAAGAGCAGCCTTATTCACCGCGCCAACCCGGCCAACAAGCTCAACCCCAGGCTCGACACCGAACTGCGTGACGTGGCGCAGGATCAGCTGATCGACTGCTGGCTGGGGGAACAAGCCGTGATGCTGGATCCTGCCGGCGAGCTCTTGTCCCAATCCGAGCCCGAGCTGGATCCGCAGGCGCGCAAGCATGAGCGGCTCTGGCTGCACCTGCTGAACTGGCTCAACGAACACCGTCGCCGCCAGCCTCTCAACGGCCTGGTGCTGACCGTGGATCTGGCCTGGCTCTCCCATGCCAGCGTGGCCGAGCGCAAGGCCTATGCCCAGCTGATGCGCTCCCGCCTGCAGGAGGTGTCGGCCACCATGAATACCCGGCTGCCGCTCTATGTCACCTTTACCAAGCTCGACTTGCTGCGCGGCTTTGATGTGGTGTATGAGCAGCTCGACAAGGAGGCCCGCGAGGCCGTGCTGGGGGTGACCTTCAACCCGGGCGACAGCCAGGGCAAATCCTGGCAGCAGGCGCTGGCCCTGTTCTGGGATCAGTGGGTGGACAACCTCAACCAGAACCTGCCCGAGCTGATGCTGGCCCGGCTCGATGCCGCCCAGCGCAATGCGCTGTTCTCGTTCGTGCGTCAACTGGCGGGGTTGAAGGATTACGTGACCAGCCTGCTCGACGAGACCCTGGCCATCGAGGAGAGCAAGCCGCTCTTGGTACGCGGCGTCTACATCAGCTCCGTCTATCAGCAGGGGGTGCCGTTCGATGCGTTTGCCCAGGCGGCGTCTCGTCGCTACAACCTGCCCGAGCCCATTTACTCGGCCCTGCGCGGAGAGTCCAACACCTATTTCGTGCGCAAGCTCTTCTCCACCATCATCTTCCCCGAGGCCCATCTGGCCGGGGAGAACCGGCTGCACACCCTCTATCGCCGTCGCCGCATGGCCATCGGCCTGAGCTGCCTGTCGCTCTTCTCGGCAGCCCTTATCGGCGGTTGGCACTACTTCTACCGGGTCAACGAGGAGGCTGGCCACAACGTATTGACCAAGGCCCAGGCCTTCATGGAGACCAACGAGGTGGCCGATGCCCACGCCTTCGGGGTGAGCCAGCTGCCGCGTCTGAACCTCATCCGCGAGGCGACCCTCTCCTTTGGCAACTACCGTGAACGCACCCCGCTGGTGGCCGATCTGGGCCTCTATCAGGGAGACGAGATTGGCCCTTATGTGGAAGGCTCCTATCTGCAACTGCTGAGCCTGCGCTTCCTGCCGGCCCAGATGCAGGGGCTGCTGGCGGATCTCGAGCAGGCACCGGCCGGCAGTGAGGAGAAGCTCTCCATACTGCGGGTGATGCGGATGCTGGACGATGCGTCGGGTCGCAACAAGGAGCTGGTGGCGCAGTACATGGCCAGTCGCTGGCAGCAGGCCTTCCCGGGGCAGGGGGCTGTGCAGGAGCAACTGATGGGGCACCTGGATTACGCCCTCGACCACACCGACTGGCATGGTGCCCGGGCCGCCCGGGATCCGGCCGCCATCACCGCCTTCATACCGTTCAAGGAGCCTGTCTACGGCGCCCAGCGCGAGCTTGGCAAGCTGCCCATGTATCAGCGGGTGTATCAAAACCTGGTAGTGAAGGCGAATGACGTGCTGCCGCCGGATCTCAACGTGCGCGACGAGGTGGGTCCCACCTTCGACACAGTGTTTGCCCTGCGCAGCGACAACGCAGGTCAGGTGCCGCGGCTGCTGACCTGGCCCGGTTTCAACGACTTCTTCCTCAAACAGGACAAGGCGCTGATCGATCTCACCGCCATGGATGCCTGGGTGCTGGGCCAGCGCAAGCTGAGCCAGCTGAGCGAGGCCGATCGCAAGGAGATCGCCCGTCAGGTCAACGATCGCTATGTCACCGACTACGTCAACCAGTGGCAAAAACTGCTGACCAACCTGGATGTGCAGACCCTGGAGAGCCCCGAGCAGGCGCTCGACGTGCTCTCTGCCATCACGGGCAACGATCAGCCGTTCCAGCGGGTGCTGGCCTCGTTGGATGATAACACCCGCATTCGCAAGATCTCCGATGTGGAAGGGGATCCTGCCCAGGCCATCACGGCCCGCATCGGGCGTCCCTTTATGGCCACTAATGGAGCATTGGCTGGCCGTGGTGAGCAGGGACCGCTCATTCAGGAGGTCAATCAGAAGCTGGTGGAGCTGCAGCACTATCTGGAGCTCATCGTCAATGCTACCGAGCCGGGCCAGTCGGCCCTCAAGGCGGTGCAGCTGCGTCTGACCAACAAGTACGCCGATCCTGTGTTCGCCCTGCAGCAATATGCACGCAGCCTGCCGGCTCCGCTGGATCGCTGGGTGGGTCAGCTCTCCGAGCAGAGCTCGCGGCTGGTGATCGACTTGGCCATGTCCTCCCTCAATCAGGAGTGGCAGGACAAGGTGCTGGCGCCATTCAACAGCCAGCTGGCCGGTCGCTATCCGTTCGATCCGGGCTCAGCCAAGGACGTACCGCTCTCCGAGATGGAGCGCTTCTTTGCGCCGGGCGGCACCCTGGACAGCTTCTATCAGGTCAATCTCAAACCCATGGTGGAGAGCGGCCTGATGGAGGGCGAGTTCAGCTCGCCCATGCAGGCCGAGCTGGTCAAGCAGCTGGACAGAGCCGCCCGCATCCGTCAGATCTTCTTCAGCCAGCAGGGCAACCTGGAGGTGCAATTCGCCCTCGAGCCCATCGAGCTCACCGCCAACAAGCGGCGCAGCGTGCTGAACCTGGATGGCCAGCTGCTGGAGTACGCCCATGGCCGTCGCACCAAGATCCCGCTGGTGTGGCCCAACACCATGCGTGACGGGGCTGAAAGCAAGATCACCCTGGTGCCGGCCGCCCGTGAGCGCTCGCCGCGCAGTGAAGGCTTTGTCGGCCCCTGGGCCATGTTCCGCCTGATGGACAAGGGGGAGCTGACCCAGGTCAATGAGGCCACCTTCGATGTGCGCTTCCCGGTGGATCAGGGGTCCATGACCTATCGCGTCTATACCGACAGCGTGCAGAATCCCTTCACCGGCGGCCTGTTCAGCCAGTTCAGATTGCCTGAATCCCTCTATTGATCATGTCGGGGGGACATTGTGCCCCCCGCATTTTGGAACCCGATATGTCACAGAATCAACAAGGTCAGCAGGCGCTGAAAGTGGGGCGTGACCCCAGGATGCTGCCGGAGTACGAGGCGCTGCGGGCTGAAATCAACAAGCTCAGCCATGCCTCCCGCCCCGAGGTGGACTGGCTCAAGATCCATCGGCTCGCCAGTCTTATCTTCGAAAAGCACGGGGTGGATCTGCAGACCGCCATCTACTTCACCTTGGCACGCTCTCGCTTGCAGGGGTTGAGCGGCTTCACCGAAGGCTGCGAGTTTCTCGCCAACCTGATCGTCACCCAGTGGGAGAGTTTCTGGCCACCGGTGCATCAGGAGCGGGCCCGCATCGAGATGCTGGACTGGTTCATCGCCCGCATCAGCGATGTCATTCGCCAGTACCAGATCAGCCACGAAGACAAGCGGCTGATCTACCGCTGCGAGCGGGCGCTGCAACTTATCAGCGAGAAGCTGCACAACGCGGGCTTAAGCCGCATTCCCCGGGTCGAGAATCTGGTGCACTTCATCGAGGGCTACACCCACCTGTTCGATGAGACCGAGATCGTCATCGTCTCCGATGAGCCCGGCCTCAAGGAGGAGTTGCAGATCCCCCCCATGGTGTTCTTCAAATCCGACATGGAGAGCGATCACGGCGCCTCTGCCGGGGCGGCGACCCCGCACCTGCCTCAGGGCAGCATTTTGGTGGGGCGCGAGAAGGGGCAGATGAAGCCGACCGTGCTCAAGATTGAGCAGCACCGCAAGCAGCGGCCAGCCTGGTTCTGGTTTGGCTGCGGCCTGCTCAGCTGCGCCCTGCCGGTGATGGGCTGGCTTGGCTGGCAACATCAGCAGCAGGAGAAGACAGTGGCGGCCCAGCGTCTGGTACAGCCAGCCACCGAGCTGCCGCGAGCACTCAGTTATGACGACATTCGCCAGGCACGCATCGTGCTGGGGGAGCAGACCCTGCAGAGCATGGAGAGCGAACTGGTGGCCCGTTATCAGAGCCAGCTTGCCCGGCTGGAGCAGACGTCACCGCTCTACTGGTATCGCTACGGCGAGGGACTGCGCAACTCGTTGCAGATGCTCTATCCCGACTCGCTGGCGGTCAAGGCGCTCGACAAGCAGTGGCAGAGCGCGCTGGTCGGTCAGCAGGGGGACGCCATCAGCGTGCCCACCTACCTGGATGCCCGCGCCGGGGTGGATGCCCTGCTCGATCAGCTGCTGGAGCTGGAGCGCCAACGCAAGACGGTGACCATCTCCTACCTCAAATCCCAGCTCTACGAGGTGCAGAAGAACCTGATGCAGAACATCCCGTTCAGCCTGCGTCTCGGCGAGTTGGAGGCGAGAAAAGCCTCTCAGGAGCCCATCACGGCTGCCGAATTGAAGAGTCTGGAAAATGACCTGAAAGCGCTCAACATCCGGCTCTATCAGTTGCAGCAGGGCGCTGCCGGCAGTTGAACATGCTGCATTGAGCAATGAGTTGCGCAAGCGGCAGCAAATTTGACTGGCAGAGCAAGGTTTGCCGTGTCGCTTGCCCTGTCTTGCGCAATTCGTTGCAGCAACGCAGCCAAACTGTGTGAGTCGTCATCTCAATTAACTGATTTTAAAGGTGATTAATGGCCACTCAGTCATGGCATGGAGGCTGCTGGGTTGCTACCCCTGCTGTATCTGCGTCCCGGCTCATGATGGTGAGCCTGCGCCATGGCAGGAGCCCCAACGGCGGCTCCCTTGCCCACACGGAGAATTCATATGTGCCCTTCTATTGCATTGCTCGGTGACATTGGCACCGACCACGATGGGTTCCACCCATCCCCCGTGATTGCCGCCAGCCCCGATGTGTTCCTCGATGGCAAACCGGTGGCCCGGCAGGGGGATCCGCTGGCCCCTCACGTCAAACCCAACAATCCTCCCCATCCGCGCAGCATCTCGGGGGGCGTCGGCTCCGTTTTGGTCAACGGCAAACCCATCGCCGTGACCGGCACCGCCATAGGTTGCGGTGGCGTTGTGATTGGCTCGGGCAGTGGACAGGCAGGATAAGGAACAGCGTTATGGCAGACAGCACAGGATTACAATTTACCGTCAAGGTGGGGGCGCTGCCCGAGAGCACCTTCGTAGTGGCCGAGTTCGCGCTGGAAGAGGCGCTGAACGGGCCTTTCCAGCTGCGTTTGGAATTGGCGAGCCCAGAGCCTGATGTCGACTTCGGTGCCGTGCTGGACCAGCCGTGCGAGCTGATGGTGTGGTACAACGGCGAGCTGCAGCGGCGGGTGTGCGGGGTCGTGAGTGATTTTGCTCAAGGGGACAGCGGCTTTCGCCGTACCCGCTATCAGCTGCGGGTGCAGCCGGCGCTGTGGCGGCTCTCGCTTCGCCACAATTCCCGAATCTTCCAAGCGCAAAAGCCTGACGAAATCCTCTCCATCCTGCTGCAAGAGCACGGCATCACCGACTACGCCTTCGCGCTCAAGCATGAGCATGCCCAGCGGGAATACTGCGTTCAGTATCGTGAGACCGACCTCGATTTCGTCAATCGCCTTGCTGCTGAAGAGGGGCTGTTCTACTTCCATGAATTCGACGCCGGCAAACACCGCGTCGTGTTTGCCGACGATGCGGCGGCCCTGACCGCCGGCCCTGAGCTCTTCTTCAACCTCGGCAACCGTTCGCTGGAGCAGGGCCCCTATGTGCGCCAGTTCCACTACCGCGAGGCGGTACGGCCCAGCGATGTTGAGCTGAAAGACTACAGCTTCAAGACCCCGGCTTATGGGTTATCCCACAAGAAGCAGGGGAGCGAGCTGGAGCACCAGCGCGATACCTACCAGCACTTCGACTATCCGGGTCGCTACAAGCAGGACGGCAGCGGCAAGGCGTTTGCCCAGCACAGACTCGATGCGCTGCGCAACGACGCAGTGGCAGGCAGCGGCAAGTCCAACAGCGCGACCCTGCTGCCGGGCCAGTATTTCTCGCTGACCGAGCACCCGAATGGCAGTCTGAATACCGACTGGCAAATCGTGCGCATCAGCCACACCGGTTTGCAGCCGCAGGCGCTGGAAGAGGAGGGCGGCAGCGGCCCCACCGTCTACCACAACGAATTTGGTGTGGTCAAAGCCAGCACCAGCTGGCGCGCCCGTATTGGCAGCCCGCAAGCGCCCCATAAGCCCATGGTGGATGGCCCGCAAATCGCGATAGTGGTGGGCCCTGAAGGGGAAGAGATTTACTGCGACGAGCATGGCCGGGTGAAACTGCAATTCCCGTGGGACAGATATGGCAGCTCCAACGACCAGAGCTCCTGCTGGGTACGCGTATCCCAAGGCTGGGCCGGCGGCCAGTACGGCATGATGGCCATTCCGCGCATCGGCCATGAAGTTATCGTCTCATTTCTGGAAGGGGACCCGGACCAGCCTATCGTCACCGGCCGCACCTTCCACGCCACCAACCGGCCCCCCTACGATCTGCCGGCCAACAAGACCCGTACCGTGCTGCGCACCGAGACCCACCAGGGGGAGGGCTTCAACGAGCTGCGTTTCGAAGACCAGGCCGGGCAGGAAGAGATTTATATCCACGGTCAGAAAGACCTGAACGTACTCATCGAAAATGATGCGGCCTGGCATATCAAACACGACCAGCACAGCGACATCGACAACGAGCGGGTGACCCGCATCAAGGCCAACGACCACCTGACGGTGGAAGGGGAGAAGCGCGACCAGATAAAAGCCGACTACTCGCTGACGGTGGATACCTCACTGCACCAGAAGCTGGGGCAGTCACTGCTGGTGGAAGCGGGACAGGAAGTGCATATCAAGGTGGGCGACAAGCTGGTGCTGGAGGCGGGTTCTGAAATAACCCTCAAGGGGGGCGGCAGCTTTGTGAAAGTAGACCCGAGCGGCATCAAGCTGGTGGGCCCCGCCATCAAACTCAATGCCGGTGGCAGCGCAGGCTCAGGCTCTGGCTGGGCAGGTCAGCCTCCCATCATCCCCAAAGGCGTGGAAGTGGTGAAAGCCCCTGAACTGGTTGAACTGGTCAAGGCGATTGCCACCGAGAAGGCGATGGAGGCGCTGCTCAAGGCGCTGGAGCCCGATAGCGATTATCAGCCCTCCGCTTGATGTTCGACGAACAACTTAGGATTGAATGACAAACATGAAAATCGTCTATCCCATGCAACTGGCGGGTGAAAACGGCTCCAGCGAGATTGCATCCCTCGATGAATTTATCAAGAAGATCAATGGTCTCAAGAGCGGTACTTTCCCGATAGGCCGCAACCGTATCTGGCACGGTGGCATCCACTTCAGTCAAAGCGGAGGCTGGCACCCGAGCGGCGCTGTGCGCGCGATTGCTGACGGGGAGATCGTGGCCTACCGACTGGCGACCAAACCAGCCAAGGCGACTCGTAACACCGAAGAGGGCAAACCAGAGGGAAAGATTGACTTGTATACCTCCCCTTCGTTTTGTCTGGTACGTCATTGCTACGAAGCCGGTGAGCAGAACAAGAATCGCCTGACCTTCTACAGCCTCTACATGCACATCGCCTGTGAGAACAGCTACAACAGTCCCGAGGCTGCGCGAGTAATGGTCAAGGGGACAGGTGTGTCCACCTATGAACCGGTGGTAGAGGGACATCCTCCCAAGCTGACACGTCGGCTGTCTGGCGATAAACCTGTCTATGCGAAAAGGGGGGCTGAAGTGAAGTTGGTCGGTCAGGAAGTGAAGAACCTGCTTAACCACAAAGATGAGCCCCACGATTACTATTTGGTGCACTACGTTGATGACCCGGACAGCCTGTTCCATATTGCTGCAAGCCAATTACAGCAGGAATTTCCACAAAAGCCGACATGGATGACGCCACCGGAAGGCAAACCGGCCCGCCATAAGGTCCCTGGTAATACATGGCTACGTAAAACTGCTGACACCACTGTGGGTAGCATGGGGCTACCTGCTGGCAGTGAGGTGGTGGTATCCAGTGAGCCACCACAGATGGTGAACCTCAATGGCGGCACGACAGAGTTTCGTAAAGTACAGGTGTTCAAGACGGGCAGCGGCACAGTCAAAGACAGTGCGAATCAAGTGATGACCAATGCTGGCAAAGGTACCGTTGGCTGGCTGGCAAAAAGCAAGATGGGTGCCGGACTGACCGCTGAACCTAGTATCCCTGTCGAATTCAAAGACGATGCGGTCGTTGACCGCAGCGCAAACCCGATACCGGTGCAGGCCGGAAAAGTCATCGGTCATTGGGGTGAACATGAGCTGGCCACGACCGTAGCCAGCGGCTTCGAGAAGGATGCCGACAGCAAAGCCGTGCACTTTGAGGTGTTTGTTGCAAAGAACGACAAACAGGCGCTTGAAGATTGCATCAATAACAAGGCGCGTGTAACCGGTGGCCAGGGCTACCTGCTAGTAAAGAAAGAGGTCACCACCTATCGCCTTACCAACGATAGCCAGCATGGTTTTCACGAGGTTGCCAATTTGGGGCCACAGGTCTTACCGTTGGCGGTGAAAGAGTCTGATATTGTCACTCACGGTGCCAACAACTTTGTGAAGGTGCGTGAACGGACGGCGGCGGACGGGGAGCTGGCGGGCGAGTTCGTATTGCAGGATGGTGATGTCGAAGTGGTCAGTCAGCACGACTGGCACAAGCTGGGCGTCAAGCTGGTCGATGGCAGCAGTGATGACGATGGATTTTTGGACAAGGCTGATACCGAGAGTGAAGATCCGCAGCAGAAAGAGGCGAGCAAATTTTTTAGTACCCTCTATGACAAGCTGGTGACAGACAGAGACAACGATGGCACCCTGAGCGGCAATGATATCAAGGCCGCGCTGGCCGATGAGGGGTTGGCGGGAAAGTTGCGGATGTTGTTTATCAAGCACAAAAGCGAATGGGTAAAGCCGGGGGATTGGCCGCGTCTCAAGCAGGAGTTGGCTGATCAACCGAAGCTCTATGAGTACGCAAAGCAGGTACACAACAATATGGCGTGGATAGACGATGCTAACGCGCTCGCGGTATTGGTTGATACCAAGCCCTGGTTTATTCATCCGGCTGGGATGATGGGGTTGGTGAAAAGTTATCAAAAAGAAGCTCTATGGGTGTTGGGTAAAACTTCAGAAAGATATGAGTCAGGTGGAAGAGGCCCGGGAGTAGTGTCTACAGGAAAAGGAGACTATGGTGGAGCTTCATATGGTTGCTATCAACTGTCGTCGAATTTGGGGGTTGTGCAACGATATATTCAATCTTCAAAATACAAGGATTTTTTTGAAGGGTTGCTCCCTGCGACGGCTCAGTTTAACGCGGCTTGGAAGGATGTTGCAGCTAATGATCCAGAAGGGTTTAGAGAAGAGCAGCATCGTTTCATTAAAGAGACGCATTATGATATTCAAATTGAACGGCTGAAATCAAAGGGCCTTTTAATAGAACATACTCGTGCAGCTATTCATGATCTGGTATGGTCTACCGCAGTCCAATTTGGCGCTAAAACCAACTTAATCATTAATGCTTTAAGTAACTCTGATTTACAAAATATTTCTGACAAGGAACTAATTATTACAGTGCAAAACTATAAAAAAGATAATACGGAGACGCTGTTCAAATCCTCCCCTACTTGGTGGAAAGATTTGAAAGACAGAGCTGATTCAGAGAAAAAAGCATTGTTAGAGCTGGAAAGTAAAATGTTTGAGGTGGAGATAAAATGAAGAAGGTTTTATTTATTTGTTCATTCGTTTTTTGCAGTAGTTTTTTTGCCAGCCAGTCTGCTGTTGCTAGTGATAATTGTAAAAATTCGTCGGGGGTGCATCAGGAAATGGTTTCCTGTGTTCAAAAACAAACAGCTAAATATGAAAGAAATTTAAAAAACATCATTTCTTCAAAGTCTAGTGACTATGGCTTTTCGAAAAGCTTTTACGATAAACAACGCCTTGCTATCCATGAAAAATGTATGCTTTATTCAAACGTTGGTGGTCAGCGTGGTGAGTTGTTAATGGTTCAGTGTGAATTAGATAGTGTCAAAAATTTAAATGAGTACATCAATCGATATATTGATGATGTGAACAATAGTTAACTCCTTTGTGTAAATTAAAGAGGGGCCTTTGAGAAGGCTATGTCCCAATTACG
>NZ_CDDA01000020.1 GCF_000819745.1 Aeromonas bestiarum | reverse complement strand
AAATTGTTTGATGTTCGATGCTGTGAGTGCCCACACAGATTGCTTGATTCAAATTGTTAAAGAGCGTCACGCTTGTCGCGTTGAGGAGGCGCATATTACGCCCCTCACTTCGAAAGTCAAGCGGTTGTTTTCGCTTTTCTTTCGGCGCCCACTTCGCTAGGAAGCTGGCTCATCAGGTTGGCGTGTTCCGCCGTGCTGGTAGGGGCGCATTATAGGGAGCCGCGTCGCGATGACAAGGGCTTTTTCATCACAATTGTTCGTTCGCTCAGATATGCAGCAAACCCGTGCCTTTTTGCTCACAACCCCATCAATTCAGGCTTTGACTGGATTTAAATTGAACATTTGAAAAGTCACTTTATAATTGGCCTTTCAAATGTCAATTAAGGTTTCGCCATGCATCAGATCCTGGATAGCCGCAAAGAAGAACAGATAGTTCCTCTGTTCCGCTTGGGGTTTCGGCCTTTCTTCCTGCTCGGGGCCCTCTTCTCTGCCTTGGCCATGCTGGGCTGGCTGGCACAGCTCAATGGCTGGATCCTGTTGTCAGGAGTCGGCAACCCCATCTGGTGGCATGCGCACGAGATGCTGTTTGGTTTCGGTGCGGCCATAGTAGCGGGCTTTCTGCTGACCGCCGTACAAAACTGGACGGCCCATCCCGGTGTCCGGGGCTGGCCGCTGGCACTGGTCGTGGGCCTGTGGGCCGTACCTAGGTGCTTGTTGCCCTGGCTGGGAGAAGGGAACCCGGTTCTGATGATGATGGATCTGATGTGGTTACCACTCTGCGCCTGGTTCCTGGCCAAGCCCATCATAGTGACCCGCCAATGGCGCAACCTCTTCTTTGTCCCCCTGCTCGTGGTACTGACTCTGCTCAATGGCGCCAGCTGGTTGCGGCATGAGGAGTGGATCGTCATAGAGCATCTGCTGATCACGACAGTGCTGCTGTTCACGACTCTGATTGCCGTGATGGGAGGACGGGTCATCCCCTTCTTTACCGCCCGAGGCACCGGTCTGGAGAAAGCAGCCCCCCTGCCCTGGCTGGAGCGCACAGCACTCGCATCGCTGTGGCTTATCTTGCTGTGCTGGCTGTTGCTCCCCACCCAATGGACCACCAGCACTTATATGGTGCCTCTATATATAGTGGCGGCAGGTTTGCATCTGTGGCGACAACTGCGCTGGCGCCTGCCGACCACCCTTGCTCATCCCCTGCTGTGGTCACTGCATCTCGCCTACCTGTTTATTCCCCTTGGCCTGCTCGCTCTCGGGGCGCAGGCCGCAGGATTGCCCATCACCTTGTCGACGGCCAGCCACCTGCTCAGCGCCGGCTGCATGGGCACCATGATCCTGGGGATGATAGCGCGCGTCTCCCTCGGCCATAGCGGCCGAGCCTTGCAGGTAGGGCGCCGGATAAGCTGTGCGTTCGCACTGGTCATAGCGGCAGCCGTGATCCGGGTTGTGATCCCGCTACTCTGGCCTGCCTATACCCTGCACGGCTGGAACCTGAGTGGCCTGGCCTGGGTCGGCGCCTATGGGCTGTTCGTCTGGGTTTATGCCCCCATACTGACCAGCCCCAGGGCGGATGGCCGTCCGGGCTGAGCATCCGGGCTTATTCTCGGGGCCTGGCCACAGGATAGTGGATCAGGTTGTGAAAGATCGCAGGGGCTATTCCCAGATTGCGATAACCATGGGGGCGGTCGGCGGCAAAGCGCACCGCCTCCCCTTGCACCAGTGAACGCCACTCCCCTTCCACCAGCACCTCCATCAGACCACTGATGACGATGACATGCTCGGTCACACCGGGCTCATGGGGTTCGGATTCGCGCTGATACCCAGGCAGTAGCGTCAGTTCAAACAATTCAAAACCAAATCGCTTCTCATAAGGAAATAAGGGAGCTACCTGCATGCCCTCTCCCGCAGGCTGCTGGCGAATGGCGTCGGCGGTACGATAGAGCACCTCTCCCTGCGCTGCCGGGGCAGGCTCGATAAAGCTGGAGAAGGAGACCCGAAAGCCGGTGGCAATCTTCCACAGGGTCGCCACGGTGGGACTGGACTCTCCCCGCTCAATCTGCCCCAGCATGGCCTTGCTTACCCCTGTCTCACGTGCCGCCACATCCAGGCTCCAGCCCAGTTTGCTGCGCAACCCCTTCAGACGTTGGGCCAGATGCTGATTCATCTCTTGCATGACTGCCTCTTTGTTGCGCTTGCATGAATCGCCTTGTGCGCTATAGCGCACGACGATATAGTCAGAGCACACATTGTACGTAATAACGCACAGCCCGTCACAACTCCACAAGGACGTCACTATGCCCTTCGCCCTTCCCCACCTGGTGGCAGGTTTCATCGCAGTGATGGTCGGCTACACCAGCTCCGTCATCCTGATCATTCAGGCTGCTACGGCGGCGGGTGCCGATGCTGCCCAGCTTGCCTCCTGGCTATGGACGCTGGGTATAGGTATGGGAATAAGCTGCATCGGCCTCTCCTTTTATTACCGCATACCCGTACTGACCGCCTGGTCGACCCCGGGGGCCGCCCTGCTGATCACCAGCCTGGGCAACTTCACCCTGGCTGAGGCCATAGGCGCCTTCGTTATCTCTTCCCTGCTGATCACACTGTGCGGCATCAGCGGCTGGTTCGATCGCCTGATGCGGCACATCCCGGCTCCGCTGGCCGCCGCCATGCTGGCCGGAGTCTTGCTCAGATTCGGGCTGGATCTCTTCAAAGTCGCGCCACAAGATCCCTTGCTGCTTGGCACCCTGCTGCTGGCCTTCCTGCTGGGCTGTCATCTCTGGCCCCGCTACACCATGGTGCTGGTGCTGGTGATAGGAATAACCCTCTGTGCCCTGCGGGGGGATCTGCAACTCGACACGCTGCACTGGCAGCTCGCCAGCCCGGTCTGGACCTGGCCGAGCTTCTCCTTCAATGCCCTGTTCGGCATAGCCCTGCCACTGTTCATCGTCACCATGACCTCCCAGAACATGCCCGGTATCACCATATTGCGAGCTCACGGTTATCAACCGGCCACCTCCTCCCTGATCACCTGGATCGGCCTGACCGGCCTGTTGCTGGCCCCCTTCGGCGGTTATGCCTTCAACCTGGCCGCCATTACGGCCGCCATCTGCATGGGCAAGGACGTGGATCACGATGCCAGCCGTCGCTGGCCCGCCGCCGTCTGGGCTGGCGGCTTCTATCTGCTGACCGGTTGCTTCGGGGCAAGCGTGGCCGCCCTGTTCACCGCCTTTCCTGCGACACTGGTCACCTGCGTGGCCGGGTTGGCCCTGCTCGGCACCATAGGCAGCAGCCTGCACACGGCATTGCAACAAGACGAGGCGCGCGAAGCCGCCCTGCTCACCTTCATCATCACGGCCTCCGGGATCAGCCTGCTGGGTGTCGGCGCCGCCTGCTGGGGGCTGCTCGTCGGTGTCATCCTGCATCAAGTCAACCAGCGGAGAAACTGACCTGACCATCTGGGGAGCCTCCCGTGAGACACAGCACATAATTCAGAAAAATTGGTTCACAGCTGAAACTAATTGCCATTAAGTGGTGCCGAGGCACTTCTTCTTCCCCGATGTGTGCCTCTGTCAGACTCATAAACTGGAGAATAATAATGAGGAATCAGGCTGTCATTTTGTTACTGGCACTGCTGGGCGCCACCACAGCCCACGCTGCCGACTCGGATCGGGAGCTGGCACGCCAGCTCGCGCTGCAGCAGAAAAACCTGCTGCCACTGCTGAGCAATCAGGAGTACCAGAGCCCGCTACCCAACCTGCTGCAAAAAGCCAGTCCAAGGCTGAAACGGCAGGCGAGCGATGCCAACCAGGCCGCCATCAGCCGGCAAGGGCTGGACGGCGAGGTCAAGCAGTTGATGCAACTGCGACTAGCCAACCCGGAGCAGGCCGCAGCACTGCAACAAGGGGTCGAACCCCTGGTTGCCTATGTACCGAGCGGAGATGAGAAGAGCTGGAGTGCTATCGAAGCTTTCGACAGCGCCGGCAACCCCGTCTATCTGGATGTGGACAAGGCACCGGCACGACCGGTCCTGGTGGTGGAAGCAGACCCCGTCAAGGCCAAGAACGCCGGTCTGAAGGTGATGCGCAAGGCGCTGGCCGCAGCCGATCTGCAGGCTGCCCCGCGCACCGCCGCCAGCACGGCACCGCTCAAGACCAGCATCCTGAAGAAAATTCGGTTGAAGGATGATCAGGAGCCCTGGCTGCTCGGTGCGGCCGAGGTGTATGCGGTGGTCGCCGGGGTCAATCCCAGCCGGGATGAGCCCGTGGTCGACATAGTCGACATGCCCTACCTCGACTATGACAACACCGACTACACCCCCAACCAGATCCTGGTGTACTGGGATCGCTACCGCTGGGGTGCCGTCGACATCGTCATGATGGAGCAGGACGACAACGTCAACTACAAGGAGCTGAGCGGCCTGTTCATCGATGCCCTCAAGCTCGCCTTTACCGCTGGCGGCGTGCCGGAGGCCCTGCCCTTCCTGGATCTAGGCGGTCGTATCGTCAAGGCGCTGCCCGACTCCTGGATGACCAACAACGATGACTATCTGGATACCTTCTACACCCTGGAGCAGGACCAGAGCTATCACCAGTATCCCGGCGCCGCCGGCAATGCGATGATCGATCTCGAACCAAAAGAGATAGCCCCAACCCGGCCTTGACAAGCCGCCATGACAAAAAAGCCAATGAGCGACTCATTGGCTTTTTTTGTGCCTGCGGCAACCTGTGTCAGGCTGGGTCCTTCGGTCTGACCCCCAGGGTATGGCAGATGGCGTAGGTCAGCTCGGAGCGGTTCAGGGTATAGAAGTGGAAATCTTTCACCCCCTCCTGACTCAGCACGCGCACCTGATCGATGGCGATGCTGGCGCCCACCAGGTTGCGGGTCATCTGATCGTTGTCCAGCCCCTCGAAACGCTGATGCATCCAGCGCGGGATCTTCACGTTGGTAAAACCGGCGAACTTGGCCAGAGTCTGGTAGTTGGAGACCGGCAGTATCCCTGGCACGATTTCGGCATCTATGCCGATGGCGGCGCAGCGATCCCGAAAGCGCAGGTAAGTCTCCACATCGAAGAAGAACTGGGTGATGGCACGGTTGGCACCGGCATCAATCTTGCGCTTGAGGTTTAGCAGGTCGGACTGCGCACTCCTGGCCTCGGGATGGCCCTCGGGATAGGCGGCCACCGAAATATCGAAGTCAGCTTCAGACTTGAGCAGGGCCACCAGATCGGTGGCATACATGTCCGGCTTGTCGAGTCCGGGCGGCAGGTCGCCGCGCAGGGCCACGATATGGCGGATGCCGCTGTTCCAGTAATCGCGGGCTATGGTGCGCAGCTCGTCGCGGCTGGCATCGATACAGGTCAGGTGCGGCGCCGCGATCAGGCCGGTACGCTCCTTGATGTCCTTGATCACCTTGTGGGTGCGATCCCGGGTGCCGGAGTTGGCGCCATAAGTCACGGAAACGAACTTGGGTTCCAGCACTTTCAGCCGTTCGATGGACTGCCAGAGGGTGTTTTCCATCCCTTCACTGTTGGGTGGAAAAAACTCGAAACTAACCCCTATGTCACCGCTTAAATCGGCCAAACTCTGGTTGAGCGCCTCAACCTGACGTGCACTGTGAAATCCCATCTGCTCTCTCCCTGTCCCGCAACCCATTCCTCTACGTCAAAACGGATGTTTGGACGTCTAAACGTCTTTCTATCTTTATGAGAAAACGGATCAAAGTCAACACTGATTTACGGATCTAGGCGAGAGGCTGGTGTTTATTTCGCAATTAACCTGAAGTAACGATTGGCACCCCATCCCAAAATCCGCGGAGTCGCGTTATGATGAACCCGGATCGTCCTGGACGTTCTGAATCTGCGTGTGATTGTTTGGCCGGAGGCTTCTCCGGCCCCTTTTTCAACCTATTCCCCTCCCTGCCGATAACCAATTGAGCCATTCGCAGGAGCCTCATCATGGATACCCACCCCGGCTTTGCCACCGACTTGCTGTTCGATCGCTATCAGGGCAACGTGGTAGATCATGAGCAATTCTGGGCCGTGCGCACCCCTGATGCCCCCGACTACTATTTTGGCAACTATCTGCTGCTCCCCACCCCGCCCAGCGATCGTGACAAGGGCTGGCTCGAGGCCAGCTTCGACAAGCTGATCGGGCAGGATCCCAGAGTACAACACCGCACCTTTCAATGGCCGCTGGCCGCAGGCCAGAACAGCCGGGTCGCCGGTTTCGTGGCGGCAGGCTATCAATACATGGAGTGCGTGGTGCTGGCGCTGGATGCCCTCAGCTGGCATCAAGCAACGGTTGGCGATCCGGCGACGGATGCCCGCCCTTTCGAGTCCGCCGACTGGGATGAGTGGCTGACATTTGAGCTCAATGAGCGCGACCCTGGCCACTCGGTGGAGAGCTATCTGCCCTATCTGCAGTCGCGCCGCCACCTGTACGAGGCCATGATCGCGGACGGGCTCGGGCAGTGGTGGGGGATCTGGCGGGAAGATCAGCTGGTCGCCAGCTGCGGTCTCTTCTTCACCGACACCATGGGCCGCTTTCAACTGGTGCGCACCCATCAGGATTGGCGCAACCGGGGGCTGTGCCGCCAGCTGCTGAGCCAGGTCGCCCGTCAGGGACTGAGTCGCGTCAGTCAGCTCATCATAGTGGCCGATGAGCACTACCACGCCCAACGGGTCTATCGCTCGCTTGGATTTGCTCCGGTAGCGCGTATCGGCAGCCTCTGCCGCTGGCCCCACGAGGCACAATAGCCCGGCTGCGGGCTGCAATGAAAACGGGAGGCTGATGCCTCCCGTTGTTTATGGTGTTGTCGGTTATTGCTGCGGCGTCTCCAGCTCGTTGGAGAGCGCCTGTTCCACCTCGGCCGATGGCACAGGTAATGGGGCCGCAGCGGCAGACGCTGGCGCGGCGGGTGTCACCGATGGCACGGGCACGGCAGGAGCCGCTGTCACAGCCGGCGTCGCCGCGGATGGGGCGGCAACGGCGCCAGCCTCTGCGGTAGCGGGGACTGCTGATACAGGGGGCGCAGCTACATCACATTGGCAATCCTGCCCCTTGGCCTTGTTGCCCTGATGAGCGGGATACCAGCCTTTCAGTCCCTGCTCCAGCCGGTCGGGCGCCGCCTTGGGCTCCATCTTGCCGAGCAGCACGGCCTGACTCACCTCGGCCAGTTCGTCGCCCAGTTTGGGCTTGCCACGGGAGAGGATCTGGGTCGCCACCCGTATGGTGGAGTCACACTGATCGCGCCACTCCATCATCTCCTTCGCCGCCGGATTGGTGACATCGAAGAAGTGGTTGGAGAGGGAGAAGAACCCCGGCAGCGAGTTGGTATAGAGCTCGGCAAACTGAGGGGTGGTCAGCCACTGCAGGAAGGCCATGGCAGCCTCCTTGTTCTTGCTGGCCGGGTTCAACCCCATGCCGATGTCGGTGTGATCGGTAAAGAAGCAACCATCTCCCTGTTTCGCCACGGGTGGACGCATGACACCAAAGTCGACCTTGCCGGTGAAGGGGGCGATTTCCCAGGAGCCCGCCACATAGAAGGCGGCCTTGCCGGAGGTGAACAACTCATTGGTGGCGGCATAGTCCCGGCTTTCGCCCCCCTCACCCAGGTAGGGGCGCCAGCGGGCCAGCTCCTCAAATACCTTGACGTATTGCGGGTTGTCGAGCTGCTCCTGACCTCCGATCAACGCCAGACGGCCGTCTTCCCCCTTCCAGTAGTTGGGACCTATGTTCTGAAAACCGAGTTCGGACGATACCCAGCTTTCGGAGCCACTCATGGCCAGCGGCACATAACGACCATCCGCCTTCACCTTGTCGAGCGCGGCGAAGAAGGCATCGCGGGTTTGTGGCACTGTCAGACCCAACTCACTGAATATCTTCTTGTTATAGAAAAAGCCGTGAATGACCGAGGCCATGGGCACGCAGAAAGTCTGGGCACCTGAGTCGGTCTGCCAGGGCGACTGGGCAAAACTCGGGAAGTTTTCCATCCCCGACATCTCGGTCAGCTCCGCCAGATGACCGGCCTTGAACAGAGCCAAGGAGTCATCAAACGGACGGCAGGTGATGAGATCCCCAGCCTTGCCATCCTTCAGGCTGGCCCACAGGGTCGGCATGTAATCGACGTTCTGCACGCCGTTGAATTTCACCTGGATACCCGGGTGGGCCGCCTCGAAGGCGGGAATGATCTTCTGTTCCCACAGGGCCTTGTCATCGATCCGCCAGCTCTCGATCACCAGCTCGCTGGCCATCAGCTGACCACATAACAGGAGACTCAGGGCCCCAATCCACTTTTTAGACATAAGCCCTCCTAGACCTTGAAATGTGCGATCAATTGCTGCTGCTTGGCGACCAGATCCGCCAGCACTTCACTGCTGCTGGCCGACTCTCTCGCCTCCCGCTCAGTCTCGTAGGCCACGTCGGCAATGCCGGCGATATGGCGGGCAACGCCCTGACTGACCGAGATCTGCTCCTGGGCGGCATGGGCAACCTGATCCGCCATCGACTTGATGGAGGTCATCCGCTCGGCGATGGACTGCAATGCCAGATCCATCTCGCGGGTCTGCTCGACGCAGCTGTGGGTCTGCTCCTGACTGCGACCCATCACTTCCACCACCTGCTTGCTCGAGTTTTGCAGGTTCTCGATCATCGCCTGGATCTCTTCGGTCGAGGTTTGGGTGCGGTTGGCGAGCGCTCGCACCTCGTCGGCCACCACGGCAAAGCCGCGACCGGCATCGCCGGCCCGGGCCGCTTCGATGGCGGCATTCAGGGCCAGCAAATTGGTCTGCTCGGCGATGCTGCGGATCACGTCCAGAATGCTGCCGATATTGTTGCTGAACTCGCCCAGCTTGTAGGTAATGCCGACGGCCTCTTCCATGGCGCCAGCCAGCTGCTCAGTGATGCGACGCGTGGTGGCCACCTTCTGGCGACCGCTGCGGGCCTCGTCATCGGCCAGATCCACTTCCCGCTTGGTGCCATCGGTGGAGCGGGCCACCTCGGTGGCACTGACCTCCAGCTCAGTGATGGCGGCGGCGACCTGATCGGTCTGGCTCTTCTGATCCTGCACCCGGGACATGGCGCGCTCGCTGATCTCGGCGGCGCGACTCGCCTCATCCACCAGATGGCGGGAGCCCGCGTTGATCTGGGAGAGCAGTTCCCCCGTCTTGCCGGCCAGGGTATCGATGGAGCGGGAGAGGGTGCCAAACTCGCAGCTGCTGCGGTAGTTGATGCGGCGGGTCATGTCCCCGGCCGCCATGTAGTTCAGCTCCTTGTTGATCATCTGCAGCGGACGCTGAATGCTGCGCGCCGTGGTGTAGCCAATGATGAGCGCCGCCGCGGCCGAGATGGCGGCGACGATCAGGATCCAGAAGCTGGCACTGCTGACCGCATCATCCGCCGTGGTCCGGCTCTGGCTGGCGATGGTCCCGGCCGACTGGCCCATCTCGTCGAGCAGGCTCAGGCTGTTGACCAGGCTGGCGTCGAGCTGCTGATTCAAGGTTTGCAGCGATGACGCCAGTTGCTGGGCATTGCGCATGGTGGCAAGCAAGCCCTGCTGGCCGAGTGCCAGCTCCTGCATGCGATCCAGGTTGGAAACGAAACGCTGCTTCACATCGTCGGGGACCAGCACCCGGTCGAGACGCTTGCGGGCCATCTCGATGTCCTTGCTGAGCACCTTTTCCAGCTCATTGAGATCTGTCTTGGCATCGGCCCGGCGAATGTTTTTCAGATCCCGCGCTATACCCGAGGTGATGAGCTCGGCCTTGTTGCGCATGGAACGCTTGCTGGCGGTCTGCTGCAGCAGCAGATCGGCCGCCCATTGGTAGGTGTCTTCCAGCCGGATGAAGGCAATCTCCAGCTTGTGGCGTTGATCGAGGGCGTTGACCCATTGGCTGTGCTGGGAGAGCACCTGCTCCGCCAGTCCGTAAAACTGTTTGGTGGCGCCATCCACCTGCTGGAAGCGACCATTGGCCTCCGCCACGCCGGTGAACTTGTCCATCTCCTGGCTCAGCTGGCTGAAACGGGCCTGCTGCTCCTTGAACTGGCTGGCGAGTTGCGGCAGCTGGCTCGCTTCCTCACTGGTCCGGTAGACCAGCACCCAGCGGTTGCTGTCTTGCAGAGCGCCTTTCAGGCCTGCCACCGCAATCACCAGCGGCGTCGCCCGGTCTGAGACCTGCGACAGGCCGTCGTTGATACCCCTGATCTTCAGGGTGCTGATCACCCCAAGCAGGATCAACAGCAGCAGCATCAACACAAATCCGGCGATGATCCGCTGCACAATAGATAAACCCATGGAGACATCCTCACTCATTGGGGGAAGGTAACGTGAACATAGACACTATCGGCACAAGCGGCGAATTATAGAGGGGAGGGTGATGTTATTTTATTGATCTATATGGGGTTGGATCACAATTGGCGGGATCCGGCACAGGCATAAAAGGGCCCGGACAGTGCCGGGCCAAAGAGACGTGCTTAGCTGTACAGGCCGTGAGGAGGCCAACCTTGTGTCCTATCAGAAGCGATAGCCGACACCGAACATGAAGGCCATGGGATCGATGGAGGTCTTGATGGTGCCCACGGCTGTGTGCACATCGGTGTCGATATCCATGATCCAAGCGGAAGCGTTGACGAACCAGCGATCATTGATCGCCATGTCCAGGCCGACCTGACCGGCCAGACCCCAGGAAGAGTCCACGCTGACATCTGTGCCTTCCAGTGCACCACGGCCCTGCTCATCGAAGAAGGTGGTGTAGTTCACACCGGCACCAATGTAGGGGCGCACCTTGCTCTTGGCATCACCGAAATAGTACTGCGCCATCAGGGTCGGCGGCAGATGCTTGACCTTGGCGACCTCGCCCAGACCCGCGGTCGAGACGGAGTGGGAGAAAGGCGTGGCGGCCAGCAGCTCGACACCCCAGTTATCGGTGATCAGATAAGAGAGGGTCAGACCCAGCTGCATGTTGCTGTCAATTTCCAGCTCACCGGTACCCAGCACATCGTCACTGCTCGTTTGAGGGGAGACAAATGCCAGGCCACCGCGGACCAGAATATCGCCGGCCTGGTGGGCCATGGCGACGG
The DNA here is from genome assembly GCF_000819745.1 of Aeromonas bestiarum. Lineage (GTDB taxonomy): Bacteria > Pseudomonadota > Gammaproteobacteria > Enterobacterales > Aeromonadaceae > Aeromonas > Aeromonas bestiarum. The sequence goes on along the minus strand of NZ_CDDA01000020.1, from coordinate 69,977 downwards.
GAGAGGCAAGTGCGGCTGCGATCATCAGCGGAAGGATCTTTTTCATCACATTTTTCCTTTTAGTTTTCGTTCTATGTTGCAAGCCTGAAAACTATAAAGGGATGTGAATGCAGAGTTATTGATTTAGCTCAAACGTTACCAATAAATAGATAGATGTGTACAGCAGCTTTCGACCCTGCCTGCAAACCGCAAAAACAAAGAAAAATTACCTATATAACAATGAATTGGATAATATAGAACTGATATGAAACCCACTAAGAGACAATTGAAATATATCTTATTGAGGATTTAAACGGCGAGAAATGGTTGTTTCATCCTGGCAACAAGCGTATTTTTGCGGCCAATGTAGCGCAGCTGTAAGCGAAAGTTTATGAAAGAACAAACAAGACGGGAAAAGATCATCGCCATTCTGGCGGCCATATGGGGCATAGGATCCTTCCTGTTTATTTTATTGGGATTCATTCTCGGCATGGCGCTATTAATGCTGACCCGTTAAACCAGCTGGCCGACATGGGATGTCTGGCACGACAGCCACTCTCCCGCCACTATCTGCTCCGGGCTCAGCGCCCATAGCTCCCGGGCCAGCTCCCCACTGTAGCCCCGCCAGCGATCCCGCCCCTCCTGCTTGGCCCTGTATAACGCCATATCAGCCAGTTTGAAGCTGAGATTCCAGAACGAATCTTCCAGTTCCCGGTGCAGGGGATAGCTGCAATATCCCAGCGACGCCGTCATCTTGAGCGGCACCTCCTCGCGCCCGAATCTGTACTCGGCAATCTTGCGGCGCAAACGCTCGACCCGACTCGCGACCTGTGTCGCCTCCTCGCACGTGAGCAGCAGCAGGAACTCCTCCCCACCCAGCCGGATCAGTGGCTCCTCCTCACCGAGGGCGGCGCGCAGCAGTTCGGCGAGCTGGCACAACACCAGATCGCCGATATCGTGCCCGAAACGATCGTTGACCTGCTTGAAGTGATCCAGATCCAGGATCACCAGCATCCTGGCGGCGGTGACGTTATCCCGGCTCAGCAGCCACTCGTCGAGGTAGCGCCGGTTGAAGGCGTGGGTCAGCGGATCCGTATAGGCGGCAGTCTCCATCTTGGAAGAGTGCGCCTGCAGGGCACTGTGGTGCAGGCTGATCTTGGCCGCCATCTCCCGGAACTTGCGGCTGAGCAGGGCCATCTCCTGGCTGCTGTCGATGATCGGCAGCACGCTCACGTCCTGTTTCTCGCCAAATTTCTGCAGCGCCTTCACCAGCTCGCTGACCGGCCCCAGTACGATTGCCCGCAACCGCGCCAGCGCCATCAAGATGCAGGCCAGGCTGATCAGCAGCATGCCGACGAAGGTCCAGATAGCCCCCTCCATCGCCCCCTGCAGCACATCACGATCGTCTTCCACTATCAGGGTCAGCACGGGGTCGCCATTGCTGTCGAGCAGCAGCCCCTCCCCCCTGACCCGCTGCAGCCCCAGGTCCACCAGGCGATAGCTCATCTGTGGCTTGAGTGGCTTGAAGGAGAGGAAGTTATCGGAAGGCTTCGGCTGGGAGAGGGTCAAAGAGAGGGCGGTACGCTCGGCCAGATCATGCAGATAGCGAGCATCCAGCCAGCGAGTCACCAGCAGATAACCGTTGGGTGTGGCGTTTCCCAGGGTGTTGGTCACCGGCTGAAGCGAGTAGATGAGCGGCCCCCACTGGGATCCTCTCACCCCGCTCAGGCTGCGCATCCCCTCCTGACGGGATTCACGCAGCAACTGCAGCTTGAGGTCATCCAGGAAGAAGGGAAGCAGGGTCGTGTCCGTGCCTGGCGTCTCGGGCAGCAGGGTGCGGGTCCAGATCTCGGCCCCCTGCAAATCCATATAGCTCAATACGTTGAGTTCGAAATCCCGCATCGGGGTATCGACCAGCAGATTGGAACGAATATAGGCCTGATTGGGGTGGGCCAGAAAGCGATAGCTCTCATCCCAGATGCCCCAATCCCGGGTGAAGGCATTGATGGCGTTGATGTCACCCTGTACCGCCTTGATCACCCGCTGCAGGTGATCCTTCATCCGCCGCTCCTCGACTCGCTGCGCCGCCGGCACCTGGGCCAGGGCGATCACTATGAGCAGCATCAGGATGGCTCCGGCCCAAACGGGAAACATGGAGTAGGCCAGCAAATGATCGATGGAGCGGGAAGGTTGAGCCATGAACGCCAATATCCTTTGGACGGCAAACAAGGGAGCGAAAACTGTCTTGCACCAAGTATGGAGTATCCGCCTCCTGGGGCGGCAACTGAATCACTTCCATAAAAAACAAGGGGCCCGGGGCCCCTTGTCTCATTGCTGCCGCGATTATCTTACCAACAGCGGGGCCAAGAAGCGCGCCGTATGAGAATCCTCACAGCGGCTGATCTGCTCTGGCGTGCCTGTCACCAGGATACGGCCGCCGCCGGCACCGCCCTCGGGCCCCAGATCGACGATCCAGTCGGCGGTCTTGATGACGTCCAGGTTGTGCTCGATGATGACTATGGTGTTGCCCCGATCCCGCAACTGGTGCAGCACCTTGAGCAGTTGCTGTATGTCGTGGAAGTGCAGGCCAGTGGTCGGCTCATCCAGGATATAGAGGGTCTGGCCCGTGTCGCGCTTGGAGAGCTCCCGCGCCAGCTTGACCCGCTGCGCCTCGCCACCAGAGAGAGTGGTCGCTGACTGACCAAGGCGAATGTAAGAGAGGCCCACATCCATCAGGGTCTGCAACTTGCGCGCCACTGCCGGCACCGGATCGAAGAACTCGCGGGCATCTTCCACTGTCATGTCGAGGATCTCGTGGATGTTCTTGCCCTTGTATTTCACCTCCAGGGTCTCGCGGTTATAGCGCTTGCCCTTGCAGACATCACACGGCACGTAGACATCCGGCAGGAAGTGCATCTCCACCTTGATGACCCCATCCCCCTGACACGCCTCGCAGCGACCGCCCTTGACGTTGAAGGAGAAACGGCCCGGCTGGTAACCGCGCGAACGCGCCTCCTGGGTGCCGGAGAGCAGTTCGCGGATCGGGGTAAACAGACCGGTATAGGTAGCCGGGTTGGAGCGCGGCGTACGGCCGATGGGGCTCTGGTCTATGTCCACCACCTTGTCCAGATGCTCCAGCCCCTCGACGCTGCGATAGGGCGCAGGCGTAGACTCGGTCGCCTTGTTCAGCTCGCGGTGAGCGATACGGAACAGGGTGTCGTTGATCAGGGTGGACTTGCCGGAGCCGGAGACGCCGGTGACGCAGGTCATCACCCCGATCGGCAGATCCAGGTTGACGTTACGCAGGTTGTTGCCGCTCGCCCCCTTGAGTTTCAACCACTTGCCGGTGAGCGGGGTGCGCTCGGCCGGGATGGCGATCTGCTTGCGGCCAGAGAGGTAGTCACCGGTCAGGGAAGCGGGGTTCGCGATGATCTCTTCCGGCGTGCCTTGCGCGACGATCTCGCCACCGTGTACCCCGGCACCAGGACCGATGTCGAGCACATGATCGGCGAGGCGGATGGCGTCCTCGTCGTGCTCCACCACTATCACGGTATTGCCGAGGTCGCGCAGGTGGGTGAGTGTCTTGAGCAGCCGCTCGTTGTCGCGCTGGTGCAGGCCTATGCTGGGCTCATCCAGCACATACATGACCCCCACCAGACCGGCGCCTATCTGGCTCGCCAGCCGGATGCGCTGGGCTTCCCCGCCGGAGAGGGTCTCGGCACTGCGGGACAGGCTCAGGTAGTTGAGGCCCACATTCACCAGGAAGCCGAGCCGCTCGACGATCTCTTTCAGGATCTTCTCGGCGATCTGGGCGCGCTGGCCGGTCAGGCTCAGCCCCTCGAAGAAGGCGAGTGCATCACCGATGGACTGCTCGGCGATGGCGGGCAGGTTGCGGTTGTCCACAAACACGTGGCGCGCCTCTTCCCGCAACCGACTGCCACCGCAGCTGGCGCAGGATTTGTTGGCTATGTACTTGGAGAGCTCTTCGCGCACCGAGTTGGACTCTGTCTCCCGGTAGCGCCGCTCCATGTTGTGCAGGATCCCCTCGAACGGGTGCTTGCGCACCACCACGTCACCGCGGTCGTTCATGTAGCGGAACTCGACCTCGGTACGCCCCGAGCCGCGCAGTATCACCTCCTGGGTCTTGAGCGGCAGATCCTCCCACGCCGCCTCCAGATCGAACTGATAGTGATCGGAGAGGGACTTGAGCATCTGAAAATAGTAGAAACTGCGCTTGTCCCAGCCACGGATGGCACCGTTGGCCAGGCTGATGGCCGGATCACCTATCACCTTGGCCGGATCGAAATACTGCTGCACCCCGAGCCCGTCACAGGTGGGGCAGGCACCGGCCGGGTTGTTGAACGAGAAGATGCGCGGTTCCAGCTCCGACATGGAGTAGCCGCACTCAGGGCAGGCGAAGTTGGCGGAGAAGGTCATGGGGGCAACCCCCTCCTCCCCATCCATGGGCACCACCAGAACTATGCCGCCGGAGAGAGTCAGCGCCGTCTCGAACGATTCGGCCAGGCGCAGCGCCAGATCATCGCGCACCTTGAAGCGGTCGACCACCACTTCGATGGTGTGCTTCTTGTGCAGCTCCAGGGTGGGGGGATCGGAGAGATCGCACACCTCGCCATCGATACGGGCACGGATATAGCCCTGCGCCGCCAGATTTTCCAGCAGCTTGCTGTGCTCCCCCTTGCGATCCCGCACCACAGGGGCCAACAGCATCAGCTTGCTGCCCTCGGGCTGGGCCAGCACCTGATCAACCATCTGACTGATTGTCTGGGCGGCGAGCGGAATGGCGTGGGTCGGACAGCGGGGTTCACCTACCCGTGCAAACAGCAGGCGCAGATAGTCATAGATTTCTGTGATGGTGCCGACGGTCGAGCGCGGGTTGTGGGAGGTGGACTTCTGCTCGATGGAAATGGCAGGGGAGAGCCCCTCGATATGATCCACATCCGGCTTCTCCATCAGGGAGAGGAACTGGCGGGCATAGGCGGAGAGCGACTCCACATAGCGGCGCTGGCCCTCGGCATAGAGGGTATCGAACGCCAGGGAAGACTTGCCGGAGCCGGAGAGACCTGTGACCACGATCAGCTTGTCGCGGGGCAGGACCAGATTGATGTTCTTGAGATTGTGGGTGCGGGCACCCCGAATCACGATTTTTTCCATCTTTTGCACGCTCGATACACAAACCAGAGCGAATCAGTATGGCATAGAGACTACTGGATGAATAGACAGGTTTTATCCATCATCCCCATCGATTTCAGAGATATTCCTTGGCCCAGCTCACCGCCTGCAACCGGTTCTTTACGTTCAACTTCTTGAACACGTTGTAGAGGTGTGACTTGATGGTGTGCTCGCTCACGAACAGGCTGTCGGCAATCTCGGTATTGGAGGCCCCCGTCATCAGATAACGGATGATCTCCTGCTCACGCACGGTCAGCAGTGTCTGGTTGCGCAGGTGATGCTCCCCTCCCTTGCGGTAGTAGTTGACCAGATCGCACAGCAGGTGGCGCGGGATCCAGTACTCCCCCTGCAGCACCTTGCGAATGCCGAGCACCAGCCGATCCAGCGGATCCTGACGAAAGAAGAGTCCGCTGGTGTGGGGCCACATCAGCAGCAACTCCCGATCCGTGCTGGTCGGGGCGTTGAGCAACACTGTGTTGGCCTCACCGAAGCGGCTGGAGATCTCCCGTGGCCAACCCGACTGCTGGCTCGACTTGAGGTAATCCAGATCGACAAGAAACAAGGGATGCGGCTCGAGTTCGTCCTGCTGCGGCAGGGTTTCCAGTATGCTCACCAGCAGTATGGGGAGCGCCAGCTGCTCGGTCAGGTAGCTCTGAAAACTGACCGCCTGCACATTATTTTCGGTAACCAGTACGATGGGATATGGGGTGGTCATGAAGAGCACGTCCTTGAACATTCAGGCCATGGTTTTTTTTGGCAGCAGAGAGTACCAAGCCCCTCGATCGGCGCAGCATTAAAAAAGTATTAGACACAAGTGTGCCTCCTTTGAAACTCACCAATTTCCCAAGCAATACAAATGACTAGCCATACCCCCCCATTTGGGTGGAATGCTGGCGCCACGGCTGACAAAGGGTGTCACATCGCGGCAAACCCGCATTCCTGCTGCGATCGCGCCATGGGCACAGACACCCTGCCGTTCCTGCTCGCTCGCTGGCCAAGGTCTGCCTCGTGTAAGTTAATCCTTCGGTCCAGGCCCTGGGTGAAGGCTGAACGGGCAGGAAGATGTGCGCTCGTTCGCGCCAACTGTTACTATTGCGGGCAAAATCTGAAAGCGGGGCTTTGGCCAGCAGGCCGACTGAACCGGGTGCAGTCATCACTTGAGTGACGGTATCGTCCAGCGATGCTGCCTATCTGACAGAAAACAAACGATATGTTGAATTGGTCCGGGCATATGGCCTGGCCGGTATATAAGGGTGGAAGAGAGATTATGGCCAGTCGAGGCATCAATAAAGTCATTCTGATCGGTAACCTGGGACAAGACCCGGAAGTGCGCTACATGCCGAGTGGCGGTGCCGTGACCAACATCACCCTGGCCACCTCTGAAACCTGGCGCGACAAGCAGACCGGCGAGCAGAAAGAGCGTACCGAGTGGCACCGCGTGGTGTTCATGGGCAAGCTGGCCGAAGTGGCTGGCGAGTACCTGAAGAAGGGCTCCCAGGTCTATGTCGAAGGGAAACTGCAGACCCGCAAATGGCAGGATCAGAGCGGCCAGGAGCGCTACACCACCGAAGTGCTGGTAGACAGCTTCAGCGGCGTGATGCAGATGCTGGGTGGCCGTCCGCAAGGCGGCGCAGGTCAGAGCATGGGCGGTCAGCCCCAAGGCAACTGGGGTCAGCCACAACAAGCCGCCCAGCAGCCAATGAACCAGGCTCGTCCTGCCGCCGCGCCGCAGCAAAACATGCAGCCGCCGCAAGGTGGATACGGCCGTCCGGCACAGCAGCCCCAGTCTGCACCGCCGGTATACAACGAGCCGCCGATGGATTTTGACGACGACATCCCCTTCTGATCGGCAACGCATTGCCAGAAGGCCCTGTTCATTCAGGGCCTTTTTTTGCCTGTTATTGACGCAGGCTCGCCATGCAGTACTGTTCCTGCGCGGACTTGCCGGATATTTTCCCCGCATGAGATGCCTTGGGCTTATGATCAGGGCGACCAGTTTGCCAGAGAGAACACATGGGGTTTTTGTATCGCATTCTACTGCTCGCTGTTTGCCTGACCGCCACCCTGGCGGCGCCCTTGCTCGCGGCAGCCGAGCCGCTGCGGGTGGGCGTCAGCTTCGCCATCCCCCCTTATGTGATAGAGGAAGAGGGCCGCGGGATCGAGCTCGATCTGCTGCGAGAGGCCTTTCGCAACAGCGGCTATGAGCCCAGTTTTGAATATCTGCCGCTGGAACGTACCTTCCGGATGCTGGAGTCCGGCAAGCTGGATGCCATCATCAACGTCAAACCCGGCATGCTGGGCGATGTCTTCCTGTCACAGCCGGTGATCGCCTTCCACAACCGGGTATTCACCCTCAGCAAGACCCATATCAGCACCCTGGATGACATGAAAACGCTGCGAGTCAGCGCCTTCCAGCGGGCACGTCAGGTGCTGGGAGGCGCCTTCGCCAGCATGGCCGATCAGAATCCCCGTTATGAGGAGGTCGCCAAGCAGCAGGGGCAGGTTCACAGATTGATGCTGGGACGGGTGGATGCCGTGGTTCTGGAACAGCGGGTGTTTTACTACTATCTGGCGCAACTGGCCGACAGCAAGTATGGCGCCGAGCTCTACGCACCCGGCCGGGTCAGACAATATGACCTGTTTGCCCCGACCCAGTATCACTTTGCCTTTCGCCAGGCGGTACAACAGCGCTGGTTTGATCGCCAGTTGAATGCCATGCGGGCCGATGGCCGGTATCAGAAGATCTTCGAGACCTATGGCGCCACGCCTTGAGCCAGAAACATAAAAGCCAGCCTATGACAGGCTGGCTTGATACTGGCTCCGGAGGAACTACAGCGTGGAGGAGCGTTACTTGATCGCGCTGCCGTTTTTCAGATCTGCTTTCTGACGTTTGGCTTCGCGCTTCTCTTTCAGTGACAACTGCGGCTTTTTCTTGGCATCTTTGCCGTTGTGATGTTCTTTGTTACTCATCATCAAACTCCAAAAATGTTACCCAGACAGTTGGAACCCAGGTTCCAGCATGCCATCCGAATCGTAGACTTCAGTACGCTTTCAGTGACGACCTGTTGATCGCACTCACTTCAGCATACCCCCAATCTTGCGCAAGAATCCACCCTCATCAGTCAGGCTTCATTCTGGGCCGGGTCTCGGCGATCTCGAGGCACGACGGGCGAGGGCATGAACGGCCAGAAAACCTGAATATTCCTTATAAAATCTGGCCCCTTCGACTTATTTAATTACCAACTGAAATAAATCACCAAAAGCAGAAGACAACTATTAATTAAATGAGAAGAGATAATTTAGATAAGCATTCTCACTCTCGCCAGAAACAAAACGTTACAACCTGCCGCAGCCGTTTTATTTTCAAGCTGATATTATCCAACCCTATTTGCGAAAATATTATATCGAGAATAAGGATATCCCATGACCAGAAAAACCAGAGCGGCCTTGGTCTCGGTTTGCTCCAATATCACACTGATTATCATGAAGATATTTGCCGGGATCCTGAGTGGTTCCGTCAGTATTATTTCCGAAGCCATCCACTCGGCAATGGACCTGGTTGCAGCCCTCATCGCCCTGTTTGCAGTACGTCGGTCGGATATTCCACCCGATCAACGCCACCCCTATGGCCATGACAAGATCGAAAACGTCTCCGGCGTCATAGAGGCCCTGCTGATCCTGCTGGCCGCGGGCTGGATCATCTTCGAAGCCATCGGCAAGTTGATCACACCAACACCGATCGAAAGCGTAGGCTTTGGCGTGCTGGTCATGCTGATCTCGGCACTGGTCAACAGCGGTGTATCCACCTATCTCTACCGGGTGGCGAAAGAAGAGGAATCTGTCGCTCTGGCTGCCGATGCCCTGCACCTCAAGGCCGACGTACTGACCTCTCTCGGGGTCGCAGTCGGCCTGCTCGGTATCTGGATCGCTGACGGGCTGGGCTACAACCTCTATCTGCTCGACCCCATAGTGGCCATCTGCGTGGCGATCTTCATTCTCCGGGAAGCCATCACCATGCTCAATCAGGCCTTTCAGCCCCTGCTGGATCACAGCATGAACGAGGAGGAGCTGGCCATCACCACTCAGGTGATCGAGCAGTGCTGCCCCGAGCATGGGGGGTTTCACGCCCTGCGCAGTCGTCAGGCCGGACGCCGTCGTCACATAGATTTCCACCTGACCCTGCCCAAGGAGATGAGCATAGAGCACTCCCATGCCATCTGTGATCGGATAGAGCAGGGCATAATGCGCCACCTGCCCCATGCCATAGTGCTGATCCATGTCGAACCGAGCGGCCACGGTTGAGAGATGTGCGATGCAAACCGGAAAATGCGAGAAATCTGTAGTGAACTGGCAGATAAATAACGGAAAAAAGCGTGGAACCCGCACTTTTATGGCCATAGAGCGCATTGCGTAAGAAATAGTCGGCGAAAATGTGTTAGGGTATCCCATCCCCCAGCCGCCAGGAGCGCGCCGTGAAAAAGTTGGAAATGAAAGACCTCACCGAGGCCGAAAAGGCCGAGATAACCCTGTTGCTCCAAAAAGCCCAGGCCAATGCTGACCATCAGCTGACCAACGCAGAACGTAACAGGATCCGTGAGGAAGGCCGGCTTAAAATCGTGGCAGATCGTGCAGAGGCGGCCAAGGTGGCCTCCAAACTGGCTCGGGAGAAGGCCAAAGAGCGGGCCAGAAACCAGGTCTTGCCAGAAACCTTCAGCTGGATCGACTCCGTCAGCAACAAGTTTCGCAGCAAGCGCTGAGTTAGCGCTGTGTTGATGAGCGCCCACCCACACCAGACCGGTGTGGGTGGGCGTTTGCCGTTAAGGCCCTGCGGCAACCAAGGAAGAACTCTTCTATACCGCTCTTGATCAGGGACGCCTCTACGCCAGTCAGAAAACAGTCCCCAAAAGCTCAGCGCCAATCATAGCAGGCCTCAGCGCTCAATCTCGCCAGTGAACGCCGTGGCTCATGTGACAATATGAAGTTGGTAGCACCTCGATAACCAGAAATTAATATTGAGATAAAGTTTGCTTTAACGAAGAGAGCATGTTTTAATCTCTCTCGATGGTTCGGTAGTTCAGACCTGATTATGTTAGGCAGTCATTTTAGTAAAGCAGTGATTAGTATAAGAGTTATCTACGATAGTTCTTATTAAATAATTCTCCTTCTTTAGTGCTCCCCATACGTATTGCTGACGAAAAATCATAGATTGCCAAATTTTGGCACTTAAAACACTATTTTAGGAAATTATTATGTCTAACAAAATGACTGGTACCGTTAAGTTCTTCAACGCTGAGAAAGGTTTTGGCTTCATCTCCCCGGCTGACGGCAGCAAAGACGTGTTCGTACACTTCTCCGCTATCCAGTCCACCAGCTTCAAAACCCTGGACGAAGGTCAGCGCGTTGAGTTCACCATCGAGCAAGGCCAGAAAGGCCCGGCTGCTGCCAACGTAGTTGGTCTGTAATTCAAGCAAGGAAGCCTTCACGCTCGCTAACGCCTGCTGAGAAGGCCTTCTGCAAGAATTAAAAAAACCCGCCCAGGCGGGTTTTTTGTTGCCTGCGATTCAGCATTGTCCCTCCCTCCAGACTCTTTCTCTCTCTGTTTAGCCATTCTGCCTCACCCCTTTTCTTCCGGTATCCCTCCTGCATCTCCTGGTTGGCGCTAGCATGACAGCACAACCTTAATGAGATTAATTATCGTTTACACATCATTCCATGATCATTACAATGCCTGCCGACAAACGGGAGGATTATCCAATTGAACCTGCCCGGTCCGGGTTTCACGCGGGATGCGGTGAAACCACCCCATAGATTCACCCAAAGGATGAATGCATCTTCTTACTAAAAGAGTTCAGGCCAACATGATAAAAATGCACCGCAACAAGCTGACCACGCTCATTCTCGCCGCCCTCGCCTCTCACGCCTATGCCGCCGAACAGGAGGTCATGGTCGTGACCGCCTCCGGCTTCCAGCAGAAGATCGAGGATACCGCCGCCTCCATCTCGGTGGTGACCCGCGAGCAATTGGAAAAACGCGCCTATCGCGACGTGACCGATGCCCTGAAAGACGTACCGGGCGTGGTGATCACCGGGGGTGGCAGCAGCAGTGACATCAGCATTCGTGGCATGGGCTCCAAATACACGCTGATGCTGGTGGATGGCAAGCGGGTCGACAGCCGTGGCACCCGTCCCAACAGCGATGGCCCTGGCATAGAGCAGGGCTGGTTGCCACCGTTGCAAGCCATCGAACGGATCGAGGTGGTACGCGGCCCCATGTCCTCCCGCTACGGCTCTGACGCCATGGGTGGCGTCATCAACGTCATCACCCGCAAGACCGCCAGCATGACGGCCTGGCAGGGGTCGCTGCATGCCGACTCCACCTTCCAGGAGAACAAGGACTCCGGCGACATCTTCCAGACCAACGCCTATACCGCCGGTGCCCTGGTGGATGGACTGCTGGGGGTGCGCCTGAACGGCCAGCTTTCCCACCGCGGTGAGGATCAGTTCCAGAACGGGTTTGCCGAGCAGGAGATGCGCAGCGGTACGGCCGTGTTCAGCCTGACCCCGGACGAGCACAACCGCTTCGACTTCGAGGCCAGCCGCGGCCTGCAGGATCGTGATCGCACGCCGGGTGAATCCCTCTCGGCCAAGTCCAAACCCAGCCTGAGCACTTACGAGCGCACCAACTACGCCATCACCCACGACGGCCGCTATGACTTTGGTTCCTCCACCAGCTATCTGCAGCGGGAAGAGAACACCAACCCCGGCCGCCAGATGAAGCTCATCAACACCATAGCCGATACCCATACCCAGTTTGAGCTGGGGGATCACTACCTGAGCGTGGGTGGCCAGTACCGCTACGAGGATCTGCAGGATCAGGGCAACCAGCTCAATGTGGCCAACCGCGCCAATCAGCTGACCCGCTGGAGCTGGGCCATGTTCGTGGAAGACGAGTGGGCACTGACCGACACCTTCGCCCTGACCGGCGGCGTGCGCATGGACAGGGATCAGAACTACGGCACCCACTGGAGCCCGCGTCTGTACGGAGTCTGGCATCCGGCCGAGTTCTGGACCTTGAAAGGGGGCGTCTCCACCGGCTACCGTTCACCGGATCTGCGCATGTCGGCCGCCAACTGGGGCCAGGCCACGGGGGGCGGTACCCAGGACGGCATGCTGGTCGGCAGCCCGGAACTCAAGCCGGAAACCAGCGTGAGCCAGGAAATCGCCCTGCTGTGGGATAGTCAGGAAGGGCTGAGCACAGGGCTGACCCTGTTCAACACCGACTTCGAGGACAAGATCTCCGAGATCCGCCGTTGCACCAGCAAGAGCGACCCCTCCTGCACCCTGAACGGTCACACCTATGACTTCATCAGCGACCGCATCAACGTCGACAAGGCGAACATGCGCGGGGTGGAAGGGACGGCCAACTGGACCATCAATAAAGAGTGGTCGCTGGCCTCCAGCTACACCTTCACCCAGTCCGAGCAGAAGAGCGGCCCGATGGAAGGCAAGGCACTGAACCAGATGCCGCGCCACATGTTCAACACCACTGTCGACTGGCAGACCACAGAAGAGGTCAGCCTCTGGTCCAGGGTCAACTTCCGCAGCAAGACCTCCGATTACCTGAGCCGGGTCAAGATGGCAGAGGGCACGCCTTCTTACACCTTCTTCGACACGGGTCTGGTCTACAAGGCCAACAAGAACCTGAACGTGACCGCCGGCATCTACAACCTGTTCGACAAGACGGTGGATTACACCAGCTTCGGCACAGTGCTGGACGGTCGTCGCTACAACCTGGGGATGACCTACAACTTCTGATGATGAGCCGCCGCCCCCAGGGGCGGCGGCCTACTCTTCGGCCGCGTTCTCCTTCTCCTCGGCATAACAGGCCGCCTGCCAGGTATTGCGTCCCAGCGACTTGGCGCCATACATCAACCTGTCCGCCTGCAACAACACCCGTCTGCCATCGGCTCTGACGCCATCCGGCACCCAGACGGCCCCGGTACTGATGGAGAGCCCCAGCTCACCGGCACTGGTCTGCAGCTTGCGCAGACTCACTTCCCGACCTATCCGGCTGGCCCAACCCTGCAGCGCAGCCATATCCACCATCGGCAGGCTGATGCAGAACTCCTCCCCCCCGATACGGGCAAACAGCGCCCCGTCCGGCAACACCAGCCGCACCCGTTCGACCAGCGCCGAGAGCACCTCGTCACCGACCCCGTGACCGAAGTGATCGTTGATCCCCTTGAAGCGATCTATGTCGAACAACAGCAGGGCCGAGGCCTGTCCGCTGGCCAGCCGCTGCTCAAACTCGGGCAGAAAGGCGCGCCGGTTCAGGATCCCCGTCATGGAATCTGTGCCGGCGAGGCGTTCAAGCCGCGCATTGGCCTGGATCAGCTCGGCGGTGCGGCTCGCCACCGCCCGTCGCAATTGCACTATGTAGACCAGCAGCACCATGCCTCCCAGCGCCAGCAACCAGGGCCAGAGGTGGAGTGGATAGACTGTCTCGATATGCATCCACTTGCGGATGATCCGCTCCCGATCCGCCACACCCAGGCGGGAAAACCCCAGCTCCAGCTCCTGCAACAGGGCCTGATTGCCCTTGGCGACCGCAAAGCGTATCTCGTCGCTGTAGAGGTGGCGCACCGGGATGAAGCGGCTGGGATCCGCCGAGGTGTAGATATAGAAGTTCGCCACCTGCAGATCGGCGATGAAGGCGTCCAGTTCGCCGCTGAAGGCGGCGCGCAGCATGGCATCGTTGTCGCTGAAGGTTTGCAGGTGGGTGGTGGGGAAGTGCTTGCGGGCGTAGTACTCCTCATACCCTCCCGCCACCACACCCACACTCTCGTGCTGCAGGTAGTAGTTCACATCCGAGCCGCGCAGGGAGTTGGCAAAGAACAGCTGGGCATCGAGACGGGAGAGCCCCTGGCCATAGTCATAGAGCGGATTGCGCTCCGGCGACCAGAGCAGGCCGCCATGGACATCGGCCTCACCGGTACGCACCAGGTCCAGCGAGGTCTGCCAGTCCACCAGTTTGAACTGGATCGGGCGACCGGTGACGCGGCCATATTCGCGCCAGAGATCGATCAGCAGGCCATCCGGCTGCCCCTCCTCATTGATGTAGGAGAAGGGCTGCCAGGCCTTGGAGTTGGTCACGATCAAGGGTTTGGGGGCTGGCGTTGCCCAGGCGGGCAGCCACAGCAGACAGAGCAGGAGGCAGCATCCGCTGCGCACCCGCCATCCAGAACCAGAAGAGACCGCCATTCCTGCACCAACCTTGCTATTGGCCGTCTATGCGGCCATTGATTATCGCCACCTTCAGCATAGAAGAACAAGCATGACCGAGTATGAAATTGGCGTGATTTCAGTCAGATAACAGCAAGATAAACATGAGGAGGGCGCCTGGTCGGCGCCCTCCCCAGACAGATGTCATTATGCTCACAGCGGCAGGCTGATCCTGGCCTCCAGCCCGCCCTGCGCGCGGTTGTGCAGGGTCAGCTCGCCACCGTGCTGGTGCACCAGGGTGCGGGCGATGGAGAGTCCCAGTCCCACGCTGCCGGATTCGGTGTTGCGGGCCTCATCGAGCCGCACGAACGGCTTGAACACATCCTCCAGCCGCGCCGGATCTATGCCGGGCCCCTCGTCACAGACCCGGATCAGCAGCTCGCTGTCGGTACGCTCCAGCGATACCTCGGCGCTGCCGGCGTACTTGATGGCGTTGCCGATGAGGTTTTGCAGCACCCGGCGCAGGGTGTTGGCGCGGCAGGCGTAGACCTGCTTGCCCTCGACCATGCAGGTGACCGGCTGGCCGGTGTCGGCATAGTCATCGCACAGGCTCTCCAGCAGGCTGACCAGATCCAGCTCCCGGGTCGCCTCCTGCTGCCCCTCCTCCCGGGCGAAGCTCAGGGTGGCCGCCAGCATCTGCTCCATCTGTTGCAGGGTCTGCTGGATCCGCTCCTTGTCCTCCCCCTCGTCCAGAAACTCGGTGCGCAGCCGCAAACTGGTGATGGGGGTGCGCAGGTCGTGGGAGATGGCCGCCAGCATCCGGGTTCTGTCCTGCACGAAGCGATCGAGGCGGGTATGCATGCGGTTGAACGCCTGGATCGACTCTCGGATCTCGGTCGGCCCCACCTCCCGCAGCGGCTCTATGTCTTCGCCGCGCCCCAGCCGATCCGCATTGGCGGCCAGCTGCTTGAGCGGCTGGGTGGCCCGCCGGAACAGCCAGATCATCAGGCCTATCACCAGACTCGCCACCAGCATCAGGTTGAAGGTGGTCTGCCAGGACCAGCTCGCCGACTCCTTGTCCACCAGGGAGCTGAACTGCAACCAGCCACCGCGCGGCAACTGGATGGAGCCATACAGCCGCATATCCTGCGGCGGCGGCATCCCCTTGCGGTCCTTCATCATGCGGGTGTGGTGCTGCCAGGCGCGGCTGCGCTGGGCGTCCTGCTTCAGCTCGGCGCTGATCTCCACCATCAGCGACGGCGGATAACCGAGCCGGGAACGCACCTGCTGCTCGAAGCGGGGGCTGCGGTTGTCCGGTTGCAGCGGCTCGTCGGCGAGGCGCAGCAGCAGGGTTTCGCTGCGACTCGCCTTGAGGATCTCGTCATAGAGCGAAGGCGGGGAGAGGGCCAGCAGCCGCGCCACTGATACGATGCGCTGCATGGCGTTGCGGCTGTTGACATAGCCGAGCGCCTCCTCCCGATCCGAGCGGTAGATCTGGATGCTGAGCAGCTGGATCAGCACCAGCCCGGCCAGCGCCACCAGTATGATCTGGCCGGTCAGCCCCTTGGGCCACAGTCGGGAACAGAGTCGCTTGATCATGACCACGGCGTCACACCTGGGTCACGTCGGCGGCGAACAGATAACCGCCGCCCCAGATGGTCTTGATGAGCTCGGGATTCTTGGGATCCCGCTCCAGCTTGCGCCGCAACCGGCTCACCAGAGTATCTATGGCCCGATCGAAGGCCACCGCCTCGCGGCCCCGGGCCAGATCCAGCAGTTGATCCCGGCTCAGCACCCGCTGGGGGCGCTCCAGAAACACCCGCAGCAGGTCGAATTCGGCGGTGGAGAGGCTCAGCCCCACCCCTTCCTCATCCACCAGTTCGCGGCGATTGATGTCGAGCAGCCAGCGATCGAAACGCAGATCCCGGGTCAGGGTCTCGGGGGCGGGTTGCGGCTCGACCTGGGTGCGGCGCATCACCGCCTTGATGCGGGCCAGCAGCTCGCGCGGATTGAACGGCTTGGCGAGATAGTCATCGGCGCCCATCTCCAGCCCTATGATGCGGTCCGTCTCCTCCCCCATGGCGGTGAGCATTATGATGGGCAGGCTGGATTTGGCCCTCAGCTCACGGCACAGGGTCAGGCCATCCTCCCCCGGCATCATCAGATCCAGCACCAGCAGATCGAACTCCCGCTCCTCCAGCAGCCGCTTCATCTCCTTGCCATCCCGGGCACAGCTGACCCGCAGGCCATGCTGCTCCAGAAAGCGTTTCAGCAGATCGCGGATCTCGCCGTGATCGTCGACGACCAGAATGTGGGTGCTGCTTTGGTTCATGAGGCCTCTCCTGTTAGAGCTGGCACGAGTATACGAAAATCTGTCGGACGGTTTGTGTCAAAGTGTGCCAGATCAGCAAGATGCCACACTCTGCTACAAAAAAGCGGTCACTCGGCAAAGTTGAGACACAAGGCGAGGGTTTACTTGGGGCACACCAACTCGTCCATATTTGCTCATTGCAGGAGACAGGCCATGCTCGCCCTTACCACGCCCTTCATGCTGGCTTATGCCGCCAGCGAGGCCCTTGCCAGAGCGGCGGCCAAGCCGCATCAGCCCGCACAGACCAGCAGCCTGACGCAAGCTTCCCCCCAGGATGACGATGAGGCCGGCCTCTGCCCGCCCGGCGAGACACACTTCCCTTCCCCATGATGCCAGGCAGCGCCCGGTTCGGGCGGCGCCTGGCACCATGACACACAACGCCGGCATCCTTCGGCGAGCCATACCAAGGAGACAATGATGATGAAAAAGACCCTGACCCTGTTCGCACTGGCCGGACTGGCCCAGATCGGCATGGCACAAGCAGCCATTCCGGCCGACGTCAGCGCAGCCCCCGGCCTGCTGTTCGTCAACTGGCACGATGACGCCAGCAGCAGCAACGCCAACCCGACCCTGATGATCCGCAACGCCTCCGGCGACGTGCTCAAGCGGGTACCTGCCGAATTGAAAGGGATGCAGCAGGTACGACTGCCGATGAGAGCCCAAGGCAATCTCACCCTCAGCCTGGACGGTGAGAGCGACAGCTATCGCATGCCTTACAGCGTGGGCAGCGGCCGCCAGCGCTGAGCCGAGTTATTCACGCTGTTATTTTCTCACGATAACCATGTTGCCTGACCGGTGACATGAAATACCCCGCCAGAGACGCTGTCCGGCGGGGTATTTTATTTTCCGCCCCTGCGAACGCTATTCCGCCCCTTGGCCGGCGCGTATTTTGCGAGGCGGATTGGCGCTGGCTTTTCAGGGTGACAGGCCTATCCTCGAACACTATGACAGACCCGGTTTTCGTTAACCCACAGCACAGCCTCACAGTGTCACACTCTGCTACAAAATAGGCTTCAACTGGCAAAGTTCAGACACCAGTCTGGTGTTTACTTAGGGTCAAGGCGAGCAAGCCGAACCCGAACTCAATCCGCGAGGAGATAGACCATGAAAACCCTGACCAAAACCCTGCTGACCGCCACCCTGATCCTTGGCCTGCCGCTCGGCGCCTATGCCGCCAGCGAAGCCGTCGCCACCACCCAGGCCGGCATGATGACCGACTGCCCCATGGATGGCAGCGGCATGATGGGTGGCAAGCACCACGGTAGCCGCCATGACAAGATGGCCCGCATGCAGAACATGACCCCGGAGCAGATCCAGACCAACCTGCAACAGCGCTACGACAAGATCGAAGACCCGGCCAAGAAGGCCGAGTTTGTGAAGAACCTGACGTTGCGTGCCGACGGCATGACCAAGCACGCCGAGGCGATGAAGCAGTTCGCCGAAGCGCACCAGTAAACGCATCTCGACCTGCAACAGGGTGGCCTAGGCCACCCTTTTTCGTTTCCCTCTCCCGCTCGGCCGCTCGCCCTCTGCGATCCCCCGGCCCCCCTCATTTCCCTTCGCCTCTGCTCCGGGTTCTGTGAGCGATAACAAACGTTTTATGTTCGAAATAGCTAATAATGGCGACTCAAATAACAAGGCCATGCAAGACAGTGCCAACAATAGACAGGAGTCGTTATGGGGTGGAGTCTGGGAACAATCAAGGGAAGATATACAGCCGTCTTCGTGGGATTTATGGCGCTGGTGTGTGCCCTGACGGTGATCGGCATCCAGATCTGGATAAAGCCGGCGCTGCAGAAGGCCGGTGAGCAGAATGTGGCGCTGCGGGTCAGCGAGATAGCGACCGACATCCGCGATCAGCTCAACGGGGTGCAGAGCCAGTCTCGCAGCATCACGCAACTGGTGTCCCAACTGCCGAGCGAGCAGATCGATGCCCTGCTGCCGGCGCTGATCGATCAATACGGCAATGCCATGGTGTTTGGCGGCGGCATCTGGCCACTGCCGGACCAGCGGGAAGCGGGCCGCGCCAAGTTCAGCACCTTCTATCACAGGGATGCGGCCAACAAGCTGATCCCCAATACCTACTGGAACTCGGCCGAGGCCCCCAACTACTTCGAGCAGCCGTGGCACAAGGCCGGGCAGCAGGCGCCTCAGGGCATGTGCGTCTGGGCCGCCGCCTACAAGGATGGCGCCAGTCAGCAGCCGAGAACCAACTGCGCCATGGGGATCTACCGCAATGGCGCCCTGTTCGGGGTATCGACCATAGATGTGACCCTGGGCTTCTTCAACGATCTGGTGGCCAGGAAAGAGCAGGAGATCGGCGGTCAGGTGATGATCGTCGAGGCTGACGGCAAGATCCTGAGCAGAAATGCCCGCCTGAGCGGTGACGTTGTGCTCGGCAACCTCTCCGCCCACACCGATTACCCCTTCGCCGGCGCCATCGCCAGCCTGCTCGGCCAGAGCCAGGGCAAGGGGCTGCTGCGTACCAGCTTCCAGGATCAGGGAGAAGAGCAGACCCTGCTGCTGCAAGCCATAGAGGGGACCCCCTGGTTGCTGGCCACGGCCCTGCCGACCAGCACCCTGACCCAGGACAGCCAGGACGTGCTCACCACCTTGGCCGCGATCCAGCTGCCCCTGGTGGGACTGCTGTTCGTGCTGATGCTGCTGGCCATCACCCAGCTCGGCAGCCGGCTGCAGACCCTCAAGCAGAATATCGACGCCCTCTCTGCCGGCGATGCGGACCTGACCGCCCGCATCCAGGTGAAGGGCCACGACGAGCTGGATCATATCGCCCTGTCGGTGAACCGCTTCATCGCCTATCTGCAGCAGATGATGGTGCAGGTGACAGACGCCACCGACCTCATCACCCGCGAACTGGCACAGCTCGATCAACAGACGGGTCAGGCGCGGCGGATCCTGAGCGAGCATGCCGCCGAGACGGATCAGGTGGTCACGGCCCTCACCGAGCTCAGCTCCACCGCCGACAGCGTGGCACAACATGCCAGCGACTCGGCGAGCTTCACCGAGACCGCCAACGGCCAGGCCGCCAACTCCCGCAAGGTGGTGGGATCGGCCTCCGCCAGCGTGGTGGCGCTGATCGACGAGGTGGATCTCGCCGCCACCAAGGTGCTGGAGATGCAGGAAGATGCCAAGCAGATCGGCAGCGTGCTCGGGGTGATAGGTGGCATAGCCGCCCAGACCAACCTGCTGGCGCTCAATGCCGCCATAGAGGCGGCGCGAGCCGGTGAGCAGGGTCGTGGCTTCGCCGTGGTGGCGGACGAGGTGCGCGCCCTGGCGGCCCGCACCCAGAACAGCACGGCCGAGGTGGGCAGCATGCTGTCGCGCCTCACTCAGGGGGTGGCCGAAGCCGTGGTCGCCATGGAGCAGACCAAGCACAGCTGCCAGGCGGCGGCAGATACCACTGGCCAGGTGACGGGAGGGCTCGACAACATGGCCGATTCTGTGGTGCAGATCCACGATCTCAGCAGCCAGATCGCCACCGCCGCCGAGGAGCAGAGCCGGGTAACCGAGGAGATCAACCGCAACATGGTGAGCATTCGCGACATGCTCAACCTGCTGGTGGAGAATGGCCGCAACACGGAGCAGAGCGCGGAGTCACTGCTCAGCTCCAATCGCCAGCTGCTGGCCCTGGTACGCCGCTTCAAGGTGTGATGAGGAATGCCAGCCAGCAAAAAGGGGCCCGAGGGCCCCTTTTTCATGCACGTCGTTCAGACTCAGGCCTTGGCTTTGTCGGCCAGGTTCAGGGTCTTGACGGTTTCGCCTTCGAACTTGATGACGACGCTCTTCTGAGCGGCTTCGGCATCCTTGAACAGGGTCTTGGAGGTCTCTGCCAGCATGGGAGATACCTTGTTCAGGGCGCTCAGGTCATAGGTCCACACTTCCAGACCGGCTTCGGTCTTGGTGCTGGCCGGGGCGCCCAGCTTGTCCTTGATGGCCTGCTTGTTGGAGCCGCCTTCCTTGATGTCCAGTGCCTTCTTGATCGCTTCGTTGGAGGCGCTGTCCATGGCGGTACCGGCCATCTCTTTGGCACTGCTGGTGACGCTGCTGGTCACTGTATCGGTCAGGGAATCCATCAGGCCGGCGTGGGCGAACAGGGGCAGTGCAGTCAGGGCAATCAGGATGCTCTTTTTCATCGATTCATGTCTCGTGGGGGATTAAAGAGCGCGCATCAGACCAGTGCCCTCAGGCGGAGTCAAGGCAATCGATCGGTCAATACGCATTCGGGGGGGAAAAGAGAAAAATCCGACAGCTGGCAGGCCGGGGGCAACCCTATGGTCCCCCTGGATCCGACTATTCGCAGATCTGGTTCTTGCCCGCCAGCTTGGCCTGATAGAGCGCCCTATCCACCCGCACCATCAGCTGGCTCATGGGCTCGTCCGGCAGGTATTCGGCCAGCCCGAAACTCAGGGTGATGTCGAGCTGTTCGCAGACCCGCGACAGCACGATCAGCTCTCGCAGCTTGTCGGCAACCAGCCGGCCATCGGCCAGACAGGTATTGGGCAGCACCACCATGAACTCGTCGCCGCCCCAGCGCGCTATGAGGTCAATTTCGCGAATGTGAGTCCGCACCAGCGCCACTATGTTGACCAGGGTCTGATCCCCGGCGCTGTGGCCGTGATTGTCATTGATCTGCTTGAAGTCATCCACATCCATGGCGATGACGGAGAAGGACTGATGAAAGCGCCTGGAGCGCTCGCACTCCTGCTTGATGACCCGCTCCAGCCGGTAGCGACTGGCGGCCCCGGTCAGGGCATCCGTCTCCGCCAGCTGGCGGTTCTCCTCCGCCTTCTGCAGCAACACCCCGTTGAGCCGCACCAGCTCGGCGGTACGCTCGGCGATCTGCTGCTCCAGCGACTGGTTGCGCGATTCCAGCTGTTCATACAAGAGCTTCTGGGCATGTATGTTGCGATGGGCACCTATCATGCGGGCCACAGAGCCATCCGGATTGCGGGCTATGACGCGGCCACAATCCTCAATCCAGATGAAGAGGCCCTCCCGGCTGCGGCAACGATACTCGACCCGATAGTCGGCGGCCGTGCCGCTCAGATAGGCATCGAAGCAGGCCATCACCCGATCCATGTCATCCGGGTGGATCACGCTCTCCCAGGTGAAGACTGTGTTGCCAAGGGAGTGGGGCTCGTAGCCCAGCATCTGATACCAGCCTGGGTTGCGATAGACGAAACCCGTGTTGGCGTTCCAGTCCCAGATCCCGTCGCTCACCACCTCCAGAATGCCGTGCACCACGGCTTCGCTGACGTCCGAGATCCTGATCGTGTCACTGTCTTGCAGCATAGAGACCATCCTTGCCCTCTAGCCCCGCCGAGGCGGGGGATTCAAAACTGATTGGTGGAAAACGACAACGAAGAGACGACAACCATGAAGCGCAACCCAATATCGGCCTGCCGGCGCACGATCCACCTCTGGTTAACAGGGTTATCGGCCGCTATCGGGTTCGTATGAACAACAACAGTAGCAACCAGTGTGGCTCAGGATCTCACCCCTGTCCGGTTTTAAATCCGGGATGATGCAGGCTGCGATAATGGCTGGGAGCCAGGCCATGCTGGCGTTTGAAGGCGGTGGAGAAGTGGTACTCGTTCTTGAAGCCGCACAGCTGGGCCAGCTGCTTCACCGGCTCGCCGCGACTGGCCAGCAAGAGGGCGGCCCGTTGCAACCGCAGCCGTTGCAGCAAGGCCATGGGGGCCAATGCAAAGTGCTGCTGACAGAGACGATAGAGCTGGCGCTCGGAGAGGTGCAGGGCGTCTGCCATCCGCCCTATGTCCCAGCACTCGGTCAGGGATTCTTTGAGCATCAACTCAAGACGCAGCGCCAGCCGCTCGCCGCGGCTCTGCCCCTCCCCCTTCTGCAGCAGGCGGCGCAGATAAAAACCGAGCTGTTCTACCAGCAGCGCACTGAGCAGCGGATCCTGGTGGCGCTCCTGCTCCGCATAGAGGTTCTCCAGGGTGTGCAGCAAGCTGGCCTGCTGGGAGGTACAACCCAGCCTGGGGTGGCTGGCGAAGGCATCCCAGGGGGAGTCCTTGTGCAGCAGCAGCCACACCAGATCCCAGTCGCCATTCGCCACCGGTTGTGGCTCCGGCGCTGGCGACTGCCCCTCCGGTAATAGCGTCTCTGGTAGCTGATAGCAAAGTGGCTGGCCCGCCGGTATCAGGGCCCACTCTCCAATCTTGAGTCGCTCGAGGCGATCGCCGATCAGCACCTCCCCCTCGCCCCCCAGGGTCAGCAGAAAACAGTGCACGTCCGCCAGGCGGCGCTCGATCCGGTAGTGGCTGCGCAGGCGGGAATGGCCAGCCAGCCACACCCGCTCTTGGGCAAGGGCGGGCAACAGGCTGTCACAGCAGATCTGTTCGCGGCAGTCGGGGGAGACTTCAATGACTTCAGGATTGGCAGTTTCAGACATCATCAGGACGGGCTCAGCCATGTCGAACATTCAAGGCCCAGCATAGCATGGAGGACATCAAGTCACAGGAGACAGGCCATGCACATACATCACGTCGCCATCTGGGCACAGGATCTGGAAGCGCTCAAGGCATTCTACTGCACCCTGTTTGGCGGGCAGGCCAATGAGCGCTACCACAACCCGAGCAAACAGTTTTCCTCCTACTTCGTGCGCTTCGAGGGGGGCGCCAGTCTGGAGCTGATGCACACTCCCACCCTATTTCCGGCAGATCTCGCTCTGCCGCACCCGCTGCAGGGGCTGGCCCACCTCGCCTTCTCCCTCGGCAGCGTGGAGGCGGTGGACAAGATGACAGCCCGCCTCAAGCTGCTCAAGGGCGCCGAGGTGAAACACCTGGACGGCCCCCGCTGGACCGGCGACGGCTATTACGAGAGCACCTTCCTGGATCCCGAAGGCAACCGGCTGGAGCTGACCATCTAATACCTAAACGATCCCCTCACCCTGCCCTCTCCCAACGGGAGAGGGGATAAAGCGGCACCGAAAATATTCTGGTCAGCTACGCGAGTTAAATTAACGAAGCGTAAGCGGAGCTGGTAAAGGCGACCTTTATCCCCTTCTCCCGTTTATTAAAAAAGGAGGAGAAGGGCTGGGGATGAGAGGGCGGAAAAAAGAGATTACGCGGTAAACGTTGGGCTTCGCTACGCTCAGCCACAACCTACACAATTGGTAGGTTGGTGCTGAGCCTGCGAAGCCAAAAATACGAGATTTTAAATTTTAAATCAAATTTCATCATGTAACTCATAATATAGAATTTTTATCAAAGACAATGTGAAAGTGATGAGTTCACGCCACATAGCATCATTTAACTGCATTTCTTTTTCTTTATTAAACTGATGAACAAATTGATTTCGTAGTTTGTACACAACATTTGCAGTTTTTTCTGCAGAAAACTCAGAATCCTTGAATATAGACATCCAATAAGCTTGCTCATAAAAACTTTCATTTTTAAAAGCCATCTTGATTAACCTACCCAATGAGTCTTCTTCTTTTTTTCTCCAAGATAACTTATCCACACACTCATGAGCTAGTGATGAAGCCTTATCTACATAACCGATAGCCTCTTTCAAACTAAGAGTTCGAGGTAACATGTAAAGCCATTCAACGCAACGATACAGCTCAAGAAAGCAGTGTTTCCAATGTGTAGAAGTTAATGAATTAAATATATTTTCCTTTGGCACCTTCGCATTGAAATCACATATGATAGACAGATACATATCTTTTATTTCTAACATCGGCAAAGATACCAAACCAAAATTTTGGCACAATGAAAAGTAATAACCTAGCTCGTAATCATCAATATTGTAAAATATACTATCCTGACTAATTCTGAAAACATTGAATGATTCGAAAATATTTATTATTTCATCGACATCATGCCCTAGATAACCTTCATCATCTTGCTGAAAAAGGTACTTATCTCTAAGCTCTTGAAATGAGAGCCTTGGGTCTACATTTAGCTCTAATATCTTACAAAGATAAATAAATAACGGAGCATCGACCTCAACTTTACATAAAAGTTCTGACTCCCATTCACTAGGTACGTTTATAAGTGATGTTCCTGTTATAGCGAAATACCTATACCCTTGTGAGTTATAAGAATCCACACCATAAAAGGAACTCATTTTAACATTGCTCAGTAGTAACTTCTTTGCTCCAGAGTTGAATGATTTAAAGGTAGCAATCTGAGCGCCAATATTTTCACCTTGAGCAACTCTCATCCTGTCTCTTGTCGGGGGAACCTCCCCCCCGTGAGCACATATCCTGTCAAAAATAAAATTAATGTGATCTATTATATTTGCCATTATCGAGCAGACCAACAAGGTTTAAAAGATGTCATCTTTGTTGTGTATTTGAATAATGTCTCAAATGCTTTAAAGAAAAATTCTCTTTCAAAAGTACCAATCTTACCTGACTTCGCACTTATTTTTTCATTGAGAAGATCAAATTCAAGCATGCTATTTATCATGTCTTCATCAAGACCTTCCAGCATCGAAATAAAGCTGTGAACCTTACTTATAAGATCATTTTTATTGGCAGAAATTTCTTCTGCAGTTGATTCAAAACCCGGAGGGCCATATATATAAACTGCAGCCGCAGATACAAAACCAACGCCAGCAGGTACACTGGTAAATATATCTTTCCCTGACTTAAACCGCCCTAATGAATCAGCTTTCTCTGCCCGTGACAGAGCATGGTCCAAAGATACCATTAACTTAACAATACTAATGAAGTCATCTAATAACTGGTTGTCAGATGTTGCTGCAATGGCATCCATTCTAGCAAAGTCCTCTGCAACCTTCTCTTTTATCTCAACATCAAACTTTCTCGATGTATAGCATAGGAAATACTCTATCAGCTTACTACTCTTATATTGCCCTGAATCTGTCCGTCTACCAGACTGATCGATCAATCTGATATCTAGAGTTGGAATTTCTCTTTTCAACTCAGCAACTATAGGCTCATAAATTGTATCGAGCTGTCGCTTTATATCCCATGGCACCTGACCAGTATTAAGAACTAGCATTCTATAGATCAGGCTATTCATTTGTTTGGCAATCCAGTACTCAACTCTCACGAGATTATTACTGGTACTAGGATTCAAACCGATAGCCTCTATCAACGCCGTAGTTCTCTGCATCCCATCTATTATAGAGAATGTTTCACAGCACTCATTTCTTATTACTGATGAGATTATTTCTGCACTATTTTCATTCTTAATTCGCTCATAGCAGCTTTCTGAAACGATCAATCCAACAACAATAGGAGGTAAAATAGCGCCATGCGATATGTCAGTAACCATTCGTTCTCTAATGGTTTGAGCTGTTTTGGTCTTGAGAGGAGTTCGCTGACCTTGAATACCACCTTTGTTTTCATATGCCTCAGATGCCAATTTCAAGTAATCTGAAACAGCCAATGTATCCAAAAAGGATAAACATTTTAACTTATTATCTTCCAGAATTATTTTATTCATTTTTCCCCCAAGGGTTGGAGTATAAATTTTTCATATGTACATACAACTGTATTCAACTATATCTAAAAAGGTTATGGATAATCTAGGAATATATCCCCAACCTCTCCGCCAATCCGGAATAACGTTCGGTCTTTTTCCGCACCGCTTGTGCCAGCAGGGCGCGATCGCCGTAGAGATCGAGTCGCGCCTTGGCGCGGGTGATGCCGGTATAGACCAGCTCACGGGTCAGCAGCGGGCTGGGGCTGTCGGGCAGCACCAGCACTGTATGGGCAAACTCCGAGCCCTGGGATTTGTGGATGGTCATGGCGTAGACGGTCTCGTGGGGCGGCAGCCGGCTGGGCAAGAGCGCGCGCAAGGTGCCGTCCGGCTGCTCAAACCATACCTTGAGCCGCCCGCTTTCATCGGGCAGGCAGAGCCCCATATCGCCGTTGTAGAGGCCGACCCCGTGGTCGTTGCGCACCACCATCACGGGGCGGCCCACATACCAGTCGCCGTCGCGGGCGATGAGGCCAGCCCGTGCCAGGGCCAGTTCCAGTCGCTCGTTGAGCCCCAGCACCCCGAAGGGACCGTCGCGCAGAGCGCAGAGGATCTGGAAGCTGTTGAATGCCTTGAACACGGCGGCGGGATCTTCCCCCGCGCGGGCCGCCTTCAGATAGCTGCCGTAACCGGCCACTCCCTGGGCAATCAGGGCCTCGTAGGCCTCCCCGGCCCAGGGGTGCAGGCTGATATCCCTAAAGCCCATGCCCCAGACAGCTTCCACCGCAGTGGCATCGCCGCTGTTGCAGGCGCGCGCCAGCTGGCCTATGCCCGAATGCTGATCAAAGCGCCAGCTCTTGGAAAGCAAACAGAGGCTGTCACGCACGGGTGCCCCAGCGGGCGTGCCCTGCAAACGGTAGCCGGTCTGGCGGGAGAGCCAATCCGCCTGCGCCGGGCTGATGCCCTGTTCGATAAAGCTGCAGATATCGCCGAGCACGGCCCCCGCCTCCACCGAGGCGAGCTGATCCTTGTCGCCGAGCAGGATCAGGCGGGCGTGGCTTGGCAGCGCATCGAGCAGGCGCGCCATCATGGGCAAGTCGACCATGGAGGCCTCATCCACCACCAGCAGATCCAGGTGCAGCGGGTTGCCCGCGTGGTGGCGGAACTGGCTGCGCCCCGGGATCACCCCGAGCAGCCGGTGCAGGGTGCCCGCCTCGGTGGGGATCGCCTCCACCCACTCGGGGGGCAGATCGAGGGCCTGCAGGGCAGAGCCGATACTCTCGGTCAGGCGCGCCGCCGCCTTGCCGGTGGGGGCCACCAGCCGGATCGCCGGCGCCTTGCCTGCTTGCAGGCCGGTTTCCACCAGAATGGCCAGGAGCTTGGCAACCGTAGTGGTCTTGCCGGTGCCGGGGCCGCCGGAGATGACCGCAAAGGGGCGCGCCGCCGCCGTGGCCGCCGCCAGCTTCTGGCCGTTGCAGCAGAGCGCCTCGGGCACCAGCGTATCCAGCTTGCTCAAGTCGCTCGCCGCCTGGGCGCTGGTCAGCAGCGCCTCTATGGCGGGCCAATCCACCTCGTGCGGGAACACCAGATCCAGGTACTTCTCGATAAAGTGGCGGGCCGAGAAGTCGGGGGTAAGGCGGGCTTTCAGCAGCACCCCGAACACAAGCCCGTAGTCGCGGGCAAACAGCCGCGACAGGGCCGGGGCGATCTCCGGCCACTCGGCGCACTCACTCAAAGCGCGCAGATGGCGGGCCACCCCCCGCTCGTGGTCGTGATAGCGGGTGAGGTAGAGGCGCCCGTGCCAGAGCCGCAACGGCCAGCGCGGGGTGACCCCGTCATCTTGCTCGGTGCCAACGAGCGGGCTGGCCGCAAACAGGGCGGGCCAGCGGGCCGGACCCGCCAGATCCAGCAGCAGATCCCGGCTCTGCTGAGGATCCAGCCCGAACGGCCGCAAGGATCCTGCTGCCAGCATCTCCAGCGGCAAACAGACATGGCCGCGCCCCAGCTCGAAGCAGGCGAGCGCCGCCCCCAGCACCAGCTCGGGGCTGCCGCCAAGATCGGCCACCAGCTTGGCAAATTGCAGATCCAGCTGGCGAATGCGTCCCGTCAGCGCCAGTGCTTTCAACCGTTCGATCATGATGGCGCTGGTCGCTATGCTGATCATGGTGTCGCTCATGCCTCTACCTCGTTCAATACGTGGGATCCCGCTGCTGGCGGCTCACTGCCTTCGCTAAACAACCGATCCAGCCCCAGCACCAGCTCACGACTGGGGCGGGTGTGGAAAATGCCCCCTTGCGGCATACCGCGCAGGAACAGATAGAAGACACCGCCAAAATGCTGCTCGAAGTCGTAGCCCGGCAGGCGCAGGCTAAGCAGGCGGTGCAGCGCCAGCGAGTAGAGCTGGTATTGCAGGTCGTAGCGGTGCTCGGTCATCGCCCGCTCCAGCGCCGGACGGCTGTAATCGGTCGGGCTCATGCCGAGGTGGTTTGATTTGTAGTCGAGCAGATACCAGCGCCCCTGCCACTCGAACACCAGGTCGATAAAGCCCTTGAGCATCCCCTGCACTGTGGCAAAGCTGAGCGGCTTGTTGCCCCGCGACAGAGGGTCGTGCTGCTGGCAGAGCGCGGTCAGCGCAGGTGCCGTCACCCGCCCCATGGGCAGGAAGAACTCCAGCTCCACCTGCTTGCGCTCGGGGGCCAGATCCCGCAGCCGCACCGGATCACCAAAGCCGGTATCCAGCGGGGTATCCAGCACAGCTTCGACCTGCTGTTGCAACACGGGGGCCCAGCTCTCGTCGAAGCCATCCTGCACCAGCAGGCTGGCGATATGGTGCGCCAGCGACTCGCCGCCCGCGCTCTGGAAGTCGATGGTCTCGAACAGGCTGTGCAGCAGGGTGCCGGGGCGCGCCCCTTTCGGGAAGGTGAAGATGGAGGGCTCAGGCGCCTCCTCCGATTCGGCCAGCAAGGCCGCGCTCACCGCCTCGGTCACTACCTCGTCATCGAAGCCGGGATTGGCCAGCACGCCCTTGCTGTGACCATTTCCTTGCGCCGCCAGCCCGGAGTAGGAGCTGATCCACCAATCCCGTTCGAGGGAACCGGTAAAGCGGCGCACCTGCGGCTCGCCCAGCTGCTCCTCTTCAGGCGGCAGCGGGGCCGGACGGGTGAGCGAGGGCTCACAGACCACCACCCCGGGCAGCGCCTGCGCCAGCTCGGTGAGGGCGGTCGCCAGGGTTTCGGCATCCCCCTCTTCCCCCTTTTGCAGCAGGTAGCCGATGGCGGTGTGGTGCAGCTCCGTCTTCTCCGACTTGCCGTTGCCCGAGCGCACCGGGGCCAGCCCCAGCCAGGTGGCGTAGACGCCCCGGGTCAGCGCCACATAAAGCAGCCGCAAATCTTCGGCGAGGCGCTCCTTGTCCGCTTCCGCCAAGGATCCCTCGGCGCCGGTCAAGTCGAGTATGGTGCGATTGCCCCCCTCGTCCGCCTCGTGATAGAGCGGGGTCTCGGCAGTTCTGTGGCTGCAGATGAAGGGCAGGAATACCAGCGGGTACTCCAGCCCCTTGGATTTGTGGATGGTGACTATCTGCACCAGCTTGCGCTCGGATTCGAGGCGCAGTACTTGCTCAGCATCCTGCCCGTTGGGGCGGCTCACCGCCTCCCCCAGCCAGCGCAGCAGGGCGTATTCCCCATCCAGCTCGCTGCTCACCTGTTGCAGCAGCTCACCGAGATGGAGGAAGTTGGTCAGCCGCCGCTCGCCGTAGGGGCTCGCCAGCAGGGAGGAGGCGAGATTGCGCCTGTGCAGTAGGGCCCGCAACATGGCCAGCACACCGCGGCGGTGCCAGATCTTGCGGTACTCCATAAACTCCTGCACCGCGCTCTCCCACGCCCGCTCGTCCGAGGCCAGCGCGTCCAGCGCCCTGGCGTCGAGGTCGAACAGGCCGGTCGCCAGCGCCGCCCGCAGGCTGCGCTCTTCGCTCGGGTTCTGGCAGGCGTGCAGGATCAGCAGTATCTCCCGCGCCTCCACCTGCTCCAGCACGCTCTCGCGGTTCGACAGATAGACGGAGGCGATGGCGAGCCGCGCCAGCTCCTGCTGCACCAGCTTGCCTTCGCTGCCGGTACGCACCAGCACGGCGATATCCCCCGCCTTCACCGCCTTGTCGCCTATCTGCGCCTTGCCCTCGCGGGCCAGGGCCAGCAGGCGGTGGATCTCGGCGGCCGTGGCGCGGGCCATCTTGCTCTGGTAATCCCCCCGATTGAAGGTGGGCTGGCCGGTCAGCTGCCAGCAGTGGAGCACGGGGGCAGTGGCGCCATCCAGCAGCAGCGCCTTGCTCTTGCCCTGCGCCTCCACCGGCAGGAAGGGGATATCCGCCTCGTAGATAAAGGGATCCTTGGCCCGCTCGAACAGGCCGTTGACCGCCCCCACCAGCGCACTGCTGGAGCGCCAGTTGCGCCCCAGGGTGTAGTGGGCGCTCACATTTCGCCGCGCCTGAATGTAGGTAAAGATGTCGGCGCCGCGAAAGCCGTAGATGGCCTGCTTGGGGTCACCGATCATCAAGAGCGCCGTGTCTTTGTGACCGCCGTAGAGACGGTGGAAGATACGGTACTGCTGGGGGTCTGTATCCTGGAATTCATCTATCATCGCCACCCGATAGGTGGCGCGAATGCGCTCGCAGAGCCGCTCGCCAAGACTGGATCCGAGCGCCCCGTCGAGGTCTTTGAGCAGGTCATCGAACGAGAGCTGGTGGGCCTGCCGCTTGCTCGCCTGCATCCGGCTGCGCACCACTTTGGCGGCCCGTTGCAGGATGAGATCCCGAATACCGGGGCGGCTCGCCAGCAGCGCATCGATCTGACTGAACAGCGGCAGAGTCGGTGGCGCCTTCCCCTTGTTCAACTTGGCTTCCAGTGTCTCCTGGCCGAAGCGCTCGAGATCCTTGGGCAGCGCATAGCCGCTCCCCTCGTCCTGCGCCCAGTCGCTGATCTTGGCGAGCCAGCCTTCGTAATTCTTGCCGGTATAGAGCTTCATCTGCCCCTCTGTCTGGCGGCGAATCTCGTCCATCTGCGCCAGCCAGGCATCTTTCACCGCATCGATGCGGGCCATGGCCGCCTGATGGCGGACTGCCAGCGTCTCGTCCCCCAAGGCCGGGTGGATCTCCAGCTCGCTGTTGTCGAGCCAGCTGCTCATCTCCCGCAGCAGGGCGGCGGGGCTAGGCCAGAGCGCGCGCACCGAGCCGGCCAGGGTCTTGTCCACCGGATAGAACTCGGCGCGCCAGTAGTCGCTCACCGCCTGCAGCCTGAGCTGGCTGTCGTCGGTCAAAAATTCTGTCTCGAACAGGGCGCCCGACTCGAAGGCGTTCTGCTTGAGCATCCGCTGGCAGAAGCCGTGGATGGTGAACACCGCCGCCTCGTCCATCTGCCGCTCGGCGGCCAGCAGGCGGCGGGCCGCCAGCTCATGATCCTCCACCTCCACCAGCAGCTGGGCCAGCAGATCATCGCGGCTTTGCCCGCGCATAAAGGCGAGGCGCGCCTCGTGGATGCGGGCGCGGATCCGCCCCCGCAGCTCGGCGGTGGCCGCTTCGGTAAAGGTCACCACCAGGATCTCGGTCACCGACAGCGGCCGCTCGTGGGCGCTGGGCTGACCGGCATCGGCCCCCTCTTCGCCACTGTCTTGTTCAATAATCGGGCCGTGGCCCAGCAGCAGGCGCAGGTAGAGACCGGCTATGGTGTAGGTCTTGCCGGTGCCGGCGGAGGCTTCGATCAGTCGTTCACCATGGAGGGGAAAACGCAGGGTATTGAGCGGGTTAGCCATTATTGCAACTCCTCCAGGGTCTGGTGCAGCGGGGTCAGGTGTTCGCGGGCCAGCGCCTGCAACTGGGCCAGCACGGCCTCATCCAGTTCGGGGAAACAGCGGGCGACATAAACGTCCTCCCCTTCGCCATTGACCATGTAGCCGCCGTTGAAGCGGGTGAGGGCCGCCTTGTCGGCTGCCTCCGGCTTGTCCGGATCCTTCTCCATCGCCTTGAGCCAATCCCAGGCGGTGTTGGGGAAAAACGGCAGCGGCCGCTTCATCCCCTGGGCCCAGAGCGCCACCAGGGCCGCCAGTCTGGGGCGCGCCTCGTCGGCCGAGAGCTTGGGCAGCCGCAGACTCTGCTTGGCATCGAACAGCAGGGTGTCGCCGGGGGCACTGCTCAGGCAGAGGCAGAGGTGCTGGATCCAGCCAAGCAGCAGATCCTTGCCGTTGAAGCTGCCGGGTTTCACCACCAGCAAGCGTCCCTTCTGAGTGTCGATCCACCCCTGCAGCTGACCCTGAGCCAGCGAGATATCGATCTCCACCGCCTGTTTTTCACTGACCCAGGGGCGCAGGCGCTCCGCCAGCTTGCCCATCTCGGCATCCAGATCGTCCAGCAGCAGGCTGCCGAACCAGCCTTGCGGCAGCAGGCCTGTGAGCTGCAACCGCTCGCGACGCACGGCACTGTCTCCCTCCACCAGATGAGCACCGAGCAGCAGGTCTTTAAGCTGATAATTTTGCAGACCGTCCAGCTCGAACGGCTCGCTGTCCTCTATGTTGGCTTCGTTCAACTCGAACCACACCTTGAGGCGGCGGTTGAGGAAATACTTGGTGGGTTGACGATAGAAGCGCAGCAACTCGGCCAGCTCCAGCCCCTGCTCCTTGCCCCATTCGGGGGGCAGCGGCAGCTCGCCGCTCTGGAAGTTGGCGGCGCCGCGCACCGGATTGAGGGCGGGCAGCCAGTCGGCGGCATAGGTGAACAGCCGCGACCCCGGCTCGGGATGGAAGTAGTGGCGGCTGTAGGGGGTGAGCGGGTGCGGCACCATCAGGTGCTTGAGCAGCCGCTTGCCGGAGGTCTCGTCGTCGAGGCTCTCATCCCCCGCCAGCACGAAACCCTGACGCACATAGTCGATCAGCTCGGCCAACAAGACGGATGGCACCTTGTCGCTGTTGTCCTGGGCGCTGAAGCCCTGATAGCTGATGTAGAGCCCCTGCTGGGCGCTGAGCAGCGCCTCGAGGAAGAGGTAGCGGTCGTCATCGCGGCGGGAGCGATCCCCGCGCCGCGAAGCCACTGCCATCAGATCGAAGCCCATGGGGGCCAAAGTGCGCGGGTAGACGCCGTCGTTCATGCCGAGCAGGCAGACCTGTTTGAAGGGAATGGAGCGCATCGGCATCAGGGTGCAGAAGTTGACCTGACCGGCGAGGAAGCGCTGGCTGGAGCGGGACTCCCCCAGCACGCTGCCGAGGTAATCCTGCAGCAGATCGGCGGTAATGGGCTGATCGAAGCGAGCCTCGCCGAGCTGGGTCTGCCAGTCGGCCAGCTGGCTGCGAATGAGCTGGAGCTGACGCTCTTCCTCCTCGTCGGCCAGATAGAAGCGCTCCAGCAGCGCCAGCAGGCAGGCATTCCACTGTGCCAGCGGCTGCGCCTGTTGCAGCCGGGGCAGGAATTCGGCCAGCGAGTCGACGAACCAGGCGAGCTTGCCGAGCGCCAGCCCCTGCTGACCCTCGATCTCTGCATAGGGCAATATGCTGGCCAAGGGCCCCTGCTGCCCCCCCATACTGTCGGCACAGGGCAAGATGCCCGCCACCGGCTCGCCATCCCCCATGGCAAAACCGAGCAGCATGCGGCGCAGGCCGAACAGCCAGCTGTTGCCGGACATGGGCGGCAGATCGAAACGGGCGGGATAACCATCGTCCAGCCCCCAGCGGATGCCGGTCTCCTGCACCCAGACCCTCAGCTGGTTGAACTCGTCATCATCCAGCTCGAAGCGACGCAGCACGGCGGGCACCTCGAGAATGGCCAGCAGCTCGCCGGCGCCGAAGCGGGCGTTGGGCAGCTTGAGCAGGGCGAGGAAGCTTTGCAGCAGCGGGCTCTCCTGGCTGGCCGCCCGATCCGATACCGCGAAGGGGATCTGGCCGCGCGCACCGAACACCGCCTGAATGTAGGGGCCGTAGCTGTTCACGTCCGGCATCATCACCACTACGTCTTTCGGGTTGAGGGACGGGTCCTGCTCGAACAGCGCCAGCAGCCGGTCGTGCAGCACCTCGAGTTCCCGCATCGGGCCGTGACAGGCGTGGATCTGCAAGGATCCATCCGCCGGATCGATCGGGCTCTTGTGGTGGCTGGCGTCGAGATCGAACTGCCCCGCCCCCCGTTCGGCCAGCTCCAGCACATCCTTCTGGATGGCGCGCAGCAGGCTGACATTGCCTTTGGCATCCAGCTCGTCGATATCGACGAAGGCCTCGATTTGCGGCACCTCCAGCTCCATCAGCTGATGCAGATAGTCGCGCCCCAGCTTGCCCATGGAGGCAAGCAGCGGGTTGGCGGGGCCCTGCAGGGTCTCGATATCCGTGCCGGGCTTGAGCTTGTTCTCGAGGCGCGCCAGGGTTTTCCTGTCCAGCAGATCGCCCCAGTAGTAGCGGCAGGGGTTGGTGACGAACAGGTGCACCTCCACCTCGGGTCGGCTGCCTAGGGCCAGCAGCGCCTCCACATAGCGCGGCGGCAACGCCGAGATGCCGAACACGAACACCCGCTGCGGCAGCTTGCTCGGCAGCGTGGCGGTGCGCGCCAGCTCGTGGATAAACTCCTCGTAGAGGTTGGCTCTGTGGTAGCCGCTGGGGCTCAGCGCCAGGGTGCGGGCCACCAGCTCGCGCCACAGTTCGGGCTGCCAATCCTGACCGCTCACCCCGGCCAGCTCCTGACTCCCTGTTCCGACAAGTCCCTCCCCCTCTTCCCAGCGGGCGATCCAGTCCGACCGGTAGACCAGATACTGGTCGAACAGATCCGCTACCTTCTGGCAGAGCTGCCACAGCCGCACCTGTTCGGGATCCCTGGCAGACTCCTCGTCACTCCCACCGCCCAGATAGGCAGCGAGCGGTGCGAAGGCGGGCCTGCCCAGCAGGGCGGGCAAAATGGTCATCAGCTGCCAGCTCATGGCGCCCTTGTTGTAGGGGCTCTGGCGCGGCACGTCCGCCAGCACCCGGGTGAACATATCCCAGATAAAGCTGGCAGGCAGCGGGAAGTCGATATTGGCGGCGATGCCGAAGGCCTTGGCCAGCTCCAGCTTGAGCCACTGGGCCATGCCCGGACTCTGCACCAGGATCTGCTCCCGATCGAAGGGGTGAGAGAGAGGAGCCTGCCGGATGCGGCTCACCAGCAGCTCCTTGAGCAGATCCAGCTGATTGGAGTGGTAGAGGGTAAACATGGACGACTCCCGCCAATTCAAATGAGGGGTGGGTGCGAGAAAAGGTGAGTCATTCCCGTCACTTCACACGAAATGGGATTGTCGGGGATCGGGGGGTAAGATGCAAAAGGCGCTTGTTGCCGCAGATCACGTCGCCATCATGCAGGGTGGAAAAGGGTCAATGGCGGGCATAAAAAAGCCGGTGCTGCTGCACCGGCCAAAAGGCGTTGGAAAACTCTCACTATCCGGGTATTACCAGTTCTTGCCGAGGCGGGCATCCAGACTGAAGGCCCCTGCACCGGCCGCCGCCAGGGCCAGGAAACCACCGGCCACGGAGACGTTCTTCATGAACATCAGCATCTGCATCTGATCCGCAGGCTGATAGTGGAAAATAAAGGCGGCCATCAGGGTGAAACCGGCCATCAGCACAGAGATGCTGCGGCTGAACAGACCCAGCATGATGGCGAGGCCACCACCCAGCTCCAGCAGGATCACCAGTGGCAGAATAAATCCGGGCACGCCCATGGCTTCCATGTAACCCTGGGTACCGGCATAGCCGCCGATCTTGCCCCAGCCTGCAATCACAAACATCAGTGCCAGCAGTACGCGACCCACCAGCAGTGCCACATCTTTCATCTTGTCCATTTCAAACTCCTCGTTGTATGTCAAATCACCGCTGACTGCTTCAGGGTAGGTCAAATAACAGGGCTTGGCTGGCACTCATTGCCACCAGATCCCATTTGGGTTCATCACGACTGAGTACCCCGTCGCCGGGTCGGGCAGCCAGACCGTTGGCGGTCAGCTCCCCTGAAATCATCTGCAGGTAACCGTGTCGGCCGGCCAGCTCCCAGGCGAGGCTCTCACCGGGTTCAAGCTGCAACCGCCATACGCGGGCCTGCTGGCGGATCCTGAAGGATCCCGCTTCGCCATCCGGTGACGCCACCAGCGTCATGCCCGGATTGGCTTCAATCTTCTTCTGCTGATAGCCGGGGGTCGTGCCGTGTTCGTTCGGCTCGATCCAGATTTGCAACAGGGAGAGCGGCTCGGTCTGCGAGGGGTTGTACTCGCTGTGCCGGATGCCGGACCCTGCGCTCATCAGCTGGAAATCCCCTGCCGGGATCTGCTCGGCGTGGCCGAGGCTGTCCTTGTGCTCTATGGTGCCTTGCAGCACGCAGGTCAGGATCTCCATGTTGGCGTGAGGGTGAGTGGCGAATCCGCCACCCGGTGCAACCAGATCCTGATTGATGACCCGCAGCACCGAATGCCCCATCCAGTCCGGGTCGTAGTAGTGCCCGAAGGAAAAGCTGTGGCGCGCATCCAGCCAGCCGAAGTTGGCCTTGCCGCGCGCTTCTGCGGCTCTCAATTTCATCATGGTGTGCTCCTCACGTACCGATACGGTTGATTAACGCTGCTTGCCGCTACCGATGCCGAACGGAATGCGGTAGTCGCTGCTCTGCTCACCCAGGCTCACGGTCAGGTTGCCCTGGGTGCGGCTCGGGATCTGTACCTGCTGGCTGCCCATCAGGTTGGCATGGACGGAGGCAACCAGGTCGCCAGACTCGTCACGCACTTCCAGCATGGGGTTGCCCTTGCCTTCCACCGCGGCGGTCGCATGCCAGTTGACGAACAGCACACCCGGGGCGGCGTTGAGGTCAGCGGGGACGGAAGCCTGAGCAAAGCCGGCTGTCATCAGGCCTGCAACGGCCAGCATCTTGATTACGTTTTTCATGTTCATTCACTCTCTTGGTTTTTATGTCATTGCCAAGGCCGGTTCGGCCAGAATCAATGCATCCATGCAAGAGGTTATTCAAATAGTGTGTTGTTCTTTTACCGACATCAGACATCACTCTTTGTGATGCCCCAGCCCGGAACTACTGTTTATTTGGCCGCTTGGCCTTCCTGCCTAAGCGTTGATTGAATATTAAAGACACTTGGCCTAAGTTGTTAGCGAGATAAACTGGCAAACATGTTCAAAAAAATTGAAGGTATGAAATGGCCAAGGAATCGAACAAGGAACGGGCGCTGACCCTGGAAGCCATCCGGGTGCTGGACGCCATCGATCGCCGTGGCAGCTTCGCGGCGGCCGCAGACGAGCTGGGCAAGGTCCCCTCGGCGCTGAGCTACACGGTTCAGAAGCTGGAAGACGAGCTGGACGCCATGCTGTTCGACCGCAGCGGCCACAGAACCAAGTTCACCCCGGCCGGCCGCATGCTGCTGGAGCGGGGCCGGGTGCTGCTGGAGGCGGCCGAGCATCTGGTGGGCGAGACCCGGGCGCTGGCCCGTGGCTGGGAGACAGACATCACCATAGCCGTCGATGCCCTGGTGCCGTTGCAGGCGCTCTATCCCCTGGTCGAACGGCTGGCCGAGCTGACGGATACCCGGCTCAGGTTTCGCGCCGAGGTGCTGGCGGGCAGCTGGGAGTGTCTGGAAGATGGCCGGGCCGACCTGCTCATCTCCTCCCTCAACCCCGACATCATGCTGACCGGCATCAAGCATCAGGCACTGCAGGAGGAGGTGATGCTCTACGTCGCCCACCCGGATCACCCGCTGCATCAGGAGCCCGAGCCCCTGGCGGACGAGACGCTGCGCCGCTACCGCGCCATCGCAGTGGCGGACTCTGCGCTGCGCAAGCCGGTGCTCACCTATCGCCTGCTCGACAAGCAGCCGCGTCTCACCGTCAGTACCATGGCGGAGAAACGCGATGCCCTGCTGGCGGGGATAGGCGTCGGCACCATGCCGCTGAGCTGGATAGAGGAGGACATCAAGGCGGGCCGCCTCAAGGTGATCAGCCCCGAGTATCGTCACCAGATCCAGGTCGTACTGGCCTGGCGGCGCGATACCATGGGCAAGGCCAAGAGCTGGCTGGTGCGGGAGATCCCCAAGCTGTTTCCCTGCAAGGGGGAGTGAGGCCGGGAAGCCTTAAGCATGACGGATGGAGGCGGCGATCGCCTTCGCTTGACGGCGGGCGCAAATTCGGGGAAAAGAAAAAAGCGGACCTCTTGCGAGTTCCGCTCAATGCCAGGAAAGAATAAAAACCTTGCGGTTTAAAAAACCCTTAAATTGGAAGCAAACAATCGATTTCTCAACCAGGAAGGTCTTGAATCCGATTCGTTTTGAATTATGCGCGATGTTTTATGCGCCACCAGCAAAATGTTGAATGGTTGAAGGATATGCACCGCAGAGTATCACTATCTGCAACCTTCACCCTTGACTGGTCTGGCCATTTCAACCGATTACGACGGGTTTATTTCCTCTGGTTTTTTTAAGTGTCAGTATCTGAGCCCATAACTAAAAAAGAACCCAGTTTCTGACACAACATAAAGATGCAGATAAAGGAATAGTTGCATGACCTACAGCCAGACCCTGGCCAACAATATTCTCGACACCCTGAAGAAGACCCTGACCGACAAGGGGATCCGCTATCAGACCCTGGCAGAAGCCATGGGGGTCTCCATCGCCACCGTCAAGCGGATGATGAACAAACCCTCGCTGCCGTTCGATACCCTGCTGGAAATCTGCCACCTGGTGGGGCTCTCGTTCGAGGAGCTGCTGGACCGCACCCAGGATGCCCAGAGCCGCCGCGCCGTCTTCACCCAGGAGCAGGACGAGGCATTCCACAAGGAGCCGGGGCTCTACGCCTTTCTCGCCAACATCTTCTGGCGCGACAAGACGCTGATCGACCTGAAGCGGGAGTACGGCCTGACCGATGCCTCCTGCTATCTCTACCTGCGCAAGCTGGAGAAGCTCGGCATCTTGCAACTCGGCATAGACAACAGCTACCACTTCCTCATCAGCGAGCGCATCAGCTTCGAGCAGCACAGCCGCTTCGCCCGCCAGCAGGCGCGCCAGGCCATGTCAGTGCTGGGGGACTATCTGGTGGAGAACATGCACAAGTCCAACAACTACATGGCGCTGTGCCAGCTCCATCTGGGCGAGAGCGAGGCCATGGCGCTGATCGAGCGGATGAAGGAGTACTGGCACCAGGAGCTCAAGCTCAACCGCCCCGCCATCGGCCAGCGGGAGGGCAGCAAGACCT
Organism: Aeromonas bestiarum; assembly: GCF_000819745.1. Classification (GTDB taxonomy): domain Bacteria; phylum Pseudomonadota; class Gammaproteobacteria; order Enterobacterales; family Aeromonadaceae; genus Aeromonas; species Aeromonas bestiarum. The sequence continues at coordinate 30,558 of NZ_CDDA01000020.1, read as the reverse complement.
ACACTATGTCGCTGCAGCTGGCGGACTGCGGCTACCAGAGCTTCGATGACCTGATCCCCAATATCGACAACTGATCCCGACGGATCCTGCGGGATCCGTCTGCTTTGGTCAGCTCGATAGCGGCAATTCAGACCGTCTTGCAGCCATTGGCCGCAGCGCCCGCATATCCCGGCAGATACCTGTCGCCACTGTGCCCGCCAGTGCGTGCTGATTCATTGTGACTCCGCCATATGGGGATATTTGGGGGGGCTGAATGCAGGCGACAGCGCCCGGGTGTCGAGATGAATTCGTATGGCATCCGGCCGCCAATGCTCGATATCGCAATCCACCAGCCCCCCTCGCTCGTCATAGTTGACCCGCACCAGCCGCAGCACTGCGCTCCCTTCCGCCAGATTGAGGGCGCGGGCTATGGCGCCCCGCGCCGCCGAGGGGGTGATCTCCAGGCTGGCACCGCCCTGGCCTATGCCATAGTGCTGCTGATAGAGCTCGGTGAGTGAGCTGGCCAGCGGCGCGCTGGCGATATCGGGGAAGCGGCTGGCCAGCAGGTGGTGGCTGACGTGGAGCACGGGTCGACCGTCGATCAATCGCTGGCGGCGGATCTCGTAGAGCGGGGTAAAGGGCGCCAGCCCCATCCAGCGGCACAACTCGCTGCTGGCAAGCGCACTGCCGTGGGCCAGCACCCGGGTCTCGGCAATGCGCTGCTGCTCGCCGATCCACTGGTGAAAATGGGTGTGGATGGCGGGGTCGTAGGTGAGCCGGGGCGGCGCCACGAACCAGCCGCGCCGCTCGGCCCGGTAGATGAGGCCGTCCGCCTCCAGACTGGAGAGCGCCTCCTTGATGGTGATGCGGGTGGTGGCGAAACGCTCGCTCAAGGCCCGTTCGGCGGGCAGCTGTTGCCCCGCCCCCAGCTGGCCGCTGCCGATATAGCGGCGCAGGGTCTGGCAAATCTGTTCGCACTTGGAGGGGCTGCGGCCAGCGGCCACACCCTGTTCGCTCAATCGCTCTGTCACTGTCACATCCCTGTCGGTCATTCCGGTTTGCGTCCGTCTGGAGTAGACCAGCGGCTGTCGGCCCTGAGTTGTAACCGCTGTGGATGACAGTGCCGTGACAGGGCGATTGTCATCAAACTGCCATCAAAGCGCCCCGCCACCGTCATATTTCCCCTCTAGCATCCCTCTCGAACCTTAACTGACCTAGTCCAGAGGGATGGGATGATGAAAAGCGTGATCGCAAGTGCACTGGCCCTGGTGGCCATCAGTCAGCCACTGTTTGCCGCCGAGAACATCGCGGATCTTGAGAAAGCCGCCCGCGGTGAAGGCCAGCTCAGCAGCATAGGCATGCCCGACAGCTGGGCCAACTGGAAGGACACCTGGCAGCAGCTGGGCAACATCTACGGCATCAAGCATCAGGATACCGACATGAGCTCGGCCCAGGAGATCGCCAAGTTCGCCGCCGAGAAGGCCAACGCCACCGCCGACATAGGCGACGTGGGCGGTGCCTTCGGCCCGGTCGCGGTCAAGCAGGGGGTCACGCAGCCCTACAAGCCCTCCACCTGGGCAGACATTCCGAACTGGGCCAAGGATGCGGACGGCCACTGGATGCTGGCCTATACCGGCACCATCGCCTTCCTGATCAACAAGGATCTGGTCAAGGCCGCCCCCACCAGCTGGCAATCCCTGCTGGGCGGCGACTACAAGGTGACTCTGGGTGACGTGGGCGTGGCCTCCCAGGCCAACAACGGCGTGCTGGCGGCGGCCTATGCCACCGGCGGCAGCGAGAAGAATCTCAAGCCCGCCTTGGAATTGTTCGGCCAGCTGGCCAAGCAGGGTCGCCTGTCGCTGAACGACCCCTCCATCGCCAATATCGAGAAGGGCGAGGTGGAAGTGGGCGTGCTGTGGGACTTCAACGCGCTGAACTACCGCGACAAGATAGACCCCAAGAAGTTTGATGTGGTGATCCCGAGCGACGGCTCCGTCATCGCCGGTTACACCACCATCATCAACAAGTGGGCCAAGAACCCCAACGCCGCCAAGCTGGCGCGGGAATACATCCTCTCCGATGCCGGTCAGATCAACCTGGCCCGTGGCTATGCCCGCCCCATCCGCAGCAATGTGGTGCTGCCGGACGACGTCAAGGCCAAGCTGTTGCCCGCCGAGCAGTACGCCAATGCCAAGCCGGTCAGCGACCATGCCGCCTGGGAGCAGAGCTCCAAGGCCCTGCCGCGCCAGTGGCAGGAAACCGTCATGATCAACATGCAGTAAGGAGTGCCAGTGCAACACAAGGTGATAGTGGTACTTGTGGATGGCCTGTCTGCCGAGGTAGCCCATTGCATGGGCTACCTCACAGGCATGGTGGAGGCAGAGCGCGGCCTGTATAAGACCCTGAGCTGCGCCCTGCCCTCCCTCTCCCGGCCCCTCTACGAGTGCATCCTGACCGGCGTACCGCCGGTGGCCAGCGGCATCACCCACAACGGGGTGAGTCGCCTGAGCCAGCATGAATCCATCTTCCATCTCGCCCGGGCCGCGGGCAAAAGCACCGCCGCCGCTGCCTATCACTGGGTAAGCGAACTCTACAACCGCAGCCCCTGGCTGGCGCTGCGGGATCGTTACACCCATGACGAGCAGTTGCCGATCCAGCACGCCTGCTTCTACTGGGATGACAACTACCCCGACAGCCATCTGCTGATGGATGGCGAGTGGCTGCGAACCCAGCATGACCCAGATTTTCTGCTGATCCATCCCATGGGGGTGGACGATGCGGGCCACAAGTTTGGCCTGGATTCCCGCCAGTACCGCAACCAGGCGCGCCGCATGGACAGCCTGCTGGCCGATCTGCTGCCCCAGTGTCTGGCAGAAGGGTATCAGGTGGTGATCACCTCGGATCACGGCATGAACAATGACTTGAGCCACGGCGGCACCCTGCCGGAAGAGCGCAGCGTGCCACTCTGGCTGTTTGGCGATGCCTTTGTGGCCCAGTGGCCGGAGGGCGCGACGATCGCCCAGACCCAGCTCTGCGCCCTGATGGCCGACTTGCTGGGCATTCCCCACGACAAGCCAGCCGCACCACAGCTGCTCAAGGCGGCCTTTATGCGCGAGGTGCACTGATGATGCCTGCCACCACGAGGATCACGGCGGATCAACCCGTGAAGATCCTGCACGGAGCCCGCCACCACTGGCTGCCGGCCATGGTGCTGCTCCCCTTTATCCTGCTGATGATGTTGTTCCAGCTCGCCCCCATGGTGTGGGTGCTGGTGGGCAGCTTCCAGACCCCCGATGGCTGGGGCATCGACCATTACCGGGAAATTTTGGGCTCCCCCTTCTACCTGCAATCCTTCACCAACTCGCTGCGCATCGCCGGCATCGCCAGCCTGGCGGGGCTCGTCATCGGCACCCTGGGCGCCGCTGCGCTGCGCCACAGCGGCGAGCGGGTGAAGCGGCTGCTGCTGGCCTTTGTCACCATGACCAGCAACTTCAGCGGCGTGCCCCTGGCGTTCGCCTTCATCATCATTCTCGGCATCAACGGCGCCGTCACACTGCTGCTCAAATCCTGGGGCTGGATAGACGGCTTAAACCTCTACTCGGGGTCGGGCCTCATCCTCATCTACACCTATTTCCAGATCCCGCTCGCCTTGCTGCTGCTCTATCCGGCGTTCGATGCCTTGCAGGATGACTGGCCCCAGGCCGCCGCCCTGCTGGGCGCCAGCAAGAGACAATATGTGTGGCACGTGGCGCTGCCTGTGCTCACTCCCGCCCTGCTCGGCACTCTGATCATCCTGTTTGCCAACGCGGTGGGAGCCTATGCCTCCGCCTACGCCCTCACCACGGGCAACTTCAACCTGGTGACCATACGCGTGGCCAGCCTGGTCTCAGGCGATATCTTCCTCGAACCCAATCTGGCGGCGGCGCTGGCGGTGATCCTGATGGTGCTGCTGGGAGTGGTGACGGCCGCCAACCAGTGGCTGCTGAAGAAGAGCTATGTGAACAAGGGGCAATCCCATGCATGACCTGACACCCTGTTCTGGATCGAACAAGCTGGGTGCAGTTGGCCCACATCATGGCGGGAGACGACAAGATGCATGACCTGACACCGCGCTGGCCAAGGTGGGTGCTGGGGGCGCTGGTCGCCACCCTGCTGCTGCCGCTGCTGGCCACCTTTCTCTATTCGATCTCCACCCGCTGGGGGGCGACCCTGCTGCCGGACGGCTTCACTCTCGACTGGTATCTGCAGCTGTGGGGCGACCCGCGCTTTCTCGCGGCGTTTGGCCGAAGCCTGCTGGTCTGTTTCGCGACCCTGCTGCTGGGAACGCTAGTGCTGGTGCCGACCGTGCTGGTGGTGGCCTACTACTTCCCCAGGCTGGATCCCTGGATGAACCTGCTGATCCTGCTCCCCTTCGCGGTGCCGCCCGTGGTCTCCTCTGTGGGGCTGCTGCAGATCTACGCCGACGGTCCGCTGCCCATAGTCGGCACGCCCTGGATCCTGATCGGCACCTGGTTCACAGTCGTGCTGCCCTTCATGTACCGGGCGCTGGCCAACAGCCTACAGGGTGTACCGCTGAAAGATCTGATGGATGCCGCCCACCTGCTGGGGGCCAGCAGTGCCCGCGCCTTCGCGCTGGTGGTGATCCCCTGCCTGCGCAAGGGGCTGCTGGCGGCGCTGTTCCTGTCGCTTTCCTTCCTGCTCGGGGAGTTCGTGTTTGCCAACATGCTGGTGGGCACCCGTTACGAGACACTGCAGGTCTACCTCTACAACATGCGCGCCACCTCGGGCCACTTCACCAGCGCGCTGGTGATGAGCTACTTCCTGCTGACCCTGCTGCTCACCTGGGCGGCAAACAGATTCCATCGGTGATCCATATGTTCCATCTAGAAGTAACCCAACTGCACAAATCCTACGGCGAGACCAAGGTGTTCGAGGGGATAGAGTTCGGCATCCGCAAGGGGGAACTGGTGACCCTGCTCGGCCCCTCAGGCTGCGGCAAATCCACCCTGTTGCGGGCACTGGCCGGGCTCACCCCGGTCGATGGCGGTCAGGTGCGGGTGGCCGGCGAAGAGATCACCTGGCAAGCGCCCCAGAAACGGGGCATCGGCATGGTGTTCCAGAGCTATGCCCTTTTCCCCAACATGACGGTGTGGGACAACGTGGCCTTCGGCCTCAAGATGAAGCCCCAGCCGGGACGGGAGCTGGCGGCCAGCGTGCAGGAGGCCTTGAGTCTGGTGGAGCTGGATGGCTTAGAGCGCCGCTATCCGAGCGAGCTCTCCGGTGGCCAGCGCCAGCGAGTCGCCCTGGCCCGCGCCCTGGTGGTACGGCCAAGGATCCTGTTGCTGGACGAGCCGCTCTCGGCCCTCGATGCCCGCATCCGCCGCAGCCTGCGCTTGCAGATCCGCGAGATCCAGCAGCGCCTTGAGCTCACCACCATCTTCGTCACCCACGATCAGGAAGAAGCGCTGACCATGTCGGACCGGATCTTCCTGATGAACAAGGGATCCATAGTCCAGAGCGGCACGCCTGAGCAGATCTACACCCGCCCCGCCAGCGAGTTTGTGGCGAGCTTTATCGGCAACTACAACCTGCTGAACGCAGAGCAGGGCAAGTCCCTGTTCGGCCCCCGTTTTCAGGGCAAGCTGGCGCTGCGACCCGAATCCATCACACTGCTGCCCGCAGGAGCGACCAGTAGCGAGCCCAGCCTGCCCGGCATCGTTCGCCAGCAGCAGCTGCTCGGCAACGTCATCCGCTATCAGGTGGCGTGCGAGGCGGGGCTCTTGACGGTGGACTGCCTCAACCGCTCGGCCCGGGATCTGCTGCCGGCAGGCACAAGTGTCACTCTGGCGGTGGCCCGGGATCAGCTGTGTGAGGTAGCATAAGGCCATGTATCCCATTCTGTTTTCTGCCGGCATCAAGATGCCGGCCACCAACCCAAGGAGCCGTCATGGCACTGGCACTGTTTGATCTGGATGAGACCCTGATTGCCGGGGATTCCGCCAGCCTCTGGCTGGAGTACATGGTGGCCCAGGAGCTGGCCCCGGCGGACATGATTGCCGAGGAGCAGGCCATGATGTCCCTCTACCATCAGGGCAAGATGGACATGCATCAGTACATGGCCTTCACCCTGCGGCCGCTGGCGGGCAAGTCGCGCCAGTGGCTCGGCCAGCAGTGCCAGCACTTCGCCGAGCAGGTGCTGCGGGCGCGCATCTATCCGGAAGGGCTGGCACGCATCGAGTGGCACAGGGAGCGCGGTGACGAGCTGGTACTGATCTCCGCCTCCGGCGAGCATCTGGTGGCGCCCATGGCGCAGATGCTGGGGATGGATCACTGCGTCGCCATACTGCTGGATGAGGAAGAGGGCATGCTGACCGGCCAGACTCGCGGCACCCTCAGCTTTCGGGAAGGCAAGGTGGCCCGCATCAACCAGCTCTTCGCCGGGGATGACAACCTCTGGCAGGAGAGCCACGGTTACAGCGACTCCCACAACGACCTGCCACTGCTGCGGGCCGTGACCCATCCCCATGCGGTCAATCCGGCTCCCGGCCTGCGTCAGGTCGCCGTCGAGCAGGCCTGGCCCACCCTGGACTGGCAGTTGGTCGGCTGAATGAAGAAGAGGCCCTCAGGCCTCTTCGTTGCTCAACAGGCTGCCTTTTGGCAAGCTCCCCTCTCCGGCCACCAGTTCCTGCGGCTTGCCCAGGTAGATGCGGTTCTTGCCATCGCGCTTGGCACGATAGACCTCGGCATCGGCCACCTCCAGCAGCGTCTGGCCGTGCGTCACCCCATGGCTGGCCACCAGCCCGCCACTCAAGGTGAGTCTGAGGCCAGGCTCGCGCCAGTCCAGTGACTCCACCCCCTTGCGAAACTGCTCCATCAGCATCAGGCAGAAGTGGGTGTCCGGGTTGACCATCAGCACCACCAGCTCCTCCCCGCCGTAACGGCAGACCCAGCCATGATCCCCCAGCAGCCGCATGGCCAGCTTGGACACCCGCTTGAGCACCACATCCCCGGTCTGGTGGCCATAGTTGTCGTTGACCCGCTTGAAGTCATCGAGATCGACCATGGCCAGGCAGAAGGGCTGGTGTTCGAGCAACAGCCGGGTCAGGCGTTCGTCGAAGAAGCGGCGATTGTAGAGGCCGGTCAGCTTGTCCAGATGGGCCTGCTGGCGCGCCTCGTGATAATCCTTGCCCACCTCGACCAACTCGGCGTAGACGTCCTTGAGCTCACGCATCCCGCCCTGGGGCACGTCATCGGGTTGGGTCCGGCTGGCCCGGATCATGGAGGAGATCTCGTCGAGCATGCGGCGGAAATAGCGGGACCACACCAGTGCCAGCACGAAATAGAGCACGCAGGCCAGCGCCACCATCAGCAGCACATTGAGGGAGACCCTGTCGATCGCAGCCTGGACGCTGGCCGCCGGTTGCACGCTGATGAGCACCCAGTTGCGTTCAGGCAACTTGCTGTAGGCCACGAACAGCTGGGAGGCCTTGTCCAGGAAGATGCCATCCCCCTGCTGGAAGCGGGAGAGCCACTGGGGATGGGTCATGGGCTTGAGCAACTGGGCGGGATCCGGGTGCACCAGCACCTTGCCGGACTGGTTGACTATCATCTGGTACCCGTTGTCAGCCTGGCGGTTCAGCTGGGCCGAGAAGGGCGCCAGGATGGCATCGACCGCAAACACCCCCCGCACCTTGCCGCTGGTATCGGTCAGGGCCCGCGCCAGGGCGATCACCAGGTTGCCATTGGTGTAGTCGTAGTAGGGCTCGGTCCAGACTATCTTGCCCAGATGCTGGCTGGCCAGCTGATACCAGGGGCGCACCCTGGGATCGAAGTTGGCATCCGCCTCCCACTTGGGATAGATCAGCATCTGGCGCTCGGCCGTGCCGACATAGATGTAGATGAGATCGGCCATCATCCCCTTGTAGAGCCGCCACTCCTTCAGATAGGTCTCGGTATTGTACAGGCGGGGGCCGCTGATATCTTCCACCTTCACTTGGTCGTAGATAAGCGTAAACTGCCGTTCCATCTCCTGGAGATAGGGCTCGATGAAGACGTGGCGCAACTGGTGATTGGTGGCGAGCAGACGCTGCTGCAACTCGTTTTGCAGGCTGCGTTCCATGTGCAGATAGTAGATGCCGCCCAGCATCAGCACGGGAATGAACAGCAGCAGCAAGCCCAGCCGCATCCGGGCAACCAGGGACCAGGTTTTCTTGGAGACAACACGCTTATCCAACCCGGACTCCTGCTACCGTCAGACATGATGTAGTGTCAGAATATCAGCACCACGGGATGGCGTCCAAAAGGAAGCTGGTTATGTGCTCAACAAGAGGTAATCGACACGGATGTTGAACCCGGATCTGCTGATGGCGCTGCACTATTGCGCCGTGATCACCCTGACCGGGGCCATCACCTCAGAGTATTTTCTGTTCCGGCGTGGCATGTCCATCGAGCAGGTGCGCAAGCTGCTGCTGGCCGATGGCCTGGCGGCACTGGCCCTGCTGCTCATCTTCATCACGGGCGTGTTGCAGGTGCTCGCCCACCCCGACGAGCCCGCCGTGCTGCTCGCCAACCCCGGCTATCGCACCAAGCTGCTGCTGTTCTTCGTGATGGCCATCAGCTTTGGCTACCCCAGCCGCCTCTTCTATCGCTGGCGCCGCTCCCTTCGCCAGGGTCGGGCCCCCATGGTCTCCATCCAGCAGCAGTTCTGGGTGATCTGGATCCTGCGCGGCAACCTCTTGCTGCTCGCCCTCATTCCCCTGCTGGCCAGACTTGCCAGTAGCTAAAGACAAATCCCCCCGCACACGGTTATCTTGGTGGCTGGAGCTTTGCGGACGGGCGCCTGCCCGCCACCTTTTCAGGGATGAATTCGTATGCGTTCGAACATGATGTTACTGATGGCCGCCGCCATCTGGGGGCTGGGCTTCGTCGCCCAGCGGCTGGGGATGGATCACATGGGGCCTTACACCTTCAACGGCCTGCGCTTTCTGCTCGGTGCCGCCTCCCTGCTGCCGCTGCTGTGGTGGCTCAAGTCACGCCAGCCCACCGGTCAGTCTTGTGATCGCCGCCTGCTGCTGACCGGGGGCCTGCTCGCCGGTGTCGTGCTGTTCAGCGCAGCCTCCCTGCAGCAGGTGGGGCTGCTCTATACCACGGCCGCCAAGGCGGGTTTCATCACAGGCCTCTACATCATACTGGTGCCCGTCATCGGCCTGGCCCTGCGTCACAAGACCGGCGCCAACACCTGGATCGGCGCCCTCATCGCCATGGCCGGGCTCTATTACCTGAGCGTGACCGAGGAGTTCACCATAGGCTACGGCGACCTGTTGCAGGTGATCGGCGCCCTGTTCTGGGCCATCCATCTGCTGGTGCTGGATCACTACTCGAGCCGGGTCGCGCCGATCCGCCTGGCCGGCGTCCAGTTCCTGGTGTGCGGCCTGCTCAGCCTGGGGGTTGCCTTCACCATGGAGACGCCGACCATGAGCGGCGCCGTGGCGGGCTGGCAGGCGCTGCTCTATGCCGGTCTGGTCTCGGTCGGTATCGGCTACACGCTGCAGGTGGTGGGGCAGCGCGGCGCCCATCCGGCCCACGCCGCCATCATCCTCAGCCTGGAGACAGTCTTCGCCGCCATCGGCGGTGTGCTGCTGCTCGGCGAGACCCTGGATGAACGCGCCATGGTGGGCTGCGCCCTGATGCTGGCAGGCATGTTGATCTCCCAGATCCGCCTGCGCTGGTGGTGGAAGTCGCGTCGGGACAAGGTGCCGAGCCAGTCTTGATGCGGGCGGACATCTTGCTCTTTCGGGGGCGGCTGTGCCGAGACAGCGTCACCCATCTCACATGAAACGAGGCGCCCACGGGCGCCTCGTTTCATTGTCATTGATTGATGCCTAACGCACGCTGGAGCAGAAGCTGACATCGTCGCGCAGGGGATCGTTGCTCACGCTGTGATAGAGCTCGAAACAGGGGCCGCTGCCAAATTCCAGCCCGGCCGCGACTATGTCGCCCACATGCTCTTGCCAGCGCGGCCCGTACTGGCTGCGATCCGTGATGAGGTAGCGGGACTGGGCATAACGCCCGGCGGGAATGAGCTGGGTTTCCACCTCCCCCTCGCCCCGGGTCTGGGCAGGCACAGTGACGCCGATATCGGTGCGGCACTGGGCCGGTGGCGTCACCTCAGGGTTGTCGTGGTAGATGAAGATCCACTCCCCTTGCTCGAGTCCGCGGGTGGCCGCCCACTGATACAGGCGGCCGCAGACGGCGTCATACCCCTCGCCATAGGGGCCTGTGACCCGGATATAGGCCAGGGTACGGGCGTCCATCTCGACAGTTTTCATGGTGTTGCTCCTTGCTGATGAATGACCTTCAGCATAAGGGGACGAACCCTCCCATGCGTGTCCATCCTTGCTCTCCAGGTGTCCATTCTTGCGCTTGTCGCGGCGAAACTCGCCAGGGGTGCAACCGTAATGGCGGCGAAACGCCTTGGCGAACGCCTGGGAACTGGCAAGGCCCGCCCCCAGCGCGATGGCGGTGACGCTGGCGTCCGTGTAGCAGAGCTGCCAGGCCGCCCGCTGCATGCGCAGCCGCCGACACATCTCCCCCGGCGCCTCGCCCGCCACTGCGGTGAACACCCGGTGAAAATGGTAGAGGGAGAGGCAGGCCCGGTCCGCCAGCGCCTCGATGGAGAGATCGGGATCCCGCTCCAGCGCCCGCAGCACAGGGATGAGCCGGCGGCGGTAGTCGATCACGGCCGGATCCTCGCCATGTAGAGGGCATCCACGTATTCACCCTGCCGGAAGGCGAAGCCGCGGGCCAGCCCCTCCTCGACGAAGCCGAACTTGCGATAGAGCGCCTGCGCCCCCGGATTGTCGGTATAGACGGTGAGCTCGACACGTTGCAGGTTGAGCCAGTTGTCGGCCATCTCCAGCGCGGCCCCCAACAGGGCCGAGCCGATGCCCTTGCCGGCCCAGTCATCCCGCACCCCCATGCCGATGCAGGCCACGTGTTTGCGCCTGGGATTGGGCTCGATATGCAGCGAGAGCTGGCCCACCAGCAGGCCGTCGACCTCGGCCACCAGCGCCACCACGCTGCCGTTCTCCAACCGCTTCTGCCAGACGCTCAGGGTCGGATACGGCAGTTGCAGGGTGCCTGCCTGGGCGTTGGGCATGGCATAGAGATCCCGCAAGGCGGGAGCATCGGCCGGTTCGGCGTGACGAATGGTGATCTGCATCTGAGGCTCCTTCTCGAAAACCTCATCATGCAGCATCAGAAGGGTCCGGTCATCCCCCCAGCCCCACCCATTTGTGATGCCTATCAAAGGGCGAGGGAAGGCCCATTGGTTCCGGGGTTTTTCCTTGTTATAGACTCAAGGCTCACCAACAAGGAGAAGCACCATGAACGACAAGACCCTGCACAGTGCCAATGGCGCCCCCGTTGTCGACAACAACAACAGCCTCACCGCCGGCCCCCGCGGCCCCGTGCTGATGCAAGACATCTGGTTGATGGAAAAGTTGGCTCATTTCGATCGGGAACGGATCCCGGAGCGGGTGGTTCACGCTAAGGGCTCGGGCGCCTACGGCACCTTTACCGTGACCCATGACATCAGCCAGTTCAGCAAGGCGGACCTGTTCAACACCGTCGGCAAGCAGACCCCCGTGTTCCTGCGCTTCTCCACCGTGGCTGGTGAGAAGGGGGCCGCCGACGCCGAGCGCGACGTGCGCGGCTTCGCCCTCAAGTTCTACACAGAGCAGGGCAACTGGGACCTGGTGGGCAACAACACCCCGGTGTTCTTCATTCGCGATCCGCTGAAATTCCCCGACTTCATCCACACCCAGAAACGGGATCCGCGCACCAACCTGCGCAGCGCCACCGCCGCCTGGGACTTCTGGTCTCGCCATCCCGAGTCCCTGCATCAGGTCACCATCCTCTTCAGCGATCGCGGCATCCCCAAGAGCTTGCGCGAGATGAACGGCTACGGCAGCCACACCTTCAGCTTCATCAACGATGCCAACGAGCGCTTCTGGGTCAAGTTCCACTTCAAGACCGAGCAGGGTCACAGCTTCTACACCGATGAAGAGGCCGCCACCGCCGTCGGTCAGGACAGAGAGACCAGCCAGGCGGATCTGTTCAACGCCATCGAGCAGGGCGACTTCCCGCGCTGGAAGGTCTATGTGCAGGTGATGCCGGAGGCCGAGGCCCAGACCTACCAGATCCACCCGTTCGACCTCACCAAGGTGTGGCCGCACAGCGACTACCCGCTGATCCCGCTGGGGGTGCTGGAACTGAACCAGAACCCGGACAACTACTTCGCCCACGTGGAGCAGGCCGCCTTTACCCCGGCCAACGTGGTGCCCGGCATCGGCTTCTCGCCGGATCGCATGCTGCAGGGCCGCCTGTTCTCCTACGGTGACACCCAGCGCTATCGCCTCGGCGTCAACCACGGCCTGCTGCCGGTCAACGCCCCGCGCTGCCCGTTCCACCACGGTGCCCACCGCGACGGCGCCATGCGGGCCGACAGCAACGGCGGCGCCAGCCCCAACTACCAGCCGAACCGCTTCGGCACCCAGCAGCCGAGCGAGCAGCACGAGCCGGCGCTGAGTCTGGAAGGGGCCGCCCTGCACTACGATTTTCGCGACTACGACAGCGACTACTACAGCCAGCCGGGCAACCTGTTCCGCATCATGGATGAGGGGCAGCGCTCGCGCCTCGCCGCCAACCTGGCCCGCTCCCTCATCAATGTGGAGGATGACGCCATAGTCGCGGCCCAGCTCAAGCACTTCGAGCAGGCCGACCCCGAGTACGCCAAACGGGTCGAACTGGCACTGGCCGCCCTGCAACGCTAAGCCGCAGGCAGCCAACATCTGCAAAAGCAAAACGGGGGCCTGATGGCCCCCGTTCTCGTCATGACGGTATTTGATAAATAAAAAACGGAGCCCTGGGCTCCGTTTTACACTGCTGTATCAATCCCGGACGCAGCGCCGCCGTGCTCCGTCTGCGGTGATGAATAAAAAACGGAGCCCGAGGCCCCGTTCTTCACTGCGGTATCAATCCCGGACGCAGCGCCCTCGCGCTCTTCCCGCTCCCTTGCCAACAAGCGTTTGTACCACCCGTTACGGCAACCAAGCTGTGCATTGGAAGAGCAGCACCGTTACCCGCCAGCGGTGATGAATAAAAAACGGAGCCCTGGGCTCCGTTTTTCACTGCGGTATCAATCCCGGACGGAACGCGCTTCGCGCTCTTCCCGCTCCCTTGCCAACAAGCGTTTGTACCACCAGCTACTGCGACGACGTTGTGCATTGGAAGAGCGACGAGCCATTTCTTAGGTTCCAGCCAAGAGAGGAAAAGAGCCGCATTATGCGATAGAGGTCACGTCCATGTCTTTAGCTGGATCAAGAAAAGCCTCACTGACCCACGCTGATGGTGCTGCTATTCGCCGCCTTGCCGGCCGCATCCGACGCCCTTTCCGGCTCGCGCCAGGCCAGTGGCCCGTTGCTCTCCAGCGCGTTTTGCGGGCCGCACCCCAGCCAGCTGTCGCCCTGCTGGATCCTGGCACCCAGCGAATATTTCTGATCCTGATACCAGCAGACTCGCTCCAGCAGCGAGCCCAGCGGCAACACCAGCTCGGTTCCCACTTCCGCCCGCTTCGGCTCTGCCGCCACGCCAGTGCCGGCCGTACCGCCCAGCAGTGCTGGCAACAACCAGCCACCTACCCTCTTGTCCAGATACATGATGTTACTCCTTACTCGATAGAAGGTTCAGGCGACCGGAAACGGCGCAAACTTGATTAATAAGCCATACGCCGACTGGCATTCCCAAGCCAATATGATAGCCTGCCAGCGCCTGCTCACGCCCGTCAAAACCAGCGCAGGAAAACCCCGGTGGATTTGTCGGTTCTCGACGAATATAACCTTATTAATCAAATCGTTATTTGGATATTATCCCAATGCGTATCATGCCGTTGCTCCAGGCGGCCTGCCTGAGCCTGATGTTGTCCGCCTGCGTCGCCCCCCTCTTGCTGATGAGCCCTACCAGTCAACTGATGTGGGCCCTGCTCAAGCCGCTGGTCGGTTTCGACCCCAACGAAGCCAACCTGTTCGAACAGCCCATGATCAAGGATCGAATGACCGGCATTCTGGGTCCCAATTACGACAGCACCATGCAGTTGCTCAAGACAGCCAACGAGCTGCAGCAGGAGGGCCCGCTGTTCTACGTGGTCTCCCGCTACGCCCCCGTTCCGGACGTTGCCAAGCAGGCCGGCATGGTGTGGAACTCACAGACCAACCAGATGTCCGTCATGCTGCTCAAGGGCGATGGCACACCCCAGGTATTTGGCGAGAACCTGGCCGCAGGCGCACCGACCTGGCCAAGCGAGATGCAGAACTGGCAGGCTCAGGGCAACCCGACGGGCACAGCACTCTCCGGCGCCACCAACAGTCTGACCGGCTCGGCGACCAAGAGCCTGACCGGCGCCGCCACCACCAGCTCGGTATTCGGCAGCGTGCTGGGTTCCCTGCAGCAGGGCGCCAGCAAGACCATGGCTGACACCACCAAGCAGGTCGTGAACAGCGCCACCACCTCGGCCCAGCAACAGGCCAGCAAGGCCGTGACCGAGCCCGCCAAACAAGCCGCCAGCGGCGCCAGCACCACGGTACAGAAGCAGGCCAGCAAGGCCTTGACCGAACCCGCCAAGCAGGCGGTCAGCAGCGCCAGCACCACGGTACAGAAGCAGGCCAGCAAGGCCGCGACCGAGCCCGCCAAGCAGGCGGTCAGCAACGCCACTGCCACGGTACAGCAGCAGGCCACCAAGGCCGTGACCGAGCCCGCCAAGCAGGCGGCCAGCAGCGCCACTACCACCGTGCAGCAGCAAGCCAACAAGGCCGTGGCCGAGCCGGCCAAACAGGCGGTCAGCAGCACCACAGCCACCGTGCAGCAGCAGGCCACCAAGGCCGTGGCCGAGCCCGCCAAGCAGGCGGTCAGCGGCGCCACTGCCACCGTGCAGCAGCAGGCCACCAAGGCCGTGACCGAGCCGGCCAAGCAGGCGGTCAGCAGCGCCACTGCCACCGCAACGGATGCGGCCGCCAAGGCCGAGGCCGCGCGCGCCGCTGCCGAAGCCGAGATGGAAGCCCTGCTCAAGTAACTCCCTCACCAGGCCATCGCAAGATGGCCTGTTTCCCCTCCCCCATTGCTTACCGCCAAGCCAGACAACCCGTCCGCACAGCGGAAACCATGAACTTCTCGGCATAGCCCCCTAAACTGGAAAAGACGATTTTTTGCAAGGAGTGCTGCCATGTCGCGTCTGCTCAGCCTGATGATCTGCTGCTGTCTCGGTGCGGCCCTGCCCGTCTCGGCATTCACCTACTACTCAGAGCAAAACATGCCACTCAATGGGCAGGACGAGAAGGGCAACAGCATAGGGCTGGCGGTGGAGCTGCTGAAACTGATGTGGCAGGAGATGGGGGAGCCGGAGCAGCCCATCCACTTCATGCCCTGGGCCAAGGCCTGGTACCTGCTGACCCAGCAACCGGATGCCGTGCTGTTCACCACAGCCCGTACCCAGGCCAGAGACCCCCACTTCCTCTGGGTCTGCCCCATCAGCCACTCGCGGGTGGCACTGGTGGGTCGCAAACGGGATGCCCCCAAGATCACCAGCAAGGCCGATCTCGCCAAGCTGCAGATAGGGGTCATGCAGGCGGACGTGGGGGAACAGCTACTGCTCAACCGGGGTATCAGCCCCGCCAACCTGATGGCGGTGGAGCGAATGGATCAGGTGGTGCGTCAGCTCATCATGGCCCGCACCGATCTGGTGGCCGGCAATGACGTTATGTTGTTCCACCAGGCCCAGCAATTGGGATTTCCGTCCGATACCTTCGTCACCGTCGCCACCCTGGCGGATCAGGACAACTGTTTTGCCTTCAACCCCGCCGCCGACAAACAGCAGGTCGCCCGCCTGCAACAGGCGCTCGACAAGGTCAGACAGGGAGAGGCCTTCAAGCGGCTTATCGCCCGCTATCAGGATGTGGTGCAGTCACCGCCGGCGGATCAGCTGCCCACGATCGAGTGAACACAAGATGCAAACAGGCCACCCGAAGGTGGCCTGTTTCATGGTGTCGCCTGCTTACTGGAAGTGGCTGTCGTGCTCGGACTTCTTGGTCTGGACGCCTTCGCTGTGCTCGATGGCGGTGCGGATGAGGTCCACCCCGGCACGGATGATCAGCACGCCCATGTTGACCAGCTTGACGCAGACCCACATGAAGGTGATGAGCAGTATCAGCTTGAGTACCGTCTGGAACGCCTCCAGGAAATTCTGCTCCAGCTGGCCGGTGAGGCCGTTGGCACTGGTCATCAGCCAGGTGTAGACCTCGCGCACGAACGGGATGCGGCTCGGCATCTCCAGCACGTCCAGGGCGGCGGGCAGGGCCTGGAAGATGACTATGCTGCCGAACAGTATCAGAATGACGCCGATGGCGATGCCCAGAAAAAAACCAAACTGTTTCATGGAAGGTCCCAAGGTTTGCTGCATGAAAATAACATAGCTGCCAATACTAGGGACTGCCTCACCACAGGGCAATCCTTGTGCGCAGGCTGGGCCAGAGCCAAACCCGCCATCCGGTGGGCCCCAGGCAGGAAACCATTGCCCAACTATCTGATTTCTGTGACCCTTGCGCCCATAGTCCCCCAACGCTCAGGCACCATGTTCCGTTCCTGTTTTTTACTGCTCTGCGCCCTGCTGCTGACACTGCCTGTCTCGGCCGCCCCCACGGCCGCCGTCTGCGTGGTCAAACATCAACAACAGCTGCTGCTGGTGCAGGACAGGGTCTCCTCCCGCTACAGCCTGACCGGTGGCTACATAGATGCAGGCGAGACGCCGCAACAGGCGGCACTGCGCGAGCTGTATGAAGAGACCGGACTGCGCGGCCGGATCATCGCCGAGCTGGGACCATGGCAGCGCGCCGTGCTGTTTGCCTGCCAGACGCTGGAACCCATCCGGGCGCAGACAGGCTCGGGCTTCGTCTCCCTGCTGCGGGCCCCCAACCTGGGTGGCGAGATCCTCAACGCCAGGCTGATAGCCCCATCCCGGCTGCCTGACGGGCAGCGCCGCTTTCCGGCGCAGCTCGACTGGCTGGCCCCCCAGCTGGCCGACATCCCCGACAGCCCGGTGCTGTGGCTGCCAGATTTCAGCAGTGAAGGCAATGCTCTGCACCGGGCGGAAGTCCCGCTGATACAGCGCTTGCAGGGCTGGATCGGGGCCAGTGCGCCCTGGCTCGATGCCAGCAATCTGTTTGGTTCAGCCGCCTTTCAGCTTGCCCTGCTACCCTTGCTGCTGCCGCTGCTGGGCTGGCCCCGTCTGCGTCAGCTGTTGCTGGCCATGCTGACCCTCACCCTGCTGGTTCAGCTAGCCAAAGAGGGCATAGGCTGGCCCAGACCCTTCCATCTCGATCCCGCGCTGGCGCACGTAAGTGCCCAGGGCTTTGGCATGCCGAGCGGTCACGCCGCCTCGGCTCTGCTGTTCTGGGGCCTGCTGCTCAGATGGTGCTGGCCCGCCAACCCCTGGCGCGGCGCCTCGCTGGCACTGCTGCTGGCGGCCCTGACCGGGCTGGCCCGGGTCTGGCTCGGCGTCCACTTCCTGTCGGATGTGGCGGCGGGATTGCTGCTGGGCGCCCTGATGCTGACGATCCATTCCGGTTTGTCCGGCATGGCTGCCCGGCCATGGATCTGGGGCGGGCTCAGCCTCATCTGCACACTGGCCGCCTGGTGGAGCCAATCCTCGGCGCTGGCAGGCCTGGCCATGTTCAGTCTGGGTCTGACCCTGGGCATGCGGCTGCCATTGCCGCGGGAGCGGCGAAAACCCTGGTACACCCTGGCGATCACCCTGCTCGGCGGCCTGCCCCTCGGGGCGCTGCTGTGGGCGTTGCCATTCTGGCTGACCAGCTCCTGGCTCATCCTGCTCGGCCAGTGGCTACTCTATGGTTGCCTGGGGCTCTGGTTGAGCGCCGGCCTCTGGTGGATACTCTCACTCATGAACTCTGACCCGCTACCCAAGGGCTCCGGCCCCGACAAGGGATTGCTATGAATATGAAAAAAGTGGACTTGGCCAAGATAACCCTGGGGGTGCTGTTTCTCAGCATCCTCATCATCTCGTGCTTCATGGTGCTGCGCCCCTTCCTGCCCGCACTGGTGTGGGCCACCATGATCACCATAGCCACCTGGCCCCTGATGCGGATGGCCCAGCGCCTGCTGTGGGGCAAGCGCGCCCTGGCGGCGCTGGTGATGACCAGCATACTGCTGCTGATCTTCGTCATCCCGCTGTTCATGGCGCTGGCCAACGTGGCGGAGAAGGCCCCCATGCTGATCGAGCTCGGCACCACCATCAGCCATTCGCCACCGCCCGAGTTGCTCTGGCTGCAGCAGATACCGTTGGTGGGCGGCAAGCTCTACGATTTCTGGCAGCAGATCCTGGCAAGCGGTGGTCAGGTGCTGTTCACCAAGCTGGCCCCCTATTTTGGCCAGACTGCCCGCTGGCTCGCCTCCCAGGCCGGCAATCTGGGCTTGCTGTTCGTCCATTTCCTGCTGACCGTTGCCATCTGCGGCCTGCTCTACCACTCGGGTGAGAAGGCAGCCGACGGCATCCGCCGCTTCGCCCACCGCCTGGCGGGGGAACGCGGTGACAATGCCACAGTGCTGGCTTCCCAGGCGATCCGCGCCGTGGCCATGGGGGTGGTGGTCACAGCCCTGGTGCAATCCTCGGTGGCCGGGGTCGGCCTGCTGATTGCCGGCATCCCCTACACCATGATCCTGGTGGTGGTGATGTTCCTGCTGATCGTCGCCCAAATAGGCCCCTTCCCCGTGCTGCTGGCCTGCGTCGGCTATCTCTACTGGAGCGGCGACACCACCTGGGGCACCTTCCTGCTGGTGTGGTCGCTGCTGGCGGGCACCATGGACAACTTCCTGCGCCCCTTCCTGATCAAGCGCGGCGCCGACCTGCCGCTCATCCTGATTCTGGTGGGGGTCATCGGCGGCCTGCTGGCAATGGGGATTATCGGCCTCTTTATCGGCCCTGTCGTGCTGGCGGTGGGCTATACCCTGCTGGATGCCTGGATCAAGGAGGGGGAGCAGGCGCCCGCCCTGGAGGCCCCCGTGCCGCCCAAGGCGGAATGACGATTCCGTCATCAATCGCTGATGTAAAGAGCCGCCCGTTGGGCGGCTCTTTTGTTTGTGGTGATTGTGATTATGGCGATAGTGTCAGATTGATCGATCCGCACCAACCTGCATACCCCACATGCTACGTTACCGTCCATGTAGGTTCGATTACGCTTCGCTAATCGAACCTACATGCTGGGCATGGGTGATATGACCCGGGGCATTGCAATGGCCCGGGTCATCAGTTGGCAGAGTCGGTGCAGAGCAGTTGGTGGCCGTGTAAATGTAAAAAGGAGATCCATCTTAGCCGTGCTGGCGATACGGGGGCTTGTTCAGAAAGATGGGGGGCCATTTAGCTAAGGGGCGGGCTTTAGCCCGTCCCCGTGAGCGAAGAGAACGATTTGAGCGTATTGTTGGGCGACACCACTTCAAATGCGCAACACAGACCGAATTTTATTTGCAAGTTGCTGCATGCCTCTGCGTTCAAGTTCTTGAACGAAAACATACCACGGTGGGATGTTACTCATGTACGGTTCATTGCTTGGCCCCGTATAACCTCCACCACCAGGACCGGTATAAAGCCCGCCGCCAGGTCCAGTGTAGAGACCACCGCCAGGCCCCGTATAAAGCCCGCCTCCAGGCCCTGAGTACAAGCCGCCGCCCGGACCTGTGTATAGCCCCCCTCCGGGGCCTGTGTACATGCCGCCACCAGGACCAGAGTACATACCTCCGTCGGGGCCACTGTAAGCGCCTCCATCAGGCCCCGTGTACAAACCACCACCGGGGCCTGTGTAGCGACCGCCGCCGGGACCAGAGTATTGATCTCTTACCCACATACGAACTACCTCCGTGTGTTGCCTAACAGTGATTCGATGGAAAGTGGTACTAATCCGTTACTAGCGCCTTCCATATAACTCCGCCCCTGGATGGCGGTAACGAAAAAACTCCTTTTAAAGCAAAAACTTAACGGCTTATTTCTGGCACTGAATGCATGTGCTCAACATCCTCTTTTGGCTCTAGTTTTGCCTCTTGGCAAAAATACACGCAAGGAGCAGCAATGGAAAGCACCACCCAGCCCCACCTTCTTGAATAACTCAGGAGTGTGAGCGAGGTGACACACCATATGACATCGCTGGTCAAGATGCGGAACGGCGGCGCGTCAGGGGCTTGTGGTCAACAAAAATGAGCATGGTGATATGACCCAGGGCATAGCAGTGCCCCGGGTTATGAGTCGGTAGAGGAGGGTCAGGCGGGCTGATGCAAGGTGATGCAGTGAATGCCGCCACCACCGGCGGCCACAGGATCAATATTGATCTGCACGATTTTGCGGCCGGGATAGAGGCGGGCCAGCAGATCATGGCAATGGCGGTCTGCGGCCTTGTCGCCAAACTCGGGGGCGAGCACGGCGCCGTTGATCGGCAGATAGTTGATATAACCGGCGGCAAAGTCGCGGCTGCGGCTGAAGCGGTTTTCCCGCCCGTCCAGCGGCGGCGGCAGCACATGCAGCTCCAGCTTGTTGCCATCGGCGTCGGTGGCCTGCTTGAGGATGGCCAGATGCCGGCGGGTCACCTCGTAGTCGTGGGACTGCGGGTCGTTGTCCAGATTGACCACCACCACCCCGGGGCGCACGAAGCGGGCGTAGAAATCGACGTGAGCATCTGTGATGTCCTTGCCCTTGATGCCCGGCAGCCAGATGATTTTTCGCAGCCCCAGATTGGCCTTCAGCTCCGCCTCCAGTTGCGCCTTGCTCACCCCCGGATTGCGGTTGCTGTTGAGCCAGCAGCTCTCGGTCAGGATGGCTGTGCCATTGCCATCCACCTCTATGCCGCCCCCCTCGCCGGTCAGCTTGCTCTGCAGATAGTGGACATCCACCTGCTTGCTGACCAGCTCGGCCACGCTCGCATCCTGTTCGTGTTCCTGCTTGTCGCCCCAGCCGTTGAAGTTGAAATCCACCAGCCCCAGCTCTCCCTCGCCGTTCTGGACGAAGACACCGCCGGTATCCCGCAGCCAGATATCGTCCAGCTCGGCGACGATAAAGCGGGTGTTCTGCTCACCACAGAGTTGGCAGGCCAACGCCTGTTCGGCTTTGCGGCAGAGCACGTTCACCTGGGTATAAGGCACCATGGCCTGCACCAGCCGGCCTATGGTTGCCTGCACCTCCTTGTAATTGCGGCCCCAGATATCGGCGCTCGCGCCAAAGGCAACCCAGACCCGAGTCTGAGGCGCGGCCTCGTCCGGCATCTGGTAACGGCCAACCGCAGTGGCCTGGGAGCCAATAGGGGTAGCCACATTGGCAGCCTGTGCCCGTGGCAGGCTGCCCAGCCCGGCCAGGGCGCCGATGGCGGCCAACTGTTTCAATACATGGCGTCGGGATGACATGGGATGGCTCCTTCGGAGGCGGAACGACTCCGGATTGATGAAAAAAATAGGATATGAATGACAAGCGCTGTTAATCAGATCACGCTGAGCAATAGACTAGCCGCCGCAATGATGGCGGACAAACGATCGATTTTCGGTATAAGTGATAAGCGGAGCTAATCAATGATGTTCAAACACTGGCCTCCACTCAATGTGCTGCGGGGCTTCGAGGCGGCGGCCAGACTCGGCAGCTTTCATCAGGCGGCGCAGGAGCTGCACCTCACCCAGTCGGCCATCAGCCAGCAGATCCGCTCGCTGGAGGAGCTGCTTGGCCAGCCGCTGTTTCACCGGCAGGGGCGCTCGGTCGCCCTCACCGATGCGGGGCAGGACCTGCTGGAGACAACCCAGAGCGTGCTGTTGCAACTGGCGGTGGGGATCCAGCGGCTGGAGCAGTACCGCAAACCGAACCAGCTGGTGCTCAATACCAGCACAGCCATAGCCCGCCACTGGCTGCTGCCCCGGCTGGCCGACTTTCACCGCCTGCATCCCGATATCGATCTCTGGCTGTTTACCAGCGACGAGGCACCCGTCATGACCGAGCAGACCATAGATATCGCCCTGCGCTGGGATCTCGCCCCTCAGGCCGAGTGCCACCACAGGGTACTGCTGGAGGACGCTCTGCTCCCCCTTGCCACTTTGGCCGTGCTGGCCCAACCCCCTGCGGAGCGCACCAGTCTCCATGGAGAGCGGGAGATGGATTGGCACCACTGGACGCTCAAAGGCGGGGAGGATCTGCAGTTGCAGACCCGGGGGCTCAACTTCTCCGATCCCGGCCTGCTGCTGGACGCGGCCGGCGCCGGGCTCGGCGTGGCGCTGGCGAGCGCGCTGCTGTCGGCTCCCGCACGACAACAGGGCTTGCTGCTGCCGCTCTCCTCCCGCACGGTCAAGGGGCCACAGTGGAGCTGGCTGGTCCATCAGGAGAGCGAGAGCAGCCCTCAATGCCGCGCCTTCTGCTGCTGGCTGGAGCAACAGTTTGCTCGCGCCGCGACCGACCTCGACGGCATGGCATTGCCACCCTCTGAGGCAGGTCACTGAATCTGCGGGGGGAGCGTGGTTAAATGACGGCTTCTTCTTTTGCCGGACATAGCTGTGACCACGCCATCTGACCTCCAGCCGCTCCAGCCCTGGCCCGATTATCTGCAGGCCTCCTGGCTGCGCTGTGCCCACCAGACCAGCCCGACCCTCTGGCACCCGCCCCACAGCGCCAAGGGGCAAACCCTGCAGAGCCTGCGCCAGCGCAAACGGGATCTGCTCACCACAGGTGAGATGGCGCTGGAGGATCTCTACGAGTTCATGGAGGGGCGCCCCTGCGTCCTGCTGCTCACCGACGAGAGCGGCTGCCTGCTGGCCCGCACCGGCCATCGCGAGACGCTGGCAGAACTGGAGGCGCTGGGCTTCGGGCTTGGCGCCTTCTTCAGCGAGGGGCGCATCGGCACCAATGCCATCAATCTGGCGGCGCTGGAGGGGATGCCACTCTGCGTCAGCGGCCCCCAGCACTTCAACCGCACCCTGCACCCCTGGCACTGCTGCGCCAGCCCGGTCTACAACAGCAATGGCCGTCAGGTCGCCATCATGGCGCTGATCTGCAAGGTGGAAGAGGCGAGTGCCGGGGATCTGGCGCTCACCGTCAGCGCCGGGCGCGAGCTGGCCCATCTGCTGCAGATGGAGACCCTGATGCAGGAGTCCCAGCACCATCTGAGCGAGCTCTACGCCCTGCTGGACGGCATGGATGACGGCGTGCTGGCCTGGGACCCCCAGGGCAGGCTGCGCTACCTCAACGGGCTGGCGGCCAGTCGGTTGCGGCTCGATCCCGCGCTCTGCCTCGGTCAGCCGCTGGAGCAGCACCTGCTGTTGCCACAGCGGTTGCAGCTCGCCATCAAGGGGCAGACGCCACTCAGTCATGTGGAGGTAACGCTGGAGCGGATCGGGGTGCAGACCGGGGAGTTCATCAATGCGCTGATAAGCCTCAAGCCGCTGCCCGGGCCGGACGGGGTCAGCTTTATCGCCCTGCTGCACCCGCTGGACAGGCTCAGGGCCATCAACCAGCTGCGCCAGGCGGTGCCCGAACTCTCCGCCCTGGTGGGCGAATCGAGCGCCATGCGCAAGCTGCTGCGCTACGCCCGCCAGGCGGCACGGAGCCAGGGCCCCATGCTGCTGCGCGGGGAGGAAGAGGTGGGCAAGGCCCAGCTGGCGGAGGCGATTCACTTCGGCAGCGAGCAGGCCGCCGGGCCGCTCATCACCCTCAACTGTCAGGCGCTGCCGAGCGAGCGGATGGCGCTGGAGCTGATGGGTTCCGACGAGGCGGGGCAGGAGCGGGCCGGCAAGTTCGAGCTGGCCCATGGCGGCACGCTGGTGCTGGAGCAGGTGGAGTGCCTCTCTGCCCCCATGCAGGCGGCGCTGCTGCAACTGCTCAAGACAGGCCGCATCCAGCGCTTCGACTCGGCCCGCATACTGCCGCTCAAGGTGCGGATCATAGCGACCAGCAGCGCGGCGCTGGAGCAGAGGGTGCAGGAGGGGCAGTTCGGGCGCCAGCTGCTCTACGCCCTGCAGGCGTGCGAGCTCTGGCTGCCGGGACTGCGGGAGCGCAGCGCCGACTTGCCGGCCCTCATCAGCCAGCAGCTGGCGGCGCAGGGGCGCGAGCCGGTGCGCCAGTTCAGCCCGGCGGCCCTCGACTGCCTGCTCGCCTACTCCTGGCCCGGCAATCTGGGGGAGCTGCGCAGCGCGGTTGAATATGCCCTGCTCCACTCGAGTCGTGAGCAGATCCCGCCGGAGGCGCTGCCCGCCGCCATTCGGCACGGCTATCGGCTGGTGGAAGACGAGGTGGTGGGGCAGCCGCTGCTCACCCTGGCCGAGCTGGAGCGCCAGGCCATCTTGCGCTGCGCCCACGCCTGCAAGGGGCAGGTGAGCCAGATGGCCCAGCATCTGGGCATCAGCCGCACCACCCTCTGGCGGCGACTCAAGCTTATCGGTATAGATCCCGCGGACTACCACGGCTCCTGACGACTGGGATCCTGTTGTTGCCCGATGAAACCTGTCAGGCATAAAACAACAAGGCCCCGCAGATGCGGGGCCGTTTTATATGGCAAGGTCAGCAGTGGCGAGGTTACAGCCCCAGCTGGTGGGCGGTGACTATGGCCGCCAGCACATCCTCGGCTGTGACCTTGAACGGCATGTTGTGGATGGTCTCCCCTTCGGCGGTGGAGGCTTTGGCC
This sequence comes from Aeromonas bestiarum, assembly GCF_000819745.1. GTDB lineage: Bacteria > Pseudomonadota > Gammaproteobacteria > Enterobacterales > Aeromonadaceae > Aeromonas > Aeromonas bestiarum. Next base: position 5,821 of record NZ_CDDA01000020.1, on the reverse strand, counting down.
ACCTCCAGCAGGCGCGCCATGTCCAGCTCCTTGACCCCCATCATATGCAGGTTGGTCGGCAGACCGATCGAGCGGCAGAAGGCCAGCACGGTTTCGATCTCCGCCATGGGCGCATTCTCCAGCACCAGCTGCACCAGGGTACCGAACGCCACCTTCTCACCGTGGTAGAGGTGGTGACACTCGGCCAGCTGGGTCAGGCCATTGTGGATGGCGTGGGCGGCGGCCAGCCCGCTGCTCTCGAAGCCGATACCGCTCAGATAGGTGTTGGCCTCTATGATGTTCTCCACCGCCTTGGTGCAGAGCCCCTGCTCCACCGCCAGCTTGGCCTTGTAGCCATCGGCCAGCAGTGTCTTGTAGCAGAGCTCGGCGATGGCCTGGGCCGCCAGGGTAGAGGCACCACCGGCCATGGTCTTGCAGCCGGAAACCTTGTTGGCACGCGCCTCGAAATAGGTGGAGAGCGCATCCCCCATGCCGGAGACCAAGAGCCGCACCGGGGCGCGGGAGACGACGCCGGTATCCATGATGACCATGTTGGGGTTGGTCGGGATCATCAGGTATTCGCTGAACTGTCCTTCCGGGGTATAGATGACCGCCAGCGCACTGGTTGGCGCATCGGTGGAGGCTATGGTCGGCACTATGACCACAGGCACCTTCTGGTAGAAGGCGACCGACTTGGCGGTATCGAGCGTCTTGCCGCCACCTATGCCGATGATGACGTCGAACGGCGTCTGGTTGCAGCGGGCCAGCAGGCGGTCGATCTCGGGGCGTGAACACTCGCCGTTGAAGCAGTCGAACTCGGGCTTGATGCCCACGCCGTGGAAGCTGGTGGCAACCGTGTCACCAATCAGCTTGGTGACGAAGGCATCGGCCAGAATGAGCGGCTTGGCGCCGAGCGCCTTGACGTAGTTGCCTATGTTGGCGAGAGCCCCGTTGCCTTGCACGTATTTGCTGGGGCTGATGATGATGCGGTCCATATTCTATCCCTCTCTCTTTATTTCGTAAGACTTCTTTTGAAACTAAAGGAGGCGAAGGGGCGGCTATGCCGGGGAGTCCTTCGTCTTGAGTGGCGCAGCACTGGCACACAGAGCCGGCGCTGCGCCTTGAAACGGGTTGGCGATCAGTCGCCGAAACGCTCGTCTGCAAGTTGCTTGAAGCAGGTCAGGGCGGCCTCGGCATCTTCTCCCTGTGCCAGCAGGGTGAGCCTGTCTCCCTGGCGCACGTTGAGCATGGTGAGCCGGGTCAGACTGCGGGGATTGGCCTCTTTATCCCCCTTTTGCAGCTTGAGTTCGGCGGCAAAGGGCTTGAGTGCCGCCACCAGGCGGGCGGCGGGGCGCACGTGCAGGCCGTGGGGGCTGTCGACCACCACCTCGCAGCGCAGCCAGCCCTCGTCGGCTGACTGTGCTGTCTCAGTGGCGACCTGCGCGGCGCAGCCAGGCAACATGCCCTGCTTGGGGCCCAGGGCGCCGAGCGCCTCTGCGGCCACTTCGTCGAGGCTCATACCTGAACCTGCCGCCACCACGGCGGCCAGAGTGCCCTCGACCAGCGGGGCAGGACAGAGCCGCACCCGAGAACTCAAATCAGGGGGCAACAGCTCGAGGGCGGTCTCGGCGCTCAAGAGGGCGCTGCCCAAGTCCATCAGCACCAGCACGCCGCTGCCGTCGTCTGCTTCTTCGATCGCACTCATCACGGCGATGGCATCTGTGCCTATGGGGTGCTCGGGATCATCGACCCCGGCCGCCAGCAGCAGTCTGGCCGGGCTGCCCAGCTGGTCGGCCAGCGCTTTCAATCCGGCCGCCAGCATGGCGCTGTGAGAGACAACTACGATACCTATCATGTCACAACCTCGCTCTGTCACGCAGGGCGGTCAGCAGCAGCAGGGTCGAGGTGGCTCCGGCATCCTGATGGCCTATGCTGCGCTCGCCCAGATAGCTGGCGCGCCCCTTGCGGGCCTGCATCTGTATGGTGGCCTCGGTGCCGGCCGCCGCGGCAGCCACCGCCTTGTCCAGCGCCTCGGCCAGCGGCAACTCCTGCTGCTGCGCCTGTTGCAGGGCGACCAGCGCAGGCCACCAGGCGTCACACATTGTCTTGTCGCCCGGCTCGGCGCGGCCGCGAGAGACGATGCCCTCGACGCCATCGGCCAGCATCTTGCCAAGCTGGCTCAGGGTCAGGCTCTGGCAGGCGTCCGTGCTGGCCGCCGCCCGAATGAAGAAGGTGCCGTAGAGCGGGCCGCTGGCGCCGCCGACCGAGGAGAGCAGCGTCATGCCGGTGGTTTTTAGCACCTGGCCTATATCCTTGTCTGCCACCGCGGGCAGCTTCTCCGCCACCTTGGTAAAGCCGCGCTGCATGTTGAGGCCGTGGTCGCCATCGCCGATGTCGGTATCCAGCGCCGTGAGGTAATCACGCTGCTCGGTGAAGATGTGTTCGCAATCCAGCAGCCAGTTGACGATTTGATGTTTGCTTAGCATGAGAATGAGGGCTCCTTAGCAACCGCGACGCAGGGCGGGGGTGTGAACGGGGGCATCCCACAGGGTCATCAACTCGTCATCCACCTTGAGCAAGGTGATGGAGATGCCGGTCATGTCGAGGGCGGTGCAGTAGGGGCCTATCAGGTTGCGTACCAGATGGATGCCCGCCTCTTCGCACAGGGCCGCGAGGCGACCATAGACGCCATACAGCTCTGAAATCGGGGTGCCACCCAGGCTGTTGACCAGGGCTATGACACGATCGCCCCGGTTGAGCGGCTCGATGAAGGTGTGCTCTTCCTGCCAGCTGCCGGAGGCTCTGTCCCAGTGGCGCAGAGTGCGGCCATAGGGGGTGTTGTCCGCCAGCTCGCTGAACATGTCGCCCACCAGGGTGTCGAGGTCGGTGAAGGGGCGACGCGCTATGCCCGGCTCGCCATGGATGCCCACACCGAACTCCATCTCGTTGTCCGCCAGGGTGAAGGAGGGCTTGCCGGCGGCAGGCACGGTACAGGCGTGCATGGCGACGCCTATGGTGCGGCTCTGATTGTTGATGCGGCGGGCCAGCGCCTCGCAGCGGGCCAGGTCGTAGCCCGCCTCGGCGGCGGCACCGACCAGCTTCTCGCACAGCACAGTGGTGGCGACACCGCGGCGGCCGGCGGTGTAGAGGCTGTCTTTCACCGCCACATCGTCATCGATCAGCGAGAAGCCGACCTTGACCCCGTCACCGTGCAGCAGCTCGACCGCGGTTTCGAAGTTGAGCACGTCACCCGTGTAGTTCTTCACCAGGAACAGCACGCCAGCGCCACCATCGACCGCCTGACCGCACTCGTACATCTGATCCGGGGTCGGCGAGGTAAAAATTTCACCGGGGCAGGCGCCATCCAGCATCCCCTTGCCCACCAGACCGCCATGCATCGGCTCGTGGCCGCTGCCACCGCCGGAGACCAGCGCCACCTTGCCCATCACGGGAGAGTCGGCGCGGGTGATGTAGTGGGGTTCGATACGTACCTTGAGCTCTGGGTGGGCGGCTGCCATCCCCATCAGTTGTTCACGGACCACGGCATCGACGGCATTGATCAGTTTCTTCATGGCTCACTCCTTGGCTTGCCACCGCACGGGTGGGCAAATGGTTGATGAAGCCAGTCTAACGGGATAAATCGGGATAAAAATGACGGCCGGTTCGGTTCGGATTTGAAACAGGAGAAAGGCCATTGGCGTTTCAATCTGAAACAGCGAGAGGCAAACGGGAGGGAAACTGCAGGCGGCCTCACAACCATGAAAAAGGGCCCCCGCAGGAGCCCTTCACGCCAACCGGCAGCCTTAGATGGCCCAGCCACCGGCATAGAAGACCACCAGTGCCACGGCAATGATGACGGTACCGACGTTGAGTTTCTTCCACTCGGCGGCAAACAGGCGACCCACGACCAGCGCCACGAAGCCCAGCATGATGCCGGTCACTATGTTGCAGGTGAGCACGATGAAGACGGCGCACAGCATGCCAGCCAACGCATCGACAGAGTCGCTGAAGTCCAGCTTGGTGACGTTGCCCAGCATCAGCAGACCGACGTACATCAGCGCCGGTGCTGTGGCGTAAGCCGGCACCAGATAGCTGAGCGGCGAGAGGAAGATCATCAGCAGGAACAGCAGGCCGACCAGGGCTGCGGTCAGACCCGTCTTGCCACCGGCTGCGGTACCTGCGGCAGATTCAATGTAGACGGCGGCCGGAGCCCCACCCACGACGCCAGCCACCATGCTGCTGACGGAGTCGGCAGTCAGGGCCTTGCCGCCGCTGATGATGTGACCACGCTCATTGATGAGACCCGCCTGACCCGCTACGGCACGGATTGTACCGGTGGCGTCGAACACGGCTGTCATCACCAGCGCCAGTACGGTCGGAATGACCACTGGGTTGAGGGCACCCAGCAGATCCATGCTGCCAACCAGAGAGCCCTTCTCGCCGGTCAGGCTCGGCATGGCGAAGAAGCCATGCCAGGCAACGTTCGGATCGAAGATGAGGCCGAGGATGGAGATGGCGATGATCACCATCAGTATGCCGCCCGGCACCTTGCGACGTTCCAAGCCGAAGATGGCGGCCAGACCCAGCACCGTCATGACGACGGGGAAGGAGGTCACCTCACCGAGCTGAACCGGCAGACCCGCCCCTTCGTTCTTGATCACCATGCCGACGCCGTTGGTGGCGATCAGCAGCAGGAACAGGCCGATACCGATTCCGGTGCCGTGGGCGATGCCGGAGGGCAGGTTGTCCAGGATCCACTGGCGCACGCCTGTGATACTGATGAGGGTAAACAGCACCCCCATCAGGAAGATGGCGCCGAGAGCAACCGGGATGCTCAGCCCCTGACCCAGCACCAGGCTGAAGGCGGTGAAGGCGGTGAGGGAGATGGCGCAACCAATGGCCATGGGCAGCTTGGCCCAGAGTCCCATCAGCAGGGAACCGAAGGCGGCTATCAAGCAGGTCGCCACGAAGACGGGGCCCTGCTCGAAGCCGGCCGCGCCCAGCATGTTCGGCACCACTATGATGCTGTAGACCATGGCCAGGAAGGTGGTCAGCCCGGCCAACAGCTCCTGGCGCACACTACTGCCGCGCGCAGAAATGGAAAAATAAGAGTCCAAAAAGCCGCTGTTCCCTGATTGGGCGGCCATATCTTGCTTTGCCATAACTCATCCTGAAAGTGTGAAGGAAATCGTTTGCTTTTGTGGCGCGCAAAATAGCAAGAATTTGTCGAAATTGCAGCGAATTCCCTGACTTTTTCATCATAATGGCAGTAATCGTTCTCGTTCGGGCACAAATCTGCATGCCCGCTTGCTGCTGTTCTCACCTTCATGCATGAGGCAGGCCTCTATACTCCAGAGAACCATTCGCACTGCCAGACGGGAGATGACCCATGCACACGCGCAATCTGCTGAACGATATTCCCTCGCCACTGCCTACCGAACTCTTTCAGGATCTGGTCAGCACCAATCACCTGCGGATCGAGCGTATTCTCTCCCACGGCCATCAGACGGCACCGGGAGAGTGGTACGATCAGGATGAACATGAGTGGGTCCTGGTCGTGCAGGGAGAGGCCAGCCTGCTGTTCATCGATCCGCAGACCCAGGAGCAACAATCGGTACAACTGGGCCCGGGCGATCACATCAATATTCCCGCCCGTCAGAAACACAGGGTGGAGTGGACTCACCCCGACATGACCACAGTCTGGCTCTGCGTGTTCTACTGAGGTGGATAAGAAAGGGACGGCAAGGGCCCTTGAATGAAGTCGAATTTGATACAGCAAAGAGGAAATGGGGGCAGTTGAGCAGATGAACTTGAGGTATCAGAAAGCAAAAAGGCCTTCCCG
>NZ_CDDA01000019.1 GCF_000819745.1 Aeromonas bestiarum | reverse complement strand
CATAACTGGGACAGAGCCATTAATTAACCCGTCGCAAGCCCGTTTTGATTTCCCGACCCGGCTTTCTCGCCAACCTCCCCTGCCAGATCAAAAAATTCATCTGAGATATGGGTTAACGTGACCCCAGTTTCATTTTCCAGTGAGAAAAGCCCATGAACATGAGCCACACCGAACGCCTGATCCTGAGCAACCAGTACGAGATCCTGGCCAAACTCAATCCGGAGAAAGCAGCGTCTTACCAGCGGGCCAGCACCATCATAGCGCGCGGCTACTGCCTGCAGATCCTCGAACTGGAGAAGAGCTTCGGTCATCTGGATCTGGCCACCTGTCAGGAGGTGATCGACACCCTGGAGCTGCACCATGCGCTGGCCATCTCCTGGGGCAACCTGGATGGCGCAGATCAGGGTGAAATCAATGCCAGCCGGCTGGAGTTCAACGGCTACAGCCGCAGCCAGGAGCGGGAGCTGGCCGACTACGTCTGCTTCCTGCTGGAAGTGGACAAACGCTTCCCCGAACTCAAGTGCCCGTGTGACGAGCTCTCCAGCGACATCGCCATGCGTGACAAGTACCAGCGCATGCTGACCGTATGGCGCCAGTGCCCCCGTCAATACAAGCTCTCCATCCAGGAGATCCGCAAGGTATTGGCGGCCTGATCGCGATAGATGGAAAAGGCGCCTCTGGGCGCCTTTGTCTGATTGGAAAACCTTGTTCGCCTATTCGTAGAGAAAGGATTTGTCCAGCTGCTTGAAGGCGGCATTGAGGGTATCGGCCAGCTCTTCGTAACGGGGCTGGGCCACCAGTTGGCGATGTCCGCCCTGCTCGTTCATCTTGCCGTTGATCTCGCGATACCAGCTGGCAAGGGAAGGAGGCAACCGGGTATCGGCGCGCTGACCGAGCCAGTAGTAACCTTGCAGCGGCAAACTGAGCAGAAACAGCACAGAGGCCATGACCGATGGCCAGTAGTGCAGCTCACCAAGCTGGAACTGCAGCATGACGCTGAGCACCGCCAGCGCCGGGATGATCTTGAGGGCGAATTCGGTGGCCTTGATCACCCGGTTCTCGGGGAACATGGAATTAAGCTCGGGACGGCGGGGCCAAAGGGTCATATAATGACGGCCTTGCTGTAATTTAGTTCCAAAAATGTTCATGCTCATGCTACCTCCGAGCTTTTTTTGAACGTATTAACGGCAAAACCTCGACTATATTTGATGTGCAATAACAAAGGTTGAGGATGACTTTGTTATTTTTCAACAATCGGGTTATCCTTTGTACGCCCAATTTTTGCGCCAACGGCCTGCCGTTGCGCTGTCAGGGACGTCTGGATTTCGGGTCTTGTATCACTATACAAGGGGCAAGCAACAGATTGCCAACCCTCATAAGGATAAGTTGAAAGTTTTTGGACGCAACGCGTCCAACGCATCCTTCTACACAACCCAATCTGCGATAGGATTTATTCATGAGTAAGCTGGTTCTTGTACTTAACTGTGGCAGCTCGTCCCTGAAGTTTGCTGTCATTGACGCAACCACCGGTGATGATCTGTTGTCCGGCCTGGCCGAGTGTTTCAACCTCGACGACGCCCGCATCAAGTGGAAACTGAATGGCGAGAAAGGCAGTGCCGATCTGGGCGCAGGTGCCGCTCACCAGGAAGCGCTGGACTACATCGTCAACAAGATCCTGCCGCTCAATCCGGAACTGTCCAAGAATCTGATCGCCATCGGTCACCGTGTTGTTCACGGTGGTGAGCGCTTCACCTCCTCGGTCGTGATCTGTGATGACGTGATCGCCGGTATTGAAGCCGCCGTACCGTACGCACCGCTGCACAACCCGGCTCACCTGATCGGTATCCGTGAAGCCCGCCGTATCTTCCCGGCCCTGGCCGACAAGAACGTGGCCGTGTTCGACACCGCCTTCCACCAGACCATGCCGGAAGAAGCCTTCCTGTACGCCCTGCCGTACAAGCTCTACAAAGAGAACGGCATCCGTCGCTACGGCGCGCACGGCACCAGCCACTACTACATCAGCCTGGAAGCAGCCAAGCAGCTGGACAAGCCGGTGGAAGAGCTGAACATCATCAACTGCCACCTGGGCAACGGCGGTTCCGTCTGTGCCATCAAGAACGGCAAATCCGTTGATACCTCCATGGGTCTGACCCCGCTGGAAGGCCTGGTCATGGGTACCCGCTCCGGCGATCTGGACCCGGCCATCATCTTCTTCCTGCACGACAAACTGGGCATGAGCGTGGCGGATATCAACACCATGCTGACCAAAGAGTCCGGTCTGCAGGGTCTGACCGAAGTCACTTCCGACTGCCGTTTCGTTGAAGACAACTACGACAGCAAAGAAGAAGCCAAGCGTGCCATGGATGTTTACTGCTATCGCCTGGCCAAGTATATCGGCGCCTACGCCGCCGCCATGGACGGTCGTCTGGATGCCGTGGTCTTCACCGGTGGTATCGGTGAAAACTCCGCCCCGATCCGTGAAATCACCCTGAACAAGCTGGGTCTGCTGGGCTTTGACGTCGATCACGACGCCAACCTGAAGGCTCGTTTTGGCAAGGGTGGCGAGATCACCAAGGCTGGTTCCACCAAGGCCCTGGTTATCCCGACCAACGAGGAGTGGGTCATTGCCCACGATGCGCTGGAACTGGTCGGCGCATAATTTCGCTGTAGAGCAAGGCCGCCCCAGGGCGGCCTTTTCCTGATCCCAAAAAATGAGCAAGGGGTATTAAGTGGCACGCACTATTATGCTTATCCCGGTCGGCACTGGTGTCGGCGTAACTTCCGTGAGTCTTGGCGTTGTCCGCGCCATGGAACGTCACGGTGTCAATGTCAGCTTCTTCAAACCGGTCGCCCAGCCGCGTCCAGGTGAAACCGGTACCGAGCGCTCCACCGCCGTGATCCGCGCCGCTGCCAACATCAACCCGCCCGAGCCGTTCGCCCTCTCCTACGCCGAGAACATGATCACCTCCAGCAACACAGATATCCTGCTGGAAGAGATAGTGGCCCGCTTCGAAGAACACGTGAAGGCGAGTGGTGCCGAGGTGCTGGTCATCGAAGGCATGGTCCCGACCGACAAGCAGCCGTTTGCCAACAAGCTGAACTACGACGTCGCCAAGGCGCTGGATGCCGACATGGTGTTCGTGACCCACCCGGGCAACGACTCCAGCCAGAAGCTGAAAGAGCGCATCGAGCTGGCCTGCTCCAACTTCGGTGGCGTCAGCAACCCCCGTATCGTGGGTTGTGTCATCAACAAGGTTGGCGCTCCGGTTGACGAGCACGGCGTGACCCGCCCCGACCTGACCGAGATGTTCGAGGCGCACCACCACACCTCCGAAGCAGCTCACAATCTGGAAGTGCTGCAGGTGTTCGGCAAAAGCCCGCTGCGCATCCTGGGTTGCATCCCCTGGAATACCCAGCTGATCGCCCCGCGCGCCAAGGATCTCGCCAAGCATCTGGCCGCCAAGATCCTGCACAAGGGTGAGCTGGACAGCCGTCGCCTGCAGACCGTGACCTTCTGTGCCCGTTCCATCCACAACATGGTTGAGCACTTCCGTCCGGGCAGCCTGCTGGTGACCTCCGGCGACCGTTCCGACGTCATCGTCTCCGCCTGCCTCTCCGCCATGAACGGCGTCAAGCTGGGTGCCCTGCTGCTGACCGGCAACTATCATCCGGAACCGCAAGTGCTGGCCCTGTGCCAACAGGCCATGGCCACCGGCCTGCCGATCATGATCACAGGCACCAACACCTGGCAGACCGCCGTCAGCCTGCAGAACTTCAACGTCGACATTCCGGAAGATGACCGCGAGCGTATCGAACTGGTGCAGGACTATGTGGCTGGCCACATCGACAAACACTGGATCGAGTCTCTCTCCGCCAAGTCCACCCGTTCCCGTCGTCTGAGCCCGCCGGCATTCCGTTATCAGCTGACCGAGCTGGCCCGTCAGGCCAACAAGCGCGTCGTGCTGCCGGAAGGCGAAGAGCCGCGTACCATCAAGGCTGCCGCCATCTGTGCCGAGCGTGGCATCGCCCGCCCTGTGCTGCTGGGCAATCCGGAAGAGATCCGTCGCGTTGCCGAGCAGCAGGGCGTGGTGCTGACCGACCGTGTCGAGATCATCGACCCGCTGGAAGTGCGTGAGCGCTATGTGCCGCGTCTGGTCGAACTGCGCAAGAACAAGGGCATGACCGAAGTGGTTGCCCGCGAACAGCTGGAAGACAACGTGGTGCTGGGCACCATGATGCTGGAACGTGGCGAAGTAGACGGCCTGGTATCCGGCGCGGTACACACCACCGCCAACACCATCCGTCCGCCGATGCAGATCATCAAGACGGCCCCGGGCTCCTCGTTGATTTCGTCGATCTTCTTTATGCTGCTGCCTGATCAGGTGCTGGTGTACGGCGACTGCGCGATCAACCCGGATCCCACTGCAGAGCAGCTGGCCGAGATCGCCATCCAGTCCGCCGACTCCGCTGCCGCCTTCGGCATCGAGCCGCGCGTCGCCATGATCTCCTACTCTACCGGTACCTCTGGCGCCGGTGCCGATGTAGAGAAAGTGCGTGAAGCGACCGAGCTGGCCAAGGCCAAGCGCCCCGACCTCATCATCGACGGCCCGCTGCAGTACGACGCGGCCATCATGGAGAACGTGGCCAAGTCCAAGGCACCGAACTCACCGGTTGCCGGTAAAGCCACAGTGTTCGTCTTCCCGGACCTGAACACCGGCAATACCACCTACAAGGCGGTACAGCGCTCAGCTGATCTGGTCTCCATCGGCCCCATGCTGCAAGGCATGCGCAAGCCGGTCAACGACCTGTCCCGTGGTGCCCTGGTTGACGACATCGTCTACACCATAGCCCTGACCGGTATCCAGGCAGCTCAGGCCGAGTAATCGACCTTCAGCCTACCCTGTGAAAAACCCGCCGAGAGGCGGGTTTTTTTATGGCGGACGGGCGACATGTTGATCCGCAAGATCAAATCAGGATCCTGACCGGATCCCAACCCTCATCGCCAGCGCCTGCCTGGCAAGGGAAAGAGGATAAGCAAACACTCACACCCGCCAGAGTGGATTGCACAATTGCACCCCAGCAGAGATCAGATCCAAATACCCCTTTAAGATCAGCTAACTAACGCTAGACACACCGCTAATCTACAGAGTTTTCCACAGCTTTTGTGGATAGTTTACTGATCATTTGAAAGAAAATGACAGACTCGCACTTCCCTCTTGCTCACCTTGCGCCCATGAAAAAGGGCTCCGTAGAGCCCTTTTGGAATAACAGCCTCATCGGCGAAACAATCAGGGGCGCAGTGCCTTGTCAGCCCGGGAGATGCCACAAACCCCCGAGCGCACCACCTCGATGATCTCGTTGGTCTGGGCCGCGGTCTTGATGAAGGCGTCCAGCTTCTCGCTGGTGCCCACCAGCTGTACCGTGTACTGCTCCGGGGTCACGTCGACGATCTGGCCACGGAAGATGTCAGCCAGCCGTTTCAGCTCGTCGCGAGCGCCACCGGCGGCACGCGCCTTGATCAGGGCGATCTCCCGCTCGATGTGTTCCCCCTCGCTCAAGTCGCACACCTTGAGTACGTCCACCAGCTTGTGCAACTGCTTCTGGATCTGCTCCAGCACCCGCTCGTCGCCCATGGTCACTATGGTCATGCGGGACAGGGTGGGATCCTCGGTGGGGGCCACCGTCAGGGTCTCGATGTTGTAGCCGCGCTGGGAGAAGAGACCTACCACGCGACTCAGGGCGCCGGATTCGTTTTCCAACAGAACGGAAATAATATGTCTCATCAGATTTCCCCCGCCTTGCTCAGCCACATCTCATCGACGGCGTGATCCACCAGTACGACCGAAATAATATGTTCCATCGTCAGGTTCTCTCCGTCTTGCTCAGCCACATCTCGTCCATGGCGCCAAACTTGATCTGCATCGGGTAGACATGCTCATCCGGATCGACCGAGATATCCATGAACACCAGCCGATCCTTCATGGCGAAGGCCTTCTCCATGGCACTCTCCAGCTCCGCCGGATCGCTCACCGCGATGCCGACGTGGCCATAGGCCTCCGCCAGCTTGACGAAATCGGGCAGGGATTCCATGTAGGAGTGGCTGTGACGGCCGCCGTAGAACATCTTCTGCCACTGCTTGACCATGCCAAGGGCGCGGTTGTTGATGGAGATGATCTTGATGGGCACACCGTACTGCAAACAGGTGGAGAGTTCCTGGATGTTCATCTGCACCGAGCCGTCACCGGTGACGCAGCAGACCACGGCATCCGGGTTGGCAAACTGGGCGCCCATGGCGGCCGGAATGCCAAAGCCCATGGTGCCGAGGCCACCGGAGTTGATCCACTGGCGCGGCTTGGCGAACGGATAGTAGAGCGCGGCAAACATCTGGTGCTGGCCCACGTCGGAGGCGACGAAGGCCTCCCCCTTGGTCACCTTATAAAGCGCCTCAATGACCTGCTGCGGCTTGATCAGGGTGGGATGGGTTTCATAAGCCAGACAATTACGGGAGCGCCACTGGGCGATCTGGCTCCACCAGTCCGCCAGCGCCTGCTTGTCGTTGTCGAAGCCGCACTCGCGGATCACTTCCAGCATCTGCTCCAGCACAGTTTCCACCGAGCCGACAATGGGCACATGGGCCTGCACCGTCTTGGAGATGGAGGTTGGATCGATGTCGATGTGAACTATGGTGGCGTTGGGACAAAACTTGGCCACGTTGTTGGTCACGCGGTCATCAAAGCGGGCACCCACGGCGAAGATAAGATCCGCGTTGTGCATTGTCTTGTTCGCTTCGAAGGTGCCGTGCATCCCCAGCATGCCGATGAATTGCGGATGAGTGCCGGAGAAGGCCCCCAGCCCCATCAGGGTGGTGGTCACCGGCAGGTTCAAGAGCTCCGCCAGCTTGGTCACCAGATGATCCGCATTGGCATTGATGGCGCCGCCGCCCACGTACATGACGGGGCGCTGCGCCTCCACCAGCAACTTGGCGGCCCGCTTGATCTGGCCCTTGTGTCCGGCCTTGGTCGGATTGTAGGAGCGCAGCGAGACGGTCTCGGGATACTGGTAGGGAAATTTCTCTTTCGGGTTCTGCACGTCTTTGGGCAGATCCACCACCACGGGCCCCGGGCGGCCACTGGCGGCTATGTAGTAGGCCTTCTTGATGGCCTCGGGGATCTCGCTCGCCTTCTTGCACAGGAAGCTGTGCTTCACCACAGGACGGGAGATGCCGATCATGTCGGTCTCCTGGAACGCATCTTCCCCGATCATGCTGGTCGGCACCTGGCCGGACAGGATCACCAGGGGGATGGAATCCATGTAGGCGGTCGCGATCCCCGTGATGCAGTTGGTGGCGCCGGGACCCGAGGTCACCAGCACTGTGCCCACCTTGCCGGTGGAGCGGGCGTAACCGTCCGCCATGTGCACAGCGGCTTGCTCGTGCCGCACCAGGACATGCTCCATCTTGCCGTTTTCAAAGAGAGCGTCATAGATGTCGAGTACTGAGCCACCAGGGTAGCCGAAAACGTGCTCAACTCCCTGATCTTCCAGCGCTCTAACCACCATCTGGGCGCCTGATAACATCTCCATGATAAAGCCCTCCAGGCTTTGCTCCGTTAAGCGAAAGCTATCGACAGTCCGCTGCTTCCCGGCAGCGCCGGTCCGTGTTTTGTTGTTGTCTGAATACGGGCCAGGCGAGTTCGGTGCCGTCGATAGTAGAAAAATAGGTTTTTTCCATCATTCACCCGCAAAGCGGGTGAAAAACCAACTTAACCCGCTTGTGAACGCTTGTCCACGGCTTTGTCTGACCATAACAGTCATAAATTTCAAACAGCTATTAACATTCAGTGACTTGGTGAAACGGGTGGGAACAATGCTGGGAAGATGGGGGACTGGCTAGCGGATCATGCTGTCACAACGAGGCAATCTGGAAAAAAATAGCCCGCCCCATGGGGCGGGCCGTCGAGCAGAGCACAGACTTACTGTTCGTCTTCCGGCTCTGCCAGCCAGATCTGTTGATCCGGGTCCGTCTCTTCGCAGACGGAGATGCTGACCCCCATGTCCAGCAATTCGTGCAGGGTCAGGTTGTCTGCCAGGGTCATGGTGTCGCCGTTTTCATTGGTAAAGCGCATGGTGTCCGTCCTCTCCTTGGTGGGATCGCTTTCAGTCTAGTCAAAGGCGCTCACTTGCGATAACCAACTGCTGCTCAACGGGCATCCGCCTTCCAGCTCGCTCAAGCGATCACACACTTCTTCCGGAAACAGGGTGCGAGCCCACAGCCGGCGCGAGAGCTCGGCCACGCTCTCCTTTGCCCCGTCCGCCAACCAGCCGGCAAGTTCGCCCGCCACATCGGGATAGAGTATCTGGCCCGGGGCCGAGGCATCCAGCCAGGCCCGCACCGCATTGGCATCGAGTGCATCCATCAGCCGGGCCAGCCCCATCAACTCCAGCGTCTTGGCGTTGGTCAGCTGCTCGAACTGTCCCCCCAGCGGCTTGACCAGCAGCTTCTTGCCGAGCGTCAGCGCCTCCGAGGCCAGTTCGAAACCGCCGTTGGTGATGACGCCGCGACAGCCGGCCAGCACCTGCTTGAAACTTTCCCGCGCCTGCGGCTCGAACGCTATGTTGCGCCACTGGCTGGCGCTGCGAATGGCCGGATGAAAGCAGACGAAGCGCTGCTGGTTGAAGCGCGACAACAGGGCCGCGATAGCCTCGGTCTGCTCAAACGGCAGATAGACCAGGATCTGCTGATTGTCGTGGGCCTGGGCGATGGGATCTATGATGGGCGGCAGCAGCGGCTGACCGAAGTGAAACCAGTGCAGTCCTAGGGACTGGCGGACCGGGGCAAAGTGGCGCATCAGCTGGCGATTGAAGCCACTCTCGCCCCAGCGCGGGATCGGCCAGTCGAAGCTGGCCTGATGGCTGATGGTGAGGCTCGGCTTGCCCCAGCGACGGGCGGCATGGGCACTGAGTGGCTCAAAATCGCTGATCACCAGGTCGTAATCGCGGCAATCCAGAGCCCGCATGTCCCGCCAGAAGCGCAGGGGCGAGAGCCCCTTGAGGGTACGCCAGCCCGAGATGGCACCCTCGTGGCTGACGAAGGTGATGCCGGCAAAGGTACGATAATCGCCAAACTCGGCCATCTCGAAATAACCGTCGGCGGGGCGACCGCTGAACAGGTAGTCGACCTCAAGCCCACGGGCGCGCAGCGCCCGCGCCAGGGTGCGACTGCGGCTGATGTGACCGTTGCCTGTGCCCTGTACCCCGAACAGTATTCTCATCCCTGACTCCAGCTCAGCGCCAGCAGGGCACAGCCACCACCGAGCAGGGCACCGGCTACCAGATCGCTCAGGTAGTGTACCCCGAGCAACAGGCGTGACGCCCCCACCAGTGCGGCCCAGGCAAACAGCAGGGGCGCCCAGAGCGGAAAGCTGGCGGCCAGCACGGTCGCCATCAGGAAGGCGGCTGCGGTATGGCCGGAGGGCAAACTATAGCGATCCGAGGGGGTGATAAAGACCGGCAGGCCTGCCGGACGCTGGCGTTTCAGCGCGTTCTTGAGCAGCAGATAGAGCGGCAGTTCGATGGCAAACGCCAGCAGGGCCACCCCCACCAGCTCACGCTCCGCCTCCCCCTGCCACCAGAGCAGGGCGGCCAGCACGGCGTAGAGCGGGCCATCACCGGTGCGGGAGATGAGTCGGCTGATCCTGGCCTGCGGCCGGTTGTAGGCGTGGAGCAGGCAGATGCGGCACACCTGCAGGTCCCATTGCTGGATCTTGTTCATAACCCCTCCTTCCCTGAAGTCTCAGTGCAGACTAGGGCGGCGAGGTGACACTTGGTTGACGGTCAGATAACAGATTGATGAAAAAAAGGGCCGAATGGCCCTTTTTTACGACAAGCGCGGCAAATGATCAGTTCAGGGTGCCGCGCAGGCCACTCTCCATCAGCCGGCAGTTGTGATCCGCCAGACGGGCCATGAAGTGCTCATCCACTGTCAGGCCAAATACCTGCTCGTAGAGATCCTTCATCACGAATGGTTGCCACATCATGCTGAGGAAGGAGATCTTCAGCATCTCGGGATCCAGGTTGTCACCCAGTTCACCGTTGTTCTTCATGGACTCCAGCAAGGCATCGAACTGGGGCAGTTGGCGCTCCAGCAGACGATTCAGCACAAAATCCCGACCCGGGCTCTTCTCGGTCGATAATGCGCTGGAGATGGCGGAGGTCAGTTCGCTGTTGGGGGCCATCACCTGATAGTAGGTGTTGAGCAGATCATTGAGGCTGCGATTGCCGGTCTCATCATGCCAGGCCTGGTCCAGCGGCTCGGCGACATCACCCAGCACCGCCTTGTAGAGGCCCTCTTTACTGCCGAAGTAGTAATGGATCATCGCCAGATTGGAGCCAGCCAGCTCGGCGATCTCGCGGGTAGTGACCTTGCTGTAGGGCGTATTGAGAAAACGCTCACGAGCAGCGGAAAGCAACTTGTCACGAATGTCAGAACGCCCGACCGGACGACCAGGTCTACGTTTTTCCATTGAATACCTCAGATAATTCAGCAAAAACTGATAAGTCGATCTGATTGCGCAGGTGATCGAGTACAGCAGGAATGACCAGATAATCGGGCAAGGGCCGAATATGGGACAAGTAAATTTGCACTCCTTTACAATCCGATTAAATAAACCAGCGGATTGAACCTGTGAGTCCGGGTTGACACAGCATAAAAATCTCGATATTGGTAAAAGCGTTATCGACTGGAAGGATTGAGTC
The DNA here is from genome assembly GCF_000819745.1 of Aeromonas bestiarum. Classification (GTDB taxonomy): domain Bacteria; phylum Pseudomonadota; class Gammaproteobacteria; order Enterobacterales; family Aeromonadaceae; genus Aeromonas; species Aeromonas bestiarum. Next base: position 15,316 of record NZ_CDDA01000019.1, on the reverse strand, counting down.
ATCATGCCTATTGCCGCTCCGCTACTACTACTCTCCCTAATCGCGACCAGTCGCGCGGGATCCTTGTAGCCGGGCTCAGGCATAGCCGGAATTTACAAAAACCCGTGCACCCTGCACGGGTTTTTTTATGCCACCGCAGGATGCACGTCACCGAACTTAGGAAGAGGGAAGTCACATGTCAGATAGGGTCATCATATTCGACACCACCTTGCGTGATGGTGAGCAGGCCCTGGCGGCCAGTTTGACAGTCAAGGAGAAGCTGCAGATAGCCCAGGCGCTGGAGCGGCTCGGTGTCGACATCATGGAGGTGGGATTCCCGGTCTCCTCCCCCGGTGATTTTCAATCGGTGCAGACCATAGCCCGCCACATCCAGAACAGCCGGGTCTGCGCCTTGGCCCGTGCCCTGCCCAAGGATATCGACGCCGCCGGCGAAGCCCTGCGGGTCGCAGAGGCCTTTCGCATCCACACCTTCATCTCCACCTCCTCCATCCATGTGGAGAGCAAGCTCAAGAAGAGCTTCGAGGATGTGCTGGAGATGGGCATCAGCGCCATCAAGCATGCCCGCCGCTACACAGACGATGTGGAGTTCTCCTGTGAGGATGCGGGCCGCACCCCGATCGATAATCTCTGCCGCATGGTGGAGGCTGCCATCAAGGCGGGCGCCCGCACCATCAATATCCCGGATACCGTCGGCTATACGGTACCGACCGAGTTCTCCGGCATCATCCAGACCCTGTTCAACCGGGTGCCGAACATAGATCAGGCCATCATCTCGGTGCACTGCCACGACGATCTGGGCCTCTCGGTAGCCAACTCCATCGGCGCCGTGCAGATGGGGGCCCGCCAGATCGAGTGCACCATCAACGGCATCGGCGAGCGGGCCGGCAACTGCTCGCTGGAAGAGGTGGCCATGATACTGAAAACCCGCGCCGACCTGCTCGGGGTGCACACCAACATCCGCCACAGTGAAATTCATCGTACCAGCGCCCTGGTCAGCCAGCTCTGCAACATGCCGGTGCAGCCCAACAAGGCCATCGTCGGCGCCAACGCCTTCTCCCACAGCTCCGGCATTCATCAGGACGGCGTGCTCAAGGCGAAAAACACCTATGAAATCATCACCCCCGAGAGCATCGGCCTGACCCAGAACAACCTCAACATGACCTCCCGCTCTGGTCGCCACGTCATCAAGCACAGAATGGAGTCCATGGGCTACGCCGAGAGCAGTTACGATCTCGACGATCTCTACGGCAAGTTCCTGACCCTGGCCGACAAGAAGGGGCAGGTGTTCGACTATGACCTCGAAGCGCTGGCCTTCTTCAGCCAGATCCACGAAGAGCCCGAGCACTTCAAGCTGGAGTACCTCGGGGTCCAGAGCGGCAGCTCTGTGATGGCCACCGCCTCGGTGAAATTGAAGGTGGGCCAGGAAACAATCAGCGAAGCGGCCACCGGCAACGGCCCTGTGGACGCGGTCTACCAGTGCATCAATCGCATCACAGGCTACGAGATCCGCATCGACAAATACGAACTCAAGGGCAAGGGCGAAGGCAAGAACGCCCTCGGCCAGGTCGATATAGTCGCCGAATACAAGGGCCGCAAATTCCACGGCATGGGCCTGGCCACCGACATCATAGAGTCCTCGGCCCAGGCGTTGATCCACGTGATCAACAGCATCTGGCGCGCCGATCAGGTGGCCGAACAGATGGAACGCAACGTCACAAAAACAGACAAGATCAATACGGAGAGTGTGTGAGTATGAGCAGTTATCGGATCGCAGTGTTGCCGGGTGACGGCATAGGCCCGGAAGTGATGGCCGAAGCCGTCAAGGTACTGGCAAAGGTGCAGGCCAGATTCGGCTTCGCCCTCGACTATGATCGCCACGACGTCGGCGGCATCGCCATCGACAACCACGGCACCCCGCTGCCACAGAGCACCGTCAAAGGCTGTGAAGCGGCCGATGCCGTGCTGTTCGGCTCGGTCGGCGGCCCCAAGTGGGAGCACCTGCCACCGAACGATCAGCCGGAGCGCGGCGCCCTGCTGCCCCTGCGCGCCCACTTCAAGCTGTTCTGCAACCTGCGTCCGGCCCGCATCTACACAGGTCTGGAGCAATTCTCCCCGCTGCGCGCCGACATCTCGGATCGCGGCTTTGACATCGCCTGCGTGCGCGAGCTGACCGGCGGCATCTACTTCGGCCAGCCCAAGGGGCGTGAAGGTGAAGGGGCGAACGAGAAAGCGTTCGATACCGAGGTGTACCATCGCTTCGAGATAGAGCGCATCGCCAAGATTGCATTCGAATCGGCCCGGGTACGCAGAGCCAAGGTCACCTCCATCGACAAGGCCAACGTGCTCGCCTCCTCCATCCTGTGGCGCGAGGTGGTGACGCAAGTCGCCAAGTCCTACCCGGACGTGGCCCTCAACCACATGTACATAGACAACGCCACCATGCAGCTCATCAAGGATCCGTCCCAGTTCGACGTGCTGCTTTGCTCCAACCTGTTCGGCGACATCCTCTCCGACGAGTGTGCCATGATCACCGGCTCCATGGGGTTGCTCCCCTCCGCCAGCCTCAACGAATCGGGCTTCGGTCTGTTCGAGCCGGCCGGTGGCTCGGCGCCGGACATCGCAGGCAAGGGCATTGCCAACCCCATAGCCCAGATCCTCTCCGCCGCCCTGATGCTGCGCTACAGCCTGGGCCAGGAAACCGCCGCCCAGGCCATAGAGCAGGCCGTGGCCCAGACCCTGGCCGAGGGTTACTTCACCGCCGACCTGCATCAGGCCAGCGCCCGTCACCCGGTGCAGAGCACATCCGAGATGGGCAGCCAGATCGCCGCCCGGATCTGAGCCGCACAACAGATAACAAGGAAGAGAGAAGCAATGGCCAAGACCCTCTATCAGAAAGTATTCGACGCCCATGTGGTGCGTGAAGTGGCAGGCGAAACGCCGCTCATCTACATCGATCGTCACCTGGTGCACGAAGTGACCAGCCCGCAGGCATTCGACGGCCTGCGCGCCATGAAGCGCCCGCTGCGTCGCCCGGATCTGACCTGGGCCACCATGGATCACAACGTCTCCACCACCACCAAGGACATAGCCGCCTCCGGCGAGATGGCCCGCATCCAGATGGAGACGCTCGCCGACAACTGCAAAGAGTTCGGGGTTCGTCTCTACGATCTGAACCACAAATACCAAGGCATAGTCCACGTGATGGGCCCCGAGCTGGGCATTACCCTGCCCGGCACCACCATAGTCTGTGGTGACTCCCACACCGCCACCCACGGCGCCTTCGGCTCGCTGGCCTTCGGCATCGGCACCTCGGAAGTGGAACACGTGATGGCGACCCAGACCCTGAAACAGGGCCGGGCCAAGACCATGCGCATCAGCGTCAACGGCAAGCTGGCGGAGGGCATCAGCGCCAAGGACGTGGTGCTGGCCATCATAGGCAAGGTCGGCCACGCCGGTGGTACCGGTTACGTGGTGGAGTTCGCTGGCGAGGCCATTGCGGGCCTCTCCATGGAAGGGCGTATGACGGTGTGTAACATGGCCATCGAGCTGGGTGCCAAGGCGGGCATGATAGCCCCCGACCAGATCACCATCGACTATATCCGTGGCAAGGAGTTCGCCCCCAAGGGCGAGTCACTGGAACAGGCCATCGCCTACTGGCAGAGCCTCAAGAGCGACGAAGGCGCGACCTTCGACGCCGACGTGGTGCTCGACGCAGCCGACATAGCGCCGCAGGTGACCTGGGGCACCAACCCTGGGCAGGTGATCGCCGTCAATGAGCCCATACCTGCACCGGAATCCTTCGCCGATCCGATGGAGCAGCAGTCCGCCCGCAAGGCGCTGGCCTACATGGACTTGCAACCGGGCCAGAAGCTCACCGATGTCGCCATCGACAAGGTGTTCATCGGTTCCTGCACCAACAGCCGCATCGAGGATCTGCGCGCCGCCGCCGCCATCGCCCGTGGCCGCAAGGTGGCCGCCGGGGTACAGGCGCTGGTAGTGCCGGGTTCCGAGCAGGTCAAGGCCCAGGCCGAGGCCGAGGGACTGGACAAGATCTTCCTCGAGGCGGGCTTTGAGTGGCGTCTGCCGGGTTGCTCCATGTGTCTGGCCATGAACAACGACCGGCTGCAACCGGGGGAGCGCTGCGCCTCCACCAGCAACCGCAACTTCGAAGGGCGCCAGGGCCGTGCCGGCCGCACCCATCTGGTGAGCCCGGCCATGGCCGCCGCCGCCGCCGTCACCGGCCGCTTCGCCGACATTCGCGCACTGTAAGAGGGAGTTAACATGACAGGTTTCAAGCAACACAAGGGGATCGTCGTCCCCCTCGACAGCGCCAACGTCGACACCGATGCCATCATTCCCAAGCAGTTTTTGCAGAAGGTGAACCGCATCGGTTTTGGCAAGCACCTGTTTAACGACTGGCGCTTCCTGGATGATGCCGGCCTGCAGCCCAACCCTGCGTTCGTGCTCAACCAGCCGCGCTATGCCGGTGCCAGCATCCTGCTGGCCCGTGAGAACTTCGGCTGCGGATCGAGTCGCGAGCACGCCCCCTGGGCGCTGGCGGATTACGGCTTCAAGACCTTGATAGCGCCGAGCTTTGCCGACATCTTCTACGGCAACGCCATCAACAACGGCATGGTGCCGGTGCGCCTGAAAGAGGAAGAGGTGGAGGCGCTGTTCCAGCTGGTTGCCGCCCACCCGGGCCTGCAGATCGAGGTGGATCTGGAGGCCAACCAGGTGCGAGCCGGTGAGCTCAGCTTCGGTTTCGAGATCGACGAGTTTCGCCGCTACTGCCTGCTCAACGGGCTGGATGCCATCGGCCTGACCCTGCAGCACGAGGCAGCCATCAGCGCCTTCGAAGCCAAGCAACCGAGCTGGATCTGAGCGGCCCCCTCCCAAGCGCAAGACAGCCCTCGGCGCCTTCGAGACTGTGCAAGAGAGCCGAGCTGGATTTGACGCGCCAGCGGCAATAAAACGAGTAGAATCAACAGGGAGCCTTGGCTCCCTGTTTTATTGTCCGGCCACGCCGCCCACCACGCATAGCTGGCCATCACGGCGCCACAGAGAGGAAACCTTGATGAAGAGAACGAGCGGCATCCTCCTGCTCTGCTGCCTGTGGTTCGCGCTCCCGGCCAGCGCCGGGCAGACCTATTTCAACAGCCACGGCGGTCAGCTCAACGTCGGCTGGCAGGACAAGGATGGCAAGGCGCAGCAGCTCACCTACCGGCTGGAGCCGGGCAAGTTGCCGCCGCTTATCGCCTATAGACCCGAGCGAATGCAGGAGGAGGTGTTGCAGAGCCTGTTGCAACAGGCCGCCACCGAATTCCCCGCCGTGCAGATCGCCCTCTCCCGTCCCGACATGGAGCTCAAGATCAAGGGGCGCCAGCCCGACCTGGTCAACAAGGCACTGGCCTGGCTCACCCAGCAACGTGGCAAGCTGGAATTCGAGTGGCTCAAGCAGCACTACTTCCAGCCCTTCACCCCGCCCGATGGCGTGCCTGCCATCAAGCAGGATCATGTGCGCATTGCGCTGGAGAGCCGGACCGAGCTGGCCCCGCTGGCCGATCAGCTCAAACAGGCGGGCACCACAGAGACGGAGGCCCGCCAGAAGACGGTGGCCCATATGCTCGGCTTCATCCAGGCCATCCCCTATCAGCTGCTCGACAGCCAGTCGGGGCGCTCGGGTAAGGGCTTCCTCAGCCCGCGTCAGGTGCTGGAACAGAACCGGGGGGATTGCGACAGCAAGGTGACCCTGATGGCGGCCATGCTGGCCCAGCTTTTTCCCGAGCTGAAACAGGCCATGGTGTTCGTGCCGGGGCATGCCCTGCTGGGGGTGGCCCTGCCGGCCAAACCGGGTGAGGCGACCCTGAGCTGGGAGGGCGAAACCTACCTGCTGATGGAGCCGACGGGCCCGGGTCAGTTTGCCATGGGCCGGATCGCATCGACCAGCCAGACGCTGGTTGATAGCAAGCAGTTGGGCGTGCAGCCGGTGCAGGCCAGGCAGTGACACTCGGGCCAAATACCAAAGCCCAAAATAGCGCAGGCCAGCGAACTGCTGGCCTGTGTCAGACGGTGAGACCTGTTGTTGGTTAGGCCTGGGATTGAAACTCGATGGCCAGCAGCAGGCCCTCTTCCTCTTCCAGCACCCGAATGATGCGGGCCTGGGCCTCGAACGGCGGCAGCAGATTGTTGTTGGTGGCCAGGCTAACCCGGATGGGCTGACTCACATCGAGCCGATGCTCGGCGACGGCGATCCCCATGCCATTGGCGCTGAGATCCCGACAGATCCCCTCCAGCACCTGCTGTTGCTGGACGACGGTGACGGGGGCGTTGATTATCATGCGCTGGAAGGCGCGTCTTTCCTTGGTACTGGTGATCACGCGAACATCCTCTGTTGTGCTGACGCCATCTCGGTGGCCCGCAGGAACAATTGTGCTGGCCTCCCCCCAAGAACGTTAATACAATGCGGTTCGTTTCTCAAACGGGGTGCGGTTTACCGCTGAGATTATACCCGTGTACCTGATCCAGATAATGCTGGCGGAGGAATTTGAGGCATGGCGCTCATTTTTTGCGCCCTCATCCGCTGGCACCTCATCATTAACAGGGAGTGCCACTTGATGAAAACCCTGCTGCTGGTTGCCACCGGCCTGCTCAGTACCCAGGCCTTCGCGGCCGACACCCTCACCGTCTACACCTACAGCTCCTTCACCGCCGAATGGGGACCCGGTCCCAAGATCAAGCAGGCGTTCGAGAAGGAGTGCGGTTGCAACCTCAACCTTGTGGCGCTGGAAGATGGCGTCGCCATCCTCAACCGGCTGCGGCTGGAAGGCAAGCACAGCAAGGCCGATCTGGTGCTGGGGCTGGATGATGCCCTCATCAGCGAAGCCAAGCAGAGCGGCCTGTTCGCCCCGCACACCACCAGGCTGGATGGCATCAAGGTGCCGGGCGGCTGGCAGGATGACACCTTCGTCCCCTATGACTACGGCTACTTCGCCTTCGTCTACAACAAGGACAAACTCAAAGCCCCCCCCAAGAGCCTGAAAGAGCTGGTAGAACGCCCGGATCTCAAGGTGATCTATCAGGATCCGCGCACCTCTACGCCGGGTCAGGGGCTGATGCTGTGGATGAAGTCGGTCTACGGGGATGAGGCGCCGGCAGCCTGGGCAGAGCTTGCCAAGAAGACGGTCACTGTCACCAAGGGCTGGTCCGAAGCCTATGGCATGTTCCTCGATGGGGAAGCGGACATGGTGCTCTCCTACACCAGTTCCCCCGCCTATCACCTGATCGCCGAGAACAAGCCCCAGTATCAGGCCGCCGCCTTCGAGGAGGGTCACTACCGTCAGGTGGAAGTAGCCGCCAAGCTGAAAAGCGCCAAACAGGGCAAGCTGGCCGACCAGTTTCTGCAATTTATGGTAAGCCCCGCCTTCCAGCAGGAGATCCCTGCCGGCAACTGGATGTATCCGGTGACAGATGCACCACTGCCCAAGGGCTTCGAGCAGATGATCACAGTCAGCAAGCCGCTGAGTTTCACCAGCGATGAGGTGGCCGCCAATCGCAAGAACTGGATCCGTGAGTGGCTGCAAGCCGTCACCCAGTGAGCACCAAGATTCGCCCCCTCTGGTGGCTGCCGGGTAGCGCAGCCACCCTGTTGATCCTGCTGTTATCCCTGGGGCCACTCGTCGCCCTGCTGTGGCAGGCCGGTTCACTGGCCCCCCGCACCCTGCTGGCCGATCCCTATCTGCGCCATGTGCTGGGCTTCAGCCTGGGGCAGGCGCTGCTCTCCACCCTGCTGAGCCTGGGGCTCGCCATTCCGGTGGCAAGAGCGCTGGCGCGGCGCCGCTTCATCGGTCGACGCCTGCTGCTCAAGCTGTTTGGCCTCTCGCTGGTGTTGCCGGTCATCATCGCCATCTTCGGCATAGTGGCGGTGCACGGCAAACAGGGCTGGCTCTCGCAGCTGCTGCGCGGCCTGGGGCTGGATCCCGGCAACTACCTGTACGGCCTGTTTGGCATACTGCTGGCCCACGTCTTCTTCAACATGCCGCTGGCGGCGCGCCTCATGCTGCAGAGCATAGAGAGCATACCGGAATCGAGCTGGCGTCTCGCCAGTCAGCTCGGCATGCGCTCTTCCCATATTTTCCGGCTGCTGGAGTGGCCGCTCATTCACGGCATACTGCCGGGGCTTGCCAGCCTCATCTTCATGCTCTGCTTCACCAGCTTCACCACAGTGCTGGCGCTGGGAGGTGGCCCCAGGTCCACCACGCTGGAGGTGGCCGTCTACCAGGCGCTGCGCTTTGACTTCGACCTCGCCACCGCCGGCGGCCTGGCGCTGGTACAGCTGATCCTGACCGCCGCCCTGCTCCTGCTGCAGCACAAGCTGCAGACCACGCCGGCAAGCCGGATCAGCAGCCATCGCCCCTGTCTGCGACCGGATCGCCATCAGCCGGGGACAGGCCTGGTAGATGCAGTGGCGCTCTGCACCGGGCTCGCCGTCTTCCTGCCCCCGCAGCTGGCGATCCTGGTGGCCGGTTTCAATCCCGGCCTGCTGACGGCGCTGGCCTCGGCGCAGCTGTGGCAGGCCAGCGGCCAGTCGCTGCTGATCGCGCTGGCGGCGGGTACCCTTGCCACCCTGCTCGGCAGCGGCCTGCTGCTCACCAGCCGTCATCTCAAGGTACGCACCCGTCAGCGGCGGGCGGCGGCCATGTGGGAGGCCAGCGGCTCCATGATCCTGATGATACCGGCAGTCGTGCTCAGCACAGGCCTCTTCATCATGTTCATGCCCTTTACCGATGTGTTCGCACTGGGGCCCTGGCTGGTGGTGCTGGTCAACGCCCTGATGGCGTTGCCCTATGTGCTGCGCACCCTCTCAGCTCCCATGCAGCTGGTGGTGCGCCAGTACGATAGACTGGCCGACAGCCTGGGGGTGCGCGGGCTGCATCGCCTACGGCTGGTGGAGTGGCCCCTGCTGCGCCGCCCGCTGGCACTGGCGATGGCGCTCTCCATGATCCTCTCGCTCGGGGATCTCGGTGCCATCGCCATGTTCGGCAGTCAGGAGCTCACCACCCTGCCCTGGCTGCTCTATCAGCAGCTCGGCAGTTACCGGCTGACCGAGGCGGCCGCCACCGCCCTGCTGCTGCTCATTCTCTGTTTTTCCCTGTTCTGGCTGGTAGAACGCGGGCTTGGAGGAAAAAATGCTGAACATTGATGGGCTGGTCACCAGCTACCCCGATTGGCGAGTCAGCTTCAGCGCGACCCTGCCCAAGGGAGAGATCACTGCGCTGATAGGGCCAAGCGGGGCGGGCAAGTCCACCCTGCTCGGCATGATCGCCGGTTTCGTGCCGGTAGAGTCCGGCACCCTCAGCTTCGATGGGGAAGATCTGCTGCCGCTGGGGCCTGCCGCGCGGCCGGTGACCACCCTGTTTCAGGATCACAACCTGTTCCTGCACCTGTCGGTGTTCGACAACATCGCCATCGGCCTGCATCCGGGCCTGCGTTTGAGCCCGGCTCAGCGGGCACAGGTGAAGCAGGCCGCAGAGCGGGTCGGCCTTGGCGACATGCTGGCGCGGCTGCCGGAGCAGCTCTCTGGCGGCCAGCAGCAGCGGGTCGGGCTGGCGCGTGCCCTGGTGCGTGGCAAGCCATTGCTGCTGCTGGATGAGCCTTTCTCGGCGCTCGATCCCGCCCTGCGCCGGGAGATGCTGGCAGAGGTGGCCCGCCTGGCCTGCGAGCAGGCCATTACTGTGCTGATGGTCTCTCACAACCCGGAGGATGCCCAGCTCATCGCCGACCAGGTGCTCTTCATCGACGAGGGGCGCATCGCCCTGCAGGGCAAACCCGACATCCTGCAAAACAGCGATCACCCCGGCCTGCTGCGCTACCTTGGGCACACGCAAGGGTCATGACCGGCGACGGGATCAAAAAAGGGGAAGCCGCTTGGCTTCCCCTTTTTCATATGAAGACAGTCAGTTAAATCAGAGATTTTCCTCGGCGAAGGAAGCGAGCTTGCTGCGCACCACCCCGTTCAGGAAGATGTTGGCACTGCCGTCGAAATCCTTGAAACGCTCGACTATGTAGGTCAGACCCGAGGTCACCGGGCTCAGGTAGTTGGAGTCGATCTGGGCCAGGTTGCCGGAGCAGACGATCTTGGTGCCCTCGCCGCAACGGGTGATGATGGTCTTGATCTGGGACGCGGTCAGGTTCTGGCACTCATCCAGCAGCACGAAGGTGTTCTGTATGCTGCGCCCGCGCATGAAGTTGACCGATTTGAACTGGATGTTGGCCTTCTCCATGATGTAGCTCAGCGAGCCGCTCATGTTCTCGTCCTGCTTGTGCAGCACCTCCAGGGTATCTGTCACCGCCGCCAGCCAGGGCATCATCTTCTCTTCTTCGGTGCCGGGCAGGAAGCCTATGCTCTCGGCGATTTCCGGGGTGTTGCGGGTGACGATGACCTTCTCGTAAATCCCCTTCTCAATCACCAGTTCCAGCGCGGCGGCCATGGCCAGCAAGGTCTTGCCGCAACCGGCCGGGCCGGTCAGGATCACCAGATCGATGTGCGGATCGAGCAGGGCATCCAGCGCCATGCCCTGATAGACGTTCTTGGGATGGACACCCCAGGCCTTGCGCGACATCAACCGCTCGCGGCCCAGATCCTTGATGCGGATCTTGTGGCCATCGTTGCTCAATACCCTGGCGGCGAAGAAGTTCTCCTCGTCGAGCAGGTACTGGTTGACGTGTACCCCCTCCAGCAAGTTCGAGTCGATCACATGGACGGTATCGCGGCCATGGGTCTCGCTGTCACACTCGCCGACCCGCTCCCAGAAGCTGCCGGGCACCACCTGGAAGCCTTTGGCCAGCAGACGGATATCGTCGATCAGCTGGTCGCTGCGATAATCTTCAACGTGCGCCAACCCGGCCCCCTTGGCCTTGAGGCGCATGTTGATGTCCTTGGTGACCAGCACCACCTGGCGTTTCATCTCATGCTTTTGCAGATAGAGGGCCGCGTTGATGATGCGGTTGTCGGCCTCCTTGTCGGTGAACACCTCGGCATCCTGGGGCAGATGGTGGTCACTGAAGATACAGATATTGCCGCTCGCCTCACCCGCCAGCGGTACGCCCTGGGTGATCTGCTCCGGCGTTGCATCGCGGAACACGTCTTCCAGCGCACGAATGGCCACCCGCGCGTCGCGGCTGACATCCTTGTGGCGATCCTTGATGTTGTCGAGCTCTTCCAGCACCGTCATGGGGATGAGCACGTCGTGCTCTTTGAAGGAGTAGATGGCGAGGGGTTCGTGAAGCAGAACGTTGGTATCCAGGATAAACAGCTTTCGGTCCGTATTGTCCATAAGCATCCTCCTTGGCACTGAAGGTGCCACGTGTGTGAATCTCAGATGTCATTGAAACCACACGAGCGTGACAGTTTTATTACCCCCAACGCTACGCCCGATTTTACCATCACGCAACAAATCGCTTGAGCCGCAGGATCGTTCGAACAGAAAAGCATCAATAAAAAAGACCGGCTCTGTGGCCGGCCTTGTTCAAGTGCTCGGTGGCTTGTCAGCCACACTTGGAGTCGCCGCAGTTGAGGCAGGTCATGCAGCCATCCTTTTGCACCAGCGCCTTGGTATTGCACTTGTAGCAGAGTGCCGCACTGGCCGGGAAACCACTGCCGGCCTGCTGTTCTTCTGCCTGCTGCCGGACCTGCAGTTCGGCCTGTTTCTCGGCCAGAAACGCCTGCTGATGCTCATCCAGCCCCGGCAGCTTGATCATGCCGATCTCGGTGAGATGGGTCTCGATCACGTTGCCAATTTCGGCGATCAGGGAGGGAACGTACTTGCCCTTGTTCCAATAGCCACCCTTGGGATCGAACACGGATCTCAGCTCCTCCACCAGGAAGGTGACATCCCCACCCTTGCGGAACACGGCAGAGATGATACGGGTCAGCGCCACTATCCACTGATAGTGTTCCAGACTCTTGGAGTTGATGAAAATCTCGAACGGGCGGCGGGTCTCGTGAACCGTGCCCTCGTTGAGAATGATGTCGTTGATGGTGATGAACAGCGAGTGCTCGGAAACATGCTCCGGCGTCTTCAGCTTGTAGGTGGTGCCCATCAGCCGCTCCGGGCGCAGCACGGTTTCGTGCATGTGCACCACGTCATCCTGCGGGGCCAGATCTTCCTGCGGCTCATCCCGGGTTTTCACCTTGTAGGCGACGATTTTCTTGTCGATCTTCTTGACCATAATCTGTTCTCAGAATTTACCGTAATAGCCTTCTTTCAAGGCGTCATAAAGGTTGGCGGCGGTATGCAGCTCGCCATCGTATTCGATCTCTTCGTTCCCCTTGACGGAGATGACTGAGCCATCCTCCAGGGTGAACTCGTACTGAGTGTTCTCCAGATCCTTCTCCTTCACCAGCACGCCCTGGAAGGCCTCAGGGTTGAAGCGGAAGGTGGTGCAGCCCTTGAGCCCCGAGTCCGAGGCATACATGTAGATGTCCTTGAACTGCTCGAACGGGAAATCGGTCGGCACGTTGGCCGTCTTGGAGATGGAGGAATCAATCCAGCGCTGGGCCGCGGCCTGAATGTCCACGTGCTGGGCCGGACTGATGTCGTCGGCCGTGATGAAGTAGTCAGGCAGGCGGCTGGCTTCGTCTTCCGAATAAGGCATGGCACCGGTGTTCACCAGCTCGCGGTAGGCGAGCAGCTCGAACGAGTAGACATCCACGCTCTCCTTGCTCTTCTTGCCCGGCTTGATGACGTTGCGGCTGTAGTGATGGGCAAAGCTCGGCTCGATACCGTTGCTGGCGTTGTTGGCCAGCGACAAGGATATGGTGCCGGTCGGCGCTATGCTGCTGTGGTGGGTGAAGCGACCACCCACCTCGGCCAGTTCGGCCACCAGGGCGGGCTCCACCTCGGCCACCTGCTGCATGTAGCGGCTATAACGCGCATGCAGCACCTTGCCCTTCACCTTGTCACCCAGCTTGATGCCATCGGCCGCCATCTCGGGGCGCAGTCGCAGCATCTTGCCGGTCACCTCGAACTCCTGCTCCATGATGGGAGCCGAGCCCTTCTCCCTGGCCAGACGCAGGGACTCCTGCCAGCCGGTCATGGCCAGCTCCTGAGATACCTGCTCGGTGAAGGCGACGGAAGCCGCAGAGCCGTATTTTATCTGCAGCATGGTGAGGGTCGAGCCAAGGCCGAGGAAGCCCATGCCGTGACGGCGCTTGGCTGTGATCTCCTCGCGCTGCCTGGGTAAAGGCAGCTGGTTGATCTCCACCACGTTGTCCAGCATGCGGGTGAAGATGGCCACCACCTTGCGAAACGCCTGCCAGTCGAAGGCTGCCCACTCGGTGAAGGGGTCGCGCACAAACCGGGTCAGATTGACCGAGCCCAGCAGGCAGGCACCGTAAGGGGGCAAGGGCTGTTCACCACAGGGGTTGGTGGCGCGGATCTCTTCGCAGAACCAGTTGTTGTTCATCTGGTTGACCTTGTCGATCAGGATGAAACCGGGCTCCGCATAGTCGTAGGTGGAAGTCATGATGACGTTCCACAGCTTGCGGGCAGGCAGGGTCTTGTAGACCTTGCAGGCCACCTGCCCCAGCGCGTTGATGACCACCCCTTCCTTGTTGGGCCAGTCGGCCCAGAACACCACTTCGGGATCGTCCAGCGCAATACCGTCCTGCTCCACCTCTTTGGCCGTGTAGGGGAAGATAAGCTGCCAGGGGGCATCCGCCTTCACCGCCTTGACGAAATCCTCGGTGATGAGCAGGGAGAGGTTGAACTGGCGCAAGCGGCCATCTTCGCGCTTGGCCTGGATGAATTCGATCACATCGGGATGACGGATATCCATGGTGCCCATCTGGGCGCCACGGCGACCACCGGCTGACGAGACGGTAAAACACATCTTGTCATAGATATCCATGAAGGAGAGCGGGCCCGAGGTATAGGCACCGGCACCCGAGACGAAGGCGCCGCGCGGGCGCAGGGTCGAGAAATCATAACCGATGCCGCAGCCCGCCTTCAGGGTCAGGCCGGCCTCGTGCACCTTGCCGAGAATGTCATCCATCGAATCTTCGATGGTGCCGGAGACGGTGCAGTTGATGGTCGAGGTCGCCGGCTTGTGCTCGAAGGCACCCGCGTTGGAGGTGATACGCCCCGCCGGGATGGCGCCGTTGCGCAGCGCCCACAGGAAGGACTCATACCAGGCATCGGGCTCCAATTCCTGCTCGGCCAGGGCGCGGGCAACCCGCTGGTAGGTCTCGTCGATGGAACCATCTATAGGGGCCCCATCCTTGCTCTTGAGACGATACTTGCTGTCCCAGATCTCGAGGGACGTTTCCTGCAGGGGGATAAGGCGGGAGCCGAGTTCACTCTCCTGCACCGGGTTGGATTTAGCCATTTTCAATCAACCTTATGTGAGTACATCAACGTCATGACAGCGACAAAAACACAACCAATAGTGGCACTTATAAAAAATAACACAATATATAGTACAGCTACTGCCATGAGGGCGCCGATTCTATCCTAAAAAAATGCCCCGGCCAGCAGGTTTCTGGGCCGAGGCATTTAACTGATTCATTTCCTGAAAGATTTAGCGATCAGGAAGCACTCAGGGTTTCTTGACGTACACGGTCGGCGTCTCGCCAGCCATGTTCAGATAGAACTCGTAGACCCCATCCGCATCCGGCGAGAACTTCATGTCCTCATACTTGGAGCAGGGGTTGACCGGCACGGCTTCCCCACCCAGCACGGCGACACCGTCACTCGGGCTCTTGTAACCGAAGTTGGTGCCACAACTCCAGCCTGAGTCGGCAAACTTGAACTTGTAGGGGGCCCACTCTTTCTTGAGTGTGCCTTTGGCCATGTAAAGCTTGTCGGCGACCTTGACCACCTTGCTCGCATCGGTTGCCATCCAGTCGTTCATCTCCCCACGCAGGTAGATGGACTTGCCACCGAAATCGCTGTTGTCTGCCGCCTGTTCTGCACCACCATGGGATGCGCAACCGCCTAATACCAGGGTTCCCGCCGCCAGCATCATCGTTACTGTTCTTTTGAACATGTGTCCATTCCTCAAATTATTGTGATTCCTTGGCCCATCGAACGTGAGCAGACGAATTAAAGCAGAGCGGGCATCACAAGAAAGGTAGAGGCATCACATTCTGTGCTTTTTATATTCAGACAAGCGACATGGACGGGGATATATCACGCTGGATGGCGCAGCCATCCGGAACAAAACGGGGAAAAATAAACGAGTGAGGGCTCAGAAGGAAAGCATCACCTGGCTATTGCAACCCGGCGCTTGAATATCAGGCAATAAAAAAGCCCGCTCA